>JARAWT010000007.1:0-196485 GCA_033793495.1 Streptomyces sp. MN03-5084-2B | reverse complement strand
ACCCTCCCTGGGGGAACCACCCGTCTCCACCCTACCGCCCACCTCCGACGGAAAGTGCCCAACCGATCACGATCCCCCAAGTTGTCCACATGTCGACTTACCTGGGGACAACTTGTGGATGACCACCCGGATTCAGCTCGCCAACCTGCGGCACCCGGCTTACAGTCCCCTTATGCGTCGGCGCTGGATCCTCGTGGTCCCGGTTGCGGTGCTGGTCACAGCGCTGCTCGCGGGGGTCGTCACCTGGACTCGGTCCGGCAGCATGGAGCGGGACCTGACCGCTCGGGCCCAGGCCGCGCTGTTCCAAGCCGGGCTGCCCACCGGGGACGTCCGCTTCGACGGGCGGGACGCCACCCTCAGCGGGTTCCCGCCCGGGCAGGCGCTCAAAGCCCTCGAAATCGTGCAGAACGTCGACGGCGTCCGGGCCGCCGAGGTCAACGGCGATGTCATCCCCGTGGCGCCGAGCACCACCGCCGCACCCCCGACGCCGACCACGCCGACCACGAGCCCGCCGCCGACCACCAGCACCACCGCTCCGCCACCCACCGACAAGGCCGGTGTGCAGGCCGAGATCGACCGAATGCTCACCGAGGCGCCCATCGCCTTCGAGCCCGACACGGCGAAGCTCACCCCCGACGGCGAACAGGCCGCGCGCAGCATCGCGATCGCCCTCGCCAAGGCGCCCGCCGGCTTCCGGTACCGCGTCACCGGGCACGTCGCCCGGGGGCCCGGCGGGGAAAGTGCCGCACTGAAGCTCTCCCGTGACCGCGCGCGGGCCGTCGCGCGGATCCTCACCGCCAACGGGCTGACGGCGAACCGCGTGACCTACCGGGGGCTGGGCGACACCCGGCCCGCCACCGGCGGCGAAGAAGACCGGCGTGTCGAGATCACGGTCGTTTGAGGGGTGATGAGCTGATGTTCTGGCTGTTCGGGCAGATCTGGCTGTGGCTGATCGTCGCCTTCGCCCTGGGCGCGCTGACCTCGTGGCTCGTGCTGCGCACCGCCCCGCGGCCCCGGGCGGCACCAGTGCCGGAAGCCGAACCCGAAGAAGAGTACGAGCCGCCGCCACCGCTCTCGGCCGAGCAGACGCAGTTCATCCCCGCCGCCTGGGCCCAGCACGCTCCCGACCGGCGCGCCGACGTCCAGGACGACGAAGAAGCCGAGCCCGTCGGCCACCGCGAAGGGCACCTGCCGCTGCCGCCGCAGCGGGGAACGCAGGCCGAAGACTGGCCCGCCGAGGAAGAGCCCGCCTGGCCGGAGTCCGAAGAGGCCACCCCGCAGTGGCCGCAGCAGCCTGGACGCGGCAGCTGACACCCATCCTGGTAAGTTCGGCTACGCACTGTGAGCGAGGCCTGAGGAGGGGGTGGAGTGGCGCTCCCCCATTGGACGTCGCAGCAGGTCCTGCCGCCGGGCCGGCACGCGGGTGACCTCGCCGACGTCTACGAACGCCTGGTGTTCGACGCCCCGCACCAGAACGACCGCGAAATCCTGTTCAGCGCGCTCAACAGCTACCTCGGCGTCGCCCGGCGGATCATCCCGTCCGGCCGCGCCTGGATCGGCGGCGAGCTGATCACCCGGACCGCCCACCCGCCGCGGAGCCTCGACGTCGTCCTCATCCCGGACGAGTGGGGCGCGCTCAAGCGGCTCGACGACGCCGGCCGGTCCGCGCTGTACGGCCTGCTCACGCTGCGCGGCGTGATCGTCGGGCAGCCGGCGATGTACCTCGACCAGGTGCAGCCGGTCGGCGGCATGCTGGACGGCTTCCTCTGCCGCCCCGGCGACGAAGACGTGTGGGCCGAGGTCTGGGCCGAAGGCGGCAGGGGCTACCCGGAGATGATCTGGTGAGGAACGAGTTCCGGCGCATCGCCGACGAAATCCCCGGCGGCACGTGGCTCGACGACCTGGCCCGCGCCTCGGCGATGGCGGCCAACGCCAAGTTCGAGCGGACGTCCCGCTCCCCGCTGCTGCACGTCTCGGTGATCGGCGAGCAGACCATCGACGCCTACACCTTCTCCGACATCAGCCGCGCCCTGCAGGACGCGACGGCGAAGATCGGGCACATCATCCGCAACCCGTCCGGCGAGGTCACCCAGGTCCAGCAGACCGACCGGGACAAGGCGCCGCTGATCCAGCGCGGCCAGGCGGGCAACGCGATCTTCTTCGGCTTCCCGGAACTCGATGTCTCCGACGACGCCCTGATCATCGACGGCATCGAGACGCTGTCCGAGCGCGCGGTGAAAGAGCTCTGCGACTTCCTGCCGGCGAACGGCTCGGACGACGGCGCGCTCGACGCCGTGCTGCTCCAGCGCGACACCGTCCGCAACGCGGTGAGCGACATCGTCAACGCCGTCGCGAAGAACGCCGGCATCGGGATGGCGCTGACCCCCACCGCGGGCGAGCAGGTCACCCGCAGCATGACCACCGAGCAGGCGCGGATCCTGCAGGGCAGCCTCCGGGAGTCCCGCGAAGAGGTCGGCTACGAGACGGTCCGCGGGCGGCTCGACGGCGTCCGCACCCGGCGGCGGATCTTCTACCTCGACCGCGAGTCGGGCGGCACGATCCAGGGCGCGGTGGCGCCGGACCTGCTCGACCAGATCAAGGAGAACCTCGACCGGCCGGTCACCGCCCGCCTGCGCGTCGTGCGCACGACGACGATCGACGGCCGCCGTGGCCGGCCCGTGTTCGAACTCCTCGAAATCACGCCTGAAGTGAGCCTTTTCGACTGAGAAGTCCGGTATGCGACTTTCGTCTTGAACGCCGTACCCAACTGTCGTCGTAGGCCTGCCGGTGGTTCCCGGACGACCGTACGATATTTACGATACCCGCTGCGAGGTCGCAAAAGATCCCGTGGAACAGTGGGAACTCCGACATTCTTCCCATTGATCATCGGGCCACGCCATGCCCGCGATGTCAGGAAATATCGACACCCGACGCCAAATGGTGGGACAATGACTTTTTCCAGAATGTAACAATTTCGTTCTGGGCCACACTTATGGGTTAACGTCGTCGCACTCCCACCCGAAGGGGTTCGCATGATGACCGACCCGCAGTACCCGCCGGCCACCGCGCGCCACGGCAGACCCGCGCCGCCGGTGACGGCCACGGAGCGTCGTCAAGCCAATGCGAAGCCCGCACGGAACATCCTGGCGATCGTCGGCCTGCTGCTCGGCGTGGCCGCGCTGGTCGTCACGTTCGTGCCGGACATCGAGTTCGTCGCGTGGCCGCTGGGCGGGATCGGGCTGGTCCTCGCGGTCACCGGGCTGGTCCAGGCCAAGAAGGGCACCGTGGGCGACCGGCCGGTGGCGATCACCGCCACCGTCGTCACGATCGCCGCGCTGCTCACCACGGCCGGCATGCTGCTCTACTCGACCTTCTTCGGCGGCGGCGAGGCCGGGCTCCACATGCCCGCCGTGGGTGCCGACAAGCACGCCGTGACCTTCCAGGTCACCTCCGCCGGTGGCGCGACCGTGCGCTACGGCAGCCTCAACGACCAGCGCACCGAAAACGCGCCGGCCAGCACCGACGCCTGGCAGGGACAGGCGTCCTACAACAATGGCTCCTACCTGCTGACGCTCACCGCGGACACCCGCAATGCGACGGTCAGCAACGAAATCAGCTGCGCCATTCTGGTCGACGGCAAGAAGGTCGCGGAAAACAGCGGGGCGACGATCGCGCTCTGCACGGCGAACGTCGGCTGAGAAGGGCGCCGAGCAGGCCCGGAAGCGCGCCTGGCGACCGGCCGGCCTACCCCCACGTCGGCCGGCCGGGCCGCCACGAGCCGCTCCTGGCGGCTCCGTGCCCCGCGGCGGTTTCCCGCGCGGGGTCTGAGCACCGGCGTCTCCGCCTGCCCCTCCCCTAGGGCTCTGCCGGCACCGCCGAACCTACGCGGACACCGCCCGCGCCCACTAAGAATCCACTAAGGATTCAGCACCCGGGCGGGGTCGTGACCCATTCGCAACTAAATTCCCTCGATCCGCGAAAGCGCCGGAAAGCCTTTACTGCAGTTCGGCCAGCTCGGTCCGCACCTCGCCGACGAGCTTCGGGTGCACGCGCTCGTAAATGCGCACCGACAACGCCAGTTGTTCGCGCGCGCCGTCGATGTCGCCCCGGGCCCGCAGCACCCGGCCCAGGGTCAGCCGCAGCGTCCCTTCCCGCACGAGGAACTCGCGGCTGATCGCCAGGTCGATCGCTTCCCAGACGTACCGCTCGGCGGCCTCGAGGTCCCCCGCCCGCAGGCTGAGCTCGGCCAGCTTGTCGAGCGAGACGACGACCTGGTCGTCATCGCCCAGTTCACGGTCGATCCGCAGGCCGGCGCGCTGGTGGGCGATCGCGTCGGGCAGCCGGCCCGCCCGCTTCTCCGCCTGCGCGCAGCTGCTCAGCGCCTGGCCGCGCAGGGTGGCGTCGGGAGCGTTCACGATGGCCTCGGCCAGCCGCTCGATGGCGGCTTCGTGCTCGCCGAGCCGGCTCAGCGCGCGGCCGAGGTGCAGGTCCACCGACGTGCGCAGCCGCTCGTCGGTGGAGGTGGCGGACAGCTCCGCCGCCCGTTGGGCGTCGGCGAGCCCGAACCCCGGCAGCTCGAACGTGAGCGCGATCTCGCACCGGGCGAGCCGCAGCCAGCACTGCCCCGCGACGTCGCCCGCGGCTTCCGCGGCGGCGACGCCGAGGTCGGCCATCCGCGTCCACTCGTCCAGCAGCGGGCACGCGACGCGGTAGGTGTGCGCCAGCCGGGCCAGCCGCCAGACGTCGTCGTGGCGCCTCGCCGCGTACGCGGCATCGAGCACCGCGAGGAGGTTCGGCCACTCCGCCGCGAACCAGTCGTGCGCCTCGGCCGAGCCGGGAAGCGGCGGCATCGCGTCGTCGGCCAGGACGCCGGAGAAGTCGAGCGGGTCGGCGAGCCGGCCCAGCCGGCGCCGCGCCCGGTCGGCCGCCGCCTGGTAGTAGCGGACCGTCCAGCCGAGCACTTCGTCGCGGTCCTTGTCGCCGAGCTCCTGTTCCGCCAGCTCCTGCAGGTACAGCGCGACGAGGTCGTGCGGCACGAACACGTCGCGCTCGGTCTCGGCGATGAGGTTGTGCGCGGCCAGTGCGCGCAGCCGCCGCCGGGCCTCGGCCACCGGGATCCGCGCGACGGCGGCCATCAGGTGCGGGCCTGCCATCACCCCGGGCACCGCGCCCAGCTGCAGGAACGTCTCGGCGACTTCGCCGGGCAGCCCGCGGAAGGAGACGTCGAACGCCGCGCGGACGCTGTCGTCGGCGCCGTCGACCTGCAGGCCCGCGAGCCGGGTGCGTTCGTTGCCGAGTTCGTCGACGAGCTCCTCCGCGGTCCGCTGGGCGCCCGCCGAGAGCCGCGCGCCCGCGATCCGCAGGGCCAGCGGGAGGTAGCCGCAGAGCCGCGCGAGGGCGTGGTTGAGGCTCGCCGGGCCGGCGAGCTCCTCGATGAGCGCCACGGCGTCGTCGGGCGCGAGCGTGCCGAGCACGCGCTGCTTGGCCGCGTTCGACACGGCCAGCCCGTCGAGGCGCGAACGGCTGGTCACCACCGTCATCGTCCGCGCGCTCGGCGGCAGGAGCGGACGCACCTGCTCGGCGGTGCGGGCGTCGTCGAGCAGCACCAGCATCCGCCGTCCGGCGATCAGCGACCGGTACAGCGCGACGCGCTCGTGCAGCAGCTCCGGGATCTTCGCGGTTTCGACGCCGAGGCCGAGCAGGAACTGGGTGAGCAGCTCGGCGGGTTCCAGCGGCGGGTGGTGCGGGTCGAAGCCCCGCAGCGACGCGAACAGCACGCCGTCCGGGAACCGCGGCGCGGCCCGGTGCGCCCACCACACGACGAGCGAGCTCTTGCCGACCCCGGCGGTGCCGGTGACCACGGCGATCGTGGTCTGCCCTGCTTCGGCCCGGGTCACCAGGCCGTCGAGCCAGGCCAGCTCGTCGGCGCGCCCGGCCAGGCTCGGCACGGCCGCGGGCAGCTGCGAAATCGCTTTCGGGGACTCCGTGCCGACAGCCGGGGCGACGGCGTCCCGCGCGGGGAGGTCGTCGTTGAGGACGCGCTCGTGCAGCCAGCGGAGTTCGGCGCCGGGCTCGACGCCGAGGGTGCGCAGCGTCGCGCGGGAGACGGTCCGGTACAGCTCGAGCGCGTCCCCGCGGCGGCCGGCGCGGTACAGCGCCCGCATCAGCTGTCCCGCGGTCCGCTCGGCCAGGGGGTCGGCTCGGACGATCGGGCTGAGCTCGACGATCAGTTCCGCGTGCCGGCCGAGGTCGAGGTCGGCGTCGACGCGCGCGCCGTGCACGGCGAGGCGGAGGTCCTCCAGCTCGGGGGCCCGCAGTGAGTCGGGCACCCCGCCGAGCGCGGGGCCCTGCCAGAGCGCGAGCGCCTCGGCCAGCAGCGCGGCGGCGACCTCCGGGGTGGCCACCGACGCGCGGTCCAGCAGCGTGCGCGCCCGGTGGACGTCGATCCGGTCGGGCTCGATGTCCAGCCGGTAGCCCGGCGGGGTGGTGAGGATGCGCGGGCCGTCGAGGTCGCGCAGGACCCGGCGCAGGTGCGAGACGTTGCCGTGGACGATGGTGCGGGCGGTCGCCGGCGGGTCGTGGCCCCACAGGGCGTCGATGATCTCGTCGAGCCCGACGACCTTGCCGGGCCGCAGCGCCAGCAGCGCGAGCAGGCCGCGGACCCCGGGGCCGCCGATCGGGACCGGCTCGTCGCCGTGGAAGAGCTGGACGGGCCCGAGCAGCTGGAGCCGGGTCTGGGCCATGCTCGCGCCCACCTCCCCGGGTCCACGGTGTCCCCCGGCGTCGCCCTCGCCGGAAAAATCAACCTACCGTGGTCGCCGAGCGGCGAATACCGCCCCACCGGGCCGGGACCAGGACATTTGGTGACGCTCCGAATTCCGCAGCCGGGGTGTGGCCGGCCTGCGAAGTCATGAACGAGTCGTTCACCGCGTCCGCTGTCAGGAAAGAGTCGTTCATGACGTCGGGAGGGGCCGGACATGACAGGACCCCGCACCACCGGTCCCGATCCGGTGGTGCGGGGTCACTGGCAGAACTTCCGCCACCGAGGGCGGCCAGGCGGGTGAGCTCACCCCGAGCGAAGTACCCGCCGCCGGCTGTCCGCGAAGACGTGGTGCGCGGGCCACACACCCACGCGGTGGCGACACGGTAACAGGGCGCACCGGACCGGTCACCGGCGGGTCAGGGTGAACTCGGCTCAGCGCGTGATCGGCGTCGAGTCCCGGCCCGCGATGAAGGCCGGCCGCGGCGCACCGGCCGCGAACGGCTCCTGCAGGGCGTTCTCCACGCTGTTGAACACCAGGAAGATGTTCGAGCGCGGGTACGGCGTGATGTTGTTCCCGGAGCCGTGCATGATGTTGGAGTCGAACCACAGCGCCGAGCCCGCCTGGCCGGTGAACTGGTCGATGCCGTGCTCGGCCGCCATCTTCGTGATGTCGTCCTCGCTCGGCACGCCGACCCGCTGGGCCTTGAGCGAGCTCTTGTAGTTGTCGTCCGGCGTCTCGCCGGCGCACTGGACGAACGTCCGGTGCGAGCCCGGCATGATCATCAGGCCGCCGTTGAACGGGTAGTTGTCGGTCAGCGCGATGGAGCAGCTGACCGCCCGCGGCGACGGCATGCCGTCCTCCGCGTGCCAGGTTTCGAAGTCCGAGTGCCAGTAGAACCCGGTGCCCTTGAAGCCGGGCATGTAGTTGACCCGGCTCTGGTGGACGTACACCTCGGAGCCGAGCAGCTGCCGCGCCCGGTCCAGCACGCGCGGGTCGCGCACCAGCTCGGCGATCAGGCCCGAAATCTCGTGGACGTCGAAGATCGACCGGACCTCACCGGTCTTCGCCTCGGTGATCACGCGCTCGTCCCGGGCCAGCTCCTCGTCGGAGGACAGCCGCACCAGCTCCTGCCAGTACGTCTGGACCTCCCCGACGGAGAGCATGTCCTCGACCACGGTGTAACCCTTGGTCTCGTGGTTCGCCAGCGTGGCGGCGTCGATCGGACCGTCGGCTTCGGTGCCCCACACCGTGGGGTGCACGCGCGGCAGGTGGGCCGGCGTACCGGTGATCCGGGTCGGGTAACCGTCGTCGACCCGGGTGTCCGTCAGCGTCACGGGCTTCGCCTCCTGTTTCCTCGCCTTACGATTCCTCGGTGACGAGCGGGTACACGCCGTTCTCGTCGTGCACCTCGCGGCCGGTCACCGGCGGGTTGAACACGCACACGCACTTGATCTCGGTCCGCGGCCGGACCTGGTGCTTGTCGTGGTCGTTGAGCAGATAGAGCGTGCCGGGCTTGAGCTCGTACACCTTGCCGGTGGCCAGGTCCTCGATCTCGCCCTCACCGGAGGTGATGAACACCGCCTCGATGTGGTTGGCGTACCAGAAGTCGTTGACCGTCCCCGCGTAGAGCGTGGTCTCGTGCACCGAGAAGCCGACGCCCTCCTTGGCGAGGATGATCCGCTTGCTGCGCCAGTTCTCGGTCTTGATGTCGGCGTCGGTGTCGGTGATCTCGTCGAGCGTGCGGACGAGCACGGGCGAACTCCTTACTTGGTCAGGACGGCCTTGATCGACTCGTCGATGATCGACAAGCCCTGGGTCAGCTCGTCGTCGGTCAGCGTGAGCGGCGGCAGCAGCTTCATGACTTCGCCGTCGGGGCCGGAGGTCTCCATCAGGAGGCCGCGGGCGAACGCTTCCGCGCAGACGCGGCCGGCGAGGTCGCCGTTCTGGAACTCGATGCCGCGCGCCAGCCCGCGGCCCTTGGCGAGCAGGTTCGCTTCCGGGTAGGCCTCGACGATGCCGCTGAACGCGCTCGCGATCCGCTCGCCCTTCGCCTTGGTCGACTTCTCGAGCTCGTCGTCGCTCCAGTAGGCGTCGATCGCTTCCTTGGCGGTGACGAACGCCGGGCTGATCCCGCGGAACGTGCCGTTGTGCTCGCCCGGCTCCCAGACGTCGAGCTCCGGCTTGATGAGCGTCAGCGCCATCGGGATGCCGTAGCCGCTGATGGACTTCGACAGGCAGACGATGTCCGGCGTGATCCCGGCGTCCTCGAAGGAGAAGAACGGGCCGGTGCGGCCGCAGCCCATCTGGACGTCGTCCAGGATCAGCAGGATGTTGTGGCGCTTGCAGAGGTCGTCGAGGCCCTTCAGCCACTCCAGGCGCGCGGCGTTGATGCCGCCCTCGCCCTGCACGCCCTCGACGATCACCGCGGCCGGCTCGTTGAGCCCGCTGCCGGAGTCCTGCAGGAGCTTCTCGAAGTAGAGGAAGTCCGGCATCGCGCCGTCGAAGTACTTGTCGTACGGCATCGGGGTGGCGTGCACCAGCGGGACGCCGGCGCCGCCGCGCTTCATCGAGTTGCCGGTGACCGACAGCGCGCCCAGCGTCATGCCGTGGAAGGCGTTGGTGAAGTTGATGACCGACTCGCGGCCGGTCACCTTGCGCGCCAGCTTCAGCGCGGCCTCGACGGCGTTCGCGCCGCCCGGCCCGGGGAACACGACCTTGTAGCCGAGCCCGCGCGGGTCGAGGACCTTGTCGCGGAAGGTCTGCAGGAAGTCGCGCTTGGCCACGGTGAACATGTCCAGGGCGTGGGTGACGCCGTCGCGCTGGATGTAGTCGACCAGCGCCTGCTTCAACCGCGGGTTGTTGTGCCCGTAGTTCAGCGCGCCGGCCCCGGCGAAGAAGTCCAGGTAGGGCTTTCCGCTTTCGTCGTAGAGGTGGCTGCCCTGCGCGCGGTCGAACACGACCGGCCAGCCGCGGCTGTAGCTGCGTACTTCGGATTCGAGCTCTTCGAAGATGCTCATGTGTTTCTTTCTCTCCTAAACGCCCGGATTCGTCGGCGCCGTCAGCGGACCGATGCGGTAAAGCTCTTCCGGCAGGTGCCCGGCCTCGGGGAAATCCTCCCCGCCGAACAGCACACTGGTTTCCATGGCGGCGTTCCACCGCTTCGCGAACGAAGTGAACAGCCGGATGGACGCCTCGTTGTCCGGGGTGATCGTGGTCTCGAGGTAACGCACCCCCTCGCCGACCAGGCGCGTGTACAGCGCGTCGAGCAGGGCCCCGGCCAGGCCCTTTCCCCGCTGCGAGCCATCGACCGCAACCTGCCAGACGAGCGCCGAGTCCGGCGCGTCCGGCCTGCGGTAGGCGATGACGAAACCGACCGCCTCGCCGTCTTCACGCGCGACCACCGAAGACCCGGCGAAATCGCGGCACCACAGCATGTATGCGTACGGCGAGTTGAGATCCAGCTTGGCGGAATCGCGCGCGATTCGCCACAACTGCGCGCCGTCGGCCTTGGTCGGGGATTCGATCAAGTGCGTTACGGACATACTCAGGAAACGTAACAGAGAATTTTCCGCCTGCCAGCGATGCAGCTCACGGCCCCTACGCTGACCTGCGGGGACGCGATGTACCCGGTGAGCAGTCGCACAAACATGTTTGAGGTGGACGGCGCCTGGGCACACGGGCGCCCGGGGCGCGGGCCCACGGCCCGTGACCTACCCGCACCATGAACCTTCGCGCCCGTGATCGCAAGGCGACAGGCCGGATCAGGCGCCCCGGCGGTGCCGGAGCCGGCGCCAGGCCCCGCTCACCGGCATCACCACCGCGGGCAGGATGAGCAGCCCGGCGACGACCAGCCACCAGACCGCGCCTTCACCGCGCCGCCAGCCCGCCACGACGCTGCCGAGCCAGCCGAAGAACGGCTGGGCCAGCGGAGGCAGGAACGCCGCCGACAGCAGGGCCGCGACGACGACCACGCCGAGCACGGCGAACAGCTTCCGCGCGGTGCGACCCGTCGTGAGCAGGGCCGTGGCCAGGTAGACGACCGCGCCCGCGAGCACCGGGAGGCCGACCCACTGCAGCACCGCGCCGCCGTTGCCGCCGAGCACCAGCCCGGCCAGCAGCGCCAGCACGCCGGCCGCGAGCGAGCCCGCCGTGCCGAGCCGGGACGCGCCCTGCGAGACCTTGGCCGTGCTCCTGGCGACGGTCCGCAGCATGCCCGCGACCGTCTGCGGCCAGCCGCCGGGCAGCCGGAACGCGATGGTCCCGGCGTTGACCGTGGCCGCGCCGAGCGCGACGAGCGTCCTGGTCAGCCGCGCGGTGCCCTGCTCGCCGCCGAGCTTCTCCGCCGAGACGCGGCAGCTCTGGAACCGGGCCTGCGCGGTCCCGACGTCGGCCGGGGGCAGGTCCTTCTTCAGCGCGTCCTCGATGTCGCGGCGGTCGTCGGCGTCGGACCGCGAAGTGAGCGTGACGACCGGCAGTTCCTCCGCGGCGATCTCGGCCTGCCGCGTGCGGGCCAGCACCATGGCCGTCACCGGCATGCTGACCGGCCGGCCGGGCCGGACCTCGACCGGCCGGAGGTCGGCGTCCAGGCCGAGGAACCCCAGCTCGGCCGTCAGCTGGTCGCGCAGCGCGGCCGCCTCGGCGGGGGTGCACCGGTCCTGCTCGTCCGGCGTGCGCCAGTGCCCGAACGCCGCGACGAGCTCGTCGCGGAACTGCTCGGGTCCGACGATGTCCCGCAGCGTCTCGAGGCGGACCGGGTCGAGCAGGCACTGGATCAGCCAGCCCGCGCCGTCGACGCGGCCCCACATCCAGTCGCTGGCCCGCCACGACGCCTTGTAGAAGGCGCCGAAGTAGCTCGCCTGCATCCCGGTCAGCTTGTCCCACGACCGGCGCCGCGTCATGTCCAGCAACGTCCGCGAATCGGCGCTGACCTGCACGAGGTCGACGCGCTGGTCGACCGACGGCGCCTGCGCGAGCAGTCCGCGCGTCGCCACGTGCAGCGTCACCAGCCGGGCCTGGACGACTTCGTCGCCGCCCGCGCCCTCCGGGCCGAGGGCCAGCCAGTCGAGCAGGGTCGTGACGGTGCCGGCCTTCTCCGGGGCGGTGCCGGCGAGGGCCCGCAAGGTCGGCGCGGCCGCCCGCAGGCCCGCGACGACCTTCGGCCACGCCTCGGCGACCGCGGCCGAGCGGCCCAGGCCCGCCCACTCCTCGGCGAGCTCGCGGATCCACACCTCGAGGGTGCTGCTCGCGCCGGGGCCGGCGTGCGCGGCCACCCACTGCGCCAGCCGCACGCCGCGACCGGCGGTCCGGCGGGCCGCGTGCAGCTGGGCCCGCGCGTCGTTGAGCTCCTTCGCGCGGGTGGCGTCCGGCCGGAGCCGGAACCCGGCGTTGATCAGCTGCAGGCCGGTCGCGACGGCGTCGTCGAGCGCGGTCGTGCGGTAGCCGACCAGGTCCGGGACCGTCAGGCCGGCGGGCGGCGGACCGGCCGGGACGCCGCTGCTCAGGCCGGTCACGGCGATCGCGCGCAGCTGCCGCGACATCCCCGACGCCCACTCCCGGTCCGGCGTGTCCGCTTCGGACAGTGCGTACCGGCGGGCGGCGACCCGGACCAGCTCGGCGGCGTCCTCGGCGGTCCGCCGCTCGAGGTAGGCGGCGGCGATCCGGGCGTCGACCAGGCATTCCGGCCCGCCGCGCAGCCCCAGCGCGGCCAGCGAGACCCGCGTGTCACGCGCCCGGAGCACGGCGTCGTTGTGGCGGGTCAGGTCGTCCAGCTCGGCGCTGATCGACTGGCTCATCACGGTGTTGACGACCTTGGCCATCGCGCTCGACAGCAGCGGCGGGTTCGCCGGGTCGCAGCCGACGGCGTCGGCCTCGCGTTCTCCGGTCGGCACGACGTAGAGCAGCAGCCGCCGGACGTCGGCGTGCGACGGGCGCTCGAAGATCTCGCGCAGCGCCGGCCGCAGCGGCTTGTTCAGCAGCACGCCGCCGTCGGTGAGCCAGTGCGACCGGGTCAGCTCGGTGTACGGCGTCATGTCGGGGTGCAGCCGGTCGGTGCCCCCGGTGCCGATCGGCATCCGGGACAGCTCGAACGCGCCGGGGAAGGACGCGGTGGAGCGGGCCGCCAGCGCGAGCGGCCCCTCCACGCCAGTCGTCCACAATGGACCGCAGAAGCGGAAGAGCATCCGGTGTTCGGTGTCGCGCACCAGGTTCCCGAGCGCGTCGTCGAACCGGGTGGTCTCGCCGTCGATCATCGTGCCGGTGAGCAGCACGGTGATGTCGGGCTCCTCGGCGGGCGAAGTGCCCGCGCCGGCGATGTCCCGCAGGGCCTTCTCGAGGCCGCCGAGCAGCACCCGGTCGCCGTCGAGCACCGACCGCGGCCCGTCGTCGCGGGCGTCCCGGATGAGGTTCTCCAGCGAGCCGGTGGTGATCCAGGTGTCCCGGAGGACCTGCGGCGTCGAGCCGAAGGCCTCGGCCAGGCCGAGACAGGCGGCGTTGATCCCGCCGGCGCTGGTCCCGGTGAGGACGTCGATCGAGACGCTCGCCCGCAGGACGTCGAGGAGCTTGCGGTACGAGCCGGGTTCGGCGTCACCCCGCGACTCCCGTAGCAGCTGCGACGTCTCGGTGGCGACCCCGCCCATCCAGATGGCCAGGCTGGCGCCGCCCACCATGGTCATCGCGAGCCGGATTTCCTGCTGCCACGGTTCCGCGGTCTCGGCCATCGGATGCTCCCGGCGAGTCGGTCTTCCTTACGCAAAGTAGAGGCGAAAGGCGACGCCGGGGATACGTCCGCCGGTACGGCCGTTCGGGTGGACTTGTTCACCCGCTCGGCCGCTCAGAGCGCCAGGTGCTCCAGGAGCAGCACCTGGGCCTCACCGACGGCGAAGCCGAGCACCGCGCCCGTGGCGATCAGGATCCACTCGTCCTGCTCGAACGCCGGGCGCAGCAGCCGCTCGAACTCCTGGGGCGACAGCTGCTTCATCTTCGACACCAGCACGTTCCGGATGTCCATCGCGTCCGTCGCGTAGTCCTCGATGTACCGCATCGTCTCCGGCAGGCGCGACATGATCTGGGACGAAATCGCCAGCTTCATGTCCTGGTACTTGCGGCTGCCCACCGCGAACACCAGCAGCGGCTTCGCGACGCTGCCCAGCTCCCGGTCGAGCTGGTGCTGGATCAGCGCCAGCACCCGGTCCGACAGCGGTCCCTGCAGGATCGCCTCGATGACGTTGTGCGGGGTGATGATCTCCTTCGCGATCAACGACCCGTACGCCTCCGCCACCTCGGCCCGCCGCTTCAGGAAGAGGCCCTGCCAGGTGACGCCGAAGTACTTGCGCGGCTCGAGCGGGTAGAAGATCATCCGCAGCGCCAGCCAGTCCGTGAACCAGCCGGTGAACAGGCCGAAGACCGGCATGATCGGCGGGAACTTGAACAGCACCCACGCCACCATCTGCACGACGCCGATCGCGCCGCCGAACACCAGGCCGGAGCGGGCGATGAACTTGAACTCCTGCGCGCCCGCCTCCTGGAAGATGCGGTTCAGCAGGCGCTTGTCCTTGACCAGGCTGGTGACCACCATGCCCTTGAGGTCGAACACACTGTCCACATCGGACTTGATGAGGTCGAGCACGGCCGCGACCATCCGCGGCGACTCGTGCTGGACGCGCTCGATCACCAGCCGCTGCACGCGCACCGGGAGCGACTCCCACAGCCCCGGCTGGTAGTGCGCGGCCACCTCGCGGACGATGTCCTCGACGCCCGCCAGCAGCGGCTTTTCGATCTCCTTCGCGATGCGGGCCGCGTCGAGGCGGGCCACCACCTCGGCCGGCTTGATCAGCTGTTCGGTCATCGTGTCGCAGGCGATGCTCGCCATCCGCGCCGCGCGCTTCGGGACGATGCCCTGCCAGCCCAGGAACGGCTTGACGCCGATGAACTCCACCGGCTGGAACATCATCCGGATCGCAACCAGCTTGGTGCCGTAGCCGATCAGCGCCGCGACGACCGGGATCGAGACGTAGAGGGGCCAGTGCCGGGCGAAGTCGGCGGCGATACCGCCGAGGAAGGCCCCCATCCCCTAACCCAAGCTCGGGTCGCAGGCCTGCCAGAACTGCGCGCCGAGGCGCGAGACGTGGATCGTGCGCCGGACGAACTTCGCGCGCCGGACGTGCTTCTCCGCCTCGCGCACCGTCTCGTCGGTCAGCAGGATCTCGTACTGCGTCTCCAGCGAGGGCACCTCTTCGTCGAGGTCGACCAGGCCGAGCCCGATCAGCCGGGTGACGTAGCCGGGCACCTGGTCCGGCAGCGACACCCCGGCCGCCTTGCCGACCGTGGACGCGTTGCGCAGCACGACCCGGCCGTTGCCGCCGAGGCCGGTCCGCTCGACGACGTCGACGGCGGGGAACGGCGAGCCGTCGGACAGCGCCGACAGGATCCGCGCCTCGTCCGGCGTCAGCTGGCGCAGGATGATCGCGTAGAAGTACTCGCGGGCGCGCTCGCGGCCGAAGCCGATGGAGTGGTTGAGCAGCTCGGCCATCGCCGCGCGCAGCGGCTCGGCGTGGTTGTCGCGCACCGGCACGAGCGTGACGGTGGCTTCGACCTTGCCGGGCACCGCCGGGCGGTTCATCGCCGACGCCGCGGTGAGCGCCGCGTGGTACGGGTCGTCGACCTCGTCGAGCCGGCGGCGCAGCTCGGTCAGCAGCTGGCGTTCCACCTGCCGGACGCCGCGTTCGGCGGTCTCGACGCCGGGGAGCTTGCGGCCGAGCGCGAAGCCGGTGCGCGCGGCCCAGCCCGCCAGCTGACCGGCGCGGCGGGCCAGGTCGGCCACGTCGTCGGCGGCACCCCGGCCGTTCGGTCGCTCTGCGTTCACCCGCGGACTCCCCTCTGCTTACGCGCTGATGCTACCTGCGGGTAGGCCGAATGGAGGTGTGATGTGCGTGTTGGATGGGACCCATGAGTCCGACGCGCTGGGGCCCGCCGATCGACGTCCTCCCGTACTTCTCCAAAGAAGAACAGTCGCTGATGACGTTGCTCGGCGCGCTCACCGACGAGGACTGGACGCGGCCGACGATGTGCACGGGCTGGACGGTCAAGGACGTCGCCGCCCACCTGCTGGGTGACAAGGTCGGCCGGCTGTCCCGCGGCCGCGACGGGCACGCGGCGGATTCCCCCCGGCCGGGTGAGGCGTTCCCCCGGTTCATCGACCGGATCAACGAGGAGTGGGTCGTCGCCTGCCGCCGGCTCTCGACCGACGTCCTGATGACGATGCTGTACGAGTTCATGGGCCAGACGACCGAGTACTGGGCCCAGCTGGACCTCGACGTCCTCGGCGGGCCGGTGAGCTGGGCCGGCGACGAGCCCGCGCCGCGCTGGCTGGACGCGGCCCGCGAGTATTCGGAGTTCTGGGTCCACCACGTCCAGATCCGCGAGGCCCTCGAGCACACGCCGCTGGAGGCCGAGTACGCCGAGCCGATCGCCGACACGTTCGTCCGCGCGCTGCCGCACACCCTGCGCGACGTCGACGCCCGCGTCGGCAAGCAGGTCGGCTACACGGTGACCGGCCAGGGCAAGTGGCACGCACGCCGCGAGCGCGACGGCTGGGTCCTGGACCGCGGCGCACCGCCGTCACGCACGCCGCTGGCCACCGTGACGACGGACCTGGACACCTTCTGGCGGCTGTGCACGCGCAACGCGGCGGACCTCGGGCGGGTGAAGACGACCGGAGACGAAAACGTTTGCGCGGTGGTCCTCGGGATGACTTCGATCATCGTCTGAGCGAAGCTTTCACGTGAAAGTGCCGCTTTCAGCGGCGCCGCGCCTGCTTCCGCAGCTGCAGGATCCGGGCCCCGCCGATCAGCGCGACCAGCACCGCCCCGCCGATCGCCGAGAACAGCATGGCGATGGCCAGCGGCAGGCTGCCTTCGGCGCCGAAGAAGCGCACGGTCGCCGGGTCGAGGTTCTGCAGGATGAAGATCAGCAGCACGACCAGGACGAGCAGCCCGGCGATGACCGCCACCCAGGTACCGCTGATCCGCGTCGGCCGCGCCCTCTTGGTCGCGGCGGGCCTGCTGGGTGCCGGGAGCACCGGCGTGACCTCTTCGGCGCCGGGCCGGACGTCACCCGCCCGCAGCTCGGCGGGTTCCAGGGCGCCCTCGGGCACCGCGGGGCCACTGGGATCGCCGCTCTCGGGCAGGTCGTGGTGGGTGGGACCGGTGGGGCGGTCGGCCGCGCCCCCGCGCGCGTGCGTCATCTGCCCAGTGTCCGTCCGGTGCGCGGGGAGCGCCGCCTCAAACCCCCTAACGGGCGAAGCCGTCGACCTCCCGCAGGACGCGCAGCGTGTTCCTCCCGGCCAGTTTCGCGCAGTCGTCCTCACTCCACCCGCGCTCGAGCAGCGCGGCGAACAACACCGGGTACTTGGACGTGTCCTCCAGCCCCTCCGGCAGGGCGCCGACGCCGTCGTAGTCGCCGCCGAGGCCGATGTGGTCGATGCCGGCGACCTCGCGAGCGTGCTCGACGTGCGCGACGACGTCCTCGACCGTGGCGAGCGGCCGGGGCGGGCCGTCCCACTCCTGGACGAACTTCCCGCGCAGCGCCAGGTTCCGGTACTCCAGGCCGGCGTCGGTCATCGCGGTCTCGAGCCGCTCGTTCCAGGCGGCGACCTTCGGCGAGACGAACGCCGGCACGAAGGTGATCATCGCGACGCCGCCGTTGCCGGGCAGCATGGCCAGGACGTCGTCCGGGATGTTGCGGGGGTGGTCGTTCACCGCGATGCAGGAGGAGTGGCTGAAGATCACCGGCACCGAGCTGACCTCGATCGCCGTCCGCATCGTCGACGGCGCGACGTGCGAGAGGTCGACCATCATCCCGATCTTGTTCATCTCGCGCACGATGTCGCGGCCGAACTCGGTGAGGCCGCCGTGGGCCGGCTCGTCGGTGCCCGCGTCGGCCCAGGTGGTGTTGAAGTTGTGCGTCAGCGTCATGTAGCGGACGCCGAGGCGGCGCAGGATCCGCAGCACGCCGATCGATTCGGCGATGCTGTGCCCGCCCTCGGCACCGAGCAGCGACGCGATCCGGCCGTCGGCGAACGCGGCTTCGGCCTCGTCCGCGGTGGTGACCAGCCGCAGCCGGTCCGGGTAGCGCTCGACCAGCTGGTGGACGACTTCCACCTGTTCCAGGACGGCGGTCACGGCACTGTGGCCCTCGAACTCGCAGGGCACGTACACCGACCAGAACTGCATGCCGAGCTTTCCGTCGGCGAGCTTCGGGAAGTCGGTGTGCAGCGTGGGCTGCCGCACGGTCAGGTCGAGGGACGCGACCGCCTCGACCGGGTTCGGGCCACCGTGCTGCCGCAGCTCCCACGGCAGGTCGTTGTGCCCGTCGGCGAGGATGACGGCGTCCAGCAGTTTCGTAGCACGCTGTAGTGCCTCGTTAGTCATCGGCCGATCGTAGGGACGGCCGATATACGGTTCGTACAAACGGGCTGACATCTTTCCCGAGAGAAGTAATCCGGCGAGGTGTTGCGGTAAAATCGCCGCTGTGGACACCGACGACGACGAGATCGTCACCTGGTGGGGCCTGGTCATCGAGGGTTACCTGGCCACCCAGGACAGGCTGATGGGCGAGATCGCCGAGCGCTTCGGGCTCGCGCCCGCGTCGTTCGACATCCTGCTGCGGCTGGTGCGCTCGCCCGAGCACCGGATGCCGATGACCCGGCTGGCCACGGAGGCGGCGCTGTCCAGCGGCGGGTTCACGAAGGTGGCGGACCGCCTGGTGGCGGCCGACCTGATCTGCCGGATCCCCAGCCCCGACGACCGCCGCGTCACGTTCGCGTCGTTGACCGAGCACGGGCTGGAAGTGGCGAACAAGGCCCGCGCGGCGGCGGCGGACATCCTGCGCCGGATCGTGCTGACCCCGCTCGGCGAGGACGCCCCGGCACTCGCCGAAGCGATGCGGACACTGCGCGCGTTCAACGCCGACCGTTGAAAAACTCGAGGTCACGCCCGATGCGTGTCGCGGCGCACCATGAGAGCCATGCTGACCGAATCGACCATCACGACCATGCTTCCGGTGACCGACAGTGAACGCGCCGGCCACTTTTACGCGGACTCCCTCGGCCTGAAGCAGACGGGGAAGGGCGAAGACGGCACCCTCTACTTCTCGGCGGCCGGCGGCGCCATCGGGCTCCGGCCGATGCCGGAGGGCTCGCAGAGCGAGAACACGGCACTGAGCTTCGAGGTCGGCGACCTGCCGTCCGAAGTCAAGACCCTGGAGGACCGCGGCGTCCGGTTCCAGGACTTCGAGATGGAAGGCCTTCGCACGGTGGACCACATCGCGCAGCTGGGCAACGAGCGGGCCGCGTGGTTCACCGACTCCGAGGGCAACGTGCTCTGCCTGCACGAGGTCATGGGCTGACCCCCTGGGGGCGCGGGGGCGCCGCCCGGTTCGGCGCCCCCGCGTTCGGCCCCTTACGCGAGTGACGGCATCAGCGGGGCCCACATGCTCGGCGATCCGATCGTGGATCCGGGCGAGTTTGAGCGGTTGCGACGCTATACGCGGGCGGCGGCCGGGCTTGAGCTATGTCGCGTCCGGGAATTGCGACCTGCCCGGGGTGCGAGAAGAAGCTGTCCGGGCGTCCGCACGTCGGCGAGTATCCCGACAGGCAGCGGGCGGCGGCAGTACGCGTGCACGAAGGCACGCGGCGGCGGTGCGGAAAGGCCGCCGCCGATGTGCGAGCGGTGGACCGAGAGATCCGGGGATGTTGATCGCCCGAATGTCGGACAAGGCGTTCGAGGAAACAGTCGAGAAGTGGGACGCCGCCGGCATCGGCGAACAGCGTGATGCTCACCGACTCACTCGACCGGGACATCCTCTACGTCGCCCCGTCCAACCGACCGGGTTCCGGACGTTCAACCCGAAACGCGTCCACGTCGAGCCGTACCGGCCCAATATGAGCCGTCGTGCGGCGTCCCGTCCAGCCGCCGACCAGACAGCGCAGGGGTAGCTGCACCGGCGTCCGTCGCAGTGACCCCGAACGTATGCTCTTTGGCGTAATAAGTCGTGAATGTGTACTTTTGGGGATTTGCCAGACGACGTCGCATCGACCCGTTCGCTCGCCCACCTGCAGCATTAGCACAATCGCAGCTCCGAATTTCGCAGCAGTCAGCAGGGTCGAACTGTCATTTCCGTGCAATCTCGGGACTCCCATGTCAGGACATTGAAAGATCACCCGATCAGAGGTACGCCTGACGATTCATCAGGGCAATCATCAGATGCGAGGGGCGGTGAACACAAGCACGTATCTTGCATTTTGG
Organism: Streptomyces sp. MN03-5084-2B; assembly: GCA_033793495.1. Classification (GTDB taxonomy): domain Bacteria; phylum Actinomycetota; class Actinomycetes; order Mycobacteriales; family Pseudonocardiaceae; genus Amycolatopsis. Next base: position 176,420 of record JARAWT010000007.1, on the reverse strand, counting down.
TGCTACCGGTTATCCAATTGACTTTTGCCATCTATGTTGACGATACGAAGACGCACGGTGCATTCAAGTTGTCACACCTTCGCCCACCCTCTTTATTTTCGACAATTTCGATAAGGAGGCAAAGTGAGTATAATTGGGAGATTATGGGCGAGGCGGCTCGGAGTCTCCGTGCTGGCGTTCGCAATGGCCATCGCATTCACGGCGGGCGTAGCCAACGCCACAACGAGCGGCCCGGCGGAGCATTTCGTCACCCATAAGGTAATCTCAAAGATTACACTTGGCTTCACCAAGCTAAAGGGAGCGTCGACACGCTCTGTCGACGACGACCCTCCGCCCGTATGCAACGAACAAGTCCAGCTGGCCGTGACCGCTGGTTACATAGACGACGTTCTAGCCGAAACGGTGAGCCACTACGCAGGTCAGGTCTACTGCCCGCCAGCGGACGACTTTCAGACCATGCGACACCTGAGCGACAACGCCCAGCTCGCAATCGGCTCAGAGATCGTGCAGCAAGCGAACCTCGGCGAGTGTTCACACGAGCCCGGCCAATCGGGACAATGCGTCGCAGCAGATTCCGCAGATGAATACAGTTGCACCGCAGGAACTGGATGCGCAGGCGAGTACCAGGCAGGCAACTTCTATACCGAACTCCTGCCGGACGGCTGGATCTGGACACAGATCCCCGATGGCTGCCAACTTCTCGGTGAGTCCGAAATTATTTGCAGGGACTTCACTCAGCCGATCATCAACATTTCCCCCATATACTAGTTGACCGACAAATTCACGCACATTTCGCCCGACGCGGACCATTGCAAGGTGCCCATGTCGGGCGAAATGTCTTTTCTCGTGAATTTAGGCATTGTTTCCAATTCTTGCCAACCCCGCAGGCATGGCTGCATGCAGGACTGCCGTCGGGCAACTATACTCAATGCGTCGACCAGGACGGGAGAGACGCGGATATGAGTCGATATAGCCACTTCAGCTCACTGGATGAAGCAAGCAAGCTTGCACGGTTTCCATTATTGACACCGAATCCAGCCCCGGATGGAATCATGCACGCCATCGTGAGACCTTCAGGAGAGTATGCAGTTGTGAGCTGGTCGTCATGCGACAGCTCATTCTTCATGTACCAGGGCCTGGAGATGGACTTCGGGGCAGGCCGTGACCGTTTTCAAGAGCGCGTTATTCAAGGCCACGAATTCATGATTCGAGAACCAGATGAACTGGATCGAAATTCAGAGATCACCTTTTGGCGGGGCGGCACGGCCGTGCGCCTGACAAGCCAACTTCCGGTAGCAGAACTAGTGACGATCGCCCTGACTATTCGCGCACACGCGTCATCACAAGGAGAACATGAACTACCCGGCGAGGGGCAGCTAGGCGAGTGACGGCATCAGCTTGATCGCGTTCCCCGACAGCACCCCGCTCAGCACGTCCTCCGGCAGCCCCAGCCCGATGAGCGTCCGGACGTTCGCGGCCACCGAGGGCACCCCCGGCCAGTCCGTCCCGAACACGAACTTCCCCGCCAGGCGCGTCAGGTCGAACCGCCGGTAGTACTCCGGCAGCTTCTTCGGCGGCAGCCCGGCCAGGTCGAGCCACACGTTCTCCCGGGCCAGCGCCAGGAACGCCGCCACGTCGTACCACCACCCGCGGCCGCCGTGGGCGAAGACGAACTGCAGCGACGGGAAGTCTTCGACCACATCGGACAGCAGCTCCGGGTTGCCGAAACTGGTGCGGGAGCCCGGAAAGCTCGACGTTCCCGAGTGGAGGATCACCGGCACCCCGCGTTCGAGGCACAGCTGGTAGACCGGGTACAGCTCCTTGTCCGCCGGCGAGAACGCACCGTGTACGGGGTGGATCTTCAAGGCCACCGCGCCCAGGTCCAGCTGCCGGGCCACCTCGGCCGCCGCCGGGTGGTGCAGGTACGGGTTGACGTTCGCCACCAGCCGGAACCGATCCGGGTTGTGCGCCACCAGCGGCAGGTTGTCCTCGATCGGCTGGATCCCGGTCGCCCGCGGGCTGTACTCGCAGAACAACAGGACCCGGTCGACGCCTTCGGACTCCATCAGCTCGTCCATCGCCGCCGGGACCACCGTGCCGTCAGCCGAATACACCGAACGCCACGGGTAGGACCCGGCGAAGTCGTGCGCCCACTGCAGCCACGCGGGTTTCAACGTCGGCAGGCGCGGCGCGTGGACGTGCGCGTCGATCACGAAGTGCCCGTCGATCACGGGCTCGGCACCACCCGCAGCACGTCCCGGACCTGCTCGCGGATCACGTTGCGGCGGATCTTGCCGGTCGCCGTCTTCGGCAGCTCCGGCAGTTCGACCACCCCGCGAGGCCGCTTGAACGCCGCGAGCCCCTCGCGGCAGAACTCGATCAGCTCCGCCGGATCGAGCGCGAAGCCGGGCGCGGCGACCACGCACGCGACGGGCTTGTCGAGGCCGTCGGCGTCCGGCGCGGCGACCACCGCGACCTCGGCCACCGCCGGGTGCTGCCGCAACCGTTCCTCCACTTCGGACGGTGACACCCAGATCCCGCCGGCCTTCAGCATGTCCCCGAACCGGCCCAGACAGCTGTAGGTGCCGTCTTCGTTCCGGACGTAGCTGTCGCCGGTCCGCAGCCACTCGCCCTGGAAGACGAGCTTCGTGGCGTCGTAGCGGGCCCAGTACCCGGTCGCCGTCGACGGCCCGGCCACGAACAGCTCACCCGGCTTCCCGGCGGCGTCGATCACCGCCCCGGCCTCGTCGCGGAGCTGCACGGAATACCCGGGCACGGGGACGCCGGTGGTGCCCGGCCGCACCGAACCGGGCTGGTTCGAAAGGAAGATGTGCAGGGCCTCGGTCGACCCGATGCCATCGAGGATCTCCAGGCCGAAACGGGCGCGGAACCGTTCGAACAGCGACGCGGGCAGCGGCTCGCCTGCCGAAACCGCGTACCGCACCGAAGAAAACGAGTCGTCCGGGACGTCGCTGGCGAGCAGGGCCGCGTAGAACGTCGGGACCGCGAAGAACAGCGACGGCTGCTCCTCGCGAGCGCGTTTCGCGAACAACGCGGGCGTCGGCCGCGCAGGCTCGAGCAGCGTCGTGCCGCCCGCGCCGAGCGGGAAGAAGCACGAATTCCCCAGCCCGTAGGCGAAGAACAGCTTGGGCACGGACAGGAACCGGTCCGCCGACGTCGTCGCGAGCACCCCGCGGGCGTAGGTCTCGCAGACCGCGCGGATGCTCGCGTGCCGGTGCATCGCGCCCTTCGGCTGTCCCGTCGTGCCCGACGTGTACAGCCACAGCGCGGGCGCGTCCTCCCACGTCCGTCCACTGGGGACGGGCCCGGTCAGCGACGGCCAGTCGTGCGTCCGGACGCCGAACCCGGCTGCCTCGCAGCGGTCGAGCACGACGTCGGTGACCTCGGGGGCCAGCTCCAGCGCCGTCTGCGCCTGGGCGGCGAACTCCCCGGACACGCACAGCACGCGCGCCCGCGAGTCGGCCAGCACCTGGCCCAGCTCCGGCCCGGTGACCATGGTGGACACTGGCACGGCGACCGCGCCGGCCAGCATCGCGCCGAGGATGCCGGTGAGCAGCTCGACGTCGTCGACCATGCAGAACATGACCCGCTCTTCGGGCCGCACCCCGAGCTGGGCGAGCCCGCCCGCGACGCGCCGGGACTCCTCCGCGAGCTCGGCGTAGGTGAGGGACCGGCGGGGAGTCACGACCGCGGTCGCGTCCGGGTGCCCGGCCGACAGCAGGTACTCCGCGGCATTGAACCCTGTCGCCACCAGGCCTCCTACGTGAGGTACACGTACTCGTAGTCGATGGGCTTCCCGTTGATGCCCTGCCGCGGCGGCGCGACCCAGCTCGCGATCTTCCCCCGCTCGTACACCGGGCGCATCAGCGAGCGGACGAACGTGAGGTCTTCGGTCGTGGGCAGCCACTTGCGTTTGCCCGCCTCCCAGGTCGCCTCGTCGACGATGGTGCCGTCGGGAGTGACGTGGTGGCCGGAGTTTATGCCGACTTCGCGGTTGAAGCCAGGGTGCGGCAAGCGGAACGTGAAGTCGACACCGGCGTCGGAAAGGATCTTGTTCCAGCGTTTCACGCCGGTCTGGCAGTCGGCCACGTACTCGCTGCGCAGGTCGAGGTTCAGCAGCAGGATGGCCTGCAGTTCCTCGGTGGTCCAGGTGCCGTCGGCGGCCGGCTTCTCCAGCGTGCGGGCGTCGTCGGTGAGCTTGTGGTCGTCCTTGCGGCGGGTCTCCTGCCAGCGGCCCTTGAGCCCGGCGGTGTAGTAGTTCGCCGCGTTCGTCGACGTCTCGCTGCCGAACAGGTCGAGCGACACGGTGTAGTGGAAGTTGATGTACTTCTGGATGATGTCGAGCGGGATACCGCCGTGCGGGCCGATGTCGTACGTGTCGTGCTCGCGGATCAGTTCGGCGCTGCGGGTCACCACGCGGTCGACGCCGGTGGTGCCGACCATCATGTGGTGCGCTTCTTCCTTGAGCATGAACTCGCAGGTGCGCGAAAGCGGGTCGAAGGAGGACTCCTTGAGCGTGCCGAGCTGGTACTTCCCGTCGCGGTCGGTGAAGTAGGTGAACATGTAGAACGCCAGCCAGTCGGCGGTTTCCTCGTTGAACGCACCGAGGATGCGGGGCGCGTCCGGGCTGCCGGAGTTGCGCAGCAGCAGCCCTTCGGCCTCGTCGCGGCCTTCGCGGCCGAAGTAGGCGTGCAGCAGGTACACCATCGCCCACAGGTGACGGCCTTCTTCGACGTTGACCTGGAACAGGTTCCGCAGGTCGTAGAGGCTCGGCGCGGTCAGCCCGAGGAGCTTCTGCTGCTCGACCGACGCCGGTTCGGTGTCGCCCTGGATGACGATCAGCCGCTGCAGGTCGGCGCGGTACTCGCCGGGCACCTGCTGCCACACCGGCTCGCCCTTGTGCTCGCCGAAGGCGATCCGGCGGTCGGGGTCGCGCTCGGCGAGGAAGATGCCCCAGCGGTAGTCCGGGACGTTGACGTGGTCGAAGTGCGCCCAGCCTTCGCGACCCACGCTGACGGCGGTCCGCAGGTAGACCCCCTGCGTCTCGAGCGTCGGCCCCATCTCGCCCCACCAGTGCAGGAACTTCGGCTGCCAGCCTTCCAGGGCGCGCTGCAGCCTGCGGTCCTCGGCGAGGTTGACGTTGTTGGGGATCTTGGCGTCGTAGTCGATCTTCCCGGGCATCTGCGCTAGACCCGCTTCCTGTCGAAGACGGCCTTCTGTCCCGTACCGTAGCGGCGCAGCGCGCCCTCCGGTCCGGCCGCGTTCGGCCTGGTGAAAATCCAGTTCTGCCAAGCCGCCAGCCGGCCGAAGATCTTGGTCTCGATGGTCTCGGGACCGACGAACCGGTGGTTGGCCTCCATCCCGGTGAGCGCGTCCGGGGAGAGGGACGCGCGGCCTTCGAGGGCGATCCGGATCTCGTCCTCCCAGTCGAGGTCGTCCGGGCCGTCGGTGACCAGGCCGAGCTCGAGGGCCTCGGCGGGGCTCAGCTCGCGGTTCTTCTCGCGCGCGAGCCAGGCGAGGTGGTCGTCGTCGCCGTAGAAGCGGGCCTGGAGGCGGGTCAGGCCGTTGCCCATCGGGAACGCGCCGAAGTTGGCGTCGGTCAGCTCCACCGATGCGCGTTCTCCGGATTCTTCGTCGTCGATCGGCGGGCCGTCCAGGATGTACTGGCGGTCCGCGGCCAGCGCGATCTCCAGCAGCGCGCCGGTGAAGCAGCTCCCCGGTTCGATCAGCGCGATCAGGCTGCGGCTGGTGACGTCGAGGCGCTTGAGCGTCCGCTTGAAGTAGTGCGTGATCTCGTTGGCGAGCCAGTCCTTCTGCCCCAGTACCGCCTCTTCGTGCGCCCGGACCTTCGCCGGGTCGCCTTGCGTTCGCAGGATCCACGTCCCGGCCTCGACCTCGTTGGTGCGCAGCCGCAGGATCGTGTCGTCCAGCTCGCGCGTCATCGCGAGGAACCAGCCGCCCGCGCCCTCTTCGTGCAGGTCACCCGGGTCGTTTTCCGGTCCCTTGACGGTGATCGTCGCCTGGTCCTTGGCGACGTCGATGTCGACATAGCGATGTTCGAGCGGCGTCAGCTCGATGCCGTGGTCCGCCTGCTTCCCGGACGCACGGGCGAGCTCCCGCGCCTTTTCGAGGACCTTCTCGCGGAAGTCCTGGCGGGGCACCAGTTCGTCGACCAGGCGCCAGTCGACCGCCGTCTTGCCCTTGACGCCGTCCGGGCGCGTCGCGAAGACGTCGGCGAGGTCCCGGCGGACGCGCCGCTTGTCGACGACCCGCGTGAGGCCGCCGGTGCCCGGCAGCACGCCGAGCAGCGGCACCTCGGGCAGCGCGACGGTCGAGGAGTTGTCGTCGATCAGGAAGATCTTTTCGCAGGCCAGCGCGATTTCGTAGCCGCCGCCGGCGCAGGTGCCGTTCACCGCGGCCACGTACGTCTGGCCGGAGTGCTCGGAGGCGTCCTCCATGCCGTTGCGGGTCTCGTTGGTGAACTTGCAGAAGTTCACCTTCCAGTGGTGCTCGGACGCGGCCAGCATGCGAATGTTCGCGCCGGCGCAGAACACCTTGTCCTTGGCGCTGGTCACGATGACCACGCGGACCTCGGGGTGCTCGAACCGCAGCCGCTGGGTGGCGTCGTACAGCTCGATGTCGACGCCGAGGTCGTAGGAGTTGAGCTTGAGCTCGTACCCCGGGACCAGCCCGCCCTGCTCGTCGACGTCCAGCTCCAGCCAGGCCACCTCCCCGTCGACCCGGAGGTGCCAGTGGCGGTACTCGTCCGGACGGCGTTCGAAGGCAACCGGTGTGGTGGTGGTCACCCCTCGATTGTCTACATGAGTCAGACGGACGTCAATGTTGTGTAGAAACTTGATCTCGGCTGCTCACCCGGTCGAGCGTGGCCCACGCCCAGGTGAGGAACACCCAGAGGGCCAGCCCGGCCGCGGCGTCGGTGAAGATCGTCGCGAACCAGAACGCCGGGATCCGCGGGACGCCGGTCAGGAAGTGGCCCAGCGTGATCATCCCCGCCAGGGAGTAGACCAGCAGGAACGCCAGCGCTCGGTGGTACCGGCCCTGCGGGTACGCGCGGTAGCCGAACCAGCCGAACGCCGTCAGCACCACCCAGCCGACGGCGACGACGATGCCCCCGGCGAGCGGCGTGATGCCCCGCAGCTGCGGGTAGTCCGCATATCGGATGGCGTTGTGCGCGTAGTGGATCGCCGTGCTGAGCAGGGAGAAGCCGAGGATCACGCGAAGCGGAATCAGTCCCTTGTCCATCACGGCCCCCGATTTGATAGATCGCTCTAGCGACGGTAGCGCCCGCGGGTCGTGAGTGGCAAGGCGGGTCAGCACCCGCCTTGCCACTCACGAGCGGGGTCAGACGAGGTCGATGCGGTGCTGGGTCACCGGGTAACCCGCCTTGGCGAAGGCCTTGGCCATCGGGACGTTGCCGACGTCGGTGCCCGCGACGATCCGGTCCGCGCCGTACCCGACGAGGTCGTGCGTGGCCTCGACCACCAGGTCGTAGGCGTAACCCTTCCCCCGGTGCTCGGGCACCACGGCGACGTAGCCGACCACCGGGTCGTAGACGTTGCGGCTCGGCAGCACGAGCCCGACGAGGTCCCCGTCGGGCGTGTACGCCAGCCGCCACCAGTCCCGCGGCGCCGGCATCCACTTCATGATGTCGAGGTCCTCCTGCGCGGCCACGTCGAGGCCGTGCTTCTCGACGGTGTCCCGGACGTGCGCGTCGAGGCTGCCGACGTGCACGCGCTTGAAGACGCCGAGGATGACGTCGTCGTCCGGTTCCGGCCGGAACTCGAGCCGGCCGGGCTTCTCCGGCAGGCCGTTTGCCGGGGTCCAGCGGAAGCGGTACCGCTCGACGAGCTTGCGGTACCCCGCCTTCTCGGCCGCCTCGACGCGGCCGTTCACTTCCTGCGCGACTTCCGGATCGTTCTGCCACCCCGGCGGGGTGGTCAGTGCGTACTCCGTGCGCAGCGGGGCCGTCTTCAGCAGGTGGACACCCGCGTCGAAGTCGGTGAAGTCGAACCAGTCGAGCGCGATCGGGGCTTCGTCGCCGGCCTTGGCCCACCAGGCCGCGCGGGCCACGACGACGCCGTCGCGCAGCGCGACCCAGGTCCACTCGGGCCGGTATTCGCCCTTCTTCGCCATCTCGGCGAAGTCGTCGCCGAGCAGCGTGCGGCCGACCAGGCCACGGTCGGGCAGGGAGGTGAACAGCGCTTCTTCGCCCGCTTCGAGCGGGCGAATGACCAGATCGGTCATGAAAATCCTTCCAGGAGTACGCGCTCCCGGTCAGACAGCCGGCACCCTCGCGGCGAGGTGGGAGCGCGTGATCGGTTGCGTGATCATCGGTCCCACCTCCTTTCTCCTGTTCAAGGGTGCTGCGCCGACCCTAGCGGCCCCGGCCGCGGTGATCAACGGATTTTCTGCAGCACCATCCGCGTGCTCAGCCGCGGTTCGGCGTAGGAGTGCGACGCCTCGACGACGTACTCGCCCGCGATGTGCCGCCAGCCGTCCTGCCAGACCTCGGCCGACCTCGCCGCGATGGCGACGTCGGCCTCGGTGGTCTCGCCGGGCCCGGCTTCGACGCTCGCGAACCCGGCGAGCCAGCGGTGCGGGCGGTCGCCGCGTTCGGTCGGGGCGAGGTAGATCTGGACGACTTCGCGCCCCTTGCGCGTTCCGGTGTTGCGTACGCGGACCCGGACGCGCGCACCGCCTTCGTCGTCCGGGTAGACGTCGAGCTCTTCGTACTTCCACGTCGTGTAGCCCTGGCCGTGGCCGAACCAGTACGCGGGTTGCCGGTCGGTACGGGCCCACGCGCCGTAGCCGATGTACACGCCTTCGCCGTACTCGAGCGCACCTTCTCGGGGCGTCACGTCGGTGACGGGGGCGTCTTCGAGCTTCGCCGGCCAGGTCGTCGGCAGGCGGCCGCCGGGCTCTTCACGACCGAAGAGGACGTCGGCGAGCGCGTCGCCGCCGGCCTGGCCGGGGAACCAGGTGAGCAGCACCGCGGCGACGTCGTCGCGCCACGGCATCTCGACCGGGGAGCCGGCGTTGACGACGACGACGGTGTTCCGGTTCGCTTCGGCGACCCGCGCGACGAGCTCGTCCTGGCGGCCGGGCAGGGCGAGGGAAGTCCGGTCGAAGCCTTCGCTCTCGACCTCGGCGGTCGTGCCCACCACGACGACGGCGACCTCCGACTTCGCCGCGAGGGCCACGGCTTCTTGGAGGCTCGCGTCCGGGTCGAGGACCGGGCCGCGGTGGCCGAGCGCGAAGGTGACCCAGGCGAAGGTGCCCCGGGCGAACTCGGCCATCTCCGAGGGGATCCAGTAGGTCAGGCTGACGTCGACCGGTTCACCCGCGGTCAGCTCGACCTCGCGCCGCTGCTCGTGCACCTGCATCACGGACGTGAAGATGTCCCCGCCCTCCGGCAGGTTCACGCCGTCGAAGACGGTGTGGCCGGCGACGGTGAGGCGGAGGTCGCCCGGACCGGTGATGCCGAAGGTGTGCCTGCCGCTGCGGTCCGGGAGGAACGTGCCGGCGATTTCGACCGAGGCGAGCGCGCCGATGTCCAGGCCGGCGGGCAGTTCGCCGATCCAGTCGATCCTGGCCTTGCGCAAGGGAAACTGCGCGAGTTCGGTGCCGTCGGCGGCCCGGGCCGTCGCGCGGAGCCGGAAATTGTCGGTGGCCGTCGGTAACGTCGTCCGCGGATCGGCACCGGGGGCGTAGACGAGCTCGGTGCCTGCGGGAACGGCCGCTTTCAGGCCGTCCAGAGGGGAGATGACGTGATCGGGGAACACGGTGGCGCTGCCACCACCGAGGATCTTGGGGTCCGCGGCGAGCGCGCCGATGAGCGCGATGCTCTGCGGCTCCCGCAGGGGCAGCACGCCGGTTTCGTTGCGGAGCAGCACGAACGACCGGTGCGCGACTTCGCGCGCGATACTGTCGCCGTCCACATCGGACTCATCCGGTGCGGGGCTGTCGCCGAGCGCGCCGGTCCGGTGGGCGAGCAGGAGCACGCGGCGGACCATGGCGTCGACGACGGCTTCGTCGACCTCGCCGCCGCGAACCGCTTCGGCGAGCCGGGCGCCGAACACCGTGCGAGGGCCGGGCATGGCCACGTCGAGACCGCCGTTGGCGGAGGCGACGGTGTCGCGCGCGGCCAGCCAGTCGGAGACGACGAAGCCGTCGAAACCCCATTCGTCGCGCAGCACGCCGTTGACCAGTTCGGCGTGCTGGGTCATCGTGACGCCGTTGACGCTGTTGTAGGCGGCCATGATCCCCCACGGCTTCGCGCGCCGGACGATGAGTTCGAACGGCGCGAGGTACAGCTCGCGCAGGGCGCGCTCGCCGACGCGGACGTCGACGGTGAAGCGTTCGGTCTCGAAGTCGTTGGCGACGAAGTGCTTGACCGTGACGGCGACCCCGCCGTCCTGCACGCCGGTGACGTAGCCGGCGCCGATCATCCCGGTGAGGAGGGGGTCTTCGGAGTAGCACTCGAAGTGCCGGCCGCCCAGCGGCGAACGGTGGAGGTTGACCGTCGGGGCGAGCAGCACGTGCACGCCCTTGCGCCGGGCCTCCTGCGCGAGCAGGCGGCCGGCTTCGACGGCCAGCCGCGGGTCCCAGCTCGCGGCGAGCGCGGTCGGGCTGGGCAGGGTCACCGAGGGGTCGTCCGGGCTCCAGCGCGTCCCGCGGACGCCGACCGGGCCGTCGGAGAGCACCAGCGACGCGAGGCCGATCCGCGGGAGCGCGGGAAGGGACCAGGCGTCCTGGCCGGCGAGCAGGCTCGCTTTGGCGTCCAGGTCGAGTTCGGCCAGCAGCGCGTCGACGTCGAAGCTCATGCGCATCCTCCGCGATCGGTCCTGCGGACACCCTACCTGGCGTCGAGTAGTGAACGTTATGTTTTCGTGACACTCTCTGCCGTAGGCTCGGGATCATGACCCGGGCCAGGGGCGCCGACCGCCGAGCCAGCATCGTCCGAGCGGCGTTCGAGGTGATCGCCGAGCGCGGCTACCGAGGCACGTCGCTGGCCGCGGTGGCCGAGCGCGTCGGGCTGACGCAGCAGGGGCTGATGCACTACTTCCCCACCAAGGAGGACCTGCTGGCGGCGGTGCTGGAGACCCGCGACGAATGGGACCTGCTGCACTTCGGCCACGCCCCGGCGGGCGACCCGTCGTCGATGACGGTGAACCAGCTGGCGGACCTGGTCGACTACAACGCGACCCGACCGGGGATCGTCCAGACGTACACGGTGCTTTCGGCGGACAGCGTCACGGAAGACCACCCGGCCCGGAAGTACTTCCAGGACCGCTACACCCGGGTGCGGGCGGGCATGACCCAGATGCTCGAGCGACACCGCGACGAACTGCCACCGGGAACCACGCCCGAACAGCTGGCCCCCCTGGCCATCGCCATCCTGGACGGCCTGCAGCTGCAGTGGCTCCTCGACCCGGCGGAGGTCGACATGTCCGCCGGGTTCCGCACGTTCCTGACCCTGCTGGGGGTGAAGCCGGACTGACCGTCAGCCCATCCCCACGCTCTGCCGCTCGACCTCGATCAGCGCCACGACCCGCTGCTGCTCCCGCGAGTACGGGCCGCCGATGTACTTCGTCGCGATCCGGTCGACGATCTCCCAGGCGGCGTCGCCCTCGATCCACTCGGCCACCCGGCCGCGGATGATCACCGGCTCGAACGGGTTGTCCACCGGGGTCAGCGAGAGCGCGACACGCGGGTCGTGGCGCAGGTTGCGGGCCTTGCGCGAGTCCGGGCCGGTCAGGATGGCGATGCGCTCGCCCTCCGGGTCGACCCAGACCGGCACCGAGTGGGGCGCGCCGTCGGGCAGGACGGTGGCGAGGTGACCGATCGCGGTGGTGGCGAGGATGCGGCGGACGTCGGCGTCAAGCATGGTGAGCTCCTTGCTGGTTCGGGGGTTCAGGCGACGGCGTAGTGGAGGTGGGTGACACCGGGCGCGGCCACGGCCTCGACCAGGTCCAGCCGGACGTGCGCGGGCAGCTCCTGGAAGAACGACCGGCCGCCGCCGAGCAGGACCGGGACCTGGTGGAGCACGATTTCGTCGACCAGGCCGGCCTGCAGCGCCGAGGCCAGCACGCCGCCGCCCATGAGGCCGACGTCCTTGCCGCCGGCCGCCTCGCGGGCCGCCGCGATCGCGTCTTCGACGTTGCCGGCGAGCGTCTGCCGCTCGGTCAGCTCCGGCGCCGGCCGGTGGCTGACCAGGAAGAGCGGGGCGTCCGGGTGCGGGCTGCCGCCCCCGAAGTGCTCGGAGTCTTCGTAGGTGTTGCGGCCCGCCACGATCGCGCCCACGCGGCCGGCGAGCGAGTCGAAGACGCGGGCGCTCGGCTCACTGAGCTCGAAGAAGTCGAAGACCTCGCTCCGGGTGTCCCCGCCGGAGTACCAGTCGAAGAGCGTCCCGCCGTCGCCGAGCCCCTGGCCGGGACGGGCGCCGCGGCCGGTGATGTAGCCGTCGACCGACACGGCGTGGGCGCTGAAGACCTTGCTCATCGTGGCGTTCCCTTCTGAGTTCCTTCAGGAGACTCCAGAACCGTAGCAGTACAAGTTCCTTAAGGGAACCCCAAGTGCTAATCTCGTCTCATGCAGCGCACGAACTTCAGCGAACTGGCCGCGTGCTCGATCGCGCGCACGCTCGACGTCATCGGCGAACCGTGGTCGCCGCTGATCCTGCGGGACGTGTGGGCCGGGATCAGCCGGTTCGAGCAGCTCCAGGCGGACCTCGGCATCTCGCGCAAGGTGCTCACCGAGCGGCTGAACCACCTGGTCGATTCCGGCGTTCTCGAACGCCGGCCGTACGACCGCCGCCCGCGCTACGAGTACGTCCTGACCGAGAAGGGCACCGAGCTGGTCGACATGCTGATGGCGATGACCCGCTGGGGCGACAAGTGGCTGGCGGGCGAAGCCGGCCCCCCGGTGCTCTACCGCCACCACGCGTGCGGCGAAATCGGCACGGTCGACCTCCGCTGCACCCACTGCGGCGAGCCCATGCACGCCGGCGACGTGGACCTGCTGCCCGGCCCCGGCTCAACCCGCTGAGCCGCGGCCGGCTCGCCCCGCCGGGCACGCCTCACAGCAGTCGCGGCTGACCGGCCACCGCCCGCAACCGCCGCAGCGTGCGCAGGGTGGTTTCCAAATCCTCCAGCGGCACCTCGGTCGCGATTTCCTCGGCCCACACGACCTGCACCTCCCCCAGTTCCCGCAGCGCCGCGCGCGCCCGGCGCGTCAACGTCAACAGCGGCGCCCGCGCGTCGGCCGGGTTGGGCGTGCGGTCCAGCATTCCGTTGCGCAGCAAGCGGTTCACCGTCTCCTGCACGCTCTGCCGGCGCAGCCCGCGGCGGCGCGCCACTTCGGCGGTGGTCGCCGGGCCGTCTTCGAGGAAGCCGAGGACCTGCCACTGTGCCGCGGTCAGCCCGACCGGCTCGGTCAGCGCGTCGCCCGCGGCGAGGAAACCGCCGTTGCACGCGAAGACGGCGTCGATCACGCGGGTGAACGTTTCGGCTCGAGGCGACCGCATGCGTGCTAGTCTCGCACATCGACAGGTACCTGTCGAAATGGAGACGCCCATGGACATGCCCCGCCTCGGTCCCGCCCACGACGCGCTGAAAGCCTTCGTGGGCGACTGGACCGGCACCGAGGAACTCGCCGCCTCGCCGTGGGCGCCGGCCTCGACCGCGCGCGCCGACTGCGAATACCGCCTGGCGCTCAACGGTTTCGCCGTCATCCAGCACTACCGGCAGCGCCGCGAGGACGGGTCGGAGTTCCTCGGCCACAACGTCTTCACCGCCGATCCGGCCACCGGCGAAACGCTCTGGTACGGCTTCGACAGCTACGGCTACCCGCCCGAGTCGCCCGCCCGCGGCGCCTGGACGGGCACGACGCTGACCCTGGAGAAGCGGACCGCGCGCGGGGTGGCCCGGCACCGGCTCACCCCCGACGGCGGGACGCTGACGCACGAGATCGACGTCCGGATGGGTGAAAACCCGGCGTACAGCCCGTTTTTGCGCGCTCGGTACACCCGGAAGGGCCAGTAGCGGGCCAGAAACTGTCGGACCCCCGGAGTACAGATGGGGTGTGACCAGAACCGCCGACCCGCCCCCGCTGATCGGGGTCGAGAACGTCAAGATGCCCGAGTGGGCCCGCGTCGACGAACGCGTGGCCGCGGCGGGCTTCGGCCAGGCCGTGCGCGCGCTGCCCACGGCGATCTCGGTCGTGCTGCGGCTGGCGTGGCGGACGTCGCCGCGGCTGACGCTGCTGGCCGCCGTCGTGCACGTCGTCTCCGGCTGCGTGACGGCGTTCGGGCTGCTCGCCACCGCGAACGTCTTCACCGCGCTGCTCGAACAGGGCCCGACCCCAGACCGCGTGCTGCAGTCGCTGCCGGCGATCGCGGTCGTCACCGGGTCGTACGCGGCGCGGGCGGTGCTGGACGCGGCCGTCGCCGCCGTCGAGGGTGCGCTGCGGCCCCGGGTCACCGCGGCGGCGGACGACGCGGTGACGGCCGCGGTCGTGCGCGTTGGGCTGATCGCGTTCGAGGACGCGGACTTCCGGGAGCTGGCGCGGCAGGGCGCCCGGTTCGGGGTGCGGGCCATCGAGACGAGCCTGCGGCGGCTGGCCGACCTGACGTCGTCGGTGATCTCACTGGCGGCGGCGATGATCACGGCCGGGCTGCTCAACCCGTGGCTGGCGCCGGTGCTGCTGCTCGCCGCGGCGGCCGACGGCTGGGCCGCCGCGCGCGTCGCGAAGCTGAACTACCGGCACTTCCTGGACACCGTCGGGCGCAACATCCGCAAGTCCGTCGTCGAAGAGGTCGCCACCTGGCGCTCGATGGCCCTCGAACGGCACGCCCTGACGCTGCAGGAGCCGTTGCTGGGCGAGTACCGGCGCATCTCGCGCAGCCTCATGCGTGAGGAGATCCGCCTGGCGCACCGGAGCAACCTGGTGCGGACCAGCGGGCGCGCCGCGGCGGGATTCGGCACGGCCGTCGCGTACCTCGTGCTCGGCTGGCTGCTCTACACCGGCGCGATGGAGCTGGCGCTGGCCGGCACGGCGGTGCTGGCGATGCGCACGGCGTCCACGGCGCTGTCCAACACCATGCGCGCGGTCAACTCGCTGTACGAGGACTCCTTCTACATCGGCTTCTACAACCAGCTGCTCGCGGAGTCCGTGAAGCGGCAGCCGCCGCCGACGGCGGTGACCGCGCCCGCCGACCCGGCCGAGATCCGGCTGGACGGCGTCACGTTCACCTACCCGGGCCGGGACACCCCGGCGCTGCGGGACGTCTCGGTGACGATCCGGCGGGGCGAGGTGGTTGCGCTGGTCGGCGAGAACGGCTCGGGCAAGACCACCCTCGGCAAGCTGCTCACCGGGCTCTACCCGCCGGACGAGGGCACGGTCCGCTGGGACGACGTCGACCTCGCGCGGGCCGATCCGGCGTCGGTGCACGCGAACATCGCGGTGATCGCGCAGGAACCGGCGGAGTGGCCGATGACGGCGGCCAACAACATCACGGTCGGCCGCCTCGGCCGGCCCGATCCGGAGCGGCAGGCGTGGCGCGAAGCCGTCGACTACTCGGGGGCGGACGAGGTGATCGGGTCCTTGCCCGCCGGGGAGGACACGGTCCTGTCGAAGAAGTTCGACGAGGGCCACGACCTCTCCGGCGGCCAGTGGCAGCGCATGGGCATCGCCCGCGGCATCTACCGGGACGCCTCGGTCCTGGTGGCCGACGAACCGACGGCGGCGCTCGACGCCCGCGCCGAAGCCCGCGTGTTCGCCGGTCTCCAGCACGCGAGCCGCTCGGACCGCGGCCGCCGCACGACGGTGCTGGTCACGCACCGGCTGGCCAACATCCGCTCGGCGGACCGCATTCTGGTGCTGGAGAAGGGCAGGCTGATCGAAGAAGGCACCCACGACGAGCTGATCCGCGCGGGCGGGCTCTACCACGAGCTGTACGAAATCCAGGCCCGCGCCTACCGAAACAGCCCGCCATGACCAGCCACCCCGCTCCGCACGAACCCCCGCGCGCCGGTCGCCCCACGCACCCAGCCGGTCGGCCCACGTGCCTGGAGGGTCGGCCTGCGTACCCAGCCGGTCGGCTCGCGTACCCAGACCGTCGGCTCGCCAGCCGACCCTCCAGGTACGCGAGTCGACCCTTCAGGCACGCGAACCGACCCTCCAGGTACGCGAGTTCGCCGGTCCGGTTCGCGTCACTCGCGTGATTGGGGACGGATCTCGCGTGATTGAAGGGGTATCTCGCGTGACTGAAGGGGTATCTCGCGTGATTGAAGGGGTATCTCGCGTGACTGGAGGGGTATCTCGCGTGATTGAAGGGGTATCTCGCGTGACTGGAGGGGTATGTCGGGCGGGGGTCAGGTGGCGAGGGTGAGGGAGCCGAGGTGGGAGAAGTGGGCGGCGAGGCGGGAGGCTCGGCGGACCGGGACCGCGTCCGTCATGCCGCCGGTCAGGACCAGCCAGCCCGGCTCCAGGGCCAGGCCACGGGCCGCCAGGGCGTTCGCCGCCAGGGCCAGCGCCTCCGCCGGGTGGCCCTGGACCGCCGCACCCGTTGCCGTGTCGACGATCTGGCCGTCGACCTCCAGCAGCGCCGCCTCCAAGGAGAGGTCCAGCGAGGCGGGTGGGAGGCCCACCGGGCCCACGCTGAAGTACGCCGACGAACCGTTGTCCGCGACGGCGTCCGGGAGCGTGAACCGGTAGTCCGCGTACCGGCTGTCGATGACCTCGATGCCGCCGTACACGCGGTCGACCGCGGCCAGGGCCGTCGCCGCCGTCACGCCCGGGCCGGCCAGCCGGCGGCCCAGCACGAAGACCAGCTCCGGCTCCGCGCGCGGGTGGATCAACGTCTCGTGCGGCACCGGCACGCCCGCCGGCAGCACCATCGCGTCGGTCAGCCAGGCCAGCAACGGCGCGTCGATGCCCATCCGCTGCTGCTTGGCCCGGGACGTCAGGCCCAGCTTCACCCCGATCAGCGTCTCGCCGCGGGCCCGGCGCTGCCGCAAGGCCTCGTCCTGGATCGCGTACGCCGTGTCGACGTCCAGGTCCGCCCACTCGGCCGAGAGCGGCTCGCGCTCCGAGACCGTCCCCAGCAACGAAGCGGCCGCCTCACGCACGTTCACGATTCCTCCGACGAAGCAGGAGCGAAGACTGCGGTGACACTGCCGACGCCCGCGATCGTGGTGACGATCGTGTCGCCCGGCGACACCGGGATCGCGCGGGTCATCGACCCCGGCAGCACGACGTGCCCGGGTTCCAGGGTGACGCCCAGCGGCCCTACCGTGTTCGCCAGCCACACCAGCGAGTTCAACGGCGACCCGAGCACCGCGCCGCCCGCGCCCGTCGCCGCCACCGCGCCGTTCTGGTAGAGGACGCAGCCCGCCAGCCGGAGATCCACCGAACCCAGCGCGGTCGGGCTGCTCCCCAGCACCACCCCGCCGGAAGACGCGTTGTCCGCGATCGTGTCGAACAGGGAGATCTTCCAGTCCTGGATGCGGGAATCGACGATCTCCAGCGACGGCAGCACGAACTCCACGGCCCGCACCGCGTCGGCGACCGTCACTCCCGGGCCGCGCAGGGCCGAGCCGAGCACGAACGCGATCTCCGGCTCGATCCGCGGCTGCAGGAACGCCGACGTCGGGATCGGCTGGTGCTCCAGGTGGAACATGCTGCCGGTGAGGTGCCCGTAGTCGGGCTGGTCGACGCCCATCTGCCGCTGCATCGCCGCCGACGCGAGGCCGACCTTGTGCCCGCGGACGGCGTCGCCGCCCTCGACCCAGTGGCGCACCTGCTCCTGCTGGATCCGGTACGCGTCCTCGACGCCCGCGTCCGGGTACGTCTTGATCAGCGGCTCGATCGGCTCGCGCGTGGCATAGGCCCGCGCCAAAGCCGAAGCAGCCTCCTGCACCTCGCTCACGTCCACCTCCGGGACTCTGCCGTGCCCACCGCGTGCACACAAGCAAGAACGTTCCGTTCAGCGGAACTCTCGCCAAGCAATCTCTTGCGCGCGAGATAAATTGGGCGTAGCGTGGAGGACACCACCAGGAAGGGACGTGAGGGACATGGCACCGACCCCCGCCGAGGTCACCAAGCTCGCCGAAGTCCGCGACGCGCTGCGCGAGCGCCACCTGCGCCCGGCCGCCGAACGCCCGGCGACGAACGGCCGCGGCATCCACCACACCGCGCTGATCTCGAGCGACGTCGAGCGGACCATCGAGTTCTACCAGGACGTCCTCGGCTTCCCCCTCACCGAGCTGATCGAAAACCGCGACTACCCCGGCTCCAGCCACTTCTTCTTCGACGTCGGCAACGGCAACGCGGTCGCCTTCTTCGACCTGCCCGGCCTGGACCTCGGCCCGTACGCGGAAGTCCTCGGTGGACTGCACCACCTGGCCCTGTCCGTCACGCCCGAACGGTGGGGCGCGATCAAGGACAAGCTGGACGAAGCCGGGGTGAAGTACCTGCTGGAGAGCAAGACCTCCATCTACCTGTCCGACCCGGACGGTGCCCGCGTCGAACTGATCTCCGACCCGCTCGGCGAGATGTACGGCGAGAAGATCGGCTGAAACCGTGGTCCAGAGGTCACGCGGCGTTTAGCCTGTGCGCGACGTCTGGAGGTCCGATGCCCGACTGGTCGCTCTCCCGCGCGAAGGCGCGGCTCGATCACCGCGAGCTGCTCGACGAACTCACCGCGCGCACCCGGTTCGAGGTCCGGCTGCACCTGAACGAGCCGGCGACGAACGGCGCGTACGACGAGCTCACGAGCATCTTCGCGATCGGGCACGGCGAGTGCGCCGCCCTCCTGCGGCACCACCGGCTGCTGCCGTGGTGGGAACGCACGCTGCTGTTCCGGTACGCGCGGCGCATGCACGGCAAGGCGATCATGCGCAGTGTCGGCGTCGTGCCCGCCGAGGTGGCGCCCCAGGCGGCCCGCGCGTTCGGCGCCGAGATCGCCGAGCTCGCGCCCGGCTCCGGGGACACCGGCGCGAAGTACGACCTGCAGGGTCGTGGCCTGCTGACCGTGTTCCGGATCGCCGTCGGCGCCAAGGGTGCGATCTGGCCCGACCGCCACGAGGTCACGACGACGTCCGCCCGCAACATCCTGACCTGCGCCGCGACCTTCGCCCGGCGGAAGCCGTGGCACGTGCTCTGGCCCGTCTACCGGGTGCGCGGCCTGCGGCTCTGGAAGCTTTGACCCCCGCAGAGCGTTCAACCGGTATGACTCCAGAGGAGATCCTCGCCGGCGCGAAGACCATCGCCGTCGTCGGCCTGAGCCGCGACCCGGCCAAGGCCGCGCACGGCGTTCCCGCGGTCCTGCAGGCCCACGGCTTCCGCATCATCCCGGTGCACCCGACCGCGACCGAGCTGCTCGGCGAAAAGGTGTACCGGTCGCTGAAGGACATCCCGGAGCCGGTGGACCTCGTCGACGTCTTCCGGCTATCGCCCGAAGCGCCGGGCATCGCGCGGGACGCCGTCGAGATCGGCGCCAAGGCGCTGTGGCTGCAGCAAGGCATCACCTCCGCCGAAGCGCGCCGCATCGCCGGAGAAGGCGGCCTCGAGTACGTCGAAAACCGGTGCACCGCCGTCGTCCGCGCGACCGCCGCGATCTCGGTGAGCTAGGCGGACGCTCCGAAGTGGACGATGCGGTGGTTGCCGGTCTCGGCGACCCAGACACCGCCCGCGCCGTCGTCGGCCATGTCACGGGGTGAGCCGATCGGCTCGGTCGTGTCGGACAGCGCGTCGCCCGTACGGGTGTCGAACCGGGCCACCCGCCCGGTGTCGTCGACCAGCAGCCGCCCGGCGTGGTCGAGCGCGACCCCGCGCGGCCGGTCCAGGCCGCCGAACTCGCGCACGAACCCGCCCCACCACGAGAACTGAACCACGCGGCGGTTGCCGGTGTCGGCGACGTAGACGTTGCCCGCCGCGTCGACCGCGACCGCTTCGGGCGCCTTGAGCCGCCCGGCCAGGACACGCACGAGCGCGCCGTCGCCGGTGAACGCCTGGACGCGGTCGTTGCCGGTGTCGGCCACCCACACGCGGCCGCGGGTGTCGACGGTGATCCCGGACGGCGCGCGGAACTGCCCCGGCCCGGTGCCGGGTCCGCCGAACGCCCGCGGGAGCGCGGCGACTTCGCTGCTGGTCACAGCACCAGGATCACCGGCCGCGAGCCACGGCGGCCAGGGCCGGGACGAGTGTTCAGCGACTGTTCCGCCCCCGCTCACCAGCTCCAGCGGGAGCACGTCCGCCGGTCGAGGAAGCTGTACGCGGGCAGCGGCCCGAGCCAGTCCGCCTCGACACCGTCGTCGCGCGCGAGCCCGGCGATGGTGTCCCGGACGACGAGCAGGTCGCCGAGCCCGACCAGGAACGCCCACCGCTCGTCGGCGCTCTCGCCGGCCGGCAGCGCCACGGAGTCGCGGGCCCGTTCGGCGACCCGGGACAGCAGGACGTCCGAGCGGGCCGCCCGCCACGCCGAACCGGGTTCGGTGAACCGGAGGCAGACGTGCACCTCGGCCAGGCCGTCGAGCCGGTCGAGGTCGGCGCGGTAGGTGCCGGCGGCCGGGGCGAGCACCTCGGCGCGGACGGTCTCCTCGTCCTCGGCCACGGTGCCGAACCGGACCGGCAGCACCGGGCCGCCCTCGACCAGCGCGGACACCACCGCCAGGTGCGCGGCCGGGTCGGGCTCCGGGTCGCCGACGACCATCGCCAGGTCCTCCCAGCAGACCGTGCGCGACGCCCTCGGGTGCCCGGCCCGCACGACGCCGTAGAGCTGCAGCGTCACGGCTGTTCGACGGGAATGGCCGGTTCCACCGGGACGGCCACCGCGGGTGTCGGTGGCGGGGGCGGGATCAGCCCGACGGTCTGCTCGAGCCCGATGGAGACCTGCCCGGGGTTGGGCAGCTGTGCCTGCGCGTTGACCCGCTGCATCGCTTCGAGGTAGCGGATGTAGGTGTCGACGCTGGCGATCACGACCCTGGCCTCGATCGACAGCAGCTCGATCCCGATCAGCGACACCTTCACCGTGGCGTCGATGACGAGTCCCTTGTCCAGCAGGACGTTGAGGGTGTCGGTGAGGGTGCCACCGGTCTGTCCCGGTCTGGTCACTTCACTCCTTCGGTCGCAGGGAGGTCGGCAGGGATTTCGTCGAGGGCGGCGCGGATCTCGGCGAACCGCAGCTCCAGCGCGATGAGGGCCTGGCCGAGCGCTTCGACCTGGTCCGGGGTGAGGGTGCCGGCGTCGAGCCGCCGCAGCGCCTGCCGCTCCAGCACTTCCTTGAGGATGTCGAGCACGGTGACGACGAGGTGACCGAGCCCGCGGCCGGCGTCGGCGGCGATCCGCTGGGTCATCCGGGGTCGCCTTCGAGCCCGAGCAGCAGCAGCCGCAGGTCGAGCCGCACGAGATCGATGCCGGCGAGGGAGATGATGACGTCCCCGGTGACGACCGCCCCGCGGTGCACGACCCGGTCGAGCAGGTCGACGATGGCCTCGGCGGTGTTGGTGCCGGTCGGGGTGAAGACCTCGGCGACCAGGTCGCCGCGGTTCCGCGCACCGGTGCCCGCGAGCAGGTCACCGATCGCTTCGGTGCCCGCGTCAGCCATGCGACGTCGCTCCGAGCTCGAGGTCGGTGAACGAGTACGGCGGCCAGGGTCCCGAGGTCTCCACCGTGGCCCCCGCCGCGCTCAGCTCGCGGGCGAACCACTCGACCTCCGCGTGGAACTCCGCCTCGCGGCCGGTTTCCACCAGGTACGCCGTGTTCGTCAGCACGCCGTGCGGCCGCGCGCGCTCCACGCTGTCCGCCGCCCGCCGCCGCAACGCCTCCCGGAGCCGGCCGGCCGCACCGGCCACGTCTTCGCGAGCGCGCTGGATCGCCTTCAGCCGTTCGCGCCGGCGCACCAGGTACTGCGTCCCGGTCAGGCCCGTCGCGTCCGGCCGGGTGGTCGCCGCCGCCTCCGCGTGCCGCACCCGGACACCCCACTCGCGGTGGCCCGCCACCTCGTCGAGGCAGTCGCGCGCCTGGTCGTAGCCCGCTTCCAGGAGCCGGCGGGCGCTGTCCTCGCCGTCGAGGACCGTGCCGAACCGCAGCGGCAGCACCGGCTCGCTGCGGAACACCGCCCGCACCACGGCGTCGTGCTCGCGGGCCAGCTCGGCGAGCGTGCCGTCGACCGGGTCGAGCGTGTCGATCCGGTCGAAGCGCGCCGGTGCCACTTCGGACACGACCACGCCGAGGTCGCGGTAGCCGATCAGCCGCGGCACCGGGCCGATGTCCAAGGTGGCCGGGCGGTTGCGGGTGATCGCGTACGCGCACAGCCAGTTTCCGGTGCTCACCGGGGTTCTTCCCTCCCGCCCGGCACGGGCAGCCGGGCCTCCAATTCGGCGACGCGCGCCGCCAGGTCGGTCGTGCCCAGTTCCGCGCGCGCGGCATTCGGCGCGAAGAACGGGTCGTTCGTCCACCAGTCCATGCCCATTTCACGAGCGGTCTGCGCGGACGCGATGAACAGCCGGATCCGCAGGGTCAGCAATTCGACGTCGACGACGCTGACCCCGATGTCACCGGCGATGACGACGCCCTTGTCGAGCACGCGTTCCAGAATGTCCGCCAACGAATCGGACGAAGTGGCCAATCGTGTCGACCTTCCTTTCAGGAATCGGTGGTACCGCGCGTGAACCGGCGCAGCCGCTCGCACGCACCGAGCTCACCGTCGGCGTCGATGTCCACCCGGTAGGTGGCCATCACACTGGTGGAGTCCGGGATCCGGGCGAGCTCGACGACGTCGACGAGCACGGACCAACCCCCGTCACCGCGGCTCCGGATCCCGGTCACGGCATGAGGAGTGAGCCCGGTCACCATGCCGAACTGGTCCTTCGCGGCCCGAATGGCGTCGGCGGCACGAAGCCGGGAAACGGATTTCCCGGCGGGCGTGGGGGAATTCTTGTTTTGAGCAGGGAGCGGCAGTGGCGATTCCGGCATCGCTTTCCTCGTCGCAGGTAGGGTGCCCACCGTAGCAACACCGAGGATCACGCGCAGCGCCGTCATGGCACGGCATTTTTCACCGGTTCGCGGCAACTATTGGGCGATCCGCGGCAACCGACGGCGGCAAATGGCGCAACCGGCGGACGCCCGGCGGAACCAATTTCCGGGAAATGCCCCGGTGATTACGATCGGGTAACGTCTACCAGCCGGTAGCCGACGCCGCGGACCGTCTCGATGGTGTGGGTGCCGAACGGCGCGTCGATCTTGCGCCGCAGGTAGCCGATGTACACCTCGACGACGTTCTCGTCGCCGTCGTAGTGCGCGTCCCAGACGTGGCTCAGGATCTCGTTCTTCGACAGCGCCGCGCCGGCCCGCCGCAGCAGGAACTCCAGCAGCCCGAACTCCCGCGCGGTGAGCTCGATCCGCTTCTGTCCCCTGTGGACGGTACGGGCGGAGGGGTCGAGCCGCAGGTCACCCGCCTCCAGCACGGCCGGCCGGGCCGGGGCGCCGCGCCGCAGCAACGCGCGCAGCCGGGCGATGAGCACGACGAAGGAGAAGGGCTTGGACAGGTAGTCGTCGGCGCCGAGGTCGAACGCGTCGGCTTCGTCGTACTCGCCGTCCTTGGCCGTCAGCATCAGCACCGGCGTCCAGTTCTCCGCCGCGCGCAGGCGCTTGAGCACCTCGTAGCCGGACAGCTCGGGCAGCATGATGTCGAGCACCACGACGTCGTACGCGTGCTCGGTCGCCCGCCAGAGACCCTCGCGGCCGGTGTGCGCGACGTCGGCGGTGAAGCCCTCGGCCACCAGCCCCCGCCGCAGCGTCTCCGCGAACTCGCGCTCGTCCTCCACGATCAGCAGGCGCACTACTACTCCTCCTTCGGCAGTTGGATCACCGGCAGCTCGATCACGAACCGCGCGCCCGGCTCGTCCGGCTCGGCGTAGCGCGCCCGGCCGCCGTGGCGCGCCGCGATGCCGGCGACGATCGGCAGGCCCAGCCCCGTTCCGCCGTGCCCGCGCTGCCTCGACGCGTCGAGCCGGACGAACCGCTCGAAGATCCGTTCCCGGTCGGCGGGCCCGACGCCGGGGCCGTCGTCGCTGACCTCGACGACGGCCAGGTCGCCGCGCACCGCGCTGCTGACGCGAATGCGCGAGCGCGCGTGCCCGCGCGCGTTGTCGACCAGGTTGCGCACGGCCCGCCGCAGCTGGGCCTCGCTGCCGTGCACCTTCGCCGGGCCGGCCCGGACCTCGACGTCCACCGTCGTCTCGCCGCGGACCCGCTCGGCTTCGGCGCGGACGATGTCGTCGAGGTCGACCTCGGTGCGCTGCGGCCGGTCGGTCGCGTCGTCGGTGCGGGCCAGCATGAGCAGGTCGTCGACCAGCTCGCGCAGCCGCGCGGTCTCGCGGCCGATCACCGGCACCAGGTCGCCGGTGCTCTCCGGATGCCGCCCGGAGACGTCGAGAGCAGTGCTTATCGTCGAGAGCGGCGATCTCAGTTCGTGGCTGGCATCCGCGACGAACCGGCGTTGCGCGGCCTGAGCCGACGCCAGCCGGGACAGCATTTCGTTGAGCGTCACGGCCAGGCGGTGCACCTCGTCGCCGCCCGGCGGCAGCGGGACGCGCGCGGCGAGGTCGCGCGTCGAGATCTCCGCGACGGTCCGGCGCATCCGCTCGACCGGCCGCAGCGCCGAGCCGACCGCGCGGTACACCGCGAGCCCGGCGATCGCCAGCAGCGGCACGGCGATCAGGCCGAGCAGCAGTGTCAGCCGCGTCGACGCTTCCGTGACCGGTTCCAGCGAGCGCGCGGAAATCACCGTGAACGGGCCGCCCGGCCCGGTCACCTCCTGGGACACGACGCGGTAGTCGTCGTTGTCGCCGTTCAGCCCGAGCGGCAGCGTTTCGACGATCTCGTGCCCGACGCCCGGGTGGGCCGCGGTCAGCGGCGGGTGCCCGACGATCGCCGGGTCGCTCGCGATCGGCGTGCCCCGCGCGTCGAGCACCTGCGTGACGGCCTCGGTGTCGCCGGTGCTGGCGACGTCGCTCGCGCTCAGGTCGCGAGCGCCTTCGCGGATGAGCTGGATGGCGACCTGCCGCCCGGTGCTGCGGGCACTCTCGGTGACGCTGCGGTCGAGCGACTCCTCGAGCAGCAGCACCACGACCACGCAGCCGACGGCGATGGCCAGCGCGAGCGCGAACACCGCCACCGCGGTGGTGCGCATCCGGACACCGGTCGCGGCGATCACCCTGCCCAATCTCACCAACGCAGCGTAGCCACGCGCGCCGATCCCGACCGCCCCGATGTGGCCTTCGGTGCGTCCAGCGCACCGAAGGCCACATCGGGGCGCCGGCGGGTGGTCGACAGCGGCGGGTGGGAAGTGCCGGACCACGGGCTCAGCGGCGGCGGCGCGGGACGGTGAGCCGCTCCTCGCGCAGGCGCTCGACCTCGGGCAGGCTCAACGGGCCGAGCGGGTGGCCGATCGTCCAGGCCAGCAGCAGGTCGGCCAGCGCGGGGTTGCGGGCGAGCGCCGGGCCGTGCAGGTAGGTGCCGACCACCCGGTCGGTCACCGCGCCCTCGGTGCCGTCGCCGTTGCCGGTGCCGCGCACGACCCGCCCGAGGGGCTCGCTGTCGGCGCCGAGCTTGCTGATCCCCAGGTGGTTTTCGAAGCCGGTCAGTGCCTCCCCCGCCAGCAGCCGGGACGGCGTCGCGACCAGCTCGGCGACCGCGCGCTGCTCGCCGGGTTCGGTGGTGACGTCGAGCAGGCCGAGCCCGTCGTGGTCGACGCCGTCGAGGCCGCGGAAGCGGGTGCCGAGCACCTGCAGGCCGGCGCACACGCCGAACACGACCGCGCCGGCCGCGACCGCGCGGCGCAGGCCCGGGTACTTGCGCAGGTGCGCGGCGGCCAGCACCTGGGCGCCGTCCTCGCCGCCGCCGAGCAGGTAGAGGTCCAAGGTGGACGGCACCGGTTCGCCGAGCCCGACGGGGACCACCTCGGCGTCGAGGCCCCGCCACTGCAGCCGCTTGCCGAGCACCTGGGCGTTGCCGGTGTCGCCGTAGGTGCCGAGCACCTCCGGCAGCATAAGTCCGATGTGGACGGTCGAGTCAGCCACCGGGCAGCCTGCCCACCAGCTCGCGGAACGCGGTGTAGTTGGCGACCAGCTCGACGGCACCGGGCGGCAGCGCGTCGATCGCGGCGACCGGGTCCGGCTCGGCCCAGTGCGCGACTTCGGCGTAGCAGAGCCGGACGGAGAGGTCGGCGCCGCGCTCGCCGGTGACGACCACCTGGCGCCCGCGCAGCCGCTCGAAGTGCACGTCCCAGAGCCAGGAGAGGTCCCGGCCGTCGGCCTCCTGGGCGTTGACCGCGACGACGACCGGGGTGTCCTCGTCCAGCACGCGCAGCGTTTCCACCCAGCCGGCCGGGTTCTTCGCCAGCATCACCCGCACGGAATGCCGCGACCGGCGGATCGTCCGGTAGCGGCCGCCGATGTCGGTGATGGTCCGCAGCCGCGCCGCGGCGGTGTGCGGTGGCACGCCGAGCCGGTGCGCCGCGGCGAGCGCGAGGGCGGCGTTCGCGCGGTTGACCTCGCCGGGCAGCCGCAGGTCGAGGTCGACCTGGCGGCCGCCGGGGGTGAGGACGAGGTCGCCGTCGAGCGTCCAGGTGGGCTCCGGCCTGACGAGCCCGCACGCGCAGCTCCAGTGCCGTTCGTGGGTTTCGACGCGGCCTTCGCAGCGCGGGCACGCCGTCGAGTCGCCGGTCCAGCGGCGGCCCGTGCTCACCCACACGAGCTTGCCGGCCGCGCTCGCCGCGGACGTCACCAGCACGTCGTCGCAGTTCGCGACGACCACCGTGCCGGGCAGGTCCGCGATGGCGGCCCGCAGGTCGCGTTCGGTGGCGCGGACCTCGCCGACCCGGTCCAGCTGGTCGCGGCTGAGGTTGAGCAGCACCAGGACGGCGGGCCGGACCTGGTCCGCCACCCACGGCACGTAGGTCTCGTCGACCTCGAGGACCGCGTAGGGCGCGTCGGGGCGGGCGGTCAGCGCGGCGAGGACACCGTCGGGCATGTTCGAGCCGTCGCTGTTCGCGGCGACCTCGGCCAGCGTTTCCAGCGCGCGGGTGAGCATCAGCGACGTCGTGGTCTTGCCGTTGGTGCCGGTGACGAGCACGACGGTGCGTTCGCGGCCGAGGCGGCGCAGGGCGGCCGGATCGAGGGCGAGCGTGACCCGGCCGCCGATCATGCCGCCGCGGCCGAGCCCGGAGCTGCGCGACAGCCAGGCGGTCAGCCGCCCGGCGGCCACGGACGCGCGGGTGCGGAGGGGGCTTCGGACGGACACCGCCTGGATGGTGCCCGCCGGGCGCTGTGAGTTTCCTGAGTCCGTGGCGCGGGTCTCTAGAACGTGACGACGACCTTGCCGTGGACGTGCCGCGCGGCCTGCAGCGCGACGGCGTCCCGGATCTTCTCGACGGGGAAGACCGCGGCGACGGGCACGGTGAGCCGGCCGGCGGCGACCGCGTCGGCGACCCTTTCGACCGCGCCGGGCTCGGCGTCGATGCCTCCGGTGGCCCGCACACCGCCAGGCGGGTTGGGGCCGGCGGCGATCGTGGCGATCCGCTCGGGCGGGACGCCGAGTGCCAAGGCGGCCTCGGCCGTCTCCGTGCCGAAGAGGTCGATGGCTGCCGTGATCTTTTGGACCCGGCCGGCCAGGCCGGGACCGTAGGCAACGGGTTCGGCGCCCAGCTTGCGCACGAACGGGAAGGTGCTCTCGGAAGCGGTGCCGAGCACGGTGGCGCCGGCGAGCTTGGCGAGCTGGACGGCGAAGATGCCGACGCCACCGGCGGCGCCGCCGACGAGGACGGTGTCACCGGCCCGCAAGCCGACCGCGGCCAGCGCGGCGGCCGCGGAGGACGCGGCGACCGGGAGGGTGCTCGCGACCTCGTCGGAGAGGCCGTCCGGGGTGGCGAAGAGGTGGTCTTCGGCACGAACGACCACGAAGTCGGCGACAGCGCGTCCGAGCGCACCACCGTAGACGCGATCGCCGACAGCGTGTTTCGCGCCTGGACCGGCTTCGTCGACCACGCCTGCGAAGTCGTACCCGAACCCGGCGGGAAGGCTGATCCCGAACCGCGCGGCGGCCTCGGGGGACCGGGCGATGCCCCAGTCCATCGGGTTCAGCCCGGCCGCGGTGACCCGCACCCGCACTTCACCGGGGCCGGCGTGCGGCTCGGGGACGTCTCGCAGTTCGAGCACTTCGGGACCACCGAACTGCTCGTAGACGACGGCTCGGCTCATGGGGACCTCCGCTAGTGATGAGACTTGGTCCCGTCACCGTACACCTTCCGACGGGACCAAGTACCGTGTCGGCATGGCCCGCTGGGAACCGAACGCACCGGAGAGGTTGAGCCGGGCTGCCCTGGAGCTGTTCGCGGAGCGCGGCTACGAGAACACGACGGTGATCGACATCGCGGCGCGCGCGGGACTGACGAAGAGCACGTTCTTCCGGCACTTCCAGGACAAGCGCGAGGTGCTCTTCGGGGCGAGCACGCTGGCGGACCTGCTCGCCGGGGCGATCACCGCCGCACCCGAGACGGCGTCGCCACTGGAGGCGGTGGCCTGCGCGATGGACGCGGCCGGGCGGAAGGTCTTCACGCCCGAACGGCGAGAGCTGGGCACCCTTCGGCGGTCGGTGATCGCCGCGCATCCGGAACTGCAGGAGCGCGAGGCACTGAAGGGGCTGGCACTGAAGGCCGCGACCATCGAGTCACTCCGGGAGCGCGGGGTGCCTGAGCTGACCGCTTGCGTGGCCGCGGAACTGGGGGCGTTGGCGATGAAGATCGCTCATGAGCGGTGGCTTGAAGGGGATGGCGAGGTCGGCTTCGGCGAGGCCGCTCGGCGGGCGCTCGACGAGGTGCGGGTGGTCGCCGCCGGGCAGTGAGCGGCGGGGGTTGCTCGCCGCCTTGCCCCCTCGCTGCTCGGCCCCGCGCTGGGCCCCCTTCGCGGGCGGCCGCAGGTGTCTCGAATGACTCATTCGGGACACCAGAGGTCCTGAATGAGCCATTCGAGACAGGGGGAACCCGCGGCTACAGCCGGCCAACACAACCCGGCCGCCCGCGGGGGCGCCCCCCGGGTCCAGCGTATCGGCGCGGGCCGACAACAACGGGGACAGAACCCCTCCCTCCGCCGGTTCGTCCACATTGCGCCCGACCTGTTGACAACTCGCCCGTGCATTCACGGATATGAACAATCCCTCGCTCGAACCTGTCGAACGTGGCCGCTCAGAGCCGCGCAACCGCCATAGGTAGGAAACTTAACCATCGGATGTTGAACCAATTAGCATCGCCAACTACTCGCATTGTTGCGAGTCATTCGAAGATCTACCGAAGATTCATCGGAGGTGTTACCGTCCAACCCCAGCCAGCGGAAAGGCGTACCGCTGAGCGGGAAATCGTCCAACGGAGGGCAGCGTGGGACCGGAGCGCGGGCTTGAACAAAGCGGAACTCTCGAACGCGGGCTCGCTGTGCTGGAGCACGTGGGCCGGCACCAGGAGATTTCCACCAATGCGATCGCGCGGCAACTGGGGCTCTCCCGCAGCGCCGCCTACCGCATCGTCGGCACCCTGAAGAACCTCGAGTACCTCGAGGCCGACCAGGTCACCGGGCGGGTGCGGCTGGGGACCCGGCTCGTCGAACTCGGGGCGCGCGCGATGGCCGCGACCGATCTGCACCGGTGCGCTCCCCGGTACCTCGCCTCCCTCGCCGAACGGTCCGGGGAGACCACCTACCTCGCCGTTCCCGACAACGACACCATGGTCTACGTCGCCACCGAACGCAGTGCCAGTGCCGTCACCCTCGCCTGCCGGCTCGGCACCCGGCGGCCGCAGCACGCGACGTCGCTCGGGAAGGCGTGGCTCGCCGCGCTGCCCGAAGCCGACCGGCTCGAACGCATCCGCCGGATGAAACTCGACTCGCTGACCCTCAAGACCATCATCGACCCGCACCGGCTGCTCGACGAGCTCGCGAAGACCAGCCGGCGCGGCTGGGCGATCGACGAGGTCGAGAACGAGCCGGACGTCGGCTGCGTCGCCGCCGCCGTGCGGGACCACTCCGGGCGGCCGATCGCCGCCATCAGCATCGCCGGGCCCGCTCCGCGCGTGCTGCGCCGCCTCGACGAACTCGGGGCTTCCGTGGCCGGGACCGCCGCCGCCCTGTCCCTTCGGCTCGGGTACGTCCGGAGCCGTCCGGCCTGAGCACGAGACACCCCGGCAAAGGAGCCGACGTGACCTGGATCCAGGACTACCAGCCGGCGGGCGGGCTGTGGGTTTCCGCGCTGCTCGCCGCGCTCCCGATCATCGTGCTGCTGGTTTCGCTCGGGGTGATCCGCTTCTCCGCGCACCTCTCCGCGGCGCTCGCGCTGGTGACGGCGCTCGGCGTCGCCCTGCTGCTCTACCGGATGCCGGCCGCGCTGGCGTTCGACTCCGCGGCGATGGGTGTCGTGTTCGGCGTGTGGTCGGTGGCCTGGATCGCCTTCCACGCCGTGTACTTCCACAACGTCACCGTCGCCACCGGCCGGTTCGACGCGATCAAACGGGTGCTCGCCGGGTTCAGCGAAGACCGGCGGCTGCAGGCGCTGCTCATCGCCTTCAGCTTCGGCGCGCTGCTCGAAGGCGTCGCGGGCGGCGGGTCGCCGATCGCGATCACCGCGGCGATGATGGCCGCTCTCGGGTTCCCGCCGGTGAAGGCCGTCGTGCTGGCGCTGCTGGCGAACACCGCGCCGGTCGCGTTCGGCGGGCTCGGCAACCCGCTGATCGTGCTCGGCCGGCTGACCGCCCCGATCATGCACCTCAAGCAGGACCAGGCGACCGAGCTGTTCTCGGCGGCCGTCGGCCGTCAGGTCCCGCTGCTGGCGCTGATCATCCCGGCGTTCCTGGTCGTCGTCCTGGCGGGTTGGAAGCGCATGCTCGAGGTGTGGCCGGCCGTGCTGACCGCCGGGCTCGCCTTCGCGGCCATGCAGTTCGTCGCGTCCAACTACATCAGCGCCAGCCTGGTCGACGTCCTCGCGGCGCTCACCGCGATGGCCGCGTTGTGGATCCTGACCCGGTTCTGGCAGCCCGCGACGGTGTGGCGCTTCGACGGCGAAGAAGCCGTCCCGGCCAAGAGCCTCGGCGCCGCCCAGGCCGAGCGCGGCGCGCTCTACGCGTGGATGCCCTACATCATCCTGATCCTGGCGATCTTCCTGTCGCGGATCGGCACGATCTTCAAGAACCTCCCGGTCTGGCTCGACCTGACGAAGCTGCTGCACAAGGCGGACTGGGTCTTCGCCTGGCCGGGGCTGCACAACCACGTCGTCCAGCACCCGCCGATCACCGCGAAGAACGCGCCGTACGCGGCGACGCTGACCGTCGACTTCCTGTTCTCGCCCGGCACGGCCGCGCTGGTCGCGGCGGTGATCGCCGGGTTCGCGATGGGCGGGCGAGCGAAGCTGCTGCTGACGACGTACGCCAAGACGCTGCACCAGATGCGCTGGGCGCTGGCGACGATCTTCATGATCCTGGCGATCGCGTTCGTGATGAACTACTCGGGCGCGACGCAGACGCTGGGCCTGGCCCTGGCGACGACCGGCGCGGTCTTCCCGCTGTTCTCGGCCTACATCGGCTGGCTTGGCGTGTTCCTGACCGGCTCGGACGCGTCGACGAACAGCCTGTTCGGCCCGATGCAGGTGATCTCGGCGCAGCAGCTGAACCTCAACCCGATCCTGGCCGGCGCGACGAACACCTCGGGCGGCGTGATGGGCAAGATGATCTCGCCGCAGAACCTGTCGATCGGCGCGACGGCGATCGGCCAGAGCGGCAAGGAGGGCTCGCTGCTGCGGCAGACGTTCCTGTGGTCACTGCTGCTCACCGCGGTGGTCGGGGTGATTTCGCTCCTCCAGGCGACGATCCTGACGGCGATGATCCCGTCGCCCTAGGCTGGGCGGCATGAGTGAGTCACTGGCGTCCTTCGGCTACGAGCTGGGCCTGCTCAAGCGCGTCCGGCGGTCGGGCTGGTGGCACGCGGGGGTCCGCGACCCGGAGTCGGTCGGCGAGCACAGCCTGCGCGCGGCCCAGCTCGCGGCGCTGATCGCCGCGGAGGAAGGGGCCTCGCCGGAGCGGGCGGCGTTCCTGGCGCTCTGGCACGACACGCAGGAGACGCGCACCGGCGACCTGCCGCTGACCGCCGTGGCCTACCTGCGCAAGCCGGAGCCGAGGGAGATCACGGCGGACCAGACGGCGGCGC
Source organism: Streptomyces sp. MN03-5084-2B (assembly GCA_033793495.1). Lineage (GTDB taxonomy): Bacteria > Actinomycetota > Actinomycetes > Mycobacteriales > Pseudonocardiaceae > Amycolatopsis. Next base: position 144,135 of record JARAWT010000007.1, on the reverse strand, counting down.
TGCCGGAGACGTCCCGCGACCTGGTCCGCGGCGCGGTCGACGAGTACGAGACCCGGGAGTCGGCGGAAGCCTGGTGCGCCAAGGACGCCGACAAGCTGGAGATGCTGCTGCAGGCGCTGGAGTACCGGGACATCGGCGTCCGGCCGGTGGACGAGTGGATCGAGTCGGCGCGGAAGGGGCTCAAGACGGAAACCGCGCGGAAGATCGCCGAAGCGGCGATGACGCTCTCGCCGCTGTCCTGGCGAAACCGTTAGGGCAGCAGGCGGACCCCCACGGTGCACTCGTCCTCGGTCAGCCCGAGGACCAGGGTCCGGTCCGGGAGCGCGACCGCGCCGATGACGTCTCCCCACAGGTCGCGCCGGTACGGCAGGACGGAACCGTCCCGCAGGTCCCACGCCATCGTGTCCTCGTGGAAGCCGCAGGCGACCGCGACCGGGGTGCCGTCCGGCAGGGACGTGCACACCACCGCTTGTTTCGGGTGGACCAAGCCGGCCATGGTGCGGAGCAGCACGCCTCGCCGCAGGTCCCAGACGCGGACCGTCTTGTCCTCGCTCGCGGACACCGCGACCGCGGTGCCGCCGGGGAGCACCGCGGTGTCGATCGAGTAGATCGCGTCGGTGTGGCCGCGCAGCCGGACCTTCGTCTTCCCGGACTTCAGGTGCACCGTCCTGAGGTTTCCGTTCCAGTCCGAGGCCACCACGACCGGCGTGCCGTCGGACAGCACCACCGGGACCGCCTTGGCGAAGGTGGCGTCGTCCACCCGGCTGTGGAGCAGCACGTGGTTTCGCAGGTCCCACACCTGGATCGTCTTGAGCCCGTCGTGGACCACGGCGACCGGCGTGCCGTCGGACAGCGGCAGGCACCGCACCGCGTGCGGGTCCTTGGCCAGCTGCGACAGCGCCCCGCGCGGCGATCCGTCACGGAGGTCCCACACCCTCGCCGTCCGGTCCGGGCTGACGGTCACCGCGACCGGGACGCCGTCCGGCAGGACCATGGCCGCAATGCCCACCACGTCGCGGGTGTGCCCGCTGAGCGTGTGCCGCAGCGAGCCGTCGGTCAGGTCCCACACCCTCGCGGTGTTGTCCCGGCCTCCGGTGATCGCCACCGGGGTGCCGTCGGGCAGCACCAGGGTCGTCAGTGACGAGAGGCCACCGTCGTGCCTGCCCAGCTTCCACTTGCGAGGAGCCTTCTTCGAGGAACGACGAGCCCCCTCCGGGGCCCTGGCGGCGACGTAGGCGCTCCACCCCAGGAGCCCGACGAGCAGGGTCCCCGAGATCACCTCCACGACGTCGGCAGCGAACGTGAAACCCGAGTGCGACAGGAAGAGCACGAGGAAGTACAGGGGAAAGAAGGTGAGCCCGGCGATCAGGGCGGCTCTCCGGCCGGATCGAACCGACGGCCTCCACCGCGGGCGGGCGGCCTTGACAGGCGGTGCCGGTGCCGGAGCAGGCACCGCGAAGGTCGTCGGGGGCGGCAGGTCGGCCACCACCCTGTCCAGCTCGTCACGCAGCCGCGCCGCGTACACCGCGCGCACCCGCTCGTCGAACTCGGACAGGTCCAGCAGCCCCGCTTCGACAGCGCCGTGCAGTTGCGCGGCAACGGCTTCCCGGTCGACGTGGGAGACGCGCGGCGAGCGTTCCGCGTCCGTATCCGTGGGCAGGTCGGCCACGAGCGCGGCGAGCTGGGCGTCGGTCGTCGCTCGCCGGACGGCGGCCAACCGATCGTGCTGCTCAGCGGGATCCAGGAACCCGCCGGCCACCGCGGCCTCGATCCGCGCGACGGCCTGATCGCGCTCGGCATGACTCGCCTTGGCGTCCAGGTTTCCGACGACAGCGTCGAGGTCGGCATACGTCACGGCTCGCTGCACCAGCTCCTCGGCCTCGGCGTAAGCGCTTGCCGAGAGCCGCCCGTCGGTCAAGGCATCGGCCAGCCGGACCAGCGCCCGCTCCCGGTCCGCCGTGGAAATCCGCACCGTGGGCACCTTGCGGCCGGACCGGCCGGGCAGGCCGGCGAGGGCGGGCGACAGGTCCTTCTGCACCTTGGCCGTCTGGACGACGACCACCCGCCGTTCGTACTCGGCCAGGTCGATCCGGCCTTCCCGCAACGCCGAATCCAGTCTGCCAGTGGCCTCCGCACGGGCGCCGTGTCCGATCCGGACGTCCGCGCGGGGTACTTTGCCCGCCATCGCGGCAGCATAGCGAGCCAGACAGAGCCGTTGGCGCGGTTCAGCGGACCCGCCACTGTCCAAGCGGGACGTCAGTTCAGCGGGTGAACGTCCACCCCTTGCTCGTCCTCGGCCGGGCAGAGGATCAAGGTGCGGTCCGGGAGCGCGACAGCGGCGAGGAGATCGGCCTCCAGCGCGAGCCCGCACGGGAGCTCGGAACCGTCCCGCAGATCCCACATCGCCGTGTTCTCGTGGTAGTCGCCGGCGACGGCGACCGGGGTGCCGTCCGGCAGCGACGTGCACACCACGACTTCCTTGTAGTGGACCATGCCCGCGATGGTGTGGCGCAGAGTCCCGCGCCGCAGGTCCCAGACGCGGACCGTCTTGTCCTCGCTCACGGACACGGCGACCGGCGTGCCGTCGGGCAGCACCGTCGTGTCGATCCACCGGACGGGACGGGTGTGGCCGAGCAGCTGGAACTTCGTCTTCCCGTCCTTCAGGTCCACCACCTTGATCGGGCCGTCCCAGTCGGTGGCCAGCGCGACCGGCGTCCCGTCGGCGAGAACCACGGGGAAGAACAGCTCGAGGAAAGGGTCGAAGGAGTCGCTGGTGAGCGACGCGAGCGTCGTGCCGTCCCGCAGGTCCCACAGCTGGATCGCGTCGGGCGGGTCGTAGGCGACCGCGACCGGAGTGCCGTCGGCCAGCGAGAGGCACCGCACCTCCTGCGGCTCGTAGCCGAACTCCACCGGCGAGCCGCGCAGCGAGCCGTCGGTCAGGTCCCACACCCTCGCCGTCCGGTCCACGCTGACGGTCACCACGACCGGGACGCCGTCCGGCAGGACCGTGGCCGCGACCCCATACACGTCGTGGGTGTGGCCGCGGAGCGTGTGCCGCAGCGAGCCGTCGGTCAGGTCCCACACCTTCGCGGTGTTGTCCCGGCCGCCGGTGATCGCCACCGGGGTGCCGTCCGGCAGGACGAAACCCGTCAGCGCCACCAGGCCGGCCTCGTGCCCGCTCAGCACCGGCTTGTCCGGCTCCTCCACGGTCTCGGCGATCGAGTCCTCCTTGACCGGCGTCACTTCCTCCTGCTCCTGCTCCCGCCCCAGCTTCAGGGCAACGGCGGCCTCCTCGATGCCCATACCCCACGCCATGAGCCCGAAAGCCACGATCACTGAGACCACCGCCGCCACGATGCCGGTGAACACGAAGCCCATGTTGAACAGGAAGATGACGAAGAAGAGCAGCGGAATGGTGCCGAAAGCGCCGGTCAGGGTGACTATCCGGCCGACTCTGGCCGACGGCGTCCGCCGCGGGCGGACGACCTCGGCGGGCGGTGCCGGCGGTTCGGCGGATGTCGACGGCGACGGCAGGTCGGCCACCACCCTCTCCAGCTCGTCACGCAGCCGCGCCGCGTACACCGCGCGCACCCGCTCGTCGAACTCCGGTAGTTCGAGCAGCCCCGCTTCGACCGCGTCCTGCAATTGCGCGGCAACGGCTTCCCGGTCGGCGTGCGACGCGCGCGGCGAACTTCCCGCACCCGCCGGCAGATCGGCGACCAACGCGGCCAGGTGCGCGTCGGTCGTCGCTCGCCGGACGGCCGCCAACCGGTCGTGCTGTTCGGCCGGATCCAGCAGCCCGCCGGCCACCGCGGCTTCGATCCGCGCGACGGCCTGATCGCGCTCGGCATGACTCGCCTTCGCTTCCAGGCCACCGACTACGGCCTCGATGTCCGCATACGTCACGGCTCGGTGCACCAGCTCCTCGGCCTCGGCGTAAGCGCTTGCCGAGAGCCGCCCGTCGGTCAAGGCTCCGGCCAGCCGGACCAGCGCCTGCTCCCGGTCAGCGGGGGAAATCCGATCGGCCAGGTCGGCGACGGCGGGCGTCAGGTCCTTCCGCACCTTGGCCGCCTGGACGACGACCACCCGCCGTTCGTACTCGGCCAGGTCGATCCGGCCTTCCCGCAACGCCTTGTCCAGTCTGCCAGTGGCCTCCGCACGGGCGCCGTGTCCGATTCGGACGTCCGCGCGAGGAACTTTGCCCGCCATCGCGGGAGCATAGCGAGCAGATCCGGCAAATCGGAACCGTCAGCGGCTCACCGCTTTCGCACGGTCCAGCAGCAGCGCGCGCTCGCGGGAGTTCTCCGTCATCTCCGCCGCCCGGCGGAACTCCTGCTCGGCCTCCTCGCGACGGCCCAGCTTCTCCAGCAGGTCGCCGCGGACGCTGGGCAGCAGGTGGTAGTCCTTCAACGCCGGATCCTCGGCGACCGCGTCGACCACTTCCAGGCCCGCTGACGGCCCGTACGCCATCGCCACCGCGACCCCGCGGTTCAGCTCGATCACCGGGGACGGCTGGAGCTTGCCGAGGCCTTCGTAGAGCGCCGCGATCCGGACCCAGTCCGTCTCCTCGGCCGTGCGTGCCCGGGCGTGGCAGGCCGCGATCGCCGCCTGGGCGGAATACGGGCCGTACGCGCCCTCCGCGATCTGCTCGGCCAACGTCAGCGCCGCGAGGCCGTGCTGGATCAGGAAGCGGTCCCAGCGGGACCGGTCCTGCTCCAGCAGCAGCACCGGTTCGCCGTTCGGGCCGGTGCGGGCCTTCGCGCGGGACGCCTGCAGCTCCATCAGCGCGACCAGGCCGTGGACCTCCGACTCGCCCGGCATCAGCCCGGCGAGCACCCGGCCGAGCCGCATCGCCTCCTCGCACAGCGCCGGCCGCATCCAGTCGTCGCCGCGGGTGGCCGAATACCCCTCGTTGAACACCAGGTAGAGGACTTCGAGCACGGACGACAGCCGCGCGACGCGCTCGTCGCCCTCGGGCACCTCGAAGGGCACCTTCGCCGCCGCGAGGGCCTTCTTCGCCCGGACGATCCGCTGGGCGATCGTCGATTCGCGGACCAGGAACGCGCGGGCGATCTCGTCGGTGGTCAGGCCGCCGAGCATGCGGAGCGTCAACGCGACCCGCGCCTGCGTGTTCAGCACCGGGTGGCAGGCGACGAACAGCAGGCGGAGAACGTCGTCCTCGATGTGGTCGTCGAGCGCCGCGTCGAAGTCGGGCAGCACGCCTTCGCCGAGCCGCTGGTCGCGGCCGACCTCCTCGAGCTTCTCCGAGTACCGCTCGTTGCGGCGGAACTGGTCGATCGCGCGGCGCTTGGCGATGGTCATCAGCCAGGCGCCGGGGTTGCGGGGCACGCCGGCGTCCGGCCACTGTTCCAGCGCCGCGACCAGCGCGTCCTGCGCCAGTTCTTCGGCCAGGCCGACGTCGCCGCGGGCCATCCGGGCCAGGCCCGCGATGAGCCGCGGCGACTCGATCCGCCAGACCGTTTCGACCGTTCTCCGGGTGTCCGCAACCGTCACCCGGCCATCAGACAGGGTGATCTTCCGCGGTGCAACCCGCTACTCGTCGATCGGGCGAATCTCCAGCACGCCGGTCCGCGTCTCGGTGCCGGGCGCCTGTTTCATCAGCGCCACGATGTCTTCGAGCGACTCGCCGTTCAGCACCCAGAACCCGGCGATCAGCTCTTTGGTCTCCGCGAAGGGCCCGTCGAGGACCTTCGGCTCGGCCTCGCCCTCGAAGAGGATGCGCACCCCTTCCGCGCTGGAGGTCAGGCCCTCGGTGTACTCGACCCGGCCTTCGCGGTGCAGCCGGTCGTTGAACTGCGCCATCTCGGCCAGTTCCCGGGCGGTGGGCTGGAAGCCGGGCGCGTCGGTTTCGGGGTCGGCCTTGACCATCACCAGGAAGCGCATCACGCCTCCTTGGCGGTCTCCACGCGAAGCCGTCCTTCCAACGCTTCGACCTCGGGCGTCATGTTCTCGAAGTCGGCGGCCTCGGCGACCCGCCGGATCTCGACCTCGCCGGCCTCACCGCCGGGGTTGGGCATCCGCTTGATCCACTCGATGCACTCTTCGCGGTCGCGGCACTGCAGGATCCAGAAGCCGCCGACGAGCTCCTTGGTCTCGGCGAACGGACCGTCGACGACCTTGGGCTCCTCGGTGCCGGAGAAGACGACCCGCGCGCCCTGCGAGCTCGGCGTGAGCCCTTCGGCGGCGAGCAGGACGCCCGCCTTGACCAGCTCTTCGTTGAACTTCCCCATCTCGGCCAGCAGCTCGGCGCTGGGGCCCTGGCCGGCCTCGGACTGCTCGTTCGACTTGACGATCACCAAGAACCGCACTGCGGTCTCCCTTCGTTGCCTTTGCCTACGCGTCGAACGGCCGGGCGCCGGATCGACCGTTTCCGCGAAAAAGTTTCTGCGCGGGAAAGCTAGCAGCTCAGGAGGTGGTCGGAGGGACGATCCGGACCGAGGGTAGCGACGCGGCGACGAGCTGCCGGCCTGCGGAGAACCGGGGAGGGCGACGTGGCGAAGCGCGCACAGCAGGGCAAGCGTCGATCCACCGTCCGGCTCCTGGCGGGCGAGGGCGGTCAGGCGCGCAAGCCCGGCTTCCCGGTTTGGGACACCTCCAGGCGGCGAGTCCGGAGGCGGTCCCCCCGCGCCGTCGAGATCTGGCGGGCCACCGAAGACCGGCCGCGGCTCCCGCCCCGGTTGGCGCGGGCCGCTCGGCTGCTACGGCAAGGAGGGGCGTCGGTGTGGCGCTGGACCCGGAACCGCGACGCCAAGCCCTGGTGAGGACCGGCCCCGGCTAATCTGCCCGTCGTGGCGGTACTCCCCGACGATCTCTCCTCCGCGCTCGACGACGAGCTGGCCCGGCACCCGGTGGCCCGGCTGACCCAGTCCGTCGACCGGCTCAGCGCGCGCTACCGCCAAGGTGACGCGGCGACTTCGCCGATCCTCGGCTCCGAAGCCGACGTCGCCGCGTACGCCGGCTACCGCATGCCCGCGACCTACGCCGCCGTACACGCTGTGCTCGCCGAAGCCGCAGCTCGTGCTCCGGGCTTCCAGCCGCGTACGCAGATCGACGTCGGCGGGGGCACCGGTGCCGCCGTGTGGGCCGCGGCCGGTGTGTGGCCGTCGCTGGTGAAGTGCACGGTGCTGGAGCAGGTGGCCGGAGCCATCGCGCTCGGCAAGCGGCTCGCTGCGGGCGCCGGACGCGCCGCCGTCCGGGACGCCGAGTGGCGGCGGGGGTTCGTCGACCCCGCCGCGCCCGCTCCCGAAGCCGACCTCGTCACGCTGTCCTACGTGCTCGGCGAGCTGCCGGACGCCACGCGCGCCGACGTCGTGCGCTGGCTGGCCGCCAAGCCGGGCGCGGTCGCGCTGATCGAGCCCGGCACGCCCGCGGGCTACGAGCGGATCCGTGCCGCCCGCGCACAGCTGATCGACCTCGGCCTGCACGTCGTCGCGCCGTGCCCGCACGACGACGCCTGCCCGATCGTGCCCGGTGAAGACTGGTGCCACTTCGCCGCGCGGCTGCCCCGCTCGGGGCTGCACCGGAAGCTCAAGGCCGGCACGCTCGGGTTCGAGGACGAAAAGTTCGCGTACGTCGTCGCGTCACGGACCGCGCCCGAGCGGCCGGACGCGCGGATCATCCGGCACCCGAAGAAGCACAAGGGCTGGGTCGCGCTCGACCTGTGCACGCCGGACGGGCTGAAGCCGGCGGTCGCCGTCTCGAAGAAGCAGGGTCCGCGGTACCGCGCCGCCCGGGACGCCGAATGGGGCGACGGCTGGTCTTCCGCCTGATCCGCTGGAAAGGTGGCTCCCCATGGGGAGAGTCATCGCGGAGATCAGCATGTCGGCCGACGGCATCGTGGCCGGTCCGGACACCAGCACCGAACACCGCCTCGGCAAGGACGGCGACCTGCTGCACGGCTGGATGTTCGAGGGCACCGAGGCCGACGCCGAGGTCGCGGGCCGGCTGTTCGACGGCACCGGCGCGTTCGTCGTCGGCCGGTCCATGTTCGACGTCGGCGTCGATCCCTGGGGTGACGACGGCACGTTCAAGAAGCCGGTCTTCGTCGTGACGAACCGGCCGCACGAACCGGTCGTGAAGGGCCCGACGACGTTCACGTTCGTCACCGACGGCCTCGAAAGCGCTCTCCGGCAGGCAAAAGCCGCCGCGGGCGAGGAGAACGTCGTCCTGATGGGCGGCGGCACGACCCTCCGGCAGTTCCTGCTGGCCGGGCTGGTCGACGAGCTGCGCCTGCACGTGGTCCCGCTGCTGTTCGGCGCCGGGGTCCGCCTGTTCGACGCCGAGACCGGACGGCACGTCGAGCTGGAACGCACCGCCGTGCGGGAGACGCCGAACGCGACGCACCTGACGTTCCGTGTGGCCGGCTAAGGCATCCGGACCGTCCGCAGGAACGCCGGCAGCAACCACGGCCGCGGCCCGCTGATCCGGACTCCGCCGAGCAGGACCGCGCGGAGCCGGGAAATCCGGCCGAACATCATCGGCACCAGCACCGCCGGGTCGAACCGCAGCCGGACGTCCGCGGTGCCGTCCGGCTGCTCGATGCGCAGCTTTCCGTGCTGGAGCACCAGTACTGCGGGTGCGGTGTACGCCGACCGGAACTCCACCGCGATCCGGCGCGGTGACGGCGTCGCGTCGTCGAGGAGGCGGCCCATGCCGCCCGAGACCATCCCGAACAGGAACAGCTCCAGGAACAGCGCCTCCAGCCGCGCGGGGATGCGCCACGGCTGCCCGGCGGCGCGGGCGATGTCGAGGCCGTGGATCAGCATTTCGTTGACCAGGTGCGCGAGGACCCCGGCGACCGGCACGCGGGAGCCGCCCAGCCACCACACCGGCTTCTCCGGGTCGAGGTCCGCGCTGACCAGCAGCACTTCGGCGATGTCGGCGCGCAGCCGTGCGGCGAGCCGGACCGGGTCGCGCTCCGGGTGGAGTTCCAGCGCGAGCGCGTTCATCCGGGAGATCGTGTCGAGGCTCGCCGCGTCGATCGGCTCGGCGAGACCCGGCAGCGGGAGCGGGCCGCCGTCGCCGCGGATCATCGCCGTGTACATCAGCGCGATCATCCCCACGTGCGACGCCGTTTCGGCGATCGACCACTCGCCGAGCGCTCTCGCGTGCGGGTCCGGCACCCCGGTCAGCAGGTCCGCGAACCGGCCGCCGACCTCGGGCAAGGCCGCGCGCACCCGGTGCCACTGTTCGACCGTCACGGCTTCCGACGCTAACCCGCGGCCGCACCGGGCCGGGTCTTCGAAGGTGCGGTTATCTTCTGGGCATGGCCCGGTTCCTGCCCCGGTCGACCCGGTGGCGGGTCGCCCTCTTCGCCGCCCTCGCGTCGGCCGTCGTGCTCGGCCTGGGGTCGTACTGGTTCGTGTACACGCTGCAAAGCGGCCTCGTGAACAACGCCAGGGCCCGGGCGAGCGACAAGCTCGACGCCTTGGTCGCGCTCCTGAACTCGGGCGTCGCCCCCGAAGACGTGCCGAAGCGGTACGAAAAGGGCGGCGGGTACATGATCAGCACCGAGTTCATGAACTTCTGCTCGGCGGGCAAGGCGAAACAGTTCCCGGACGACCAGGTGGTGCAGATCTACGGACCGGACTGCGTCATCGTCATGCCGATCGGGCTCGAGGAAGGGCAGGAGAACGCCCACGTCGCGACGACCGACGGCCGCTACCATGTCGACACTGCCGAGCGGCTCGACCCGCTCGGCCTCGAGACCGTGGCCACCGCCCGGAAGCTGCTCTGGGGCGGGGTGCCCGCGGCTTCGCTGTTCATCGGCGCCGTCGCCTGGTTCGCCGTGCGGCGGTCGCTGCGCGCGGTCGGCGCCATCCGCTCGGAGGTCGACGGGATCCGCGCGCACGACCTCGGCCGCCGCGTGCCGGTGCCCGACTCCGGTGACGAGATCACCGCGCTCGCCGTCACGATGAACGAGATGCTGGCGCGGCTCGACCGGTCGGTGCAGCGGCAGAGCCAGTTCACCGCGGACGCCTCGCACGAGCTGCGCACGCCGCTGGCGTCGATGCGCACCCAGCTCGAGGTCCAGCTCGCCCACCCCGACCGGCTCGACTGGCGCCGCAGCTTCGAAAACGCCGTGCTGGACGTCTCGCGGATGGAAACCCTCACCGGGGACCTGCTCCTGCTCAGCAAGCTGGACGCCGACCAGCCGGCCGCGAGCACGCGCATCGCGCTCGCGGACCTCGTCACCGGGCACCTGGCTGCGCGGCTCCCCCGCGACGGCGTCGAAGTGCGCCCGGAACTCCACTCCGAGCCGGTGGTCCAGGGGCACGCGGGACGGCTGGAGCGCGTGCTGCGCAACCTCGTCGACAACGCCGAGCGGCACGCCACGAGCCGCGTGACGATCACGCTCACCGCGGACGACGGCCACGGCGTGCTGACCGTCCGGGACGACGGCCCCGGCATCCCGGCCGAACACCGCGAGCGCGTCTTCGACCGGTTCGCCCGCCTCGACGACGACCGCGCGCGCGAAGACGACGGCGGCTCGGGTCTGGGGCTGGCCATCGCCGCCGAGATCGCGCGGACCCACGGCGGCACGCTGCGCGTCGCCGAAAGCACGTCCGGCGCCTGCCTGGAGTTGCGCTTGCCCCTTGCCTGAAGGCGTCTTCAGGCTGCTTAAGCTCCGGTTCAGCGTGGCCACAAGATCCTCTCGCCATGCTGATCGACCTCGCGCCTGCTGCGGCGCGCACGCGCGAAAGCCGCGCGGTTCCCTACGTCGTCGCCGCGGTCGCCTTCGCCGGGTACGCCGCCTGGTCGCTGCAGCGGCTGCGGACGTTCGACGCGAGCGGGTTCGACCTGGGGATCTTCGAACAGGCGGTGCGGTCCTACGCGCACGGGCACTGGCCGGTGTCGGACCTGCTCGGCGCGGACTTCCCGACGCTCGGCGACCACTTCCACCCGATCCTGGCGCTGCTGGCGCCGTTCTACCTGCTGTGGCCGTCGCCGGGGTGCCTGCTGGTCGCGCAGGCACTGCTGTTCGCGCTGTCCGCGGTGCCGGTGACGCGGTGCGCGATCGAACTGCTCGGCACGCGGCGGGGTGCGCTCGTGGCCGCCGGGTACGTGCTGTCGTGGGGGCTGCTGTCGGCGGTGAACTTCGACTTCCACGAGATCTGCTTCGCCGTCCCGATGCTGGCGTTCACCGCCGAGCACCTGCTGCACCGGCGGTGGCGGGCGGCGGTCTGGTGCGCGCTGCCGCTGGTGCTGGTCAAGGAGGACCTGCCGCTGACGCTCGCCGCCGTCGGCGTGGTGCTGGTGCTCAACCGGCAGCGGCGGCTCGGCTGGACGGTGCTCGTCTTCGGCGTCGTCACGTCCGCGTTGCTGTTCCTGGTCGTCCTGCCGGCGCTGAACCCGGGCGGCGCCTACGCGCACGGCAGCGGCTTCAACCCGTTCGGCGGGGCGATCGTCAAGGTTTCGATGCTGCTGGCCCTGCTGGCACCGACGGCGTTCGCGGCACTGCGGTCGCCGCTGCTGCTCCTGGCGGTGCCGACGCTGCTGTGGCGGCTGGTCTCGGCGAACGACCGCTACTGGGGCATGGGCTACCACTACAGCGCGGTGCTGATGCCGATCGTCTTCGTCGCCGGCGTCCACGGCGCCTGCCGGTTCGGCGGGTTCAAGCGGTACCTGCCGGTGTGCGCGGTGGTCGTCGGGCTGGGGTCGTTCGGCCTGCAGGCGGCGCACCTGACCGACGGGGTCTGGACGCCGGCGCAGCGGGCCGGGATCGACGCGGTCCTGGCCCGGATCCCCGACGGCGCGACGGTGCTGGCGTCCAACCGGCTGGCCCCGCACCTGACGTCCCGCTGCACGGTGCTGTTCTTCGACGGCGCGACCGGCGAGCGGCCGGAGTGGGTCGTCGTCGCGCAGCCGGAGCAGTCCTGGCCGACGACGCTCGCGACGAAGGCCGCGGCGCTGGCGGACCTGGAGGACACGGGGTACCTGCGCGTCGACGGGACGGACTCCGTCGTGCTGCTCCACCGTGAGTAGGGAACTCGCAGCGGTAACCGGCCAGTCGGGGGGCGTGCCGGCCGGTTACCGCCGCACCGAGGAAGAGGGAACCCCACGCCGGGAATGACGCTTGGGTCCGCGCTTCACTCGATCGAGTGACACTGGCCCCCGTCCTCAGGCGCCCGAGGCGACGGCCTTGGTGGCGTCTCACGCACCTAGTGCCGTTACCCTAGGGATAACTGCCACATTGACGAGACATTTAAATGTCACTTAAATGTGGCAGATCGACATAGGGTGGCAGCAGTGATCGCCTGACTCGGGGGCGCTGGGGGCTGGTCAGCTGCGGCCGAAGCAGACGAACGGCATCAGCGGCTCCGCCCGTGCCGCGTCCGCCAGGGCCCGCGCCGGGGGCGTGCCCACGGCCAGCGCCTGGTGGAACGCCAGCATCACGCCGCCCGCGGTGCGGTCGTCCACCCTCGCCACGCTCGAGACCACCGTGCGGCTGCCGCCGTAGAGCAGCGCCGCCGTGAAACCCAGGACCTCGTCGCCCGCGCGGACCACCGTCTGGCCGACGTCGCACGAGGACAGCACCACCTGCTCCGGTGCCGTCGCCAGCTGCTGGACGTCGTAGGCCATCAGCGGCCCGTCGGCCAGGTTGAGCCGGGAAAACAGCACGTTCTCCCGCTCGTGGTGGCCGTGCGCCGCGAAGTGGGCCAGGCGGCAGCCGTCGAACGCCTTGAGCGTCGCCGCGACCGTCGCGTCCGGGCCGGTCAGGACCTCGGCGTCCGGGTACAGCGGCGCCAGCCGGGCCACCTCGGCCTCCGCGTGGGTCAGGTCGGAGCCCGCGACGAGCAGCGGCGCTCCGGTCGCCCGGCCGGAGCGCCGTCCGGCGTCGAACCAGGCCGACGACGACGGCGTGACCGTCACCGGGCGGCCGTGCACCGTCGGCAGCAGCCCCCACGGGATCGCCGACAGCGCGCCGGTCGGCACGACGACGACGTCGAGGTCGCCGAGCCGGGACGCCAGCGGAGCCAGCAGGATCGCGTCGAGCGCGGTGACCTGCGTCCGCACCGAACGGCGGATGACCCGGTCCAGCTGCGGCGGCAGCTGGCGCCCGCACAACGCGTCGAGGTCGCTGTGCAGCCGCGCGACCGGCTCCGCGACGGCCGACGCCGGGCCGAGCTCGACCAGCGCCACCCGGTGGTTCGCGATCACCTGCGCGCACAACGCGCCGCGGTCGGCGAGGAAGCAGACCATCGCGCTGCCGGCCTCGGCCAGCTCGTCGCCGATCTCGCGCAGCTTCGCCTCGGCGTGATCGTCGTCCACGCCCTCGGCCTGCCAGCCCTTGGCGCGGATCTCGCGTTCCAGCGCGGCGCACCGCTTCACGGCCTGGGTGTCCGGCTTCCCGGCCAGCTCGCCCGCGCGGATCTGCATCGACAGGAACCGCAGCTCGGCGACGGCGTCGACGGTCTCCGGGTGGGCCGGCGGGCGCACCGGCCGGAACCGGAACGCCTGGGCGCGCGAGCGGTCGAGCCAGCGGAACACCACCCCCGGCGAACGCTGGGCGAGCGCGGCGGCGAGGCCCGCGTCGGCGAGTTCCTTGCCCAGCGACGTCGTCCCGGTCTGCAGGTCGACGCTGCCGAACCGGCTGCGGTGCCGCTGCAGCTGGGTCAGCCCGGCCCGCGCGTTCGCGAAGGTGACGCGCCGGTGGCCGGTCGCGGCGCCGAGTTCGGCCAGCGCGAGCCGCCGCACCAGGCGGTTCTCCAGCGGCGCGGTCCGGCGGTCGCGGGGGGCGATCCCGGCGCGGGCGCCGTCGAGGTCGCCGAGCGTGATCCGGGCCCTGGCCGCCAGCAGGGCCGCGATTTCGGCGTCGTTGCGCAGGCCCAGCGCGGTGAGCCGGCCGGCCAGCGCGGTCGCTTCGACGGAGACGCGGGCGATCCGCCGTCCGGCCGCGAAGTCCGCGCGCAGCACGGTCAGCTGCGCCACCGCCGCCCAGGTTTCGTTGCCCCGGCGGCGAAACCGGCGTTCGGCACGGCCGGCCCAGCCGCGCGCGGCCGCCGGATCGCCGCTCGCCAGGGCGGCCAGCGCCCTGGTCAGCTCGGCCTCGGCGTGTTCCTGGTTCATCCGCAGCCGCGGGAACTGCACGAGCGCGGCGTCCAGTTCGGCGGCGGCTTCGTGGGGCAGCCCGGCGGCCAGCAGCGCCCGCGCCTTGTCGACGGCCAGCACCGGCAGCATCCCGACGCTCTGCGCGGCGTAGAACCCGCTCGCCGCGTCGAAGTCGCGCAGGGCGCCCGGGATGTCGCCGGTGAGCACCCGCGCCTGGCCGCGGCCGTGCGCGGCCTTGGCGAAGATCCGGGCCAGGCCGTCTTCTTCGGGGTGGCTCGCCCCGATCTGCTCGCACTGGTCGAGGTCGGCGAGCGCGAGCCGGACGCGTCCGGCGTACTGGTGCAGCATCGCGCGGTTGAGCAGCGTCCTGGCGAGCACGACGAACTCGCCGGCCTGCCGCAGCAACGGGATGGCCTCGTCGAAGCAGGTGAGGGCTTCGTCCATCCGGCCGATCAGGATGAGCACCAGACCCCGTTGCTGACGCAGGATCCCGCGCCCGGCGTCCGACACGAGGGCGTCGGCCTCGTCGAGCAGGGCCAGGCCGCGGGCGCTGTTGCCGAGCGCCGTCTCGACGGCCGCGTAGGTGCCGAGCACGCGCGTGGCGAGGTCGGGCCAGGCCGCCCACCCTTTCGGGGGTGCCGCGGCGGGCAGGCCGAGCAGCCGCGCGGCGGAGCGGATCAGCCGTCCCCCGACCACCGGCTGGCCGTTGTTGGTCGCGGCGACCGCCCGCCGGTGCAGGTCGCGGACCCGGTCTTCGACCCTCGGCGACGCGACCACGGGCTGCCCTTTCGGCCGGGGAAGGACGCCGAGGATCGTACCTCCGAGTCAGAGGTATCAGGCAGCTCTCAGGTATCAGGCAGCTCTCACGGACCGCGAATTCTCCCGGCCGGCAGTGCCGCGAATGACTCATTCGGGACATCCGAGGTCCCGAACGAGTCATTCGCGACCTTCGGGCGAGCCCGCCTGGCCCGCGTCAGAGTTCGATGGCGGGGGTGCTCACCGTCCTCGCGCGGCCGACCGTGCGCACCAGCACCTGGACCATCCCGTGCGGAACGCCGCTGACCGCGAACCGGCCCTCCGCGTCCGACGTCGTCGTCAGCGGGCCGGTCGCGGTGCGGACCTCGATCGGGTGCTCGGCCGGGGGCGTGAGCCAGCCGTCCAGGCGGATCGTGCCCCCGGGCTCCGGGCTCACGTTCACCATGATCGTCAAGCTTTCGCTGTCGAACGTGATGAGCCTGCCCTGTTCGGCTGCGCTGCGCGCGTCCGCGAGCGCCTCCTGTTCGCGGATGCGCATCACCTCCAGGTCGACGTCCTCCAGCCGGATCGCGAACCGGATCTGGTCCACCAGCGTGGCGGGCATCGGGTCGGCGTCTTCCCACAGCTCGCGCACGCCGGCCAGCAGCCGGAAGTCGAGCTCGTCCAAGGGCTCGTTCGCGCCTGGTGGTTCGACGGTGGTCACAGCCAATCTCCTTCGCCGTTGGCGAGTAGCTGCTCGCGCAGGCGCGCGAGGCAACGTCCCCTGGTCGGGCCGATACTCCCCCTCGGCATTCCCAGCCGGGCGCCGACTTCGGCGTAGTCCGGCCGGTGCACGAACGCCACGATCCGCAGCAGGCTGCGGCAGCGTTCGGGCAGGTTGTCCACCGCGCGCCACAGCCGCACGCGCTGGTCCTCGCGCAGCACCCCCTCCTCGGGTGCCGGGGAGGCTTCGGCCAGCCGCTCCGGAAGCTCCGGCAGCGGCCGCTCGATCTGGCGCTTTTCCCCGGTGCGCCAGGCCTCCCGCTTGGTGACGGTGATCAGCCAGCCGGTCAGCGCGACCGGCGAGCGGATCTCCGCGAACGAGCCGAGCAGCCGCAGCCACGTCGTCTGCACGACGTCTGCCGCCTGATCGGCGTCGAGTCCCTGGTCACGCGCCACCTGCCAGAGCAGCGGCGTGAGCAGGGAAACCAGCTTGTCCAGCGCCGCGCGGTCGCCCTCCCGCGCGGCGTCGAACAGGGTCGCCACGCGAGCGTGGTCGGTCTTGGCCACGTTCACAGCGAGCCCAGCGCGGTCCAGGCGCGCTTGACGACGGTCTCGCGATCGACCGTGGCCAGGTCCCCGGACTGCAGCAGGGCCTTGCCGAGCTCGGCGGCGGCGAGCGGCGCGGCGAACGACGTCCCGTCCCAGACCGCGAAGCCGGCGCTGTAGTCGTCCGGGTCGAAGGAGTTGCGGCCGAAGCCGGGCACCTCGTGGTCGGCGGCCGCGGTGCCGCGGACGTCGGCCGGGTACGTGCTGACGACGCCGGCGCCGGTCGCCCAGCAGTGCACCCACGGGCCTTCGTTGGAGAACAGCGCCTTGCTCGTGGTGACGTCGGGGTTGAGCGCCCCGACGCTGATCACCTGCGGGCCGCTGCCGCCGCCGAGCGGCTGGTCGGCGAAGGCCGCCGGGTAGAACCGGCGCGTGGTGGCGTCGTTGCCCGCGGCCGCGACGACGAGCACGCCGAGGCCCAGCAGCTCCGCGACGACCGAACCGAACTGGCCGGTGAAGGCGACGTCCGCCGGGTCTTCGACGTAGTAGCCCATCGAGATCGAGACGATGTCCACCATGTCCTGCGGGCGGTTGTTCGCCTGCGCGTTGCGGACGCGGTCGGCGAGCAGGTGCAGCGCGAGGAGCACGTCGGCTTCGTACGCGACGCCGTCGCTGTGCACGACCCGGATGGCGAGGGTGTCGGCTTCGGGGCAGGCCTGCCGGACGATGCCGGCGATGAACAGGCCGTGCCCGGTGTCGGTGTCGACGTCGCCGATCAGCGGCTGGCCGGTCGTTGGCGCGTCCCAGTAGTCGCTCAGCAGCTGGGTGGGCACGGTCGTGCCGGCCGCGAGCTCCGCCTGCAGGATCGCGGCCTGGATGTCCGGGGCGACGCCGAGCCCCGAGCCGGCGGGCGGTGGCCCGCTGCGGTCGGCCAGGCCGAACCACGGGTGCGGGCCGATGCCGGTGTCGAGCACGGCGATCACCGGCCGCCGGTGGGCGGGCTTCTCGCTGCGGTACGGCGGGGCGGCGGCCAGCGTCACCGGGATCCGGTTGGCGCCGTGGGTGCGCCCGTACGAGCTGCCCGCGCCGAACCCGCTGGTCTCCCAGGGCGTGCCGCCGAGACCGCTGGTCTCCCACGGCACCCCGCCGAAGACCGGTGCCGTGAACAGCAGGTGCTCGACGGACATCTCCCGGACGACTTCCGGAGCCAGCTCGGGCCGCTCCCCCGACGCCGCGGACCGCAGCAGCTGAAGTGCCTTCCAGCAGTCGACGACGACCGGGTCGGCGTCCTCCCGCACGTGCAACAGGGCGCGGACGGGCACGTCGTCGAGCTGCCGGACGCGGGCGAGCTCCTTGCCGTCACTGCCTGCCGGGGCGGCGTAGAGGCCGATGCGGGCGAGCACGCGGTTGATCGCGGACAGGGTCTCCTGGTCGCGCAGGTACCGCTGCGGGACGAGGAACACGCCCGGCCGGTACACGGTGGTGCGCGGGGCCGGCTGCCCGGCCGCGACGACGGCCGTCGCCGGGTCGAGCACGCGGGCGCCGTGCCGGTCCAGCAACTGCCTTGGCGGGGCCGGGAGCTCGTTGAGCGTGCTCGCGTCCTCCACCGCTGCTTCCGCGGTCTCGTCCCGCACGAACCTGACGACCATCGGGTCCACCCTCCTGCTGCCTCTGCCCCCGCCACTGATCACCAACGGCACCCGGGAAAGACCCGCGGGCCGACACTGGGATACGACACCGACATCACGAAGGCATAACGACAACGGCAAACGGGTGACGTCGTATCTGGCGCCCCCGGCTCACCCACTTGGCCCTCCGGAAGTCACGGATCCATGCGGGGAGATCACCATGGTTGTGCTCGGCTCGAGCACGCACGAAGCCGCCTTCACACCGGAACCGGCGACCGGCGGCGGCTGCTTCACCGTGCCGCTCGACCTGCCGCCCGGTCCCGGCGGCCGCGCGCCCGCTCTCGCGCTGCGGTACACGATCGGGGCGCCGAACGGCCCGTTCGGCGGCGGGTTCGCCCTCCCGTTGCCGCACGTCGGACCGGCCGGCGACCACAGGCCGTCCGGTGCGGCGGGCCGGCTCGTCCGCCGCGGCGACGGCTTCCTGCTCACCACGGACGCCGGCCTGCGGCACTTCCTCGGCCCCGGCGACGGCGCCACCTGGTACCTCGACCGGACCGAGGACGCCTTCGGCGCGACCGCGACGTTCGGCTGGGCGCACCACAGCGGCCAGGCCTACCTCACGCGCGTCTCCTACGGCCCGTACGAGGTGGAGTTCACCTACGAGCCGCGGCCGGACGTGCTGCGCCGGGGCCGCGAAGGCACCCTGGTCACGACGGCCCTGCGGTGCGCGCGGATCGACCTCCGGGTGCCGTCCTCGGCGCGGCCGCTCGTGCGGCGGTGGACCCTGGGCTACGACGCCGACGACGTCACCGGCGCGTCCCTGCTGACGGCGGTGACGCTCACCGGGTTCGACGCGCGCGGCGCCGAAACCGCCGCTCCGGTCCTGCGGCTGGCCTACGCCACCCCGGAAGCCCCGGCGCCGCGGCGGGTCCAGCTGACCGCGCGGGCCCGGTCCGCCGGCGGGGTGTCCGTGCTCGACGCCGTGCCGTACCACTCCTTCGAGGACCCGCCCCGCAGCGGGCGGCTGTGCGAGATCGACAACGGGATGGGGCTGCGGACCGCGATCGAGTACGCGACCGTCGCGTCCGCGGCGGTGGTCCGGCGGGTCTCGCTGCGCGAATCGGCCACCGGGCACGTGGGCGTGACGGAGTTCGAGTACCACGACAGCCGCGCCCCCGGCTTCGGCCGCGTCGTCCAGGACGACCTCGGCGACGAGTACGCGCCCACCCTGCGGACCGTGCGCTGGTTCGGTGGCGAAGGGCTGCTGGCCAAGGAGGAGACCTACGGCCTCGACGGCTCCCCGGCCGCGGACCGGCCGTACCGCCGCGTCGAGCACCTCCGCCGTCCACAGTGGACGCGCTCGGTGACGACGGAGTTCGAGCGCCGGGAGACGCCGGTTTCGGTCACCACGAAGGAGACGGCGTTCGACTCGGCCGGGAACCCGACCCGGGAGGTGGAGACGATCGACCGGCCCGGGCGCGAGCCGGTGGTGCGCGAGACCCGGACCAAGTACGCGACCGACCCCGAACACCGGTTCACCGCGCTCCCGGCGCGGGTCCGCGAGCTGGACGGCACCGGGAAGGTGCTGGCCGACCGGATCTTCCGGTACGACGAAGAGCCCGACGGTCTCGCCGGCTCCCACGGCTTTCTCACCGCGCGGGAGGAGCTGGTGCTCACCGACACGCTCGTCGCCGACGTCTACGGCACGCGCGCGCCGGACCTGCGCCACCACGGCTACCACCGCCGTCCCGGCGAAGAAGGCTGGTGGGTCACGACGTTCCACGGGCGGTTCGACACCGTCGCCGGGCTGCGCACCACGACGACCGACCCGCTCGGCCACTCCCGGGAGGTCCGGTATTCCGCCGACCGCTGCTTCCCCGAGGTGGCCACGGATCCGCTGGGGAACGTGACGGTCACGCGCCACGACGTGCGCACCGCGCAGGTGCGCGAGGTGACCGATCCGGCGGGCGCGGTCACCACGCTGACCCACGACCCGCTGGGCCGGCCGGAAACCGTGGTGCGGCCGGGTGATTCGGCGGACCTGCCGACCGTCCGGTACCGCTACGACGGCACCCGCGTCACCACCGAGCAGCGTGCGGTGTCCGGCGAGGCGGAGGTGCTGGCGACCGCCGAGCTGCACGACGGCGCGGGACGGCTGCTGGAGCGACGGCACGCGGAACTGCTCGGCGAAGTCGTCGACGAGCACCACGAGTACTGTGCGCGCGGCCTGGTGTGCCGCACGAGCCGGGCGTTCCGGGACGGCGAGCCGCTGCCCCCGCCGGAGGAGTTCCGGTACGACGCACTGGGCCGTCCGCTTCCGGCACCGGCCCGCGGAGGAGAAGGGGGTGTGCACGACCTGCTCGGCCGGGAACTGCGCGGCGACGACGGCGTCGTGCACGTCCGGGACGCGGCCGGGAACGTCGTCGAGTCGCGGACCACGGGCGGGCACACGGTGTTCCGGGTCCGGGACGCGGCCGGCCGGGTGGTCGCGGTGCTGGTCGACGACCCGCGCGGCACGCCGGTCACCACGTTCACCCACCACGACGGCGGCCTCGCGGTGCCGCTCGGCGCGGGGCCGCACAGCTGCGGGCGGCTGGTGCGCGTCGCCGACGAATGCGGGGTGACGCAGTTCGGTTACGACGCACTCGGCCGGCCGGCGGAGAAGCGCTGGCGCCCGGCGCACGTCGCCGTCGAATACCGGCTCGACGTGACCCGCCGGGCCGACGGGCGCGTGTCGGCGGTGACCTACCCGGACGCCGGCGACGGGCGGCTGACCGTGCACCACCAGTACGACGAGGTCGGCAGGCTGGTCAGCGTGCCGGGGTTCGTCGACGCCGTCGACCACGACCTGAGCGGCCGCCGCACCGCGGTGCACTACGCGAACGGCGTCAGCGAGCGCTGGACCGCCGGACGGCACGTGCTCACCGGCCGGGGCGGGCTGGTGCGCGACATCGAGCCGGGGCCGGCTTCGGAGGCGCTGTCCGGAAGCGAGATCCGGGACGCGTTCGGCCGGCTGCGCGGGGTCCACGGCGACGACGGCGTCAACGCGCTCTACAGCTACGACCACACCGGCCGCCGCGTCCGCACCCTGGTCACCAACGGCTCGCACATCCACGAAGTCCTGACCCCGGACGACCACTACGCCATCGAAGACGGCGAGCTGGTGGTCGTGGTGGCCGGCGCGGTGCGGCAGTACGCGGACGGCAGGCGCCGGTACCTGCACTTCGACGACGCCGGCGAGATCGCCCTGATCACCGACGAGCGTGGCGCGGTGGTCCCGGAAACGTCATGAAAGAGTCGTTCGTGACGTCGGACGCAGTGAACGACTCTTTCATGACGCCGGGTCAGTCGAGGACGGCCAGGTCCAGCCGGGCGAGGCGGTCCGGGTCGGCGAGGATGTCGATCTCGACGATCCGGCCGCCCGCGACCGTGAAGCCCAGCACCGAGAACGGCCGGCCTTCGCGGGTCGCCACCACGCCCGCCGCGCCGTTGACCAGCGCCCGGTGGACCACGCCGCCGCCCGCGCCGAGGCGGGAGAACGTCAGTGCCTGGTTCGCGACCGCCGCCGCGCCGCGGACCTCGGTCGAGCCACCCTGTGCCGGGCCGCGGTCGGCGCGCAGGACGACGTCCGGGTCGAGGACCGAGACGAGCGCCTCGAAGTCGCCGCCGCGCGCGGCCGCCAGGAAGGCGCCGACGACTTCGCGCTGGCGGGCGAGGTCCGGGTCGGGCGCGACCGGGGCGCCCTGGACCCGCCGCCGGGCGCGGCTCGCCAGCTGCCGGGTCGCCGCCTCGGACCGGCCGACGACCGAGGCGATCTCCTCGAACGGCATCGCGAACATGTCCCGCAGCACGAACGCCAGCCGCTCGGCCGGGGTGAGCGTGTCGAGCACGACCAGCAGCGCCAGGCCGACCGAGTCCGCCATCAGCGCCTCGTGCTCGGGGCCGTCGTCGTCGCGGCTGATGATCGGGTCGGGCACCAGCGCTTCCCACGGCTCCTCGCGCCGGGCCTTGCGGGAGCGCAGCATGTCGAGGCACACCCGCCCGACAACGGTGGTGAGCCACCCGGCGAGGTTTTCGACGGCCGCGGAGTCGCTCCGGCTGAGCTTCAGCCACGCTTCCTGGACGGCGTCCTCGGCCTCGGTCAGCGAGCCCAGCATGCGGTAGGCGACGGACCTGAGGTGGTCGCGATGGGTCTCGAAACTGCGGGCCAGAAGCTCGTCGTTCACGGATGGTCCTCTCGGAGCGGTGCGGTCACCACCTTGACGTTCGCGCCCGCACCTTTGTGACAGGCCCCGAGACGAGCGCTTCGGCAGCTCGCGTGGAGCTCCCGAAGACGTGGTCTTTCACGGTGTCCACTTGTTGTCCCGTTTCACGACAAACGGAATTCCAGTGTGAATGAGGTTCGGCGCTTATCCGGCACGACGGGATAACGGCTCGGAGAAGCTCCTGAGCGTTACCGAAAACTGTCAAGTCTAGTTGAAACTTCACCCTGTTGCACTAGCTGACAGCGTCTGACCTGGCCTTACTCTGAAGATCGACGCAAAGGTCGATAGCCGATCCGGCGTCGCTCACTCGTTTCGGTCGCACGGAAGGAGGCGGGGCGGATGTTGAAGAGCTTCGTCTCCTGGCTCGATTCGTATACCGCTCAGCGCGGCGCGCCGGGTGTGATCGGCGACCTCGTCGGATTGCTGAGTTTCGCAGGCCTGCTGGGAACGCTGTTCGGCAGTCAAATGGTTCGCGCGGGCGCGTTCCTGACGGCCGGTCTGCTCATGATCATCGGGGTCCTCGTCGTCTTGGCGAGCAGCCGGCGCCTGCGGCAGGACTATGCCGTGTACCGCGCACTGCTCGCCCAGTACTGCGATTTCATCATCTACCACCGGCCCGAGCCACTGGTCCTGGTGAACGACTGGGACCAGACGGTGTTCATCCACCGGAACGGCGACGTGCGCGAGAGGCTGATCATCAAGGCCGTGGCCCTGCGCGAAGAAGTCCACTTCATCAGGTTCTACGCCGGCAGCCAATGGGACCAGCCGGAGAAGTACCGGGACAAGGTCCGGATCAACGCCCGCAGCCTGAAGGTGAACGGCAAGACCGGGCCACATTGGAACGTCACCAAATCGTGGTTGTCCAGCAAGGAGCTGACGATGATCGTCCACCTCCACGCCCCCATCCGGCAGGGGGAGGAGATCTGCCTTGACATCGAGCGGTTCTGGCCGAGGAAATGCAAGCCGATCATGTGCGACGGGGTTGCCGAGGACTTCTATTTCCGGTCGGGCAAGGTCCTGCAGATCGACAAGGTGACCCACCGAGTTGTGTTCCCCGGCGAATTCACCGTCTCCTACGACACCATCGGGTTCCGGGACGACCGCACGAGCGGCACCTTCATCACATCGGATACCGACGCCGACGGCCGCACGGTCGTCACCCTGCACATCGACCACGTGCCCGCCGACGCCAAGTACGGCATGAAGCTGGACCTGGGGTAGCCCGTCCACAGGCGGCGCGGGCTACCCCAAGGCAGTCAGTCGCCGCCTTCGGAACCGCCCATGAGAGAAGTCACCTTCGTGTCGCTTGCAGAATTGCGGGAACATCGATTGTCTTGTGCCGCAGGACAAGAAGCCCGAGTTGCGGCACGCGGGGACGCTAGCGCACAGTCACCCTGACTGTCCACAATGCATACTAAGCGTCGCACTTTCGGATGATCTTGGCCGCAGGACCTCAAGTTGCAGCCCGCACCTCTGGTCAGGCGCTTTAAGGACACTCTCCCACCATTGGCAACGCGGAGTATGCACGCTGCTCCACTTAGTAGCCGCTGGCCGGTAACCGACCCCTCGAGGCAACTACGCATCGCCACCTCCCGGATCGACTACCTCCCGTGAGTCGCCCGGACTGCGTGGTTGGTTACACAGATCAGACGACTGTGTGCCGATGAGCGGCATCTTCCCTTGACGTACGATATATAAGGAACCAATCATCGGATCTCTCCGGACGAGGAGGTCCTTTGAGAATCCGACTGCTTGCCTGCCTCGCCGCCGCCGTCGCGCTGGTGGCGAGCCTGGTCAGTCCCGCGACCGCCGAGCTGTACCACCCGCGTCAGGACTGGCTGCGGGCCTCGACGGCCGGGCTGTTCCTGCACTGGGGCATGTTCACCGCGCCGCGGCACACCGACTGCGCGGCCTGGGAGCGCGACGTCACCGACGGCGGCTGGACGCCGGGCTACTGGATCGACGAGGCGAAGAAGCTGGGCGCGTCCTACGTCGTCCTCACCACCTTCCACAGCCGGCTGGGGTACGCGCGGCCGTGGCCGTCGAAGATCCCCGGCAGCTGCTCGACGCAGCGCGACTTCCTCGGCGAGCTGATCGCCGCGGGCCGGGCCGAGGGCGTCCGCGTCATGCTCTACATGACCGACGACCCCCAGTGGCACAACGAAACCGGCCACGAGTCCCTCGACTCGGCCGCCTACTCGGCGTACAAGGGCAAGCCGGTCGACCTGACCACCCGGCCCGGCTTCGGCGAATACTCCTATGACCTGTTCGACGAGGTCATGGACCGCTACAGCGATCTCGCCGGGTTCTGGATCGACAACGACAACGAGTACTGGGAGCAGCACGGGCTCTACGAGCACATCCGCGAGAAGCGGCCGTCCTGGTTGCTGAGCAACAACAACGAGGACACGCCGATCATGGACACGGTCAGCAACGAGCAGAAGACCGGCATGACGCCGTCCTACGACTACCCGCAGGCCGTCTACACGCCGATGCCGCGGCTCACCGAGGCCGACTACAAGCTGCCGACCAACGGCGACTGGTGGTACAGCGGCGGCGACCAGGCTGTCGACTTCCGGCTCTCCACCGGCCGCTACATCACGAACGCGGGCTCGTCGATCAAGTCGCTGATGGCCGAAACCGCCATGCTGAACGGCAAGTTCCCGCCGCAGCAGGAAGCGTTCAACAACTTCATGGCCACCTGGACCCAGCCGATCAAGGAGTCGCTGACCGGCACCGAGGGCGGCGGCTACCTGTACGGCGGCCTGCAACCCGGCTTCTGGAACGACGGCGCGCACGGCGTGGTCACGGTCAAGCCCGGCGCCCGGACGCAGTACGTCCACGTCGTCACGCGGCCGTCAACGAACCTGGTCCGGTTGCGGGACAACGGGTACCGCGTCACCGGGGTGTCGGACCTGCGGACCGGGCAGCCGATGCGGTTCGCCCAGTCCGGCGGCTATCTGTCCATTCTGGACATCAAGAGCTGGGACGCCTACGACACCGTGTTCAAAGTGGACACAGCTGGGCAGCAGTACTTCTACGACAAGAGCACGATCAAGGCGACCGCGTCTTCCAACGCGACTTCGGCGGCGAACCTCACCGACGGCAGCTACCTGAACTTCTGGGACGCCGGCGGCCAGCTCCCGGTGTCCGTGACGCTGGACCTGGGCCGGAAGCGGTCGACGGCCTACCTGGCGGTGCACGAGCGCGAGTCGTCCCCGACCTACGCCCGGGAGTCGTTCGGCCGCGCCGAGGATTCCGCGCGCATCAAGGACTACCGTGTCCACGCCAGCGACGACGGACAGAACTGGCGGACCGTGCGCACCGGCGCCCTGCCCAGCGCTCGCGGCGTCCAGTTCATCGACGTCGGCGAGGTGCACGCGCGGTACCTGAAGCTCGAGGTGCTGAACACGTGGTCCGGGCCGCAGGCCAAGCCGTTCTACCGGCAGCTCGCGCTCGACGAGATCGACGTCGCCTACGGCTACCCCGACCCGCGCGGCGAAGTGCCCCTGGAGGCGGAGTCGTGGCGCAACGGCTTCGAGGGTAAGGCGACGCCGGTGTGGTGCGAGGCGTGCTCGGGCACGAACGCGGTGACCGGCCTCGACCGCGGCGCCGTCGTCTTCCGGAACGTCCAGGCCACCGGCCCGTCCCGCTTGCAGCTGGACACGACCGGGCCGGGCACGCTTTCGGTGAGCGTCAACGGCGCCGCGCCGGTCACGCTCGCCGCGCCGGGGGCCATCCCGGTGCCGCTCAACGCCGGTGCCAACACGATCAGGGTCTCCGGGACGGCCGACCTCGACCGGATCGCGGTGGCGCCGATGCCACCCGAGTCGTACGCCCCGAAGACGACGTTGACCGTGCAACCCGCCGGCGTGCAATGGGTTTCGCCCGGTCAGCAGTCGCTGCGGATCACCGCGTCGCTGCGCCTCGACGTCGACGACCCGATCGACCAGGTGTCGCTCGCCCCGGTCGTCCCGGCGGGCTGGACGGTCACGGGCGCCCCGGCGACGACGGCCACGCTGGGCCTCGGGCAGGTGCTGAGCGGCTCCTGGACGGTGACGGCACCGGCGGCCCAGGACGTGAGCATCCCGGTCACGGCGTCGTTCACGACGCTCGGGCGCGCGAAGTCGGTCAGCAAGCCGGTGCAGGTCAAGCCGCGGCCCGCGGACCGGGTGTTCATGCGCGAGGCGGAGGACTCGGCGAACGACATCGGCGACGCCGGCGTCACGAGCTGCTCGCCGTGCTCCGGTGGGCAGAAGGTGCGCAACATCGGCCCGGGCGCGGCGGTGACGTTCCCCGGCGTCGCGGTGCCCGCGGCGGGCCAGTACACCTTGTACCTGGACTTCACCGTCAACGGCGACCGGTCGTACTTCGTGTCGGTGAACGGCGGCGCGCCGGCCGAGGTGAAGGTCAGCGGCGCCGGGAACAACACCCCGTACACCACTTCGGTCCCGGTGCCGCTGACCGCGGGCACCAACACGATCCGGATCGGCAACGACCGCGCCGGGGCTCCGGATCTGGACCGGATTTCACTGGGTTAGCGCCCGCAGCACCCGGGCCGCGTCGATGTCGACCGCGCGGCCCGGGTCCCCGCCCGGCGCACTCCACGCGACGGACACCCACAGCTCGGCGTAGTCGCCGCGGTCGATCCGCGGCAGCCGCCAGGCGAGCCGGCCCCCGGTTCGCTCGACGGCGTCCCCGCCGACCAGCCGCGACCAGTACGGCGGCACGTGCTGCCCGGCCCGCGAGCACCGCCGCAGCAGATCGGCCCCGGGCCCGCCGACGCTCACCACGGCGTCGGCGGTCTCGGCCGTGAAGGCGCTTTCCCACCTGCGGTCTTCATGCGGTGCACCGGCCAGTTCGGCCTGGACGACGAACTCCCCGACGTCCTCCCGGGCCAGCACCCGGAGGATGGTGGTCTCGCGGGTGACGCCGGGCAGCCCGGACGCGGTGGTCCCGCCCAGCACGTCGAGCCGCGCGGAGTCCGACCGCCACCGGCACAGCCGCGCCCCGGACTCGAGGCTCCAGGTCAGCTCGGGTCTCGCCGGCACGTCCCAGTCCCCGACGCGGACGGTGAACCGCACTTGGCCGAGCGGAGTGACGACGTCGAGCGCGCGCGGAGCCGACCGCGCCAGGACTTCGGTGTCCAACATGGACACATCCTTACCCCCTGGGCCGACCGGCGAAAACGCGCTGCGCAAACGTCACCCGACCGGGGATGATCGGGGCATGGAGGAGGCATTGAACCGCCTGCGCGGCCGAGTACCGGCACTGCCGTCGATCGGCGCGGTGATCGAGCGGGACAGCCCGGTGGTCCGGACCCACTACGGCACGCACGGCGAGGTGGGCCACGGAGGCCGATCTCACCGCGCTGGTCGCGCGGGGCTCGTCTGTCCGATCCGGACAGAGCTGCCGGACTGCACCCCGATACCCGGGTTCCCCGGCACCACCACGCCGGCTACCGCGTCGACCCGGCCCGGGTCGACGGAACCGGGCCGCGGTGGCCCGACGCCGTCTTCCCGAACGGGGACAGCTTCATGTACCTGACCCGAGCCGGTCCGGCGCTCAGAAGCCTGAGGTGCCGTTCGGCGTGCCGAGCCCGGTCGGTCCGTCGTACCCCGCGCCCGCCGTGCAGAGGTACGTCCCGCCGCAGCTGCCGTTCGAGCCCGACGTCACGTCGTACAGGCCGCCGGTGTGCGCGTACGGGTAGGACCCCGACGTCACCGAGTTGCCCGCCAGCGCGTACACGCTCGCGATCACCGGTGACGAGAGGCTCGTGCCGCCGACCTGGACCCAGCCGTCCGCGCCCTGGGCCAGACCCAGGGACAGCAGGAAGTCGCACCAGGACGAGCTGCCGCAGCTGTTGTACGTGTCGTACACGCCGAGCCCGGTGGCCGGGTCCGCGACCGCCGAGACGTCCGCGACCGTCCTCTTCGCACAGCCGGTGTCGTGCTGCCAGGCCGGCTTGGCCTCCACTGTGGAGCACCCGCTGCCGCTGCCGTTCCACGCCGTTTCGGTCCAGCCGCGGGTGGTCGTCGCCGCCTTCTTCAGCGTCGTGCCGCCGACCGCCGTGACGTACGGCGAGGACGCCGGCCAGCTGACGCCGTAGCCGGAGTCGCCCGAGGACGCCGTGACCGCGATGCCCGGGTGGTTCAGGTGCGCGTCCGCGGCGAGGATCGTCGAGTCTTCGGCACCGCCGTAGCTGTTGGAGATCGCCACCACGCCCGGCGTCGCCGCGGCCGTGTCGACCGCCGTCATCAGCGGGTCGGTATCCGGGGAGTTGGCTTCCACCAGCAGGATGTGGCAGTCCGGGCAGGTCGCCGACACCGCGTCGAGGTCGAGGCTGATCTCCTCGGCCCAGCCGTAGTCGGGGGCCGGGAGCGGGCTCGCCGCGCCGTTCTGGTTGACCTTCTTGAAGCAGCCGTTGGCCGTCGTGCACGGCGAAAGCCCGCGTGCCGAACGGAACTTGGCCAGGTCGGCTTCGGCGGTGGGCGCGTCCTGGGCGTCCACAATGGCCACTGTGCGGCCGTTCGCCTGCAGGCCGCCGAGGTGGTAGGCGGCCTGGATCTCGGCCGGCCCGTAGCCGACCGGGGTGGAGACAACCAGCGGGCCGCTGCCCTTCGGCGACCGGACGGCCTTGCCGAGGCAGTGGAACTTGCCGGAGGTGGCGCAGCCGAAGTCGACGACGCCGCCGCTCTGCAGCGGCGTGGCTTCGGCGGTCGAGGTGGCCACCGTCAACGGGGCCGCGATCAGGGAGAGGACGACGAGGGACCGGAAGAACCGTGGACGCGCCATGGCCTACTCCTCGGTAGGGGACGAGGTGTGGCAGCGGATCGTCGCATGTCACCCAGCCGTGGTCACCCGTCGGAAGAATGTTTCTCGGTTCAGTCATTCGCCCACCGTGGCGAGAACCCGACGAAGAGTGACGAACCACCTCACCCGTTTGCGTATTGGTCCAGACAAGTGTTACCAAAAAGTGACTTGCCGTCCGCTGACCGGGAGCTACTTTGTTGTGACTCGCAACAAATGCCTCGTGGATCCCCAACGGCGGAGGTGTCACGGCGTGAACCGCACCTTGGACAAGCTTCGACGACGCGGCCCGGGCCTCGCGCTCGTCGCCTCGGCAGTGCTGGTGGCGGCCGGGCTGAGCGCCCCGGCCGCGCTGGCCGCGGACGACTACACCCAGAGCGTCAGCCAGCCCAGCGCCAGTCAGGTGCAGATCAGCTTCACCCCGGCCACCCCGGCGCTGTACGTGGACGTCCACTACACCGGCGTCCCCGGCCTCGGTCAGCAGAACGTCCGGATGACCAACGGCTCGGGCACTTGGCGGACCACCGTCAACGGCCTGAGCAGCGGAAACGTCCTCGACTACTGGTTCACCTACGAGAAGAACGGCCCGCAGTACGACACCCCGCACTTCAGCTACACCGTCGGCGGCGGCACGTCGGCGGTCGCGGCGCCGACGTTCAGCCCACCCGGTGGCACGTACTCGAGCGCCCAGACGGTGACCATCAGCAGCGCCACCACGGGTGCCGCCATTCGGTACACAGTGGACGGATCGACGCCCACCGCGTCCTCGCCGCTCTACAGTGGACCGATCAGCGTCCCGACTTCGCGCACGGTCAACGCCATCGCGACCAAGTCCGGTTCGACGGACTCGGCGGTGTCGAGCGCGAGCTACACGATCGGCACCCAGGCCGGCTGCCCGACGCAGTCCGACACCCCGAACTTCGGGCCGAACGTGCGGATCTTCGACCCGGGCATGTCCGCGGCGACGATCCAGGCGCAGCTGGACACCGACTTCAACAACCAGAAGGACACGCTGACCGCGCAGTTCGCCGAGCGGCGGGTCGCCCACCTCTTCAAGCCGGGCACGTACAACAACGTGCACGACAACGTCGGCTTCTACACCTCGGTGGCCGGCCTCGGCCAGAACCCCGGCGACGTCCTGATCAACGGTGACGTCACCGTTGACGCCTTCAACGCCTCCGACAACGGCGTCGCGCTGCAGAACTTCTGGCGCTCGGCGGAGAACATGGCGGTCAACCCGTCCGGTGGCAACGAGCGGTGGGCGGTCGCGCAGGCCGCGCCGTTCCGCCGGATGGACGTCCGCGGCGGGCTGCAGCTGTACCCGGCGAGCTACGGCTACGCCAGCGGCGGCTACATCGCCGACACCAAGGTGGCCGGCCAGGCCGCGTCGGTGTCGCAGCAGCAGTGGTACACCCGCGACTCCGCGCTCGGCAGCTGGAACGGCGGCGTGTGGAACATGGTCTTCTCCGGCACCAGCGGCGCGCCGGCGACCACGTTCCCGAACCCGCCGGAGACCACGCTGGCCACGACGCCGGTCTCCCGGGACGTCCCCTACCTCTACGTCGACGGCACCGGCAAGTACCGCGTGTTCCTGCCTTCGCTGCGCACCAACGCGTCCGGCCCCAGCTGGGCGAACGGGAGCACCCCGGGCACGTCGGCGCCGATGAGCCAGTTCTACGTCGTCAAGTCCGGCGACACGGCCGCGTCGATCAACAACGCGCTCGCCGCCGGCTGCAACCTGTTCTTCACGCCGGGCATCTACCACCTGAACCAGACGCTCAACGTGACCCGCGCGAACACGACCATCCTCGGCATCGGCTACCCGACGCTGGTGCCGGACAACGGCGTCAACGCGATGCAGGTGTCCGATGTGGACGGCGTCCGGCTCAAGGGCCTGCTCTTCGACGCCGGCACGACGAACTCGCAGGCGCTGCTCACGGTCGGCCAGTCCGGCTCGTCGGCGTCGCACGCGGCGAACCCGGCGACGATCCAGGACGTCTTCTTCCGGATCGGCGGGCAGCTCGCGGGCAAGGCGACGAACAGCCTGATCGTCAACAGCGCCAACACGATCATCGACCACATCTGGGCGTGGCGGGCCGACCACGGCAACGCGGGCACCTACGGCTGGACCACGAACACCGCCGACACCGGGCTCGTGGTCAACGGCGCGAACGTGCTGGCCACCGGCCTGTTCGTCGAGCACTACCAGAAGTACCAGGTGATCTGGAACGGCCAGGGCGGGCGGACGATCTTCTTCCAGAACGAGATGCCCTACGACGTGCCGAACCAGGCTTCGTGGAACGCGCCATCGGGTGTCGCCGGGTATGCCGCGTACAAGGTCGGGGCGAACGTGACCTCCCATGAGGCCTGGGGCCTCGGGAGCTACTGCTTCTTCGACACGAACCCGGCGGTGTCCAGCTACCACGCGTTTGAGGTGCCGAACACCAGCGGCGTCCGCTTCCACAGCCTGCTGACGGTGTCGCTCAACTACCGCGGCACGATCACGCACGTCATCAACGACACCGGCGGCGTGACGCCTTCGGGCACGGTGCCGGTCAACGTGGTCAGCTACCCGTAACCCGGGTACCCGGCAGCCCCCGCACCCGGCCTGGTGCGGGGGCTGCCGTGCCTATGGCGATGTGCCACACCGCTGTGGCGCCTTCGAGCACGTCGGCGTCGAGGCCGAAGTAGCCGCGTTCGGGCTTGGTGTCGGTGCGCTTGCGCCCGGCCGGGACGGCGGCCGGCCGCCAGGTTTCGGTGCCCTGCTGCAGCACGCCTTCGTAGGTGTCCGGGTCCGGCTCGCCGAGGCCGATGGCTTCGCTCCGGCCGAGGCTGCCGGCGACGAAGGCGTACCGGTCGCCGAGCAGCGCCCCGACGATCGCGCCCGCACCGGACCCCGAGCGCTGCAGGTGGGTGTTGTGCGCGAACACCAGCGTCGGACCGCGGGGGGCCTCGATGGCCCGGATGTCCAGGAGGTTCTCGGCCATGAGGACCGCACGCATGCCCGAGAGGCGCGCGATCCTCGTGTCCCGGTCGCCGGGTTCGGCCGACGCGGCGTGGTAGCGCAGCAGGCCGCGCCCGGCGATGGCGTGCACCTTGGCCCGCTCCCAGGCGGCGTCCAGCCCGGGCGCGGCGGCGTGGAGGGCGACGAGCAGGTCGTCGGCGATGATCCGCAGCTCGCGGGCCTCGGGTGACGCGCCGGGTGACTGCGCCGGGTCGAGGATCGCTTCGGACCGGCTCCACCGCTCGTCGTCGCCGGTCAGGGCCGCGATGTCGACGTCCAGGCCGAGGAAGTCGCGGACGTGTTCGAGGTAGGTACGCGGGCTGGGGGCGCTGAAGGTTTCGGTCGGGGCGTCGAAGCCGTGGAAGGTCAGCGGCTCGGCGGCGGTCTCGTTGTACTCCCGCAGCCACTTCAGCAGCTGCTGGTTGGCGGCCACTTCGCCCAGGTCGTGCGAGAAACCGCCGTCGAGCGCGGCGACGCGGTCGGTCTCCAGCGCGATCGACCGGAAGCCGTGCTGGGCGAGCCGGGCGAAGAGGTCGTTGCGGAGCCGCGCGCAGGCCGGCTCGAAGTGGGTGGGCTCGCCCAGCGCGAGTAGTTCGGCGGTGAAGTCGGTGATCTCCATGTGATTGAATCGTATCCTTGAAGACTCGGTTGAGACCTGCTGACCTCGCCCGCGAGCACGGCATCTCCACGCAGGCGGTCCGCAACTACGAACAGGACGGCTTCCTGCCCCCGGCCGAGCGCACCCCGAGCGGCTACCGGGTTTACACCGAAGCGCACGCGGCGGCGCTGCGGGCGTTCCTCGCGCTGGTCCCGGCCTACGGCCACGCGACGGCAGGCGGGATCATGCACGCGGTCAACGACGACGACCTCGCCCGCGCGCTGACGCTCGTCGACCGCGGCCACGAGCAGCTGCTCCGGGACCGCGAAACCCTCAACACGGTGCGCGCGGCGATCGGGCCGCTGACGACCGCGCCCGAGCCCACCGCGACCGGGTGGAGTGTCGGAGAGGTGGCCCACCGCCTCGGCGTCACCGCGGCGACCGTGCGGGCGTGGGAACGCGCGGGCATCCTGGTGCCTTCGCGGAACCGGGCGACCGGCCACCGGGTGTTCCGGGCGGCCGACATCCGGGACGCGGAACTGGCCCACCTGCTGCGTCGCGGCGGCTATCCCCTGGCCCACATCGCGACGGTGGTCGAGCAGGTCCGCACCGCGGGTGGCACGGAGTCACTGGCCGAGGCGCTCGAGACCTGGCAGGACCGGCTGACCGCCCGCGGCCTGGCGATGCTCGACGCGGCGAGCCGGCTCAGCGCGTACCTGCGCTCACGGTCGTGAGTGCAGCCGGTCGTACTCGTGCGCGGCCGCGCGCTGGGTGCGCACCGGCAGCGCTTCCTCCTCGGCTTCGTCGTCGACTTCGTTGAGGCCGAGCTGCACGGCCAGCCGGATCTGCTCCCGGTTTTCGCGGACCACGGCGGAGAAGAAGTCGTCGATCCGCGGGTCGAGGAGGACTTCGAGCAGCACGCGGAACGAGGTGTCGACGCAGGCGCGCACGATTTCGTCGTGGAACGGCAGCCGCTTGAGCTTCCCGAGCTGCGGGTCCGCGGCGATCTTTTCGGCGATGATCGAACGCAGCTCGTCCTTGTGCGCCCCGAGCGACTTGGCCAGGTTTTCCGGGTAGTTGCCGGTTTCCAGCACCTTGACGACCTCGTCGAGCACCGCGATGGTCACCGGCTTCTTGATCGCCTTCACGATCGGCTCGGACAGCTTGTCCACGAGCCGGTAGGTGAACTGCTCGCCGACGGCCCGGTCGGCCGCCCGCCCGATCCGCACGAGCAGCAGCACGACGCTGACGAACTTGTGCGCGGTCATGGCGGGGTGCGCGACCGGGACCATGGCGAACAGCTCGTACCAGTTGCGCACGAGGAACTTCCTGGCCCACCGCCGCTTCCGCCACCGCCACAGGAACTCCAGCAGGAAGATCGCGCAGATCCCGCAGTCGACGTAGAAGATCAGCAGCCCGACGTCCCGCGCCGGCGGGCTGAGCACCATGAACCCCAGCAACCCGACCGACCCGGCGGCGAGCACGAGCATGATCCAGTCGTCGGCGCGCACGTTCCCGGGCAGCACCCCGCTGTTGAGCTCGGGTTCAGTCGTGACCATGCCCGATGATGGCATGGAGTCGGGCGATAAGCCGGTTCGGACGCCGGCGCCGAAGTGTCATGTTTTTGTCGCGTCGCGGCGCCGCCCGATACGGCATCGTGGACAGTGCGGTCACGGCGAGGGGGAGCATGGGGCGCACAGCGAACAGGCGGCTGCTCGCTCCGGCTCTCGGGGATGCGGTGGCTGGTGGCTCAAGAAGCGGGCTGCCAGCCCACGCCGTAGGACCTCGCCGGCCGCAGGTCGCGGAAACCGGTGCGCACCTCGCCCGCGTTGTCGAGGAAGAGCGGCTTGCGCGCGGTCAGCGGGTCCTGGGCGTCCTTGGAGAATTCGCCGTCGATGCGCCAGATGCGCTGCGGTGGCCGCCGCCGGTCGAACCGGACGTTGAGGTCGAAGCTCTCGCAGGGGAATTCCGGCGTGCAGAAGTAGAACGGCGCCGGCAGCTCGGCCACCCGGATGCGGAAGAAGAACTCGTGCTCGTCGCCGGCGTCCAGCGGCTGGGGCGGCCGCAGGCTGAACGCGACCCGGGTCGCGCTGACCATCCGCACGGAATGCACCTCGCCGCCGGCCACGACGTCGATGCCGAGACCCGAGAGGTCCGGCCGGCCGGTGGTGCTGGCGGGCCGGGCGAGGGAGATCGCGTGCTCGACGTCGACCAACCCGGCGCAGTGGCTGACCACCCGGCGGGTCTCGAAGACCTCGGCGGCGGCCACCCCCGTCAAGGTCAGCCGGACCGCCAGTGCCGCCGTGTGCCAGGGTCCGTCGTCGCTGATGGCCGCGACACCGTACGGCGACGGCGCCCCGTACGCGGCCTCGGCGATCAGGTAGATGACGTCGTCGGCGCGACGCTGCATCGTGCGCACGTTCCGGTCGGCTCCGGTGCCCAGCAGTTCGAGGCGTTGCGTGTAGCGCTCGTTCGCGCCAGCGCCGAAACCCAGGACGATCCGGGCCGTTCGCCGGTGCGATTCGGGCAGCTTTTCGATCAACCGGCGAAGCGTTTCCACCACCTTGCCGCGGACGGTTCCCGGGCTGTCGTCTTCGTGGACACCGCACACTTCGCGCAACTGTTCGCCGACGAGCCCAGGGAGGGTCTTCGCTTGGATGCCGAGCCCCTTGCGAAGCAGTTTCAGCTCCAGTGAGAGAGCGTTGATCTTCGCTTCGGCCGCCTCCTGAGCCAAGCCGCCACCTCCGTCTTGGTCGTTGCCGGGAAGTCTACTCGGTCCGTGACTCACCCACTCGTTTCCCCGCTGTTTCCGGATCCGGCTGCCCCGATTTCTCCCAAGCGGCAAGGGGAATACTTCGGCATTCCGCCGATACGCCTTCCCTCCGTTCACCGGTTGCAGGACGATCGAACCATGCCGGACTTCGGAGCGGAATTGAAACGTCGACGCTTATCGGCCGGCATGTCACTGACCGGACTCGCCGCGTCCGTCCATTTCAGCAAGGGCTACCTCAGCAAGGTGGAGAACTGCTCGCCCTCGTCACGGAACCGGCATTTCCCGAACGCCGCAGTGCCGGTGGCATCGTCGGGCTGCCCCGCCCGTCGCGGTAGCGAAGGCTTCTGCCGTGGCGATCAACGCCAGGGAAGGCGAAACCGTGGTGAGGTCGTCATGACAACGCATTGAACTCCGCAGGCCGGGGCGCAGGAAAACCCGGCCGGCGGCAAGTGCCGCAGACCGGGTTTCCCGGAACAACCGTTGGCAGGCAACGGGAAACAGCTTGTCGCTCCCCGGTTCCGACGCGCACCATCAATGCGGACCGGATTTCGCGGACACCGCGAAACGCATCGAATCCCGTTCAGCGGGGAATTCCGAGGAGCCTGCCATGATGGTCGTCTGTTCCGTTGCCGCCCTCGTCCGTGCGGCGCTGTTCGTCGTCACGCTCGCGCTGGTCGCCGGGCTGGCGCTCGCCGCGCCGTCGAGCACGCCCGGCTCCGGCCCCGCGGTGTCCACCACCACCGCGGAACCCGTCACGCACTGAGGGCCGTCACAGCCCCAGGTGCTCGGCCAGCCTGGCCAGCTGGTCGGCGTACCGCCGGACGAACTCGGGCGAGTCCCCACCCGTCCCGGTCAGGCCGTCCACCACGTGCGGGAGCGTCACCGGGGCCATCGCCGCCGCCATCAGCAGCACCGTCAAGCACTCCGGATCGACCCACCCGGGCAGGCGGCCTTCGGCCTTCAGCGCCGCGATCTGCTCCACCGTCCCCGCCAGGCGCCGGGTGCGTGGCGCGTGGTCCGGGTCGGTGTCCGGGCCCTCGTACTCCAGCCCCGACCACGCCAGCAGCCGGACGCCGTCACGGCTGGCGAGGGTCTCCAGCGCCATCCGCCGCACCTGCTCGGACAGCGGCAGGTCCGGGGCCATCAGCTCGCTCTGCCGCTGCCCCCACCCCTCCGACATCGCGCGGTACAGGCCTTCCTTGCCGTCGAAGTAGTACGAGATCAGCTGCTGGTTCACCCCGGCCCGCGCCGCGATCGCCGCGATCCGCGCCCCCGCGTACCCCTTCGCCGCGAACTCCGCTCCGGCCGCCTCCAGGATCAGCCGGCGGGTACGCTCCGGATCCCGTTGGCGTTCCTGGGGCTTCGGCGAACGACGGGGCTTCGACGCGGTCACGCCGCGACTATACGTCAACCAACCGCTTGACTCTGCGGAACAGACGGTTGAGGCAACGCCGCCGTCAAGGCGAGGGCGAGCACGAGCACCCCGGCGCTGACCGCGAGCGCACCCGCCGTCGCCGAGGCCGACCCGCCGTCCAGCCGGGCGAAGAACACCGTGCCGAACAAGGCGATCCCGGTCGCGGTGCCGAGCTGGACGGTGGTGTTCACGACGCCGGACGCGGCACCGGCCTGCTCCGGGCCGATCCGCGCCATCGACGCGGCGAACAGCGAGTTCAGCACCGCACCCATGCCGAGTCCGACGGCGATCACGGGCAGCAGCAGCGCCCACCCGCTCAGCGCGGAGCCCGCCAGGGACACCAGCACCGCGACCAGCACCAGCCCGGCCAGCAGCACCGCGACGGCGCCGGCGGTGAACACCCGCCCGAACTTCGGCGCGAGGCGCATGGCCAGGACGTTGCCCGCGACGATGCCGAGCGTCGACGGCGCGAACGTCAACGCCGCTTCCCACGGCGTGAAGCCGAGCCCGAGCTGCAGGTGCAGGGTCAGGACGAAGAAGACGCCCACCCCGGTGTTTACGCAGAACAGGACCGCCTGGCTGCCGGCGACGGTGCGCAGCAGATCCGGCGGGAGCAGCGGTTCCCCGCCTCGGCGGAACTGGCGCCGCTGCTGCCACGCGAACCCGCCGAACAGCGGAACGGCAGCCACCAGCAGCGCGATCGACCACACCGGCCAGCCCAGCTCACGCCCCTGCACCAGCGGGTAGAACACCGCGAACAGCGCGGCGGTCAGCAGCGCCAGCCCGACGGGGTCCATGCGGTGCCGGACGAACCCCGGCCGGGCGGGCATGGTGACCAGGGCCCCGGCCAGCGCGAGCACGCCGACGGGCAGGTTCACCAGGAAGATCGCCCGCCAGCCCGACCCGAACAGGTCGGCCTCGACCAACGCGCCGCCCAGCAGCGGCCCGGCGAGCCCGCCGACCGGGAACGCGGCGGCGTACCAGGTCATCGCCTTCGGCCGCTCCCGCTCGTCGAACTCCGCGTGGACGAACGACAGCACCTGCGGCACCATCAGCCCGGCTCCGACGCCCTGCACCACCCGCGCGGCGACCAGCACGCCGACGTCCCCGGCGAGCCCGGCGGCGAGCGAGGCGGCGGTGAACACGAGCATGCCCGCCACGAACAGCTTCTTCGTC
This sequence comes from Streptomyces sp. MN03-5084-2B, assembly GCA_033793495.1. Classification (GTDB taxonomy): domain Bacteria; phylum Actinomycetota; class Actinomycetes; order Mycobacteriales; family Pseudonocardiaceae; genus Amycolatopsis. The sequence goes on along the minus strand of JARAWT010000007.1, from coordinate 106,390 downwards.
CCGTGGCGGTCGCCCAGCCGGCCGCCGGTGATCAGCGTGAGCGCGAAGCCCAGCGCGTACCCGGCCGAGATCCACTGCAGCGCGGCCTCGCCGGCACCGAGCTCCCGCCGGATGGTCGGCAGGGCCACCGCGACGATCTGGTTGTCGATCATGTCCACCAGCACCGCGAGCACCGCGACCGCCAGTGCCCACCACCTGAGCGCGTGCTTCTCCACGACGTACCTCTCCCTGCGACGACCTTGACGCAGCCATCGTCAACCAACCGGACGACTCTGTCAACTAAACGTTTGATTGAGTCCGGTGGGCGGTGGAGAGATGCGGGTCAGCCTTCGAGCACCTCCCGCAGCTTCTTGGCGAAGGCCTCCGGCTGGCCGGCATAGCCGAACTCGCCACCGAGGAACCCGCCGTGGTGGCTGGGGAACACGGTCGCCTCCTGCCCCAGCAGCGCCGCCGTGCCCAGCGCGGCCCGCCCGGTGAAGACCTCCCGGGACTCTTCGCCCACCGCGACCACGATCCGCGTCGGCACCGCCGCCAGCGCCTCGACGTCGAGCCGGTACGCGGTCACCGGCCGGGAGCGGTCCGTCAGCAGCGGATCGTCCCGGCGGCCGTCGTCGTCGGCAGGCAGGCCGAACTGGGCCGGGTCCGCCGGTGGCAGCGCGAAATACGCGTCGGTGAACGGGCCCGGCCACGACGTCATCGCCATGAACGCCGCCATTCCCGCCCCGAAGCCCTTCGCCTGGTAGGCGTCCCGCATCGCTTGGCTCGCCCGCTCGGCCGCAGCGGCGTCCGGCAGCGACCCGACGAGCGGCGGCTCGTGAGCGACGAACGTGCGCACGTCCTCCGGGTGCGCCGTGACCAGCGCGAACCCGGCGACCGCCCCGCCACTGCTCCCGAACACCTCGACGGCACCGGCCCCCAGCGCCTGGATGACGGCGTGGAGGTCTTCCGCCTGGACGGCGGGCACGTGGTCCTCCCGCCCGTCCTTGCGGACGCTGCGCCCGAGCCCGCGCGGGTCGTAGGTGACCACCGTGCGGTCGGCGAAGTGGGACGCCAAGGAGCTGAACCCTTCGGCGGTCATCGGCTGCCCGATCATCAGCAGCGGTGGCCGCGGGCTCTCGGCGGGCGCCGGGCCGTGCACGTCGTAGACGATGTCGGCTTCAGGTGTTTCGAGTGTGTGCGTGGTCATCGGACTCCCCTCGTCTGGTCTCATCGAGACGTTAGACGGGGGGACCGACAATTTCCGCCGAGGCGAGGAAGGCGAACGGGCTAAGCCGTTTACAGAGGAGAAGGAAGCCCGCTCATGGCCTCGCACCGACGACGATATCCGGTGGCTCAGGCCGGAATCAACCGGTTAAGCGTCTCCAGCGTGAGCACCGTCGAACCCTCGGGCAGCCCTTCCGGCCGGTGCAGCCCGACGTACGTGACCGGCCCGGCCGGCCGCACCCCCGGCTCCCACACGCTCACCTCGGTGTCGCGCATCAGCTCCACCAGGTACCTGACGGTCAGGTACTTCCGCTCCACCAGGCCGCGCGCCAGCACGCTGGTGCTCGCCCGGTTCGTCTCGAGCCGGTTGAACCGGGGCGAGCCGGCGAGGTACAGGTGCAGCCAGGTCGCCGTCCAGGTGCCCGCCCGGTCCCGGGCGAAGATCATCGGCAGCGCGACGCGGCCGCTTCCGCGCAGGTCCGAGCGGGTCCGCACGGTGCGGGGCTCGAACGGCGCACCGGCCTGGGCGCGGTCGCGGAGCATCCAGCCGAACATCGACTCGGCGACGTCGTCGAAGCCTTCGCCGGAGAAGACGTTCACCTGCGGCACCACGTACGCGGCGTCGAGCGAGTCCAGCGGGATGTCGATGAACTCGGTCGCCCCGTCCGGCGCCGCGGTGAGGTCGCCCGAGTACACCGCGCCGCCCTCGTGGTAATTGGTCCACGAAACGTGCCCGGTGTACCGGAAGTGTGCATCCAGCAGCAACGCCGACAGGTCGAAGTCGGTGGTTTCCCGCGTCTGCCGCCAATAGGTGAAGAACCGCAGCACTTCCCCTTCGACGTGGGCGCGCGAACCACGCGGCAGCACGGCGAACCCGTCCTCGGTCGCCTTCCCCGACAGCGGGAGCGCGACGTCCAGGACCGCGGGGTCGACCAGCAGGCGCCCGCCGGCCGGCAGCCGCGCGGCCAGCTCGGCGTCGATCAGCTCGCTCACCCGCGCGATCACCTCGCGCGGGAGCGGCGGACGGGTGTCGCCGGTGACCCACGCGCGACGGGTGCGCGTGGTGAACAGGCGAGCGGCGTCCGGCGTGGCCCGGTTCGCCAGGTGCTCGCGCACGGAGCACAGCACCCGGCCGGACACCGAGCCCAGCACCGTGCCGACGGCGGCGAGGACGTCGTCGACCGGGCCGGCCTGCCGCAGCAGCCGGTCCAGCGACCGCATGAACAGGCCCGGCGCGGCGGTCAGCACCTCGGCGGCGCGCGAGACGTCGCCGTCGGCGAACGCGCGCTCCGCACGGCCGGCCACCGAGGACACCTTGCGGTCGCCGCGGGCGACGTCGAACACCTCGCGCGCACCCGGGTACGCCGTGGTCTCGTAGGCGTGCAGGTAGCTCCCCAGCCGCTTGAACCGCTCCGCGAAGCGGGAGACGTCACCGAGCTTGCCGGCGTTGTCCGCGACGACACCGTCGAGCGCGGCGAGCAGGACGCGCCGCTCGCGGCGGCTGAAGCTGCGGAACCGCGTCGGTTCGGCCAGCGTGACGTCGCCGCCGCTGGCCTGGCACGCCGCGCGCAGCACGTCGACGACGGTGTCGACCGCGACGAACGGCCGTCCATCGGCCAGCCGGGCGGCGTTCAGCACGGCCCGGTTCTCGCGCACCGGCACGGCGCCGAGCTCGACGTCAGCGCAGCTGACCGCCAGCTCGGCGAGCAGCTGCAGGTCGGCCTCCCCGAGCGGGGTGACGGACTCGGCCAGTGACCGGTACAGCGCGTGGGTTTCCTCCTCGAGCGAACCGCCCAGGTGGACGACGGTCACCCGGTCCTTGACCGACGCGACCAGCTCGTCGTGCGCGGCGAGCAGGTCGGCGAAGGTGTGCTGGTAGCGGCCGTAGCCGGGCAGCGTGAGCAGGTCGACGACCTCGGTGCCGCCGGTGTGGCGCAGGCAGGAGACCCAGAATTCGACGGTGTCCGGAACGCGGCGCGGGAACTTCTTGAAGTAGGCGTTGTGCCGCACGTGATCGCCGACCAGCCCGCGGACGGCGTCGATGACGGCCACGGCGAGGTCCATCGCCGCACCGGGTTCCACAGTGGACAGGTGGGTGAGCAGCGCGCGGTCGGCCTTGAACCCGGCGCTCAGCAGGACGACGTCCAGCTGCCGGGCGACGGCGGACCCGTCGCCGCCCGGTGCGGCGGCGCGCGGGACGCGCAGGGTGTGGCGGATGATCGTCTGCAGCATGCTCTTTCCCCGAGGTAGGTGGTCGCGCGCCGTGGTGTCGATCCACGTCGGCGGAGCTTATGAGGCTCCGCTGGTTGCCGAACCGCGCGCGTGGGTTGGCCGACCGGACTCGCACCGGTTTCGCCCGGGGTCACAGCCCGGGGCCTCGTCTCCTTCGGCTTCGGCCAACGTAGCGCGTCCGGGAGTCGAACCCGGGTCTCCCGGCTGAGAACCGGGGATCCGTACCGCTGGACCAACGCGCCGAGCGCACTCGCGTCCACGCAATGGTTGCGGCGAAGACGAGTGCCGGGAAAAAGAATGCCGCCCGAACCGGTTTCCCGGCGGGCGGAATCCATCATCACCGCACGCCCCGATCCGCGTCAAAGCAATTAAGCGTCTTCCCGCGCCAGCCGTTGCGCCGCGCGGCCGATGGCCGTCTCGACCGCGCCCACCCGGTCGGCCAGCAGGCCCACCGCGCCGACCGCCCGGCTCAGCGGGTCCTCGCCGTCCCCTCCGAGCGCCTGTTCCCGCAGGTACGCAGCCTTGACGTCGGCCCACCGCCGAGCCTGCGCAGGGGACAGCCGTCCCCGCAGCTCGGCCAGCTTGAGCAGGTTGGCCTCGGCGCCCGAGGTCAGTGTCTGCGCCTCGCCGGCGTAGTGGTCGTCGATCAGGGCCTCGAGTTCCGCGTCGGCCATGACGGGCACGATCCGCTCGGCGAGCTTGTTCATGTTCCGGTACGAACCCTGCAGCCGGAACGGCGGTTCGGTGCGCGAGGCGTCCGCCTGCGCCGCCGAGGCGATGTAGGCCTGGTTGTTCGCCAGCACGGTCCGCTGCACTCGCAGCAGTTTCCGCAGCACGGCCAGGATCTGCTCCAGCTCCGTGGCCGAATACGCCTGCGAAAGCCGGTCGGCGCGCGCCGACCCGTCGCCGCGCGCCATCCGGACCAGCGTGTCCACATCGGACTGATCGCGCGAGACGAGCGGCGCCAGCACGGGGTTCGACGTCAACGCGTTCTCGACGTAGCTCAGCGCGAAGAGCTCCTCCTTGCCGGACAGCACGTCGCCGAGGTTCCACACGTCCGCGCGGTTGGCGAGCATGTCGGGAATGCGGAACCGCTTGCCCTGCTCGGTGTAGGGGTTGCCGGCCATGCACACCGCGAACCGCTTGCCGCGCAGGTCGTAGGTCCGCGTGCGGCCCTCCCACACGCCTTCCATCCGCCGCTGCGCGTCGCACAGCGAGATGAACTTCTGCAGCAGTTCCGGCGACGTGTGCTGGATGTCGTCGAGGTACAGCAGCACGTTGTTGCCCTGCTCCAGGGCGAACGAGATCTTCTCGACCTCCTGGCGCGCGGTCGCGTTCGGTGCGTCGGCCGGGTCGACCGAGGTGACGTCGTGGCCCAGCGCCGGCCCGTTGACCTTCACGAAGACCAGCCCGAGGCGGCTGGCGACGTACTCCATGAGCGTCGTCTTGCCGTACCCCGGCGGCGAGATGAGCAGCAGGAGCCCGGACTGGTCGGTGCGCTTGGCGTCCCCGGCCGCCCCGAGCTGCTTGGCCAGGTTGTCCCCGATCAGCGGCAGGTAGACCTCGTCGAGCAGCCGGTTGCGCACGAAGGCGCTCATCACCTTCGGTTTGTATTCGTCCAGCCGGAGCCGGTCGCGTTCGGCGGCCACGAGTTCGTTGCGCAGCCGCTGGTAGGCGCGGAAGCCCGGGACGCGGTCGCGGCGGAAGCGGTGCGTCCTGGCGAGCGTCTCGTCGAGCCGGAGCGTCACCGACCGCCCGGTGAGCCGCGGGTGCGCACCGAGCAGACCGTCCACAGTGGCCGTCAGCGTCGCCGACGAGTCGTACCGCGGCAGGTCGCACAGCTCGATCGCGACGGCCTCGGGCAGTTCGTCGGCCGGCAGCCCGGACGCGGTCGCGAAGGACCGCAGCCAGGCGTCGGCGAGCTGGTACCGGTCCGCCAGGCCGTCGAGGGACCGCAGGTCTTCGGCGAAGCTGCGCCGGTCGAGCCGGAACTTGTCCAGCACCGCCCGCGCGCCACCGCTGGTGACGAACCCGGAGGGGGCCACGGCGAGTTCCTCCACCAGGTATTCCCCGGCGAACTCGGTGTCGAGCCCGAGCCCGTCGGTGAACGCCGTGATCGCGTCCGTGAGCTCCCGCGCCAGGTCGTCGATCGCCGGGGTGGGACCGAACGCCTCCCGCACCCGCGCGAGTGACGCCGCCCGCGTCGTCCACGCCGCCTTGGCCGGCTCCCCGGCGCCGAACGCCCAGAACAGCTGGGCCGCCGCCCGGGCCGCGGGCGGGTAGCGCAGCAGCCCGGCGGCGGACCGCAGCCGCAGCAGCGCCGCCAGGATCGCGGCGGCGTCGTGGTCGTGCACCCCGCGCGCGTACCCCTCGTCGTACCGCTCCCCGGCCACGCTCCGCACGACTTCCAGGAGGTCGGCTTCGACCAGCTCGGCCACCGGCCGTTCGGCGAGGATCGACGTCGCCAGGTACTCGGCCCGGTAGACCTCCGGTGACTCGGAGACCAGCAGCTGGTCCCAGTACGGCCGCGTCGCCTCGAACGCGGCGTCGCGCACCGGCGCCCGGTAGTCGGTGCCGGTGATCGCGAACTTCATCGAGCCGTCGTGCGGCACCAGAGTCAGGTCGATGTCCTGGGTGTTGACGGCGAAGGTGTTGCGGCCCAGGCGGATCGTCTCGCCGCCCTCGCCGTAGAGGTCGAGCCGGTCGCGCAGGGCCCGGCCGGCTTCCTGGCGCGCGGCTTTCACCCGGCCTTCGAGCTCCTCGGCCCGCACTTGGTCGCCGAGCGCCCGCAGGTCCACGACGACGCTGCGCAGCTTGGAGACCATCGGGTCGGCCGCGAAGTAGGTGTTGATCTCCTCGGCCGAGCCCAGCGAACCGACCCGGCGCGTCACGCTGCCGAGGATGCGCCCGGCCGACTCGACCAGCCTGTCCGCCCGCCGCGCCCGCTCGTCGAGCAGCGCCTGCTTGCGCGAGGAAAACGCCTCGTAGACGTCGGTGCGCTTCTCCCCGAGCAAGGTCAGGAAGTCGTCGAACTCCCCGAACCGCGATTCGAGGTTCTCCAGCTGCAGCAGCAGCCGGCCGAGCTGCTCGTCGCAGCGTTCCGGCGTGTCGGCGACCGCGAGGCCACCCGTGATGGCCTGCGCGAGCAGCGCGAACTCGGCCGCGAACTCCGCCCGGCCCTCGGTCTCCAGGAGTTCCTTGCGGCGCGCGTCGAGCGTCGCCCGGGCGCGGTTGACGGCGCCGATCACCTCGCCGACGCGCTCCAGGATCTTCGTCCGGACGACGGCGTCGGCGATGTCCAGGCCGCCCACGACGTCGGTGAGGACCTCCAGGCCGGCGGACTGCTCGTCGAGCCGCTCGGCGACCGGGCCGGCTTCGGCGACGGTCTTGATCGCGCCCGCCGCGGTGATCAGCCCGGCCACTTCGGCGTGGTAGCCGGTGAAGGCCTCCTCGCCCTGAAGGAACCGCACGGCCCGCTGCGCCGCCTCGGAGAACTCCGTGTCCAGGTCGGCGAGCAGCTGGTCCACGCGTGCGGTGTCGGCGTACCGCAGCTCCCGCACGGTGACGAGCCGCCCGCGCGCCCGGTGCATCTCGGCGAGCCGGCGCACCCACGCGTCCGCCGCGTTCAGCGCCTCGCCCCGGACCCGCCGCACGAGCGACGCGGTTTCGGCCGCCGCGGTGTCGACGGCCTCGGCCGCCTGCGCGGTCAGCGAGGTGACCGTCTCGAACTCGTCCAGCACCTGCTCGGCCGTCACGCGGACGTCGGTCAACGGCGAGCGCAGGTCGCCCAGCTCGCTCTCGCCGAGCCAGTGGTAGTGGTCGAAGACCCGGGCGCAGGCGGCGATCAGCGCCTCGAACACCGCCGCCGACGGCGCCATTTCGTCGATCATCCTGGTGATCGACAGGCAGTCGGAGATCCCGCGGACGAGGTCGGCGTTCCCGACCCGCTCCAGCGGCCCGGTGCCGGCCGGCTGCGACGCGGCGTAGGTGTCCGACTGGAACGGCGTCCGCCACACCTGCATCGGGTGCACCCGGCTCGGCTCGTCGGACAGCGCGCGGAACAGGATCATCGTGCCGTCGTCGAACAGCGAGTACCCGTGGCACGGGATCGGGTTGGCGACCTCCTTGCGGATCACGTTGTACGGCAGCAGGAGCGAGCGACCCTCGGCCCGCGCGTGGAAGACGTACAGCACGTCCTCGCCGTTGGGCGAGCGGATCACGCGCTCGAACTCGAGACCGTCCACAGTGGTGTCGAACGTCTTGCTGACGCCGGTGTCGAGGTAGTAGCCGCCGGGGAAGATGATGCCGTGGTCCTCGGGGAGCCGCTGGCACGCCTGGCCGATGCCGTCGAGCCGCACGACGTCCTGGGTGCGCGTGTTGAACACCAGGTAGCGGTAGGTGGTTTCCTTGTACGGCAGCATCCGCAGCAGGATCAGCGGGCCGATCCTGGCGTAGGAGACCTCGGCGTCGGCGAGGCTCTGCAGCGGCTCGTCCACCGGCTCGGCGTACACGCCGGCGCCGGTCTCGGTGTTGTTCTCGACCTTGACCGTCAGGTTGCCGCCGACGGTTTCGACGAACACCTCGTCCTCGATCGAGATGTGCGGGTGCCGGCCGAGGACGTGGTCCTCGCGCGTCGTCTCGATCCACTCGAAGTCGTGCGACGGCGGGAAGACGTGGTCGCGCTCGCCCCGGCTGTCCAAATAGGACACCGCGCCGTCGGACCCGACGCCCCACCGCAGCACCCGGATGTCCTCGGTGCGCGGGCCGATCTGGAACACCGCCAGCAGCTTCCCGTCCAGCCGGCGCAGCTGCAGCAGCTTCGCCTGGCGGTAGTACCGGTACAGCTCGCCGAAGTCCCGCCCGAACTGCTCGTCACGCAGCAGTTCGGGCAGCTCCTCCGCACTGACGTCGTCGAAGCGGAACGCGTCTTCGTCGCGGCTGAAGCGCTGCAGCGAGAAGACGTCGTCGATCGCCGTCTCGGGCTTCAGCCCGATGAAGACGTTGTAGCCGAACAACATCCGGCCGTCGACGGCGACGATGTCCCGGGGCACGCAGTTGTTGGCGGTGCGGATGCGTTCGGTGCCGACCAGCGCGAGCTGCGCGCTGCCGAAGACCTCGAGCCGCCGGGCGTTGAGCTCGTCCGCGCGTTTCGCCAGTTCGGCGGCCTGGGCGGCCAGCCGGACGCGGAGCACGTCATAGGTGCCCGCGTCCAGCTGCGTTTCGGCTGTCGTCACTGCTTCGCGGCGACGACGGTGGCGACCGACGTCTCGGCGAGGCCGAGCCGCTGCGCCGTGGTCATCAGCTCACGGAGCTTGGCGCTGTCCGGCCCGCCGGCCTGCAGCTGCTTGGCCAGGAAGGCCGACAGCGTCAGGTTCTTCACGTCCTCGGTGCTCACCGCGCCGATCAGCTTGGCGAGGTCGTCAGTGAAGCTGGCCGACCCGTCGAGGTACGGCCGCGCGAGCGACTGGACGACGTCGGAATGCTCCACGAAGCCGTCCACGCTCTTGCCCAGGCCGATCGAGCCGACGATCCGGTCGAAGAACGTGGTCTCGCCGCCGACGATGTCGATGTCCGCCTTCTCCAGGCCGGCGCTGAGCACGACGGCCTGCGCTTCGGCGACGTCCCGCTGCACGTCGAGCGCGGCCAGCCGGATCTCCTTCTCCGCGTCCAGCCGGAGCCGGTACTCCTCGTGCTCCCGGCTCGCGCTGTCGAGCGCGGCCAGCGCGGCGGCCTTCTCGGTGAGGCCCTCGGCCTCGCCCTTCAGCTTGTCGCGCAGCGCCTCGGCGATCACGACGGCCTTCTCGCGCTCGACGATCGCCTCCGCGCGGCCGACCTTCTCCAGCGCGACGGCCTCGCGCTCCCGGACCTGCGCGGCGGCGAGCCCGGCGGCGGCCTCCTCGGCCTGGATGCCTTCGGCGAGCCGGATCTTGGCCCGCGTCTCCAGCTCGGCGGCCTGCTGGCGCGCCTCGGCGAGGGTCAGCTCCTCGCGGGCCTTGAACTTGGCGGCCTGTTCCGCGGCCTCGGCGGCCTTGATGCCCTTGACCAGGTTCTCCTGAGCCTCGGCCTCGGCGCGGATGACGACGGCCTCGCGGGTGCGCTGGGCCTCCTCGACCACGCGCAGCTTCTTGATGTTCTCTTCCTGCTCGGCGACGGTCTTCTCGACGGCGATCCGCTCCCGGATCACCTCGGCGATCGACCGCTTCTCGGTCTCGAGTTCCTTGTCCTTGGCGATCCGGGACAGCTCGGTCTCGCGCTCGCGGCCGATCACTTCGAGCAGGCGGTCCTTTTCGATCCGCTCGGACTCGATGGCGATGACGCGTTCGCGGTTCTTGCCGGCGACCTCGATCTCGCGCTGCTGGTTCTGCTGCTGGATGCCGAGCTGCTCGTCGGTGCGCAGCTGCGCGGCCTGCGACTTGAGCCGCTCCTCCGCCTGCACCTTGAGGGTTTCCGCCTCTTCACGCGCCCGCATGGTCTCGACTTCGCGGCGCTGCTTGATTTCCGCGTCGGCCTGGCGCCGCTCGAGTTCGAGGATCGCCTCACGCGCGTCGACGTTCTGGCGCGTGATCTCCTTTTCTTCGTGGCGGCGGAACTCGTTGGTGCGCACGTGCTCGATCGCTGTCAGCTCGGTGATCTTGCGGATGCCTTGCGCGTCCAGGATGTTGGCCGAATCGAGCGACGCCATCGGGGTCTGCTCGAGGTAGTCGATCGCCGCGTCCTCCAGGCTGTAGCCGTTGAGGTCGGTGCCGATGACGCGGATGATCTGGTCGCGGAACTCGTTGCGCTTGGTGTAGAGGTCGACGAAGTCCAGTTGCTTGCCGACGGTCTTCAGCGCCTCGGAGAACTTGGCGTTGAACAGTTCCTGCAGGGTTCCCTGGTCGCTGGCGCGCTCGGTGCCGATCGCCTGCGCGACCTTCACGACGTCCTCGACGGTCTTGTTGACGCGGACGAAGAAGGAGATCCGGATGTCGGCGCGGATGTTGTCGCGGCAGATCAGGCCTTCCCGGCCGGTGCGCTCGATGTCGATCGTCTTCACCGAGATGTCCATGACCTCGGACTTGTGCAGCACGGGCAGCACGACCGCGCCGGTGAAGGTGACGTCGACCTTGCGCACCTTGGAGATGATCAGCGCTTTGCCCTGCGGCACCTTGCGGAACAGCCGGCTCACGACGAACAGCAGCACGAGGACGATCAGGACCACGACGGCGATCAACACGCCGGCCCCCAGGCCGATGGCATCCATTCCGGTTCAGTCCTTTTCTGCTTCGAGTTCCATGGGACTGACCCAGAAGAACTCACCCGCGGTGTCGTAGTCGTAGAGGACAACGCGGCTGCCCACGCCGAGGTTGCCTTCGCCCGCCAGTCGAATTTGGATGATCGCCGACGAGCCGTCGGCCGCGGTGGCTTCGGCCTGCCCGAAGTCCTCGGTGACGGTCGACGTCCGCACGACGGCGACCCGGCCGACGAAGTCCCGCCGCGTCGGCTCGGCCCCGGTGAAGAACCGGCGCAGCGGCAGGATGACGAGCCGGGTCCCGAGCGCCCCGCCCACGAGCGCGACGACCAGGACGCCGGTGCCGAGCAGCCCCCGCAGGGGCGCGCCTTCGACGAGGACGGTCCCGGCCAGGCTGAGGAACCAGCTGAACGCGACGAGCAGCGACAGCGCGATGGACAGCGGGACGCCGCCGAAGAACCCCCAGCCGTCGAACCCGCCGCCGTCGTCGTCGAGGTCGAGGACGCCGAGCAGGGCCAGCGCCCAGTAGCCGATCACGACGACCAGCAGGAAGCTGAACAGCACGGCGGGAAAAGCCAAGGCCGCGGAGATGAACCCGCTCATCGTTTCCTTCCCCCAAGGAAGAGCCCGGCGACCAGGGCCCTGGCCAGCGACTATAACCGGCGAGGAGGAGCGGGGACGAACATTTCGGACACGAGCTCATCTCGCCGCGGTGTCGCCCGCCCTGTCGGTTAAGCCGCTACTCTCGAAATCAAACCATCGATGTGATGGTATAGTATCCAACATGGAGGCGGTTAGCTAACCATCACACTGGTGGTGACTATCCGAGTTACAGACATGTTGTTCGAAGTACCGGAGCTCGACGAACGCGAGCGGCAGGTGCTGGCGCAGGTCGAGGAGCTCAAAGCGGCCCTGCGCTTCCAGCTGACCGAGCCTCGCCGCTGGGCGGGTTCCCTGCGCCGGTTGTCCCTCGCCCGGGCCATCCAAGGTTCGAACAGCATCGAGGGCTACGAAGCCGGTCTTGACGACGCGGTCGACGTCGCCGCCGGCGAGGAACCACTCGAGGTCGACGAGGAAACTCGCCTGGCACTGCGCGGCTACCGCGAAGCCATGACATACGTGCTGCAACTGGCCGAAGACGATGGCTTCCAGTACACGGACCAGCTGCTGAAAAGTCTTCACTACATGATGACGAACTACGCGCTGAAGAACCGGCCTGGCCGTTGGCGGGCCGGGAGCATCTACGTTCGGAACGACAGGACGGGCGAGATCGTCCACGAAGGCGCGGACCTGAGCCTGGTGCCGGCCCTGATGCGGGAACTGGCTGCGGGTTTGAACGTCGAAAGCGAGTGCCCGGACATCGTCCGCGCCGCCATGGCCCACCTGAACCTGGTCATGGTGCACCCGTTCCGAGATGGAAACGGGCGCATGGCCCGCTGCCTGCAAAGCCTGGTACTGGCCCGGAGCGGGGTGCTGAGCCCGGTGTTCATGAGCATCGAGGAGTACTTGGGGCAGAACACACAGGCCTACTACGACGTACTCGGCGAAGTGGGCGGCGGTTCTTGGCAACCTCGGCGCGACGCGCGCCCATGGGTCCGGTTCACGCTGACCGCGCACCTGCACCAGGCACGCACGATGCTCCGGCGTGTCAAGGAAAGCGAACGCATGTGGGCGGAACTGGAAACCCTCGTCCGTGGCCTCAGCCTGCCCGAGCGAAGCTCCATGGCCTTGTTCGACGCGATGATCGGCCTCCGCGTGCGCAACGCAACTTACCGTTCCTACTTCGAAGACAGCCCCGACGAAATCACGGAAGCCACCGCGAGCCGCGATCTGCGCGCGCTCGTGGCCACCGGCCTTCTCGAAGCCAGGGGCGAAAAGCGAGGGCGACACTACGTCGCCAAGCCACCCCTGGTCGAAATCAGGCAGCGCGTACGGGCGGCGCGCGACCCCGAAGACACGGCCGACCCGTTCGCGGCCTGAACGGCCTCGGCGACTGACGAAACGACTCAGGGAGCGTCCGAACCACGGACACTCCCTGAGTCGTACCTGAGCCGGCAAGGGGGCTCGAACCCCTGACCTTCTGTTTACAAGACAGATGCTCTACCAGCTGAGCTATACCGGCCTGGCCCCCGGCAGGGGCCAGGCCGGAGTCTACCCGGCTCGCCTCAGGTGAGACGACGGCGGGCAGCCCGGGCACCCGCCGCCAGCACTCCGCCCGCCAGCACCAGGAGCAGCGCCAGCTCGGTGAACTGGAACCGCCAGAACTGCGACGGCAGGTGCACCGCCGAGTACTGGGTCGCGATGCCCTTCCCGCGCATGCACGCCACCTGGTCGCCCTCCTGCCGCGCGCAGTCCAGGTAGGAGTAGGGCAGCTCCTTGCCGTTCGCGTCCTGGTAGCCGTACTCGATCACCCAGGACTCCGGGTCCATCGCCACGTGGCCGCCGACCGGGCCCGTGAAAAGAACCGGCTCGGCGTAGTGCGGCCGGACCTCGTTCGCCACCGTGAACACCAGCGCCACGTAGACCGCGAGCGTCACCACCATCGCGGCCAGCGTGTTGCGCACGAACAGCCCCGCGACGGCACCGATGACGAACGCGACGAGCGCGTAGCCGCCCACGGTCAGGCCCTGGGTTTCGAAGGTCATCCGGTTGAGCCGGCCGGACAGCACGAAGCCCGCCGGTTCCAGCGCCCACGCCGCGATCAGGCCGAGGGCGAACATCGACAGGGCCAGCGAGCCGCCCGCCACCGCCAGCTTCGTGACGACCCAGCGGGCCCGGCTGATCGACTGGCTCAGTCCGAAGACGTGCGTGCCCTGCTCGATCTCCCTGGCGAACAGCGGTGCGCCGGTGAACATGCCGAGCAGCACCGGCACCACGAGCATGACGAACACGTAGTACTGCAGGAAGTCGCCGTACTTCTCGTTCACGGCGGTGCGGTCCGGCAGGAGCGACACCAGGTCGGCGTGGACGAAGACCAGCACGACCGCCGCCACGACTGTCAACACAGCCGTCGCCAGGATCTGCACGCGCTGCTGGCGCCAGGTCACCCAGATCATGCCGCCTTCTCCTTCGCCGCCCGCAGGTACGCCAGCGTGAGCTCCTCCAGGGTCGGCTGGACCGCCTCCCAGCCCGCCGATGCCGAGGCCGAGGCCGTCCGGGCGAGCACCGTCGCCTGCCGGGCCGTCGTCCTGCGGTCCACGACGGACTCCACAGGCACGGTCAGGCCGGCCGGCCCGGTCAGGATCCGGTGCTGCGCGAGCAGGTCCTCGACCCGCCCGGCCAGCCGGACGCCGCCGCCGGCGAGCAGCAGGAGGTGGTCGCAGGTCTCCTCGAGGTCGGTGAGCACGTGCGACGACAGCAGGACCGTCATGCCCGTGCCCGCCGCCTCGGCGAGCAGCGCCCGCATGACTTCGTCGCGCGCCAGCGGGTCCAGGTCCGCGAGCGGCTCGTCCAGCATGAGCAGCTCGGGACGGCGGCCCAGCGCGATCGCCAGTGCCACCCGGGTGCGCTGCCCGCCGGACAGCGTGCCGATCCGGGCACCGAACGGCACCCCGGCTTCTTCGACCAGCTGCTTCGCGTAGGCGTTGTCCCAGTCCGGGTTCATCGACGCGCCCGCGCGCAGCATTTCGGCGACGGTGAACCGGCGGTACAGCGGCTTGTCCTGGGCCAGGAACGCGACCTTCTGGTTGACGCGCACCTCGCCCTCGGTCGGCTTGACCAGGCCGGTGACCAGCCGCATCACCGTGCTCTTGCCGGCCCCGTTCGGCCCGACCAGCGCGCAGATGCTGCCCATCGGCAGCTCGAACGTGCAGTCCCGCAGCGCCCAGCCGCGGCGGTACCGTTTGCCGAGGCCGGTGGCGGCCAGGGCAACTCCTGCTTCCGTACTCACGAAACCCCTTCTAGAAATTCTCGTCCAGCGCGGCCTTCATCAAGGCGGCGACGTCTTCGCGGGCCAGGCCGGCGTGCCCGGCCCGGCGCACCCAGTCCGCGATCTCGTCCCGCAACGGTCCTTCGACGGCGTCGCGCGGCATCGCCAGCGAGCGGGACACGAACGTGCCCAGCCCGCGCTTGGCTTCGACCAGCCCGTTCCGCTCCAGCTCGCGATACGCCTTGAGCACGGTGTTGGGGTTGATGGCGGTGGCCGCGACCACCTCCTTGGCCGTGGGCAGCCGGTCGCCGGGCTGCAGCAGGCCCAGCCGCAGCGCGTGCTCGACCTGGTCCACGAGCTGCTGGTAGGTGGCCACGCCGGACCGGCGGTCGATCCGGAACTCGATCACCACAACACCCTTTCACTAATTGACTAGTGGAAGGGTGTCATGCGGGGTGCGCCGCCGTCAACACTGATCGATTCGCGGAGCGGAATCCGCAGGTCGAGGCCACTGTGGAGCGACGTGGTGGACGCCACTCCATGATCCGTGCAACGGTCGGCGGGTAGCCGTCGATGGTCATCGAGGAACGAGCGAGGAGGTGGATGGATCATGAAGATCAACGAGCGCACCAACGGGGGCCAGGCGACCAGATGGCCGCTGCTGGAGCCCCCCGCGCAACGACCGCGGGTCCACCGCCCCGCCCTCCTCAAGCGCCGTCCGTGGCACGTCCTCGAAGCGCCGACCGGGGAGTTCCCCGCTGTCGACGCCGAAGAGGCCATGGGGCCGCAGCTGCCCGACGAGGCCACCGTCAACTTCGTCCTCGACCTCAGCCTGCGCATCGGCGAGGTCCAGATGGCCAGCGGCGCCGGCGCGTCGGACGTCACCGCGACGATCATCGCCATCGCCGGGGCGCTCGGGCTGCCGCACTGCGAGGTCGACGTCATCTTCACGTCGATCACCGTGACCTGCCACCGCGGTACCGACCTGACTCCCATCACCGCGCTCCGCGTCGTCCGGAGCCGGAGCCTCGACTACACGCGGCTGACCGAGACCGAGAAGCTCATCCGCAAGATCGTCCGCGGGCACATGGGCGCCGAGCAGGCGCAGACCGAGCTGGAGCGGATCACGTCGGCGCAGCACCCGTACCCGCGCTGGGTCGCGACGCTGTCCTGGGGCGGCGTCGCCGCGTTCGTCACCATCCTGCTCGGCGGCGGGTTCGACATCGCGCTCGTCGCCTTCGTCATCAGCGGCGTGATCGACCGGGTCGGCCGGGTGGTGAACCGCTACGGGCTGCCGTTCTTCTTCCAGCAGGTGGTCGGCGGCCTGGTCGCGACGCTCTCGGCCATGGTCATCGTCAGCAGCAACGTCCTGACCACCGACAAACCGACGCTCGTCGTCGCCGCCGCGGTCACCGTGCTGCTGTCCGGGCTGTCCACCGTCTCGGCCGTGCAGGACGCCATCACCGGCTACAACGTCACCGCCGCCGGCCGGACCATGGAGACCGCGCTGATGTCGGCGGGCCTGATCGCCGGGGTCGTGCTCGCCCTGCGGATCGCCGTCATGCTCGGCCTGCCGCGCACGCCGCTGCCCGAGGTGACCGGGTCGACGCCGCAGCAGCTGCCGCTCGTCGTGCTCGGCGGGGCGGGCGCCGCCGCGTGCTTCGCCCTCGCGAGCTACTCCAAGATGCGCGCCATGCTGGTCGCCGCGGCCGCGGGCGGCATCGGCGCCGCCGTCTACGGCTCGCTGACGCTGGCCAAGCTGGACGGCGTCAGCTCGTCCGCGGTGGCCGCGACGCTGGTCGGGTTCTGCGGCGGCGTGCTCGCCCGGCGGCTCGGCGTTACTCCACTGGTGGTCGCCGTGTCCGGGATCACTCCGCTGCTTCCCGGCCTGTCGACCTACCGTGGTCTGTACCAGATCGGGGTCGAGCCGAGCGGCAACATCTCCACCCTCATGACGGCTGTCGCAATCGGGCTTGCGCTGGCAGCGGGCGTGGTACTCGGGGAATGGCTGGCCCAGCCGGTGCGCACCGGACTGGGTCGCCTCGAACGGCGGTTCGCCGGACCTCGCATGGCTGGTCCACTGGAACCGACCGAGCGAAGCTTGGAGTAACACAGCGGTCACCGGCTGTTCATCGCTCACGCGATAGGGTTTCACCCTGGGGCCGCGACCCAGAACGCGAGGAGCAGGCGACGTGAGTGACCAGAAGGAGAACTCGAACCAGGCCGATTTCGTCGTGGTGGCGAACCGGCTACCGGTGGACCTCGAACGCACCTCCGAGGGCGAGCGCCGGTGGACGGCCAGCCCGGGCGGGCTGGTGTCGGCGCTGGAGCCGTTCCTGCGATCGAGGAAGGGCGCCTGGGTGGGCTGGCCGGGCGTACCCGACGTCGATGTCGAGGAATTCGACGACGACGGCCTGGTGCTGCATCCGGTTTCGTTGAGCGCCGACGAAGTCCGCGACTACTACGAAGGTTTCTCCAACGCGACGCTCTGGCCGCTCTACCACGACGTCGTCGAACGCCCGGTGTTCGACCGCGCGTGGTGGAACAGCTACGTCAAGGTGAACCAGCGGTTCGCGAAGGCCAGCGCCGAGGTCGCCGCCCAGGGCGCGACCGTGTGGATCCAGGACTACCAGCTCCAGCTGGTGCCGGCCATGCTGCGCGAGCTGAGACCGGACCTGCGCATCGGCTTCTTCCTGCACATCCCGTTCCCGCCGGTCGAGCTGTTCATGCAGATGCCGTGGCGCGCGGCGATCATCCGCGGCCTGACCGGCGCGGACCTGGTCGGCTTCCACCGCCCCGGCGGGGCACAGAACTTCCTGTGGCTGTGCCGCCAGCTGATCGGCCTCGAGTCGACGCGCGGCGCGGTCGGCGTCCGGTCGCGGCCGGGCACCATGCAGGTCGGCGACCGGACCGTGCGGGTCGGCGCCTTCCCGATCTCCATCGACGCCGCGGGCCTCGACTCCCTCGCCCGCACCAAGGGCGTCCAGGAGCGGGCCGCCCAGCTGCGGCGCGACCTGGGCAACCCGAAGACGGTCATGCTCGGCGTCGACCGGCTCGACTACACCAAGGGCATCGACCTGCGGCTGCAGGCGCTGCACGAGCTGCTGCACGAGGGCAGGCTCCAGCCGGACGACGTCACGTTCGTCCAGCTCGCCACCCCGAGCCGCGAGCGCGTCGAGCACTACCAGCGGATGCGCGGCGAGATCGAGCAGATGGTCGGGCGGATCAACGGCGAGTTCTCCCGCGTCGGCCACCCGGTCGTGCACTATTTGCACCAGTCCGTGGACCGCACCGAGCTGGCCGGTTTCTTCTCCGCTGCCGATGTCATGGTGGTGACGCCGCTGCGCGACGGCATGAACCTGGTGTGCAAGGAGTACGTCGCCGCCCGCCACGACCTGGGCGGAGCGCTGGTGCTTTCCGAGTTCGCGGGTGCGGCCGCGGAGCTCTCTAGCGCATTCCTCGTGAACCCCCACGACCTGGACGGGGTGAAGGACGCACTAGTGGCTGCCATTACCCTCGACCCGGCAGAGGGCCGTCGCCGGATGCGCGCCATGCGTCGCCAGGTCCTCACGCACGATGTCGATCGTTGGGCGCGCTCGTTCCTACAGGCTTTGGGTGCCGAAGCGGTCGATTAACCCGAACGACCACGCACGAGCTCCTGAGGAGGAGTGTTGACTGCCGAGGCCCTGCCCGCCGAGCTGCGGCGCGCGATCGTCCAGATCGCCCGTACGCCGCGTCTGCTGGTCGCCTGCGATTACGACGGAACGCTGGCACCCATCACGCTCAACCCGGACGAGGCCCGCCCGCTGCCCGAGTCCGTCGGGGCCCTCAGATCGCTCGCCGGTCTGCACGAGACGACCACGGCGGTCATCTCCGGGCGTGCGCTGCGCGACCTGGCCACGCTCTCGCGGCTGCCGGCCGAGGTGAACCTCGTCGGCAGCCACGGCTCGGAGTTCGACATCGGCTTCATCCACGCCCTCGACGAGAAGGCGCGGGAGCTGCACCGGCGGCTGGAGTCCGAGCTCGAGCAACTCGTGCTGGACGTCCCGGGCGTGTCGCTCGAGGTCAAGCCGGCGAGCATCGCGGTGCACGTCCGGCGCGCCGAGCACGAAGCCGGCCGCCGCGTGCTGGCGGCCGTCCACTCCGGACCATCCACGTGGGAAGGCGTCTCGACCACCGACGGCAAGGAGGTGGTCGAGCTGGCGGTCGTCCAAACGGACAAAGGCCACGCACTGGACATCCTGCGCCACCAGGTGGGCGCCACGGCGGCGATCTTCCTCGGCGACGACGTCACCGACGAGAAGGCCTTCGCCCGGCTGTCCGGCCCGGACCTGGGCATCAAGGTCGGCGACGGCGAGACGCTCGCCGCGTTCCGCGTGCCCGACACCGTCGACGTCGCGCTGGTGCTCGGCTTCCTCCTCGAGGAACGCCGCAACTGGCTGTACGGCGAGTCGGCCCCGCCGATCGAGCGGCTGTCGCTGCTGGCCAACGAGCGCTCGGTCGCGCTGCTGACGCCGGACGCCAAGCTGACCTGGCTGTGCCACCCCGGGCCGGACGCGCCCGCGGTGTTCGCCGACCTGCTCGGCGGCGAAGGAGCCGGCCACTTCTCCATCAAGCCGCACCGCAACGGCCTCCCGCTCGGCCAGCGCTACCTGCCGAACACGATGACGGTCGAGACGCGCTGGTCGCGCCTGCTCGTCACCGACTACCTCGAGCCGGAGAGCGCCCCGCACCGCACGGACCTCGTGCGCGTGATCTCGGGCGAGGCAGCGGCGAGCGTCAAGTTCGCGCCGCGGCCCGAGTTCGGCGGCGTGCCGGTGAAGCTGGAGGTCACCGACGGCGGGGTGCGGGTGCTCGGCACGTCCGAACCGTTCGTGCTGTACTCGCCGGGCGTCGAGTGGACCATCACCTCCGACGGCCTGCACGACACCGCGTCCGCGCTGGTGCAGCCGACGCCGACCCAG
The DNA here is from genome assembly GCA_033793495.1 of Streptomyces sp. MN03-5084-2B. Classification (GTDB taxonomy): domain Bacteria; phylum Actinomycetota; class Actinomycetes; order Mycobacteriales; family Pseudonocardiaceae; genus Amycolatopsis. Next base: position 86,895 of record JARAWT010000007.1, on the reverse strand, counting down.
CCGGTCGTGCTGGAGCTGCGCTGCGGCACCACGGACCTCGGCGCCCACGAACTGTCCGAAGTGGAACGCCGGGACCGCGCGGGCCGCTACTGGAGCGAGTGGACGTCGAAGCTGCAGCTCCCGACCGTGCAGACCGACCTGGTGCTGCGCTCGGCGCTGACGCTGCGCGGCCTGGTCAACACCGACACCGGCGGCGTGCTGGCGGCGGCGACGTCGTCGCTGCCGGAGGAGATCGGCGGCGTCCGCAACTGGGACTACCGCTACTGCTGGATCCGCGACGCCGCGATGACCGTGCGGGAGCTCGTGCACCTGGGCTCGATCGAGGAGGCCGAGGGCTACCTGCGGTGGCTGCACGGCGTGCTCGCCACGCTGGCCGGCCCGGAGCGGCTGCACCCGCTGTACACCCTCGCCGGCAGCGTCATCGGCGCCGAAGCGGTCATCGAGTCGCTGCCCGGTTACGCCGGTTCGCGCCCGGTCCGCGTCGGCAACCTGGCGAACCACCAGGTGCAGCTGGACGTCTTCGGCCCGGTCGTCGAGCTCGTGCAGACGCTCGCGTCGGCGCGTCACGAGCTGCGCGACGAGGACTGGCAGATGGTCCGCGCGATGGCGGAAGCCGTGACGCGGCGCTGGAACGAGCCGGACCACGGGATCTGGGAGGAGCGGCACGTGCCGCGCCACCGGGTCTACTCGCGGGTCATGTGCTGGGTGACCATCGACCGCGCGATCAAGCTGGGCGAGCAGTACGGCCGGGAGATCCCGGGCAACTGGCACGGCCTGCGCGAGGAGATCAAGACCGACGTCCTCACGCACGGCTGGAACGACGAGGTCCAGGCGTTCACCACGGCCTACGACGGCACGGACCTCGACGCGGCTTCGCTGTTCGTCGGGCTCACCGGGCTGATCGACCCGGCCGACGAGCGCTTCCAGCAGACGGTGACCGCGATCGAGGCGGAGCTGCGCAGTGGGTCCACTGTGTACCGTTACCGCCGCGACGACGGCCTGCCGGGCGGCGAGGGCGGCTTCCACATCTGCGCGGCGTGGCTGATCGAGGCGTACCTGCTCACCGGGCGGCGCACCGAGGCGCAGGAGCTGTTCGACCAGATCGTCGCGGCGGCCGGCCCGACCGGCCTGCTGCCGGAGCAGTACGACCCGATCGCGGAACGCTCGCTGGGCAACCACCCGCAGGCCTATTCCCACATCGGGCTCATCCGGTGCGCCAACTTGCTGGCGGCCAGTTAGCCCTTTCGGTCCGAAAGTCCGTGAAGGCCACATTGAGGGACGGTTAGTCCCTTACTGTGGCCTTCACGGCTTTCGGAGGTGAGACGGGTGCAGGGGACCTTCGGTCAGGTCGAGTTCGTGCCGCTGCCGCCCCGCTTCGCCGACCGGGTGCGCTGGGGTTCGGTGGTCGTCGGCAGCTCGATGATCGCCGGGATGGTGCTGCTGTTCGGGCTGACGACGTACCTGCAGGGCGTCGTCCACGGCCACGCGTTCCCGGACACCCTGCTCGGCAAGGCCGCGGCGGTGCTGCCGCCGCTGGGCGTGCTGGCGATCGCGGTGCTGGTGCTGACGTGCCGCCGCTGCCTCCGCGGCGACTACCTGGTGGTGGCCAGCGCCGGGGCGACCCGCAGCGCGCTGCTGTTCACCTACGTCCTGACGCTGGCGCTGATCCTCGGCTCGTTCGCGGTGCCGATCGTCTTCCGCGTCTGGCGCGACACCCCGGAGCTGCAGGCACCCGACCTGCTGACGACGTTCTCGACGCTCGCCTTCGCCACCCTGGGACTGCTGGCCGGGATGTGTTACGTGCGGCCGTCCGTGCGCACGCTCCGGAAGTACAGCGACCACCCGATCTGGTAAGTCCACTTTAGACACAAGCGGTGCCGGGCAGCCACCTGCGCAAAGTTGCAGAATTTTCTTTGCACAATCTTCTTTGCACGGCTACGGTGGAGCCATGACCAGCGCTCCACCACCGGAAGAGCTCGACCCGGACGCCCTCAAGGCCGTCACGCACCCGCTGCGCCGCCGGATCCTCGGCGTGTTGTCCGCGGGCCCGGCAACGGCGACGAAGCTCGCCAAGGCACTGGGCGAGAACACCGGCGCGACCAGCTACCACCTGCGGGAGCTGGCCCGCTTCGGGTTCGTCGAGGACGTCCCGGAGCTCGCGCGGGGCAAGGAACGGTGGTGGCGGACGCGGCCGCGGGACATCCGCTGGCCACGCCGCAGTGAGCAGAGCGCCGAATCCCGGATGCTGTTCGACGACATGCAGCGGCAGGGGTTCGAGGACGACCTCGAAAAGCTCAACCGGTTCGCGGAAACGCGCGAGGAGCTGCCCGGCGACTGGCCGGACGCGCTGCTCTACGCGCGCGGCGGCACGTGGCTCACCACGGAGGAGCTCAAGCAGTTTTGGGACGACTACATGGAGCTGTTCCGCCGGTACTGGCGAAGCGAGGACGACCGGTCACCGGAAGCGCGGCGCGTGCTCGTGCGCTGGCTCGCGTTCCCGGATCCAGGGGAATGACATGACACCAGGGGGTTTTCCATGCGAAGAGGGGTTCTACTGGCCGGGGTGATCCTGGCGGTCACGGCGCTCGCGCCACCGGCGTCGGCCGCGGACGTGACCAACGACGACGTGACGTTCCAGAACGGCGGGGTGACCCTGCACGGCACCGTCGTCGCGCCACCCGGCGGCACGAAGCTGCCCGGCCTGGTGATGGTCCACGGCTCGGGGGCACACAGCAGGGACGACTACCGCGACCAGGCGGAAGCCTTTGCGCGGCAAGGCATCGCGACACTCATCTACGACAAGCGCACCGACGGCTATTCGCAGTTCGAACGCTCGTACTCGACCCTCGCGGACGACGCGCTGGCCGCGGTTTCCGTGCTGCGCAAGCGGCCCGACGTCGATCCGGCGCGGGTCGGCGTCTGGGGGCTGAGCGAAGGCGGCTGGGTGGCGCCGCTGGCGGCTTCGCGGTCTTCGGACGTCGCGTTCGTCGTGACGCTGGGCGCGAACGGGGTCGAGCCGTCGCGGCAGCAGTCGTGGGCGGTCGAGAACCAGTTGCGGCAGCTGGGAATGGACGGCTCGCTCGTGCGGATGGCGTCGTCGACGATGCTGCGCCAGCTTTCCGGCGGCGGGGTGTTCCCGGAGGCGCACTACGACCCGGTGCCGGTGCTGAAGAGCCTGCGCCAGCCCGTGCTCGGGGTGTGGGGTGCGAAGGACATCCTGACACCGCCGGGAGAAGCGGTCCGGATCTTCCGGGATTCGGTGGCACACCACACCTTGCGCGTCTTCCCGGACGCGCAACACCAGCTGCGCCGGACCACGGACGGCTTCGACAAGCTGCCCGGGTACGCACCCGGCTACCTGGAACTGGTGGGCAGCTGGGTGAACGACCCGCCCGGCACGTCGACCGCCGACGCCCCGCCGGCGCAGGACCGGCCGAGCGCCGCCGTGACGCCGCTCGCCTGGTACGAGTCGACGTGGCTGCAGCTCGCCGTCCTGGTTTTGCTGCTGGTGGCGTTCGGCTCGGGACTGGTCCGCCGGATCGCGCGCCCGGCCCGCTGGCTGTCGGCGACCGGCCTGCTCACCGTGCTCGGGTTCCTGGTCGTCGACGTCGTGATCCAGATGACGATGGGCAAGGGCCTGGGCCCGGTCGTCGCCGGGCGCCCGCTGCCGTGGCTGGCGCTGCAGCTGCTCTCGCTGGGCACGGTCGCCGCCACGATCGGCACGGCGGTGGCGTGGTGGCGGAACCGCGGTTTCCGGCTCGGCCTCCTGCTGGCCGGCGGCGTGGTGTTCGTCCCCTGGGCGGTCTACTGGGGACTGCTGGGCGTCTAGGCGGAGCAGCCCTTCGGCGGGATCTCCGCTCAGCGGAGATCCCGCCGCATCAGCCAGCGGACCCGGCGATCGGCCCGCGCCTCGGTCGGGCGGATCCGCTCGAACCCCGCCGCTTCGAACAGCGACGTCGTGCCGACGTGGGCCGCGCTCGCGCTGATGCGCGCACCCTCCGGATCGACCGGGTAGCCCTCCACCGCCGGGGCACCGCACGAACGCGCGTAGTCGACCGCCCCGGCCAGCAGCGCCGCGGACACGCCTTGGCCCCGGTGCGACGAGCGCACCACGAAGCAGACCACGCTCCACACCGCCAGGTTGTCGAGCGGCGGCATCGTCCGGGAGCGTTTCAACCGCTCCATGCTCGACCGCGGCGACACCCCACACCAGCCGACCGGCGCGGCCCCGTCATAGGCGAGCACGCCCGGTGCGGGCTCGTCCGCGCACAGCCCGCGGACCCGCTCGGCTCGTGCTTCACCACGCAGCGCGCTGTACTCGGCCGACGTGACGCGGTAAGCGAGACACCAGCAGGCACGCTCGTTCCCGCTCGGGTTGAGGATCGAAGCGACGTCTTCGAAGCGCGAAGCGGGACGAACGATGACCATGGAATCACCGTAGGATCCGATTCCCGACAATGCGATGTCGGTTGAGGGGACGCGCATGGATCGGCTCGTCGGCTCCGGCCGCTACCCGGGGATGACCCAGCTGCACCAAGCCGTGCCGCTGGTCGAACGGCAGCACGCCCTGATCGAGGAGATGCGCGCGCGGGCTCCCCGGTTCGTCACCGGCCGGGTGCTGGCCGAGCGCACCGGGACGACCGTCCGGACCGTCGAACGCGACGTCACGCGCCTGCGCGCGGCGGGCGTCCCGGTCGAGGTCAAGCGTGGTGCGGGCGGCGGCTACCGGCTCACGATGCCGGCCGTCGTCCCGCCGGTGAGCTTCAGCCCGGGCGAGGTCGCCGCCCTCGTCGCGTCCCTCGTGGCCCTCGGCCCCTACACCTCCGCCACGGCCGCCGGTGCGCTGGGCAAGCTCCTCACCGCCTTGCGCTAGGCGGAGCAACCCTTCGGCGGGATCGGCGTCGATCGGGTAGCCGGCACCTCACCTGGGGATGATCTCGGCAGAGTCCGGCTGCTGTCCCTCACCCGCCCTCGGACGGATCACGACGAAGGTAGGTTCGGGCGTGAACGCAGCCGGACCCTGCGGGCAACTGGGGGCATGCAGGTGATCCACGAGGGCTCGGAGCTCTGGGGGCACGACCGCCCGGACCTGGGCGGACCCGAGCCCGGACCGGCGTTCGGGCGGCTCTTCGACGCCCACGCCGCACAGCTCCGGCGGTACCTGGCCCGCCGGGTCGGGGCCGAACCGGCGAACGACCTCGTCGCCGAGACGTTCCTGGTCGCGTTGCGGCGGCGGGAGTCCTACCGGCCCGACCTGGGCACCGCCCGGTCGTGGCTCTACGGCATCGCCACCAACCTGCTGCGCCACCACGTGCGGTCCGAGCTGCGCGGGCTGCAGGCCACCGCCCGGCTCGCCCGGACCGGCGAAGCCAGCCACGCGGGCCACGACGGCCGCGTCGCCGAGCAGGTCGACGCCCAGGTGCGCGCCGCGCAGCTGGCCGGTGCGCTGGCCCGGCTCAGCCCGGCCGACCGCGACACGCTCCTGCTCGTCTCGTGGGCGGGGCTGGAGCCGGCCGAGGTCGCCGAGGCGCTGGGGATCCCGCCGGGTACCGTCCGTTCGCGGTTGCACCGGATCAGACGCTGGCTCAGGACGAACGCCCCGGCCCAAGAGGAGGTGCAGGACCTTGCGTGAGGACAACGTCCGGAAGATCTGGTCCGAAGCCGAACTCGACGCGGCGCTGGCGGACCTGAACAGCGACGTCGGCGAAGACGACGGGCTCGCCTTCGCCCGCAGCTCGCTGCTCGCCGCGGCCGGTGTCGAAGAGGCGCCGCCCGCCGAGCCACGCCGGTCGGGGGTGTGGCGGTGGGTCTCCGTCGCCGCGGCCGTCGTCACCCTGGTCGGCGGGCTCGGGATCGCCGCCACCGCGTGGACGCCGGACCCGTCGCCGGAGACGTCCCGGCCCGCCGCGTCGCTCCCCGACCTCGACCGCCCGCTCACGCCCGGCGAGTATCGCTACGCGCAGAAGCTCACCTGGGTGCCCGAGATCATCTTCGGGCTGCCAGCCTGGGCACAGCAGAAGGTGGAGCTGTGGATTCCCGCCGACCCCACCGGTGTCTGGCGCCGGCGCACGATGTGGACGGGCGTCGTGCAGGGCCTCGCCCCGGGACAGCAGAAGGACGTCCAGGTGAACTTGGCGCCCCGGGACGAATCCGCCCCGGGCGGCGTGTTCCCCCCGGACGGACAGTCCGACGGGGCCCATCCGCCGCACTGGAGCCCGGCCCAGCAGAAGTGGCTGCAGCCCGACGCCGCCTTCGTCGCCTCGCTGGCCCGCGATCAGGTCGAGCTGAGAAAACGGCTGACGTTCGCCGGCGACGGCGGCGTCGGCCGGGTGTACACGCCCACCGAGTCGCTCACCATGGTGCGCAGCGTGCTGGAGCTGGGCCTGGCGCCCAAGAACATCCGGTTCGCACTGACCGAAGCCTTCGGCGCCGTGCCCGCCGCGTTCGTGACGTCGGGGCACACCCCGGACGGGCGGTCCGCCATGGTCCTCGGCGTCAAGGACTCGGGCCAGCGGCTGTACCTCGACCCGTCGACGGCTCAGCCGCTGGCCTGGGAAGCGGCCCAGCCCGTCCCGGTGATCACCCGCTCCAGCAACATTCCGCTGACCACTCCCTTTTCGGCGCCGCCGAGCATGCCGATCACCCCGAAGACCACGACAACGCAGAAGCCGGACCCCGCCGGGCCGGTGACGGTGTACACCTACGCCATCACGCGGACCTCGGGGTGATCAGCGAGCGTGGCCGGCCGCGTTCAGCGCGTCCGCGACGTTCGCCACCTCCAGGACCCGGATCCCGGCGGGCGGCTTGCCCGAGTCCGGCGGGACCAGCGCGTGCGTGAACCCGAGCCGGGCCGCCTCCGCCAGGCGGCGGCCCACGCTCGGCACGCGCCGGATCTCCCCGGCCAGCCCGACCTCGCCCACCGACACCAGCCGCGGCGACAGGGCGACGTCTTCGAAGCTCGACGTCAGCGCCAGCACCAGCGCCAGGTCGATGCCCGGTTCGGTGATCTTCATGCCGCCGACCGTGGCCGCGTAGACGTCCTTGTCGCCGAGCTTCAGCCCGCCGCGCTTCTCCAGCACCGCCAGCACCATCGCCACCCGTGCGGAGTCGAGGCCGCTGACCGCGCGCCGCGGCTGCGGGGCCGCTGTCGACGACACCAGGGCCTGGACCTCGCCCAGCAGCGGCCGCTTGCCCTCCAGCGAGACCGTGATCGCCGTGCCGGACACCGGCTCGGCGGTGCGGCTCATGAACAGCCCCGACGGGTCCGGCACCCCGACGATGCCTTCTTCCTGCAGCTCGAAGCAACCGATCTCGTCGGACGCGCCGAACCGGTTCTTGATGCCGCGCAGCATCCGCAGCGTCGAGTGCTTGTCGCCCTCGAACTGCAGCACGACGTCCACCAGGTGCTCCAGCACGCGAGGACCGGCCACCGAGCCGTCCTTCGTGACGTGCCCGACCAGCACCACCGGCAGCCCGCGCTCCTTGGCCAGCGCGACCAGCCCGGACGTCACCGCGCGGACCTGCGTCACGCCGCCGGGTGAGCCGTCGACCTGCGGGGACGCCATGGTCTGGACCGAGTCGACGATCAGCATCCCCGGCTTGACGTCGTCGACGTGGCCGAGGATGGCCGAGAGGTCGCTCTCGGCGGCCAGGTACATCCGGTCGTGGACGTTGCCCGTTCGCTCCGCACGCAACCGGACCTGCCCCGCGGACTCCTCGCCGGTGACGTAGAGGGAGCGGTCGACGGTCTTCGCCCACTGGTAGGCGACCTCGAGCAGCAGTGTCGACTTGCCGACGCCCGGCTCACCCGCGAGCAGCACCACCGCCCCCGGCACCAAGCCGCCGCCGAGGACCCGGTCGAGCTCCGACACACCGGTGTGGCGGGCGCGCGCCGCTTCGACGTCGACCTCGCCGATCGGCCGCGCGGGCGCGCTCGGCGCCCCGGCCGCGACCCGCTGGATGGCCGGCTTGACCGGCGCTCCGCGCTCCTCGAACGAGCCCCATTCCTGGCACTCCGGACAGCGGCCCAGCCACTTGGCCGCTTCGTACCCGCAGCTCCCGCAGCGGTAGGTGGTCCCCTTCTTCACCCCGCGAGGCTATCGGCGACCACCGACAAAACCGGGGACCTACTCCTTGGCGTGCGCCGGCGCCGCGACCGGCAGCTCGACCGTGACCGGTCCGGCGTTCTGGAAGACGAAGGTGACCTTGATGACCTGACCCGGCCACAGCGGCTGCTTCAGCGCGGGCAGCGTCACGGTGGCCTGGCCGACCTTCTCGGGCGCGGTCGGCGTGGCGGCCGGGCCGGACGACGGGACCTCGGAGGTGGGCGACGCGGTCAGGTTGTTGCCCGGGCTGTTGGTCGCCGAGCTGCTACCGGTCGGCGTGCCGCCGGCCGTCGGAGCGCTCGCCGACGAGGTCGGCGCGCCCGAGGACGTGGCCTGCACCTCGTTCGTGGACTCGACGGCGTCGTCCGGGCCGATCACCAGCGAGTGCATGGCGACGACGGTCCGGGACCCGTCGATGGTCGCCTTGCCGCCGTCTTCGGTGGTCACCGAGACGAGCGAGTCGTCCTGCGCGCCCCGGTTGACGATCGTCAGGGTCAGCGCCGGGGTCGCGCCGGCGGCGTAGCCGGGGCCCGACGTCGGGTACTGGACGGCGGCGTTGCGCAGGTCGATGCTCTTGACCTGGGCGTGCGTGCCGTTGACCGCGGGCTGCTGCGAGTCGGTCTGGGTGATCTGGCCGGCCCCGCACCCGGCGAGCACGAGCGCGGCACCGAGCGCCAGCACGCCCGCGCCGAGCACGCGACGATTCTGCAGCCTCACGTCGCAGTCCTTCCCTTTTCACGGCCTCGTCGCCCCGAAGACTAGCCGGGGTCGATCTCCGCCGCGGAACGGGTGTGCGTTGCCGGGGCGCGGCGACCAAGATCAACCGTCCACAAAGGAATTCCCGGCCTGTGACGAAACGCTTCCCCGCTACCTGCGTGAGCACGGGGGTCCGACGTTTGTCAACCCCCGCCCAAGCCGCTGACCTGCGAGGACGAGTCCGGCCCGCTAGGTGGGCGCTGGCGGCCCGTGCTAGGATGGAGTCAGCGAAAGGGGCAGAGGACACATGGTTTTCAAGGTCGGAGAGACCGTCGTCTACCCGCACCACGGTGCCGCACTCATCGAAGCCATCGAGACCCGCGTGATCAAGGGCGAGGAAAAGAAGTACCTCGTCCTCAAAGTCGCGCAAGGGGATCTCACGGTTCGCGTGCCCGCTGACAACGCCGAGATCGTAGGCGTGCGCGATGTCGTCGGGCAAGAAGGACTGGACAAGGTCTTCGACGTTCTGCGTGCTCCGCACACCGAAGAGCCCACCAACTGGTCTCGTCGGTACAAGGCCAACCTCGAGAAGCTCGCCTCCGGCGATGTGAACAAGGTGGCCGAAGTGGTGCGCGACCTCTGGCGGCGAGAGAAGGACCGCGGACTTTCAGCCGGCGAGAAGCGCATGCTGGCGAAGGCGCGGCAAATTCTGGTCAGCGAGCTCGCGCTCGCGGAGGGCACCGACGAGGACAAGGCTGAGGTCCTCCTCGACGAAGTTCTGGAAACCGCGACGGTTTAACCCCCCGAGGCGTCCCCACTCGACGGGCGGGTGGGTGCCTCTACGATCGCGTACCGATGAACGTCGTCGCGATCGTGACCGTCGCACATCATGCCTCCGACGGAGAGTCAGCTCTCACGCCGGTCCATGGTGAGGCGCTACTCACGCACACCGTGCGGGGGCTGCTCGACGTACCGGAGATCGATCTGGTGCTCGTGGCGGCCCCCCAGCGGTGTGCGTCGTCGTTTTCCGAGGTGGTCGGCGACCTCGGCTGCCGGGTCGTGCCCGGCTCACTCCGGCAGGCCTTCGCCGCCGTCGAGCCCGAGCTTCCCCGTGATTCAGTTGTACTCCTCCACGACGCCCTGCGGGCCTTCATTCCTGCGCAAACGGTGCGTGACGTCATCAACGCGGTCCGTGACGGCGCTCCGGTGGTGGTGCCGGTGCTGCCGATGGCCGACACGGTGAAGGTGACCGACGAGGCTTCGCTGATCGTCGGCACGGAGGACCGGACGCGGCTGCGCACGGTCCAGACGCCGGTGGGCTACGCGCTCGCGGCGTTCCGGCCCGACCTCTCGCCCGCCGGCGCGGCGACGGTCCCGGGCCACCCGGACGCGATGCGCGTCACCAGCGAGTTCGAACTGTCCCTGGCCGAGGCGATCGCGGCGGCACCGAAGAACGAGGAGACGCTGTGAGGATCGGCAACGGGGTGGACGTCCACCCGATCGAACCGGGCCGCGAGTGCTGGATGGCGGGCCTGTCGTGGCCGGACGCGGACGGCTGCGCGGGCCACTCCGACGGCGACGTCGCAGCTCACGCCCTGTGCGACGCCCTGCTGTCGGCAGCGGGCCTCGGCGACCTCGGCGCGGTGTTCGGCACCGGCGATCCCCGGATGGACGGCGCGCACGGCACGGACATGCTGGCCGAGGTCCGGGGCCTGATCGAGGCGGCGGGCTGGCGGGTGGGCAACGCCACGGTCCAGATCGTCGGCAACGCCCCGCGGGTGGGCAAGCGGCGCGACGAGGCGCAGAAGGTGCTCTCGGAGGCGGTGGGGGGCCCGGTGAGCGTGTCCGGAACCACGTCGGACGGCTTGGGCCTGACCGGACGCGGCGAGGGCATCGCCGCCTTCGCGACGGCCCTGCTGCTCGCGGCGGAATAGGGCCCGGCCCGCATCGGTCCGGCCGGGGTTGTCCACAGCCCGGCCGGCAAGTGGACAGCGAGGGGCGCCGACTGTGACTTTTCCCGCTTCTGTCAGCCGGCCCCGATACGCTGGGTTCGGGGGCCGGCCCCGCGGCCGGAAGCCCTCGCGCGAGGGGCCGCCCTCCCGCGAAGGGCCGTCCTCCCGGCCCGGGACTCCGGCGAGCCCGGTCGGCCCGGCGACACGGATCGGGCAATCCGTCCGCATGCCCGCCGGGAAGCCGCGGGGACCATAGGGTCCCGATCATGGGTGTGACTTTCAACGAGGCCACGAAGGCCCTCTTCGACGGCAAGAACTTCCCGGTGCTCGCCACCATCAACGCCGACGGCTCGGTGCAGACCTCCGTCGTCTGGGCCAAGCGCGACGGCGACGCCGTCCTCTTCGCGACCGTCCGCGGCCGGCTCAAGGAGCGGAACATGCGGCGCGACCCGCGGGTCTCGCTGTCCGTCTTCGACCTGGCCGACCCGCTCAAGTACGTCGAGGTCCGCGGCCGCGCCGAGATCACCGAGGAAGGCGGCCGGGAGCTGATCAACGAGCTCTCGCACAAGTACGACGGCAAGGACTTCCGCACCGAACCGCCGGAGGTCGTCCGCGTGGTCGTGCGCGTCGTCCCGGACAAGATCACCGGGTACGCCGCCTGACGTGACGCCGGTCGCGGGCGCGGCTGTGGCGCCCGCGGCCTCGCTAGGCTGGGTTTCATGACGATCAGGGCGGTGTTGTTCGACTTCTCCGGCACGTTGTTCCGGCTCGAGCAGGACGAGTCCTGGCTCACCGAGCTGACCGACCACGACGGCGATCCGCTCGACATCGAGGCACAGGCCGAGCTGATGCGCCGGATGACGGCCCCGGTCGGGCAGGTCGTCGAGCTGGACGCCGAGCACCTGCACGCCTGGCACCACCGTGACCGCGACCCGGAGCTGCACCGGAAGGTCTACCTCGAGGTGCTCAAGAAGTCCGGTGTACCGCACGCCGACCAGGCAAAGGCGCTCTACGACCGGCTCATCGACCCCAGCCAGTGGACGCCGTACCCGGACACCGAAGCCGCGCTGAAGGCCGCCGGCGAAAGCGGCCTGAAGATCGGCGTGCTGAGCAACATCGCCTTCGACATCCGGCCCGCCTTCACCGCCCGCGGCTGGGACGCCTACGTCGACGAATTCGTGCTGTCCTTCGAGGTCGGGGCGGTCAAGCCCGAGCTGGAGATCTTCCGCAGGGCCGTCGAGGCCCTCGGCGTCCCGGCCGCCGAGACGCTGATGGTCGGCGACAGCGAGGAGGCCGACGGCGGTGCCCGCGCGCTGGGCTGCGAGTTCGCGCTGGTCGACCCGCTGCCGACGGCCGAACGGCCGGACGCCCTGCTCACGGCGTTGCGCGGCTTCGGGGTGGCTTGAGGGTCTGCGACGTCGCTCACTCCCGACCCCGTACCCTTCGAGGGTGACCCTTCACCTTTTCGACACAGCGACCCGGAGCGTACGGGAGTTCCACCCCGTCCGTAGCGGAACGGCGTCGATCTACGTGTGTGGGGCCACCGTGCAGGGCGTTCCGCACATCGGGCACGTCCGCGGCGCCCTGAACTACGACGTCCTGCGCCGCTGGCTCGTCCACAAAGGACTGGACGTGCTGCTGGTCCGCAACGTCACGGACATCGACGACAAGATCCTTGCCAAGGCCGCCGACGCCGGCCGGCCGTGGTGGGAGTGGGCGGCGACGCACGAGCGCGCCTTCGAGCAGGCGTACGACCAGCTCGGCTGCCTGCCGCCGTCGATCAACCCGCGCGCGACCGGGCACGTCACGCAGATGGTCGAACTGATGCAGCGCCTGATCGACCAGGGGCACGCGTACGCGACCGAAGGCGACGTCTACTTCTCGGTGAAGTCCTTCGACCGCTACGGCGAGCTGTCCCGGCAGGGCCTCGACGACGTCCAGCAGGGCGAGACGCCGACCCGCGGCAAGCAGGACCCGCGCGACTTCACGCTGTGGAAGAGCGCGAAGCCGGGCGAGCCGTCGTGGCCGACGCCCTGGGGTCCCGGCCGGCCGGGCTGGCACCTCGAGTGCTCGGCGATGGCCACGGCGTACCTGGGCCACGAGTTCGACATCCACGGCGGCGGGATCGACCTGATCTTCCCGCACCACGAGAACGAGCGCGCGCAGTCGAACGCCGTCGGCGACCCGTTCGCCCGCTACTGGCTGCACAACGCCTGGGTGACCATGTCCGGCGAAAAGATGTCGAAATCGCTGGGCAACACCGTGACGATCCCGGCGATGCTGGAGCGCTACCGGGCGGTCGAGCTCCGGTACTACCTGGTGCAGCCCCACTACCGGTCCAACATCGAGTACTCCGACGCGGCGGTGACCGAGGCCGCGCAGGGCTACCGGCGAATCGAGACGTTCCTGCGCCGGGCCGCCCAGTCGGGAGAAGTGACGATCGGCACCCTCCCGGCCGAATTCGTCAACGCGCTCGACGACGACCTCGCCACCCCGCAGGCGTTCGCCGTGGTCCACAACACGGTGCGCGACGGTAACGCCGCCCTCGACGCGGGCGACACCCACAAGGCACTCGAGTTCGCCGCGGCCGTCCGCGCGATGACCGACGTGCTCGGCCTCGACCCGCTGTCCGCGCGCTGGTCCGAGGCGGGCGGTTCCGACACGCCCACCAAAGAAGCGCTGTCCCGGATCGTCGAGGGGCTGCTGGCCGAGCGCCAGCAGGCCCGGGCCGAGAAGGACTTCGCCCGCGCGGACGCCGCCCGTGACCGCCTCTCGCAGGCGGGCATCGTGGTGGAGGACACCCCCAACGGTCCTCAGTGGACTGTGAAGTCCGACTGATCTCGTTACAACGCAAGGAAACTTTCACCATGGCAGGCAACTCGCGGCGCCAGGGCGCGATCCGCAAGACGGGCACCAAGAAGGGTGCCGTCGTCGGCTCGGGCGGTCAGCGCCGCAAGGCCCTCGAAGGCAAGGGCCCGACCCCGAAGGCGGAGGACCGCCCCGGGCACAAGGCCTACCGCCAGGCGAACGCCCAGACCAAGCGCGACCAGGCCCGGCAGAAGAAGGCCGACAAGCCGGAGCTGATCGCCGGGCGCAACCCGGTGGTCGAGGCGCTGCGCGCCGGTGTCCCGGCGACGGCGCTGTACGTCGCGTTGAACATCGAGATCGACGACCGCGTCAACGACGCCGTCCGGCTGGCCGGCGACAAGGGCATCTCGATCCTGGAGATCCCGCGCGAAGAGCTGGACCGCAAGACCAACCGGGCCGTGCACCAGGGCCTGGGCCTGCAGGTCCCGCCGTTCGAGTACGCCCACCCGGACGACCTGATGGCGGTGGCCCGCAACTCGGGCGAGGTGCCGCTGTTCGTCGCGCTCGACGGCGTCACCGACCCCCGCAACCTGGGCGCGGTGATCCGGTCGGCGGCCGCGTTCGGCGCGCACGGCGTGCTGCTGCCCGAGCGGCGCAGCGCGGGCATGACGGCGGTGGCGTGGCGGACGAGCGCGGGCACGGCGGCGAAGCTGCCCATCGCGGTGGCGACGAACCTCACCCGCCAGCTCAAGGCGTGGGCGAACGACGGCCTGATGCTGGTCGGCCTGGACGCCGACGGTTCGGTGGACATCGACGAGCTGGAGCTGGCGGCCGACCCGCTGGTCATCGTGCTGGGCTCGGAGGGCCGCGGCCTGTCCCGCCTGGTGCGTGAAACGTGTGACGCGACGGTGTCCATCCCGATGGCCGCGGGCGTCGAGTCTCTCAACGCCTCGGTGGCGGCGGGGGTGCTGCTCGCGGAGGTGGCGCGGCGCCGCCGGGCCGCCGGGCGCGTCTGACCCCTGCCGCACTGGTCGTGAGTGAGAAACAGTGTTCTAACACTGTTTCTCACTCACGACCCAGGCCGCGGCAGACCACCCGGTCGGGTTAAGGTCACCGTCGGATAAACCGAGGGGACCCGATGTCGTTCGTTTCGCCACTCTTCCTGTGGTACTTCATGCCGGCGGTGCTCGTCGCCGTGCTGGTGTGCCCGCGGAGCTGGCGAAACGGCATCGTCGCGGTCGCGAGCCTGCTGTTCTACACGATCGGCGCCGGCGGGTTCGTGTTCCTGCTGCTCGGCTGCATGGTCGTCAACTTCCTGGCCGGCCCCCTGCTGGCCCCGAGCCCCTGGGACGTCCACGGCGTCCGGCGGCGCCGGATCCTCATCGCGGTGGTGACGCTCGACGTCGCGGTGCTGCTGGTCTGGAAGTACGCGGGCTTCGCGACGCAGCAGATCGCGGCGGTGGCGCACTGGTTCGGCGGCAGCGTGCCGGTGGCGAGCCTGGTGGTCCCCATCGGCATCTCCTTCTACACGTTCCACCACATCTCGTACGTGGTCGACATCTACCGCGGCGAGCGCCAGGCCCTCCGCAACCCGGTGGCGTTCGCGGCGTACATCGCGATGTTCCCGCAGCTGGTGGCGGGCCCGATCGTGCGGTTCCGGGAGATCGCCGACCAGCTCCCCCAGCTGCGGTCCCACCGCCTCGACGACATCGCGGCGGGCTTCCCCCGGTTCGCACTGGGCCTGTGCAAGAAGACGATCATCGCGGACTCGCTGGGCCCCCTGGTCGACGCGTGTTTCAAGGTCCCCCCGGACCAGATGACGTTCTCGACCGCCTGGCTGGGCGCGATCGCGTACACCCTCCAGCTGTTCTTCGACTTCTCGGGCTATTCGGACATGGCCATCGGCCTGGGCCGCATGCTGGGTTTCCGGCTGCCGGAGAACTTCGCGAGGCCGTATTCCTCGGTGACGATCACGGAGTTCTGGCGCCGCTGGCACATGAGCTTGAGCCGCTGGTTCCGCGACTACGTGTACATCCCCCTGGGCGGCAACCGCCAGGGAGCGGCGAAGACGTACCGGAACCTGTGCATAGTGTTCGTCCTGACGGGCTTCTGGCACGGCGCCCAGTGGACGTTCCTGGTGTGGGGCTGCTACCACGGCGCCCTGCTGGTGATCGAGCGCCGGTTCGGCCTGGACCTGAACCCGTCGACCCCGTGGAAGCGCCACCTGCGCAGGGCGTTGACCATGCTGCTGGTGGTGTTCGGCTGGGTGTTCTTCCGGTCACCGGACCTGGGCCAAGCGCTCTCGATGATCGGCCACATGCTGATCCCCGACTTCACCGGCTTGGGAGCGGGGGTGGAGCAGGCCTTCACGAACCAGCGCCTGGTCCTCCTCCTGGCGGCCCTGACGGTGTTCGTCCTGCCGGCCCACCCGGTGACGGGTCCGCTCCTGGAGTCTTCCCGAAGCCGCTCGGCGACGACGTTGCGCATCGGAGTGATGACGGTGGGCCTGCTGTACGCGGCAATCCTGATCGCAACGGGAACCTTCAGCCCGTTCCTGTACTACCAGTTCTGAGCGGGAGCCCCGAGTCGTGACCGATCCTGTCGACCTGGCCAAGGTGCCGGGCGTGATTCCGTACGTCGACCACCACGACGGCCCCCGCCGTCTGCTGACCGTCGAGATTCCCCACCTGGGCCACACCGTCCGCGCCTACGCGCCGATCGCGAGCGTCGACGGCCGCCAGTACGTCGTTTCGTGGGGGTCGGTCTCCTTCGAAATCCCCGCCGACCGGAACGTCCACGTCAGCGTCCACCTCCACACGAACAGCGGCTCCGAGCACACGATCACGCCGTTCGCCTCGATCGTCCTTTCGCCGCACCCCGCGCCGATGCGCCTGGTTGCCCAGTTCGCGCCGAGCCAGCGGCCCGAAGGCGTCCTCGTCCCGATCGGCTGAGGCGGGGCCGGGTTCGCTCAGCTGTTCAATATCCCCAACCGGCTAACCCGAACGGCCCAACCGTGAAACCCTGGCCGGGTGCTGACCACCCGGTACCTCTTCCTCACCCGTCACGGTGAAGCGGGCCGGGACGGAAGGCTCACCGAAGCGGGCCGGCGCCAAGCCGTCCTGCTGGGAAGACGCCTCCGAGACGTCCCGGTCACGGCCATCCACCACGGCCCGCTCCCCCGGGCCACCCAAACCGCCCAGCTCATCGCCGGCCAGCTCGCCGGCGTACCTGTCCACGTCGACAAAGCGGCAGGCGACTTCGTCCCCTACACCCCGAAGCGGGAAGAGCTCCCCGAGACTTCCGGCGACCTCCTCCTCGCCTTCGCCCGCCAGTTCCCGCCCGCCGACGAAGATCTCGCCACCGAAGCCGAACGGCGGTTCAGCGGGCCCGTGCCAGGGTCCGAACCGAGGTACGACGTGCTCGTCACACACAACTTCCTCGTCGGGTGGCTCGTCCGCGCCGCCCAGGACGCGCCGCCGTGGCGGTGGCTCACGTTCAGCCACGCCAACGCCGGGCTCACCGTTCTCCGGTACTCCCCGGGACGCCCGGCGGCCCTGCTGACCTACAACGACCTCAGCCACCTCCCCGCCGAACTGCGCTGGACCGGCTTTCCGCCCGACTTCTACGTTCCGTAGCCGGTGAACGCGGAGCGTGGCCACCCGGAAAACGACTCTCGCCCGAATGGCGGCAGCTGTCAGGATGCGTGGATGAATCCCGCCCCGACGCCCACGTCCGATCGGCTGAGCGACTACCTCGCCGCCGACGCCGTCATCGATCACGGGCACCCGTCGATCCGAGCGTTGGCCGACGCGCTGCGCCCCGTCGGCGACGATCCCGTCGAAGCCGCGAAAACCGCGTTCCTCTTCGTCCGCGACGAGGTCGACCACGTCATGGACGCCGCGGACCCCCGCGTCACCTGGCGGGCGTCGGACGTCCTGCGCGAGCGCGTCGGGATCTGCCACGCCAAGGCCCACCTGCTCGCCGCTTTGCTGCGGGCACAAGGCATTCCGGCCGGTTTCTGCTACCAGGAGCTCTCGGCCCTGCACGGGCTGAACGCCGTGCACCTGCACGGCAAGTGGTCCCGGCTCGACGCCCGCGGCAACCGGACGGGCGCCGGCGGCGAGTTTTCGCTCGACGAGGAGAAACTGGCCTGGCCGGTCGACCCCACGCGCGGCGAGCGCGATCACCCCGAGATCCACCCGGTGCCGGCGCCGGTCGTGGTGGATTTCCTGATGACCGCCGAACCGGGCCCCGGCTGGTACGAAAAGGGGCTGCCGCGCACGCTTTGATCATGGTTTCCCCCATTTTCGGCAACCCGATCAACCCGGTAAATTATTGCCGAGAGTGACGTCTGTCCGTCAGTCCTGTCCCCCGAACTTCTTATTTCGCACACCCTCCGAGGCGCGTAAAGTGACTCCCCGCGCTCGAACAGACACTTTACGCATACGTCCGTTCGGGTGGCTCGAGGGAGGTGAAGCACGTGGCCGCGGCTGGCGGACGCCTCCGCCGTACCCCACTGCAAGAGATCTTCTGGACCAGGACGAGCCTGCTCCTCACGGTGCTCGTCGTGGTCGCCGGCCTGAGCCTGTGGACCGCCGGCCTGATGGAGCCCGGCACCGGGAAGAACCTGGTGACGTCCCTGGGCACCGGCACCCTGATCTCCGCGATCGTCGGGTTCGGCCAGACCCTGATCACCGCCAGCGCATCGCAGAAAGCGCTCGTGACACCGGTGATCGAGGAGAGCCGGCGCGCGCTGGAGGACCTGAGCGCCGAATACCGCGCGCTGAACAAGGAGTTCTTCCCCACCGACGTGTTCGAGGCGACGACCGATCCCGACCCCGCGTTCAACCGCGCGCTGATGGCCGACCTCGACGCGACGCGGCAGTACTTCTTCCGCGGTTTCTCCGGGCGGCACGCGGCCGCCCGCCTGTTGCTTTCCCGCACCGAACGGGAACTTCGGGCCGTCATCGCCGATCCGCGCGACGCGAGCTCGATCAGCGGGCGCGCCCGGTACCTGTTGCGCCGCGAAGAGGCGGACGTCGACTACGAGCGGATCCAGACCCGGCTCGACGAAGAGATCCGGATCGGGCTCGTCGGCCTCTTCCTGGCGCGCAGCCGCTGCGCGTCGGTCGACATCACCGTGGTCGCCGACCCGCCGCTGGACCGGCTCGAAATGTTCGACGACAGCGTGTGGGTGTCGCTCTACAGCGACGTCCGCGGCGCCACGAAGCTGTACCCGCGGTCCCTGCGATTCACCGAAGGTTCCTTTCTCTACAACATGGAACGCGCCGAATTCGTGCGCGTCTCGCAGTCCCGGACCGGCCGCCACTTCCGCATCACGTCCGCGACGACGCGGACGGATTTCCTGGCGCTGTTCGAGAAGATCACCGGATCCCCGTTGTCCGAGGAGCAGTTCCGCGAGCTGGAGGGCAAGTTCCACGCCTTCCGCGCGGAGTTCTCCGCAGTCGCCGAGCTAGGGAGCTGACCTTGCTCACCCGCCTGTCCCCCCTTTCCGAACTGGCCACGCGCCTGCGCACGGCCAGGTTCCCGCTCGCCTCGGAGTGGCGCGTGGTCGACGGCTGGTTCCGGCCGTGGGCCGCCCAGCCCGGCCTGCGGGAAGAGCTGCGCACGCAGCTCCGCGCGCTGTCCGCCGCCCAGGCCACCAAGGTCCTGCGCTCGTCACGGGAGACGACCACCCACTTCGCCTGGTGCCTGCTCGATTCGCCGTCCGACCCGTTTTCCTTCTGGCTGCACGAATACAAGGCGCAGGAGGACTGGCGGGCGGGGTACGCGGATTCGGTGCACAACCACAGGTACCACTTCTGCACCACGATCCTCCGTGGTGACTACCTGCACGAAAGGTACGAGACGACGATCGACGCCGGCACCGGGCTGATCGCGTCCGCGCGGTTGCGCCGCCGGACGCGGTGCGCGGCAGGCGCGTGCGCCACCATGCTGGCCGACGAATTCCACCGGATCCCCGAAGCGGCCACCGGAACGATGACTTTCCTCGTGAAATCACGGCCGGTGAGCAGTTTCAGCTTGTCTTTCGACCCGGCCGCCGGAATCGGCCATCGGCACGTTCCGGTAGAGGTCCGATTGGGGGAATTGGCCGACCGCATCTAGCTACACACCGGCGTCAGCGGCGCTTACCATTACTCCACCCGCCTGAACACCACGGCCGGGATGGGAGAGGTGTATGCGCACGCAGGAAAGCACGCTTGACCACGCGATCGTCGGCGCCGTCGAAGAACGGGTCCACCGGCTCTGCCGCCGGTACGCGGACCGGCTGCAGTTCCACGGCTGGCACCACGTGGGTTTCGTCCGCGCGAAGGCGGCCGGTTTCGCCCGCCGCAACGGGGCCGACGTCGCGGTGGTGGAACTGGCCGCGCTGGTGCACGACGTCAACTACCTGGTGCTCCGGAACTCGCCCGCCGCGGCGGGCCGGAGCCTGCGGCTGGAAATCCTCGCCGAATGCGGCGTCCCACCGCGGATCGCGCGGTGGGTCGACGAGATCGTCGACGAAGCGGAAATGGCCACCCGCGGCCGGGACATTTCCCTGGAAGCGCAGGCGCTGAGCGACGCGGACACGTTGTTCAAGGCGCTCCCGGTGACGCCGGTGGTGCTGGCGCACCGGTACCTGCGCGAGAACGGGCTGAGCCTGCGCGAGCTGGCGCACAAGATCGTCGGCGAGCAGTGCGACGTCCACGACGAGGGCTACTACTTCTACAACCCGGAGGCGGCGGCCACGTATTCGCGCTGGGCGACGGCGAACCTCCAGCTGTGGCAGTGCATCAAGGAGGCGGTCGACGACCCGACGGTCGCCGAGCTGCTGGACGCGGTCGCGTCCTGACCCGCGCTGCCTCTCCGGACAGTGGCTCCTGCCCGATCGGTAGCCCTCGGTGTCCTGTCGGTGCCGGTGCGTGTGCGGCACGATCGCGAGGTAGACCGCGTGACACCGCCCAGCCGACGGGGGGAGCACCATGCGCGAGCACCGTCCGGAGCACGAGCGCGCCACCGCGGTGCGGCCGGTCCGGCCGCGCTCCGGTGACCGGCCGCGCGGCTGTCCGATGTCGGTGGAGCAACTCGGTGTCCTGCAGCGCACCGCGGGCAACACCGCGGTCGGCGCGCTCGTGCAGCGGACCATCGGCGACGGCCACGACCTGAGCGGCAACCGCTTCAAGGGCAACATCACGCTGGAAGCCGTCTACGACAGCGAGCGCCTGCTCCAGGCGGGGGCCGACGGCCTGCCGGTCACGATCGTGCAGCAGGCGCTCGCCGACGCCGGGTTCGGCACCGTGGTGACCGGGCACTTCGGCCCGCAGACGCGGCAGGCGGTGCGCGCCTTCCAAGCCGCCCGCGGGCTGAGCGGCGCCGCGGTGAACGGGATCCTCGACGGGCGCACGATGGAGCTGCTCGACCAGCACTTCCTCGGCCACGCGCCGGAGCGGGCCATCGCCACCGACGCGCGGCGGGGGCTGACCGACGGGACCCGGACCCTGAACGCCGCCGAGCGCGCGGCCCTGCGCGCCGCGGTCACCACCGAGCAGCGCGCCGCGGCCGGCCGGCTGCCGACGTTCCACCGGACGATCGCCACCCACGCGGAGCCGTACCACCACCGGATCATCGGCGCCCTCTCCGACGCCATCGCCGGCCTGCACGCCGACCTCGTCACCAGCCGCCCGCCCCGGATCCCCGCCAACCTGATGGACGGCACCGAAATCGACCGCATCGCCGGGCGCGCCAAAGCCGTGACCGACGCGGTCTTCGGCCGGTACCAGACCGGCCCGGCGCTGGCGTTCGGGCTCAACATCATGGACCAGTTCGACGTTCGCGACATGCAGATCAACGCGTCCACCCAGGCGGCGGACGCGGCGGCGGAGTGGCGGGTCGACAAGCTCCTCATGGGTGAGGAAAGCATCGCCGCGATCGACCGCGAACACGGCGCGGTGCAGAGCCGGGCGGACGAGGCTCGGCTCATCACCATGGTCAAGAACGTGATCCTCCGATCACGGCGTGCCGAACTGCTGGACATCCACCGCAACTGGCCGGCCTCGGCTGAGGGCGGCCACATCAACCTCCAGCGGTACCGCGGGCCGACCGCGGCGGCCAACCGGGACATCCTCTACGAGCTGTTCGGCACCGTGATCCACGAGTACGTGCACACCCTCGAACACCCGAGGCACGTGACGTTCCGCGAAGCGCAGCCGGAACAGCGCGGCGGATTCGTGCTCCGCGAAGGCATGACGGACTACTTCGCCAAAATGGTGTGGGACGGGCTCGTGTTCGACGCGACCCTCCGGGCCCAGATCGAGGGAACATTCCACGACGCCGGTCATCCGACCGCGCACCCGATCCCGCCGCCGGACCGATACAGTGAGTGGAACAATGCCGAGCGGGCCGTCGGGGTCATCGGTATCCGCAACGCCATGGCCGCGTTCTTCCTCGGCCGGACCGAGCTCATCCGAATGGGGTGAAAGCGCTGTGGGAACACCGGCCCCGGAAGCTTGGGACCTGATCGCTTCGCGGGATTTCCGCAGCTGGCGGGGCCTGCCGGCGGAGGCGGCCTACGCCGATTTCGAAGCACGTTTCCCCAGCCTGGTGGACGCCGAGGCCCGGGGCCTGCTCGGCACCGAAAACGCCATCGGCCACTACCGGATGCACACCGCGGACGGGTATCCGCAGCACCTGAAGGCGTGGCGCAGCGAAAGCCGGCTCATCCTGGTCGAAGCGACTTTGCCGCAGCTGCGGACGCCGCTCGAAGAGCTGATTCCGGAATTGGGCGAACCGGCCGCCCGCCTGGACTTCACCTGGGACGTCCTCCGGGTTTCCCGAGGCGCCCGCATCCACCCCGACCGGGGGATCGCCTTGTTCGTCGGCCCGGAACGGCAATTGCTGAAACTGTCGCTGTTCGAGGCGGGAGAACTTTCCGGCTATCTCGCCACCCGACACCACGAGGACCGGCCACCGCGGGAGTCCTAACCCTGCCCGTAGCCCCGCAGCCGGTCGACGACGTTGGCGACCTCGGGTGCCGGCAGCAGGCCGGGCCGGCCGGCGCTCTGCGCGAGCAGCCACACGCGGCAGGCCCATTCGAGCTGCTGGGCGCGGTGGTAGGCGGCCTCGAGGCCGTCGCCGTAGGTGAGGGTGCCGTGGTTGGCCATCAGGCACCCGCGGCGCCCTTCGAGCGCCTCCAGCACGGCGGCGGCGAGCTCGGGCGTGCCGTAGGTGGCGTAGCGCGCGACGCGCACCGAGGGGCCGATGGTGGCGACGATGTAGTGGATCGGCGGCACCTCCCGCACGAGCGTCGAGACGGCGGTGGCGTGCGGCGAGTGCGTGTGCACGACGGCGGTCACGGGCTCCCCGTCCGGGTCACGGACGTCCCAGTACACGGACAGGTGCATCGGCAGTTCACTGGTCGGCTTGAGTACCCCGTCGACGACCTGGCCACCGAGATCGACGACGACGATGTCGCCAGGGGTGAGGCTCGAGTAGGCGACCCCGGTGGGCGTGACGGCCACGAGGTCACCGGCCCGCAGCGAGACGTTGCCGGAGGTACCGACGACCAGGCCGTCACCAACCATCCGGCGCGCATAGGCACACACGGCGGCCCGCTCGGTCTCGAGGATCATGCCCACCACTCTGGCCCAGACAAGACCCCCACCCTCCCGGGGGGCGTCCCCAAGTCCAGTCTACCGGGTCTGGCCTGCGAAAACGCCCTCTCCGGAAATCTGTGGACAACTCAAGCCGATGTGGATGACCAAGCCTTCGCCGGAGCGAAGACTCGTCCCCGGCCGCCGGATGTCATGAACGACTCTTTCCTGACACCAGACGTCATGAACGACTCGTTCATGACGTCGCCTCGGCGCTGCCCCGTAGTTCCGGGGGCGTCCCCAAGTCCAGCCCACCGAGCCTGGCCTGCGAAAACGCCCACTCCCGAATCTAAGCCTTCGCCGGAGCAGCGGGAGCCGCGGGAGCAGCGGCAGGAGCCGCCGCGGCGGCCGAGGACTTCGGAGCCGGCGCAGGCTTCCGGTCCCCATTGGCAGCAGGCGCGTCCTCCGCCGGTGCCAGCAACCGCATGGCCTCCTTCACCGCCACATCGGTCGCCGCGATCCGCTCGGCCACCTTCGCCCGCAGGTCCAGGGCCAGCTTCCGGTTCTGATCCGCCGACGCCTGCGACGCCTGCGCCGAAGCCAGCGCCGCCTCGGTCTCCTGCTTCTTCCGCGCGAACTCCTCCTCGAAGGCCTTCTTCCGCGCGGCCAGCTCCTCGGCAGCCTTACGGTCCGCCTCTTCGCGCAGCGAAGCCGCCGCGGCCTCCGCCGCCGCGTCCGCTTCCTTGCGGGCCCGCTCGGCCGCCGCCGCCTGCTCGACCCGCTTGGCGCCCGCCGCCGCGTTCAGCTTCTCGATCTCGGCCCGCGCGTCCGACAGCAACCGGGCGCGCTCCTCCTCCGCGTCCTTCGCCAGCTTGTCGGCCGTGCGGCGGGTCTCGTGCGCGTACTTGTCCGCCTGGTCGCGGGTCGAGGCCGCGTCCGCCTCCGCCGCCGACCGCAGGTCCGCGATCTCCTCCTCGGCGAGCTGCATCATCATCCGGACGCGCTCGGCCATCGCGCCGGCGCCGGACGGGCTCGAGCTCATCCTGGCGAGGGCGGCCTTCGTCTCGGCCAGCTCCTTCTGCGCGTACGCGAGAGCCTTCGTGAGGTCCGAGGACGTCGCGACCGCGTCGTCGCGGTTGCGGGACGTCTCGCGAAGCTCCTTGGTCAGCTCGGCGAGACGCTCGTCGACCTGACGCTGGTTGTAGCCGCGGACACCCACGGCGAACTGGGCTGTCTTCGGGGAGGAGTGGGGCTTCTCAGGCGCGACCATCGGGCCACCTTAATGAGCAAGGGTCCTTCGATGCGTACCGCCAAAAGGATGCATCACGGATATTGGAACCCCCGGTGACGCATGGCATCCTGAATCGCCCGGCCGTGACGCGAGGAGGCCACTGTGGACATTCAGGCCGTCCTCGCGGACATCGGCGCGCATTGGCCCGTCTACGCCACCATGCCGCTGATCGCGGCGCTGATCGGCTACCTCACCAAGCGCGTCGCCATCGAGATGATGTTCCGCCCGCTGGAGTTCGCCGGGATCAGGCCGTTCGGCTGGCAGGGCGTCATCCCGGCGAACGCGCGGCGGATGGCCACCACCGCCGTCGACCTGCTCACCCGCAACCTCGTCGACCCGCAGGAGATCTTCGCCAGGCTCGACCCGGAAGAAATGGTCAAAGAGCTCGAACCACCCCTGTTGAAGGCCGTCGAGGAGGTCACGCGGGAGGTCATGGAGACCCACCAGCCGCGGCTCTGGGAAATGCTGCCCGCCCGGGCGCAGCGGCTGCTCGTCGACCAGGTCCGCGCGCAGGCGCCGGCCGTCGTCAGGCGGCTGCTGCAGGAGGTCTCGACCAACATCGACGACGTCCTCGACGTCGACGACATGCTGATCAATGCCATGGTCCGCGACAAGTCGCTCACCTGCCGGCTGATCCGCGAGGTCGCCGCGCCCGAGTTCCGGTTCATCGCGCGCTCGGGGATCTGGTTCGGGTTCGTGATCGGGCTCGTCCAGTTCGTCGCCTGGGCGGTGACGAAGCAGCCGCTGATCATGCCGGTCTTCGGTTTCGTCACGGGCTTCGTCACGGACTGGCTCGCCCTCAAGATGATCTTCTACCCGCGCGAGCCGCGCGGGTTCGGCGTCTTCCGCTGGCAGGGGATGTTCCAGAAGCGCCGCCAGGAGGTCGCCGCCGACTACGGGGCGCTGATCGCCGACGAGGTGCTCACCGTGCGGAACGTGATGGAGGCCGTGCTCACCGGGCCGCGCTCGGACAAGCTGTTCGCCATGGTCACCCGCGAGGTCCAGCGCACGATCGACGCGCAGGCGAGCATCGCCAAGCCGCTGGTCGCGCTGGCCATCGGCGGCCGGCAGTACCAGGAGATGAAGCGCGCGGCTGCGGCCAAAGCGATCGAGTTCCTCCCCGAAACGGTGAAACACGTCGAGAGCTACGCCACCGGCGCGCTCGACGTCCGGAACACGATCGTCACGAAGATGCGGCAGCTCACCCCGCTCGAGTTCGAGGGCATCCTGCGACCGGCCTTCAAGCAGGACGAGTGGAAGCTCATCGCCGTCGGCGCGGTCATCGGTGGCCTGGTGGGTGAACTGCAGGTGCTCCTCCTGCTGCACTGACCCGGCACCGATAGCGTGCGCGCGTGGACTTCGGCACGCACTGCCAGGTGTACGTCACCATGCCGGTCATCGCGGCGCTGATCGGCTACGTCACCAAGCGCGTCGCCATCGAGATGATGTTCCGGCCCCTGGAGTTCGTCGGCGTCAGGCCCTTCGGCTGGCAGGGCGTGCTGCCCGCGAACGCCGAGCGGATGGCCGCCACCGCCACCGAGATGCTGACGACCAGCCTCGTCGACCCGAAGGAGATCTTCGCCCGGCTCGACCCGGCGGAGGTGGCGAAGGAGATCGAGCAGCCGCTGCTGCGGGTCGTCGAGGACGTCACCCGCGAGGTGATGGAGACCTACCAGCCGCGGCTCTGGGAGGTCCTGCCCACCAGTGCGCAGCAGCTGCTGCTCAAGCGCGTCCAGGCCGAGGCGCCGAAGGCGATCACGAAGATCATGCGGGAGATCGCGGACAACATCGAGGACGTCCTCGACCTCAAGCACATGGTCGTGACGAACCTGGTCCGCGACAAGGCGCTGCTCAACCGGCTGATCCGGGACATCTCCCGGCCCGAGATGCGGTTCATCGCCCGCTCGGGCATCGGCTTCGGGTTCGCGCTCGGCTGCGTCCAGCTCGTGGTGTGGGCGCTGACGAAGTCGCCGATCGTGCTGCCGCTGTTCGGCCTCGGCATCGGCTGGCTCACCGACTGGCTGGCCCTGAAGATGATCTTCCTGCCGCGCGAGCCGAAGCGGTTCTTCGGCCGCTACACCTGGCAGGGCGTCTTCCAGAAGCGCCGTGACCAGGTCGCCGCCGACTACGGCGACATGATCGCGCGCGAGATCATCACCATCCCGAACCTCCTGGAAGCCGTGCTGCGCGGCCCGAAGTCCGACCGGCTGTTCGCGCTGATCACCCGCGAGGTGCAGAAGACGATCGACGCGCAGGCGAGCGTGGTCAAGCCGTTCGTCGCCATGGCCGTCGGCACGAAACGGTTCCAGGAGATGAAGCAGACGGCGGCGGCGAAGGCCGCGGAACGCGTCCCGGAGACGATCCGCCACGCCGAGGACTACGCGATCAACGCCCTCGACGTGCGCAACACGATCGTCGACCGGATGAAGAAGCTGAGCGCGCTCGAGTTCGAGCAGCTGCTGCGGCCGGCGTTCCGGCAGGACGAGTGGAAGCTCATCGCCGTCGGCGCGGTGATCGGCGGGCTCGTCGGCGAGCTGCAGGTGCTGGCGCTGCTCGGCTGAGGGCGGCCGCCCCACGAGGGGTTGGGACGGCCGCCGGTGTGGACCGATCCCCCGGCCCGGAGAGTTCAGCTTCCCCGCCGAACCTGGCAACGGGATGGCAGATCGGTGGCAGACTGCGCCGCGTGGAGATCCGCCTGCTCGGCCCGCTCGAAATTCGCGACGACTCGGGCGCGACCACGCGAATCACGTCGGCGCGGCAACGGGTCATTTTCGCCGCGCTCGCGATGCAACCGGGACAGGTCGTCTCGGCCGAGAGCCTGGTCGACTGCCTCTGGGGCGACGAGCCGCCGGTCACCGCCCGGGAAACGGTGCACAGTCACGTCACGCGGCTGCGGAAGAACCTGTCCGGGACGGACCGGGCGCGGATCGTGACGCGGGCGCCCGGCTATTCCTTGGACGTCGCACCCGGAGACGTCGACGTTTTCCGCGTCCGCGAGCTGCACAAGGCCGCCATCGAATGCGGCGATCGGGAAAAAGCGGTCGTCCTGCTCGCTGAAGCGCACGCCATTTCCCGCGGCGAGCTGCTCGCCGACGTCGGTTCGGAACTGCTGCGGCAGCGCCACGAACCGGCGTGGGCGGAGTTCCGGGGACAGCTGACCGAGGCGTGGATCGACGCCGAAACGGCCGTGGGGAACCACGCCGGGATGCTCGGCGAGCTGCGCGCGCTGGTCGCCGAGCGCCCACTGGCCGAGCAGTTCCGCGGCCGGTTGATGCTCGCGCTGCAGGCCACCGGGCAGACCGCCGAGGCGCTGCGCGAGTACCAGGAAGCACGGCGGGCCCTGATCGACGGCCTCGGCGTCGAACCGGGCCGCTACCTGCGCTCGGTGCAGCAGCGGATCCTGACCGCGACCGGACAGGCGGCCGAGCCCGCCGCGGCCCGGCCCGGCGTGCCCGCCGAGCTGCCGCACGCCCGGCGCGGGTTCGTCGGCCGTCGACCGGAGCTCGCCGAGCTGGATTCGGCGGCCGGGGACGCGGGCATCGTCGTCGTGCACGGCATGGGCGGGATCGGCAAGACGACGCTGGCGGTCCACTGGGCCCACCACGCCCGCGACCGCTTCCCGGACGGCCAGCTGTACCTGGACCTGCGCGGCTTCGACCACACCGAGGCGCCGATGCGGCCCGCCGAGGCGCTGCCGCGGATGCTGCACTCCCTCGGCGTGCCACCCGGCTCGGTCCCGGCGGACGCCGGCGAGCAGGCCGCCCGGCTGCGCAGCCTGCTGGCCGACCGCCGGACGCTCGTGCTGCTCGACAACGCGGCCGACGCGGGGCAGGTCCGGCCGCTGCTGCCGGGCGGGCGCCGGTGCCTCGTGCTCGTCACCAGCCGCACCCGGTTGAGCGGCCTGGTCGCGCGGGAGCACGCGGCCGCCGTCCGGCTCGGGCCGTTCCGCCCGGCCGAGTCCGCCGACCTGCTCGCCGGTTACCTGGGGCAGGCCCGGCTGCGGGACGACCGGGACGGCGTGGCCGCGCTCGCCGCCTACTGCGGGCACGTCCCGCTGGCGCTGAGCATCGTCGCGGCCCGCGCGCTGGAAGAGCCCGGCGTCTCGCCGGCCGAACTGACCGCCCGGCTCCGGGCGGGGCAGCGGCTGGACGCCTTCGACCTCACCGGCGAGAACCTGCGCACCGTCTTCTCGTGGTCCTACCGGGCGCTGAGCCCGGCCGCGGCCCGGCTGTTCCGGCTGCTGGCCGTGCACCCCGGCCAGACGATGAGCGAGGCCGGCGTCACCGCGCTCGCGGGCGCGGAGCCCGGGAAAGCGCTTGCCGAGCTGGTCAGGGCGAACCTCCTCGAGCGGGACGCGCCCGGCCGCTACCGCTGTCACGACCTCCTGCGCGACTACGCCGCGGAGCTGGCCGCCGGGGATCCGGAGGAACGGGTCGCCCGGCACCGGGTGCTGGACTGGTACCTGCACACGACGGTCGCCGCCGAGCAGCTGCTGCGGCCCCACCGGCCGCCGTTCGAGCTGGTCGAGCCGATCGGCGCCGTCACGCCGGTGGCGTTCGCGGACCACCGCAGCGCGATGGGCTGGTGCGACGCCGAACAGGCCAATTTGGTCGCGGCGATCGACGGCGCCGCGGCCCACGGGCTGCACGAACACGCCTGGCAGCTGGCGCTCGCAGTGTCGTCGTACTGCTACGCGGGCAAGCGGCGGCGAGACTGGCTCGAGACCAGCGAAGCCGGGCTGCGGTCGGCGCGGCGGCTCGGCGATCCGAAGGCCGAAGGCGCGCTGCTGGCCAGCCTCGGCTCCGCGCACGCTGTGAACGGCCAGTACGACGAAGCCATCGCGTACTTCCGGCAGGCACTGGAGCTGCACCGGGCGACCGGGGACGACGACCGCGCACCGGTGACGCTGAACAGCCTGGCCGTCGCCTACGCCGAGACGCGCCGGTTCGAACCGGCGCTGGCGGCGTTCACCCAGGCCGGGCAGCTGCACCGGGCCCGGGGCAACACTCTCGGCGAGGCGCTGGCCCTGATGAACACCGCGCTGGCGAACAGCTCCCTCGGCCGCCTGGAACCGGCGACGGCCCGCAACCGCGAGGCACTGGCCGTGTTCCGGCGGCGCGGCGACCGCTACCACACGGCGATCTGCCTGGCGAACCTCGCCGAGACGTACGCGCTGCGCGACGACCACCGCCGCGCCGTCGACCGCTACCGCCAGGCGATCGCGCAGCACGTCCTCGCCGGCAACGACTACGGCCGGGCACGGACCCTGATGAACCTCGGCCGTTCCCTGTCCCGGCTCGGTGAGCCGGACCAGGCCCGCGATTGCTGGCGGCGCGCGCGGGCCGTGTTCGAGGCACTCGGCGACCCGCAGGCGGCGGAGGCTTCGGCGCTCATCGGGTAGCCGGTACGGTTTCGATCTCGGGACCGTGAGGGAGGCCGGAATGGACGCAGTCCTGCACGACCTCGCCCGGCACTGGCCGCTGTACGCGGCGATGCCGTTCGTCGCCGCGCTGATCGGGTACGTCACCAAGCGCGTCGCCATCGAGATGATGTTCCGGCCGCTGGAGTTCGTCGGGATCCCGCCGCTGCTCGGCTGGCAGGGCGTCGTCCCGAAGCACGGCGGGCGGATGGCCGCGGTCGCGACCGAGCTGCTCACGGCGAACCTGCTGGACCTGCGCGAAGTGCTCGCGCGGATCGACCCGGTGATCATCACCAGCGAGCTGGAACAGCCGCTGCTGCGCGCGGTCGACCACACCGCGCGCGAAGTGCTGGCCGAGCACCACCCGCGGCTGTGGGAGGTCCTGCCGACGCTGGCCCAGGAGATGCTGATCAAGCAGGTCCAGGCGTCGGCGCCGCGGCTGGTGCGGGAGTTCCTCGACGACGTCCGCGAGAACCTCGACGAGGTGCTCGACGTCCAGCACATGACCGTCCAGCGGCTGACCCGGGACAAGAAGCTGCTGGTCCGGCTGATCCGCGAGACGTCCCGCCCGGAGATGGCGTTCATCGCGCGGATGGGCATCTACTTCGGCTTCGGGCTGGGTCTCGTGCAGACGATCGTGTGGGCGTTCACGCGCGAGCCGTGGGTGCTGCCCGCCTTCGGCGGGGTCATCGGGCTGTGCACCGACTGGCTGGCGATCAAGCTGATCTTCGTCCCGCGCGAGCCGGTGCGCGTGGGCCGGGTGATCTTCCAGGGCAAGTTCCAGCGCCGTCGCGCCGAGGTGGCGCGGCAGTACGGCGAGCTGATCGCGAACGAGGTCCTGACCGTCCAGAACCTCCTGGACGCGATCCTGCGCGGCCCCCGCGCGGACCGGCTGGCCGCCCGCGTGGAGCACCTCGTGTCGGAAACGGTCGACGCGCAGATGCCCCTGGCCTGGACGGTGGGCGGCACGCGCCTGCGCGAGATGAAGCACGCGGCGGCCCGCAAGGCCCTGGAGCAGCTGCCGGACACGGCCCGGTACGCCGAGGGCTACCTGACCGAGGCGATGGACGTCGCGAAGGTGATCGAGCAGCGGATGCTGGCGTTGACGCCGCTGGAGTTCGAAGGCCTGCTGCGGCCGGCGTTCCGGCAGGACGAGTGGAAGCTGATCGCCGTCGGAGGCGTGATCGGGTTCGTGGTGGGTGAGCTGCAGGTCCTGCTGATGCTGGGTTAGGCCGCCGCGACGAGGGCCGGTTCCACCGAGCGCACCCGCGTCCGGCGGTCACGCTGCCAGGCGAGCACCCGGCAGACCACGTAGATCAGGAACGAAATCGTCGTCACGAACGCGCTCACCGGCAGCCCCGGGGCCAGCGACAGGACGATCCCGCCCACCGCCGAGACCTCGGCGAACACCACCGCCAGCACCGTCGCCTTCCAGGGGGACGCCGTCACGCGGGCCGCCGCCGCGGCGGGGGTCACCATCAGCGCCACCACCAGCAGCGAGCCGACCACCTTCACGCTCAGCGCCGTCGAGACACCCACCAGCAGCGCGAACACCACGGTCAGCGTCTTCACCGGGACCCCGCGCGCCACGGCCACGTTCCGGTCCACCGAAGCGAACAGCAACGGCCGGTAGACCAGCGCCAGCACCGCCAGCACCACCACCGACGACACCACGAACAACGTCAGGTTCGTCGAGTCGATCGTGATGATCTGGCCGGTCAGGATCCCGAACTTGTTCCCCTGCCGTCCTTTGTAGAGCGCCAGGAACAGCACGCCCAGCCCCAGCCCGAAGGACAGGATCACGCCGATCACCGAGTCGCGGTCGGCATCACGCGCGCCGAGGATGCCCAGCAGCAACGCCGCCACCACCGCGCCGATCAACGCGCCGTACTCGACGCCGATCCCGAGCAGCAGGGCCGCCGCGCCGCCGGTGAACGCCAGCTCCGACGTCCCGTGCACCGCGAACGACATCCGCCGCATCACGATCAGCGGGCCCAGCACGCCGGCCACCAGGCCGAGGATCGCCGCGGCCAGCAGTGCCGTCTGGACGCCCTCGAGCTCGGTGATCAGCTCCCAGGTCTTGCCGAAGTCGAACAGATCCAAGACTCAGCCCACTTGCTCTTCGACGTCGTGTTCGTGGTGGTGCGGCTCGGCTTCGCACAACGCGCTCTGTGCGCCCGCGATGTGGATCTGGCCGCCGACCTTGAGCACCTCGACGCGGGTGCCGTACAGCTCCGACAGCGTCGCGGTGGTCATGACCTCGTCCGGCCTGCCGATCCGGAACTGGCCGTTGACCAGGTACAGCACGCGGTCGACGAATGGCAGCACCGGGTTGATCTCGTGCGTCACGAACAGCACCGCCGTCCCGGCCGCGCGCCGCCGGAAATCGATCAGCTCGCTGATCGCGCGCTGGTGCGCCAGGTCGAGCGACAGCAGCGGCTCGTCGCACAGCAGCACCTCGGGGTCGCCGACCAGGGCTTGGGCCACCCGCAGCCGCTGCTGTTCACCGCCGGACAGGCGGCCGACCGGCTGTTTCGCGTACCGCGTCGCCCCCACGTGGGAAATCGCCGAAGCGACCTGACGGCGTCGTGCCGAGATGCCCGGGAACCCGAAACCCCAGCGGTGCCCGTCGAGGCCCAGCCCGACCAGGTCGACGCCGCGCAGCGTCAGCGACTCGTCGATCGCGCGCTGCTGCGGGATGTACCCGACCTTGCGGTTCGCGCCGCCGGGACGGCCACCGGCGATCTCGACCGTGCCCGCCGACAGGTCCTGCATGCCCAGCAGCGCCTTGAGGAAGCTGCTCTTGCCGGAACCGTTCGGGCCGAGCACGGCGAGGAACTCACCCGGCTCGACGACGAGGTCCAGCCCGGACCAGAGGGTGCGCGGGCCGAACGCGAGGCCCGCCCCGCGGACCCGGACCGCGGGGCGTACGTCGTCGGAGACAGGAGGCATGCCTACTTCAACGCCCCAGCCAGCTCGTCGACTTCCCCGGTCATCCAGCCAATGTAGTCCGTCACACCCGCGGGGAGCGTTTCGGTCACGCCGACCACGCCGATCCCGGCCTCCTTCGCCTGCTTGACGACGTCCTGGGTCAGCGGTGTCACCGTCTGCTCGTTGTTGACCAGCGCCTTGACCTGCTTGGTCGCGATGAGCTGCTTGTACGCGCTGACGGCGTCGGCCGGGACGTCGGTGTCGTTCTCCACCGCGTCCGAAAACGCCTTGGGCGTCGCGTCGGTGATCTTCGCGCTCGCCAGCAGGTAGTGCGCGACCGGCTCGGTCACGACGACCTTCGTGCCCGGGTGGGTCGCGCCCAGCTCTTCGAGCCGCTTCTCGAGCGCGTCGACCTTCGCCTTGAACGCGGTCGCGTTGTCGGCGAACTGCTGCTTGGCGGCCGGCTTCAGCTCGCCCAGCCGCGCGGCGAGCTGGTCGGCGACCTTGTCGACGCCCGGCAGGTCGTACCAGACGTGCTCGTTCTCGTCGCCGGTCGCGGCGATGTCGTAGGCGACGAGCTTCTTCGCACTCCCCGCCTGCTCGGTGAGCTTGCCGAAGAACTCGTCGTACCCGCCGCCGTTGGACAGCAGCAGCTGCGCGCCCTTCGCCGCGAGGGCGTCGTCCGCCGTCGTCTCGTACGAGTGCGGGTCGGCCGACGGGTCGTGGATGATCGACTTGACCTCGACGTTCTCCCCGCCGACGGCGCTGACCACGCTGCCCCAGACGTCGGTCGACGCGACGACCTTGATCTTGCCGTCGCCGCCCGCCTGCGCGCCACCGCCGTCGGAGGACGTCCCGCCGGAGCACGCGGCCAGGGCGAACACGGACAGGGCCGAAGCGGCGGCGAGCACGCTCCTGGTGCGGCGAGAACTCATCGAGGAACTCCTGAGAGACATACACAGACGCTAATGGAAACCGTTGTCAGATTCACCTTACCCCATCCGGATGACTTTCTGGCCATCCGATCGCGCTTTGGTGTATGCGTCTTCATGCATGCAGATCGAGACATCGACCACGCGGGGTGTCTCTTCATGAATTCGATCTGAACCGTTACGGTTTGCTGATGGGACGTCCTATTCGCACCCGGAGGCAGGCGACGCTGGCGTCGCTCGCGGCGGAGCTCGGTGTGTCCAGGACCACGGTGTCCAACGCCTACAACCGGCCGGACCAGCTGTCCCCGGAACTGCGCCGCCGCGTCCTCGAGACCGCGCGACGCCTCGGCTACCCCGGTCCCGACCCGGTCGCCCGCTCCCTGCGCACGCGCAAGGCGGGCGCGGTCGGGCTGCTGCTCACCGAGAACCTCTCCTACGCCTTCCGCGACCCCGCCGCCGTCGGCGTGCTCGAAGGACTGGCGCTGGCCTGCGAAGACGCCGGCGTCGGCCTGCACCTGGTGCCGGCCAGCCCGGGCCGCGAAGACGTCGCCGCGGTGCACCGGGCGGGCGTCGACGGCTTCGTCGTCTACTCCGTACCGGACGACGACCCGCACCTGGCCGCCGTGCTCGAGCGCCCGGTGCCGACGGTGATCATCGACCAGCCGAGCATCGAGGGCATCGACCGCGTCGGCCCGGACGACGCCGCGGCGGTCGGCAAGATCGCCGAGCACCTGGTGACGCTGGGACACCGGCAGGTCGGCGTGATCTGCATGCGGCTGGCCCGCGAGCGCAACGACGACTTCGTCTCCGCGACCCGGCAGAGCGGCGCGCACTTCCACGTCCAGCGCACCCGGCTGGAAGCACTGGCCGTCGCGTTCTCGGCGGCGGGCGTCGACTGGGCGGGCGTCCCGGTGGTCGAGCGCTTCGACCACACGGTGGACGACGGCGCGTCCGCGGCCCGCCAGCTGCTGGACGCGTACCCGCAGATCACGGCGGTGATCTGCACCTCGGACATCCTCGCACTCGGCGCCATGGCCGAGGCCGAGCGGCGCGGGCTGCGGGTGCCGCAGGACCTGACGGTGACCGGCTTCGACGGCATCGCCGAAGCCGAGCGGATCGGGCTCACCACGGTCCACCAGCCGGTCCTGGAGAAGGGCAAGACGGCCGGACGGCTGCTGCTCAGCTCGGGCGAGCGGAGCGCACCCAAGACGATCACCCTGCCGACCGAGCTGCGCGTCGGCCGGACGTCGGCGCCGCCGCGGACCGTCGAGGAGCCCTGGTTCGGCGGCTGAGCTCGTGACATTGCTCTTAGCGCATTGCTCAGCGGGGTAGTCACCCGGTCAAATGGAGTGGTACGCCCGCGCCGCGGGGCCACTGGCCGGAAGGTGACCGATGACCTCGATCGACGTACTGCTCAAGCGCAACCAGGAACTCGGCGAGGTGACGCCCGGTGACCGGTCGTCCCCCAAGCCGTCGCTCCAGGTGGCCGTCCTGACCTGCATGGACGCCCGGATCCGGGTGTTCGAGCTGTTCGGCCTCCTGCAGGGCGAATCGCACGTCCTCCGCAACGCGGGCGGCGTGGTGACCGACGACATGATCCGCTCGCTCGCCCTTTCGCAGCGCAAGCTGGGGACGCGCGAGGTGCTGATCGTCCAGCACACCGAGTGCGGCCTCTCGATGGTGACGGAGGACGACTTCAAGGACGAGCTCGAGAGCGACACCGGGCTGCGGCCGACGTGGTCGGTCGAGGCCTTCCGCAGCGTCGAGAACAGCGTCCGGACATCGGTGGAGCGGGTGCGGCGCAGCGCCTACCTGCCGCACACCGAGAACGTGCGCGGGTTCGTCTACGACGTGAAGACCGGGAAGCTCACCGAGGTCCAGTAGAGTTCCCATCCAGATGTTGACAACATCCGGATGGGAACAGCATGCGCATTCTCTTCGCCGGGCTCGCGTCGGCCGGCCACACGTACCCGATGGTCCCGCTCGCGGTCGCGGCGCGGGACGTCGGGCACGAGGTGCACTTCGCCGCCGGCGAGCACGTCCACGAGTCGCTGCGGGGGCTGAACCCCTTCCGGCCGGCCGACTCGTTCTACGAGATCTACGCCGAAGACCTCGAACCGGACCTGAAGCGGCTGCAGCCGGACCTGGTCGTGCACGGGTGGGGCGTCCCGGAGGTGGGCCTCGCGGCGAAGCGTGCCGGGATCCCGTCGCTGTGGCACGGGTTCGGCCGGATGTTCCCGCGCGGGATCGGGTTCGAGCGCCCCGCCGGTGGCGTGCACCTCGACATCTGCCCGCCGTCGCTGCAGGACGCGGACTTCCTCGCGACGGCCGAGCGCATCCCGGTGCGGCCCGTGCCCTTCGCCGAGCCGGGCGACTTCCGGGGGCCGTTGATCTACCTGACCCTCGGCACCGCGTTCGGCACCCCGGAGGTGCTCACGACGGCGATCCGGGGGCTGGCGGCCCTCGGCGTGCCCCTCGTGGTGGCCACCGGGCGGGTGCGTCCCGAGGAGCTCGGCCCGGTGCCCGGCCACGTCACCCTGCGCGCCTGGGTGCCGCAGGCGGCGGTGGTACCGCACGCCGACCTCGTCGTGCACCACGGCGGCAGCGGCACCACGCTGGGCGCACTCGCCGCGGGCGTGCCACAGCTCGTCCTGCCGCAGGGTGCCGACCAGTTCGCCAACGCCGAGGCCCTTCTTGCCGCGGGAGCCGCGACGCAGCTCCTGCCCGCCGAGCTGAGCGCGGAAGCCGTCACCGAACAGGCCCGGAACGCGGCCTCCTGCCGGGACGCGGCCCGCGCGATCGCCGAAGAGATCGCCGCCATGCCGTCGCCGGACGAGGTCGCCCGCGAACTGCCGAAGCACGCGAAGTAGCCTCCCGGCGTGGCTGTGGACGCTGACGTACTGCTCGACTGGTTCTCCACGCACGGCCGGGATCTCCCGTGGCGCGAGCCCACCTGCTCGGCCTGGGGCGTCCTGGTCAGCGAAATCATGCTCCAGCAGACCCCGGTCGCCCGGGTGCAGCCGATCTGGCACGAGTGGCTGGCGCGCTGGCCGGTGCCGTCCGCGCTGGCCGCGTCGTCGCAGGGCGAGGTCGTGCGGGCCTGGGGCAAGCTCGGCTACCCGCGCCGGGCGCTGCGGCTGCACGAGGCCGCCGGGGTCATCGCGAAGGAGCACGGAGACGTCGTTCCGTCCGATGTGGACACTCTGCTCGCGCTGCCCGGGATCGGCGCCTACACCGCGCGCGCCGTCGCCGCGTTCGCCTACGGGCGGCGCGCGCCCGTCGTCGACACGAACGTGCGGCGGGTCGTCGCACGGGCGGTCCACGGGGCCGGGGACGCCGGACCGGCTTCGAACACGCGGGACATGAACGACGTCGAGGCGCTCCTGCCGGCCGAGGACGCGCCCGCGGCTCGGTTCTCGGCGGCGATCATGGAGCTGGGCGCGCTGATCTGCACCGCGCGGGCCCCGAAGTGCGCGGACTGCCCGATCTACGACGAGTGCGCGTGGCAGCTCGCCGGGCGGCCCGAGTACACCGGGCCGGCCAAGCCGGTCCAGAAGTTCGCCGGCACCGACCGGCAGGTCCGCGGACGGCTGCTCGACGTGCTGCGCGGCAGCGAAGGCCCGGTCGAGAAGGCGAAGCTCGACCTGGTGTGGCACGACGGCGGCCAGCGCGACCGCTGCCTGGACTCCCTGCTCGTCGACGGGCTCCTGGAGCAGACCCGCGACGGCCTCTTCGCCCTGCCAGGTGAACACTAACGCGCTACAACCAAAGTTGGTCAATAGTTGTCATTGACGCGATGCGGAGTTACCGTTTCACGCATGGTCACTGTTGACCGCCGGACCCTGCTGAAGGCGGGGGTGACCGCGACCGCGGCCGGCGCACTGGGGATGACGACCACGG
Source organism: Streptomyces sp. MN03-5084-2B (assembly GCA_033793495.1). Lineage (GTDB taxonomy): Bacteria > Actinomycetota > Actinomycetes > Mycobacteriales > Pseudonocardiaceae > Amycolatopsis. Next base: position 49,271 of record JARAWT010000007.1, on the reverse strand, counting down.
GGACGGCCACGGCGGCCGTCCCGGTTCCGGCGATCCACCCGACGTCCGACTGGGGCGCCCGGCCCGCCGCCGGCACGATCGTGGTGGAGAACCACAAGCCGACCTACATCGTCGTGCACCACGCGGTCGACCCGCCGATGAACGACGACTTCTCGCTGGCGCGCGCGTACTACGTCTCGCGGTTCATCCAGAACCTGCACATGGACAAGAACGGCTGGATCGACAGCGGCCAGCAGTTCACGAACAGCCGTGGCGGGTACATCACCGAAGGACGGCACCGCAGCCTGGAGATCCTGCGCGGCGGCACCCGGCACGTGCAGGGCGCGAACGTCGGCGGCCACAACAGCGAGGTCATCGGCATCGAGAACGAGGGCCTGTACAGCACGGTGGACGTGCCGCCGGCGCTGTGGAACTCGCTGGTCTCGCTGGTCGCCTACATCGCGAGCCAGTACGGCATCGCGCCGGAGTTCATCAAGGGCCACCGCGACTTCAACTCGACCGAGTGCCCCGGCCAGGTGCTCTACAACCGGCTGCCGGAGCTGCGGACCGCCGTCGGGCGCGTCCTGGGCGTCGCGGTGGCGCGTGCCGAAGCCGAGTGGCCGCTGCTGAAGCCGGGTGACACGGGCCGTCAGGTGCAACTCGCCCAGCAGTTCCTGCGCAAGTCCGGGTTCGGGGTACCGGCGGACGGCGTGTTCGGGAAGTCCACAAAGGACGCGGTGGCCGCGTTGTCCGATCAGGCGGGGTTGCCCCGCGACACGTGCACCGCGGCGAAGGTGTCCGACGAGACGGGCTTCCTCGGCGCGGACGTCTGGCCTCTGATCGTCCCGGCCGACCGGTCGACGGCGGCCTGGCGAGCGGACCTGGCCCGCACGTGACCGGGAGGTCGGTGCGCCGGGCTCAACGACGCGCTCGGTGTGCCGTCCTTCCGGCCACGCAGGGTTTCAGCGGTTGAACACCTGGGCGAGGAAAGCCTCCACCGCACCTCGGTAGGTCTCCGGGGCCTCGTCGTGGGGCAGGTGGGCCGAACCCGGCACCACCAGGTGCTTCGCGTCAGGCACCCGCGAAGCGACTTCGGCCTGCTGGCCGGGCGGCATCGCGGTGTGCTCGCCCTCGACCAGCAGCAGCGGGCAGCGGATCGCCTCGACGACGTCCCAGTAGTCCCGGCGGCCCCATTCCGCGGCGATGACGTACAGGTCCTCGAGGTCCGCGACCAGGTGGAACCCATCGGAACGCTCCTCGACGCAGTCCGCGAAGTACCCGCCCGCGTCGCCGAAGAACTCGCGGACGTGGTCGAGCGAGGAGAACGGGACCGGCCAGCTCTCGAAGTACCCGCGCCAGGTCTCGACGGTCCGGCCGCGCTGGTCGGGCGCGAAGTCCTCCGACACGACCGCGCGCACCAGCTCCGGGTGCCGCGCGGCGGTCGCCCAGGCGTGCAGGCCGCCCATCGAGTGCCCGATGAGCACCGCCGGGCCCGCGTCGAGGGTCCGCAGCGCTTCGGCGACGTCGTCCGCGAAGCGCTCGGTCGTCCACGGGCCGACGCGCGGGGCGTTGCCGTGGCCGCGCGCGTCGAGGCCGTAGACCGCGCCGTAGGGCCGGAGCCACTCCGCGACCCGCCACCACGTCCGCGCGCGGCCCATCAGGCCGTGGAGCAGAACGATCGGCACGCCGCTGCCGCCGAAACAGAGCACGCGGCCACCTAACCACAAAACCCCTGGTGCGGAACGTGACCAAGTGATCGCTTTCCATCACCTATGGTGGTCGTATGCGCCGCCGACTCACCGCCCTGGCTGTCTGTGCCGCGGCGATCCTCGCCGTGGCATGCGGCGGCGACGCCGTGACGGCGGCACCCCCGCCGCCGCCCATGCACCCGGTTCCGGGCGCGTCGGGCGCCGGCGATCCCTACTACCCGGACGACGGCAACGGTGGTTACGACGCCCTCGGCTACCAGGTCGACGTCAAGTACGACCCGCCGAGCGGGCACCTCGACGGCGACACCACGGTGACCGCGAAGGCGACCCAGGACCTCAGCCGGTTCGACCTCGACCTGCGCGGGCTGGACGTGCACAGCGTCGAAGTCGACGGGCAGACGGCGCACTTCACCCGCGAGAAGGCGTTCGAGCTGGTCATCACGCCGACGGCACCGATCCGCGCCGGGACGACGTTCCGCACGCGCGTCCGCTACGGCGGCGACCCGGCCAGGACCCCGCACGACGGCGGCAGCGAGAACGGCTGGAAGCACTCGGCCGACGGCGGCGCGTACATGGTCGGCGAGCCACACTCGGCGGCGTTCTGGTACCCGGCCAACGAGACCCCGCGCGACAAGGCCACCTTCACGCTCACCGCGCACGTCCCAGCGGGCTGGACGGTCGTCTCGAACGGCCGCGAGGGTCCGCCGGGCACCTGGACCGAGGTGAACCCGGTGGCGACCTACCTGACGACGATCGCGATCGGCAAGTTCGGTGTCGACAAATCGACGCTGCCGGACGGCACCCCGGTCGTCTCGGCGTACGCGCCGGGCGTCGAAGGCCGCCGCGCGATCGGCGACCGCCTGCCGGAGGTGCTCGGCTTCCTGAGCGGCAAGTTCGGCAAGTACCCGCAGTCGGCGGCGGGCGGGATCTACCTGAACGAGGACGTCCCGTTCTCGCTCGAGACGCAGACCCGGCCGACGTACGCGAAGTGGGCCGACCTGCCGACGCTGGTGCACGAAAACGCCCACCAGTGGTTCGGCGACTCCGTCTCGGTCAAGAGCTGGTCCGACGTCTGCCTGAACGAGTGCTTCGCGTCGTACTCGCAGTGGCTGTGGGCCGAGCGCGAGGGCCAGAGCCTGGACGACCGCTACCGCGCGGCCATCGAGATCACCCGCGGCAGCACGGACTTCTGGGCGCAGAAGCTGGTCGGCATGGGCCAGGGCCACGAGTTCGAAGGCGTCTACAACAAGGGCATCCTGGCGCTGCACGCCCTCCGCCGCGAAATCGGCGACCCGGCGTTCGCCAAGCTGCTGCGGGACTGGCCGTCCCGGTTCCGCCACGGCAACGCGACCTGGGCCGACTTCGAGGCCATGGCGACCCGGATCGGCGCCAACGACCTGCGGGCGTTCTTCGACACGTGGTTCCGCGGCACGACGCTGCCCGCGGACGCTGATCTGTTCCCCGGCTCACTGCGCAGCTGACGCCGCCCCGGAGCCAACTAGGCTGGGAGACATGAGTGTCGTGAAGATCAACGCGATCGAGGTCCCCGAGGGTGCCGGCCCCGAGCTGGAGAAGCGGTTCGCCGCGCGCATGCACTCGGTCGACGAGCAGCCGGGCTTCCTCGGCTTCGAGCTGCTGCGGCCGGTCTCCGGCGAGACGCGCTACTTCGTGTACACGAAGTGGGAGACCGAGGAGCACTACCAGGCGTGGGCGAAGGGCGGCCCCGCCGCGGCGGCGCACTCCGGCGAGCGGGCCAAGCCCGTCTCCACCGGCGCGAACCTCCTGGAGTTCGAGGTCGTCCTCGGTTCGCAGCCGGGTGAATGAAGCAGCGAAGCTCCTTGACGGCGCCGGCGCGCTCCTGATCTGCGCCGGCGCCGGCATGGGCGTCGACTCCGGGTTGCCGGACTTCCGCGGCGGCGAAGGCTTCTGGCGCGCGTACCCGCCGTACGCCCGGCTCGGGCTGCGGTTCGAGGAGCTGGCCGACCCGCGGCACTTCGCCGAAGACCCCGAGCTGGCCTGGGGCTTCTACGGGCACCGGCTTTCGTTGTACCGCCGGACGGTGCCGCACGACGGGTTCCGCCTGCTGCGCGAGCTCGGCTCGCGCCTGCCCCACGGCGCCCGCGTCTTCACGTCCAATGTGGACGGCCAGTTCCAGGCGGCGGGGTTCGGGTTCGTCGCCGAGGCGCACGGCTCGATCCACCACCTGCAGTGCCTGGCCGGGTGCACGGACGACATCTGGCCCGCCGCCGAGGAAGTCGTGGTCGACCCGGAAACGATGCGCGCGAAGCCGCCGCTGCCGTCGTGCCCCCGCTGCGGCGGGCTGGCGCGCCCCAACATCCTGATGTTCGGCGACTTCTCCTGGGTGTCGCACCGCAGCCAGGCCCAGCTCGACGAGCTGACGGCGTGGCGCCGGACCGCCCGGGACCTCGTGGTGGTGGAACTGGGCGCGGGCCGGGCGGTGCCGACGGTCCGCCGCTACGCCGAGCTGGCCAGCGCGGCGACGGGCGCGCTGATCCGGATCAACCCGCGCGAACCGGAGATCCGCCACGGCCGCGGCGTGTCGATCGCGGCCGGTGCCCTGGAAACGCTCACCGCGCTGGCCGCAGCCGGAGATCGCGGTTCCCGGCGATGAGAACCCGGCCGTCGGCCAAGGTCGTGGTCACCTGCGCCGGGGACTCACCGCGGCCCAGTTCGCCGCGCTGCCAGCGCTGATCACCCCGCACCAGCACCGCGTCCAGCGTGCCCGCCACCGTCGCACCAGGACCCAGAACGTCCACTGTGGACCACGCGGGTCTGCGGGTGCGGGTTCGAATAGCCGGCCGCGGGCAGCTCCGGCCCGGCCGCCACCGACCCAGGGCGGGGTCGCCCCGCCCCCGCATTCGGCGGCCGGGGCCGAGCACGCAGCCGTTCACCGGGACCAGCGCTTTCGGCCCCACGTTCGACGGGACCCGGTCGCCGTCGGACGGGAACTGCACCGCACCCGCGTGCGCCTCGAAGCCGAGGGCGCTCTTCGGACCAGCGGCGCGAGTCTTCGCATGCCGGTCAGCCTGCCGGGAACGGGGTCACGGCAGGCGGACTTCGGCGAACACCGCCCGGTGGTCGCTGCCGGAGACGTCGAACACCCGGTAGTCCAGCACCGCCGCGCGGTTGTCGACCGCCACGTGGTCGATCGTCACCACCGGCAGCGACGACGGCCACGTCGGAGCCAGTCCCTCGCCGCGCTCCTCCGCCGCGTCGCGGTAGCCGCGGGCCAGGATCGTGCGGTAGGCCGCGTGGTCCAGCGTCGCGTTGAAGTCGCCCGCCAGGATGCGCAGGCCGTGCTCGCCCGCCGGGCCGGAGAGGTCCTTGATCTCGCGTTCCCATTGCGAGGCGTCGACGTCCGGGGAGATCGGGTGGACGGCGACGACCTCGGCCACCACGCCGTCGCCGAGGTCGGCCTCCGCGCCCGGCTGCTTGGCCGCCGAGTCGCCGGTCAGGTTGACCTCCTTCAGCGGGAAGCGCGACGCGATCCCCGAGCCGAAGGCGCCCGGCGCCGGGTGCAGCACCCGGTTCGGCAGCAGGTCGAACAGCCCGGCCGCGGTGAGCCGGTCGACCGCGGACGGCGTCATCTCGACCAGGTTCAGCACGTCGATCCGCTGCTCGCGCACCAGGTCGACGACGACCTTCGGGTCCGCCCGGCCGTAGTACAGGTTCGAGGAGAGGACCCGCAGGGTCTTGCCGTGCAGGTCGCGCGGTTCGCCCGCCGACGTCCGCGGCAGGACGAGCACGGCCAGCGCGAGCGCCAGCACCAGCGCGACCCCGCCGGTCCACCACCGCCGCAACGCCAGCGCGGCGATGCCGACGAGCGCGCCCGCGGCCGCCGCGTACGGCGTCAACGACAGCGCGACCAGCGTGTACCAGCCGCCGTCGTAGCCGGCCAGGCGCAGCGCCGCCAGCATCGCCAATGGCACCACCGGCACCACCAGCAGGCCCGTGACCAGCGGGTGCTTCCGCCGGGACCGCGTCTCTTCCGCAACGACCATGCTGCCGAGTATGCCCAGACCGGCACCGCCCCGGGCGGGGAGCGACAACTCCTCCACAAGATCTCCACCAGCGGCTGCCAGCGCGTGCCAGCGTGCTGTGCGCGGCCTACCAGCGCGGCCGTCCACTGTGATCCCCGGAAGCGACGAGCGAAGGAGGACGCCCATGTCGCACGCAATCCAGGCCGAGGGCCTGGTCAAGCACTTCGGGGACACCAAGGCGCTGGACGGGGTCGACCTCGAGGTCCCGTTCGGGCAGGTCGTCGGGGTGCTCGGCCCGAACGGCGCCGGCAAGACGACCGCCGTCCGGATCCTGGCGACCCTGATGAAACCGGACGCCGGCAGAGCCACGGTCGGGGGCTACGACGTGGTCGCCGACCCGGTCCGGGTCCGCGGCCTGATCGGGCTGACCGGGCAGTACGCGTCGGTCGACGAGGACCTCAACGGCATCGAGAACCTGGTCCTGATCGGACGGCTGTACGGCTACTCCCGGGCCCACGCCAAGACCCGGGCCGGCGAGCTGATCGACCGGTTCGAGCTGACCAAGGCGGCCAAGCGGCCGATCCGGACGTACTCGGGCGGCATGCGGCGGCGGCTCGACCTGGCCGCCAGCCTCGTCGGCCGGCCCGAGGTGCTCTACCTCGACGAGCCGACCACCGGGCTCGACCCGCACGCCCGCAACGAGGTCTGGGACGTCGTCCGCGGCCTCGTCGCCGAGGGCGCGACGGTGCTGCTGACCACGCAGTACCTGGAGGAGGCCGACCAGCTGGCCGACAAGATCACCGTGTTCGACCACGGCCGGGTCGTCGCCGACGGCCGCGCCGACGAGCTGAAGCGCCGCGTCGGCGGACAGACGCTGCAGGTCCGGCCGACGCAGCTCGCGGACATGGACGCCGTCAACCGGATCCTCGGCGACCTCACCGGCGTCCGGCCGACCCGCGACGACGCCACCGGCCTGCTCACCGCGCCGGTCAGCGACCCGGTGCTGCTGTCCACCCTGGTCCGCAAGCTGGACGACGCCGGGATCACCGCGGACGAGCTGGCGCTGCGGCTGCCCAGCCTCGACGAGGTGTTCCTCGCCCTCACCGGGCACACCGCCGAACAGTCCGCCGAAGAGAAGACCCTCGAAGGGAGCCTGGCATGACGACGCTGGCCCTCGACCGCCCGGCCCCGCCGCGGCACATCAGCCCCGGCAAGGGTTTCCAGCACGCGCTTTCGCTGGCCTGGCGCGGCATCCTGAAGATCCGCAAGAACCCCGAACAGCTCGCCGACGTCACCCTGATGCCGATCGTCTTCCTGGTGATCTTCGTCTACCTGTTCGGCGGCGCGCTGTCCGGCTCGACCGACGCGTACCTGCAGATGGTGGTGCCGGGCATCATCGTGATGAACATCCTGCAGGCCTGCCTGACCGTCGGGGTGCAGCTCAACACCGACGTCACCAAGGGCGTCTTCGACCGGTTCCGCAGCATGCCGATCGCCCGCTCGGCGCCACTGGTCGGCGCGGTGCTCGCCGACGTCGTGCGGTACGTCGTCTGCCTGACCGTGCTGATGATCGTGGCGACGATCATGGGCTACCGGATCGCGACCGGCCCCGGCGAGTTCGCCGTGGCGATCCTGCTCGCGCTGGCGTTCGGGCTGAGCTTCTGCTGGGGCTCGGTGTTCGTCGGCATGCTGATGAAGACGCCGGGCTCGGCGCAGGCGCTGATGTTCGTCTTCATCATGCCGCTGACGTTCGGCAGCAACGTGTTCGTGCAGACGACCACGATGCCGGGCTGGCTGCGGGCGTGGGCGGACATCAGCCCGGTCAGCCTGATGGCGAACGCCCTGCGCGGCCTGATGAACGGCGGGCCGGTCGCCGGTCCGCTGGCCGGGGCGCTGGCCTGGATGGCCGGTGCCGTGGTCGTGTTCTTCCCGCTGGCCACCTGGGCCTACCGCCGGCGGGTCTGAGAAGGCGCACACACGGGGGTGAGTCGCGCCAGGGGAGAGGGCTGAAGGGCACCTTCCTCGCAGCTGCTGCGAGGAAGGTGCCCTTCAGCGCGTCAGGCGGGAGGAAGGTGCCCTTCAGCGAGCTCGGCCATGAGCCAGGCAATTGTGTCCTTTTTGGACATGGCGAGGCCGGCTTCGTAGCGGGAGCCGTAGTCCGGGAGCGCCGCGCGGAGGGTGTCGATGAGCGCGCGCACGTCGGGGCTGCCGAGGTCGAGCCGCCCGCGGATGACGGCGGACGCGGCGAGCACCCGGGCCGCCGTCCCGGGACGGCCCTGCCGCTCGCGGATCATCGCCAGCAGCTCGACCGCCCCCGCCAGGTCCGGCATGTCCCCGCGCTGCGTGGTCGCCCGGATCGCGACGGCCACGTGCGGTTCCGCCTCTGCGGCGCGGTCCTGGGCCAGCAGGATCCGCGCTTCGAACGTGTGGACGAACTCGTCGCCGATCCCGCCGGGGAACCAGTCGTCGGCAGCCATCGCGGCGATGCGGTCGAGCAGCGCCCGTGCCTCGGCCAGCCGGCCGGAGCGCAGCAGCAGCTCGAGCCTGCCGAACATCAGGATGGCCTGGTGCTGCGGGTTCGTGATGCCTTCGCCGAAGCGTTCCGCGGCGTCCTGGTCCCGCCAGGCCCCTTCGAAGTCGCCGCTGCGCGCCCGCTCCACGGCCAGCCGCCACCAGTGCTGCGCGGCGTCCTCGTACGACCGCAGCTCCATCGACAAGGCCAGGCCCCGCTGGTAGGTCTCGATGGCCTTGGCGCTGTCGCCGTTCTGCGACAGCGAATACGCCTTGAAGCTCAACGTCATCGCGATGCCCCACCGGTCGCCGAGCTCCTCGAACCCGACGTGGGCCAGGTCGCGGGCCCGGTCCGCGCCCTCGACGTCGCCGTCGTCTTCGAGCAGGAAGCTCTCCACCCAGTGCCCGCCGGCGCGGATCCAGGGGTCCGCGTGCCGCGCGGCCCGGCGCACCTCGCGTTCGGCGATCTCGCGATCCCCGCCCAGGAACGCCAGCATCGGCAGGGCCACCGCGAGCCCCGGGTAGCGGTCCACCGCCTCGGTGCGCACGCATTCGTCGACCAGCCGGAGGATCTCGGGCTGGTCGGACCGGACCGGGATCGCGTCCATCAGGCAGCTGAGCGCCCGGTAGGCAGCCGAAACCACCGGCGGCAGCCGGTCGCCGAAGTCCAGGGTCTCGCGGATCAGCGAGCCGATCCGCCCGCCCTGGCCGAGGATGGTCAGGTACCAGATCATGCCGTCCAGCAACGCGACCGCGTTGTCCACATCGGACATCTCGATCGCGCCGCGCAGGGCGGCGATCATGTTGGCGCTCTCGGCCTCGTACCGGTCGATCGCCGCCAGCTGGTCCGCCGTGCGCAGCTTCGGTTCCAGCTGCTGGGCGAGCTCGGCGTACGAGGCGGCCATCGCCCGGCGCGTCCGGTCGTGCTCACCCGACTCCAGCAGCCGCTCGGTGGCGTAGGCCCGCAGCGTCTCGAGCATCCGGTACCGCGGCTCGCCACCGGTGTCGACCGTGTCCACTATGGACTTCTCGACCAGGCTGCCGAGCACGTACGGTACGTCGGCCGCGGGCAGCAGCTCGTCGGCGCACACGGCCTCGATCGGCGCCGGCTCCGCGCCGCCCGCGAACACCGCCAGCCGCCGGGCCAGCACCAGTTCGGGCTCGGTGAGCAGCTCCCAGCTCCACTCGACGACCGCACGCAGCGTCCGCTGCCTCGGCAACGCCGTCCGGCTGCCCGAGGTGAGCAGCCGGAACCGGTCGCCGAGGCGGCCGGCGATCTGGGTCACGGTCATCGACCGCAGCCGCGCCGCGGCCAGCTCCAGGGCCAGCGGCATCCCGTCGAGCCGGCGGCAGATCTCCCCCACGTGGTCCACAGTGGACTCGTCGAGCACGAAGTCGGGCCGGACCGCGGCGGCCCGGTCGAGGAACAGCCGGGTCGAGTCGAGCTCGGCGGCCTCCGCGGGCGCGGCGCGTTCCGCGGGCACCGGCAGCGGGCCGAGCGGGCAGAGCGCCTCCCCGGTGATGGCCAGCGGCTCGCGGCTGGTGGCCAGGATCCGCAGCCGCGGCGCCCGGTGCAGCAGCTCGTCGGCCAGCCGCGCGGCGGCGTCGACGACGTGCTCGCAGTTGTCCAGCACCAGCAGGGCTTCCTCGCCGCCGAGCACCTCGACGGCCTGTTCCACCGGCTCCGGCTGGCGGCGGTTGATCTCGGTCTCGGCGCGGATCTCGCGGACCTCGAGCGCACCCAGCAGCGCGCCGGGGACGTCGTCGGGGTCGCGGACGCCGGCCAGCGCGACGAACCAGACCCGGCCCCGCTGGTGCGCCGGGTGCCGCGACGCCGCTTCGGTGGCCAGCCGGGTCTTGCCCGCGCCGCCCGGCCCGGTCAGGGTGACCAGCCGGGCGCCACCGAGGAGCTCGGCCAGCAGCTTGAGCTCGTCGTCGCGGCCGACGAAGGTGGTCAGCCGGGTCGGCAGCCGGTCGGCCACCGGCGACGGCGGCGCGAACTCGCCGCGCAGCGCGGCGACGTGGATCTCCTGCAGCTCGGCCGAGGGGTCGACGCCGAGCTGGTCGGCCAGGGTGCGGCGGATCCCGGCGTAGACGGATAGGGCTTCCGGCTGCCGCCCGGCCGCGCACAGCGCGCGGATCCGCAGCCCGGCGAGCCGTTCGCGCAGCGGGTCGGCGTCGGCCGCCGCGCTCAGGTCGGCCAGGACGCCGGCGTGCTCGCCCCGCCGGATGAGGGCTTCGAACCGGTCCTCGGCCGCCTCGGTCCGCAGCTCGGTGAGCCGGCGCGCCGGTGCCGGCGCGAACGGCGCGTCGAGGACGTCGGCGAGCGCGGCGCCCTGCCACAGCGCGAGGGCCTCGGTGAGCAGGTGGGCGGCCTGGGCGTCGCGGCCCGCGGCCAGTTCGCGGCGCCCCTCGGCGGCGAGCCGTTCGAACCGCTCGGCGTCGACGTCGACGGCGTCCATCGCCAGCCGGTAGCCGCCCGGCCCGGACTCGACGGCCACGGGCAAGGCCTTCCGCAGCCGCGAGACCAGCGACTGCAGGGCGTTGGCCGCGTCGGCCGGGGGTTCGGTGCCCCAGAGCCCGTCGACGAGCGCGTCGGCCGGGACCGCGCGCCCGGCGTCCAGCGCCAGCCTGGCCAGGAGCATGCGGAGGCGGGCGCCGCCGATGTCGATCGGCGTGCCGTCGTCTTCCGCTGCCCGCAGCGGGCCCAGCAGCGCAACGCGCATGCGTCCAGCTTTCCAGACGTCGGCCCGCGGCCGGGGCGGGCCGACGGAAGTGTTGATTATCCGGACAAATGAGACGCGACATTCCGGATCACCCGTTCGTGGCGATACGTTGCGAACGAGGTCCACCGACACGGACAGGAGCGTTCATGAGGGGACAGAAACCGGTCGTGGTGGCGGCCGCCGTGGTCGCCAGTCTCTGCCTGGGCACCGGCGTCGCCGCGGCCGGCGACGGCTGGGGCGCACCGAAACCCGGCAGTGACGGCGCCGGCGACAGCTACTACCCGCAGGACGGCAACGGCGGCTACGACGTCGCCGACTACAACCTCAAGGTCACCTACGACCCGGCGTCGCACCAGCTCACCGGGAACCAGGACATCGCCGCGCGGGCGACCCAGTCGCTCAGCTCGTTCAACCTGGACTTCAAGGGCCTGACCGTCGACTCGGTGAAGGTCGACGGCCGGGACGCGGCGTTCAGCCGGACCGGGGACCACGAGCTGGTCGTCACGCCGGCCCGCGCGCTGTGGCGCGGCCAGCGCTTCAGCGTCAAGATCGCCTACCACGGCGTGCCCGCGCCGATCAGCGACCCGGCGCTCGGCAACAACGGCTGGCAGTTCGCCCAGGCGGGCGGCGCGTTCGTCGCCGGCGAGCCGAAGTCGGCCACCACCTGGTACCCGGTCAACGACACCCCGCTCGACAAGGCCACGTTCCACCTGGCGATCACCGTGCCCGACGAGTGGGGCGTGATCGCGAACGGCCGTGAGAAGCCGTCGCACAAGGCACCGGGCGGCACGACGCACGTCTGGGCCGAAGAGACGCCGATCGTGCCGTACATGACGACGGTCGCGATCGACAAGTGGACCTTCGACCGCCAGAAGCGCAAGGACGGGACGCCGATCGTCAGCGCGTTCGCCCCGGGCACCCCGGACTCGACGAAGCAGGCCGAGGCGCGGCTGCCGGAGATCCTCGACTTCCTCGAGTCGAAGTTCGGCAAGTACCCGATCGACGCGGCGGGCGGCATCTTCCTCAACGAGCGGATCGGCTTCTCGCTGGAGACGATGAGCCGCCCGATCTACTCGGCGGGCTGGGCCGGCACGGTCCCGACGATCGTCCACGAGAACGCCCACCAGTGGTACGGCGACTCGGTGGCGGTCGCGCACTGGCGCGACGTCTGCCTCAACGAGTGCTTCGCCTCCTACGCCACCTGGCTGTGGGACGAGGCGAAGGAAGGCGTCGACCTGAACGCGCAGTACGCCAACGACGTCAAGACGGCGCCGACGCGGCTCTGGGACGGCAAGCTCTACGACATGGGTCAGGGCAAGGAGTTCACCTACGTGTACTCGAAGGGCCCGATGATGCTGCACGCGCTGCGCAACTACATCGGTGAGCAGGCCTTCTCCTGGGTCCTGAAGACGTGGCCGTCGCTGCACCGCGACGGGAACGCGAGCATGCAGGAGTTCCAGCGGTTCACCGAGTTCGCCGCGCACCGGAGCCTCCAGGGCTTCTTCGACGCGTGGGTGTACGGCAACGGCAAGCCGGCCGACCAGTACCTCTACCCGGGTGGGCTGAAGCCCGCCGCCTGATCGCGATCCGTCGTCGAGGCCACCCTGCGGACGTAGGGTGGCCTCGACGCATTTCGCTGGTTCCGGGAGGGGACATGGCCAGGGTGCTGATGACGGGGTTCGCGCCGTTCGGCGGCGAGTCGGTCAACCCGTCGTGGCAGGCGGTTTCGCTGGTGAGCGCGCGCCGGGACGACGTCGCGGCGGTGGAGCTGCCGTGCGAGTTCGAGACATCCCTGCCCACGCTGCGGCGGGCTCTTTCGGAACACCGGCCCGTGCTGGTGATCTGCGCGGGCCAGGCCGGCGGCCGCGCCGAGGTGACCCCGGAGCGGGTGGCGATCAACCTGATCGACGCCCGCATCCCGGACAACGCGGGCGCGCGGCCGGTGGACGCCCCGGTCGTCGCCGACGGCCCGGCGGCCTACTTCACGACGTTGCCGGTGAAGGCGTGCGTGGCGGCGATCCGTGCGGCGGGCGTCCCGGCGTCGGTGTCCCACACCGCCGGGACGTACGTGTGCAACCAGGTGTTCTACGGCCTGATGCACTTGCTGGCCACGGAGTTCCCGGGCGTACGCGGCGGGTTCGTGCACGTCCCGTTCAGCCCGGAGCAGGTCGCCGCGGCGGGCAAGGCCGAGGCCTCGCTCGGCGTGGACCGGATCGCGCTGGCTTTGGAAGCGCTGGCGGACACGGCGTTGCGGGTGACGGAGGACCTGCCGGTCAGCGCGGGCGCCGAGCATTGAGATGCCCCCTCAATCACGCGAGATGCCCTCCCCATCACGCGAGTCACGCCCCCAATCACGCGAGTCACGCCTCCGATCACCGCGCGATCCGCGGCTCGCTCCCCGGCACTAACCGCCGCGCCCGGTCAGCTCGACGAACGCCGCCGGGCCCGGGACGTTGTGGTGGACCGTCAGGTCCGCGACGCGGTCGCCGCTCCACGTCGGGGTGAAGCTCACCACCAGCGTGCACCGGCGGCCCGGCGCGACCTCGTGGCCGACGCACCCGCTCGCGTCCACCGCGAAGTCCGCGCTGTCGACCTCGATCCCGCTGACCCGCAGCGCACTCGCGCCGACGCTGCGGACCGCCACCACGCACGTCGTCGTGGTGTGCACGGGCGTGGCGGGGCAGGTGACCGACTCCGGGACGATCACCCGGGCGTCCGCGGCCGTCTCCGGCACACCGGGGAACGTCGCCGGGCGCCCGCGCACGAGGTCGACCACGGTCACCCCGGTCACCGTCAGGACCACCGCGCCCGTCGCCAGCAGCACGATCGCGATCGCCTTGATACCGCGGGCACTGCCGTCCTTGGCGGTGAACCCGCCGGCCGCCAGCACCGTGACGACCAGGGTGGAGATCAGCGTCGCCTCCGGGCCGGCCCCGATCGCGGCCGGGACGAGGGTGCCGAGCAGCGACGCCCCGACCGTGACCGCGAATCCCGTCCAGGAGAAGCGTTTCGCCTCGCGCAACTGGTCCCGGACAGTCGGCGCGCGGGGCTCCGTGACAGTGCTCATGCAGGTAGGAGCGCCGAGCCCGGTGCGCACGGACGACATTCCCCCGTTCGGCGGTACGGCAGGGCGCTCGTGATCTGGGGCACACCGCCCGAAAACCTCCCAGCCGGCCGATCGAACGGTGTTTACATGTGCGGACGCGCAGCCCGAAGAAGAGGTGAGTGATGATCGGATTCGAGACCGACCTGCAGGACCTGCGGGACTCGGCCGGAGCCCTCCAGTCCGCGGCCGACGCCGCGGAAACCGCGTCGGGCGGCCTGCGCGGCACCGACGTCCCCACCACCGCCACCGGCGGCGGCTTCCTCGGCGGTCTCGCCGGCATGTTCCCCGCGGACAACGCCTTCGGCCGCTCGCTGGGCATGCCCGCCGTCGCGGCCGCCTACAACGACCACCTGGCGAAGATCCAGCAGCTGGTCGCGCGGCTGCACCAGACCACCGCCGACACGAGCCACGCGCTGATGCGGGTCGCGGAGCTGTACGAACAGGCCGACGAGGACGCGAAGCGGCACGTCAACCGCGCGGCCGCGGGCCTGGAAGGGAACTGAAGGACGTGGACGGCTACTTCGACACCGGTCTCGACGCCGAACCGATGTCCGGCGGCGCGGACCGCCGCGCCGAACTCCTCGAGGGCGTCTCCGAGGACCTCAAGGACGGCGCCAACGACGCGCTGGACGCCATCGACGTGCTGAGGCAGACCAACTTCCTGCTGTTCGGCTTCGACGACTCCAACGAGAACGTCCGGAAGATGCAGGACGAGGTCGCCGGCATCTACCGCGAGTTCTCCGACGCCGACATCGACCACGAGTCGACCGAAGGCCTGCAGAGCCTGCTCATGAAGCACGACGCCGTCTGGAAGCAGCTGCAGCGCGACTCGAGTCCCAAGCTCGACGACGCCCGGCAGTTCCTCGGCGTGTGGCGCGGCTCCGCGGCGAACGCCGTCAAGGCCTACCTGAACGAGCTGGCCGACGCCTTCACCGCGGTCGAAACCAAGATCACCGTGCTGGAGAGCGGCGTCGTGGCGGCACGCGAGGCCATCGCGTCGGCCCGGCAGGACCTCAGCAACCTCGGAACCACGTTCCTGGACACGGCGAACAAGTTCAAGGAAGACCAGTCCCGCAAGCGCGAAGCCGCCACGTCGAAGGTGCTCGCGGCGACGTTCGCGGGCGCGGTCGCCGGGCTGCTGACCGTGGCCAGCGCCGGCATCGCCGCCCCGGCGGGCGCGGCGATCTTCACCGCGGCCAACGGCGCGCTGGTGGCCGGGAACGCCGCCGGCGGCGCGATCGGCGCGGTGGTGGCGAACCAGGCGGAGATCACCGGCGACAACGCGTTCGACCTGTACCAGAGCTTCCTCGACAGCGCGGGCAAGATCCGCGACGCCGCCGGCGAGGCGTCCGGGACGCTGGCGAACCGCATCGGCGACGAAGCCGTCGACCTGCCGAAGATCCCCGACCCGCCGGACGTCAGCCCGGGTTCGAGCTTCGACCCGGACAACTTCGAGACCGACCACACCTCGCGCCGGACCGAGAAGAACGTGCGCGACAAGCAGGTCGACATCGCCCCCGACGGCCGGGTTTCGCAGGACACCGGGCACGTGGGGCGGATGGATGGCTGACCGTCCGGCGAAACCGGACCGCGAAGCGCTGCTCGCCGAGCTCGACGCCCTGTCGGCGACGGCGACCTCCGCCGACGGCGCGGTTTCGCTGTCGGTCAACACCGACGGCGTGCTGACCCGGCTGCGGCTCACCGACGCCGTCTCGGGGATGTCGCCGTCCGAAATCGCGGACGCCGTCCTGCGCACGTACGTCGAGGCCCAGCGCGAGTCGGCGAAGCGGACGGGTCAGCTGCTGGCGCCGCTGGGCAGCGGCGGCTACCTGATGGACCGGCTGCGCTGGCGGGTGCAGTTCGAACCGGCCCCGGTGCCGGTGGCCGCTCCGGCCCCTTCGCCGGTCCCTCCGGCCGCGGACTCCGGCGGCAAGGTGTTGAAGGACCGGTCTTCGGACGCGCCGGCCGCCGAGCCGCCGCCGGCCGGACCGGTGGCGGACGACGACTGGTACGCCGGCGGGATGCGGTTCGACAAGGCCTGGTGAGTCAGGCCGGCTTGACGTCGCGGAAAAAGCCGGCGATCAGATCCTCGATGCGGCTGGGGTCTTCCGTGAGGTAGATGGCGGCCACCCGGCGCTCGGCCACGCCGAAGACCACGATCGACGTCTTCTTGTCGGCACTGGCGACGTACTCGCCGTGCAGCCCGCCACCGTCCCACGTGCCGCGGCCGACGGTACTGCCGGAGTCCTTCAGCTTCGTGTTCTCCTCGATGTATTCGGTGGTCATGCCCTGGAAGTAGCGAACGCTGCCGCCCGTGAAGTTGCAGACGACCGAGAGCTGGCCGCCCAGTAGCTGCGCGAAGTGGTCGTTTTCCTTGCAGGTGCTCCGGTCCGGGACGGAGCCGGCCAGCAAGCGCAGGCACGGGGTGAACCCGGCCCGGTCGCGCTCGGTCGTCTGCGTGCAGTCCGCCGCGGCCCGCGCGGCCTGGTCGCGGATGACGAACACCACGACGGTGGCCACGACCGCGGCGACCACGAGCACGGCGAGCGCGAGGAACCAGGGCTTGCGCTTCCGCCGCGGTTCCGGGGGTGGCTGCGGGGCCTGCGGTTGCTGCGGGGCCTGCTGCCAGGGCTGCGGCCGCGGCGGCGTCACCGGCGGCCGGACGGGCGCGAACGCGGGCACGGTGAGGTCGGTGGTGGTGCCGAGCGGAACGTGGTGGAGCCCGAAGGCGACGGCCGTCTCGGGCTGGTCCTGCGTGGTCGGCGTGACGCCGAGCTGCCGTCCGAGCAGGGTGGCCAGCAGCGGCATCCGGCTCGGCCCGCCGACCAGGTAGATCCCGCCGAGCTGCGCGGGGGTGAGGCCGGCGCGGTGGATGGTGGCGGCGAGCAGTTCGGCGCTGCGCAGCAGGCTGGGCCGCACGAGCGCCTCGAGCTCGTCCCGGCTGACGAGGACGTCCCCGAACGGGTCGGCCATCGGCACGTGGGTCTGCGTGTGCCGCGAGAGGCTTTCCTTGGCGTCACGGACGTCCTGCAGCAACGCCCGGCGCGTCCGGCGGTCGGCGGTGGTCTGCGGCCGCAGGAGCCGTTGCCACTGCGCCGGATCGGCGTGCGAGACGGAGCGTCCGATGTGGACGAGCAGCGCCTGGTCGATGTCGAGGCTGCCGAGGTCGGGCAGGCCGTCCTCGGCGAGCACGGTGAAGCCCTGCTGGCTGATCCCGACGACCGCGCAGTCGAAGGTGCCTGCCCCGAGGTCGTAGACGCCGATGGGCCCACCGGCCCGGCGCCCGAGACTGGCGTAGTGCGCCGCGGCGGCCACCGGTTCGGGGATCAGCCGGACGTCGGCGAGCCGGGCGTTCGCGGCGGCGGCCCGCAGGACGTCCTGCCGGGTGGCGCCCCAGCCGGCGGGGTGCGAGATCCGCGTCTGCGCGGGCGGGCGGCCGAGCTGCCGTTCGGCTTCCTCGCCCATCCTCCGCAGGACGGCGGCGAAGGCGTCGACGATGGCGACGTCGGTTTCGCCGAGCCGCAGGGTGCCTTCGTCGATGCGCCGCTTGGGGTTCGGTTCGAACCGGCTGGGATCGAGCCGCGCCCGCCGTTCGGCGTCCTGGCCGACGACGAGCAGGCCGTCGTCGTTGACGTAGACGGCGGAGGACATGATGACCGAGCCGTCGACCTCGATGGCCCGCGGCCCGCGCCCGAAGGCCGAGAGGACGCCGACGGTGCTGGAAGTCCCGAAGTCGATCGAGAGCACGTCCACGCGGATTCCCCTCCCAAGGTCCGCGGGCATCGTCTCATGCGCCCGGAAAGCCGAAGGGCGGCTCCCCACTCGGGGGAACCGCCCTCCTGTCGTACTACGCGACGATCACTCGCTTTCGGCTTCGCCCTGCTCCTCGTGACCGGCGCCGATGCTGACCGGCGGGGCGTCCGGGATCGACGACGGACGGCGCTCGCCGCGGAAGGTGAACCGCGCCTGGTCGTCCTTGTCCTCCGGGTTGCCGCTCCAGCCCTCGACGTCGACCAGGATGATCTGGCCGGGCTCGACCTCGCCGAAGAGGATCTTCTCCGACAGCTGGTCCTCGATCTCGCGCTGGATCGTGCGGCGCAGCGGCCGCGCGCCCAGCACCGGGTCGAAGCCGCGCTTGGCCAGCAGGGACTTGGCCTTCGCCGTCAGCTCCAGCTCCATGTCCTTGGCCTTGAGCTGCGTCTCGACGCGGCCGATCATCAGGTCGACCATCATGATGATCTGTTCCTGCGTCAGCTGGTGGAACACGATGATGTCATCGATCCGGTTCAGGAACTCCGGGCGGAAATGCTTCTTCATTTCCTCGTTGACCTTCTGCTTCATCTTCTCGTACCGGGTGCCGGTGTCGTTGGACCCGGCGAACCCGAGCGAGACGGACTTCGAGATGTCCGACGTGCCCAGGTTGGACGTGAAGATGAGGACCGTGTTCTTGAAGTCGACCGTGCGGCCCTGACCGTCGGTCAGGCGGCCGTCCTCCAGCACCTGCAGGAGCGTGTTGTAGATCTCCTGGTGCGCCTTCTCGATCTCGTCGAAGAGGACCACCGAGAACGGCTTGCGCCGCACCTTCTCGGTCAGCTGGCCACCCTCTTCGTAACCGACGTAGCCCGGAGGGGCACCGAAGAGCCGCGAAGCGGTGTAGCGGTCGTGGAACTCGCCCATGTCGATCTGGATGAGCGCGTCGTCCTCGCCGAACAGGAACGCCGCCAGCGCCTTGGAGAGCTCGGTCTTACCGACACCGGACGGGCCGGCGAAGATGAACGAGCCCGACGGGCGCTTCGGGTCCTTCAGACCGGCACGCGTACGGCGGATCGCCTGCGAGACGGCCTTGACCGCGTCCTCCTGGCCGATGATGCGCTTGTGGAGCTCGTCCTCCATGCGCAGCAGCCGGGTGGTCTCCTCCTCGGTCAGCTTGAACACCGGGATGCCGGTCCAGTTGGCCAGCACCTCCGCGATCTGCTCGTCGTCGACCTCGGCGACGACGTCGAGGTCGCCGTCCTTCCACTGCTTCTCCCGCTCGCCCTTCTGGCCGAGGAGGGTCTTCTCCTCGTCGCGCAGGCGGGCGGCCCGCTCGAAGTCCTGCGCGTCGATCGCGGACTCCTTGTCGCGGCGGACGTTCGCGATCTTCTCGTCGAACTCGCGCAGGTCCGGCGGCGCGGTCATCCGGCGGATGCGCATCCGGGCGCCGGCCTCGTCGATCAGGTCGATCGCCTTGTCCGGGAGGAACCGGTCGTTGATGTACCGGTCCGCCAGGGTCGCGGCGGCGACCAGCGCCGAGTCGGTGATCGAGACGCGGTGGTGCGCCTCGTACCGGTCACGCAGGCCCTTGAGGATCTCGATCGTGTGCTCCAGCGACGGCTCGCCGACCTGGATCGGCTGGAACCGGCGCTCGAGGGCGGCGTCCTTCTCGATGTACTTGCGGTACTCCTCGAGCGTGGTCGCGCCGATCGTCTGCAGCTCACCGCGGGCGAGCATCGGCTTCAGGATCGAAGCGGCGTCGATCGCGCCCTCGGCGGCACCCGCCCCGACCAGCGTGTGCAGCTCGTCGATGAACAGGATGATGTCGCCGCGGGTCTTGATCTCCTTGAGCACCTTCTTCAGGCGCTCTTCGAAGTCACCGCGGTAGCGGGAGCCGGCGACCAGGGAGCCCAGGTCCAGCGTGTAGAGCTGCTTGTCCTTGAGCGTCTCGGGCACCTCGCCCTTGACGATGCTCTGCGCGAGGCCCTCGACGACGGCGGTCTTGCCGACGCCGGGCTCACCGATAAGCACCGGGTTGTTCTTGGTCCGGCGGGACAGCACCTGCATGACCCGCTCGATCTCCTTGCCGCGCCCGATGACCGGGTCGAGCTTGCCCTCGCGGGCGAGCACGGTCATGTTGCGGCCGAACTGGTCGAGGACCAGCGACGACGACGGGGTGCCCTCACCGCGGCCGGAACCGGTTTCGGTGGACTCCTTGCCGCCCTGGTAGCCCGAGAGCAGCTGCAGCACCTGCTGGCGGACCCGGTTGAGGTCCGCTCCCAGCTTGACCAGGACCTGCGCGGCGACGCCCTCGCCCTCGCGGATCAGGCCGAGCAGGATGTGCTCGGTGCCGATGTAGTTGTGGCCGAGCTGCAGCGCCTCGCGCAGTGACAGCTCCAGCACCTTCTTGGCGCGCGGCGTGAACGGGATGTGCCCGCTCGGCGCCTGCTGGCCCTGGCCGATGATCTCTTCGACCTGCTGGCGCACGCCCTCCAGGGCGATGCCCAGCGACTCCAGCGCCTTGGCGGCGACACCCTCACCCTCGTGGATCAGACCCAGGAGGATGTGCTCGGTGCCGATGTAGTTGTGGTTGAGCATCCTGGCCTCTTCTTGAGCCAGGACGACCACCCGCCTCGCGCGGTCGGTGAACCTCTCAAACATGTGCACTCCCTCGACTGCTGCGCCGGCGGCCCGTTTCCATCGTGCTTTCACCGCGATGGATTCAGCACCGTGAGACCACTCTAGTAGCCAAGCCGTCGCGCTGGCGTACCACTACGGCTCTCGGCGGTCTTTTTCGCACCCGGACAGGGGGGTCTCCCGGGTGCTTCCATCATCAGGTTGCCCTGCACCTTTACGTCAAGCCCAACGTGCGAGCCGCCACGTGGATTCCGCCATCCGCGCCCTGTCCGCTCACCGCGAACAGGTCCGCAAGCTGGGAGTGCCCCACCCGGTTGGCGCAACTCGCCCGAGTCTGTAAGGTTAGGCACGCCTAATCCCCTACGGCGCTTCGAGGAGGGCCGCGGTTGAACCAGCAGCGGTCCTTCCGTGACGCACGCGAGGTCGGCGACGGCCTCGCGTCGTCGTTGCGGCGGGTCTCCGGCCTGCAGGAACGCAGTGAGCTCCGCAGTGACGTCCCGGCGGGCTGGATCCGCTGTTCCGAGCTGCTGGAGACGCCGTCGTACTTCGGCGAGTGGCGCGGCCTGCTGGGCGACTGGCTGCTGCGCGAGCACTCGTCGGCACCGGCCCGCACGACGGCCAGCTGGGTGCTGACGTGGTACCTGCACGTCCCGGCCTACGTCGGCGCGCTGCTGTGGCACCACGAGCGGCGCGTGCCGTCGCTGAAGCCGGCGGAGCTGGCGTTCCGGCTGGCGGACGACCGCCCCCACCCGGACGGCATGGCGGTGCTGGGTGACGCGTTCCACTGCCTCCCGACCGACCCGGGCTCGGCCCGCCCGGAGGCCACGGTGGTCCGCGACGAGCGGGCGCTGGCGGCGGTCCTGCGGGCCCGCTACCTGGCCCACGCGGCCCAGTTCGTCCGGGCGTACGCACCGGCGAGCGGGCTGGGCCGCCGAACGCTCTGGGCGGCGGCGACGGACGCGCTGGAGAACTCACTGTGGTGGGCGGGCCGCCAGGGCGGCACACCGGAGGCGGAGGGCGCGGGCGTCGCGGACGCGGCCCTGGTGCTCGACGAGCGGTACCCGCCGTTGACGTCGGCGTCGACGCTGCGCCTGGCGGAGGGACCCGACGGCCACCGCGAGTGGACGCGGCGGCGCGAGAGCTGCTGCTTTTCGTACTTGCTGCCATCGTCGGCCGAGTGCGACGGCTGCCCGCGCACCTGCTCGAGGTAGGCCGGCGGCCCGAACACGAGCCGGATGCGGCGGCGCAGCCAACTCCCCCGCCCTCCCAGGCAGGGTTCCGGCAAAGTCCGGGCTGGGGGAACGGCCGTGGCTTGGTCCGCGGGGTCGCTGGTGTCGGCCGGGTCCGGCTGTGGGTTCGAAGGTCGCGAATGGGTCATTCGGGACGTCGGAGGTCGCGGATGAGTCATTCGAGACGTCGGCGCCGTGTTCGGTGTGGTTGGTCGCCCGCGAAAGGCCGGTCCGGTGCTGCCCGCGCAGGGAGGGGTGACGGCGATGGTCGGGTTGGACAGGTCCGAACGGGATGCCCTGGCGGGTGGCCGTGACCGTCCTGGCTCAACCCCGGAGAGGCGACTTTGCCGGAACCCCGCCGCTCCCTGGGGGGCGTGCCCAAGTCCAGCCTATCGGCACCCCCCGTCAAAACCGCCCGATCGCCGCCCGGAGAGCCGACCTGTCCACACCTCAGCCCACCTGGGGACAACTCCAGCCCGGATCCCGCCCAGCGGCACCCAGCGCCCGCTCCAGCGGCGACGCGGCGCCCCCCACCGCCACCTCAGGCCCGTAGACCCCCATCGAGCGCGCCTGGTCGCCCATCGCGATCGCCGACTCGTACACCGCCGTCGCCGCTTCCGGGGCGTAGGCGCACGGCTGCCCGCTCGCCCGGGCCAGGTCCCAGCCGTGCAGCACGAACTCGCCCAGCACCATCGCGCCCACCACCGCCGATGGCATCGGCGCCGAGCCCAGCGACGTCGTCCCCGTCCACGCCGCAGGCGTCTCGAACACCGATACCAGCGTCTCCGTCTGCTTCTCCAGGTCCGCACGCCAGCCGGACGTCACCAGCGCCGCCTCCGCTTCGCCCACGGCCGGCACTGGCGGGTCCTCTCGCCTGCCCGCGGCGATCAGCCACGGGCCCCAGTACAAGAGGTGGTTGAGCAACCCGCGGACGTCGTACCCCGCGCACGGCGTCGGGGCGGTCAGGTCGGGGACCGCGCCCGTGATCCGGAGGAATTCGGCCGCGGCCGGGCGCAGCAGTGAAGCAGTCATGCCGGTGATCCAAACCCCCGGCGAGCACCGCGTCTTGGACGAACGCGACAGCTACCGTGAACCCGTGACGCACCGGATCCCGCGCGGCATCG
This sequence comes from Streptomyces sp. MN03-5084-2B, assembly GCA_033793495.1. Lineage (GTDB taxonomy): Bacteria > Actinomycetota > Actinomycetes > Mycobacteriales > Pseudonocardiaceae > Amycolatopsis. The sequence goes on along the minus strand of JARAWT010000007.1, from coordinate 26,496 downwards.
TGGCCGAGGCCACCGCGCGCACGATGTTCACGCTGACCAGGCACCCGCCGGCCCCGGAGCTGGCCGAATTCGTCGAATACCACTGGATCCTGCGGTGGGACCTGCGCGGCAAACCGCCGCACGAGCAGCGGGTGCTGCCGAACCTCTCGGTCCACGTGACGTTCTTCCCGGGCGCCTCCGGCGTCCACGGCCCGGCCCACGACGTCTTTTCGCACCGCTTGACCGGCCGCGTCCAGGGCTTGGGCGCGCGATTCCGGCCCGGCACGTTCCGCGCGTTCCTCGGTGGACCCGTACGTGACATCGCCGACCGGGCCGTCCCACTCACCGACGTTTTCGGACCGGCCGCGACGGCGGCAGCCGAATCGGTGCAGACCGCGGACGGCGACGCGCAAATGGTCCGTGCGATCGACAACTTGCTGATCGCAAATCCGGTGCGGCTGTCGCCGGCCGCCCGCGAGGCGGCGATGGCCGTGGAATCAATCGCGCGGGATCCCGGAATTACCCGGGTGGCGCAACTGTGCGCGGATACTGGACTAACCACCCGCTCCATCCAGCGCGTGTTCGCCGAACACGTCGGCGTCCCGCCCAAGTGGGCGATCCGGATATACCGCCTCAATGACGCAGCGCAGCGGCTCGTCACAGAAGGACAACCGGATTACGCCGGTCTGGCGGTTCGACTGGGCTATAGCGACCAGTCGCACTTCATCCGCGATTTCCGCACAGTGACCGGTCAGTCGCCTGCCGAGTACGTCCGAACCGCCCGCGCCGCCGTCGAAGAGGAACCGGACAGCGATCGGACATGAAGAAAGCCGCCGGGCGAAAATTCGCCCGGCGGCCATCTCCGGAAACCCCACGTCGACGAGATTCGTCACCCCGACACCGACGGATAACTGCTGGTCAGCGACCCGCAACCGGACCACACGGCACCGGGGCGAACAATCTTCAGTTCTTCTTGTGGTAGGCCTCGACGACCTCGGAGGGGATGCGGCCGCGGTCGGAAACCGCGTAACCGTTCTTGCGCGCCCACGACCGGATGGCCTGGTTCTGCTCACGGTCGACGGCGGCCGGACGAGCCGAACCCTTACCGGCGACGGGGCGAACCGAAGCGCGCTTGCGACCGCCCGCACGACGCGCGTGCTCGACATACTGAGCCAGCGCGTCCCGCAGCTCCTCGGCGTTTTCCGAGGAGAGATCGATCTGGTAGCTGACTCCGTCCAAACCGAACTCGACGGTCTCTTCCGCCTCACTGCCGTCGAGGTCGTCGACCAGCGAGACGAGCACCTTCTGTGCCATCCGATTCCTCCTGCGGGGCTTACTCAATGATCTGGTACGGGGCAAGCCCCGGGACAGAAGACTTTGTCTAGAACATTAGTACCCGCTTCTCCAGTGCAGCGCAAATCTCGTATCCATAACTAGCGGCTATCCTCACACGGCCGGGTTATTCGGGCCGCACCAGCGGGAAGAGGATCGTCTCCCGGATACCGAGACCGGTCAGCGCCATGAGGAGCCGGTCGATACCCATTCCGACACCACCGCTCGGCGGCATTCCGTACTCCAGGGCCCGCAGGAAATCCTCGTCGAGCCGCATGGCTTCGCTATCGCCCTGCGCGGCCAGCAGCGACTGTTCGGTGAGGCGTTCCCGTTCGACGACCGGATCGACCAGCTCGGAGTATCCGGTGGCGAGTTCGAATCCGCGCACGTAGAGGTCCCACTTCTCGGCCACGCCGGGCCGGGAGCGGTGCTGGCGCGTCAATGGCGACGTCTCCAGCGGAAAATCACGGACAAACGTCGGTGCGTGCAGGTGATCTCCGACGAGGTGTTCCCACAGTTCCTCGACGAGCTTCCCGTGTCCCAGCTTCGGATCCACTTCCAGGCCCCTGGCCTGCGCAAATCCGTGCAGTTTGGCGGCGGGCGTCTCCGGCGTCACCTCTTCACCGAGGGAATCGGACAACGACTCGTACATTCCGAGCGTGGTCCATTCGCCGGACAGGTCGTACTCCGAACCGTCCGGCAGCGTGACGACCAGCGTCTCCAGCACCGACTGCGCGGCCTCCTGGATCAGCTGCCGCGTCATCACGGCGTTCGTGTCGTAAGTGGCGTAGGCCTCGTAGTACTCGAGCATCGCGAACTCCGGCGAGTGCGAGGAGTCGCTGCCCTCATTGCGGAAGTTGCGGTTGATCTCGAAGACCTTCTCGATGCCGCCGACGACACAGCGCTTGAGGTAGAGCTCCGGCGCGATCCGCAGGAACAGCTCCATGTCGAACGCGTTGGACCGCGTGACGAACGGACGGGCCGCGGCGCCACCGTGCAGCGTCTGCAGCATCGGCGTCTCGACCTCGGTGAACCCGCGGCGGTGGAACGACTCCCGCAGCGACCGGACCACGCCGGCCCGGGTGCGCACGACGTCCCGCGCGCGCGGGCGCATGATGAGGTCGACGTAGCGCTGGCGGATCCGGGTCTCCTCGGCCAACTCCTTGTGCGCGGTCGGCAGCGGGCGCAGCGCCTTCGACGTGATGCGCCAGGCGTCGGCCATCACCGAAAGCTCGCCGCGCTTGGACGTGATGACCTCGCCCTGCACGAACACGTGGTCGCCGAGGTCGACGTCGGACTTCCACGCCGCCAGCGCGTCCTCGCCGACCTTGGCCAGGCTGATCATCGCCTGCAGTTCGGTACCGTCGCCCTCGCGCAGGCTCGCAAAGCACAGTTTGCCCGTATTGCGCAGGAACATCACCCGGCCGGTGACGCCGACCTGCTGCCCCGTGGCGGTGTCGGCGGGCAGTCCGGAATGCGCCGCACGCACTTCGGCGAGCGAGTGCGTCCGCGGTACCTCGACCGGGTAAGGATCGATACCCTCCGCGAGGATCCGGTCGCGCTTCTCCCGGCGCACCCGCATCTGCTCGGGCAGTTCGTCTTCGGCGGGCTCGCTGGTGGAAGCGGGGTTTTCGGTCATGGCCCATAGGGTACGAACCCCGCGGACCGCTACGCCAACCGGATTACCTTTACCTTTCCTCCATTAGTCTGGGCGGGGTGAGTGATCCCACCCGAGGTCAGCGCGCTTCTTCCTTCGGCAGCCGCGCAGCAGAGTACGCCCAGCACCGGCCCGATTACCCGCGGGAAGCGATCGAGTGGGGCCTTTCCGGCGCGAGCGGAACACCACGCCGGGTGCTCGACCTCGGCGCCGGAACCGGCAAGCTCACCCTCGGCCTGGCCGCGCTCGGACTCGACGTCACCGCGGTCGAACCCGACCCGGAAATGCGCGCGGAACTGGAGCGGGCCGTGCCGTCCGCGACGTCACTCGCGGGGCAGGCGGAACGCATCCCGCTGCCCGACGGGTCGGTCGACGCGGTTTTCGTCGGCCAGGCGTTCCACTGGTTCGACGCACCGGTGGCGCTGACGGAGATCGGCCGCGTGCTGCGCCCGGGTGGGGTGTGCGTGCCGATGTGGAACTACGAAGACGAATCGGTGCCGTGGGTCGCCGAGTTCACCGCACTCGGCCGTGACGGCGCCCGCCGTCCGGCGAGCACCGAAGATCTGCGCGCGGTGACGCATCCCGCATTCGAATCATTCGAAAGCGGCCGGTTTCGCCATGTGCAACGGCGCACCGCGGAGAGCCTGGTGGAAACGATCGCGACGTATTCGCAGGTGATCGTCTCGGCCCCGGCGGAGTCGGCGGCCCTGCTGGGCCGGCTCCGGCAGTTCCTCACGGAGAACCCGGCCACCGCGGACGGCGAGTTCGAGCTGCCGCTGGTCACCACGGCCTTGCGCGCACGCCGCCGGTAGCTCCCCCGAGCGGCCTTGACCTCGATCGAACTCGAGGTTGCACACTGCGGCGATGAACCGGAAGCCTTGGGGGCGAGCCCTGATCTCGCTGACCGCGCTGGTGACGGCGGTGGGTCCGTACCGCGCCGACTGGAACGAGACCCACGTCCACAACCCGGCCTGGCCACCGCACGCGAAGTTCCACAACGGCCAGACGATGAGCCTCGGACTGACGCTCGGCACCACCAGCCTGTGGCAGCTGTGGCGCCGTCCGACCCGGGCCGGCCTCGACGCAGGAGCGGTGCTGGCGTCGCTGTACTGGGTGACGCAGATTTCGGCGCTCGCCTACCCGGGGGCGAAGGCGGTGGATCCGCCGGGGACCGAGCGGTTCCCGCAGGCGAAGATCGCCTTCCCGGCACTGGCGGTGACGGCACTGGGTTACCTGCTGGAGCGACGCAGGCTGGCCCGCGGCTGACGGCGGTGGTTCAAGGTCAGGGGCGGATGTTGCGCTCGTAGGCCAGCCGCAGGCCGAGCAGCGTCAGTTCCGGGACGTGGTCGGTGATCGTCTCCGACTCGCCGAGCACCAGCGGCGCCAGGCCGCCGGTGGCCAGCACCGCCACCGGTTCCGCGCCGTTCGGGGACAGTTCACGGACGATCCGGCGCACCAGCCCGTCCACCTGGCCCGCGAAGCCGTACAGGATTCCGGACTGCAGGCACTCCACCGTGTTCTTGCCGATCACCGACCGCGGCGGGACCAGCTCGACCTTCCGCAGCGCCGCCGCGCGCAACGCCAGCGCGTCCACCGAAATCTCGATCCCGGGGGCGAACGCGCCGCCCAGGAACTCACCCCGGGCCGAGATCGCGTCCACGTTGGTCGACGTGCCGAAGTCGACCACCACGCACGCCGTGTCGTGGAGGTGGTGCGCGGCCAGCGTGTTCACCAGCCGGTCCGCGCCCACCTCCTTCGGGTTGTCCACCAGCAGCGCCACCCCCGTGCGCACGCCCGGCTCGACCACGATCTTCGGGACCCGGGCGTAGTACCGCCCGAGCATCACCCGCAGCTCGCGCAGCACCGCGGGCACCGTCGACAGCGCACTGATCCCCGACACCGCGTCCGCGTGCGGGCCGAGCAGCCCGCGGACCGTCAACGCCAGCTCGTCGGCGGTGATGCGCGCGTCCGTGCGCATGCGCCAGTCGCCCACGAGCTCGTGACCGGACCACAGGCCCAGCACGATGTTCGTGTTGCCGACGTCGACGGTGAGCAGCAAGCGGGTCAGCTTTCCGCGTGCAGCAACGCGTCGAGGCGGCGGGCGTCCGCCGTCTCGGCGACCGGGAAGACCGCCGTCTCCTCGTCCGGCGGCAGCGTCACCGTGCCGGACAGCAGCCCGGAGCCCTCCGGCGCGTGGCCGGGATCGGTGTGCCGGTGGACGATCCGGTTGTCCGCGTCGACGAACACCACGCGCGGCTGGTAGGTCGCCGCTTCGGCGTCCTCCATCTGGCCGTACGAGATGAGGATGACCAGGTCACCCGGGTGCACCAGGTGCGCCGCGGCGCCGTTGATGCCGAGCACCCCGCTGCCGCGTTCGCCCTTGATGACGTAGGTCTCCAGCCGCGCGCCGTTGGTGACGTCCACAATGGACACCTGTTCCCCCGGCAGCAGGTCCGCGGCCTCCATCAGGTCCTCGTCGACCGTCACCGAACCGACGTAGTGCAGGTCGGCCTGGGTCACGGTGACGCGGTGGATCTTCGACTTGAGCATGGTGCGGTACATAGTGGACTCCTATTCCCCTGCGTCCAGCCGCTCCGGGTGCTCGACGGCGGCGCCGAGCAACACGGGAACGTTGTCGATCAGCCGGGTACTCCCCACCCGGGCCGCGATCAACAGTCGTGCTTCACCATCGACGGGCGCGGGCCCGAGGTCGGTTCCGCGCAACTCCAGGTAATCCACCTCGACCGCGGGCCGCGCGGCGAGGGTCTTCCACGCGGTCTCGAGGACCGCGTCCGCACCGTCCCGGCCGACGAACGCCCCCGCGGTGAGGGCGGCCGACAGGACGATGGCGTCTTCGCGCTGTTCAGGAGTCAGGTAGACGTTGCGCGACGACAACGCGAGACCGTCACGCTCCCGAACGGTCGGCACGCCGATGACGCGCGTGTCGATGTTCAGGTCGCGCACCATCCGCTTGATCAGCACCAGCTGCTGGTAGTCCTTTTCGCCGAAGAAGGCGTAGTCCGGACGGAGCAGGTTGAACAGCTTCGCCACGACGGTGAGCACGCCGGCGAAGTGCCCGGGCCGGACGGCACCTTCGAGCTCTTCGCCGAGCGGTCCCGGGTGGACGGTCACGACGGCACCCTCGGCGTAGAGGGCGTCCGCGCTGGGCGTGAACGCGATTTCGATGCCGTCTTCGCCCAGGATGGCGAGGTCGGCCTCCAGCGGCCGCGGGTACGCCTCGAAGTCCTCGCCCGCGCCGAACTGCAGCGGGTTGACGAAGATCGAGGTGGCCACGACGGTGTTCGGCAGCCGCTTCGCGCGGCGGATCAGCTCGCGGTGCCCGGCGTGCAGCGCACCCATGGTCGGCACGAGCGCCAGCTTGCGGCCGACGCCGTGCAGGGCCCGGCTGACCTGGCTCGCCTGCTCGGGCGACGCGAACGTGTTCAGGGTGCCGCGGCTGAATTTCGGTGTGGTCACTGGTCTTGCTGCCCTTCGGCGGGATCGTCGAGGAGTTCGGTGAGGTCTTTGGCGGCCGCGGTGTCCAGCAGCCCGGCAGCCGTCGAACGCGCCACCGTGCGCTTGGCCAGCGCGCGGTAGGCCGGCGCCACGTCCGGCGCCCGGTCCGCCAGCACCGCGAGGTGCTTGCGGACGGTGCCGAGATCGCCCCGGGCGACCGGGCCGGTGAGGGCGCGGTCGCCGTGTCGCAGCACATTATCCAATGCCGCCGACAGCAGTGGTGCCACCAGGCGCTCGGAATGCCCGATTCCCGCTTCCCGCAAGACTTCCGCGCAGTCGGCCACCAGCGTCATCAGGTGGTTTGCGCCGTGGGTCAACGCAGCGTGGTAGAGCGCTCGCGCGGAGTCGGGGATGCGCACCGGCTCGGCGCCCATCTCGACCGCGAGCGCCTCGCCGACGTTCCAAGCCGCTTCGTCCTCGGCCGCCGCCGTGACGCCGATGCTGCACGCCGCCAGCCGTTCGAGGTCCTCTTCGCGGCCGGTGAACGTCATCACCGGGTGCAGCGCGAGCGCCAGCGCCCCGGCTTCGGCCGCGGGGGCCAGCACGTCGATGCCCTGCGCGCCGGACGTGTGCACGACGATCTGGCCGGGCCGCAGCGACTCGGTGGCGACGAGCCCGCGGACCATCCCGGCGAGCGCGTCGTCGGGGAGGGCGAGCAGCACGAGGTCCGCCCGGCGGACGGTTTCGTCGGGCGGCAGGAGGGGCACGTCGGGGAGGAGGCGTTCGGCGCGGGCCAGCGACGAAGCCGACAGACCGGACGCGGCGACCACCGTGTGTCCCGCCCGGGCCAGCGCGGCGCCGAGCACGCTGCCCACCCGGCCGGCGGAAACGACACCGACCGCGAGGCGGGCGGGCCTCATCATGGCGTGCGCCTGTGGACGCTCATGGTTCGCAGACTCCCTCTGCTCTCGTTCCAGTCCCTTTCCGGGTACCGGACGACCGCGCGAGACTAACTCGGGCGAGCAGGCGCCGTTGAGCCCGGGTGACCAGCTTCACCCGGACCGGGTCACCCGTGGGCAGCCTCGTCGGCGAGGCGCGTCGCCTCCGCGCGGGCGGCCTTCAGGGTCCGCAGCAGCTCCTGCTGGCGCTGCCGGTCGGTGTCGCTGGTGAGCTGGTGCCGGTCGAGGAACGCGAGCTCCGTCACGCTGGCCTGGTAGATGGCGACGGCCCTCGCGGCCTGCTTGCCGGACTGCCGTTTCGCCTGACGGCGCCAGGCCCGGCGCCCGGGCAGGCTGGCCAGCAGCTCGACCTCCGACGGCGCGATCCACCGCGCCGCGGCCATGTGCGGCAGCGCGGCGGCGATGATCCGCTGCTCCCGTTTCCGCTGCAGGACGACCAGGTAGACGACGCCGAGGAAGAGCGGAAGCATGATCAGGAAGTAGACGGTGAGGAACTTCGACCCGCCGAGCAGCGCGGCGCTGTTCCACAGCGCGTGCAGGCAGACGGCGGCGAGGTACCCGGCGATCGGCGCGACGAACTTGAGGGCCTTGGTGGTCGTCCGCACGGCGATGCCGATCCCGATGCCGGTGAGCACGGCGAACAGCGGGTGCGTGAACGGGGCCAGCACGCCCCGCAGGAAGAACGCCGTGATGACGCCCTGGCTGTGCCCGTCACCGAAGCCGTAGTCGGCGAAGGCGCGTCCGAAGTAGTAGATGTTCTCGGTGAAGGCGAACCCGGCGGCGCTGAACCCGGCGTAGACGACCCCGTCCACGACGCCGTCGAACTCGCTTCGGCGGCGCCAGACGATGAGCACGACGAAGAGGGCCTTCGCGGCCTCCTCGACCACGGGGGCGGAGACGAGCGCGGCGAGCGCGTTGCCGTTGCCGCTCCCGAGCAGCTCGTCCCCGACGGCCTCGGCGGTGGTGTTGATGAGCAGCGCGGTGATGGTCGCGATGCAGGCGCCCCAGGCGAAGGCGAGCAGCAGGAACTTGGCGGGTTCGGGCTCCCACCGGTCGACCCAGAGGAACCCGGCGACGACGCCGGCCACGGGCACGAGCGCGGCGAGCACGCCGATGGTGACGGCCAGGGGGCCGACCCGCGCGGTGGCGAGCCCGAACAGGAACAGGCCGCACAGGGCCACCACGATCAGCCCGAGCACCGGCAGCAGCACGGTGACCCGGCGAGGCCGCCGTCCGCGATCAAGTCCCGTCGCGGGCGAGAGGGTTCCGCTCACAGCGGGTCACCCTACGCAGGAGGGTCGGCGGCCCGGAATGCCACCTCGGCTCCTGCTCCACTCGGGCCCGGCTGCGCCGAACGCACCCGATGTGGCCTTCGGTGCGTTGGATCAGCACTGCGGCGCGAAGCGCCTCCGTTGAGGGTGGTGGCGGGGGCATGGATGGAGCAACCAAGGCCACCTTGGGGCGCTTGCTTCAGGGCGTGCCGGGCTCAGTCCTCGGCGCGCCGGCGGCGGCGGGGCGTCGACCCGGTGCCGCCGTTGGCCGCCAGCAGCTCGCTGACCGAACGGCCAGCCGCGTGGGACCCGCTGCCCGGGGCGGGCTCCGGGGCCGCTCGGTGGCCGTTGGCGGCTCCGTTGTGGCCGTTGCCGTTCTGCGGCTTCTCGACCTCCGCCGGGTCCACCGGCGCCATGCCGCGACGGGACATCGAGGCCCGCTCCGCGACCATGCCCTCCCAGGCCGGCGGCTCGCCGTCCGGGCGACGGCGGCGGCCTCCGCCCGGTGGCTCCGGCGCGGCCGACGGCACCGCCGGCAGCTGCTGCGAGTCCTCCGGCTTGCGACGGCGGCCGCCCGAGCGGCCCTGGAAGTTGCGGACCGACTCCGGCAACGTCGGGTTCGCCATCGGTGTCTCGGCCTTGGCGGCCTCCGCCGGCGCGCGGTGCGACCCACCGTGGCGGGACGGCGGCTCTTCCAGGATCGGCGACATGTCGGCCCGCGAGAACTGCTCCAGCCGCGACGGGCGGCGGCTGTCGGCGGCCGGGACCGGCGTGGTCGGCGGGACCACCGGCGGCAGGTCCGTGCGCGACGGCTGCCGCGGCGACGGGCTGTTGCTCGGCACCGGCGTCGTCGGCGGGACGACCGGCGGGAGGTCGGTGCGGGAAGCCGCGGCGTCCCGCGGCATCGGCGGCTTCGGCTCGGGCGGCTTCGGCCGGTGGGGGCGCTGGCGCTCGGCGAAGTCGTCGCGGTTCTGGAAGGCCGCGCTGAGGTCCTTGACCGGCCGGATGTCCGAACGCGACATCTCGGACGGCTTCGGCGGCGGCACGCTGGCCGCCGGCCGACCCGGCGCGGGCCGCGGCGGCTCGGGCGCCTTCCGGGGCTCGGGGCGCGCACCGTTCGGCTGCCCGCCGACGCGCGGGATGTCCGGACGGGACATCTCCACGCGCGGGATGTCGGGCCGCGACATCTCGACGCGGGGAATGTCCGCACGCGACGCCTCACCGCGCGGACCGTTCGGCCGCGGCATCTCGACCCGAGGGATGTCCGGACGGGACATCTCGACGCGCGGGATGTCCGGACGCGACATCTCCACCCGCGGAATGTCCGCACGCGACGCCTCACCGCGCGGACCGTTCGGCCGCGGCATCTCGACCCGAGGGATGTCCGGACGCGACATCTCCACCCGCGGAATGTCCGCACGCGACATCTCACCGCGCGGAACGTTCGGCCGCGGTGCCTCGGGCCGCGGCATCTCCGGCCGCGGGGCCTCGACGCGCGGGGCCTCCGGGCGCTGCGCCTCGACGCGCGGGATGTCCGGACGGGACATCTCCACGCGCGGGATGTCCGACCGCGACACCTCGACGGGCCGGATGTCCGACCGCGACATCTCGGCCCGGCGCGCGGGCGGCGGCTCGGGACGGCGGATCTCCGTCTTCGGCTCGGGTGGAGTCGGGCGGCGGATCTCGGTCTTCGGCTCCGGCGGAGCCGGACGCCGGATCTCGGTCTTGGGGTCGGCGGGCCGCGGCACGTCCCGGCGCGTCGGCTCGGCGGCGGCCTCCGGACGGCGCTCGGGCTGCTTCGCGACTTCGTCCTGCTTCGGCAGCCGCATCGGCTGGGACTCGGCCTGGCGGCGCGCGGCCTCGGCCCGCAGCTCGGCGGCCTTCAGCTCGCGCTGCGCGGCGTTCAGCGCCGGGTCGACCGGCGGCACCGGCGGACGGCGCTCGCTCAGCGGCTTCGGCCGGGCGATCTGCTGGGTGCTCTGCACGGAGACGTTCGCCGGCGCCTTCGGGACCGGCTTGCCGCCGAAGCCCTTGCCCTTGCCGAGGCCCTTGCCGTTCGCGGGCTTCCCGTTCGAAGCCTTGCGGCGGCGCTCGTCCAGGACCCGGTCGATCAGCTCGGTCGGCCGCTCGCCGCCCTCCGCCACCGGCTTCTTCCCGGACATCAGCTGGGCCGGCTTCTTCTTCGGCGCGGGGTCGGGGATCATCCGGTTCTCGTCGGACAGCTTGCGCATCCGGGTCGCCTGCGCGGTCAGCGCGACGCGCTCGAGCAGCACCTCGCCACCGAACAGCGACTGGAGGCTGTCGCGCAGCGCGGACACCTCGGCGCGCAGCGCCTCCAGCTCCTCGCGTCCCTTGGAGTCGGCCACGGAACTCTTCTCCGCCTCCATCTCCAGCTCGTACTCGCGCCGGGCCGCGATCTCGCGTTCCAGCTCCAGTTCGTACACAGCCTGCGCCTCGGCGACCGCGTCCTCGCTCTGTGCCGCGCTCTTGCGGTACTTCACGGCGAGGAAAGCGCCGATCAGGGCAGCCCAGAGGGCCGCGACGATCCCGAGCCGGAGATAGCGGAGATCGTCGCTGAGCACCAGTGCGAGGGTGGCTCCGATGGCGAGGACAAAGCCGACAACGAGCCACGGCCTGCCCAAGAGGCGGCCGCGCGAGTCGTCACCCACGCCGGTCATGACTGACACCGTACCTGCTCGTAATCCGAACGAGACCTACTCGGTCCAGCGAGCGGTGTGATTCCAGCGCTAACCGGTCGTCCCGCGGGTGCGCTCACGGTCGTGGTCCTGCGGGGTCCGGCAGCAGTGTTCGAGCCACAAAGCCGCAGCTACCAGGGCTGCGGCGGACACGACGCCGACCGCCGCGGCGCGCGTGTCGAGCACCGCGGCGACGAGTTCGTCACGTCTGGGTAAAAGATAGGCGAGCGCCGCCAGCCAAGCGCCCGCCATGAACGCGCCAGCGAGTGACGAAGCTTTGGCGAGGGCCACCGATCGGGCTACCCCGATCGCGCCGACGATCCGGCCGTTCTTGATCCGCGACCGGATCGAGAAGGCCAGCACGACCTCGATCACGGCCAGCACGGCGAAGGTAACGCCGGCGAGCAGCGGCAGCTGCGGCAGTGAGCCGTAGGCGGCCTGGAAGAGCAGGTAGCCGAGACCCAGGCCGAGCAGCCCGGCCACGACGAGGTCACGAGGCCGGGTGAAGTGCATGCCTCAATCCTACCGTGGAAGAGTTGACTCTCCAGCGACTGGAGAGTTCATCATGCGTCTTGTGGGCACCACCGCAACCTTCACCATCGGCGAGCTGTCCCGGCGGACCGGCCTGCCGGTCAAGACCATCCGCTTCTACTCGGACGAAGGCCTCCTGCCGCCGACCGAGCGGACGGACGCCGGCTACCGGCTCTACGACGCGGCGGCGATGGCCCGCCTGGAACTGGTCCGCACGCTGCGGGAGCTGGGTCTCGGCCTCGCCGACGTCTCGGCCGCCTTGAGCCAGTCCACGACCGTCGGCGAGCTGGCGGTCCGGCACGTCGAGGCGCTCGACGAGCAGATCCGGCGGCTGCGGCTGCGCCGGGCGGTGCTGCGCGCGGTGGCCAAGCGCAATTCCGAACTGGAGGAAGTGAACCTGATGAACCGTCTCGCGTCGATGTCCGACGAGGAGCGCAAGCGGCTGGTCGACGAGTTCTGGGACGAAATGGTCGCCGGGCTCGACATCGACCAGGAGTTCTACCGCCGGATGCGGGCCGGCAAGCCGGAGCTGCCCGACGACCCGACACCCGAGCAGCTCGAGGCCTGGATCGAGTTCGCCGAGCTGGTCCAGGACCCGGACTTCCGGGCCCTGATCCGCCGCATGAGCGAAACCCAGGCGAAGCAGATCGAGGACGGCGAGTTCCGGCAGCCGGCGGACGCCTGGCAGCAGAACTGGCCGGTCTGGGTGTCCCGCGCGGAAGCGGCGGTGGCGGCGGGCGAATCGCCGACGTCGGAGACGGGGCAAGCGCTTGCGGCCGACCTTGCGGCGGCCACTGCCCGCCCGGACCAGGACCCGGCATCGGCGGAGTTCCGCACGGAGATGGCCGACCGCTTCGCGATGAGCGCGGATCCGCGGGCCGAGCGCTACTGGCAGCTGCTGGCGACGATCAACGGCTGGCCGCCGGTCCCGACGACCCAGCCGGCGGTGCGTTTCATGATCGACGCCCTGCGCGGCTGAGCGCACGGAAAGGACAGCTCGGCGACGGACCGGTGGTGATCGGTAACGGTCACCCCCGGTTCACCGATGAGCAACCTTTCCACCCCCGGCCGCTTGGGGGACCCCCGGTTTCAACGTTACTCGCGAGCACCGACAATTTCGGGACCGCGCGGCGCAGTCGTCCCCCGATTGTCCACAACGGCCGAGGCTGTCCACAGGTCCCCGGGGCCGACTCGGCGTCAGCGCAGTTCGAGGTCCGTCCGGCGGACCGTCGCCACCTCGTCCGCCGGGCGCGCCTGCAACAGCTCCGCGATCGGGCCGTGGCCCGGCAGGACCGCGTCCGGGGCGATCTCCACCCACGGCACCAGCACGCTCGCGCGGTCCGGCGTTCCCGGGTGGGGCAGCAGCAGCTCCGGGTCCGCCGACGTCACGCCGTCCACCGTGACCACGTCGACGTCCAGCGTCCGCGGGCCCCAGCGCAGCTCGCGCACCCGGCCCGCCGCCTGCTCGGCAGCCTGGCCCGTGCGCAGCCACGCCCAGTGGTCGCGCGCCGGGTCGTCGACCACGCAGACCGCGTTGAGGAAGTCCGGCTGGTCCTCGACCCCCCACGCCGTGGTCTCGTAGACGCTCGACACCGCGACCAGCGCCGGCCGGACAGCGTCCAGCGCCAGCTTCAGGAACCCCAGCCGGTCACCCAGGTTGGAGCCGAGGGAAAGAACCGCCCGGCTCACCGGTCGCGCCGGACCGTGACGGCCACGTCGTCGAACGCCAGCGGGACCGGCGCCGACGGCTTGTGCACCGTCACCTCGACCGCGCTCAGGCGCTCGTCGCGCATGACCTCGTCGGCGATCTTGCCCGCGACGCTCTCGATGAGGTCGTACGGCTCGCCCGCGACGATCCCCGCCGCCAGCTCGGCCAGCTCGCCGTAGTGCAGCGTCTTGGTCAGGTCGTCCGAGGCGGCGGCCGGCCCGAGGTCCAGCCACACCGTGACGTCGACGACGAACTCCTGGCCGTCCCGCTTTTCGTGCTCGAACACGCCGTGGCGCCCGAACACGCGCAGGCCGGTCAGCGTGATCCGGTCAGCCATCCGTCTTCCTCCAAGCGGCGGCCACCGCCACCGCGTCCAGCGAAGCCCCGACCTCGTGCACGCGCACGCCCCACGCACCGGCCGCCGCGGCGAGCGCGGAGATCGCCGCGGTGGCGTCCTCCCGGCCGTCCGGCAGGCGCGGTGTCCCGTCCTTTTCGGACAGGAGGCGGCCGAGGAACCTCTTGCGCGAAGCGCCGACGAGCACCGGGAAACCGAGGGAGAGCAACGAGTCCAGCCCGCGCAGCAACGCCCAGTCGTGCTCGGCGTTCTTCGCGAACCCGAGCCCGGGATCCAGCACGACGGCGCTCTCGGCCACGCCGGCCGCGAGGGCCGCGTCCACTCTGGACAGCAGCTCGGCGCGCACGTCCGCCACGACGTCGTCGTACTCGGCGAGCGCCTGCATGTCCTTGCTGTGCCCGCGCCAGTGCATCAGCACCCACGGCACACCGGCCCCGGCCACGACCCGGGCCATGTCCGGATCGGCGAGACCGCCCGAGACGTCGTTGACGATGTGCGCCCCGGCTTCGAGCGCCGCGGCGGCCACGGCGGCCCGCGTGGTGTCGACCGACAGCGCCACCCCTTCGGCGGCGAGCGTCTTGATCACCGGCAGGACGCGCTGCAGTTCGGTGGCGGCGTCCACCCGGGACGCTCCCGGCCGCGTCGACTCGCCGCCGACGTCGATCAGGTCGGCCCCGCGGGCCCACATCTCGCGGGCGTGCTCCAGCGCCTGGTCGAGCCCGAGGTAACGGCCACCGTCCGAAAAGGAATCGGGCGTCACGTTCAGCACGCCCATCACGACGCACCGGCCGGGCGCGGGAAGCCCCACGCTCACCGGCGCGCCCTGATGAGATCGAGCGCCTCCGCCCGCGAAGACGGGGAAGTCTTCAGCTGGCCCCGCACGGCGGAGGTGGTGGTGCGGGCCCCCGGCTTGCGGATGCCGCGCATGGCCATGCAGAGGTGCTCGGCCTCGATCACCACGATCACGCCGCGCGGTTCGAGCTTCCGCACGATCGCGTCGGCGACCTGCGAGGTCAGCCGCTCCTGAACCTGGGGACGCTTGGCGTAGAGGTCGACGAGCCGGGCGAGCTTGGAGAGCCCGGTGACCTTCCCGGCGGCGTTCGGGATGTACCCGACGTGCGCGACGCCGTGGAAGGGGACCAGGTGGTGCTCGCAGCTGCTGTACATCGGGATGTCCGTGACCAGCACCAGCTCTTCGTGGGACTCGTCGAACGTCCGGTCCAGCACCGCGTCCGGCTCGGTGTAGAGCCCCGCGAACATCTCGCGGTACGCGCGGGCGACCCGGGCGGGCGTGTCCTTGAGACCGTCCCGCTCCGGGTCTTCGCCGCAGGCCAGAAGAAGCTCCCGGATCGCCTTCTCCGCCCGGTCGTGGTCGAAGACCGGGCGGTCGGCGTCACTGTGGCTTTTCTGGTCCATCCACGTCACGACGCTCCCCCTCGCTCTGCTGGTTGCCGGCTTGGTCGGCGAACCAGCCGTGCTCACGAGGGCGTTCATCACCGCCGGGCCGCCACGACTGGCCCGGCTGACCGCCCGGCGAGGTCGCGGGCGTCCAGCCCGGAGGAGCACCGTAGTTCGGCGGGCCGCTCTGGCCGGCCGGACCACCCGGCTGCTGGCCGCCGCCGTAGTTCTGCGGCCAGTGGGCCGTGCCGTTGGGGCCACCGTTCGGGCCGCCGTAGGGACGGCCGCCGTTCGGGTAGGCGCCCGGCTGCGGCGGGGCGTACGGGTTCGCGTTCGGGTCGACCGGCGACGGCGACGGGTACGGCGGACCGCCCGGCAGGTCGCCCGCGCCCGGGGCGGTGCCGACCGGGGTCGGCTCCGGCTTCAGGACCGGCTTCTCCTTCTCCGGCGGCGGCCACGGCTCGCCGCGCTCCATCGCCAGCTCGCCCGGGGTCTTGATCGGCGGCTTGTCCGACGGCGTCCGCTCACCGAACTCGTTGAACACGGTGATGTGCGGGCGCTTCTCGACCGTCGCGAAGATCCGCTCCAGGTCCTTGCGGGTCAGCGTCTCCTTCTCCAGGAGCTCGATGACCAGCTCGTCGAGCACGTCGCGGTAGGTGTTGAGCACGTGCCACGCCTCGGTGTGCGCCGTCTCGATGAGCTTGCGCACCTCCTCGTCGATCTCGTGCGCCACTTCCAGCGAGTAGTCCGCCTGCCGGCCGGCCGACCGGCCGAGGAACGGGTCACCCTGCTCCTGGCCGTACTTGACCGCGCCGAGCCGGGCGCTCATGCCGTACTCGGTGACCATCGCGCGGGCGATCTTCGTCGCCTGCTCGATGTCCGAGGACGCGCCGGTGGTGGGCTCGTGGAAGACGAGCTCCTCCGCCGTGCGGCCACCCATCGCGAAGACCAGCCGCCCGATCATCTCGGAGCGGGTCATCAGGTCCTTGTCGTCCTCGGGGACGAGCAGCGCGTGCCCGCCCGTGCGGCCGCGCGGCAGGATGGTCAGCTTGTAGACCGGTTCGATGTCCGGCATCGCCCACGCGGCGAGCGCGTGCCCGCCCTCGTGGTAGGCCGTGATCTTCTTCTCCTTCTCGGAGATGATCCGGCTCTTGCGGGCGGGGCCGCCGACGACGCGGTCGACCGACTCCTCCAGCGCCACGTCGGTGATCACGTGCCCGTTCTGGCGGGCGGTGAGCAGCGCGGCCTCGTTGAGCACGTTCGCCAGGTCGGCGCCGGACATGCCGACGGTCCGCTTGGCCAGGCTGGTCAGGTCGGTGCCCTGGGCGATCGGCTTGCCCTTGGCGTGCACCTCGAGGATCGCCTTGCGGCCGCGCAGGTCGGGCGCGGACACCGGGATCTGCCGGTCGAACCGGCCGGGGCGCAGCAGCGCCGGGTCGAGGATGTCGGGCCGGTTGGTGGCCGCGATCAGGATGATGCCGCCGCGGGCGTCGAAGCCGTCCATCTCGACGAGCAGCTGGTTCAGCGTCTGCTCGCGCTCGTCGTGCCCACCGCCGAGGCCGGCGCCGCGCTGGCGGCCGACCGCGTCGATCTCGTCGACGAAGATGATGCACGGCGCGTTCTGCTTGGCCTGTTCGAACAGGTCACGCACACGCGAGGCACCGACACCGACGAACATCTCGACGAAGTCCGAGCCGGAGATCGTGTAGAACGGCACGCCCGCCTCGCCGGCGACGGCCCGCGCGAGCAGCGTCTTGCCGGTACCCGGCGGCCCGTAGAGCAGCACGCCCTTCGGGATCTTCGCGCCGAGCGCCTGATAGCGCGCCGGGTTCTGCAGAAAGTCCTTGATCTCGTACAGCTCTTCGACGGCCTCGTCGGCACCCGCGACGTCCCCGAAGGTCGTCTTGGGCATGTCCTTGTTCAGCTGCTTGGCCTTGGACTTGCCGAAGTTGAGGACGCGGTTGCCGCCGCCCTGGGCGTTGTTCATCATCCACATCAGCAGGCCCAGGACGAGGGCGAGCGGGATGGCGAAGATGAGGATCTGCGTCAGCACGCCCTGCTGGGTCACCTTGGTGGTGAACTTGATCGGCTGGCCGCCTGCCTTCGCCGCGATCAACGAGTCGTAGATCGGGCGGGTGGCGTCCGCCGGGTACTGCGAAATGATCTGGGTGACCTGCTGGCCGTCGACGTCGACGGGCTTGGCCAGCAGCAGCTTGAGCTGCTGCTCCTTGTCCTCGAGGCTGGCTTCCTTGACGTTGTTCGAGGTGATCTGGGAGTTCGCCACCGAGATGGGTGCCTGGGTGTACCCACGATCACTGTCGAAGATCGTGTTGTACGCGAACAACGCCAGCAACCCCGCGACGATCCACAGCAGTGGGTTCCTGAGCACGCTCTTCCGGTTCATACGACTCGGCCCTGGTGGCCTCGACCCTCCCTGGTTGGGCGGCTCCTGTGATACCCGCCATCACGATCTTGACAACCCGTGGTGCCTGGACACCTGCCCATCAGGGTACCGTCCGCTGCCGCGTTCATCCCCTGTGAGCCTCTCGCAGGTCAACGGGCGATACCGCGCCGGGGTTCCCGGGCGGTGTCCCCGGCGTCAAAGCTAGCGCGTGCCGTCGGACACACTGCTCACCATCTCGCCCAGCCGGGTGCGCAGCGTCTTCGGGTCCGCGGGGGCCACGGTGACCCACTCCCGCCCGTCCGTACCTGCGCGGGAGACGCTGAGGTAACGCCCGGTCGCGGTGTCGAACCAGGCCAGCACGCGGGACCGTTGCCTGGCCCCGACCTGCGAACGGCTGTTCGCTGCCAGCTGACCGCCGCGCTGCCGGGGCTGCCCGGCGATGCGGCCGTAGGCCTCGCGCGGGTCGGCCGTCAGGCGTTCGCTCAGCGGTGCCCGGCGCGGCCGGCCCCGGCGTCTGTCTTCTTCCTCACCCGCCGGTGACGACAGCGCCGGCACCCGGATCGGCGCGGTGTGCAGCGCGTCGTCCAGCGGGAGTGTGACCGACGCCTCGCTGCCGCGCGGCCCGGCGGGCAGCACGCCGATGACGGCGGAGACCAAGCCGTCCGGCGGGACGTCCCGCAGCCAGATCCCGTCGGCGTCCTGGACCGCGAGCACGCCCTTGGTCTCGTCGGCCGCCGCGAGCACGCCGACCGTCGGGGCCTGGAACTGTGGGATGTGCAGCGCGTCGATGGTCAGCGGGGCGAAGGCCAGCAGGTGCACGGCGTCCTCGATCGGCGGCGCGAGCCTGCCGCGCGGTTCGCGGATGCCGCGCGCCTTCAGCTCGACGTCGACGCGGTGACGCAGCGACACGCGCTCGTCCTCGGTCGCGCCGTGCGACCGGACGATCAGCGGGTACGGCAGCTCCCCGACCTGCGCCGACTCCCAGAGGAAGTCGAACGCCAGTGGCGAGAAGAACTCTTGCATCATCACTCTCCCGGATCGGACTCTTGCTCAGCGTAGCCCGCACCCCCGACAAAACCGGACCGTTCCCGAGCAGGCAGGGCACGTCCGAAGACCGATGGTCCCAGAGGGGACCGGTGGGGCGCGCGGGGCAGCGTCCGGACTGAGCCCGCCGCCCGCGCAAGGTCGCGAAGGAGGCGGCTCAGACCGAGCTGGTCGTCGAGGCTCCCGCGAGCATCTCGCCGAGGCGGTGACGCAGCGTGGCGGCGTCGGCGGGGGCGATGGTGACCCAGTCCCGGCCGTCGCGGCCGGGGGTGGCCTGGGTGAGGTAGCGGCCGCTCTCGGTGTCGAACCAGGCCAGGACCGGCGTGCGGGTGCGCCCGCCCATCCGGCTGCGGGCGTTGGCGCCGATCTGGCCACCGCGCAGCCGCGGCTGGGCCAGCAGCCGGGCCAGCGCCTTGCGGTCCTCGTCGGCCGACGAACGCTCGCCGCCGTTGCCGTGGCGCTGTCCGGGCCCGCCGGTCAGCTGCTCCTTCGGCACCGTGATCGACTTCTCGCTGCCGCGCGGAGCACCCGGCAGCAGCGACACGATCGCGCTGGCGAGCCCGTCGGCCGGGCACGGCTGCAAGTGCAGGCCGCGGGTGTCCTGCACGGCCAGCAGGCCCTGGCCGCCCAGGGCGCCGGCGATCGCGAGCAGCGGCTGGGCGTCCGGGGCGATCAGCTGGACGGCGTCCAGGCTCAGCTCGGGCTGGGCCAGCACGCCGAAGTAGTCCTCGATGTGCGGCTCGGGGCGGCCGCGGCCGTCGGCGAGACCACGCGCGGCGAGCCCCTCCAGCGTGCTGCGGCGCAGCATCGACCGCTCGTCTTCGGTCGCGCCGTGCGACCGGATGCGCAGCGGGTACGGCAGCTCGCCCAGCCCGGCGGACTCCCACAGGAAGTCCACCTCGACCGGGGTGAGCAGCTCAGCGTTCGGCATCGAGCCACCCCCAAGAGGAACCGGGCCGGGCACCCCGTCGGCGTGCCCGGCCCGAACGGATCAGCGGTCTTCGTCGTCCCCGGACCACGCGCCGATGACCGGCGGCGGGGTCGCCTGGTTCGCGCCGAAGGCCTCGTCCGGGTCCGCCTCGATGAGGAAGGACGCGTGCGTGTGCTCCTCGTCCTGCTCGCCCTGGGCACCCTGCGG
Source organism: Streptomyces sp. MN03-5084-2B (assembly GCA_033793495.1). GTDB lineage: Bacteria > Actinomycetota > Actinomycetes > Mycobacteriales > Pseudonocardiaceae > Amycolatopsis. Next base: position 6,568 of record JARAWT010000007.1, on the reverse strand, counting down.
GGCCATGCCGCCCATGCCCGGGTTCATCGGCGGCGGCGTCTGCCCGCCGATGGTGCCCGCCGACGAAACGAGCCCCTGCTGCGGACCCTGCGCCGACGCGGCACTCTGGCCCTGGCCGTCGGCCGACGCCAGGTTCGTTTCGTTCTGGGACTTCGCCCCGGACTTGCTGCCCGCGCCCAGCACCCGCGACGCCAGCGCGCCGAGGCCGCCGGCCACGCCGCCGAGGCCGAGGCCCACGCCGACCTTGCCGAGCGGGTTGCTGCCGCCACCGGCGTGCCCGCCGCCCGGGGCGACGCTGCCGGTGCCGGTACCGGCGCCCGCTCCGCTGACCGAGCCGCCGGCGCCGTCGCTGCCGAGCGCGGCCGCGTCCGCACCGAAGCCCGCGCCCGGGACGCCGCCGTGGACCCCGTTCGGGCCGGCGACGCCGGCGTGCTGCGCACCGAACGCGCCGCCGTGGCCGCCGAAGCCCGCGCCGCCGGAGGCGAAGATCGCCTCGCCCGCGCCGGGCAGCGCGTCGACCGAGCCCGTGCTGCCGACGCGGTTCACGGCGTTGAACGAGATCGAGTTGTGCGACGCCGTCGGCTGCATGCCGAGCGACTCCGGGCCGAAGCTCGGGGTCGAGTTGTCGACCTCCTTCATCGCCTGCGTGTAGGCGTTGAAGAACGCGACCTGCTGCGCCTTGACGTCGTTGGCCGCGTCCGCCTGCGCCTTCTGGTCGGCGATCAGCGCCGCCGGACCGCCGGCCAGTGCGGCCGCCATGGACTGCTTGGGGTCGTAGTCCTTCGGGGCGGGCATCTTCTTGACCTCGGCGGCCGCCGCGGCCTGCTTGGCGAGCCGGTCGGACATCGTGTGCGCGGCGTCGGAAGCCTGCGAACCGGAGTTCGCGATGGCCACCAGCGCGCCCTGCGCACCCGCGGCGCCCCGGCCGACCCACGCGTTGCCCAGCTCGGAGATCGCGTTGTAGAGGTGGTCGGAGGCCTGCTTGAGCTCGGAGCCGTGGTGCGCCCAGACGTGCCCGGTCGCCTCGGCCGTGCCGGGGTCGTTGTTGTTGACCGCGCCGGCGTAGAGCTGCTGGCTTTCCTGCGCGTTCCAGTTCGGCGGGTTGGCGATCGCCCGGTCGCTGCCCATGTCGAAGCCGCCGGCGCCGCCGCGGGCGTTGTCGACGATGTTCTGCGCCGACGAGTTGTCGCCGAGCGGGACCAGTGAGCCCGGGTCGTTCGCCGACGGCTGATCGTTGTGGTTCGGAGCCATGACTACGAGTTCCCCTCTGGACTCAGGCGTTACGGAACGGGTCGGCCGCGGCCTGGTCGATCTCGTGGTACCGGGACATCGCCGTGACGATGCCCTCTTCGGCGGCGGAGTACTGGTCGAGCAGGTTCTGCAGCGCGGCGGCGTAGGAGTCGCCTCCGCCGTCCGCGCGCTGCACGAACTTCGCGGCCATCGCGTTGCCGACCGGGTTGTCGCCGAGCTTCGGCGGCTGGGCCAGCGTGCCCGCGCCGGCGAGCAGGGCCTCGACCGCGTCCTTGCCGGTGCGGATCTTGTTCAGCACGGCTTGCGCGGCGTCGGGGTCGATCCCGACCTGACCCGCCGCGGCCGCGGCCTTGAAGGCGTTCGCGTCGGCAGCGCTGCTGTTCGCCATCTGCACTCTCTCCCGTTCCCCCGACCCGGTTCACCGCGGGCACGAATGGTCTTCGCATAGGTTAACGCACGTGATCAGAGCCTATGACGCATTCCGCGAAGCCGGGGTTCCGCAAATCCGGTAGTTGCGCCGAACGGTGGGTGGAGCCCGCCGGCGGGCTCCCCCGGCGGACTACGAGGTGTAGACCTTCGGGTCCAGGGTGCCGATGTAGGGCAGGTCCCGGTACCGCTCGGCGTAGTCGAGGCCGTAGCCGACGACGAACTCGTTGGGGATGTCGAAGCCGATGTACTTCACCGGCACGTCCACCTTGACCGCTTCCGGCTTGCGCAGCAGCGAAACGACCTCGAGCGACGCGGGGTTGCGGCTCGCGAGGTTCTTCAGCAGCCACGACAGCGTCAGGCCGGAGTCGACGATGTCCTCGACGATCAGGACGTCCCGGCCCGCGATGTCGCGGTCGAGGTCCTTGAGGATCCGGACGACGCCGGACGACGACGTCGCCGACCCGTAGGAGGAGACGGCCATGAATTCCAGCTGCGTCGGCAGCGGCAGCGCGCGGGCGAAGTCGGTCATGAACATGACCGCACCCTTCAGGACGCCCACCAGCAGGAGTTCGCCCTGCCCGTTGGCCGGATAGTCGGCGGCGATCTGCTCCGACAGCTCCGTGATCTTGTCCTTGATCTGCTGCTCGGTGACGAGCACGGAGGCGATTTCGCCCTCGTACACGGGTCATTCCCCTCGGGTGGTGGGTTGGGAGACGACGCAGAGCCTGCCATGCGCCCGGCGTGCTTCCAAGTTGCCCGGCAACCAGACGCCGCCCTGACCACGCCACCGGGCGACCAGTTCGTCGACCGCGCGCAGGTGCGCGTCGGTGAGTTCGCGCACACCCGATTGCAGCAACCACCTGCGAAGAACCCGCCGTCGCAGTGCCGCGGGCTCGGCCGCGAGCACGCCGGCATCCAGCCCTCCGGAGCCGCCCGCACGGGTGAAGATCAGGTCCGCCAGTGTGTCCAGCGCCTCATTGTCTTCACGCAGTTGCGCGGCCGTGCGGGCGAGCGCGGCCGCCACCCCGCCGTTGAGGACGTCTTCCAGGAGCGGCAGGACTTCGGTGCGCAGCCGGACGCGGGTGAAGCGCGGCTCGGCGTTGTGCGGGTCGTCCCACGGCTCGACGCCGAGTTCGGCGCACGCGGCCCGCGTGGTGGCGCGCGGGACGGCGAGCAGCGGGCGCCCCCACGGCGGGTCGTGCGGCCGCATCCCGGCGACGCTGCGCGGGCCGGAGCCGCGGCCGAGCCCGAGCAGGACCGTCTCGGCCTGGTCGTCGAGGGTGTGGCCGAGCAGGACGAGGCCGTGCCCGGCGAGCACCCGGTAGCGGGCCTTGCGCGCGGCGGCTTCCGGGCCGCCGGGGCCGGTGACGTCCGCCCGGCGCACCTCGGCTTCGTCGACGCCGAGGGACTTCGCGGCGGCGGCCGCGTCGAGCGCGATCTTCGCCGAGCCCTCCTGCAGGCCGTGGTCGACGACCAGCGCGCGGACGGCGTGCCCGCGGTGGTGGCCGACGTACGCCGCGGCCTCGGCCAGCGCGAGGGAGTCGGCGCCGCCGGAGACGGCGACGCACAGCTCGGGTGGCGCGTCGACCCCCTCCAGGAAGGCGCGGACCGCCCGGCGAACGGCCGCGACCGCCGGGCCGGTCATCCGTGCAGGCGCCGGACCCACGCCGCCGGGTCGGCGATCTCGGCGCGTGACGGCAGGGTGTTCGGCGACCGCCAGACGGCGTTGAAGCCGTCCATGCCGACGGCGTCCACGACGTGCTTCGTGAACTTCGCGCCTTCTTCGTACTGACGGATCTTCGCGTCGACGCCGAGCAGCGCGCGCAGCAGCCGGTCGAAGACGCCGCCGCCCTTGCGGCGGGCGGTGAACCGCGCGCGGATCCGGTCGACGCTGGGCACGACCTGCGGCCCGACGGCGTCCATCACGTAGTCGGCGTGCCCCTCCAGGAGCGTCGAGAGCGCCAGCAGCCGGTCGAACACCGCTCGTTCCTTCGGCGACTGGAGCAGCTCCGCCAGGTTCAGCTTCGGGCCCTGCTTGATCGCCTCCGGCAGCCGGCCGACCAGGTCGGACAGGCTGTCCGTGCCGCCGCCCGCGAGGCCGGAGACGAGCCGCTCGACCTCGTCGGCGAAGTAGTCGCGCAGCCACTTGACCGCGGTGAACTGGAGCCGGTGGGTGCACTCGTGCAGGCAGACCCAGAGCCGGAAGTCGTGGCCGGGCACGTCCATCGCCTGCTCGGCGGCGACGACGTTCGGCGCGACCAGTAGCAGGACCCCTTCCTTGTCGGGGCCGCCGAAGGGGTCGTACTGGCCGAGGACGCGGCTGGCGAGGAAGGCGAGCACCAGCCCGGTCTGCACGCCGGCACCGCCGGCCAGGATCGGCCCCAGCGGTCCGCCCTGCTGGGGCAGCGCCCGCCCGGTCAGCGCGTCCAGCCCGGCCGCGGCCGACCGGACCCAGCCCGGGCGGTCGACGACCTCGCCGGGCAGCAGCGGCAGGTCGAGCCCCAGGTTCGTCAGCTGCCGCACGTGCCCCTCGGCCTCGACGGTCAGCTCGCGCAGGTCGGTGACGGCCTCCTCGGCCCGTTCCCGCGGCACCTGCGGGCCGCCGCGCACCAGCAAGGCGCCGGTCTGCGCGGCGATCGCCCAGTCGACCATGGGCCGGGTCTGCGTTTCCTGACTCACCCTTCCGACGCTACCCGGCCGGTGCGCGTTTCCGGCCACGATCTTCGTACGGTTCGGCGTCCGCTAGGCGCAGCCGCACTTGCGGAGGCTGGTGGCGAGGGCGTCGATGGCGTCCCGGCCGGGTTCGGTGTCGGAGCCGCTGGACATGAACGCGAACACCAGTACCCGGCCGTCCTGGTCGAGGACCAGCCCGGCGAGGGTGTTGACCGCGGTGAGCGTGCCCGTCTTGGCCCGCACCCAGCCGCGGCCGGCCTGCGACGCCGGTGTGTCGAACCGCCCGTCGGCCAGGGTGCCCGAGCCGCCGGCGACCGGGAGGCCGGCCAGCACCGGCCGCAGCTTCGCCGTGTTCGGGTTCTTGCCGTCCTGCGCCGCCGCGGCCGCCAGCACCTGGGTCAGCAGCCGGGCCGGGATGCGGTTCTGCGACGAGATGCCACTGCCGTCGGACAGCGCGACACCCGAGACGTCGAAGCCGGCGTTCTTCAGGACCTTGATGGTCGCCTTGGCGCCGCCGGCGTAGCTCGCCTCCTCGCCGTTCGCGAGCGCGACCTGCCGGGCGACCGCCTCGGCGAGGACGTCGTCGGACAGCACCATCAGGTCGGACACGAGCTCGGTCAGCGGGGCCGACTTGACCTCGGCGACCACCTTCGCGTCCTTGGGCGCGGTCGCCTGGCCGCCCGGCGAAGCCCCCAGCTTCGAGGCGATCGTCCCGGCGAGCGCACTGCCCGCGTTCGCCGTGCGCTGCGAGTTGTTGTCCTTGGGGTTGATGCGGCCGCTGTCGGCCATCACGGGCGCCATCTGGGTCGCGTACGTCGACGGCGCGTCGCCCGCTTCCCAGCCCGGCGCGGTCGTCGGCCCCTTGAACAGGGTGAGGTCGACCTGCACCTTCTTGACGCCCGGCGCCGCCTTCTTGACCTGCGCGACGAGGTCGTCGACGTGCGCGGCGCCCGGGTACAGCGGGGACTCGGTGCCCAGGGGCAGGCTGGTGAGCGTCGTGTCGCCGCCGCCGACCAGGATCACCGTGCCCGGGTCCGCGCCCTGCACGATCTTGGTCGACAGGCGCAGGTTGGGGTCCAGCGAGAGCAGCGCGGCCGCGGAGGTGAGCACCTTCGTCGTCGACGCGGGCGGCACCGGCGACGACGCGCTGTGGTCCCACAGCACGGTCCCGGTCACCGGGTCGATCACGCTGCCGGTGAGCTGGCCGAGCGCGCCGCTGCCGGCTGCCGAGGCCAGCGCGGACTTGACGCCGTTCGCGGTCGGTGCCGTCCCGGAGGTGGCCGGCCCCTGCAGCTGCCGGGTGGCGGTGGACGGCGACGGCGGGTCGCCCTTGGGCGCGTTCGGCGCCCACGGCAGGGCCAGCCGGTTCGCCACCTTCGGGGTCGCCGCGGCGACCCCGGCGCCGGCCAGCACCAGGAGGACGACCACGACGAGCGCGATCAGCTTGCCCTTGCGCCGCTTCTTCTTCGGCGGTTCGCCGCCGGACGGCGCCTCGGCCGCGGACGGCGTCGGCGGCTCGGCGGGCGGCTCGGCCCGTTGTTCGGGGCGGGGCTGCTCGCCCCGGAGCTGGGGTTGCTGCTGGAAGACGCCCGGGAACTGGGTGGGCCGTTCGATCCCGACGGTCGCCTCGGCGTCGAACCGCTGCCCGTCCGGTTCGATCCGCTGCGGCCGGGCCAGCGACCCGGCGGACGCCGACGGCACCACCCCGCGCGGCGGCTCCGGCGGCAACGCGGGACGGCGGTCGCCCGGTTCGGCAGGCCGGTCGCCGGCGCGGTCCTCCCGCAACTCGATGCGCTGGCTCCAGGGTGCGGCGGCCTGCTGCGCCTCCGGCTCTTCGCGGCCCTGCTGCTCGGTGCGCTGGGCGGGCCCGCGGCTCAGCTGCTCTTCACGACGCTGCTGCTCCTCGCGCCAGTGCTGCAGCTCTTCACGCCACTGCTGCTGCGGCTCCTCCGGTTTCGGCTCGTCCCGGTGCGGGCCGTGCCGCTCGACCGGCACCACCGGGACCGGCCCGGACGGCTTGACCTCGATGTACTGGGTGCTCTCGCCGGCCGACAACGGTGCGGCCGGCGCGGCCGGCTCGGGCTGCTCGACCCGGATGTACTGGGTGCTCTGCTCGGCGGGCTGCCCCGCCGGGGGCTGCTCGGCCGGGGGCTGCGGCTTCGGCTCGCGGCTGCCGAGGCGGTCGGCGAGGTCCTGCTTGGCCGGGGGTGGCGGG
>JARAWT010000079.1:7561-44066 GCA_033793495.1 Streptomyces sp. MN03-5084-2B | reverse complement strand
TTCGCCACTAATCCACCCGAAGGCTTCATCGTTCGACTTGCATGTGTTAAGCACGCCGCCAGCGTTCGTCCTGAGCCAGGATCAAACTCTCCAACAATGTCTTCGAATTCAATCGAGGCAATTTAATGCTCTCAAAGGAACCTCATACGAGGTTCAATACATAAGCTCTACTGGCTTAGTTCACTAGCACACTGTTGAGTTCTCAAGCAACACACCCCGACCAACCCCGGACCCAAGGCCCAGCGTCACCCGAAGCGGGTTATTCCTAGCAGTTTTTGGTGGGACACCCACTCAATCGCTATCCGCGAGAGCTTGGTTCGTGTCCCGGTGGCCACCCGGTTTCCCTGGCGACTTGGAGAACTTTACATGCCCCGAAAGGGCCCGAAACAGGGGGGTCCCTTAATAAGATCAGCGCAGGTCAGGCCCCATGACGAAGCCCGTCCGAGGCCCAGTCTGCCCCGAACCGGCGCCGAGCGCCACCGAAAGGCCGCCGAAAAACATTGCTCCGACTACATTGCATCGTGTTGCTCCGATGCAATGCTCCGCCTAACGTCGGCCGCATGAATCTCGCGTACGACGACCTCGGGCCGAAGACCGGCCGGCCCGTCCTGCTGGTCCACGGCCACCCCTTCGACCGCTCGATGTGGCGGCCCCAGGCCGAACGCCTCGGCAGGAGCGGCTACCGGGTCGTCACCCCCGACCTCCGCGGCTACGGCGCGTCCCCCACCCGGGACACCAAGACCGGCCTCGACGTCTTCGCGCAGGACCTCGTCGGCCTGGCCGGCCACCTCGGGCTGGACCGGTTCGTCCTCGGCGGCCTCTCCATGGGCGGCCAGATCGTCATGCAGCTGGCGAACGACCACCCCGGCCGGATAGAGGCCCTCCTCCTGGCCGACACCTTCGCGGGCCTGGACACCCCGCAGGCCAAGCAGGCCCGCTACGACACCGCGGACCGCGTCACCGAGGAGGGCATGGAGCGGTACGCCGAGGAGCTCCTCCCCAAGATGATCTCGAAGCAGACCCGCGCCACCAGGCCGGACGTCGAGGCCCACGTCCGGAAGATGATGCGCAACGCCCCCGGCAAGGGAGCCGCGGCCGCGCTCCGGGGACGCGCCGAGCGCCCCGACTACACCCACAGCCTGAAAGCCGTCGAAGTCCCCACCCTGGTCGTAGTAGGCAGCGAGGACGAGTTCACCCCGGTCAGCGACGCCGAGCTGATCCACCGGGAAATCCGGACTTCGACCCTGGTGGTGGTCGAGGGCGCGGGCCACCTGCCTAACCTGGAGCGCGAGACCGAGTTCGACGAGGCACTCAGCACCTTCCTGAAGAACAGCGGAGCGACCCCATGACCCAGCAGACCGTGTTCGTGACCGGCGCGAGCGCCGGCTTCGGTGACGCCATCGCGCGCCGGTTCGCCGCCGAGGGCGCCCGCGTGATCGCCGTCGCCCGCAGCGAGGACAAGCTGGAGAAGCTGGCCGGCGAACTCGGCGACGCCGTCCTCCCGGTGAAACTCGACGTCAGCGACCCCGAGGCCGTAAAGACCGCCGTCGAAAACCTCCCCGAAGAGTGGCGAGAGGTCGACGTCCTCGTCAACAACGCCGGCCTGGCCAAGGGCCTCGAGCCCGCCCACCGCGCCGACCTGCAGGACTGGGACGAGATGATCGCGACCAACGTCCGCGGCCTCGCGCACGTCACCCGCGCACTGCTCCCGGGCATGGTCGAGCGCGGCCGCGGCCACGTGATCAACATCGGCTCGATCGCCGGCACCTACCCCTACCCCGGCGGCAACGTCTACGGCGCGACCAAGGCGTTCGTCCACCAGTTCAGCCTCAACCTGCGCAGCGACCTGCACGGCACCGGCGTCCGCGTGACCAACATCGAGCCCGGCATGGTCGGCGGCACGGACTTCTCGAAGGTCCGCTTCGACGGCGACCAGGCCAAGGCCGACAAGGTCTACGAGGGCACGACCCCGCTGACGGCCGACGACGTCGCCGAGTCCGTCCTCTGGGCAGCGAACCAGCCGAAGCACGTGAACATCAACGTCATCGAGCTGATGCCGGTGGTCCAGAGCTTCTCCGCCCTGCAGATCTACCGCGAGAGCTGAAACAGGTCGGACAACGCCTGCTGCTCCGGGTCCAGCTCGGTCAGCAGGCGCTTCGTCCGCGGCCGCCCGCCGGTGGACGGGTAGCGCAGCACCAGCTCGCCGATGCCCGCGAGCCGGCCCAGCAGCTCCCGCACCGACAGGTTCATCCCCGCCCGGTCGGCTTCGCGCCGCATCAGGTGGGTCACCGTCGCGGCCAGCACCGACACGAGACCGTGGGCGGCGATCCGCTGCCGCGTCCACTCCCAGCGCGGGGTCGGGCCGGCGACGGCGGGCCCGGTCAGCCAGCGGAACGTCGATTCGAGGTGGGTGCGGGCCCGGTAGGCGGTGACGACCTCGGCGACCGGCCAGTCCCGGTCGGTGACCAGCACCTGCTTGCCGAAGAACTCCTCGTCCAGCCGGGTCAGCGCGGCGACGTCGATCCGCCGTTCCACCCGGATCTCGCCGGGCCGGTTCCCGCTCAGCACCGCGGTGAGCACGCGCTCGATGCGCCGGCCGCGCGTCACCCGGCCGATCTCGGCGTGGACCTGGGCGCGGTCGCCGCGGTGGGTGCCCGCCGCCAGCGCCTCGGCCAGGCCGTCCAGCTCCCGGGTCGCGGTGGCCAGCTCGTCGGCGAACGCGCGGGACTGCGCCGCGTGCAGCGTCGCCGAATGGGTCAGGATCACCCGCCGCCGGACGCCGTCGACGACCGCGTGCGTGTCGAGCGCGGTGAGCCCGGCGAACCGCTCGGGGTCGACGCGCCGCCGGGCGGACGCGGGCTGGGTCAGCAGCTCCGGGTGGTCGGTCAGCGGCAACGAGCCGACGAAGCCGCTGCGTGAGCCCAGGTCGAGCTGGGCGGCCTGGCCGGAGTGGAAGACGAGCGTCGCGGGCCCCAGCCCCGCCGTGACCGCGGCGAACGTCGGCGCCGAGCCGTCGTCACGCCGGTAGAGGCGCGAGGCCAGGGGGATCGCGCCGTCGCGGGTCACCCGCAGGCCCGCACCGGCGAGCACGCCCTGGCAGGCCGAGGGCAGCGTGCAGTCGGCCGGGGCGAACGCGGCGAACTGCGGGACGTCGACGGCGAGGGCCGCGTGGTCGTCGAGCAGCTCCAGCACGGCCGAAGAAACGCTCTCCTCGATGCCCGCGATCCGCTCCGGGGTCAGGCGCTCCAGGGCTCGCCACAGGCCATCCACAGTGGACAGCCGGACCAGGTCGGCGGCCGCGCTCGCCTCCCACCACGACCCGATCGGCGTCTCCGGGGCGGTCGCGCGGTGCAGCACCGCGACGGCCAGCGTCAGTCCCAGTGACGGCTTCGCGCGCACGACGTCGTCGACACGGGCGACGAAGTCCAACCGGGACAGCGTCGCCCACACGGCGGCAACATCGCCGTACGTCCGGTAGGACGCCGACGCGGGCTCGCCGCCGGGGACGGCGCGGGCGATCTCGTCGGCCGTGCCGAGGTAACGCTGGGTCACCACCCGCGGCTTGCCGTCCACCCGCGCGGACTCCGCCAGGTAGTAGTACGTCCGTCCGCCGATCTTCTTGCCGACCACCGATGCCACCCTTTAGGTAATACACGCCGACGCGCTGATCGACAACCAACCGAGCAGCGTGACCTGCGACGACGATCACGACCGCGTCCGGCCCCAGCCGGGTGCGCAACGCACACTGGCTGGTCCCGCGAGGACGGTCCTAGCGTGGGTGGAATGGGACCCGAACCCGACGCCACCGCCCCGACCGCCTCCGCAATGCGCCGCGCGCTCGCCCGGGCGCGTGACGGAAAGACACTGGACGTCACCGAAGCGGCCGTCCTGCTGCACGCCCGCGGCGACGACCTCACCAAGCTTTCCGAGTACGCCTCCCGCATCCGCGACGCCGGTCTGGCCGAGGCCGGGCGCGCCGGGATCATCACCTACAGCCGCAAGGTGTTCATCCCCCTGACCCGCCTGTGCCGCGACCGCTGCGGCTACTGCACGTTCGTCACCGTCCCGGGCCGGCTCGAATCGCCGTTCCTGTCCCCCGACGAGGTCCTCGACATCGCCCGCAAGGGTGCCGAGATGGGCTGCAAGGAAGCCCTGTTCACGCTCGGCGACCGGCCGGAGGACCGCTGGAAGGCCGCCCGCGAGTGGCTCGACGCGCACGGCTACGACGACACGCTCTCCTACGTCCGCGCGATGGCGATCCGCGTCCTCGAGGAGACCGGCCTGCTGCCGCACCTCAACCCGGGCGTGCTGACCTGGCAGGACTTCCAGCGGCTCAAGCCGGTCGCGCCCTCGATGGGCATGATGCTCGAGACGACCGCGACCCGGCTGTGGAGCGAGAAGGGCGGCCCGCACTACGGTTCGCCGGACAAGGACCCGGCGGTCCGGCTGCGGGTGCTCGAAGACGCCGGACGCAGCTCGGTCCCGTTCACCACCGGCGTCCTGATCGGCATCGGCGAGACGCACGAGGAGCGCGCGGACGCGCTGTTCGAGATCCGCAAGGTCGCCAAGACCTACGGCGGCATCCAGGAAGTCATCGTGCAGAACTTCCGGGCCAAGCCGGACACGAAGATGCGCGCGACGCCGGACGCCGACCTCGAAGAGCTGGCCGCGAACATCGCCGTCGCGCGGCTGGTACTCGGCCCGAAGATGCGCATCCAGGCGCCGCCGAACCTGATCGGCAACCAGTACGACCTGATGATCCGCGCCGGCATCGACGACTGGGGCGGCGTCTCGCCGCTGACCCCGGACCACGTCAACCCGGAACGCGCGTGGCCGCAGATCGACGAGCTCGCCCGCCGCACCGAGAAGGCCGGCTTCGAGCTGAAGGAGCGGCTGACCATCTACCCGGAGTACGTCAAGGCCGGCGAGCCGTGGCTGGACCCGCGGATCACGCGGCACGTCGCCGCGCTCGTCGACTACGACACCGGGATGGCGCGCGAAGGCGCGATGCCGGTCGGCCTCCCGTGGCAGGAGCCGGACGGCGGCTGGCAGGAGTCCGGCCGCACCGACCTGCACACGGAGATCGACTCGAGCGGGCGCACCGAGGACCGCCGCAGCGACTTCGACTCCGTGTACGGGGACTGGAAGGAGATCGGCGACCGGATCAAGACCGGGCCGGCCAAGTTCGACACGGACATCCTGGACGCGTTGCGCAGCGCGGAAAAGGACCCGGCCGGCCTGTCCGACGACGCCGCGCTCGCCCTGCTGCACGCCGACGGCAAGGAACTGGACGCGTTCACCCGGATCGCCGACGACCTGCGGCGCGAGACGGTCGGCGACGACGTCACCTTCGTCGTCACGCGGAACATCAACTTCACCAACGTCTGCTACACGGGTTGCCGCTTCTGCGCCTTCGCCCAGCGTCGCACCGACGCCGACGCGTACACGCTCTCGCTGGAGCAGGTCGGCGACCGCGTCGACGAGGCGTGGGCCGCGGGCGCGACCGAGATCTGCATGCAGGGCGGCATCCACCCGGACCTGCCGGGCACCGCGTACTTCGACCTGGCGGCCGAGGTCAAGCGCCGTCAGCCGGAGATCCACCTGCACTCCTACAGCCCGATGGAGGTCGTGAACGGCGCTTCGCGGACGAACCTCTCGCTGAAGGACTGGCTGATCAAGGCCAAGGAGTCCGGCGTGGACTCGCTGCCGGGCACGGCGGCGGAGATCCTCGACGACGACGTCCGCTGGGTGCTCACCAAGGGCAAGCTGCCGACGTCGGAGTGGATCAAGGTGGTGACGACCGCGCACGAGGTCGGGCTGCCGACGACGTCCACGATGATGTACGGCCACGTCGACACGCCCGCGCACTGGGTCGCGCACCTCAAGCTGCTGGCCCGGCTGCAGCGCGAAGGCCTGGAGAAGCACGGGCGGCGCGGGTTCAGCGAGTTCGTGCTGCTGCCGTTCATCCACCAGAGCGCGCCGATCTACCTGGCCGGGCTGGCCCGCCCGGGCACGACGCTGCGCGAGAACCGCGCGGTGCACGCGCTGGCCAGGGTGCTGCTGCACGGCATGATCGACAACATCCAGAGCTCCTGGGTGAAGCTCGGCGAAGAGGGCAGCCGCGCGGTGCTGCAGGGCGGCGTCAACGACATCGGCGGCACGCTGATGGAGGAGACGATCAGCCGGATGGCCGGTGCGTCCCACGGGTCGTACAAGACGATCAGCGACATGCGCGCGATGGTCGAGCCGCTGGGCCGTCCGCTGGTCCAGCGCACGACGGGCTACGGCAGGCCGAGCGCCGAACGGCTCGCCGCGGCGGAGGCTTCGGACGGCGTCGCGACCCAGGTGCGCAAGCCGCTCCTGCCGCTGCTTACCCCCTGAGAGAGCGCCCGGACGTCATGAACGACGCTTTCCTGTCGCCAGAGGACATGGAAGAGTCGTTCATGACGTCCGCTAACCTTGCGCGGCATGGGGGTTTTCCGCTTCGCACCAGTTGTCTTCGTCGCGCTTCTCGCGGGCTGCAGCACTCCGCCGCCACCCGCGCCGACGCCCACGACCACCCCGAGCCCGACGTACGGGCCGCCGCAGCCGACCGGCCTGTCGCTTTCGGTCGGTCAGGTCGAGGCCGGGCTGGGCCACCGGGCGAGCGTGCTGACGCTGACCAACCGGGACACCGCACCGCGGAAGGTCACCGGCTACCCGGACCTGAAGATCCTCGCGGGCGACGGATCGTCCCTCGACGTCAAGGTCGAGCACGGCACGTCGTACTTCGCCCGGGACCTGGGTCCGCAGGACCTGACCGTCCAGCCCGGAGACAAGGTGGTGGCCGTGCTGGCGTGGTCGGCCACGGTGACGAGCGGCGACCAGCGCACCGGCGCGGCGATCTCGGTGGTCCCCGTCCCCGGCGAGCCCGCGCAGAAGCAGCCCCTCGACACGGATCTGGGCACCACCGACACCGTGACGGTCAGCTCGTGGGCCACCGGGATCGGTAATTGACGACCGTGTGTCACCGCTCACAAACCGACGGTTGACCAGCGGGCTTCTGTGCTACCTCTGTTCCTTCACCCGCCGGAAGGGACCTCGACGATGAGCACCTCCGTAGCGCCACTGGAAATGGTCGACACCGACCGCTACCCGCTCACCGAACCGGACGGCCCGGCCTGGCGGGAAATCGTGGGCCGCACCCGCGCGGAGCTGGCCGACGCCGGCTGCAGCGTGCTCGCCGACTTCGTCCGGCCCGAACTGCGTGCCGTGCTCCGCGCCGAGTGCGCCGCGCTCGAACTGCACGCGTACACGAAGGTCGAGCAGGTCAACGCCTACAACACCGCGATCGGCGAGCCGCTGCCCGAAGACCACCCCGGCCGCACGATCATGGAACGCGGCAACGCCTTCGTCGCGCGCGACCACATCCCGGCTTCGTCGATCATCAGCCGGCTCTACACCAGCCCGGTGTTCCGCCGGTTCGTCGCGGACTGCTTCGGGCTCCCGGAGCTGCACGAACTCGCCGACCCGCTGTCCGGGCTGACGCTCAACGTGATCGCGCCCGGCCGCGCGCACCCGTGGCACTTCGACACGAACACCCACACCGTCAGCATGCTGACGCAGGCCGCGGAAGCCGGCGGCACCTTCGAGTACTGCCCGGACATCCGGTCCGCCGCGGACGAGAACTTCGCCGCCGTGCGGTCGGTGCTGGCCGGCGACACCCGGCTGGTCCGGCGCCTGGACCTGCGGCCCGGTGATCTCCAGCTGTTCAAAGGACGCTTCGCGCTGCACCGGGTCAGCACCGTCGCGGGCCCGGTCGCGCGGCACTCGGCGATCTTCGCCTACAGCGAGCGCCCGGGGGTGATCGGCAGCGCGGAGCGGACCCGGCAGCTGTTCGGCCGCGTGCTGCCTGCCCACCTCGCGGAGCGGACCGCCCGCGGCGACGAACTCCTCGACTGATCAGGAGCCTGGCCCGTGCCCTTCGACTCGACCGGCAAGATCTCGTTCGACCACATCTACACCGCGCCCGACCCGCGTCCGTTCTTCGGCACGCTGAAGCGCGTCGGCTACCACATCCCGCAGCTGGCGAAGCCGTACTTCGCGAAGCTGATCGCCGCCCACCCCGCCGAGCGGCCGACCGTGCTCGACGTCGGCTGCTCGTACGGCGTCAACGCGGCCTTGCAGCGCTGCGAAGCGACGATGGACGACCTCTACGCCCACTACACCGCCCCGTCCGTGCGCGCGCTCGACCACGCGGGGCTGGTCGAGGCAGACCGGCAGCGCGTCCGCCCGGGCGGCCCGAAGTTCTACGGCCTGGACAGCTCGGCCCCGGCGCTCGAGTACGCGCTTTCCGCCGGTTTCCTCGACGAAGCGATCCACGCCGACCTCGAGCGCGACGACCCGGACGGCACCCAGCAGAAGCTGCTGGACGACGTCGACCTCGTCATCTCGACCGGCTGCGTCGGGTACGTCACCGAGAAGACCCTCAACCGGGTCGCGCGCGGCGCGCGGCCGTGGATGGCGCACTTCGTGCTGCGGATGTTCTCCTACGAACCGATCGCCGAGAGCCTCGCGGAGCTGGGGTACGAGACCACCGGCGTCGGCGGCGTCTTCCGGCAGCGGCAGTTCGCCTCCGCCGAGGAGCAGACGCAGATCCTGGACACGCTGAGCGCCGCCGGGGTCGACCCCACCGGACTGGAGTCCGACGGCTGGCTCTACGCGCGGCTGTATGTTTCCCGTCCTGCAGGCTTCCCCGAACCCGAATTTCCCGACTCAGAAGGATGACCGTGAGCAGTCCGGAATGGTCCACCCGCACCTTCGGCAACGAGGACCGGCTCCCCCGCGTCCCCGTCCCCACGCTGGAGGACACCCGCCGCCGCTTCCTCGAGTGGTGCGCCCCGCTGCTGACGCCGGACGAGCTGGCGGAAACCGAAGCGGCGCTCGACGAGTTCGTGACGGGCCAAGGGCCGGAGCTGCAGGCCGCACTCGAGGAGTACGACCGCTCGCCCGGCGTGCGCAGCTGGCTCGACACGTTCTGGCCGTACCGCTACCTCGGCCGCCGCGACCGGATCGCCCTCAACGCCAACTTCTTCTTCCTGTTCCAGGACTCCCCGCTCGGCCAGGTGGAGCGCGCGGCCGAGCTGACCGCGGCCGCCGTGGACTACAAGCTGAAGCTCGACGACGAACTGGTGCCGCCGGTGCTCCTGCGCGGCACACCGCAGTCGATGGTGCAGCACAAGTACCTCTTCTCGGCCACGCGGATCCCCGGCCCGCTGCTGGACACCGCGCGCACGCGGTTCCCGTCGCCCGAGCGGCACATCGTCGTGTTCTCGAAGGGCACGCCGTTCCGGCTGGACGTCATCGCCGGAGACGGCCGTCCGCACTCGCCGGCGCAGCTGGGCGACGCGCTGCGGGCGATCCTCAAGGACGACCACGTCACCGACGTCCCGGCCGGCCCCTTCACGACGAAGGCGCGCGCGGAATGGGCCGCTTCGCGGGGCGCGCTCCTCGAAGCGGGCAACGCCGACGCGTTGGAGACCATCGAGACCGCCCTGTTCTGCCTGTGCCTGGACGACTTCACGCCGTCGAACACCCTGGAAGCGGGCGATCGGCTGCTGTACGGCGACAACCGCTGGTACGACAAGGCCGTCTCGCTGGTCGTGTTCGAGGACGGCACGGCGGGGATCAACGTCGAGCACTGCGAACTCGACGGCACGACGATCCTCGGCTTCACCGACGCGCTGCTGAGCGGCTCGCGCGAAGAGCGCGAACCGGCTGAGGGTGCTCCCGGCTACGAAGTCGTGGAGTTCACGCTGACCGACGCGCTCCGCGAGGACGCGCGCACGGCCCGGGAAGCCTTCAAGGCCTACGCGGACGCGACGGCGACGCAGACCGTGTCGTTCGACTTCGGTGCCGACAAGGCGAAGAAGCTGGGGATGTCCCCGGACGCCTTCGCGCAGATGGCGTACCAGCTGGCCCACCGCCGGGCGAAGGGCCTGACCGGCGCGACGTACGAGTCGATCGCGACCCGGCAGTTCCAGAACGGCCGGACCGAGGCCATGCGGGTCGTCACGCCGGAGGTGGTGCGCTTCGCCGACGTCATGACGTCGGCGAGCGCCTCCGCGGACGAGAAGCGCGAAGCGTTCCGTGCGGCCGCGGCGAAGCACGTGGCGCGGGCGAAGGAGTGCCAGGCCGGGGACGCCCCCGAACAGCACCTGTGGGAGCTGCAGCTGATCGGGAAACGCCGTGGCGACACCGAAACCCCGGCGCTGTTCTCCTCGCCGGGCTGGCTGAAGTCCCGTGACGACTTCCTGAGCACCAGCTCGGCGCCGTCGGTCAACATCCAGTACTTCGGCTTCGGCTCGACCAGCCCGCAGTGCATCGGGATCGCCTACGTGCTGCTCCCGGACCGCTGGAACATCTACCTGAGCACGCCGAAGCACGTCTCGGCGGAGATGTACCGCTTCGCCGACGAACTCGCGAAGGCGGTCACCGAGCTGCAGGAGCTGCTGGCCGGGTAGTCACGCCGTGGGGTCCGACACGACGAGCACCAGCGAGCCCTCGAAAGCCGGCTGCTCGCGGAGCCTGCCGTAGCGGCGTTCCCACGTCCCGTCGTCGAGGTCGTGCTGCAGTTCCGCGGCGAAGCGGTGGTGCACGCGGTCGTCGACGAAGCTCCACGCCGAGCACGACAGGCGCGCGCCCGGGTCCAGCAGGCGTTCCGGGCGCGCGTAGTAGGCCTCGTTGAAGCCGTCGGTGCAGTCGATCGGGATCGGCACGCCGATGACCTCGGTGTGCCCGCCGAGGCCGTCGGCGATGTCGTCGACCGACGGGTAGCGCCGGGCCTCGGTCTCGATCACCTCGGGTGCGTAGTCGAGCAGCCAGAAGCGGCGCAGCAGGTCCGGGTCGCAGGTCAGGATCGCGATCGGGCCGCGCGTGACGCGGCGCATCTCCTTGAGACCGGTCCACAGGTCGTTCCACTGGTGCACGCTGAACGTGCTCATCGCGCCCTCGAACGCCCGGTCCGGGAACGGCAGCTTCTCGGCGACGGCGTCGACCGCCGGCGGCAGGCCCGCCGGGCGTTGCGCACGCATCGACGCCGACGGCTCGACAGCCGTCACTTCGCGGTCTTCGGGTTCGTACGCGCCGGCACCCGCGCCGACGTTCAGCACGGTCCGCGCATCCCCCAGCGCGTCGAGGATGTACCCGCCGATCCGGGGGTCCGGCTTGCGGTAGTCGGCGTAGACCCCGCCGATGGCGCCGTAGTCGGCGTCTCCCGCGCTCCCGTCCGCACGTCGCTGGCTCATGACTGAAAACTATCAGCGCGCGTCGCCGGCGAAGGCGTTGCTCCAGGCGACGGAAGGCGACGTCGGGCATCCGGGCCAGTCGTCAGTTTCTGTCGCAAATTTGCGTAAGTTGGTTCATCTATTGCGGATTCTTGTTCCGGATTCGTATGATCCCGGTCACGTCGACGCCCTGTTCCTCCCGATCCCCGCGAGAAAGGTGACGACGATGTCCCCTGCTCCCCGGTGCCGCGCGGCCCTGCTGGCCGCGGCACTCGCCGCGTCCGGCCTGACCGTGCTGGCCGCCGCGCCGCCCGCCGCGGCGGCGACCTGTCCCACCACGGCGTCCGGCGGCGCGAGCGTGCCGTTCCGGACCGTCGAGGCCGAGTGCTCGGCGACCAACGGCTCACCGGTCGGCCCCGACTACACGCAGGCCGCCGTCGCTTCCGAGGCGTCCGGGCGGCAGGCCGTGAAGATCACCACCGGCCAGTACGTCGAGTTCACGCTGCCCGCCGCGGCGAACTCGGTCAACGTCCACTACAGCCTGCCCGACGGTTCGTCCGGCCGCCTCACGGTGTCCGTCGACGGGACCAGGCTGGCGTTGCCGGTCACCTCTCGCTATTCCTATGTGGACACCGGATGGATCCCGGGCGCGAAGACCCACCACTTCTTCGACGACGCCCGGCTGCTGCTGGGCCGGAACGTGGCCGCCGGGGCCAAGGTGCGCGTGCAGGCCGACGCCGGTGACGTCGGCCAGGCAACCATCGACCTGGCGGACTTCGAGCAGGTCGGCGGGGCCGGGACCCGGCCCGCCACTGCGCTTTCGGTGACCGACTACGGCGCCACCGCGAACGACTCCTCGGACGACTCGCCGGCGTTCCGCACCGCGCTGGCCGCCGCGCGCTCGCAGGGGCGCGAGGTGTGGGTGCCGTCCGGGCGGTTCGAAATCTCCTCGGCACTGCAGATCGACCAGACGACCGTCCGCGGCGCGGGCGCGTGGTACACCGTGTTGCACGGCAACAACATCTTCAACAACGGCAGCGCTTCCGGGAACATCAAGCTGTACGACTTCGCCGTCTTCGGCGACGTGACCGAGCGCAACGACGGCAGTCCCGACAACGCGTTCCACGGCGTCCTGGGCACCGGCTCGGTGGTGAGCGGCCTGTGGATCCAGAACACGAAGTGCGGCCTGTGGCTGATGAACGGCGCGTCCGCGAACGTCACCATCGAGAACAACCGCATCCTCGACACCCAGGCCGACGGCGTCAACTTCGACGGCGCCGTCACGAATTCGACGCTGCGCAACAACTACCTGCGCAACAACGGCGACGACGGGCTCGCGCTGTGGTCCAACGGCCAGGCCGACTCCGGCAACACGATCGCGGACAACACCGTCGTGCAGCCGAACCTCGCCAACGGGATCGCGCTGTACGGCGGCTCGAACAACACCGTGCGCGGCAACCTCGTCCAGGACACCAACGCGCTCGGCGGCGGCTACCTGGTGGCGAACCGGTTCAGCTCGGTGCCGCTGTCCGGCACGGTGACGCTGTCGGGCAACACCGCGCTGCGGGCCGGGGCGCTCGACCCGAACTGGCAGTTCGGCGTCGGCGCGCTCTGGTTCGACGCCCGCGACCAGGCCATCACCGGCGTGACCATCCGCGTCACCGGGTTCACCGCGATCCAGAGCCCGTACGAGGCCATCCAGTTCATCGACGGCAACGGCGCCGGCAAGCCGATCCAGGGCGTCAGCATCGACGGCGTCTCCGTGCAGGGCGTCGGCACGTTCGTGGCACAGGCGCAGACGCAGGGGTCGGTGTCCATCAGCAACCTGACCGCGTCCGGCGTCGGCGTGACCGGGACGTACAACTGCCCCTACCCGACGTCGATCCCCCGGATGACCTTCGGCGGTTCGGGCAACACCGGCTGGACCGGCACCTGGGGCGACTGCTCGACCTGGCCCGCACCGAACTCGGGGCCGCCGCAGCCGCCGCTGCCCGGCACCAACCTCGCGCGCGGCAAGGCGATCACCGCGTCCGGTTCCCAGGGCGGGTTCCCGCCGTCGAACGCCGTCGACGGCGACGCGAACTCGTACTGGGAGAGCACGAACAACGCGTTCCCGCAGACGCTGACGGTGGACCTGGGCACGGCGTCGTCGATCGACAAGGTGACGCTTCGCCTGCCGCCGTCGCCGTCCTGGGGCGCGCGGACGCAGACGGTGACGATCTCCGGCAGCACCGACGGCGGCTCGTACACGACGCTGGTGGGTTCGCGGGGCTACGCGTTCGACCCGGCGTCCGGCAACACGGCGTCGGTGTCCTTCGCGACGACGTCCCAGCGGTTCGTGCGGCTGACGTTCACCGGGAACACCGGCTGGCCCGCGGGCCAGGCGTCCGAGTTCGAGGTGGCCGCGGCCTAGCTTTGCCGGGCACAGTGTGACGAAAGCGCACGGCGGCTCGACGGTTCCGCACGAAACCGCCGGGCCGCCGTGCCCTGCATTAGCATCGCCGGAGATCATCCCGGGGAGGACCAGTGCCGCGTCTGCTGCTCGTCGAAGACGACGAAGCGCTGGCCGAAGCGCTTTCCCTCGCCTTGGGCGCGCTGGGCCACGACGTCGTCCACGCCCCCACCGGCGAGCACGCGCTGACCTCGCTGGGCGACGCCGAGTTCGTCCTCCTCGACGTCATGCTGCCCGGCATCGACGGCTTCGAGGTCTGCCGCCGCATCCGCGCCCGCAGCCGGCTGCCGATCGTGCTGCTGACCGCGCGCGGCGACCCGATCGACGTCGTCGCCGGGCTCGAGTGCGGCGCCGACGACTACGTGGTCAAGCCGGCCGAACCGCGGGTGCTCGACGCGCGGATCAAGGCGATCGGCCGTCGCGCGCAGCCTGCCGTGCCGGAAGCCGGCCTGCTGCGCGTGGGCGAGCTGGGGATCGACGCCGCCGCGATGAGCGTCACCCGCGGCGGCGAGGAACTGGCGTTGACCGCGACGGAGATCCGGCTGCTCGTCGAGTTCGCCGAGCACCCGAACCAGGTGCTGAGCCGTCAGGTGCTGTTGAAGCGCGTCTGGGACTACGGCTACGTCGGCGACTCGCGGATCGTCGACGCGGCGGTCGCGCGGCTGCGGGCGAAAGTGGAGGACGACCCGGCGAACCCGGTGCTGCTGCGCACGGTCCGCGGCCTGGGCTACCGCCTGGTGACGAAGTGAGGCTCCCGGCCCTCAGCCTGCGGACCCGGATCGTGGCGGCGATCGTCGGGGTGACCACGACGGCGACGGCGGTCATGGCCTTTTTCGCCTACCAGGTGCAGTCCGTGGACGCGGTGCAAGCGTTCACCATCGCCGCCCAGTCCCGGATGGTCACTGATGGCGTGGACCTGCAGAAGAAGATCGACCTGGCCCGGCCCGAGGAACGGACCCGCGTCATCTTGGACGACCTGGAGTCCACTCCCGCCGGCTGGCTCCTCGTGGCCAAACCACCCGGCAAGCCGTTCGTCACGATCGCCCGAGCATCCCTGGTACTCGCCGGGTCCCGGATCGGCTTCGCGGGTCCACCGACGATGGTCATCACCGAGACCCCGGAGAAGTTGCTGAAGCCGGTCGAAACGGAAGTGCTTTCCGTCCCGTTCGGCCAGATCACCCAGAACACGGCGGTGACCACGGATCCGGATAGCGGGCGCCCGGTGCTGGTCGTGAGCCGCAACTTCCTCAACACCGACTACTTCGTGGTCAAGTTCTACGACCTCGGCGTGCTCGAAACCGATCTCGGCGCGCTGCGCCGGAACCTCGCGCTCATCGCCCTCGGCGTCAGCGTGCTCGGCGTCGGCGTCGCCTTTCTGATCGGACGCCGGATCCGGCGTCCGATCAAGGCCTTGTCCACGGCCGCCGACGAGCTGGGCGCGGGCGCGCTCGACACCCGGGTCCCGGTCAAGGGCCGGGACGAGGTCGCCGCCCTGGCCGCTTCTTTCAACACCATGGCCGCCCGTCTCGGCGAATCCATCGACGAACTGCACGCGAAAGACCGGCAGCAGCGGCGGTTCGTCGCCGACGTCGCCCACGACCTGCGGACGCCGCTCGCTTCGATGATCGCCACCGTCGACACTCTCGACCACGCCGAGCCCGCCACCCGCACCCGCGCCGCCGCGATCCTCGGCACTCAGGCCCGGCGACTCGCGAAGCTCGTCGAAGACCTCCTCGAGATCGCCCGGTTCGACGCCGGGAAGGCCGACCTGCGGGTGGCACCGGTCGACCTCGCCGACCTGGTCGCCGACGCCGCCGAGGTCACCGGCGTCGAAGCCGCCGTCACGACGAGCGGGGACGTCACGGTCGTCGCCGATCCGCGGCGGGTGCACACCGTGGTGGCCAACCTGCTGAGCAACGCCGCCCGGCACGGTGCCACGCCGATCTCGGTCACCCTCGACGGCACCGGGGACGACGTCGTCCTGCGCGTCGCCGACGCCGGCTCCGGGATCCCGGAGGAGCTGCTGCCGATCCTCTTCGACCGCTTCGCCCGCGGCGACCACGCGCGTCAGGCGACCGAGGGCAGCGGGCTCGGGCTGGCCATCGCGCGGGAGAACGTGCTGGTGCACGGTGGCTCGCTGACCGCGCACAACGACGGCGGAGCCGTGTTCACCGTGCGGTTCCCCCGGGGCGTCGAGAACGCCTGATCGGCGAAGGCGGCGGCCACCCGCCAGTTCAGCTCGCGCGGGTGCTGCGCGTCGAAGTACGGCAGGGGCAGGTAGGCGAGCAGCACCGCGGCACCGGCCAGCGGCAGCGGGCGGAGGTCGCGCGGCGGGCTCAGCCACAGCACCACGGCGAAGTTGGTGACCAGCAGGAACCCCCAGCGCGCCCAGTCCCAGCCCGCGAAGGCGAGCAACGCCGGCGTCGCCACGGCCACGACGGCGAGCACGTCACGCCGCTGCAGCAGGAAGCCGGCCACCACGACGAGGAGGATCGGCGCGACGAGCAGCAGGACCTCGGTGATCGAATACAGCCGCCAGCTTTCGCCCTGGGTGCGTTCGAACAACGCCAGCGCGTCGGCCCGCGGGGTGAAGTCCGCGCCGGCCATCGCGGTCCGCAGCCGGTCCACCGCGCCGGGGCTCGCCGCCGGGAGCGCGAGCACCGCGAGCTCCGCGGCCACCGGTGCCGCGAGCAGCCTCGCCGTGATCCGCACCGAGAACCGCCGCACCAGCACGACCGCGAAGACGGGAAGGACGGTGAGCGCCGCGATCTCGTGCGTGCACACCGCGGCCGTCAGCAGCACGGACGCCACCGCGGGCCGCCGCGGCAGCTGCCACAGCGCGGCGAACAGCAGCAGGTACAGCACCTGGTCGAAGTAGCCGACCTCGTGGAAGAAGAACCCGCCGGACGGCAGCAGCAGCCACCCGGCGACCAGGAGCCGGTGGCCCGGGTGCCGGGCGCGGAAGAAGGCGACGGCCAGCACGGCCAGCAGCACGGTGAGGACGGCGAACGCCGCGGCCGCGAAGACCCAGTACGCGTAGTTCGTCGCGAGGGCGAGCGGGTGGAGCAGGGTGCCGACGAGGAACCGGCGGTGGAAGCCGTCGGTCACCGAAACGGCTTCCAGCGTCACGGCCCAGTCGCCGGGCATGCGAAAGCCCCGGTAAGCGGCGAGGAGCAGCGCGAGGACGAAGAGCGCGGTCAGGCCGCGGGACGTCGTGGTGCGTTCGAGGGTGCTGGTCACGACGGCCAAGCTAGGAACGGGATGTGCGTGCTCGATGACCGTTGCTCACCGGTTCCGCCCCGGTTCCGCACGTCGTACTTTTGCGCTCGATTGCTGTAAAGTTTCAGCCATGACGCGTCGTCTTGCCGAAGTCGCCCGCCAGGTCGGGGTCAGCGAAGCCACGGTGAGCCGGGTGCTCAACGGCCGGTCGGGGGTCTCCGCGAGCACCCGGGCCGCCGTGCTCACCGCGCTGGACGTGATGGGGTACGAGCGGCCCACCCAGCTGCGGGGCGAGCGCGCCCGGCTGGTCGGGCTGGTGCTGCCGGAGCTGCAGAACCCGATCTTCCCGGCGCTGGCGGAGATCATGGGCAACGCCCTCGCCCAGCAGGGGTTCACGCCGGTGCTCTGCACGCGGACGGCGGGCGGGGTGTCCGAGGCGGAGTACGTCGAGCTGCTCCTGCAGCAGCAGGTGTCGGGCGTGGTGTTCGCCGGCGGGCTGTACGCGCAGGCGGACGCGATCCACACGCACTACCACCACCTCGTCGAGCGCAGGCTGCCGACGGTGCTCATCAACGCGGCGGTCGACCACCTCGGGCTCCCCCAGGTCTCGTGCGACGACGCGGTGGCCGTCGAGCAGGTCGTCGGGCACCTGAGTTCCCTCGGGCACGAGAAGATCGGCCTGGTCCTGGGCCCGTCCGACCACGTGCCGTCGCAGCGGAAGCTCGAGGCGTTCCGCTCGTATGCGGCGAAGCTGGGGTTGCCGGTCCTGGACGAGCTGGTCGAGCACGGCATGTTTTCGATCGAGGGCGGCCACGCGGCGGCGGCCCGCCTGTACCCCCGAGGGGCCACGGCGGTGCTGTGCGCGAGCGACCTGCTGGCCCTCGGCGC
This sequence comes from Streptomyces sp. MN03-5084-2B, assembly GCA_033793495.1. Lineage (GTDB taxonomy): Bacteria > Actinomycetota > Actinomycetes > Mycobacteriales > Pseudonocardiaceae > Amycolatopsis. The sequence goes on along the minus strand of JARAWT010000079.1, from coordinate 26,243 downwards.
GATCCGCGCGGCCCGGCGGCAGGGCCTGTCGGTGCCGGAGGACGTCTCGGTGGTCGGGTACGACGACTCGGCATTGATGAACTGCACCGACCCGCCCCTGACGACCACCCGCCAGCCGATCGAGGCGATGGGCCGGGCGGTGGTGGAGCTGCTGGTCAAGCGCATCAACGGCGGCGAGGTGGCGGCCGAGGAGCTGCTGTTCGCCCCGGAGCTGGTGGTCCGGGGGTCGACAGCCCGCCGCACCGCCTGACCCACACCCCGAGAGCGCGACGGCTTGCGAGCCGTCGCGCTCTTTCGCGCGCCCGGACCCGAGCGCCCCAATGTGGCCTTCGGTGCGTTCAACACACCCAAGGCCACATTGGGGCGCTCCGGCGCTGTTCGTAAGTTGCAAAGTCTCGTCGGGTTATTGCGGGGTTCGCGTCTCCCACTTTAGAGTGACCGCAATCACGTGACAGCCGTCGCGACCCGAGAAGAGGCTTGAGATGAGCAGTACCTGGTCCCTCTCCCGCCGAACGTTGTGCCTGCTCGCCGCAGGCGGGCTCGCCCTCACCGCCGCCGCCTGCGGGGACGGCGATACCGCGGCCCAGACCGGCGGCAAGGTCAAGATCACCGTCACCGGGCAGCCGCCCACCAGCCAGCCGTTCGAGCGCAGCGTCTTCGACGCCGACGTCAAGGAGTTCGAGGCGGCCCACCCGGACGTCGACATCGACCCGCACGAAGGCTTCATGGACCCGAAGACGTTCTCCGCGAAGCTCGCCGGCGGCCAGCTCGAAGACGTCTACTACGTCTACTTCACCGATCCGGCGCAGATCATCGCCCGGCACCAGGCGGCCGACATCACCGAAGCCGCGAAGAACGTTCCGCACGTCAACGACCTCAAGCCGGAACTGCTGGACAACTTCCGCGACGCGCAAGGCAAGCTCTACGGCCTGCCCACCATGAACTACACGATGGGCCTGCTCTACAGCCGCCCGCTGTTCCGGAAGGCCGGGCTCGACCCGGACAAGCCGCCGCAGACCTGGGACGAAGTCCGCGAAGCCGCGAAGAAGATCTCCGCGCTCGGCAACGGCGTCGTCGGGTACGCCGACTACAGCAAGAACAACCAGGGCGGCTGGCACATGACCGGCTGGCTGTACTCGATGGGCGGCGACATCGCCCGCAAGGACGGCGACAAGTGGGTCGCCGACTTCGCCAACGAGAAGGGCAAGAAAGCCCTCCAGTACCTGCACGACATGCGGTGGACCGACGACTCCATGGGCGCCAAGCAGCTGCTCGAAGCCCAGGACGTCCAGCGGATGATGGGCGCCGGCCAGCTCGGCATGTACATGGCCGCCCCGGACAACGTCCCGGTGCTGGTCAAGCAGTTCAACGGCAAGTACGAGGACTACGGCATCGCGGGCATGCCCGGCGGCCAGGGCACCCTGCTCGGCGGCGAGGGCTACATGGTCAACCCGAAGGCGTCGCCGGAGAAGGTCAAAGCCGGCCTCGAGTGGATCCAGTGGAAGTACCTCAACCCGGACCGCTTCGAAAAGCACATCCAGCAGTACGTCGACGGCAAGCAGCCGGTCGGCCTGCCCGCCGAGCCGACGCCGGACGTCTGGACCGGCGCCGTCCGCGACCGGCAGCTGGCCCTGAAGGCCAAGTATGCCAACGTCCCCGCCGAGAACTTCAAGTCCTATGTGGACACTACGAGCCGGATCAAGGGCAGCATCGAGCCCCCGAACGCGCAGCAGATCTACGCCGCGCTCGACAGCGTGATGCAGGCCGTGCTCACCGACCAGAACGCGAACATCGACCAGCAGCTGCAGTCCGCCGCGTCGAAGGTCAACAGTGTCCTCGCCCAGGTCAAGTAGCCTGCTCGCCTGGCCCGCGGCCAAACCGTCGCGGGCCGGGCGCCCGGCTGCCGCACCGGCCAACCGGACCCGCCTCAAGCGCAACCTCAAGGAGAACCTCACCGCGTACGGCCTGCTCTGCGCCGCACTCGTGGTGTTCGCGCTGTTCTCCTGGTACCCGATCGTGCGCGGCGTCCTGCTGAGCTTCCAGCAGGTCGACTTCGTCAACGCGCCGACGTGGGTCGGTTTCGGCAACTTCACGCGCCTGTTCGAAGACCCGCTCTTCGGCGTCGCCTGGCGCAACACCCTGCTGTTCACCGGGCTCGCGCTGGTCTTCGGCTTCGCCGTCCCGTTCTTCACCGCGGTGCTGCTGAACGAACTCCGCCACGCCAAGGCGTTCTTCCGGCTCGCCGTCTACCTGCCGGTGATGCTGCCGCCCGTGGTCACGGCGTTGATGTGGAAGTGGTTCTACGACCCGGGTCCCGGCCTGTTCAACTCCGCGCTCGGCGCGGTCGGCCTGCCCGGCGGCCAGTGGCTCGACTCGTCCACCACCGCCATGCTGTCCCTCGTCTTCGTCTCGACGTGGGCCAACATGGGCAGCACCACGCTCATCTACCTCGCCGCGCTCGGCACCATCCCCGGCGAGCTGTACGAAGCCGCGGAGCTCGACGGCGCCGGGCTGGGGAAGCGCCTGCGGCACGTGACGTTCCCGCAGACGCGGTTCGTCCTGCTGGTGCTCCTGCTGCTGCAGATCGTCGCGACCATGCAGGTGTTCACCGAGCCGTACGTGATGACCGGCGGCGGACCCGACGACTCGACCGTCACCGTGCTCCTGCTCCTGTACCGCTACGCCTTCGTCTACAACGACTTCGGCTCGGCGAGCGCGATGAGCCTGCTGCTGTTCGTGGCGCTCGGCGTCTTTTCGGCGTGGTACGTCCGGCTCACGCGGAAGGCGGACCAATCATGAGGACCCTCGTCTCCCCCGGCGCGCTGCGCAGCCCGCGCGGCAAGGTGGTCTACGGCGTCGTCTTCGCCTGCACCCTGCTGGTTTTCGTCCTGGCCTTCCTGTTCCCGCTCTACTGGGTCGTCACGGGCGCGATGAAGTCGCCGCAGGAACTGGCGCAGACGCCGGCGACGCTGGTCCCGCACGAATGGCACCCGGAGACCTTCGCCGACGCCTGGGACCAGCTCAGCCTGGGCAGGTACTTCCTCAACACGCTGATCGTCGCCGGCGGCGCGTGGCTGGCGCAGCTGGCCATCGACGTCCCGGCCGCGTTCGCGCTGTCGAAGCTGCGGCCGAAGTTCGGCAACGTCGTGCTCGGGCTGATGCTGGCCACGCTGATGCTGCCGGCCACGGCACTGCTCGTCCCGACGTACGTGACGGTGACGGACCTGCCGCTGCTGCACCTCAACCTGATCAACTCGCCGGCCGCGGTCTGGCTGCCCGCGGCGGCGAACGCCTTCAACATCTACCTGCTGAAACGGTTCTTCGACCAGATCCCGGACGAGCTCATCGAAGCCGCGCGCCTCGACGGCGCCGGGCCGGTGCGCACGCTCTGGCGGATCGTCCTGCCGATCTCGCGGCCGATCCTGGCCGTCGTGTCGATCCTCGCGGTGGTCACCGCGTGGAAGGACTTCATCTGGCCGCTGCTGGTGTTCCCGGACACCGGAAAGCAGACGCTCTCGGTGATGCTGCAGCGGGTGGCGATCGACCTGCCGCTCAACGTGCTCGTCGCCGGGATGGTGCTGGCCGGCCTGCCGATGGTGGCGCTGTTCCTGGCCTTCCAGCGGCAGATCCTCGCCGGGCTGACCGCCGGCAGCCTCAAGGGCTGATCTTTCGACAACGACTCAGGAGGGCACTTCCGTGACCGACAAGACCGGCTGGTGGCGGAGCGCGGCGATCTACCAGGTGTACATCCGCAGCTTCGCGGACGGCAACGGTGACGGCGTCGGCGACCTCGCCGGCGTCCGCGCCCGGCTGGACCACCTGGCCGACCTGGGGATCGACGCGATCTGGTTCACGCCGTGGTACCCGTCGCCGATGGACGACGGCGGCTACGACGTCGCCGACTTCCGCGACATCGAGCCGTTGTTCGGCACCCTCGCCGAGGCGGAGGACCTGATCGCCGAGGCTCACACGCGCGGCATCCGCGTGATCATCGACATCGTGCCCAACCACTGTTCCGACGAACACCGCTGGTTCCAGGCCGCGCTCGACGCCGGCCCGGGTTCGCCGGAGCGGCAGCGGTTCTGGTTCCGGCCCGGCCGCGGCCCGGACGGCAGCGAGCCACCGAACAACTGGAAGTCGCGCTTCGGCGGATCCGCGTGGACCCGGGTCCCGGACGGCGAGTGGTACCTGCACCTCTACAGCTCGCGCCAGCCGGACTTCAACTGGGACAACCCCGAAATCCGCACGGAGTTCGAGGACGTGCTGCGGTTCTGGTTCGACCGCGGGGTGGACGGCTTCCGCATCGACGTCGCCGACGGCCTGGTCAAGGACCCGCACCTGCCCGACGTCGACGACGGCGACGAGACGCCGTTCTCCGACCAGGAAGGGCTGCACGAGATCTACCGCTCGTGGCGCAAGATCGCCGACAGCTACGGCGGCGAGCGCGTGCTGGTCGGCGAGATGTGGCTGCCGGACATGTCCCGGGCCGCGCGGTACCTGCGCCGCGACGAGCTGCACTCGGCGTTCAACTTCGACTTCCTGGTCTGCCCGTGGGACAGCGAGCGCTTCCGGGACGTCATCACCCGCACTCTCCGGGCCCACGACGAGGTCGGCGCCCCGGCGGCGTGGGTGCTGTCGAACCACGACGTCACCCGGCACGTCACCCGCTACGGCAGGCAGGGCGACACGGGTTTCTCGTTCGCGAACCGGCTGCACGAGCTGCCGGTCGACCGCGAACTCGGTACCCGGCGCGCGCGGGCGGCGGCGTTGCTGACGCTGGCCCTGCCCGGCGGGCTGTACGTCTACCAGGGCGAAGAGCTGGGGTTGTGGGAGGTGCTGGACATCCCGGACGAGCTGCGTCAGGACCCCGTGTTCGCCCGCACCGGCGGCGCCGACCCGGGCCGGGACGGCTGCCGGGTCCCGATCCCGTGGTCCGGCGACGAGCCGCCGTTCGGGTTCGGCAGCGGTGGTGCGTGGCTGCCGCAGCCGCCGTCCTGGAGTGAGTACACGGCCGAGGCGGAGGCGGCGGACCCGGCGTCGATGCTGTCGCTGTACCGCATGGGCTTGCAGCTGCGGCGGGACCTCCCGGCCGGTCCCCTCGAATGGCTTTCGCTCGGCGAGGGCGTGCTGGCGTTCCGCCGCGGGTTCACGTTCGCCCTGAACTTCTCGGCGAGGCCGGTACCGCTCCCGCCCGGGGCGATCCTGCTGGCCAGCGGGCCGGTCGGCACCGAACTGCCGACCGACACCGCGGTCTGGCTGAAGTCCTAGCGGGTCAGCTGCAGGACGTCTACGCCGCGGGTGTTGTCCGCGACGTAGACGTACTTGCCGTGCCAGTACGGCGCCCACGCGCTGGCGTCGGCCGGGCGGTAGTAGGCGATCTGCCGCGGGTTCGTCGGGTCGCTGACGTCGAGGAACCGCGTGCCCTGCGCGTAGAACGACTGCACCAGGACCTTGCCGCGGACGTCGAAGTAGTGCGCGGAGCAGTCGTCCGAGGCCGGGTCGCTGCCCTCCTGGCCGTTGACGCCCCACGTGCCGACGCTCTGCAACCGGAACGGCTGCGAAGGCGTCGAACGCCAGCCTTCGCCGTGGTAGGACCCCTTCAAGGACGAAATCGTCAGGACGCCGTCGCCCGCGCAGCCGTCGACGAAGTTCTCCTCCGTCGCGTAGATCAGGTCCTGGCCGCGCCACGCACCGTCGCCGATGCGGTGGCCCGCCGGGTGGAAGCTGTTGTGCATGAACCGCGAGGGCGCGGCCGTCTCGGCGATGCCGCCGCCGGCGTACGGGACCGGCTCGTGCGCGGTCGCGCGGCGGACCTTGTTCGTCAGCGGGTCGCGGTGCACGCCGTTCGTCCAGTAGCCGCGGACACCGCCGCGGCCGGAGACCCAGGCCACGCCGTCCGCGTCGACCTGCACGTCGTGCACGTAGTCGGTCTTGCCGTCGTTGCGGGCCAGCTCGATCGGCTCCGGGTTCACCTTCGGGTGCTTCGGGTCGCGGATGTCGGTGACCCAGATCGGCCGCCCGCCCCACTCGGCCGGCTGGTTGTCGGCCTTCGCCGGGCCGCCGGTCCACAGGTAGCGGCAGCCGTCGACGCAGCTGGTGGTGTGGCCGGCCGGCACCTGGACGTAGCTGAGGATCGCCGGGGCCTCCGGCTTCGCGACGTCGACGACGTAGATGCCGGACTCGCCGGTGTGCGTGGTGCCGCCGTACGCCCGCGGGTCGCGGGAGAGGAACACCAGCTTGCGGTCCTGGTCGACCTCGGTGTCCTCGGTCTCCCACAGCCCGGGCAGGCTGACCTGGCCGACCAGCTTCGGCGCGGCCGGGTTCTTCGTCAGGTCGTAGACCTTGAGCCCGAACTCGCCGGACACGACCATGACGTCGCGGCGGCCGTAGTCGAGGAAGTTGATCGAAATCGCGCCGGCGGCGTCGGGCACGTTGCCGACGGCCTTGACGTTCTTGACCGCCCCGGGGTCGCCCGGCGTCCGGACGGCCGGGGTCGCGGGCTTGTCGTCTTCGCCGCAGGCCGCGGCCGGGAGCCCGGTCGCGACCAGCGTGGCGCTGACGGTGACGGCGGCGAAGCACGACCGCAACCAGGTGCGCACGCGAAACCTCCCAGAACGCTTCGGGCGTGACCTCCCGAACGGTACGACGGAGATCAACCGGACACAACCGTCTTTCGTTGCCAACTTGCTGGTAGGACTTGCGCATGCGCCTGTTCGTCCTGCTCGCCGCCGCGGCCCTCGCCGTCACGGGCTGTTCCGGCCCCGATCCCGTTCGGCCCGGTGTCCTGACCGTCGGTATCCGGGAGCCCGCGACGCTGCTGCCCGCCGACCTCGCCGACCAGGCGGGCCGGCTGGTGACCAGCGCGCTGTGGACCCCGCTCGCCGACTACGACGCGGCCTCCGGGAAGGTCACGCCGCGGGCGGCGGCGTCGATCGAGAGCACCGACCGGGTGCACTGGACGGTCAAGCTGCGGCCGGCCACCTTCCACGACGGCACCCCGGTCACCGCGCAGTCCTATGTGGACACCTGGCGGGTGGTCGCGGGCGAGCAGTGGGTGTCCTCGCCGGTGCTCACGAAGCTGGTGCGCGCCCGCGAGATCAAGGCCGCGGCCCCGGACACGATCGCGCTGACCCTCGACCGGCCGTCCGGGCAGGTGCCCGCGCTGCTCGCCGCGCCGGGCCTGGTCCCGCTGCCGGCGTCGGTGCTCGCCTCGCGCGACTGGGACGGCTTCGCGAAGGCACCGGTCGGCAACGGCCCGTACCGGCTCGACGGCGGCTGGCAGCCGGGCTCGGGCGGCACGCTCAAGCGCGTCGGCACCGGGAAGGCCGAGGAGATCGAACTGCGGGTCGGCGAACCGGCCGCCCAGTACGACGCGGTCAAGGCGGGCACGCTCGACCTCGCGACCGAGGTGCCCGGCGAAAAGCACGAGGCCATGCACGCCGACTTCGGCGACGGCCACCACGCGACGTGGGCGCTCCCGGAGGCGGGCTACCTGGCGTTCCCGGTGACGGCCCCCCGGTTCGCCGACGCGACGGTCCGCCACGGCTTCGCCCTCGGCGTCGACCGCGCGGCGCTGGAGGCCGGCCCGCTCGCGCACCAGGTCGACCCGGCCAAGGCGCTGCTGCCGCCCGCGGACGCCCCGGGCGAGCGCTCGGGCACCTGCCGCCCGTGCAGCTTCGACGCGGCCGCCGGCAAGGCCCTGCTGAAGCAGGCGGCCTTCGCCGGGGGCACCACTGTCTACTTCGGACCGGGCGCGGAAGCGTGGACGCGCACCCTGGTGGCCGGGCTGCACCAGGCTCTGGACGTTTCGGCGACGGCACAGGCCGCCCCGCGCACGGACCGGCTCGACGGTCCGTCCACGGTGGACGCCAAGCTGGCGACCGGGAGCCCGTACGAGCTGCTGTCCCTCCTCGCCGCGGAGTCGGGCTACGCGGACGAGATCTTCCGCCAGAACCTTTCGCTCGCCGACGCGGCGGCCACGCCGGAGGAAGCGGGCGAGCTGTACCGCCTCGCGGAGAACCAGCTGCTGCGGGACCTGCCGGTGGCCCCGCTGTGGTCGGGTCACGGCCACGCGGTCTGGACATCCCGGGTCCACGACGTCACCGCGACGCCGTTCACCGGCCCGGTCCTGGCGGGGATCGGCGTCTCGTGAGCGGGGACTGGGACCCGGCGGGCCCGGCGGAAGTGGCGGCCCTGTTCTCGCAGGTCACGGTGCCGTGGTGGATCGCGGGCGGCTACGCGGTGGAGTTCGCCGTGGGCCACGCGTTCCGCGAGCACGCCGACGTCGACGTGCTGTTCCTCCGGCGCGACCAGGCGGCGGTGCAGGCGGCGCTGCCGGGGTGGGAGTGGTGGGCGGCCGACCCACCCGGCACGCTCCGGGCGTGGCGCCCCGGCGAAGTCCTGGGCGAGGACATCGACGACGTGTGGTGCCGCCCGTCGGCGTCCGCGCCGTGGCGGATCCAGATCATGTTCGACAAGACCGACGGCGACGAGTGGGTCGCCCGCCGGAACCCCGCGGTGCGCCGGGAAATCGCGGCGCTGGGCGCAGTGTCGCCCGACGGCGTCCCCTACCTGGCGCCGGAGGTGCAGCTGTACGCCAAGGCCCACGACACCCGCCCGAAGGACGAGCAGGACTTCGAAGCCGCCCTGCCGGTGCTGGGCGCCGCTCAGCGCCGCTGGCTCGCGGACGCCCTGCCACCAGAACACCCCTGGCGTGCCCGCCTCTAGACCGTCGCGTGCTTCGCGAGGGTCTCGATGAACGCGCCGGTCAGCGGGTCCGGGGCCGCCCGGGTGTAGGCCGCCAGCGTGCGCCGGACCGGCACGCTCGGCCGCAGCACCCGGCCGTCGAAGCGGGCGGGCAGGACGTTCGCCGGCACCAGGGCCGGGCCGAGACCCGCCGCCGCGAGGATCGGCGCCGCCGCCGTCTGCTCGGTCCGGACCGCCGCGCGGGGGCGGAAGCCCGCCGCCGCGCAGGCCGCGTCGACCAGCTCGGCCAGGCCGTTGCCCGGGGCGTAGTGCACCCACGCGCAGCCGGCGAGCGTGGCCAGGTCGACTTCGCCGGTGCGGTCGTGCTCGCGGGCGCCGTCGGCGGGCAGCACGACGACGAACTCCTCCACCCCCAGCTCCCGTACCGGCCCGGTCCAGTCGCCGGGCCGCGGGCCGAGCGCGACGTCGGCTTCGCCCGCGGCCATCGCCTCCCGCAGCTCGCCGGCGTGCCGGAACTCGATCAGCCGGACGTCGACCTCGGGCCGGTCGCGCCGCCACACGCGCAGCGCGGGCGGCAGGACGCCGAGGCTGACCGAGTACACCGTGGCGACCTGCAGCTCGCCCGCCGTCGTCCCGGACGCGAGCCGGGCGGCGCAGCGCGCGCGTTCGGCGTCGGCCAGGGCGGCCCGCGCGTGCGGCAGCATCGCCCGGCCCATCGGGGTGAGCCGGACCGCGCGCGGCAGCCGCTCCAGCAACGGCCCCCCGAGGTGGCGCTCGAGCGCCCGCATCTGGTGCGACAACGCGGGCTGCGTCACGTGCAGCTGCTCGGCGGCCCGGGTGAACGAGCCGGTGTCGACCACCGTGACCAGGTACTCGAGCTGCCGCAGACTTGTCATGAACTCAGTTTATCGACATGGTGATAAGCAAGCCTTGGACTTATGGCTAGGGGTCGGCCAGCGTGGGGTTCATGGAACGCAAGACAGCCCTGGTCGCCGGGGCGAACGGGATCATCGGCAAGAACCTCGTGGAACACCTGCGCGCCGACGGCGGCTGGGACGTCATCGGCCTCTCCCGGCGCGGCGATCTCGCCGTCGACCTGCTCGATCCGGCCGACACCCTGGCGAAGGCCGGAGCGCTGAGCGGGGTCACGCACGTCTTCTACGCGGCGTACCAGGACCGGCCGACGTGGGCCGAGCTCGTCCCGCCGAACCTGGCGATGCTGACGAACCTCGTCGACGCGGTCGAGGCGGTGGCGCCCGGTCTCGAGCACGTCAGCCTGATGCAGGGTTACAAGGTGTACGGCGCGCACCTCGGCCCGTTCAAGACCCCGGCGCGCGAGACCGACGCGGGGCACATGCCACCGGAGTTCAACGTCGACCAGCAGCAGTTCCTCGAGCGGCGGGCGGGCGCCTGGACGTGGTCGGCGATCCGGCCGTCGGTCGTCGGCGGTACCACGCTGGGCAATCCGATGAACCTGGCGCTGGTGATCGCGCTGTACGCGTCGATTTCGAAGGAACTCGGCCTGCCGCTGCGCTTCCCGGGCAGGCCCGGCGCGTACGACAGCTTGCTGGAGCTGACGGACGCCGGCCTCCTGGCATCGGCGACGGTCTGGGCAACGGACCACCAGGGCCCGTTCAACATCGCGAACGGCGACCTGTTCCGCTGGCGCGAGCTGTGGCCGAAGCTGGCGGCGTACTTCGGTGTCGAAGCCGCCCCGCCACTGCGGATGTCGCTGGTGGACGTCATGGCGGACAAAGGTCCACTGTGGACTTCGATGGCGGCGCGGCACGGGTTGTCGGCGTCCTATGCGGACGTTTCGTCGTCGTGGGCCTTCGGTGACTTCGTGTTCGGGTGGGACTACGACATGTTCGCCGACACGTCGAAGTCGCGACGGGCGGGGTTCCACGAGTACGTCGAGACGGAGCAGATGTTCTACCGGCTGTTCGACGAGTTCCGGAAGGCGCGGGTGATCCCCTAACCGCGGCCGATGAAGGGCATGGTCGTCGCCGTGACGGTGAGGAACTGGACGTTGGCGTCGAGCGGCAGCCCGGCCATGTACCGGACCGCGTCGGCCACGTGCCGGACGTCGAAGGTCGGCTCGGCGACGATCCGGCCGTCGGCCTGCGGGATGCCGGCGGCCATCCGCTCGGTCATTTCGGTGGCCGCGTTGCCGATGTCGATCTGTCCGCAGGCGACGTCCCAGGCGCGGCCGTCCAGCGAGATCGACCGGGTCAGCCCGGTCACGGCGTGCTTCGTGGCGGTGTAGGCGACGCTGGCGGGCCGCGGCGCGTGGGCGGAGATCGAGCCGTTGTTGACGATCCGGCCGCCCCGCGGGTCCTGGTCCTTCATCAGCCGCACGGCTTGGCGGGCGCAGAGGAACATGCCGGTGAGGTTGACGTCGACGGTCCGCTTCCAGTCCTCGACGGACAGGTCGGCGATCGTGCCTGCCGCGCCGATCCCGGCGTTGTTGAACAGCAGGTCGAGCCGGCCCCACCGCGCGCGCACGGCTTCGAAGAGCGCCTCGACGGCCTGCTCGTCGGAGACGTCGGTGGGCACGGCGAAAGCGTTTTCGAAGCCCGACGCGGTTTCCTCTAGAGCCGAAGCGCGCCGCCCGGCCAGGGCGACCTGATAGCCGTCTTCCAAGAGCGCGCGGGCCACGGCCCGCCCGATGCCCGACCCCGCTCCGGTGACCACCGCCGTCTTCGCCATCCCGCCTCCTAAGCTACGCGCATGGGACTTCGCGAGCGTTTCCGAGCCGGGCTCGCCCGGCAACTCGGCCACCCTAGCGGCCTGCGGGGCCGGATCGTGGGCGCGATGCTGAACCGCCGCAACCGGACGGCCGTGGTGCGGGCGGTCGCGGCGTTGCAGGTGACAGACGGCGAAACTGCGCTCGACATCGGTTTCGGTGGCGGCCTCGGCCTCGCGCTGCTGCTGGAGAAGGCCGAAGTGGTGCACGGCGTGGACATCTCGGCGACCATGCTCGACCGGGCGCGGGGGACGTTCCGCAGGGAGATCGCGGCCGGGAGCCTGGTGCTCAGCAAGGGCTCGATGACCGCGCTGCCGCTCGGCGACGGTTCGGTCGACGCGGTCGTCTCGACGAATACGGTCTACTTCGTCGACGACCTCGCGGCCGCGTTCGCCGAGGTGGCCCGGGTGCTCAGACCGGGCGGACGGTTCGTGCTGGGCATCGGCGACCCGGACCTGATGAGCCGCGCACGGATGCTCACGGACAACGGCTTCCGCATCCGGCCGTTTGCCGAGCTCGAGTCCGCGCTGAACGCCGCGCGACTGCCCCTGCGCAACCACGAGCGGTTCGCATACAGCGGTCTCGGCTTCCACCTGCTCGTGACCGGGAAATGACGAGCGGGGCCCGGCTCGCGCCGGACCCCGCTCGGAAAGAACTGCCTTACTTCGCCGCCACGCCCAGCGCGGCCAGGGCCGGGCCGGCCATGATCACGCCGTTGCCGGTCACCGTGTCGAAGCCCGGCGCGCCCAGGTCGATCGCCGAGGACACCAGCGCCGAGCGGATCTGGGCCTGGGTCGCCGTCGGCTTGCCCGACAGCAGCAGGGCCGCGATGGCCGCCGCGTGCGGGGCCGCCGCCGACGTCCCGAAGAACGGCTGGAAGCCCGTCACCGACGTCGCGACGCCGTCGGCCGCGGTGATGTCCGGCTTGGCGCGGACCGTGCCGCCGGTCGAGGACACGTTGCCCGGGGTGATCGCCGAACCGTCCGCGTTGTAGAACAGGCGGCGCTTGCCGTCGGAGGAGAACCGCTCCCACTTGCTCGACGCGGAGAACAGGCCCGGGTACGGGCCGGCCGGGTTGGCCGGGTCACCGGTTTCCAGGGGCCGGGTGAACGCGCCCGCCGCCGGCGTCGCCGCCACGCTGAACGCGTTGACCGCGGCCGAGTGGCCGTTCGTGACGCCGTTGGTGCTGAACGCCTTGAGCGAGCCCGAAGCGACGAACCGGCCGCGGATCACGTTCAGCGCGATGAAGCGGTCGGCGCCGCTGTACTTCACGACCGCCACCTTGTAGCCGGAGCCGGTGGTGGGCACGGACGCGATCTCGTACGGGTTCTGCGAGCCGGACTGCGCGTTCTCGCTGGAGGCCACGACACTGCCCGCGGAGTTCAGGATGAACAGGTCGTAGTCGTTGGCGGACTTGCCCCACGGGTCGGACCAGAACAGCGTCACCGGGCGGCCGAGCGAGCCCGCCGAAAGCGCGTCGAAGTTCTGTGTGGTGCTGCTCGGGTCGAAGTCGTGCGGGGTGCCGGTGACGCCGCTGATCTTCGACGACGAGGCGCGGAAGTCGCCCTCGTAGTAACCGCTGGTGCCGTCGGTCGCGTTGCCCGAGTTGCCGGCCGAGGAGAAGTAGAGCGTGCCGGCCGCGGTCACGTCGTTGACCGCCTGCGCGACCTGCGTGTCCTGGAACGGCGACTCGTCGAAGTAGGAGACGTCGTCGACGATGATCTGGCAGTTGCCGGTGCTGCGCAGCGCACGGATGTTCGCGGCGAAACTGGCTTCGCTGGTGAAGGCGGTCGCGAAGCCGAGGGCCGCGTCCGGCGCGAGGTCGTGGATGATCTCGAGCATCGCGGTGCCCTCGTCGCCGCTGCCCTTCTGGCCGGACAGGACGTCCACCGCGGGCAGCTCGCCGGCGGCCTGCGACTTCGCCATGGAGTCGACGCCGTCGGAGAGCACGCAGACCTTCACGCCGGAGCCGCTGACGCCGTAGGTGGTGCGGGCGGCGTCGGCGCCGTGCGCCTTGTCCCCTTCGGAGACCTGGGTCGCGGCGGCGGCCTGCGCGGCCACCGCGACGCGGGCGTCGCGGTTGCCCGGCTCGCTCCAGGTGGTGGCCTGCGCGGCGGGCTTCACCTCGGCGACGTCGGCCCGGCCGGCGATCGCGTCGAGGGCGGACAGCGGAAGGTCGGCACGGACGGCACCGTCCGGCGAGACGTACCGGACCGCGCCGCCCGCCGCCTTGACGGCGTTCGCGACGGCCTTGCCCTGCGCGGCGATGTCGACCGAAACGGTGCCGCTGTTGCTGACACCGACGCCGGAGCGGTATTCGGGCAGCTTCGCGGCCAGCGACCGGTCGGCCCGCAACCGCTTCTCGACGACCAGCTGGCTCGATTGCTTGCGCTCCGCGGGGCTCAGGCTCTTCTTGATGCTCTGAAGTGCGTTGATGCCCGCTTCGGTGCGTGCGGCCGCAGCGTCCACGGTGGACGGCTGCGCCGCCGAGACCCCCGTGGTCAGCAGCAGTGCGCCGACCGTCAGCGGAACCGCGTGCGCGGCGACCCGGCTGAATCTCACCATCGATGTCTCCCTGTGGTACTCGGCCACTCGACCGAATGACACCCGACTGGGTGTAATGGGGAGAATCTAAGGAGCGACCGGCACGGATTCCAGCGACCAAAGTCGGGAACGCCCGCCGGTCCACATACTGGAACGATCAAAAGAACGTGAGAACTATTTTTCCACGGCCGTGCCCGGTCTCGATTTCGCGATGAGCGGCCGCTGCCTCGGTGTACGGGTAGGCGTGGCGCACGGTGAAACGCAGGTCGCCCCGGGCGTAGAGCGCGGCCAGCTCGGCGAGCCGCTCGGCCGAGCGCCCGGACTTCGAGACGAGCACACCGAGGTCCGCGGCCCGGCCGTGGTCGACGAGGGTGAGGATCCGGTCCCGCTGCTTCACCAGTTCGAGTGAGAGGTCGAGTGCTTCTCCGCCGGCGCCGTCGAGCACGACGTCGATGCCCCGCGGCGCGGCGGCGTCGATGCGGCCCCTCAGTCCTTCGCCGTAGACGACGGGTGTCACGCCCAGCTCGCGCAGGTAGTCCTGGTTGGCCTCGCTCGCGGTGCCGACCACCCGGGCGCCCCGCAGTTTCGCGAGCTGCACGGCGGCGGTGCCGACCGCGCCGGCGGCGCCGTGGACGAGCAGCGTCTCCCCGGCACGCAGCTTCAGCGCCTCCAGGGCGATCGACGCGGTCTGCGCACCGGCGGTGAACCCACCGGCCACTTCCCACGGCATTGCCGGCGGCTTCGGCGTGACATCGGTCGCGGGCACGACGATGTACTCGGCGGCGGCCTGCACCGCGGTGAAGCCGAGAACCTCGGTACCGGCTTCGAGTTCACCTTCGTCGACGACGCCGGCGAACTCGTTCCCGGGCACCCGCGGCCAGATGCGGCGGTTCCCACCCGGCTCGCACGGCGGCATCGAACGGCTGCACCCCGGCGGCCTTGACCCGCACCCGGACTTCCCCCGGCCCGGCGTGCGGTTCCGGCAGGTCGAGGACGCGGAGCACTTCAGGCCCGCCGAATTCGGTGAACGCCACAGCTTTCATGACGCCAGTCTGAAACTTCGAGTTAACCCGAGGTCAAGACCCTCAGTGCCGGCCACTGCGCGCGCCAGCGGGCGGCCTTGCGCTCGTAGACCTCCCGCGGCGCGAGGACGGGGTTGGGCCGGACGACCATCGCGAAGAGGTCGTCGAGGCCGTGGGGCGCGTAGAAGTGCCAGGATCCACCGGCTTCGAGCCGGACCCCGACGCACGAGCACACGGCGGGGAAGGCGTCGATCGCGGCTTCGGTGCTCGCGAAGGGCGGGCAGGGCGTGCCGAACTTCGCTTCGTACCAGAGGTGCACGCGCGCTTCGTTGCGCACTTCGACGTCGACCGGGAGGTCTTCACAGGCGACGGCGACCGACCGGATGACGCGGTCTTCCGCCGTCCAGCTCAAGTCCGCGGGGTCGTGGTAGAAGAGGTCGTAGTCGCTGATGCCGAGCGTCGGTTCACGGCCGCTCAGGACGTTCCAGACGGTCTGCACGACGCACCCGGCCGTGAGGTACCACCCCGGCAGGCCGAACCCGCGGGCCAGCCGCAGCAGTTCGACGAGGGTTTCGTTGCGGGACAGCGCGTTCCGGAGCCGGTCGAGGTCCGTCATGCGGTCATCGTAGGCTGCACCCATGGGCCAGATCGAGATCCGCCGCGCCACGCCGGACCAGGCCGGGGCCCTGACCGCCCTGATGCACGCTTCCTCGGCGTACCAAGGCGACTACGCGTCCATCTTGGACGGTTACACCATCGCGCCCGGGTACGTCGAAGCCAATCCGACCTTCATCGCAGCCGGGGACGGCGAGGTTCTCGGCTTCTACGCGCTCACCGGAGCGGAGCTCGACGTGCTCTTCGTCGCCGACCGGGCGCAGGGGCTCGGTCTCGGCGCGCGCCTGATTACGCACATGCTCGCCGAAGCCCGCGAGCGCGGGCTGGAGAGCGTGCGGGTCGTCTCGCACCCGCCCGCGCTGGCCTTCTACCTGCGGATGGGCGCGCGGCGCACCGGCACGATCCCGGCGAAACCGCCGAAAGTTCGCTGGGACCGGCCGGAGCTCCGCTTCGACGTCCCTACATGTTGATCATGTGACCCGCGAGGCCGTGGATCGCTTCCTTCACCGCTTCGCCCAGCGTCGGGTGGGCGTGGACGTTGCGGGCCACCTCGTGCACCGTCAGGTCCCACTGCTGGGCCAGCGTCAGCTCCGGCAGCAGCTCCGTCACGTCCGGGCCGATCAGGTGCCCGCCGATCAGTTCGCCGTACTTGGCGTCGCTGATCAGCTTGACGAACCCGGCCGCGTCGCCCAGGCCGTGGGCCTTGCCGTTGGCCGTGAACGGGAACTTCGCCACCTGGACGTCGTAGCCCTTCTCGCGCGCCTGCTCCTCCGTCCAGCCGAAGCTGGCGATCTGGGGCTGGCAGTACGTCGCGCGCGGGATCATCGGGAAGTCGAGCTCCATCGTCTCGGCGCCCGCGATCGTCTCCGCCGCCACCACGCCCATCGACTCCGACGCGTGCGCCAGCATCAGCTTCGCCGTCACGTCGCCGATCGCGAAGATGTGCTCGACGTTCGTGCGGCCGCGGCCGTCCACGGCGATCGCGCCGCGGTCGGTCAGCGCCACGCCCGTCTTCTCCAGGCCGTAGCCCTCGACGCGCGGCTGGAAGCCGATCGCCTGCAGGACCTTGTCGGCCTCGAGGACCTGCCGGCCGTTCTTCTCCGAGGACACGGTCACGCGCACGGACGAGCCCGAGTCGTCGATCGACTCGACGCGGGTCGACGTCAGCACCTTGATGCCGAGCTTGCGGTACCGGCGCGCCAGCTCCGCGGACACCTCGGCGTCCTCCAGGGGCACCATCCGGTCGAGGAACTCGACGATCGTGACGTCGACGCCGTAGTTGTGCAGCACGTACGCGAACTCGACGCCGATCGCGCCCGCGCCGGCGATCACGATGCTCGACGGCAAGTCGCTCGAAAGGATCTGCTCTTCGTACGTGACGACGCGCTCGCTGCGCGAAGTCCCGGGCAGCAGCCGCGTGGTCGCCCCCGTCGCGATGACGCAGTGGTCAAACGTGATCTGCGCGCCGTCGACCTCGAGGGTGTGGTCGTCGACGAACGTGCCGTGCCCGTCGAACTCGGTGATCTTGTTCTTCTTCATCAGGAAGTGCACGCCCTTGACGCGCCCCTCGGCGACCTTCCGGCTCCGCTCGTAGGCGGCCGTGTAGTCGACCTTGATCGGGCTGTCGGAGGAGATGCCGAACGCCTTCGCCTCCTGCGTGACGACGTGCGCCAGCTCGGCGTTGCGCAGCAGCGCCTTCGACGGGATGCACCCGACGTTCAGGCAGACACCGCCCCAGTACTTCTCCTCGACCACGGCGGCGCTCAGCCCCAGCTGGGACGCGCGGATCGCCGCGACGTAGCCGCCCACCCCGGCCCCCAGCACGACGACATCGAAGTGTTGTGCACTCATACCCCGAAACTACCCTCAACGGCACCCGGTGGCGGGGTGACCCGGGCCTCACGCAGCGAGGAGCCACCTCCCCTTCCACGCCTGTCCCCGGCCTCACGCCGCGATCAGCTCGCGCAGGGCGGCGACCACCTCCTCCGGCCGTTCCTCGGGCAGGAAGTGCCCGCAGTCCAGCACGTGCGTCCGCAGGTCGGGCGCCCACGACCCCCACACCGCGGCGGGATCGAACGGCAGCTCACCCACCGGCCGCTGCCACAGCGCAGCCACCGGCATCGCCAGCCGCCGCCCGGCCGCCCGATCGGCCGTGTCGTGCTCGACGTCCACCGTCGCGCTCGCCCGGTAGTCCGCGCACACCGCCGCGATCGCCTCCGGCGTCGAAGCCGCCGACAGGTAGGCCGCCCGGACCGGCGGCGGGATCGCCGCAGGATCCCGCACCCAGACGTCGAGGAAGTGCCCGAAGAACTCCGAAGGCGCCGCGCCCAGCATCCGCTCCGGCAGCGGCGGCGGATGCGCCAGCAGGAACAGGTGGAACGCGAACACGCCGTCGGTGCCCGTCAGCGACTCCCACAGGTCGACGGCCGGGAGCACGTCCAGCACCGCCAGGTGGCTGACCGCCGACGGGTGGTCGAGCGCGGCCCGGAACGCCACCAGGGCACCCCGGTCGTGCCCGGCCAGCGCGAACCGCTCGCACCCCAGCGCGCGGGCCA
Organism: Streptomyces sp. MN03-5084-2B; assembly: GCA_033793495.1. Lineage (GTDB taxonomy): Bacteria > Actinomycetota > Actinomycetes > Mycobacteriales > Pseudonocardiaceae > Amycolatopsis. The sequence goes on along the minus strand of JARAWT010000079.1, from coordinate 8,055 downwards.
GCTCGACGACGTCCGCGGCCAGCTGCCGCTTCGAGTAGTCACCCGGCGGTTTGTCGCTGCCGCCGTAGCCGCGCAGGTCGGGGCAGATCACCCGGTGGTCGCGCGCCAGCCGCACCGCCACCTCGCGCCAGGCGAGGTGGGTCTGCGGAAAGCCGTGCAGCAGCACGACCGGCGGCCCGGCGCCGCCCTGTGCGACGCCGAGGTGCACGCCCCCGACGGGGATCCGCTGGTAGGAGAACCCGGAAATCGTCATGCCGGCAGGCTCTCACCCACCACCGACATTTTTCGGGGGCCGCGGGTGGCGGAGCCCCCGCCCTGGGGCGAAGCCCCAGATGACACCGACATTTTTCGGGGGCCGCGGGTGGCGGAGCCCCCGCCCCGGGGCGAAGCCCCACATGACACCGACATTTTTCGGGGGCCGCGGGTGGCGGAGCCCCCGCCCCGGGGCGAAGCCCCACATGACACCGACATTTTTCGGGGGCCGCGGGTGGCGG
>JARAWT010000079.1:0-7461 GCA_033793495.1 Streptomyces sp. MN03-5084-2B | reverse complement strand
AGCCCCCGCCCCGGGGCGAAGCCCCACATGACACCGACAGTTTCAGGCAGCCACCGACGGCCGCTCCCCCCGGATGGCGGACAGCAGCTCGGTGATCGCGGCCATGATCCGGGCCGTCGCCTCCTCCAGGACCTCGCGGGTGAGCGGGCGGTCCCGCAGGTCCGACAGGTCGACCGGCGGCCCGGCGACCAGCTCGACGGTCTTGCGCGGCAGCCCGCGCGGGACCTTCGCCGTCGACGGCAGCAGGTGGTGGGTCCCCCAGTTGGCCACCGGGATCACCGGGGCGCCGGTCTCCAGCGCGGCCCGCACCACGCCGGTCTTGCCGCGCATCGGCCAGCCGCCGGGGTCGTTCGAGAACGTGCCTTCGGGGAAGATCGCGACGCATTCGCCCGCCCGCACGGACGCCACCAGGTCGCGGTAGGCCTCAGCGGCCGTCGCCGCGCCGCGGTACACCGGGATGTGGCGTCCCGAGCGCATCACGCGCCCGACCACCGGCAGTTTCCACAACGACGCCTTGGCCAGGTAGCGCGGCACGCGGCCGGCGGCGAGGCAGAACGCGGTGAGCGTCGTCGGGTCGGCGAACGACAGGTGGTTCGAGGCCACCAGCACCCCGCCGGTCTTCGGGATGTGGCGGGAGCCCCGGACGCGGAAGCGGGTGGTCTGGACGAGGAACTGCCAGACCACCTCGATCGCGAAGCTGTACCAGGCGCCCCGGCCGGCGCGGGCGAAGCGCCGGCCGTAGGCGATCATCTGGCGTCGGGTGAGCAGCTCACCCTCGAGGTCCAGGGCGGTCCAGCGGTCCATGGTTGTCATTCGTAGCCCACGACCGGCCGGATCGGCCCCTGCCCGCGCCGAACGCGGCGCAGATCACAGCACGGGTTTCAGAGGCGCTCGAGCACGACGACGGGAATCTCACGGTCGGTCTTCTTGGCGTACTCGTTGTAGTCCGGCCAGACGGCAGCGAGCTTGTCCCACAGCTTCGCGCGCTCCTCGCCGACGGCCGTACGGGCACGCGCCTTGAACTTGTCCGCCTTGATCTGCACGCCGACCTCGGGGTGCTCGACGAGGTTGAAGTACCAGCCGGGGTGGTTCGGCGCGCCGCCCTTGGAGGCCACGATCACCGCGTTGCCGTCGACTTCCTGGTAGATCAGGGCGAACTTGCGCTCCTGCCCGGTCTTGCGGCCGGTGGTGGTCAAGACCAGTGTCGGGACGCCTTCCTTCCAGTCGTGGCCGACCTCGCCGTCGGTCTCCTCGTAGCGGCGGACGTGCTCGTCACCGAACAGCATGCGTGGTTCCTTTCGCGTCGGACTGCAGTGGCGGGCTCACCACTTGAAGGTTCTCCTTGTTTGCAACACACCCGAAGCGCGCGATCTTCCCGGCGGTTTTCACTCGTTCGGGGGAGGTCCCCCAAGCAGCGGCTTCTCCGGACACACCCCCCTCCCAGTAGATTGCACCGACCGAGCACGCCGAGACACTCGAGACCGATCTTGGAGGAGCCAGCCATGAAGGCCCGGCCGCACGTGACACTGGAAGACGTGGCACGCAGCGCGAACGTCTCGCTCGCGACGGCGTCGCGGGTGCTCAACGGCACCGCGTCCGTCCGCGCCGACCTGCGGGAGCGGGTGTCCGCCGCCGCGGCCGAGCTGGCCTACGCCCCCAACGCGCACGCACAGGCGCTCGCCGGCGGCACGCACCGCACGGTCGGCGTGATCTGCCACGACGTCAGCGACCCGTACTTCGCGGCGATCGCGGGCGGGGTGATGCGGGTGGCGACCGACAACGGGCTGCTCGTCATGCTCGCCGGCACGTTCCGCGACCCGGACCGTGAAGTCGCCTACGTCTCGACGCTGCGGGCGCAGCGGGCCGCGGCCATCCTGCTGATCGGCTCGGCGTTCGAAGACCGGGCGTGGGAACGCGCGATGGCCGCCGAGCTGGAGCCCTACCGCCGCGGCGGCGGCCAGGTGGCGGCGGTGAGCAGGCACCGCGGGCTCAAGATCGACACCGTGCAGCCGGACAACAAGGGCGGCGCCGCGGCCCTGGCGAAGGAACTGGTCGGCCTCGGCCACAAGCGGTTCGCCGTGCTGGCCGGGCCGCGGCGGCTGAGCACCGTGATCGACCGGCTGGCCGGGTTCTCCGGCGAACTGGCCGCGCACGGCATCGAACTGCGCGAAGAGGACGTCGTCGAGGCCGCCTTCAGCCGCGACGGCGGGTACGAGGCGACGAAGCGGCTGCTCGCCGGCCGCCGGCGCAAGCTGCCGACCTGCCTGTTCGCCGTCACCGACGTGATGGCGATCGGCGCGCTGACGGCGTTGCGGGAGGAAGGCCTGTCCGTGCCCGGCGACATCTCGGTGGCCGGGTTCGACGACATTCCGGTGGTCCGCGACCTGGCCCCGGCGCTGACCACGGTGCGGCTGCCGCTGGAAGAGCTCGGCGAACGCGCGATGGACCTGGCGATCAAGGGTTCCGCGGGCACCCGGCCGCGGACGGTCCGGCTGTCCGGTGAAGTCGTCCTGCGCGAAAGCACCGGACGCCCGAAGCGCTGACCCCACCGGGCCTTGCCGCGAGCGCGGCACAGGCCCTACCGTGGGTTGAGAAAGCGCTTTCTGACCCTTCCGGAGGTCTTCGATGCTCGTGCTCCCGGCCCCCGGCGGCGAGCTGCTGAACTGGTCGCCGTCCGGGCCACGGCCCCCCGCACCCCCGAAAACGCCGCCGACGTCGCGCATCGCCTACGCCGCCGCGCACGTCGTCGCGGACGCGCGGGCCGACGAGCCCTACGCCGTGGACTGGGACACGACCCTGGCCTTCCGCGAGCACCTCTGGTCGTCCGGGCTCGGCGTCGCGGAGGCGATGGACACCGCGCAGCGCGGCATGGGCCTCGACTGGGCGACGACGCGGGAGCTGGTCTCCCGCACCGGCGCGGTCGCGGCCGGGCGGCGCTGGTGCGCCGGCGTCGGCACCGACCAGCTGCCGCCGGGACCGGCCACCGTGGCGTCCATTGTGGACGCCTGGCGCGAGCAGCTCGCCCTGGTCGCCGGCGCGGGCGCGGTCCCGGTCGTCATGGCCAGCCGGGCGCTGGCCGCGGCGGCGACCGGCCCGGACGACTACCACGCGGCCTACGGGAAGCTGCTGTCCGACGCGGGCGGGCCGGTCCTGCTGCACTGGCTGGGCGAGCAGTTCGACCCGGCGCTCGCCGGCTATTGGGGCCACGACGACGTCCGCGCCGCCGCCCGCGAACTGGCGGCGCTGTGCACCGAGCACGCCGCCACGATCGCCGGGGTGAAGGTGTCGGTGCTCGACGCCGAGGTCGAGATCGAGTTCCGCCGGGCGCTCCCGGAGGGCGTCGCGTGCTACACCGGCGACGACTTCAACTACCCGTCGCTGATCGCCGGGGACGGGGAGGGCCACAGCGAGGCCCTGCTCGGCATCTTCGACCCGCTCGCCCCGATCGCCGGGGCCGCACTCGCCCGGCTCGGCGACGGCGACCGGGCCGGGTTCCGCGCCCTGCTCGACCCCACCGTGCCGCTGTCCCGCGAGATCTTCCGCGCGCCGACCCGGCACTACAAGACCGGCGTCGTGTTCCTGGCCCACCTCAACGGCCACCAGGACCACTTCCGGATGATCGCCGGGAGTGAGTCCGCGCGCACGATCACCCACCTGGCGACGCTGCTGCGGCTCGCCGACGAGGCCGGCGTGCTGGCCGACCCCGAGCTGGCCGAGGCCCGGATGCGGCCGCTGCTGCAGGTCGCGGGGGTCGTGTGATGGACCCGCGGCTGAGCCTCAACCAGATCACCACGAAGTCCTGGTCGCTGCCGGAGGCGGTGGCCGGCTGCGCCGAGGCGGGCGTCGGCTGGATCGGGCTGTGGCGCGACAAGGTCGCCGAAACCGGCGTCGACGAGGCCGCCCGGCTGCTCAAGGAGCACGGGGTGCGGGTTTCGTCGTTGTGCCGTGGTGGGTTCTTCACCGGCGTGACACCGGAAGGGTCCCCTGTGGACGGTGTGGCGCAGACCCGCGAGGCGATCGACGAGGCCGCCGCGCTCGGCGCCGACGTGCTCGTGCTGGTGGTGGGCGGGGTCGCGGGCAACGACCTGGCGGCGTCCCGGCAGCGGGTCGCCGACGCGGTCGGGGCGCTGGCGCCCTACGCCGGGGAACGCGGGGTCCGGCTCGGGCTGGAGCCGCTGCACCCGATGCAGTGCGCGGAGCGATCGGTGCTGTCCACTGTGGAGCAGGCGCTGGCGATCGCGCTCGAGCACCCGGCCGAGCAGGTCGGGGTGGTCGTCGACGAGTTCCACGTCTGGTGGGACCCGCGGATCGAGGAGTCGATCGCGGCGGCGGCGGGGCGGATCGCCGGGTTCCACGTGTGCGACGTCCTGGTGCCGCTCCCGGACCCGCTGCTCGGCCGCGCCCTGCCCGGCGACGGCCCGATCGACCACCGCCACCTCCGCGCGGCCGTCGAGGCGGCGGGGTACACCGGGCCGATCGAGGTCGAGGTGTTCAACGCGCAGTTGTGGGCCCGCCCGGGCGCCGAAGTGCTCGCGGAGACCGTTGCGGCGTTCGAGCGACACGTGGCCTGAACCGGTCCGCCTGGCGGTACGATCGGTCCACCAGGCGGCCGGGGGTCACGCATGAAGACGGACGAAGACGGATCGGTCCGGAGCGTGCTGCGCGCGTTCGACCTGCTCGCCCTCTTCACGGAACACCGCCGGACCTGGGCGGTCAAGGACCTCACCGCCGCCAGCGGCCTGGCGAAGACGACCGTGCTGCGGCTGGTCGCCACCTGCGAACAGCGGGGCCTGCTCTGGACGCGGCCGGACGGGCGGATCACCGTCGGGCCCGGGATGCTGCGGTGGGCGCAGCTGGCGAACACCGCGTGGCAGCTGCCCGAGCCGGTCCGCGAGGTGCTGCGCGACCTGGCCCGGGAGTGCCGGGAAACGGTGAACGTCTACGTGCGCAGCACCTCCGTGCTCGTCTGCGTGGCCCAGCAGGAGGGACCGCTGGCCCTCCGGCACGTCGGCCGCGTCGGCGACGAGCTGCCGCTCGGCTTCGGGGCCGCCGGACGGGTCCTCGACGGCACCGAAGGCACCGAAAGCACCACAGTCAGCCACGGCGAACCGGAGGCCGGCGCGTCGAGCGTCGCCGCGCCGGTGCGCGACGGCGACGGGCGGCTGCTGGCCGCGCTCGCGATCACCGGGCCCAGCAGCCGGTTCGGGCCCGGCGAGGTCGCCGCGTTCACCGAGGCGCTCGTCGCCGCTTCGGTGCGGATATCGCAGATCGGCCTCGGGACACGGGCGGAATAGGCCACAGCGGACCGGGATCCGGCGCATCGTTGGCTAGGCTTCCGGCATGCCGAACCTGCTGGTGGTGGAAGACGACGCCGCGATCGGCAGCGTGCTCGAATCGACCCTGCGACTGCACGGTCACCAGGTGTGCTGGCGCCGCGACGGGCGGACCGCCCTGCAGACCGCCGAAGCCGGCGATTTCGACCTCGTGCTGCTCGACCTCGGCCTGCCCGACCTGGACGGCGTCGAGGTCTGCCGCCGCCTGCGGGCCGCACTGCCCGCCGCCGTCCTCGTCATCCTCACCGCGCGGCAGGAGGAGATGGACGTCGTCGTCGGCCTCGACGCCGGCGCCGACGACTACCTCACCAAGCCGATCCGGCTGGGCGAGCTGCTGGCCAGGGTGCGGGCGCACCTGCGGCGCGGCGCGCCGGCCGGGGCGCGGCCCCCGGTGACCATCGGCGGGCTCACCGTCGACATCGCCGGCCGCCGCGCCACCCTGGGCGGGCGCGAGGTGGTGCTGCGCGCCAAGGAGTTCGACCTGCTGGCCCGGCTCGCCGAGCAGCCCGGCGTCGCGGTCAGCCGCGAGACGCTGATGTCCGAGGTCTGGGACGCGCACTGGTACGGCTCGACGAAGACGCTGGACGTGCACATCGCGGCGGTGCGCCGCAAGCTCACGGCGGCCGCCGGGCCCGAAGACGAGGTGCCCCGGATCGCCACCCTGCGCGGCCACGGCTACCGGCTGGAAGACCCGGCCCGGTCCGCGGCCGAAGGGTAGCCGTGCGCCGCCGGATCACCTCGCTGACGGTGCTGGCCGCACTCGTCGCCACCCTGCTGTTCGCGCTGCCGCTGGGCTTCGCGGTGTGGCAGTACTACCACGACGACGCGAAGGGCGACCTCGAACGGGCCGCGGACGCCGCCGCACTCGCGGTGTCGCACGAGCTGAACGCCGGCCTGCTGCCGGACGTGCCGCACACGGAAGAAGACGCAGACGTCGACGTCGCGATCTACCTCCCGGACGGGCGGCGGGTCGCCGGGCACGGGCCTGCCGTCGCCGGCCCGGTCGAACAGCAGGCCGCGAAGGCCACGGTGGACGTCGTCATCGGCCGCGAAGGCGACGAAATCGCCCTGGCGGTGCCGGTGGTCAGCGGTTCCCGGGTGACGGGCGTGGTCCGCGCCGCGCTGCCGGAGTCCCAGCTGGCGCTGCGGATCGTGCTGACCTGGCTCGGCATGGTCGGACTCGCGGTCGTGACGACCGGGGTGAGCTGGCTGCTGGCCCGGCGGTTCACGAAGCGGCTCGTCCGGCCCTTGGAAGAGCTCGCCGCCACGGCCGAGCGGCTCGGCGACGGCGACTTCACCGCCCGGTCCCCGCGCGCGGGAATCCCCGAGATCGACCAGGTCGGCGAGACGCTGGACGCCACCGCGGCCCGGATCGGCTCGACACTGGAGCGCGAGCGGGCGTTCTCCGCGGAGGCGTCGCACCAGCTGCGCACGCCGCTGACCGGGCTGCGCCTGCAGCTCGAAGCCGCGCTGGAGACGCCGGCCGCCGACCCGTACGCGGCCATCCGCGCCGGCATCGCGTCCGCCGACCGGCTGGAACGCACCATCGAGGACCTCCTGGCGCTGGGCCGGGAACGCCGGGAACCGCGGGCCGAGCTGGACCTCGACGCGCTCCTCGACGAAGTCCGGCAGGCCGGCGAAGCGCTGCTCGGGCCGCGGGGGCGGAGGTTGCGGATCCTCCGGGAGGAACCGCCCTCGGCCCGCGTGGCGGCCGCGGCGGTCCGGCAGGTCCTCGGCGTGCTGCTCGACAACGCGGTGACGCACGGCCGCGGCACGGTCACGGTCCTGGCCCGCGACGCCGGTGACGCGCTCGCCATCGACGTCGCCGACGAAGGCCCGGACCTCGGCGAGACGGACCCGTTCGCGACGACGCCGACCGGTCACGGCATCGGCCTCCGCCTGGCCCGCGGCCTCACCGAAGCCGAAGGCGGCCGCCTCCGGCTTCGGTGAGGCCGCGGGCCAGGCGGAGGCCGAAGCCGTGACGGGTCGGCGCCGTCGCGAACGGGTCCGTCTCGCCGCGGTCCGGGGCTTCGTCGGCGCCGCCACCGCGCAGCCCGTGACCGGGGCCGCTGCCCGGCACGGCGACCAGCCCCCGGCCCGCGGCACCCCGCCCGCCGGCCCCCCCCCC
>JARAWT010000078.1:0-44691 GCA_033793495.1 Streptomyces sp. MN03-5084-2B | reverse complement strand
GTTCGGGCGTGCCGAGCTCGAAGGCCTTGTGGACGGTGCGGGCCACGTCCTCGACCATCACCGCGGCCTTGACCGCGTCGCGCGCGGTGCGGCCGACGGTGAACGGGCCGTGGTTGCGCATCAGCACCGCGGGCGAGCGGCTCGAGCGAAGCGTTTCGACGATGCCGCGGCCGATGGAGTCGTCGCCGATCAGGGCGAACGGCCCGATCGGGATCTCCCCGCCGAACTCGTCGGCGATCATCGTCAGCACGCACGGGATCGGTTCGCCGCGGGCCGCCCACGCCGTGGCGTAGGTCGAGTGGGTGTGCACGACGCCGCCGATCTCCGGCATGTGCCGGTAGACGTAGGCGTGCGCGGCGGTGTCGGACGACGGCGCGAAGTCGCCTTCGACGAGCTCGCCGTGCAGGTCGGTGACGACCATCGTGTCGGCGGTCAGCTCGTCGTAGGACACGCCCGAAGGCTTGATGACCAGCAGGTCCCGGTCCGGGACGCGGGCCGAGACGTTGCCCGCGGTCCAGATGACCAGCTCGTTGCGGGTCAGCTCGCCGTGCAGCTTCGCCACCGTCTCCCGCAGTTCCGCGACGGTGTCGAGCACTTCACCGGTCAGCGACATCAGGACTGTCCTTTCGCGACGGCGCGCTTGCGGGCGGCCAGCCGGTGCATGACATCGTTGCCGCCACGGCCGAAGTAGTCGTGCAGCTCCGTGTATTCGGCGTACAGCTCGTCGTAGGCGACGACGTGCGCGGGCACCGGCTGGTACACCGCGCGCTCGACCGAGCCCATCGCGGCGGCGGCCGCGCGGATGTCGGCGTGGGCCCCGGCGGCGACGGCCGCGTGGATGGCCGACCCGAGCGCGGGTCCCTGCGCCGAGCCGATCACCGACAGCGGGAGGTTGGTGACGTCGGCGTAGATCTGCATGAGCAGCGCGTTCTTCGCCAGGCCGCCCGCGATGATCAGCTCGGTGACCGGGACGCCGGCGGCGTTGAAGGTCTCGATGATCTTCCGGGTGCCGAAGGCGGTGGCCTCCAGCAGCGCGCGGTAGACGTCCTGGGCGCGGGTGGCGAGCGTCTGCCCGACGAGCACGCCGGAGAGCTCGTGGTCCACCAGCACCGACCGGTTGCCGCTGTGCCAGTCGAGGGCGATCAGGCCGTGTTCGCCGATCTCCTGCTGGGCGGCGAGGCGGGTGAGGTGCTCGTGGCCTTCGTAGGACGCCGGGACGCCGTGCTCGACGAACCAGCCGAAGATGTCGCCGACGCCGCTCTGGCCGGCCTCGTAGCCCCAGAGCCCGGCCACGATGCCGCCTTCGACGACCCCGCACATGCCGGGGACCTCGCGCAGCTCGGCGCCGTTCATCACGTGGCAGGTCGAGGTGCCCATGATCGCCACCATCTGGCCGGGCTCGACGGCCTGGGCGGCGGGGGCGGTGACGTGCGCGTCGACGTTGCCGACGGCGACCGCGATGCCCTCGGGCAGCCCGGTCCAGGCCGCGGCTTCCGCGGTCAGCGAACCCGCGCGGGACCCCAGCTGGCCCAGCGGGTGCTCCAGCTTGTCGGCCACGAAGTCCTCGAAGCCGGGGGCGAGCTCGCGGAGGAAGTCGCGGCTCGGGTACTGCCCGTCCTGCAGGATGCCCTTGTAGCCGGCGGTGCAGGCGTTGCGGACGTAGGTTCCGGCGAGCTGCCAGACGATCCAGTCGGCCGCCTCCACCCAGTGCCGCATCGCGGCGTAGACCTCGGGCGCCTCTTCGAACAGCTCCAGGCCCTTGGCGAACTCCCACTCCGAGGAGATCAGGCCGCCGTAGCGCGGGAGCCACTTCTCGCCGCGGGTGCGGGCCAGCTCGTTGATCCGCACGGCCTGCGGCTGCGCCGAGTGGTGCTTCCAGAGCTTCACGTACGCGTGCGGGTTGCCTTCGAACTCGGGCAGTTCGCACAGCGGCGTCCCGTCCGCGGTCGTCGGCACCATCGTGCACGCGGTGAAGTCGGTCGCGATGCCGACGACGTCGGCCGCGTCGACGCCGGCGTCCCGCAGCGCCGCCGGTACGGCATTGCGGAGCACCCCGACGTAGTCCGCCGGGACCTGCAGCGCCCATTCCGGCGGCAGCGCGCGGCCCGTGGCGGGCAGCGTCTCGTCGAGCACCCCGTGCGGGTACTCGAAGACGCCGGAACCGAGTTCGGCCCCGTCGGCGACGCGCACGACCACCGCGCGGCCGGACAGGGTGCCGAAGTCGACGCCGACGGTGAGTGGTTCTCCCACGGTGTCTTCCCTCCTGGTTGGTGACCGGGACGCGGCGCGGGCGGCGGTGAACGCGCCGCGTCCCGGGGTCTTAGCGGCCGGTGATGACCAGCGTCGTCACCGAGTTGGCCGGCAGCGTCAGCTTCGACGTCGCGGTCAGCCCGGTGATCTCCCTGGTCTGCGGCACGATGGCGGTCGGCGCGGCGAGGCTGTTGCGTCCCGCCGGGTCGCCGGTGAGCGTGGTGAGGGTGCCGGTGCCGTCGACGGCGGTGACGCCGGTGAGCGACAGCCGGGTGGTCTGCACCTGTCCGGTCGGGTTCACGAGTTTGACCGTGAAGGTCTTCCTTCCGCTCTTCGTGGTCACGTTGACCACCTGCCGCAGGGGGCTGCCCTGGTTGAGGCGGCTGGTGACGATCTGCTTGCCGAGGGTGCTGGAGAACATCTGCTGCACCCAGTACGACGGCGAGGCGTAGCTCGTCCCGGCGTCGAAGCCGATCAGGTTGACCGGCCAGTTGGACTGGTTCTCCTGCACCAGGACCGGCGCGTACATCGAGCCGATGACGACGTCGCTGTTGCGTTCGAGCCCGGTGAGGAACGCGGCCTCGCCGATCGCGGCGGCCAGGGTGCCGGTGGGCCGGCCGTCCTGGGCGCCGTACTCGCCGACGAGGATGTCCGGGCCGGACCGGTCCGCGGTGTCGTAGCGGGTCGAGTTGTCGGTGAACCACTGCGGCGACTGGTAGTAGTGGTCGTCCGCGGCGTCCGGCCGCATGCCCGGCGTGGTCGACGCGGCCCCGCCCTGCAGGCCGCCGGTGGTGGCGATGACGGTCAGCTGCGGGTACTTCGCCTTGATGGCGTTGTACATGTCCGTGTAGCGCCAGGCGTAGCTGCCCGAGCCGTCGAACCAGTCCTCGTTGCCGACCTCGACGTAGTGCAGGTCGAACGGCGCCGGGTGGCCGTCGGCGATCCGCTTGGCGCCCCAGGTCGTCGAGCTGTCGCCGATGGCGTACTCGATCTCGTCGAGGGCTCCCTGGACGTACTGCGGGTAGTCGGCCTGGCTGACGTGCTGGCCGTTGAGGGTGTAGCCGGCGAACAGCGCGAGCAGCGGCTGGGCGCCGATGTCCTCGGACAGCTTGAGGTAGTCGAGGATGCCGAAGCCGTCGGTGGACCAGTAGCCCCACGCGGTGTTCTGGTGGCCGGGCCGCTGTTCGAGGGGACCGATGCTGTTCTTCCACTCGAACCGCGTGTCGAGGGTGTTGCCCTCGAGGTAGTTGCCGCCGGGGACGCGGAACAGGCCGAGCTTCATCGCGGCGAGCTTCTGCCCGAGGTCCGCGCGGACGCCGTTGGGCCGGTTCTTGAAGGTCGGCGGGAACAGCGACACCTGCTGGAACCAGGCGTCCCCGCCCAGTGCCGTCTTGCCCTTGTTGACCAGGGACACGACGATCCGGTTGTCGGTGGACGCGGTGATCGTCGACGGCGTGGTGAAGCCGAACGTCTGCTGCGCCCAGGCCGCGCCGACCGGCTGGACGTCCTTGCTCGCCAGCACCGTGCCGTCCGGCTTCTCCAGGCTGACCCGCACCGCACCCTTCCAGCTGCCCTTGGCGAAGAAGCTGCCGGTGTACTTCGTGGACGGCTTCGCGGCGACACCGTAGAAGCCGACGTTCGCGGCGGCAACCCGGCCGGCGGCCGGGACGGTGTCCGCGTGCAGCTTGAGCGAGCGGTCGAGCGCGGTGTTCAGCGGGTTCGCGGTGTCGACCGAGTAGGTCCCGGCCGCCCCCGCCGAGGTGAGCAGCGACCAGTACGGCACCGGCGTGTTGCCCGCGCCGCTGCCGGGCTGGTAGCCCTCCTTGAAGGTGCGGTTGCGGACGAGCTCGGCGTACAGCCCGCCTTCGACCGAGTGGCTGATGTCCTCGAGGATCGAGCCGTAGGTCGTCGGCCGCGTGTTGGCGCGGACGACGTTGGCGTCGACGGCGAGCTGGTTGGCCCCGGCCAGGGCGCCGACCTGCGCCGCGGTGAGCGGGAAGCGGCGCAGCTCGACCTCGTCGACGGCGCCGGTGAAGCCGGAGCCGACGGTGAACGGCGCCGCCGCGGTGCCCGAGGCCGGGCAGGCGGAGACGTCGAGGGTCGTGCCGGTGGGCGTGCCGCAGGTGCTGGTGACGATCGCCGCGTCGCCGTCGGCGTAGACGGTGAGCCGCTGGGCCGCGCGGTCGAGGACGAGGGCGGCGTGGTGCCAGTTCCCGTCGGCGAGCCCGCCGCCGTTCGTGGTCACCTGGATCGTGCCGACGCGGGCGGTGAGCTTGCCGCCGGTCACGCCGAGCGCGTAGCCGTCACCGTGACCGACCAGGGTGCCGGACGCGGTGGTGCGGAACCACGCGGCCAGCGACAGCGAGCCGGTGCCGGTGTCGAACGCGGGCGAGGTGCCCATGTCCACGGTGGACTTGCCGTCGAGCTGGACGGCCTTGCCGGCCGCCCCGGCGGTCCAGGTGGCGCCCTTGAGGGTGCCGTCGGCCGCGTTGGCCGAGGCGTCGCGCGTCACGGTGCCGGTGCCTTCGTCGAAGTGCCACGAGCCGCCGGCGGCCAGCGCGGCGACGGCGGAGGCGGTCAGCGGCGTCGGGTACGCGCGGACGTCGTCGACGCCGCCGGCGAACCAGTCGGCGGGGCCGCCCGCCCACTTGCCGCGGCCGATCACCAGGTGCCCGCTCGCGGTCCACGGCGTGGTGAACGGGACGCTCTGCTGCAGGGTGCCGTTGACGTACAGCGAAAGCGTGCCGGCCGCCCGGTTGTAGACACCGACCACGTGCTGCCACTGGTCGGCCTGCGCGGGCAACGCCGACACCGCTGAGGATGAAGCGGTGTCGCCGTCGCCCGCGCGGCGCGTGAAGGCGAACCGGCCGTCGGCGGCGCGCTGCAGGTAGAAGCCGCTGATCGTCGAGCCGTCGACGCTCACCGCGGTGCGGAAGCCGGTGGCCGTGGTGGGCTTGAGCCACGCCGACACCGAGAAGCTCTGCGCGGTGTCCACGACCGGGGCCGGGGCGTCGACCGCGGCGTCGGTGCCGTTCAGCACGACGCCGTGCGGGCCGACGACGCCGTCGCCCCAGGTGGCGCCCCCGGTCAGGGTGGCCGTGCGCGCGTCGACGGAGTCGTCCGCCGTGGTGGTGCCGGTGCCTTCGTCGAGACCCCAGTGCCCGGCGATGGCCAGTCGGGCGGCGGCGGCCGCGGTCAGGCTGCCCGAGTAGGCGCGGACGTCGTCGATCGTGCCGTCGACGAAGTCCACCGGGTTGCCGCCGTACTTGCCGCGGCCGATCACCAGGTGGCCGGTGCCCGCCCAGGCCGTGGGCGCGGCGACGGTGGTCTGGCGGGTGCCGTCGACGTACAGCGACAGCGTCGACGCGCTCGCGTCGTACACGCCGGTCAGCTGGTACCACTGGCCGGCGACCGGGTCGAAGTTCGCGCCCGCCACGACACCGTCGGTCGGAGCGTCCCCGGCCAGGCGGGTGAAGGCGAACCGGCGCGAGTCGTCGCGGAACTGCAGGAAGAAGTTGCTCACCTGGGCGCCGTCGACGCTGACGAACGTCTGGTAGCCGGACGTCTTGTCCAGCTTCACCCAGCTGCTGACCGAGAAGCTCTTCGTCGTGTCGAGCACGGGTGCCCCCGCGTCCGCGAAGCCGTTGGCCCCGTCGGTCGTCAGTGCCCCGCCGCGGATGCCCGGGCCCCAGCCAGCGCCACCGGTGAGGGTGGCGGGGTGGGTGCCCGCGGTGTCGGCGGCGGTGGTCCCGCTGCCGTCGTCGAACGTCCAGTGCCCCGCCAGGGCCGGGTCGGTGTCGGCCACGGCGGCCGGCGCCGCCGCGATGGGGACGGCGGCGCACAGCGCCAGAGCGGCGAGCACGGCCGTGGGCCGCCGCAGTCTGCGGAGCATGGGTCTCCCTTGAGGTTCAGCGGGTCCGTCGGGTGACGAGGCGCTGGAGGACGATGAAGACGAACAGGAGTGCCCCGGTGATGATCGAGGTCCACCAGGAGTTGAGGGTGCCGTCGAAGGTGATCAGCGTCTGGATGATGCCGAGCACCATGATCCCGAGCACGGTGCCCAGGACGTAGCCGGAGCCACCGGTGAGGATGGTGCCGCCGATGACGACCGCGGCGATCGCGGTCAGCTCCAGGCCGACGCCGTTGAGCGGGTCGCCCGAGGACTTGTAGAGCACCAGCAGCAGCCCGCCGAGCGCCGAGCAGACCCCGCTGATCGTGTACACCGCGATCTTCGTGCGGCCGGTCTTGAGGCCCATCAGCATCGCGGACTGCGCGTTGCCGCCGATCGAGTAGACCGTGCGCCCGAACCGGGTGAAGGCCAGGACGTAGGCCGCCGCGGCGACGACCAGCAGGGCGACCACCACGCTGATCGAGATGTGCAGCTCGCCGCCGAGCGGGATCTGCGTCTGGGCCAGGGTGGCGATCGTCGCGTTGTCGATCGAGTAAGCCTCGGTGGTGATCGTGTAGCAGAGGCCGCGGGCGAAGAACATCCCGATCAGCGTCGCGATGAACGGCTGGATCTCGAAGAAGTGGATCAGCGCGCCCATCCCGGCGCCCAGCACCGCACCGACCACCAGGACCACGGCGATCGCCGCGTACGCCGGCCAGCCGTGCTTCTGCATCAGGTCGCCGGAGACGACCGTGGACAGCGCCACCACCGACCCGACGGACAGGTCGATGCCGCCGGTGAGGATCACGAACGTCATGCCGACCGCGACCACGAGCAGGAAGGCGTTGTTGATGAACAGGTCGAGGACGACCTGCCCGGAACCGAACGCCTCGTACTGGATCGCGCCGAACACGTACGCGGCGATCAGCAGCGCCAGCGTCGCGAGGATCGGCACGTGCCGCTGCTGCGGCCGGTAGCCCTTCACGCGGGCGAGCGTGGTCATGCCGTGACCTCCACCTTCTCGGGAACGGGCGTGGTGGCCGGCTGCCCCGGCCGGTGCGCCCGGCGGCGCCGGAGCTTCCGGCGGAAGGCCGGCGACTGCAGCAGGCACACCGCCAGCACGACCAGGGCCTTGACGAGCATGATCGCCTCGGGCGGGATGCCGAGGGCGTAGACGGTGGTGGTGAGCGTCTGGATGAGCAGCGCGCCGATCACCGAACCGCCGAGGGAGAACCGGCCGCCGGTCAGCTGGGTGCCGCCGACGACGACGGCGAGGATCGCGTCGAGCTCGATGAACAGGCCGGCGTGGTTGGCGTCCGCGCTGTGCACGTTCGCGCTGATCATCAGCCCGGCGATGCCCGCGCACAGGGCGCAGAAGACGTAGACGAGCCAGGTCAGCCGGGCCGAGCGGAGGCCGGCCAGCCGGCTGGCTTCGGGGTTGCCGCCGACCGCCTCGACCAGCAGGCCGAGCGCCGACCGGCGGACGAGCACCGACGCGAGCGCGAACACCCCCAGCGCGATGAAGATCGCGCCGGGCAGGGTGAACAGGAACCCGCTGCCGATCCACTCGAAGGAGTGGGAGTTGACGGTGATGATCTGCCCGTCGGTGATCAGCTGCGCGATGCCCCGGCCGGCGACCATGAGGATCAGCGTGGCGATGATCGGCTGGATGCCCAGTGCCGCGACGAGCCAGCCGTTCCACACCCCGAGCACCAGGGACAGCCCCAGCGCCAGGCCGAACGCGATCAGCGTGGTGCCGACGCCGTCGGGGTTGTCGCTGACCCAGAGGCAGGCGAGCGCGCCGCTGATCGCCACGACCGCGCCGACCGAGAGGTCGATGCCGCGGGTGGCGATCACCAGCGTCATGCCGATCGCGATGAGGATCAGCGGGGCGCCGTTCTTGAGGATGTCGACGAGGTTCCCGTAGAGGTGCCCGTCGCGCAGTTCGATCTTGAAGAACGACGGGCTGGCGATCAGGTCGCCCAGCAGCAGCACCAGCAGCGCCACCACGGGCCAGAAGAGCCGCTGTTTCGTCAAGCCTTTCAAGGCAGTCACGCCTGCACCCCCTCGGCCATCGTGGCCATGACGTCGTCCGCGGTGAGCGCCTGGTTTTCGCGCTCCGCCACGACCTTGCGGTCCCGCAGCACCACGACGCGGTGGCTCAGCCGCAGGACCTCTTCGAGTTCGGCGGAGATGAACACGACGGCCATGCCGTCGCCCGAGAGCTGGGTGACCAGCCGCTGGATCTCCGTCTTGGCGCCGATGTCGATGCCGCGGGTGGGCTCGTCGAGGATCAGCAGCCGCGGTTCGGTGATGAGCCAGCGGGCCAGCAGCACCTTCTGCTGGTTGCCGCCGGACAGGTTGCCCACCAGCGCTTCGGGGTTGGCGGGCCGGATGTCGAGTGCCTTGATGTACTTCTCGGCGATTTCGTCCTGGCGGCGGCGCGACAACGGCCGCGCCCAGCCGCGGGAGGCCTGCAGGGCGAGGACGATGTTCTCGCGGACCGTCAGCTCCTCGACCAGGCCTTCGGCCTTGCGGTTCTCCGAGAGGAACGCGATCTTGTGGTCCAGACCGGCCCGTGGCGTCCGCAGCGAGGTGGTCTCGCCGTCGACTTTCACCGTGCCGCTGTCGGCGTGGTCGGCGCCGAAGAGCAGGCGGGCGAGTTCGGTGCGGCCGGAGCCGAGCAGGCCGGCCAGGCCGACGACCTCGCCGGCGTGGATGGCGAGGTCGAAGGGCGCGACACCGCCCTTGCGGCCGAGGCCTTCGGCGGCCAGGAGCACCGGCGCGCCGGCGACCTCGGCGCGGCTGGGGCCGGAGTCCTCCAGGTCTTCGAGGACCTGGAGCTCCTTGCCGATCATCCTGGTGACGAGCTCGACCGGGGTGATGTCCACGGTCTTGTACTCGCCGATGAGCTTTCCGTTGCGCAGCACGGTCATCCGGTCGGCAATGGCGAAGACCTGGTCGATGAAGTGGGACACGAACAGGATCGCCATGCCGCTTTCGCGCAGGGACCGGACGACCTTGAGCAGCTGTTCGACCTCGCCGGCGTCCAAACTGGACGTCGGTTCGTCGAGGACGAGCACCCGCGCGTCGACGTCGAGCGCGCGGGCGATCGCGACGAGCTGCTGGACCGCGATGGAACAGGTGGAGAGCTCGGCCGAGACGTCCACGTGGACGTCCAGCCGGGCCAGGAGCTCCTCGGCCCGCTTCCGCATCGGGCCCCACTGGATGCGGCCGAAGCGGCGGGGTTCCCGGCCGAGGCAGACGTTCTCCGCCACGGACAGGTTCGGGCAGAGGTTGACTTCCTGGTAGACCGTGCTGATACCGGCCTGCTGGGCCTCTCCGGGCCCGCTGAAGGCGACTTCGTCGCCGTTGAGTCCGATCGTGCCCGCGTCCACCCCGTACACCCCGGTGAGCACCTTGATGAGGGTGGACTTCCCGGCGCCGTTCTCGCCCATCAGGGCGTGGACTTCGCCGGGGTACATCCGGAAGTCGACCCCGTCCAGGGCGAGGACGCCGGGGAACTCCTTGCGGATACCGCTCATCCGCACCATGGGCTGCGGTTCAGGCATTTGGTGTGCTCCGGGTGGTCGCGGGGGTCGTGAGTGCGTGACAGTGTTAGAACACTGTTACGCACTCACGACCCGCAGGCGAGTGTCAGTACTGGCGCTGCGGCAGGGCGGCCTTGGCGGACGCCTGGTCGAACTCGGTTTCCTGGGTCTCGATGCGGGCGGGCACCTGCTCGCCGGCGGCGACCTTCTTGACCAGGTCCATCAGCTGCGGGCCGAGCAGCGGGTTGCACTCGACGATGTGGTTGATCTTGCCGTCGGCCAGCGCCTGCATGCCATCCTTGACGGCGTCGACCGAGACGATCTTGATGTCCTTGCCCGGGACCTTGCCCGCGGCTTCGATGGCCTCGATGGCGCCGAGGGCCATGTCGTCGTTGTGGGCGTAGAGGACGTCGATCTTGGGCTGGGACTTCAGGAAGGCCTCCATGACCTCCTTGCCCTTGGCGCGGGTGAACTCACCGGTCTGCGAAGCGACGATCTTGTACTTCGGGTCCGCGGCGATGACGTCCGCGAAGCCCTTCTTGCGGTCGTTCGCCGGTGCCGAGCCCGTGGTGCCCTGCAGCTCGACGATGTTCACGTCACCGGTGGCGCTGCCGTACTCCTTGGTCAGCCACTCCCCCGCCTTCTTGCCCTCGGCGACGAAGTCGGAGCCGAGGAAGGTCTTGTAGAGGGACTTGTCCGGCGAGTCGATCGCGCGGTCGGTCAGGATGACCGGGATGTTGGCCGTCTTGGCTTCCTTGAGGACGGTGTCCCAGCCGGACTCGACGACCGGCGAGAAGGCGATGACCTTGACCTTCTGCTGGATGTACGAGCGGATGGCCGAGATCTGGTTCTCCTGCTTCTGCTGCGCGTCGGAGAACTTCAGCTCGATCCCGGCGGTCTTCGCCGACTCCTGGATCGACTTCGTGTTCGCCGTCCGCCAGCCGCTCTCCGCGCCCACCTGGGCGAAGCCGAGCGTGGTCGCCCCGCCGGACGAGCCGGACGAACCGCCATTCCCGCAGGCGGTGAGCAGCACGAGTCCGGCCGCCGCGGCCGCCGCGGCGGCCCATCGCTTCTTCAGCACGTTCACTCCTCGATCGACGATGATCAGTGGGAAACTTCGTGGGGACTATTCGGGGGTCAAACTGGGTGTTGCGTGTTAGCGCTAACAATCCCTCGGGAACCACGGTTCCCGCCGGCCGCGGCGCTAGCGCGGTCCGGTGCTCTCGCGCACGATCAACTCGGGGACGACCAGGGCGCGCGCGTGCCGGTCGCCTCCGTCCATCCGTCCGGCCAGCAGGCCGAACGTACGCCGTCCGACTTCGATGAAGTCCTGGCGCACCGTCGTCAACGGCGGCGTGAAGTACGCCGCCTCGGGGACGTCGTCGAAGCCCGCCACGCGCACGTCCCGCGGCACCGAGACGCCCGCTTCGGCAAACGCGCGCAGCAGGCCCAGTGCCATCTGGTCGTTGCCGGCGAAGACGGCGTCCAGATCCTTTTCCTTGGCGAGGGATCGCCCCGCCTCGTAGCCGGAGCGCGAGCTCCAGTCGCCGCGGATCACCCGCGGGGCCCCGACGCCGTGGCGTTCCAGGGTTTCCCGCCAGCCGAGCTCGCGGTCGCGGGCCTCCAGCCAGTCCTCCGGCCCGGCGATGTGCCACACCGTGCGGTGGCCCAGCGCCAGGAGGTGTTCGGTGGCGCGGCGGGCGCCGTCGCGCTGGTCGACGGAGATGACCGGCACCGGTGCCGCCTCCCCGCCGCCGACCGCGACGACCGGGAAGTCCGCGGGTGCGGCTTCCAGGGCCCGGCCCGCGCTGACGTGCGGGGCGATCACGATGACACCCTCGACCGCCTGGCGGCGCAGGTTCTCCACCGCGTCGGCGATCGACGACCGGCCAGGACGGCTGACGCTCGAGATCGTGATCGCGTACCCGGCTTCGCGGGCGGCGTTCTCGATGCCGTACAGCGTGCTGGCCGGACCGTACAGATTGGACTCGAGCGCGACGACGCCGAGGGTGCCGGTCCGCCCGGTGACCAGTGCGCGGGCCGCGGAATTGGGCCGGTAGCCCAGTTCCTCGATGGCCGCGAGCACCCGGGCCCGGGTTTCGGGGCGCACCGGGCCGGTCCCGTTGATCACCCGGGACACGGTCATGTGGGACACGCCCGCCACGCCCGCGACGTCGGTCAGGCTCGGCTGCCGCGTCCCGGCGGAAGTCGCCTTCACGGGGCCGCCGGAGCGGGGTCGTTCGGCCACCAGCGTCCCCTTCCGTCCGCTCCGACATGGTCTGCGTCACCTGTTCCGGTGGCGACGAGGAGTTAGTGTTAGCGATAACACCCACGGGGTCAAGACCGGCTCGCGTAACGGTCTAGTCACGTGCCCTTCACACGGGGCCGCCGACGAATTCGACGGCGCGACCTGCGCGGAGCGTCGTTTGTAATTCACCGCCCGTCAGCAGGGCCCGGTGTTCAAGCGCATGTTCGCGCCTCCCGCAACCGGCTACCACAGCCCTCGACGAGCCGACCCGCCAGGTACGCGATCCGACCCTCCGGGTACGCGAGTTCGCCGGTCAGAAGGCCACGGTGGCGGCGACGGGCAGGTGATCGCTGCCGGTCGCGGGCAGGGTCCAGGCCGCCAGCGGCCGCACCCCGGAGACGAAGACCTGGTCGATCCGGGCCAGCGGCAGCCCGGCGGGCCAGGTGAAGCCGAAACCGTCGCCGGCTTCGTCCTGCGCGGCCTGCATCCGCGCGGTGATCGGGCTCAGCGCGCGGTCGTCCGCGGTGCCGTTGAAGTCGCCGACCAGCACGGTCCGCGGTGCCGATTCCCCGGCGATCGCGGCGGCCAGCAACCCCATCGCCTCGTCGCGGCCGACCGCGGTGAACCCGGCGTCGAGGCGCACGCGCACCGAAGGCAGGTGCGCCACGAAAACCGCCACCGGACCCTTCGGAGTGTCCACTGTGGTCTGCAGCGCGCGGGTCCACGGCATGATCTCCACCGGACGCGTGCCGCGCAGCGGATAGGTGCTCCAGACCCCGACGGTGCCCTGCACGGAGTGGTAGGGGTAGGCCGCCGCGAGGGCGTCCTCGTACTTCGGGACCTCGGACTTCTTCAGCTCCTCGAGCGCGATCACCTGCGCCCCCGCGGCGGCCAGGGCACGCGCGGTCCCCGCCGGATCCGGGTTCTCGTCGTTGACGTTGTGCGAAACGATCGTGAGATCGCCGCCGGGCTCGCGCTTGTCGAAGAGCCGGCCGCCGAAGAACCCGCCCCAGGCCAGCGCCGGCAGCAGGAGGGTGACGAGGGCGAGCGCCGAGCGCCGGACCAGCGCCGCGACCAGCAGCGGCACGACGAGCAGGCCGGTCCAGGGCAGGAACGTCTCCAGCAGGCTGCCGGCGTTGCCCGCCCAGTTGGGCACCAGCGGGTGCGCGAGCAGCAGCAGCGCGGTCAGCACGGCGAAGGCGGCGATCACGCGGCCCCGCCGCCACGTCCAGGCGCGGCGGGCGGGGGCGGCCGGTCGTTCGGTCGTCGCGGTCATCGGGTGGCCGCCGGCAGTTCCCGCTGGATGGCGGCGATGAGCTTCCCGCTGTTCTCCAGCGCGGCCCGCAGCCCGGCGGCCGGCGTCCCGCCCGGGCTCTGGTGGAGGACGACACCGAGGATGAGAGCGCCGTTGCCGGCGCGCGCGGCCCACATGAGCGCGCCCCCGGCGGCGGTCGACGAGCCGGTCTTCAGCCCGATGACGCCGTCCCGGCCGAGCAGGGTGTTCGTGTTGACGACCGGGCCCGGCACGCCGTCGATCCGCAGACTGGGGGTGGCGACGATCGCGCGGACGACGGGGTGCTTCATCACCTCGCGGGCGAGCCGCAGCTGGTCGGTGGCGGTGCTCGTGGTCGAGTCCTCGACGCCGCTGGCGCCGGTGTAGGTGGTGCTGGTCATGCCCAGCGCGGCGGCCTCGCGGTTCATCTTCGCGACGAAGGCCTCCTGGCTGCCGGCGTCCCACCGCGCGAGCAGGCGGGCGACGTTGTTCCCGGAGGGGACGAGCATCAGGGCGAGCAGGTCGCGTTCGCTGAACCGGCGTCCCGCCCGGACCGGCGCGCTCGACTCCTCGGCCGAGGTCGACTCGGCTTCCGCCTGCTCGTCGACGGCGATCTCCGGGCCGGCCTCGCCGGGACCGAGCGGGTGGTCCTTGAGCACGACGTGGGCGGTCATGACCTTCGTGACGCTGGCGATCGGCACCGGCCCCTGCTCGCCCCGGCTGCCGAGCGAGCCGAGGTTCTGCACCTCGGCACTGGCCTGCCCCTCGGCGGGCCACGGCAGCGGGAGGTCGACGGCGGGCCGGGCGGCGAGCGCCCGCCCGGCGGTCTCGGGCGGGAAGACGACCCAGCCGACGGCGGCGAGCACCACGGCCACCGCGGCGGCGATCCCCCCGGCGACGGGCGGGATGCGGGTACGGGCCATGGGTTTCCTCCGGGTGCCGGGTGCGCTCGGTGAAGCGCACACCGGTCACTGTGGCCGGAGAAGATCGCCGGTTCGTCGGGGATGTTCGACAGGTGTGAACCAGAAATGTCCCGATTCTGTACCAACGCCCGGCGCGCTGAAGGGCACCTTCCTCCCGTCAGGCGCGCTGAAGGGCACCTTCCTCCGGTCGGCTGCCAGGAAGGTGCCCTTCAGCGCGTGGGCGCCGCCGGGTCACGCCGCGGAGCGCTGGATGCAGTCGAGGCCCAGGCCGAGCGGGGTGGCCAGGTACTGGCAGATGTGCGACGAGTGCGCCTGGTCCGTCTGCGCGCAGGCCACCGGCACCCCGAGCAGGTCGACCGAGCAGTACGCGTAGAACTGCGTGGTGCTGCCCGGCACCATGTCCGCCGAGGCCGGCGCGGCCGTGGCGACCACCGCGGAAACCGTGAGCGCAGCGGCCGCGGCCCAAGAAGCCATCCGGGTGTTCATCGTGCTCTCCTTCCGCCAAGCTTTCCCCTGCGTGCCAAGGGGTTCGGCAGAAGAATTCCCCGTCGGACGCGTGTTCAGCTCCGCGTCACCGGAAAGT
Source organism: Streptomyces sp. MN03-5084-2B (assembly GCA_033793495.1). Taxonomy (GTDB): domain Bacteria; phylum Actinomycetota; class Actinomycetes; order Mycobacteriales; family Pseudonocardiaceae; genus Amycolatopsis. The sequence continues at coordinate 29,974 of JARAWT010000078.1, read as the reverse complement.
GTTACGGCACGATCGCGTCGACGTACCCGCCGTCCACCCGCACCGCCGCGCCGGTGGTCGCCGAGGCGAACGGCGAGCTCAGGTACACCACCAGGTGCGCGATCTCCTCCGGCTCGATCAGCCGCTGCAGCAGCGATTGCGGGCGGTGCCGCCGCATGAACTCGCGCTGGGCCTCGTCCCACGGCAGGTCCTTGTCGACGAGCTCGTAGACGAACTCCTCGACGCCGCCGGTGTGCGTCGGGCCGGCGATCACCGCGTTGACCGTGACGCCGGTGCCGGCCGCGTGCTTGGCGAACCCGCGGGACACCGCGAGCAGCGCCGTCTTCGACACGCCGTAGTGGATCATCTCGGCGGGGATGACGATCGCGGAATCGCTGGCGATGTACTGGATCCGGCCCCAGCCGCGGTCGGTCATGCCCGGCAGGTAGGCACGGGTGAGCCGGACCGCGGCCAGGACGTTGACCTCGAAGTAGTGCCGCCAGTCGGCGTCGGTGATGTCGAGCGGCTCCTGGGCGCCGAAGATGCCGAGGTTGTTGACCAGGATGTCGGCGTCCGGCACCTCTTCGACGACCTGGGCCGCGCCGGCCTCCTCGGAGACGTCGCCCGGGGCGGGCAGGAAGTCCGCGTCCGGCACCGTCTCGCGCAGCCGGGCGATCGCCTTGTGGACGCCGGTTTCGCTCCGGCCGTTGATCGCGACGCGCGCGCCCGCCGCCGCCAGGCCCGCGGCGATCGCCGCGCCGATGCCCTGGGTGGACCCGGTGACCAAGGCCGTCTTCCCGCTCAGGTCGACCCGCATCGTGAAAGCCCTCTCTCGCTCACGTGCCGCCCCTCGGGGGCGATTCAAGCACAGCTCACCACCACCCACCGGCTGGAAAATCCGGTTGCCCGGCCGCCCGGCGGCCGCCACGATCTGCGCATGACCACGCATCGCACCCCGCTCCTGCCGACCGCCGCCACCACCGCGCCGGTCCAGCAGCAGCCGTGCCGTCCGCGGGGGTCGATCACCTCGGCGCCGTGACCACCGCGCTGCTCGCCGGCCTGGTCGCCGGCTACGGCATCGCGATCCCGGTCGGCGCCGTCGGCACGTACCTGGTGGCCCTCACCGCCCGCACGTCGCTGCGGACCGGACTGGCCGCGGCTCTCGGCGTAGCGACGGCCGACGGCGTGTACGCGCTGCTCGCCGTGCTCGGCGGGGCCGCGATCGCGGGTGTCATCGCCCCGTTCGCCGGGCCGCTGCGGTGGCTCTCGGCGACCGTCCTGATCGTCCTCGCCACCCACGGCGCCGTCCGCGCGCTGCGGTCCCACCGCGCCCCCACCCCGCGGCCGGTGACGCCGCTCGCACCCGGCCGTGCCTACGTCAGCCTGCTGGGCATCACGCTCGTCAACCCGGCCACGGTCGTCTACTTCACCGCGCTGGTGGTCGGCGACCGGGCCGGCACCGCCGTCCCGCTGCTCGACCAGGCGGTGTTCGTGCTCGCCGCGTTCGCCGCCTCGGCGAGCTGGCAAGCCGCGCTCGCCGGCGGCGGGGCCCTGCTCGGGCGGGTCCTCACCGGGCGGCGGGGCCGGCTGGCCACGGCGCTCGTGTCGAGTGCGGTGATCACCGCGCTGGCCGTCCGGCTCGTCCTGCCCTAAGCGCCGCAGGTCAGGGTCGGCACCGCCCAGTCCGCGTGGTCCTGCCCGTTGCCGTCGCCGCCGTCGCCCACCAGCAGGTCGAGGACCTGGGCGCCGGTGACGTCGACGTCGATCGGGACCGCCGCCTGCCCGCCGCGTACCACCGGTGTCGTCACCTTCGTGACGCCGTCGGCGGAGACGCTGAAGCTGACGCTGCCGCCGGTGCCGGTTTCGCCGTCGACGCCCACCGAAGCCGTCAGCCGGGTGCACGAGCCGGCCAGGTAGAGCTGGACGTCGCTCGCGGCGTGGACGCCGAGCCCCTTGGCGTAGGGCACCCCGCCGATCGTCATCGGCTTGCCGTCACCCGCGCTCGCCTCCCCGTTGCTGGTGTCGCGTTCGATCGGGCCCCAGCCGTTCGTGGCGGTGAGGAACGGCAGCGAACTGACCGCCACCTGCCCGGCGGGCGGTGCCGCGGGCACCGCGCCCACGATCCGTTCCCCGGTCACCGAACCCGGGCGGCCGGCCTGCCGGTAGGCCACCGCGACCTTCAGCGCGGCGGTGTCCACGGTGGCGGGCGGGGTCACGGTCCAGGAGAACGTCGCCGACTTCCCGCCGTCGATCCGCCGGACCGAAGGCGGCGACGCCGCGCCGGTCGTCCACCCGGCCGGCGCGGTGAGCACCGGCTTGACGTCGAACGCCGGGGGCGCGCCCGCCGGGACCCGCACGGTCGCCGAAGCGGTGAACTGCTGCCCGCCCGAGGCAGTGTCCGGCGCGGTCAGCGTCACCCCGGCCGTGGGCGCCGGCGGCATCGCGTACCGCACGGGGTCGTAGCCGGGCGAGGCGTTCTGCCCGACGGTCAGCGGCGAGCGGTAGCTGCCGTAGTTCGTCCACGCGATCGAGCCGAGGCCGCCGGTGCTGCCGTCGAGGTTCCACACGGCGACGGCGATCGTGTTGCGGCCGTTCGGGTTCAGGATGCCGTTCGGGATCGGGAAGCTGTGCTGCGGCCCGAGGTAGTTGACGTACTGGCCGAGCTGCCAGCCGTTGACGAAGATCAGCGCGCGGTACTGCCGCGCCGGGTCGTCGGTGATGGTCAGGCCGAGCGAGGTGTCCTGGCCGCGCGGCAAGTCCAGCTCGGCGGTGGTGCGGTACCACGAGACGCCGGGGGTGGTGTCCTTCGCCGGGAGCGACGCCGGTGCCCAGCCGCGGTCGGGGAACCCGGGCAGCGACCAGCCCGCGCGCTCACCGTAGAGACCGCCGGTGTTGAGCGGGCCGCGCACCTGGTCCAGACCGGTCTCGCCGCCGCGGACGCCCTGCAGCCGCCAGGTCACCGACGTCAGCGGGGTGCCGGTCAGCCGCGCCGCGGTGAGGCCGCGGGCGGCCTTGTTGCCGTTGCTGGCGCCGTAGTCCTCCTCGTGGCCCATGTTCACGGTGAGCACCGAGATCTCGTTGTCGCCCTGGTGCAGTGCCCCGGCCGGGAAGGTGAACGTGTGCTGCGGGCTGGTCGAGCTGCCGAGGAAGACGCCGTTGAGCCACGCCGAGAACGCGCCGGCCGGGCCGCCGCTCTGGCTCGACAGGGTGATCCCGGTCTGTTTCCCGTCGCCGGTGAAGTGGCCGCGGTACCAGGTGTTGCCGGTGTGGAAGCCGTAGTCGTCGGCGAAGAGGACGGGTTTCGTGCCGAGTGCGGTCGAGCTGTTGGTGGTTTCCTTGTCCGCCACCGGCCACGCCGAGTCGTCGAAGCCCGGCTGGCTCTCCGGGGACTCCTGCTGGTGCTTCCAGCCGGTGAGCGCGGGCAGCGTCACGGCCTTCGCGGCCGGGGCGGTCCCGGCGAGGCTGCCGCTCGAAGTCGGCTTCGCCGGTACCCAGGAACCGTTCCACAGCACCGCTTTCGCCGCGCTGAAGACCTCGAACGCGCCGTCGGTGCCGGTGTCGCCGGTCAGCGACAGCAGCCCGTACCCCTCGGCTGCGGTCCGCACCAGGTGGGTCCCGCGGACCAGGACCGGGCCGGACGCGGTGTCCTGGCGCCAGAACGTGGCCGCCGTCGCCTTGTCGGCGAGCAGCAGGAGCAGCGGCCGCGCACCCGGCGCGGTGACGAGCACGCGGGTCAGGCCGTCGTGGGTGTAGTTCAGCCGCAGGTCGCCGCGGGCGGCGTCCCAGGTGCTGGTCGCGGCGCCGTCGAGGACCTGAACGGACGGCTGCTTCGCGAACCGCAGGACGGTCTCCCCCGCGCCGCCCTTGTCGCCGTAGAGCACCGCGAGGTCGCGGTTGCCGATGGTCGCGGTCGTCATGATCTCCGACGTCGAGTACTGCATCCGCGTGGCACCGAGGTCGTAGCCGGCGACGAGGATCTTCGACTGCCGCCCGTTCAGCGTGATGCCGGTACCGGGCTGCTGCGGCACGACCGGGTAGTAGTCGGAGCTGCCGGACAGCAGGTCGACCGCGTCCACCACGACGTACGGCGCCGTGGCCTTCGCGTTCTTCTGGCCGGTGACGACGATCTTCAGCGTGTGCGGCCCGGCGGGGAGGTCACGGACCTCGTAGCCGGTGATCTGGTTCTGCTTGCCCGCGGCGTAGAGGTCGGCCGACGACACCTTCGTGTCGTCGAGGTAGACGTCGGCGATGCCGTGGCTCGGGTCCTTCGACGTCACCCAGCGGATCCCGGTGCCGGTGAAGGGGATGCTGACGCTGTCCCCGGCGACGTTCGAGAACGACTCGGTGTGCTGGTAGTCCCCGCCGGTGTAGTTGACCTCGGGGCCGACGTGGCTCCAGGTCCCGGTGTAGCCCACCTCGGTCGCGCGGTCGTCGTAGGTGTAGCCGGCGTGCGCGGCGAGGTCGAGCGCGACGCTGGTCGTGTTCGTGGCGGTCGACGTCGAGTCGCTGTGGCGCAGGGTGTGGAACTGGGTGCGCGTGTCGGGGTTGATCCGGGCGGTGTCGGTGAGCGCCGGATCGGTCAGCGGCGCACCGGCCAGCCCGTCGGTCTTGGTCAGCGGGGCGACGGACTGGGTGAAGTAACCGATCAGCTTGTCCTCGGCGTACTTCGGGTCGAACTGGCGCGCCTCGGTGATCGCCGCGCCGTAGTCGTAGGAGGTGTAGTTCTGCGGGATCGCGCTCCAGCCCCACGAGGTGCCGCCGTGCAGCATGTAGAAACTCTGCCCGGTGGCGCCGACGGCGATGTTCTGCTTGTAGAAGACGTTCGCGAACTGGTCGTTGATCAGCTGCGCGCACTTCTCGTAGCCGGGGCCGCCCCAGGGGTCGAAGGCACCGCCCTGGAACTCGGCGGTGATCAGCGGCTTGGCGGGGACGTGGTCGTAGCTGATGTCCGGCACGCCGTTCCACTTGGCCGGGTTCGAGCAGTCGAAGCCCTGCGGGTAGGAGTCGGCGGCGTCGACGTCGAGAGCGGCGGCACCGGCGTTGAAGGTGCCGTTGTTGTTGCCGACCAGCGGGACGGTGATGCCGTCGGCGCGAGCCTTGTCCTCCAGGTGCTGCATGTAGGCGCGGCCGTCGGCGTTGCCGTTGTAGTACTCGTTTTCGACCTGGTAGGCCAGCACGCTGCCGGTGCCGTTGGTCAGCTGGTGGCGGGCGATGATGCGGTCGGTCTGCGTCTGCCACTCGTCGGAGTAGGCCAGGTAGACGGGGTCGGCGCTGCGGGTGTGGCCGGGCGTGGTGGACAGCCAGGTCGGGAACCCGCCGCCGTCGACCTCGGCGTTGATGTAGGGCCCGGGCCGCGCGATGACGTAGAGGCCGGCCTGCTGCGCCATGTCGAGGAGCTTGTCGAGGTCCCGGATGCCGGTGAAGTCGTAGACACCCTGTTTCGGCGAGTGGTAGCCCCAGTCGAAGTAGAGCGAGGTCGCGTTGAACCCGGCGGCCTTCATCTTCTGGAAGATGTCGAGCCACAGGTCGGGGCTGGGGAGCCGGTAGGAGTGGAACTCGCCGGACCAGAGGTAGGTGCGGTTCCCGTCGACCAGGAACGAGTAGCCGTCGTAGGTGACGGTGTGACCGGCTCGCGCGGCGGGAGCGGCCTGCGCTCCCGGCACGGCGATGCCCGCGAACGCGAGCAGGACGGCAAGCAGGACGGTGAACAGCGACCGGCAACGGCGGCGGACGGCGCGCATGCGGGGGCCTCCTGAGCGGCGGGGACCACAATCGAACACGAACCTTTGCCGACCACACAGAAGTCGTCAAGATACAACACCAAGATGGATCAGTTCGGTGGTCTTGTTAGCGCTAACACATGGTGCAATTGTCGCGAATGAGTCATGGGGGACCTCCCGCGTCCCGAATGAGTCGTTCGCGACCCTCGGGTCAGCGCCGCGCTGTGCTCTCCCGCACCACCAGCTCCGCCGGAACGAGGTGCCTCGCCCCGGCGTCGCCACCCGCCATCCGCTCCTCCAGCAGCCCGAACGTCCGGCGGCCGACCTCGATGAAGTCCTGGCGCACCGTCGTCAGCGGCGGCGTGAAGTACTCCGCTTCCGGCACGTCGTCGAACCCCGCCACGTGGACGTCCTCCGGGACCCGGATGCCGGCCTCGGTGAACGCGCGCAACAGGCCCAGCGCCATCTGGTCGTTCGCCGAAAACACCGCCTTGAGCCCCCGCTTGCCGACCAGTGCCCGGCCGGCTTCGTAGCCCGAGCGCGGGCTCCAGTCGCCGCGCACCACCGCCGGCACGCGCAGGCCGCGCCGCTCCAGCGTCTCGCGCCAGCCGCGTTCCCGGTCGCGGGCCTCCAGCCAGTCCTCCGGCCCGGCCAGGTGCCAGACCGTCCGGTGCCCCAGGGACAGCAGGTGCTCGGTGACGAGGCGGGCGCCGTCGTACTGGTCGACCGTGAGCACCGGCACCGGGGCCGCTTCGCCGCCGCCGACCGCCACCAGCGGGATGTCCGAGGGTGCCGCGGCGAGCGCGCGCCCGGCCGTGACGTGCGGGGCGATCACGACGATCCCCTCCACCGCCTGGCGCCGCAGGCTCTCCACCGCGTCGCCGATCGACGTCCGGCCCGGCCGCGTGACGCTGCAGATCGCGACGCCGTACCCGGCCTCCCGGGCCGCGTTCTCGATGCCGTAGAGCGTGCTCGCCGGTCCGTAGAGATTGGACTCGAGCGCGACCACCCCGAGGGTGCCGGACCGGCCGGTGACCAGCGCCCGCGCGGCCGTGTTGGGCCGGTAGCCGAGTTTCTGCACGGCGGCGAGGACACGCTCGCGGGTCTCCGGGCGCACCGGTCCGCTCTCGTTGACCACCCGCGAAACGGTCATGTGCGAGACACCCGCCATGCCGGCGACGTCGGCCAGGCTCGGCTGCCGCGGCCCCGGCGGAGCGGTCCTCGTCTGCTCCCCCGGCTTCGCCCGGTCCACCACCATGGCCCCCTCCACGTCGTACCGTCTCACCCCCGAGACGGTACCGCCGATTCAGCGCCTTCCGGACGTCCCGCGCCGTGTCCAGACCACCCGACCGGACCAGAGAGCGCTTTCACGACCGGCGTGACGTGGCGGGCGGCGTCCGCCCGGCGCCGGAGGGCAGCCCGGGACGACCTGCCGGAGGGGATCAGCAGCCCGGCCGGCGACGCGGCGGGGCAGGTCGTGTCCGGCCGGCCGGTGACGAGGTCGCGGTCGTGGCCGGGCACGCCGAGCTTCCGGGTCCGCGCACCGCGAGCTCGGTGCGGGGAGGCGAGGAGGCCGGCGGGGCCGCGGTGGCGGTCGTGGCGACGACCGTCGTCAGGGCGGGCGGCGGGAGCGGTTCCACGGGCCCCGCCGGCCGCACGGCGGCGGCCGCCACCAGCATCGACACCACCACCGCGGCGGCGCACGACGCGGCGAGCAGCATCGCGTTCCCTCTGCGCATACCTGCTGTTGTCCGCAGGCCGCCGGGGCGTTCCGGAATGTGGCGTGCGTCTCATCCGGACGGGCGAGCGGGGACGCGGGCGGCGGCCCGGGACAACCAGTACCGTGACCAGAATCGTCGAACGGCTGGACCGGCCCGACCTCGCCGCACGGGATCCGAAGGAGATCTTCGCGCGGCTCTTCGACGAGTACGCCCCTCCCCTGCGCGGGTACCTCGCGGGCCGGGTGGGCGTGCACGCCGCCGACGACCTCGTGGCGGAGACGTTCGTCGTCGCGCTGCGAAGACGGGCGAGCTACGACCCGGAGAAGGCGCCGATCCGCGGCTGGCTCTACGGCATCGCCACCAACCTGCTGCGCAACCACGTGCGCCAGGAGGTCCGCGGGTTCCAGCTCACCGCGAAGGCGGGCGCCGAGGACCGCCCGGCCGAGAACCACGACACCGCGGTCGCCGGCCGGGTCGACGCGGCGGCCCGGCTGCGCGTGCTCGCCGCCGAGCTCGCCGCACTGTCCGAACAGGACCGAGACGTCCTGCTGCTCACGTCCTGGGCCGGTCTCGAACCGGCCGAAGTCGCCGAGGCGCTCGGCGTGCCCGCGAGCACGGTGCGCTCGCGCCTGCACCGCCTGCGCCACCGCCTCCAGGCCCTGCTCGTCCCCACCGAGGAGACCCCGTCATGAACGAGCTCGACGAAGCTCTCGAGCTGCTCCACCGCGAATCCCGCACCGCGCCGGCCGACCTGGCCGCGGCCCGGGCCCGGCTGCTGGCCGAGCTGGACGCCGGAACCGTCGTCCCCCTGCGCCCGAAGCGCCTTCGCCGGTTCGCACTGCCGGTCGCGGCCGCGGTGGCCGGTGTGGTGGCGGTGGCGGTCGTCGTCGCCCAGCAGCGCCCGGCGGCGCCGGCACCCGGCCCGGCCGCCGCGCCGCCGCCCGCCACGCCGACGACCGGCACCACGCCGCGGGCGGCCGCTCCGGACGTCCGGCTGATGTCGGCGGTCCAGGTGCTGACGCGGGCCGCGGACCTGACCGTCGGCGCGACCGACCAGCCCGTCGGGCCGGGGCAGTTCCGGTACATCGCCGAGCACACGTGGGTGCAGCGCGGCGTCCAGACCGGCGACGCCACGGGCTACACCTACCTGTGGGAGCAGGAGGTCGACCGCTGGATCCCGGCGGACGAGCACGACGTCTGGCAGGAGACGCGCAAGATCCTGAAGACCGGCAAGTTCCTCGGCGGCTCGGTGCCGCAGTCGCAGGCCCCCGAGCCGGAGATCACGGACACCGACCAGGGCCGGTGGCAGGGCCGCTGCGGCGACTTCTTCCCGCAGGCCAAGCCGCCGAAGAAGTGCGGCGACGCGACCGACTGGGACAGCCCGGCGTTCTACGCGACCTTGCCGCACGACCCGGCAGCGCTGTACGCGAAGCTGCAGCAGCTGACCAAGGGCCGCGGCTCGACGCCGTCGGTGATGTTCCACTTCGGAACCGAGATCCTCCGGGCGGGACAGATGCCGGCCCGGCTGCGGGCGCAGTGGTACCGGGCACTGGCGATGATCCCGGGCATGAAGGTGCTCGCGGCCGAGGCGAACCTCGACGGCCGCACCGGCGTCGCGCTGGGGCTGGACGACCGCCACGAAATCCGGCAGCTGATCATCGACCCGGTGACGGGCGGGTTCATCGGCGAGCGCACGATCGCGGGCGCGGAGCCCGAGCAGCCGTGGCTCAAGCCGGGCACGGAGCTCGGGGCGAGCGCGATCACGACGGCGGTGGTCGGGCGGCTCGGCGAGGTCCCGCCGAAGTAGCAACCCGACTCCGGGCGCCCCGGTTTCTCGGGAGCGCTGACGCACCCAATGTGGCCTTCGGTGCGTTCAACGCACCCAATGTGGCCTTCGGTGCGTTCAACGCACCGAAGGCCACATTGGGGCGCTCGGGTCCGGCGCTCGGGTCCGGCCGATGGCGAGCGTCGATACCTGCGTCGATGGCGAGCGTTGCCACCCGAGCAGCGGCGAGCCGGCGAAGCCCGCCTCAGTCCGCGGCCAACCGCACGCAGCACGAGCCCGGCCGGGGGTCCAGCCGCGCCCGCAGGGCCTTCTCCCCCAGCCCCGCCAGCATGCCCTCGACCAGCCCCAGGTTCATCTCGCACACCAGCCGCGTGTGCGCCTCGGCGAGCCGGTGGAACGGGCAGTTCGCGAGCGACACCTCGCCGCCGTCGGAGCGCGGCTCGAAGCCGTTCTCTTCCAGCGTGGTCACGATGTCGCGGCCGCCGGCCGCCAGCTCCTCCCCGTGCGAGCGGGCGCGGCGCGTCAGGATCTCCCGCGGCGAGCCGCCGGTTTCGTCGGCCTCCTCCACCGCGGCCGCCAGCAGCTCGCCCGCCAGCTCGTACTGGCGTTCCGGCAGGGAAATGCTCACCTGCCGGTCCGACCGCCGGTACAGCTTCGCCGGGCGGCCCGCTCCCGGGCCGCTGCGGCCGGTCCGGCGCTCGTGGCCCACCGCCAGCAACTGCTCCTCCACCAGCCGGTCGAGGTGGAACGCGACGGTCGCCCGGGGGACGCCGAGGGCCGCGGCGACGTCGTCGCGGCTCACCGGCTCCGGGCGGCGGACCACGTACTCGTACAACCGGCGCCGGGTCGGCTCGTCGAGCGCGGCCACCGCGGCCAGCGCGTGGGACTCCTGCATCACGGCATTCTAAAACAAACTCCTGTTGACGAAAACCCCCGGGAGCTTCTAACGTCGGCCTGACTTGATTTTAGAAGGAGGCACTCCCCGTGACCGTCGAACCCGTCAGCGCACCGGTCCCCCTGCGGCACCTCGGCGTCGTGCACGACCGCGACACGGTCGACCTGCACGCGGCCGAACGGGCGGTCGCCGATCTGCTGCGCGCCCTCGGGAAGGACCCGGCGTCGGAGCACCTCGGCGACACGCCGCGGCGGGTGGCCCACGCCTACGCGGAAATGCTGCAGCCGCGCGACTTCCAGCTGACGACCTTCCCCAACGACGAGGGTTACGACGAGCTCGTGCTGGCGAAGAGCATCCCGGTGCAGTCGCTGTGCGAGCACCACCTGCTGCCCTTCCGCGGCGTCGCGCACGTCGGCTACCTGCCCGGCGAGCGGATCCTCGGGCTGTCCAAGCTCGCCCGCGTCGTCGAGATGTTCGCGCGCGACCTGCAGGTGCAGGAGCGGCTGACCAAGCAGGTCGCGGACTGGCTCCAGGAGCACCTGGCACCCAAGGGCGTCGGCGTCGTGATCGAAGCCGAGCACCTGTGCATGTCCCTGCGCGGGGTGCGGGCGAGCGGCGCGCTGACCGTGACGTCGTCGCTGCACGGCCTGTTGCGCGAAGAACCCAAGACGCGGCAAGAGTTCTTCGCCCTCTCCGGGGTGAGCGCCTGATGGACGCCTTCGTCATCGCCGGCGCCGGGCTGACCGGCGCGAAGGCCGCGGAAACCCTGCGGGCCGAGGGGTTCGGCGGGCGGGTCGTCCTCGTCGGCGCCGAACCGGACCTGCCCTACGAGCGGCCGCCGCTGTCGAAGGGCTACCTGCTCGGCCAGGACGACCGCGCGTCGGTGTTCGTCCACGACGAGAAGTGGTACGTCGACCACGGCATCGAGGTGCTGACCGGCCGGCGCGCCACCGCGCTGGACCGGGCGGCGCACGAGCTGGAACTGGCCGGCGGCGAACGCCTCGGGTACACGAAGCTGCTGCTGGCGACCGGGGCGACGCCGCGTCGGCTGCGCGTGCCCGGCAACGACCTCGACGGCGTCCACTACCTGCGCCGGCTCGGGCACGCCGACCGGCTGCGCGACGCGCTGGCCGCCGGCGGCCGGGTCGTCGTGGCCGGCGCGGGCTGGATCGGCCTGGAAACGGCCGCGGCCGCCCGCCACCACGGCTGCCCGGTGACGATCGTCGAGCCCGGACCCGCCCCGCTGCACGCCACGCTCGGACCGGAACTGGGCGGGTTCTTCGCCGACCTGCATCGCCGCCACGGCGTCGAGCTGCGGTTCGGCACGGGCGTGACGGGCTTCGCGGGCGACTCGACGGTCTCGGCGGTGCTGACGGACGACGGCGAGATCCCGGCCGACGTGGTCGTCGTCGGCATCGGCGCCCGGCCCGAGACGCAGCTGGCCGCCGATGCGGGCTTGGCCGTCGACGACGGCATCCTCGTCGACGCGGGCCTGCGCACCGAGGACCCGGACGTGTTCGCGGCCGGAGACGTCGCGAGCGTGTGGCAGGAGCGCTACGGACGCCGGGTCCGCGTGGAGCACTGGGCCGCGGCGACGACCGGCGGCCCGGCGGCGGCGCTGGCGATGCTCGGCCGCGAAGTGGTCCACGACGACCTGCCGTACTTCTTCTCGGACCAGTACGACGCCGGGATGGAGTTCACCGGCTGGTTCCCCCCGGGCGGCTGCGACCAGGTGGTCCGGCGCGGCGACGCCGAGGCGTTCCACGCGTTCTGGCTCACCGGCGGCCGGGTGGTCGCGGGCCTGCACGTGAACAAGTGGGACGAGGGCCTCGACGCGGTGCGCGCGCTGATCCTCGGTGGACGGACGGTCGACCCGGACCGGCTGGCCGATCCGGACCACCCGCTGACGGACTAGGCGAGCCCCGCCAGGCCGCTGTCGAGCAGCCGGGCCGCGTTGTGCACGTCTTCGGTGACCGCGCGACGGACCTGCTCCGAGGAGCGCTCGCCGTCGAGGTTCCGGTGCAGCGCCGCGGACTGGACCCGCCACAGCCCGAGCAGGGCGGTCGCCGCGATCCGGCACAACGGGTCGTCGGCGGCGCGGCCGGTCCGGGCGGCCAGCGCCTCGGCCGCGACCGCCTCCAGCTGTTCGGTCGTGTCGCGGTGGTGCGCGCGCAGCGCGGGCGTCGACCGGACCAGGGCGGTGAACGCCCGGATCCGGGCGCTCGCCGCGGCCGGGTCCGGTTGGGTGTCCAGCCAGGACAGCAGGGCGGCCAGCTCGCCGTCCAGGATGGCCAGCACGGCTTCGACGGGGGTACGGCCGGTCTCGGCCAGCCCGGTGCGCAGTGCGGCCACGGTGGCTTCGGACCGGTCGAGGATCAGGGCTTCCTTGCTGGGGAAGTGGTTGAAGACGGTCTTCTCCGACACCTCGCAGGCCGCGGCGATCTCCGCGACGCGGACGGCGTCGAAGCCGCGCTCGAGGAACATGGCCGTGGCGGTGTCGGTCAGCCGCCGGCGCAGCTGCCGCTTCTTGCGCTCCCGCAGTCCCTCCGTGCCGGAGGTCTCCCAGTCCACCGTGGGCAAGCTCATGCGGCCACTGTAGGCCGTTGCGCTAATAACTTCAGTGACTGTAATCTTTCAGTGTGAGCAACTCAGTGCAGTACGCCGCGCTGTTCCTGACCGGGGTCCTCGCCGGCGAAGAGCTGATCGTCCGGTACGGCCTCCACCCGGCTCTGTCCCGGTTGGACGATCGGGCGCACCTGCTGGCCCGCCAGGCCCTGGTGCGCCGCCTGCGGGTGGTGGTGCCGATCGTGATGCTCCCGGCGGCCGCGCTCGCCGCGGCGGCGCTCGTGGTGGGCACCGGCCCCGGCCTGGCCCTGAGATGGGCGACCGTGATCGCGATGGTCGTGTTCCTGCTGTTGTCGTTCCTCGGTACGGTGCCGCTCAACATCGCGGTCGACGGCTGGCGGGCGGACGCACCCCCGCCGGGCTGGCAGGCGGTGATCCGCCGCTGGGCCCGGATCGACGTCTTCCGCTCGACGGCGGCGACCACCGCGTTCCTGTTCGCCGTCCTGGCCGTCGCGCAGGCCCGGGCGAGCTAGTCCTCCCGCCGGTGCCGTCCACGACGGACACCCGCCAGTGCGCGAACCCGGGTCGCCAGGTCGCCCCGGCGCTCACGGCGGGCGTATTCCAGCAATGCCTCCGCCTGCTCCTGCGGCAGCCAGCCGCGGTCCGTGCCCACCTCCAGGCGGAGCAGGTGGGTCACCAGCTCGCGCGACTCCTCGTCGTGCTCGCCCGCGAGCTCCGCGAACCGGCGGGCCGCCTCCGCCTCGCCGTCGCACCACGCCGTCATCGCCAGCAGCGTCGCCGTGGCCGTCATGATGTCGCCGCGGTGGACACCACCCTCCGCCGCCAGGTGCTCCGCCAGCTGGAAGCTGCGGGTGCCGACCCCGCCGGCCCCTTCGCGGCGCACCGCGTCCGCGAGCGCCCTGATCTGCCGCGTGACATAGTCCTGCGTGACACAGTCCCCGCCCGGCAACCCCACCATGTCGTCCCCTCTGCCGCGCACGCGAACTCGTGCGTCACCCGACAGGTGTACTCCATCGGTGGCTGGATACGTCGAACGCCCCACCGGTTTCGTCCGAACAGTCGGAAAATCAGCCCGATCGTCCCGGTTCGGCCCGCCGCTGGGACATGTACACCGCCGCCGAGGTGCGCCGCTCGACGCCGAGCTTGTGCAGCACCGACGAGACGTAGTTCTTCACCGTCTTCTCGGCCAGGAACAGCCGCTCGGCGATCTGCCGGTTGGTCAGGCCCTCCGCCACCAGGTCCAGCACCCGCCGCTCCTGCGGGCTGAGCTGCTCGTACCGCGGGTCGGCGGCCGCGACGTTCTCGCCACGCAGCTTGTTCATCACCGACGCGGTGAGCGTGGCGTCCAGCAGTGAGCCGCCGGCGGCGACCGTCCGGACGGCCTCGACCAGCGACCGGCCGGACACCTGCTTGAGCATGTACCCGGCCGCGCCCGCCATGATCGCGCCGAACAGCGCCTCGTCGTCCGAATAGGACGTCAGCATCAGGCAGGCCGGCGGTGGCTCCACGGTGGACCGGATCTCCCGGCACACCGCCACGCCCTCGCCGTCGGGCAGCCGGACGTCGAGAACGGCCACATCGGGGCGGGCCTGCGGGATCCGCACCAGCGCCTCCGCCGCCGTCCCCGCCTCCCCGACCACCTCGATGTCGGCTTCGGGCTCGAAGACGGTCTTCAGCCCGGTCCGGACCAGCTCGTGGTCGTCCAGCAGGAACACGCCGATCGTCATCGTCCACTCCCCTGCTCTCCGGTCATCGCCGGCAGTTCCGCCGTCCATTCCAGCCGGGACCCGCCGTCCTCGCCCATCGCGAGCACGCAGTGGCCGCCCCACCGGGCCGCCCGCGAAGCGAGGTTGGCCAGCCCGCTGATCCGGCCCGCCTCGGCCGGAGGGCCGGTCCCGTCGTCGCGCACCACCAGCGTCAACCGCCGGCCGAGCCGGTCCACCGTCACCTCGACCGACGACGACTTGGCTTCGGCGTGCCGGGCGACGTTCGTCAGCGCTTCCCGCAGCGACGCGATCAGGTCGGTGCGGACCGCGTCCGGCACCGCGGCGTCCAGCGGCCCGTCGAACCCGACGCGCGGTTCGAAGCCGAGCGCGTCCCGGGCGTCCACGGCCAGCCGCAGCAGTTCCGCGCGGAGGCTGCCCTGCGCCTGCGCGGGCGCCTGCAGGGAGAAGATGCTGTTGCGGATCTCCCGGATCGTGCCGTCGAGGTCCTGGGCGAACCCGGCCACGCGCGCGGCGACGCCGGTGTCGGCGATCAGCCTGCTCACGCCCTCCAGCCCGAGCCCGGTCGCGAACAGCCGCTGGATCACCAGGTCGTGCAGGTCGCGGGCGATCCGGTCGCGGTCGGAGAACACCGCCAGCTGCTGGCGCGCCTCCTGCGCGCGGGAGAACTCGACGGCGAGCGCGGCGTGCCCGGCGAACGTCTCGGCCAGCTGGACGTCGGAGTCGGTGAACGGCGAGCGGTCGCGGAACTTCGCGACCACCAGCACTCCGAGGGTTTCCTCGCCGACGATCAGCGGGACCGAGATCGCGGAGTCGAGGTCCTTGATCATCGCCGGCATCGGCCCGTCGTGGTTGCGCTGCTGCTCCTGCACGCGCTCGCCGTAGTCGCGCACCACGACCGGGTGGCGGGTGGTGAACGCCATGCCGGTGGCGGTGCCCTCGGTCGGCACGGTCAGGCCGATCAGCCGGTCGGCGTCCTCGCCCGGCGGCTCGACGACGTCGAACACGAGCCGGCCGGGGCCGTCGGGGCGGGCGATCGCGCCGGCCGTCCCCCCGGCGACGACCCGGGCGCGTTCGGCGACCAGCCGCAGCGTGGCCCGCAGGTCCTGGGCCGAGAGCAGGGCGCGGGTGACGTCGTAGGACGCCTCGAGCCAGCGTTCGCGGCGGCGCATCTGGTCGACGAGCAGGGCTTTCTCGACGGCCATCCCGGTGGCCGCGGTGAGCGCGCCGAGCACCTCGCGTTCGCGGCGGCCGAGTTCGCCGCCGTCGCCGGGCTCGACGGCCAGGGTGCCGAACGTCTGCGGTCCCGCCCGGACCGGCAGCTCGACCGCACCGGGGCCGAGCGCGCCCCGGCCGTACTCGGCGGTCCCGTTCCCGGCCAGGTCCAGCCGGCCGCGCCGGGCGCCCAGCAGCTCGCACGTCGTGGTCACCGCCCGGTGCAGCAGCGACGGCAGCTCCAGCTCGCGGGCGATGCCGCCCACCGCGGCCAGGATCGCCGGCATGCTGATTTCGTCCGCCACTTCCGTCGACCCCGTCGGTTCCGCTGGTACCCCCGGGCTTGTCCCGGGCCGTCAAGGGTCCCACAGGTCACTGCCCGTGTCGGCCCAAGGCGGTTGCTCCATCCGGTGGGTCGATGACAGGCGCCGCTCCGTTACGGCGATCGGGAGATCACTCCGCGTGGCACGCGATGCGGTGACCGCTGATGGTCTCCGCCGGGACGCGCAGGAACCGGTGGCCCGCGGGAGTGGGCGCCGGGCACGGGCAGGTGAGCACGCCGAGGTCGACGGCGGCGGACTCGGTGGCGCGGCCCAGCAGGCTGACGTACCAGCCGGCGCCGGAGTCGGCGGCGAACTCGTCGACCTCGAAGGCGACGACGGCGTCGCGGGCGCCCGCGTACAGGGGACTGCCGGGCGGGACGGCGAACACCACGGCGTCGTCGACGACCGCGAAGCGCACCGGCCGCACCGCCGGCATCGCCCGGTGGGTGTAGATCACCCGTCCGAGGCTCGCCGTCCGGAGCAAGGCGAGGCACTGCTGCCGGTCGAGCAGCAGCCCGAAGCCCACGTCGTCCACCATCGCGTCCCTGTGTTTCTCCTGTGAATTCCCCGGCCACCAGCGTGATCGGTACGCCCGGTCCCCCGATAGGGCCGTTCGGCCCGGCCGCCCCCGGCGGCGCCGGCCACCCACATCCGGCCGGTGCCGGCCAGGGCCGGAAGACCCGGTTCGGGACGGCCGCCCGGCCGGTGTGTCGGCCACGCGCAGTCACCTAGCGTCGTGACCGTCCGTTGCGATCTTCACGATAGAGGGGGTGAGGGCCGATGCCGCCGCACTCCGCCGAGGGTGGTCCCACGCCCACGGCGACGTTCTCCCTCGACCCGGCGCTCGTCCGGTCCGCGGTGCAGGGCAACCGCGCCGCGGTGGCCGGGCTGCTGCGCGCGCTGCGGCCGATCGTCTTCCGCTACTGCCTCGGCCGGCTGCGCAGCTGGCAGGACGGTTCGTCGGACGCCGAGGACTGCGCCCAGGACGTGCTGCTCGCGATCGTCCACGCCCTGCCCGGGTACCGGCTGGCACCCGAGGGCTTCGTGCCCTTCGTGTTCGGCATCGCCGCGCACAAGGTGTCCGACTTCCACCGGCGCCGGGCGCGCGACCGCACCAGCCCGGTCGCCGAGCCCCCGGCGGGCCGGTCGGGTGGCGCGGACCCGACCGTCGAGGAGGTCGAGCGTTCCGCGGCGCTCGACTGGTCCTCCGGGCTGCTCGACACGCTCCCGCCGCGCCAGCGCGAAATCCTGGTCCTGCGCATCATCCTCGGCATGACCGCGGAGGAGACGGCCGCCGCGGTCGGGCTCGGCAGCGCGGGGGCGGTCCGCGTCGCCCAGCACCGCGCCCTCGCGACCCTGCGACGCAGCTTGCTCGCGCACAAAGAAGCGTCCTGACGGCTGGGCGGTGAATGGGAACCGAGGTCGTTGCGCACGCATTCCACGGCAATTCTCCGCGCACGCCCGGCTGCGGGCATTCGACCGGTCTCACCGGGGGATACGGATGCCGGTTCACTTCGGTTCAAAGTTTTTTCCGCGAGCGCACAGGACGGAGACAATCCCCAGCTCAGAGGCCCTTTCCACTACCGAAAGACGAACCGGGCCTGACGGGTTGTAACTGTCGAAAAGAACTTCTTGCCCGGTGTCAAGCGACCGTGTAGCTTCCATAACGGAACGATAACCAGCCGGTTGACGGCGCGGCCACGGGCAGGTGACCGCGCACCCCACTGATGTCGGGTCAGTGGACCAGCCGGGCATCGTGCCCTGCCGACGCATCGAAGAAACCCGTGACAGAACCCCGCCTGTTCGGGACGAGCCTGGGCTCGTACCCGTTCAGTGTCGCGCGTTCCCGCCAGCCCGACACCCCGGAGGATCCACCCATGTCCCGCACCCAAGGACGGCATCGCCTTTCCCGCCGGACGAAGATCGCGACCGGCGGCCTCGCCCTCGCGATCGCGGTCGGTGGCATCGTCGTCGCGACGACCACCGGCCACACCGGTGAAGCCAGCGCCGACGAAGCGAACCCCGCGTTCTTCGTCGACATCCTGAAGGTGAAGCCGAACCAGTTCGACCCACGCCCGGTCAGCGGCGCCGCGACGGGCACGTTCACCGTCGACTGCGGCCGCAACGAAAACCAGCACTTCAACCCGGACAACTTCATCGCCCAGCCCGGCGTCCGCAACGGCGCCCAGCACCTGCACGACTACGTCGGCAACCTGTCGACGAACGCCGACTCGAACAACAAGAGCCTGGTCAAGGCCGGGACCACCTGCCGCAACGGCGACAAGTCCGCCTACTTCTGGCCCGTGGTCCGCATCGACACCGGCGAAGAGGAGAAGAACGAGCCCGCCAAGAAGCCCGACGGCGACCGGGCGCAGGCCGACCGCGAGGCGAAGACCGTCCAGGTCGCCTGCCCGGACGTCGCCAGCAAGCTGGCCGACATCCCCGACCAGGCCATGGCCGAGGTCGACAGCAACCTGGACCAGCTCGACAGCCAGGCCGACGAGGCCAACCAGCGCATCGCCGCGACGCAGGGCCAGGGCGGCCCGGACTTCGTGCGGAACGCGATCCTGAACCCGCTCAAGGACCGCCGCGCCGCGATCATCGACCGGATCGCCATCGCGATCGGCCGGTTCGCGCCCAAGCCGGGCGACCTCGGCGGTCTCGCGCCCTGCGCGACGAAGCCGGGCAAGGACACCGGCACGCCGACGCCGCCGCCGTCCACCACGGCCGGCGGCGCGCTGCCCGGGCAGGACGAGAACAACGAGCTGCCCGGCAACGACGGCAAGATCCTGCGTCCGCAGCGCGTGCAGATCACCTTCCGCGGCAGCCCGGTCGGGAAGGTCGTGGCGATGCCGCGCTTCCTGCGCGTGCTCTACGGCGACGCGAAGGTCTCGACCAACGGGCCCGCCAACGCCAAGGCGAGCTGGACGTGCACCGGGTTCGAGAACCGCGTCACCGACAAGTACCCGATCTGCCCCGACGGCAGCAAGGTCAAGCGCATCCACACCTTCCCGAGCTGCTGGGACGGCAAGAACACCGACAGCGCCAACCACCGCACGCACATCGTCTTCCCGGACCGGTTCGGCCGGTGCGGCACCGGGTTCAAGGCGGTGCCGCAGCTGCAGATCTCGCTGACCTACGACATCCCGCACGACATCCAGGTCAAGAAGCAGTACAAAGTGGACGCCTTCCCGCAGGAGAAGCACAACCCGGGATCCGACCACGACGACTTCGCCAACGTGATGTCGCAGCGGATCATGAACGGCCTGGTGAACTGCGTGAACCGCGGGCGCACCTGCCGGGCGTGACCCTGCGGAACCGGCGGCGCCCCTCCCGGCGCCGCCGGTTCCGCTCGCGCACCGATCCGCAGATCGGAGTACCTCCCCCTTCCGGGTGGTCCCCCCGGCGTAACGCGCCACCCCGCGACCGCGACTCACGGGGATCCGGACCGGGGAGGAAGCATGGCCAAACGCCTGGTGATCTGCTGCGACGGCACCTGGAACAGCCTCCGCCAGCCGGCCCCGACCAACGTGGGCCAGCTCCAGAAGGTGGTCGCGCCCGCCGATCCGGCCGGTACGGAGCAGCGGGTTTACTACCACGAAGGCGTCGGCACCGGAAAGCTGTGGGACCGCCTCATCGGCGGCGCTTTCGGCGTGGGCCTCTCGGCGAACGTGAAGGACGCTTACCGCTTCGTCGCCGAAAACTACGAACCCGGCGACGAACTGTTCTTCTTCGGCTTCAGCCGGGGCGCCTACACCGCGCGCAGCACCGTGGGCCTGATCCGCAACTGCGGCGTCCTGCGCCCCGGCGAGCTCGGCCGGCTCGAAGACGCCTACCGGCTCTACCGCGCCCGCGAGCGGGCGACCTCCGGCCCGGAAAGCCCGCGGGCCCGCGAGTTCCGCGCGAAGCACGCCCACGAAGACCGGACGCCGATCCGGTTCGTCGGCGTCTGGGACACCGTCGGCGCGCTCGGTATCCCCCTCAGCGGCGGCCGGCTGATCCACCTGCTGAACAAGCGCTGGCAGTTCCACGACATGGAGCTGACCTCGATCGTGCAGGCGGCGTTCCAGGCGCTGGCGGTGGACGAGCACCGCAAGTCGTTCAGCCCGGCCGTGTGGGCGCCGTCGAAGGCGCCCGAAGGCCGGATCCGCGAACAGGTCTGGTTCGCCGGCGCCCATTCCGACGTCGGGGGCGGCTACCGGCAGCCGGCCCTGTCGAACCTGGCCCTGCGGTGGATGGCCGACCGCGCCGGGCAATGCGGCCTCGCGTTCGAGGAAAACGCGTTCGATTACCTGGCGGCCCGTGACGAACTGGGCGAGCTGCACAATTCCCTCAACCGTTTCTTCCGCTGGTTCGGCTCGGCGAACCGCGTCATCGGCGAGGTGGATCCGGCGACGGAGTTCGCGGGGTCGTGCGCACTGCACCGCAGCGAGCAGATGAAACCGCCGTACCGGCCCGGGAACCTGCTGGGCTACCTGGCGGATCCGGCGCACCGGATCATGAAGGTCTGACCGTCCGAACCGGACAGTCCCGGAGTCGCGAACGAGCCCCTGTCCGCGGGAAGCGAACAGGGGCTCGTGCCCGTTCAGCGGGTCAGTGGTTCACCTGGAACCACGGCTGCGACCAGCCGAGGTAGGTCTGGCCCCACTTGCTCTTGATCTGCGCGATCGTCGTCTCGGTGTAGCTGCCGTAGCCGTTGATGTCGTTCGACAGGAACTTGCCGCCGCCGATCGAGATCATCGTGTGCCCGGCACCGCTGCTCTTGAAGAAGGCGAGGCCGCCGGCCGGGACCTGGTAGTCACCCGGGTGCTTGAACGACGACGGGATCTGGGTCCAGTGGATGTAGGCCGTGTTCGAGCCGCTGGCGCTGAACCCGTAGTTCTGCGCGTTGATCCGGTCGCACCAGCCCTCGTAGGAGTCGAGGTCGTTGGTGTGGATGCGGGACTTCGCCTTGGTGACCGCCTCGGCGCAGGTGTTCGGGTCGCCGGTGCCCGCGGTGGAGCAGGTCAGCGTCGAGCCGGCGCAGTCCGGGGCGACCCGGCCGTCGGAGCCGGTGTAGACGTAGGCGTCGCTGACGTAGCCGTCGCCCACCTTGTCCCAGATGTCCGAGGTGCCGTACTTGCCGTCGACCGTGGATCCGTTGGTCTGGCAGCTGATGGTCACCGCGGTCCCGTCGGCGATGCTGCCGACCGAGCCCGCGGAGGCGCTCGGGCTGGACCGCACGGTCAGCGGCGCGCCCGAATCGGTGTGCACGGTGCCCGATGCCGCGAGCGCCGGGCCCGCGCCGGCGACCACGATCGCCGCGGCGATACCGGCGACCCCCGCCATCCGCTTCACGATGCCCATGTTCATTCTTCCGTCCTCCAGTTTTTCGGTGTGAGGACAGAATGAAGAGCGCCGGTACAAGCCTCGTACAAATTGCGGACGCCGTTCTGGAGTTGCGGCAAAACGGACGAAATCCCGATTCAGGCCAAATATTCCGCCGCCGCGCGCAGGCTGACCCAGGAACCGCTGAACGTGTCGATCCGCGGACCGCCGTCGCCATCGGGGCCGGGCGCGCCGGTCTCCACGCGGATGAAGTCCAGCGAGGACAGGGCGGCGAGCAGCGCGCGCACCCGCGGGTGCCGGTGCGCCTCCCGCGTCACCACGATGACGCTGCGGAACCCCTTCGCCGCCTCGAGCACCACGCCGGCGTCGTCGGGGGTCACGGTGAGCGTCCGGGCGCCCGGCACCAGCTCGGCCAGGTGCGTGCCGAGGCCCCACGGCATCGGCCCGGCCGCGATGGTCGGCTCGGTCCGGACGTCGACCACCAGCGGCGGCCCGTCGAGCCGCGGCGCACCCCGGACCCGCAGCGCCTTGCGGGCCGCTTCCAGGCCCAGCCGCCGGTCGACCGGGCCCACCCGCGCCGGCGCGGGGTCGGTGCCCAGCGCCGCCGTCCGGGCCGCCGCCTCCGCCAACCGGTCCAGGGGCAGCTCCCCCGCCGCGACCGCGGCCACGATCGCCGACACGCAGGCGTCGAGGTGTTCGGCCTCGAACGCCGCGCCGCCGAGGCACAGCGCGTCGGCACCCGCGGCCAGGGCCCGCACGGCCGACCGGCCCAGGCCGTCGTGGCGCCCGTAGGCCCCGGACACCGCACCCATCTCCAAGGCGTCGGTGATCACCGCGCCGGTGAAGCCGAGCTCGCCGCGCAGGACGCCGGTGAGCGCGGTGCGGTTGAGCGTGGCCGGCTCGTCGCCCCAGGCCCGGACGACCAGGTGGCCGGACATCACCGAGCGCACCCCGGCCCGGATCGCCGCGGCGAACGGGACCAGCTCGATCTCGTGCAGTTCCTCGAGGGTGCGCGGCAGCACCGGCAGCGCCACGTGGGAGTCCTCGGTGGCCGCGCCGTGGCCCGGGAAGTGCTTCGCGCAGGCCGCGACGCCGTACTTCTGCAGGCCGGTCACGTACGCCGCGACGTGCGGCGACGCCTTCGCCGGGTCGGACCCGAACGCCCGGACCCCGATGATCGGGTCCTCCTCGGCCAGTGTCAGGTCCGCGCAGGGCGCGAGGTTCACCGTGACGCCGCAGGCCGCCAGCCGCTCGCCGAGCGCGGCGGCCACGGCCGTGGTCAGCTCCGGGTCGTCCGCCGCGCCGAGGGCCAGCGGCCCCGGCACGAACGACCCGGTGCCGACGTCGAGCCGGGTGACGTCGCCGCCTTCCTCGTCGATCCCGACGACGACACCGTCACGCTCACCACGCAGCTGCCCGGTCAACGCGGCGACCTGCTCGTCGTCGACGACGTTGCGGCCGAACAGGACCACTCCGCCCAGGCCCTCGGCGACCCGGCGGCGCAGCCAGTCCGGAGCGGTCGTCCCGGCGAACCCGGGCAGGAGGACGGCTTCGGCGAGCTTTTCGGGCGAGGACTGTGTCTCAGGCGAGGACAAGGGGCTACCCCTTCACCGCGCCGGCGGCCACGCCGGCGACGAGCTTGCGCTGCACGATCAGGAAGAACACCAGCGCCGGAACCGCGTAGATCACCGACGCGGCCATGACGCCGCCCCAGTCGGTCGCGAACGCCGTGCGGAACGACGCCAGCCACACCGGCAGTGTCTCCCGCTCCTTGGTGTGGATGAACACCAGGGCGAACAGGTACTCGTTCCACGCCGTGATGAAGCTGAACACCGACGTGGTGACCAGCCCCGGCGCGAGCAGCGGCAGCGTTACCCGGCGGAACGCGCCGGTCTGGCTGCAGCCGTCGATCATCGCGGCCTCTTCCAGCTCGTACGGGATCCCGTTGACGAAGCCGTAGAGCATCCAGATGGTGAACGGCAGCGTGGTCGCGAAGTAGATCAGCAGCAGCGACGGCAGCGTGTCGAGCAGCCCGGCGTCCCGCATCAGCAGGAACAGCGGGATGAACAGGGCCGACGTCGGGGCCAGCTGCGCCACCATCACCAGCAGCAGGAAGCCCTTGCGGCCGGTGAACCGCAGCCGGGCCAGCGGGATCGCCGCCAGTGTCCCGGCCACCAGCGCGCAGAGCACCGCGCCGACCGCCACGATCAGGCTGTTCATCAGGTAGGTCGGGAAGTTGTCCCGGGCGAGCGCGGTGGCGAAGTTGCCGAACGAGAACGACGTCGGGATCAGGTCGTACTTGGGCGAAAGGATCTGCCCGGGCGTCCGCAGCGACGTGACGAACATCCAGTACGTCGGGAAGAAGATCAGCAACGCCACGACCACGCCGACGACCGACAGCGCGATCCGCTGCGGCAGCGATTTCCTCACTTGAGCTCACCTTCCGGGGTGCGGACGAGCAGCTGGATGTACCGGCCGGTGATGAGCGCGAGCAGGATCAGCATCAGCGTCGCGATGGCGCCCGCCGCACCGAAGTGGTTGCCGGCGATGCCCTTGAGGTACAGCACGACGGCCAGCGTCGTGCTCTCGCCGTCGGGGCCGCCTTCGCGGATCGCCCAGATCTGGGCGAAGGCGTTGAAGTCCCACAGCACCGACAGGAACGTCACCATCGTGGTGATCGGCGCGATGGAGGGCCAGGTGACCGCGCGGAACGTCTGCCACGGTCCGGCGCCGTCCATCCCGGCGGCTTCGTACTGCTCCTGCGGGACACCGATGAGCCCGGCGTAGAGCGAGAACGTCACGAACGGCACGGCCTGCCACACGATGAGCAGCCCGATCACGGTCAGCGTGCTGGCGCCGCTGGAGAACCACGAGAAGCCGATGAAGCCGGGGAAACCCAGGCGGTCGAGCGTCTTGTTGAGGATGCCGTACTGCTCGTCGAAGATCCACTGGAACACCGTGGTGGTGGCGATCACCGGGGTCGCCCAGGCCAGCACGAGCGTCACCTGCAGGATGACCCGGATCACCGGGCCGAGGTGGCGCATCAGCACCGCCAGCAGCAGGCCGCCGACGATGGTGGCGGCGACGATCGAGGCGGTGAACACCAGCGTCCGGAACGTGATCGTCCAGAACTCCGGGTCCGACAGCGTTTTCGTGTAGTTGTCGAACCCGATCCAGACGGTCTTGCCGGAGATGAGCTGCCCGACGTCGAGCTTGCGGAAGCTGATCGCGAGCACCTGGACCAGCGGCCAGGCGAGCAGAACGAGGATCGCGGCGACGCCGGGGAGCAGCAGCGCGTACGGGAGCACCCGGTCGCCGAACCGGCCCTGCCTGCGCTTCTTCACCCGGGTGTCGCGCGGCGATGCCGGCGGGGTCGCCCCCGCCGGCATCGTCACGTTCGCGGTCGCGGTCATCCGCCGATGAGCTTGTTCAGCGCTGCGTTGGCGTCGGCGGTCGCCTGGTCGAGCGTCTTCTTGCCGGTGAGGTACGCGGTCAGCATGTCCTTGACCGGGTTCTGGCCGGACTCCACGTCACCCCACTTGGGGCTGGCCGGCACGGCCTTGCCGTTGGCCGAAGCCTTGGCCATCACGCTGCCCAGCGGGTCCTTGTCCAGACCGGTGAGGTCGGTCGACGTGCCCGGCACGACGCCGGCCGCGGCGAGCTGGCTCTGGTACTTCGGGCTGGAGAGCAGCTTGATGTACTCCTTGGCCGCGGCCACGTTCTTGCTGTTGGCCGGGATGGCCAGGTTCGAGCCGCCCAGGAAGACCGGGGCGCTCTGGCCGGCGGTCTTGCCCGGGATCGCGAAGGCGGCGGTCTTGTCGGTCAGGCTCGCGTCGGTCTTGGCCGCGGTCGCCAGCTCCCACGGGAGGCCGATCATCATGGCCACCTTGCCGGCGCCGTACACGGTCGCCTGCTGCGGCTTGGCCTCGTCGGCGTCCTTCGGCGCCTTGGTGCCGGAGGTGTCGACGAGCTTCTTGTAGAACTCCAGGCCGGCCTTGGCCTCGGGGGTGTCCAGGGTGGCCTTGTAGTTCTTCCCGTCGGCCTTGGCGATGTCACCGCCGTTGTCCCAGATGAACGACAGCAGCGCGTACCAGTTCTGGCCCGGCATGTAGAGCGCCTGGAAGTCGGGGTCGGAGCCGAACTTGGTCTTCAGCTTGCCGATCGCGTCGATCCACTCGTCGTTCGACGCCGGCGGCTTCGCGATACCGGCCTGCTCGAACATGTCCTTGCGGTAGATGACCTCGCGGTTGGCCGCGTAGAACGGGACGCCGTAGGTCTTGCCCTCGTAGGTGCCCGAGTCGGCGAGACCCTTCAGCCACTGCGAGCCGTTGAAGCTGTCCTTGTCGGCGGTCAGGTCCGTCAGGACACCCTCCTGCGCGGCGAAGGACGCGGTCTGCGTGTTGCCGATCTCGATGACGTCCGGCGGCGCGCCGCTGGCCAGCGCGGTGGTCAGCTTCTGCTGGATGCCGTCCCACTGCTGGACTTCGTACTTGACCTTGACCCCGGGGTGCGCGGCCTCGAACTCCTTGTTCAGTGCGTCGGTCAGGGTGGCCGGCGCGGAGCCGGTCATCAGCCAGACCGTGACGGTCCCGCTCAGCGGTGCATTGCCGCTCGACGAGGCCGCGGTGTCCGAACCGCCGGAGCCCGCGCAGCCCGCGGTCGCGAGCGTGAGTGCGGCGGCGCCCGCCACCAGCTTGAGCCAGCGTTTCACTCGATGCCGTCCTTTCCCTGCCCGGCCACCGCGGCCGAGCGCCCCAAATGGTGTAGACCAATGTTGGGGTTAGAGTGGTACGTACCACAGGCCCTGTCAAGGCGGTTGCCGGAACGTTGTAAACGCCTGCGAGGAGTAGCCGGGCGGTTACGCGCGACCGGAGGAGCGCGCCAGAAGTCGTCCGGGTAGGAGGGCGTCCCGGCCGTTTTTCACCGGCGGCGCACCGGAATCCGGCGCGCCCGCGGCCGGGCGCCACGACGAAAACCGCCCTGGGAAAGGACTTCCCGGGGCGGCAGTGTGGTTCAGACCGGCGCTCAGGCCGGAGTTTTCACCGGGGGGACGGCATGTCGCCGGGCGCGGTGGGCGGCCATCCGCACCGGCGCGTCGGCCACGCCGAAGCCGCGGTAGCCGCCGATCCGCTGCACCACTTCGAAGAACACCCGCGCCCCGGCCAGCGCGGTGTAGAAGTGCAGGAACTCGCCGTGCGCGTCCCGGTCGTAGAGCACCGAACACTCCCGCAGCGCCGCGAGCCGCGTGGCTGGCAGGTCCAGCCGGGCTTCGAGGTCGTCGTAGTAGTTGCCGGGGATGTCCAGCAGGGGTGCGCCCGCCGCCCGCATCGCCGCGGCCGCGGCGAGGGCGTCCGTGCAGGCGAACGCCACGTGCTGCGGTTCGGGGACCGCCGGCGCCCATTCGCCGCGGCGGACCACGGCGGCCTCCAGCGTCAACCGGATCTCCCCCGCCGCGACCGCACGGCTGCGCACCAGCCCGAACGGCGCCGCGTACTCCGTGACCGGCGACGGCGTCAGCCCGAACACCGAGCGGTAGAACAGTGCCGCTTCCTCGAAGTGGTCGAAGGGTTGCGTGAGCGCCACGTGATCGATTCCGAAGACACCGGTACCCGCGGCCGTCTCCCCGGTCGGCTCGAAGTCGTCGCGCCAGTCGTCGCCGCAGAGGAACACCTGGGTCCCGTCCGGCGCCGCGACCGAGGCGAGGTCCGCCTCGCGGGGACCGCGCACCCGCGGCAGGACCGGCGCGCGCAGCGCTTCCGCCCGCCGGGCCGAGCGGACCGGGTCGGTACTGGCCAGCGCCACCGCACCGACGGCGCCGTGCGCGGCACCGCCCTCGTTGACCACCACCCGCGCGTCGCCCTGCTCCCACAGCTCGACCGGCTTGGTGCGGTGCACGCCGGTGCGCGCGAAGCCGAGCGAAGCGAGCACCTTGCCCGCGCCCGGGTCGGTCACGACCTCGGCGAAGGCGTGCCCGGTCAGCGCCGGCGCGGCCGGCAGGTCGAGCACGCCCAGGGACTCCTGCAGCGCCAGCAGCGACCGCATCGCGTCGACCGCCGCCGGGCGCGGGTCGGCTTGGCGGAACACGTCGTTGAAGACTTCCAGCGACAGCGGCCCGCGGTAGCCCGCGGCGAGCACGTGCCCGGTGAACGCGGTCAGGTCGAAGTCGCCCTGACCGGGGAAGAGCCGGTGGTGCCGGCTCCACGGCAGCACGTCCATGGGCAGGTTCGGCGCGTCGGCCAGCTGCAGGAAGAAGATCTTTTCGCCGGGGATCGCGCGGATCGGCGCCGGGTCGTGCCCCTTCGACAGGATGTGGAAGCTGTCCAGGCAGACGCCGAGCGCGGGGTGGGCGGCGCGGCGGACGATGCGCCAGGCGTGCTCGTAGCCGCTGACGTGCTTGCCCCACGCGAGGGCTTCGTACGCGACCCGCATCCCGCGTGCCGCGGCCAGTTCGGCCAGCGCGTGCAGCTGGGCGGCGGCCAGTTCGTCGTCGTCGATCGCGTCCGGCGAGACCGACGAGCAGACCAGCACGGTGTCCGCACCGAGCTCGGCCATGACGTCGAACTTGCGCGACGCGCGGCGCAGGTTGGCCCCGTGCAGCTCCGGCGGGACGGCTTCGAAGTCGCGGAACGGCTGGTAGAGGTCGACGGACAGGCCGAGGTCGGCGCAGCGGCGGCGGATCTCGGCGGGGCTCGACGGGGAGACGACGAGGTCGTTCTCGAACAGCTCGACGCCGTCGAACCCGGCCGCGGCGGCCGCGGCGAGCTTGTCCTCCAGCGTGCCGGACAGGCAGACGGTGGCGATCGCGGTGCGCGGTTCAGGCGACACGGGCAGCCTCCCCTTCCAGCGCGTCGAAGTGCCGCAGCATCCGCTCCGGGTCGGGCTCGGCACCGGTGAACAACCGGAACGACTCGGCCGCCTGCAGCACGACCATGCCGCCGCCGTGCAGCACCCGGCAGCCGCGGGCGCGGGCGGCGGCCAGCAGCGCCGTCTCCAGGGGCCGGTAGACGACGTCGGCGACCCACAGTCGCGGGTGCAGCAGTTCCGCCGGGACCGGCGAGCCGGGGTGGGCGGCCATCCCGGTCGGGGTCGCGTGCACGAGGCCGTCGGCGTCGGCGAGGGCGTCGATTCCGCCGGTCCGCGCGCGGCCCGGGCCGAAACTGCGCTCCAGCGCCTCGACCAGCCGGGCGCTCCGGGCGCCCTCGACGTCGTGGACGGTGAGCCGCCCGGTGCCCAGCGAGAGGAGCGCGTGGGCGACGGCCGCGCCCGCTCCCCCGGCGCCGAGCAGGACGACGTCGTCCATCCGGACGTCCGGCAGGCCCCGGCTGAGGCTGCGGGCGAACCCGGTCGCGTCGGTGTTGTGGCCGACCGCGCGTCCTTGGCTGAACACGACGGTGTTGACCGCGCCGAGCGCGGCGGCTTCCGGCGAGAGCTCGTCGAGGTGCGCCACGACCGCCTGCTTGGCCGGGTGGGTGACGTTGAGGCCGTCGAACCCGGCCAGGCGGGCCGCGGCGACGACGTCGGCGACCGGGCGGCGCAGCACGTCGAGGTCCAGCAGGCGGTAGACGTACCGGAGGCCGAGCTCGTCGGCCTCGCGTTCGTGCAGGGCCGGGCTGGCGGACGGCCCGATGCCCGTGCCGACGAGCCCGATCAGGTAGCTGGTCACGCCACACCCTCCGTCGCTAATGTACGAACTAGTACGTTCACGGTAGCGTGGCGTCCGCCCCGACGGAAGGGCTGAGCTAGAGTGGGGCTCCACCTGCAGCGGAGGGAGCCCGGTGGCCGCACCATCGTCGGAGGCCGAGCGCCAGCGCGACAAGGAACGGACGCGCGCCGACATCCTCGCGGTCGCCACGCGGGAGTTCGCGGACAAGGGCTACACCGGCGCCCGGGTCGACGAGATCGCCGCCCGCACGAGCACCACCAAGCGGATGATCTACTACTACTTCGGCGGCAAGGAGCAGCTCTACCTCGCCGTGCTGGAGCAGGCGTACTCCGCACTACGGGCCTCGGAGCAGCAGCTCGACGTCGAGCACCTCGAGCCCGAGGACGCCCTGCGGCAGCTGGCCGCGCTGACGTTCGACCACCACGAGGCGCACCCGGACTTCATCCGGCTGGTCAGCATCGAGAACATCCACCGCGCGGAGCACCTGTCGCGGTCGGAGATC
The DNA here is from genome assembly GCA_033793495.1 of Streptomyces sp. MN03-5084-2B. GTDB lineage: Bacteria > Actinomycetota > Actinomycetes > Mycobacteriales > Pseudonocardiaceae > Amycolatopsis. The sequence continues at coordinate 532 of JARAWT010000078.1, read as the reverse complement.
CTCGCCGGACTGGCCGACCCGGCACTCGGCGGGATCTCCCGGATCCTCGAGCGCGGCCGGAAGGCCGGCTTGTTCCGGGACGACGTCGACGCCCTCGACGTCCACATGGTCATCAGCTCGTTCTGCGTGTTCCGCCTGGCGAACCGCCACACGTTCCAGGCGATCTTCGGCCGCGACATGCTCGACCCGGCCCGCCGCGAGCACTACCGCGCGATGCTGGGCGACCTGCTGATCGAGTACCTGACCGCGCGCTGAGCGCGGCGCCCCACCCGGCAAAAGGATCTCTTGACACCCGGGGTCCGGTCTCGCACTCTCTATTAACTAACTAGACCGTACATTGCTTCCCCGGCGAACTTCTGCGCAACGAAGCACGGATGTCAGGAGAAGAGTCCCCGTGACCGGATCGATGCCCCGCAAGGCCGCGCTGGCCGCCTGGATCGGCAGCGCGCTCGAGTACTACGACTTCTTCATCTACGGCACCGCCGCCGCGCTCGTGTTCGGCAAGGTGTTCTTCCCCGCCGCCTCCCCCGCC
>JARAWT010000077.1:0-46263 GCA_033793495.1 Streptomyces sp. MN03-5084-2B | reverse complement strand
CACGGTGATTCAACGGGGCTTTTTGGTCGGGGGTGTCGATGGTGTTTAGAGGAAGTCCCCCTGTGTCCCCCATCGCCGGCGCCGGAACGCCGGGTCCTGTGAGCACGGAGCGGAAATCGTTTACTCATCCGGAACGTAGATCGGTGCGCAACCGGTGTCAAGCCGAAGCGAGGCTGGACAACGGCGCCCGATCCAGGGAAACTGACAGGAAGTTGACTACTCAACGTGTTGTATGATGTGCCCTGAGTGTCGATCTTTGGTGAATTCACCCACAGACAGGGCAAGAAAGCGCACGAACCCGCACATCCGCGTGGTTTCGGGTTAACCTGAGCCACATGTCTGTAGCGCTGGAGAACATCCTCGCCAAGGCGGGCCTGAAAGTCGACGCGAACGAGTTCCTCACTCTCGTCGAAGACGCGGCGCGCAGACTGTCCCCGCCGAATCCGGATCCCTCGCACTACTTCTCGGCCGACCAGCGCGCCGCGCTCACCGACGTCGGGCTGGACCTCTCGCCGAGGCGTGAGGACGAACCCGACTTCAGGGCGCGCACCGTCGCCGCCCACGCCGTGCTCGCCGAAGGCGCCCTCAGCGTCAACGAAGCCGCCAAGGCCCTCGGGGTCGACGACAGCCGGATCCGGCACCGCCTCAAGGAAGGGCGGCTGACCGGCTGGAAGGACGGCGGGTGGCGGCTCCCCGCGTGGCAGTTCGCCGGTTCGGGCGTGCTGCCCGGCCTCGAAGTCGTGCTGAAGGCGCTGCCCGAGGACCAGCCCGCGCTCGTCGTCGCCGCCTTCATGAGCACTCCGCAGCCCGACCTGGTCATCAACGACCAGCCCGCATCGCCTCGCCAATGGCTCCTCTCCGGCGGTGACCCGGACCACGTCGCGCGCCTCATCGCCACGCTCGGCACGCCACTCTAGGCTGGACCCTCCCGAGCAAGATCACCGACAAGGACGGACCACCCCCGACCCATGGCCCGGCTCCCGCTGCCGCCCGCCCGATCCGTCCTGGTCCGGCAGCTGAACCGCGCCGACGACGTGGTGACGGTCCAGCCCACGACCAGGCTCGTCCGGATCTTCACCGCGCACGGCAACCACCCCCAGCAGTGGAACTCGTTCCGCTACACCGGCCCGCTCCCGCACGGCCGGTTCGACCAGCAGTCGCCCGGCCGCGGCGGCGCGCCGGTCACCGATCCCGCGAACGGCGTCCTCTACTTCGGCCTCACCGTGCGGACGTCGGTCGCGGAGGTCTTCCAGACCAGCTCGACGGTCGACCGCCGCACCCGCGGTCCCCGGCTGGTCGTCGTCCGCCCGACGCGCACGCTGCGCCTGCTCGACCTCACCGGCCTGTGGCCGACGCGGGTCGGCGCCTCGCAGGAGATCTCCAGCGGGCCGAAGAAGCTGACGCAGGCCTGGGCGCGCGCGATCCGCGGCGCGTTCAGCGACCTCGACGGCCTCTGGTACCGCTCGTCGATGGACTCCGGCGATCCCGCGATCTGCCTGTGGGACCCGCCGGCCGGCGCCGCGCTCCCGATCGCGCCGGACGTGCTGCTGCCGCTGGACCACCCGGGTCTCGACGTCCCGCTGGGCCGGGTCTGCGAAGAGCTGAACTACACGCTGCTGAACTGAGCCGCGAGCAGCGGGATGATCGCCCGCAGGTCGTCGCCGTCGACGAGGTGGGTCGCGACGGCGCGGGCGTCCGGGGCCGCGTTGAAACCGATGCTCGTGCCGACCGCGGCGAAGAGCGGCAGATCCGACCGGCTGTCCCCGACCGCGGCACACCGCTCCGGCGCGAACCCTTGGGCGAGCGCGAAGTCCCGCTTGCCGTGCTCGTCCAGGTGCTCGGCGACGCGGCCGGTGTAGCGCCCGCCGACGGCTTCGGGCACCGGCCCGCAGTACGCCGCGAACCCGAACCGCCCGGCGAGCATGCGGCCCACCGGCGTCCAGGCGAGGGTGGTCAGGATCGGGCGCAGGTCGTGGTCGTGGCACCACGTCACCGTCTCGGCGATTCCGTCGACCAGCGGCAGCGTCGCCAGCCGGGCCAGGATCTCCGCCTCGGTGTGCCCCGCCCACCCGCGGGCGTCGATGACCGAAGCCTCCTGGTTGGTCATCCGCCCGGCCGCGTACGCCGCTTCGGCGGCGACGAGCTCCGCCTCGTGGCCGAGCGCCGCGGCCACCCACGCGCACGAGCTGGTGCCCGGCACGAGGGTGCCGTCGACGTCGAAGCAGACCAGCCCGCGCGTCACAGGTGCCGGGACCACCACTCGAGGACCGCGTCGAAGCGCTGGACGCGGTGCCGTGGCCGGCCCGAGCGGCTCAGCTCGTGGCCTTCGCCGGGGAAGATCAGCATCTCCGCCGGTGCGCCCGCGCGGCGCAGGGCCACGAACATCCGCTCCGCCTGCTCCAGCGGGCAGCGCCAGTCCTGCTCCGAATGCACCACCGCGAACGGGATCTCGATCTGTGCCGCGTACGAAAGCGGCGAACGGTCGCGCTGCGCTTCCGGCGAGGAACCGATGTAGGCGTCGACGAACATGTAGCCGATGTCGGAGCTGCCGAGCATCGAGTCCCAGGCGTTGACCGCACGTTCGCTCCACGCCGCCTTGAAGCGCTCGCCGTGGTGGGCCGCCAGCCAGCTGGTCATGAACCCGCCGTACGAACCGCCCATGATGCCGACGCGGGAGGCGTCCAGGTCCGGCCGTTCGAGTGCCTTGTCGAGCAGCGCCAGGACGTCGTCGACGTCGACCGTGCCGAAGCCGTGCGTGATCGCGCAGCCGTGGGCCTGCCCGTACCCCGCCGACCCGCGCGGGTTGCCGACCACCACCGCGTAGCCCGCCGACGCGTACACCTGTGCTTCGTCGAACAGCGCCCACTCCTGCTGGGTGAACGGGCCGCCGTGCACCACGCGCAGGACCGGGTGCGGTCCCTCGCCCTCGGGCAACACCAGCCAGCCGTGCACCGGGTAGCCGTCCGGCGCCGTGGTCTCCAGCTCGATCATCGGCCGGATGCCCTTGTCCCGCACCGGCTTCGCGTAGTCGGTGAGCACTCGCGGGCCGCCGTCGCCGAGCACCACGACCTCACCCGCGGTCGACGGCGTCGCGACCACCGCCACGAGCACCGGGCCGTCCAGCGTGAACGACCGGACCGCGGCCTGGCCGGCGTAGACCTCCGCGAGGTCGGCCAGCGGGGCCTCGACGGCGTCGACGGCGACCGCGCGCAGGTCCACCGCACCGCGGTTGCGGACCGCCACGAGGACGTCGTCGCCACGCGGGACCGGCGGGCCCGCCGCGGCCTCGCAGTCGACGGTTTCGGCGTCGGTGAGCCGCCGGGCCTTCACCGGACCGGCGCCGAACTCGGGCGTCGCCGCGTAGAGCCCGGTGGGTGCGGCCTCGTGGTGCTCCTCGAAGGACTGTCCGAAGTAGAACAGCGTGCCGTCGGGACCGAACGCCGGTCGCTCCGAGAACCCCTCGCAGCGCACGACGACTTCGGGCTCCCCACCTTCCGCGGCGATCGCGCAGATGTCGCGGAAGTCGCTTTCGGCCGCGCCCCAGTCCGGCGGCGCGGTGAAGACCACGCGCGTGCCGTCCGGCGTCCAGACCGGGTGGGCCGCGTCGAACCCGTCGCCGGTCAGCGGCTCGAGGTCACCAGGCTCGAGCGTGTCGGCAGTGTCGATGACGAACAGCCGCTGCATGCGGTCGCGCAGGAACCCGACGTCGTCGATCCGGTAGTCCATGCGCGTGATCCGGCGGGGTGCCTCGGCGGCCGGCTCCGGCGTCTCGCCGTCGGCGTCCGGCGTGCCGTAGCGGCCGGCCTCGGGCACGCGGGCGGTGAAGGCGATCCGCCGCGAATCCGGCGCCCACACCGGCTCTCCGGCGCCGAGGTGCAGCGACGTCAGCCGGCGGGCCTCCCCGCCGTCCGACGGCATCACGTGCAGCTGCGGGCTGCCGTCGGCGCCCTGGCCCTCCCCCGCGCGGAGGAACGCCACCCAGCGCCCGTCCGGCGAGATGGCCGGGGCCGAGTCGCGCGGACCGTGGGTCCACGCGGACTCACCGCCTTCGAGCGACACGCGCCGCACCTCGCCGTGCGTGGCGTTCGCACGGAGATCCGGTCTCTTCAGCGCGGTGAGCAGCAGGTTCCCGCGCAGCGCGGGACGGCCGGGGACGACGAGGGCTTCGATGTCGGCAGGACGCACGTCCCGACCGTACCGGAATTCCTTAGCGGTGCGAACGACTTTCGCGAGGTATCACGCGGGGACCTGCTTGCGCTCGTCGCGCCGGGCCTTCGCCAGGCTGGTCACCGTGGTCACGGTGAGCACGACGACAATCACGCCGAGGGAGATCCAGTTGTTGATGTCCAGCCAGTCCGGGACGACGTGGTACTCGTGCAGCGCGTGCAGGAACAGCTTCGCGCCGATGAAGGCGAGGATCACCGCCAGGCCGTAGCTGAGGTAGACGAGCTTGGTGACCAGGCCGCCGAGCAGGAAGTACAGCTGACGCAGGCCCATCAGCGCGAAGGCGTTGGCGGTGAAGACGAGGAACGCCTCCTGCGTGATGCCGAAGATCGCCGGGATGGAGTCGACGGCGAACAGCAGGTCGGCCGAGCCGATGGCCACGATCACCAGCAGCATCGGCGTGATCATCCGCTTGCCGTTCAGCTTCACCGTGTAGTGGTGGCCGTGGTAGTCGTCGGTCACCGGGGCGATCTTGCGGACCTGCCGGGTGACGGCGTTCTCGTGGTACTCCTCTTCCTCGCCCTTGCTGCGCAGCATGCTGATCGCCGTCCAGATCAGCACCGCCCCGAACAGGAAGAACACCCAGACGAACTGCTCGATGAGCGCGGCGCCGATGGCGATGAAGACGCTCCGCATGCCGAGCGCGAGCAGGATGCCGACCAGCAGCACGCGGTGCTGGTGGATGGCGGGCACCTTGAACGAGCTCATGATGATCATGAAGATGAACAGGTTGTCGACGCTCAGCGAGTACTCGGTGATGTACCCGGTGAAGAACTCGACGCCCGGGTCGTGCCCGGCGAAGACCCACACGCCGATGCCGAAGACGATCGCGCACGAGACGTAGAAGATGACCCAGCGAGCCGCTTCCCCCGTGGTCACTTCGTGCGGCTTGCGATCGACGATGACCAGGTCCAGCGCGATCAGCGCGAGCAGGCCACCGATCGTGGCGATCCACAGCCACAGGGGGACAGTCATGGAACTCGAACCTCCGGATAGTGCGCATGAGCAACTAACCGGAGGTCTCTTCCGCCGGTGGAACCACCGGCCGACGGTGCCGGGGGCGCAGGGCCACCGTGCTGACGACACCGCCGCGAAGGAATACTCCCCTCACAGCGCGTCCAGTTTGCCGGTTCCCCCCGGCCGAGCGCCAGCCGGGATCGTGCACGTCACCGTGTTGGTCGTGTAATTCCGGTCACTTCGGTCCACCAGGTGGTCCGGGAGGTGTGATCACTGTGAGCCGCGGAGGACACTCTCAGGAAACTTCACCTACGGTCACGTCGTGCCCCGACTCCCGCTCCCGCGCACCCGCCGAGCCCGTCTGACGGCGCTCGGTGCCGTCGTGGCGGTGCTCGCCGCCGCGACCGTCCTCTGGGCGACGCGCGACACGGCCCCGCCCGCCGTGCCCACCCAGGACGCCCTGCTCGACCTGCCCGCCGCGCCCGGCTCGGCCGAGCAGGTCAAGATCGACACGACCACCTACCTGCCCACGACGCTGCCCGCACCGGCGGTACTGCTCGCGCACGGCTTCGGCGGGGACAAGAACAGCGTCGCCGACGACGCCCGCGAGCTCGCGCGGAAGGGCTTCGTCGTGATGACGTGGTCCGCGCGCGGCTTCGGCAGGAGCACCGGCAAGATCGGCCTCAACGACCCGGACGGCGAGGTCGCCGACGCGAGCCGCCTGATCGACCGGCTCGTCGCGCAGCACCAGGTGACGCTCGACGCCAAGGGCGACCCGAAGGTCGCCGTCACCGGTGCCTCCTACGGCGGCGCGCTGTCGCTGCTGCTGGCCGGCACGGACAAGCGCGTCGACGCGATCGCGCCCGTGATCACCTACAACGACCTCGCGCAGGGCCTCGTCCCGAACGCGGCGACGCCGGCGTCCACGACCCCGGGCACCCCGTCCGCCGGCGCCTTCGCGACCGACGGCGTCTTCAAGAAGAGCTGGGCGGGCATCTTCTTCTCGGCCGGCTCGGGGGCCGCGGCGAGCGGCTCGCCGTCCGCCGAGGCACCGGAAGCCGGGCAGGAGACCGACACCGGATCCACCGGCGCCGCCGGGGCCGCCGCCGGTGCGGCCGCCGCGCTGCCCGCCGGGCCGCCGGGTGCGGGCGGGCCGCGCAGCGCGCCGGCCGACCCCTGTGGCCGGTTCACCGCCGCGGTCTGCCGCGCCTACACCGAACTCGGCACCGCCGGGCAGGCGAGCCAGGCGAGCGTCGACCTGCTGCGCCGCGTCTCCCCCGCCTCCGTGACGGACAAGATCACCGTGCCGACGCTGCTGGTGCAGGGCGAGAGCGACACGCTGTTCGGCCTCGACCAGTCCGACGCGAACGCCCGGCAGATCACCGCGGCGGGCGGCAAGGTGAAGACGATCTGGTACACCGGCGGCCACGACGGCGGCAAGCCCGGACCGCAGCTGCGCGCCAAGATCGGCGACTTCCTGTGGAGCGCGGTCAACGGCGGCGACCCGGGCACGGGCTTCAGCTACGACGTCCAGGGCACGTTGCGCGCCAACGGAACGCCGTCGGTCCGCACGGTCACCGCGGCCGCCTACCCGGGGCTGACCGGTCCGGCGACCGAACGGCGGCTGCTGGCGCTGAACGGGCCCGCGCAGCCGGTCGTGCGCCCGGCCGGGGCGAACCCGGCGGCGGTCAGCGGGATCCCCGGCCTGAACGGCGTCGCGAGCAGCTCGTCGCGGCTGGGCGCGCTGTTCAGCAACGACCCGCCCGGCCAGGCCGCGCAGTTCACCACGGCCCCCTTCGACGGCCAGGTCGTGATCAGCGGCTCGTCCACCGTGCGGCTGCAGGTCGCCGCGGACCCGGCGCACCCGCAGCCGGACGCGGTGCTGTTCGCGAAGCTCTACGACGTCGGGCAGGACGGCTCGCGCGTGCTGCCGGCCAACGCCATCGCACCGTTCCGGGTGAGCGGGCTGCCGGCCGACGGCACCCCGGTCGACGTCACCGTGACGCTGCCCGGCATCGTCCGGCCGATCGAGGGCGGGCACTCGCTGCGGCTCGTCGTCGGCACCACCGACCAGGCGTTCGCCGCGCCAGCCGCGCCCGCGGTGTTCCGGATCGGGCTCGCCGCCGGCACCGCGCTGGCCGTGCCGGTCGTGCCCGGGACGTCGGTCGGTTCCCCGGCTCCGGTCGGGCAGCTGGCAGGCATCGGCGTGACGCTGGCGATCGGCCTGGCCGCGGTGCTGTTCGCGGCCCTGCGCCGCCGCCGCGCCACCGACGTCGACCCCGAGCTGGCCGCCACGCCGCTGGTCATCGAGGGGCTGCGCAAGCAGTACGCGGGCGGGTTCGTCGCGGTGAAGGACCTGTCCTTCCGCGTCGAACCGGGCCAGGTGCTCGGCCTCCTCGGGCCGAACGGCGCCGGCAAGACGACCACCCTGCGGATGCTGATGGGCCTGATCACGCCGACCGCGGGGCACATCCGCGTGTTCGGCCACAAGATCACCCCGGGCGCGCCGGTGCTCTCGCGGATCGGCTCGTTCGTCGAGGGATCGGGCTTCCTGCCGCACCTGTCCGGGCGGGCGAACCTCGAGCTGTACTGGGCCTCGACCGGGCGTCCGGAGGAGAAGGCGCACTTCGCGGAGGCGCTGGAGATCGCCGGGCTCGGCAGCGCGGTCGACCGGCGGGTGCGGACCTACAGCCAGGGCATGCGGCAGCGGCTGGCGATCGCCCAGGCGATGCTCGGCCTGCCGGAGCTGATGGTGCTCGACGAACCGACCAACGGGCTCGACCCGCCCCAGATCCACCAGATGCGCGAGGTGCTGAAGCGGTACGCCGCGACCGGCCGCACCGTGGTGGTGTCCAGCCACCTGCTGGCCGAGGTCGAGCAGACCTGCACGCACGTCGTGGTGATGCACCGCGGCTCGCTGGTGGCCTCGGGTGAGGTCGGTGAGCTGGCCGCGGCCGGTGGCGAGGCGACCTTCCGGGTCGACGACCCGGCAGCGGCCGCGGCGGCGCTCAAGGCGCTCAGCGGCGTCACCGACGTCGACGTCGAGGGCGAGCTCGTGCACGCCAACCTCGGCGAGCTGCCGCGGGCCGAAGGCGTGGCCGCGCTGGTGCGCGCCGGCGTCGCGGTGGAGCAGGCCGGGCCACGGCGCCGGCTGGAAGACGCGTTCCTGCAACTGGTCGGAGATGAATCGTGAGTGACTCAGGCGTTCACACCGACCCGCACGCGCTGGACGAGCTGAGCGACATCGCGTCGGCCGAGCACGCGGGCGTCGGGCCGGACGGCGCGGTCGAGGGCTACTCGGCGCGCCGGACGCTGCGGCTCGGGGTCGAGCTGCGGCGCCAGCTCAAGCGGCGGCGCACGCAGTTCCTGCTCGGGTTCGTCGCGCTGCTGCCGTTCATCCTGGTGATCGCGTTCGAGGCGGGGCAGTCGAACCCGAACCGGCGCAGCGGCGGGTTCGTCGACCTGGCCACGGCGTCCGCGCCGAACTTCGTCGTGCTGGCGCTGTTCGTGTCCGGGACGTTCCTGCTGCCGATGATCGTCGCGCTGTTCTTCGGCGACACCATCGCGAGCGAGGCGTCGTGGTCGAGCCTGAAGTACCTGCTGGCCGTGCCGGTGCCGCGACAGCGGGTGCTGCGGCAGAAGGCGATCGTGTCGGGGCTGCTTTCGGCGTTCGCGCTCGTGCTGCTGCCCTTGGTGTCGCTCGGCGTCGGGGTGCTCTGGTACGGCGCGGGCGACGCGATCAGCCCGACCGGGGACGCGGTGTCGTTCGGCGACAGCCTGCTGGCCATCGCACTGTCCACTGTGTACATCATCCTGCAGCTGGCCTGGGTGGCCGGGCTGGCGCTCGCGCTGAGCGTGTCGACCGACGCCCCGCTCGGCGCGGTCGGCGGCGCGGTGCTGGTGGCGATCCTGTCGCAGATCCTCGACCAGATCACCGCGCTGGAGGGGCTCCGGAACTACCTGCCGACGCACTACGCGTTCTCCTGGATGGACCTGATCTCGACCGACGTCGACTGGACCAACCTGGCGAGCGGGATGCTGTCGGCAGCGATCTACGGGACGGTGTTCTTCCTCTTCGCCGGGCGGCGGTTCGCTCAAAAAGACATCACCAGCTGAGGCGCGCGGGCGGCGTACGCTGCGGAAATGGCCACCGTGGAATGGCACCAGCCGCCCGCGCCGCTGGTGAAGACGATGAACGTGGTGCTGCGCCGGGTGCTGCCCAGCCCGCTCGGCCGCGGCGTCGGCGAGTTCATGCTGCTCGCCTTCGCCGGCCGCCGGACCGGGCAGCGCTACCGCGTGCCGGTCACCGCACACCACGTCGACGGCGACCTCTGCGCCCTGACACCCGCGCGGTGGAAGGTCAACTTCCGTGGCGGCGCGGACGTCGACGTGACGCTCGCCGGCCGGACGACGCCGATGCGCGGCGTGCTCGTCGAGGACGGGACCGAGGTCGCGCGGATCTACCTGGACCGCATGACCGAGCTCGGGATGCGCCGCGCCGCTCGCATGATCGGCCTGAAGTTCCCGCTCGGCCGGCTGCCGACGCTCGAGGAGGTCGTCGAACTGGCGCGGCGGGAGCACTTCGGCGTCGTCCGGTTGAGCGTCAGGACCTGACCGGCCCGCCACCCCGCGGTACGGTCGGGCCGTGCCGATCACCCTGGACAGCCACCGCGACGTCGCCGTGCTCCGGATCGACCACGGCGGGGGCAACACCCTCGACACGGATTCGTGCCGGGAGCTGGTGCGGCGGCTCGAGGACGCCGAGCAGGCCCGCGCCGTCGTGCTCACCGGGACCGGCGGCATCTTCTGCGCGGGTGTCGACCTCAAGCGGCTCGACGCGGGCGGGGCGCCGTACGTGGCGGAGTTCCTGCCGCTGCTGTCCGACGCGTTCCTGGCGGTGTTCGGCTGCCCGCGTCCGGTGGTGGCCGCCCTGAACGGGCACGCCATCGCCGGCGGCGCCGTGCTCGCCGCGGCCTGCGACCACCGGGTGCTGGGCGCCGGCCGGATCGGCGTGACCGAGCTGCTCGTCGGGCTGCCGTTCCCGTTGGCCGCGCTGGAGATCCTGCGCTGCACGTACGGGACGACACGGCTGTCCTCACTCACCTACACAGGTGAAACCTGGAGCGGTGCGGAGGCGCTGGCCCGCGGGCTGGCCGACGAGCAGGCACCCCCGGAAGAGGTGCTCGAGCGGGCCGTCGCCGTCGCGGCCCGGCTCGGCGACCTGCCCGCCGAGCCGTTCGCGCACACGAAGGCCCAGATCCGGCAGCCCTTCCACGAGCGGATCGCCGAATACCGCCATTCGGACGACCCGCAGGTCGAGCGGCTGTGGCAGTCCGCCGCGGCGCTCGCCGCCGTAAAGTCCTATGTGGACCGGGTGCTCCGCTAGACGGCGTGCACGCCGCTCTCGGCGAGCGCCTTGATGCCCTCGACGGTCTTCTGCATGTTGGCCTGCAGCTCGCCGAGCCGCATCGCGACGATCTCCTCCTCGTGCTCGGGCATCGAGCCGATGATCGTCGTGAGGTTGGACGGGCCGGGACCGATCTGGGCCCACTGGCGCAGGATCGTGCCGTCGCCGTCCGGCTCGAGCTCGAAGCGCCACGACGCGGCCGGGTTCGTCACGTCCATCACGGCCCACGCGAACAGGCGCCCGGGCTCGTAGCCGGTGACGGTCGAGACCGTCTCCCACTCCCCGGCGATCGGGTGGGAGTTGCGGCCGCGGAACCGCGCGCCGAGGCCGGGCTCGGCGCCGTCGACCCAGCCGCCGCCCTGGAACTCGTTGGAGAACCGGGCCGGCAGGTCGACGTCCAGCAGCCACGACCAAACCTCGGCCGGCAACGCTTCGATGCGGACTTCGACCTGCGTCGTAGGGCAGTCGGAAACCTTCATGGCGGACCCCTCGCTCGATGACGGTGCCTACGGAATCGGACCGTAACTCGGCGCCGATCGCGCGGACAACTCGCACGATGCCCGCGGCTGCGCACACCCGAGGACGCCGTCCGGGGTGCCGCGCCACCCGCCGAAAGTCGGTTATCGACCGACTATCCGCCCGGACAGCCGATTGCCGACCGGCGCCGGTTCTGTGAGGGTCCCACCGAAGGTTCGTGAGCCGGGAGGGTGCTCGATGCGCAGACTTTTCACCGTGGGGGCGGTCCTGCTCGCACTGGCCGGCCTGGCACCGGCGGCCACCGCGGCGCCCGACATCAAGGCGGAACTGCAGCGGATCCCGGGGCTGACGATCGTTTCCGAGGACGCGGCCCCGGCCGGCTTCCGGTTCTTCAAGCTGACCTACACCCAGCCCGCCGACCACCGGCACCCCGGCGCGGGCACGTTCCAGCAGCGGTTCACCCTGCTGCACCGCGACTTCGCCGCCCCGACGGTCGCCTTCACGAGCGGCTACAACGTCAGCGGCTCGCCGAACCGCTCGGAGCCGACGCAGATCGTCGACGGCAACCAGCTGTCGATGGAGTACCGCTACTTCACGCCGTCGCGGCCGGAGCCGGAGAACTGGGCGAAGCAGCTGACGATCTGGCAGGCGGCCGCGGACGAGCACCGCGCGGTGCAGGCGTTCAAGGCGATCTACCCGGGCAAGTGGCTGGCCACGGGCGGCAGCAAGGGCGGCATGACCGCGACGTACTTCCGGCGCTTCTTCCCCGACGACGTCGACGCGACGATCCCGTACGTCGCGCCCAACGACGTCATCGACCCGGTCGACGTCTACAACCGGTTCCTTTCGCGCGTGGGCAACGACCCGGCGTGCCGCGACGCGCTGAAGGCGATCCAGCGTGACGCGCTGAAGCGGCGTGACGAGCTGGGGGCGATCGCCGCGGCGGACGCGGCGCAGCGCGGGCTGACGTTCTCGATCGTCGGCTCGGCCGACAAGTCCCTCGAGATCTCGGTGATCGACTCGTACTTCGCGTTCTGGCAGTACCAGAAGCAGGCGGACTGCGCGACGGTGCCGCCGCCGGGCGCACCCGCGGCGGACGTCTACGCCTGGTACGAGAAGGTGGAGAGCCTCAACACCTACTCCGACCAGGACCTGGCGCCCTACATCCCGTACTACTACCAGGCGGCGGTCCAGCTGGGTTCGCCCGAGGCGTACGACGGCTACCTCCGAGACCTGCTGCGCTACCCGGGCGCCGACCAGCCGAAGACGTTCGTGCCGGCCTCGATCCGGCTGCCGCGCTTCGACTACCTGGCGATGCCGGACATCGACTTCTGGGTGAAGTCCCGCGGCACCCGCCTGCTGTTCGTGTACGGCTCGAACGACCCGTGGGGCGCGGAGCCGTTCGAACTGGGCTTCGGAAGCCGCGATTCGTACCGGTACTACGTCCAGGGTGGCAACCACGGGTCGAAGATCGCCCAGCTCGCCCCGGCCGACGCCGCGGCGGCCACCGCGACGGTCCGGCGCTGGGCCGGCCTGCCACCGGCTTCGACGTGGGCGGCGCGCTCGGCTCCGGCCGGGTTCCCGGACTTCGACGCGGACCTGGCACCTCGCGCGCGGCTGTGACTTTGCGGCTGTGACTTTGCCCGGGCCGGGCGTACTCTCACCACACCCTGACGGCCCGGCCTGAGGAGGCGCGCATGCCTCGTCCCGTCCACTTCGAGATCCACGCGAGCGAACCCGAACGCGCGGTGGCCTTCTACACGGCGGTGTTCGGCTGGAAGTTCGAGCGCTGGGGCGAAGTGCCCTACTGGATGATCACCACCGGCGAAGGCGACGGGATCGACGGCGGGCTGCTGCCCCGCCAAGGCCCGGCGCCCGAAGCCTCGGCCCCGGTCCACGGGTTCGTCAACACGATCGACGTGGCGGACCTGGACGAGGCGCTCGGTGCCGTCAACCGGGCCGGCGGGACGCTGGCCCTGCCGAAGAACCCCGTTCCGGGAGTGGGGTGGCTGGCGTACTGCAAGGACACCGAGGGCAACGTCTTCGGGATGCTGCAGGCGGACGAGAACGCGCCCGCGCCGGAGCAGTGACTCAGGGCCGTTGCGCCTTGGGCAACCTCCGGACGATCCCGTCGTAGGAGGCGTCGATCAGCTCCTCGAGCTCGGCGTCGGGCACTCCGGCGCCGAGCTCGACGCGGTTCCAGCCGTAGCGGCCGAGGTAGGCCATCACGCCGACCGCACCCGGATACCGCTCGCGCAGCTCGGCGGCTTCTTCTTCGGTGGCGCCGCATTTCACGGCGACGCTGCCGGGCTCGTCCTGGCCGATGAAGGCGAAGGCCTTGCCACCGACTTTCGCCACGAGAACGTGGTCGCCGAAGGGGTAGGTCTCCTCGGCGCCCGGCTTGGCGAGGCAGTAGGCGACGACGGCTTCGAGGTTCACGACTCGAGCTTCACGAGTTCGAGGTCGGTCTGCGGGAAGTCGTCGCCGATGCACCGCAACGATTCACGCGCGAGCTTGGCCGTGGCGTAGCTGTCGCAGTCGCCCATGGTGAGCTCGGCGGGGTGGCGTCCTTTGCCGTACTGGCTGAACGCGTCGATCGCGGCCTCCGCATGCTTCTCGGTGAAGGGGACGGCGCCGACCTCGACCAGGGTCGGCGCCCCGATCCTGACCTTGTCCGCCTCGGCGAGACGTTCCTCGAGGAGTTCGTGGTCCGGCTCCTGACGGAGGATCGCCACAATACTCGATCGAGTGGTCGGGCTCACTTGATCCCGGCCGCGTCCATGCCCCTCAGCTCCTTCTTAAGGTCCGAGATCTCGTCGCGCAGCCGGGCCGCCAGCTCGAACTGGAGGTCTCGCGCCGCCTGCATCATCTGGTCGGTCATCTGCTGGATCAGGTCGGCCAGCTGGGCCCGCGGCATCGCGGACACGTCCTTGTCGACCAGCATCCCCGAGCTGCGCACCCGGTCGCCCTGCTCGGGCTTCTTGCCGCGTGAGGAGTTGCGGCCCGAGCCGCCCACCGAGACCTGCTCGGTGTCCTCGGCCTCGCTGTAGACCCGGTCGAGGATGTCCGCGATCTTCTTCCGCAGCGGCTGCGGGTCGACGCCGCGCTCCTTGTTGTACGCCACCTGCTTCTCACGGCGGCGGTCCGTCTCCTCGATCGCGTGCCGCATCGAGTCGGTGATCTTGTCCGCGTACATGTGGACCTCGCCGGAGACGTTTCGCGCCGCGCGGCCGATCGTCTGGATCAGCGACGTCCCGCTCCGGAGGAAGCCTTCCTTGTCCGCGTCGAGGATCGCCACCAGCGACACCTCCGGCAGGTCGAGGCCCTCGCGCAGCAGGTTGATGCCGACCAGCACGTCGAAGTCGCCCGCCCGCAGCTGTCGCAGCAGCTCGACCCGCCGCAGCGTGTCGACCTCCGAGTGCAGGTAGCGCACCCGGATGCCCAGCTCCAGCAGGTAGTCGGTGAGGTCCTCGGCCATCTTCTTCGTCAGCGTCGTGACCAGGACGCGCTCGTCCTTGTCCGCCCGCTCCCGGATCTCGTGCACCAGGTCGTCGATCTGGCCCTCGGTCGGCTTCACGACGACCTTCGGGTCGACCAGGCCGGTCGGCCGGATGACCTGCTCGACGAACTCGCCGCCCGCCTGGCCCATCTCGTACGGCCCCGGCGTCGCCGACAGGTACACCGTCTGGCCGATCCGGTCGGAGAACTCCTCCCAGGTCAGCGGCCGGTTGTCCACCGCGCTCGGCAGCCGGAAGCCGTACTCGACCAGGTTCCGCTTCCGCGACATGTCGCCTTCGTACATGCCGCCGATCTGCGGGACGGTCTGGTGCGACTCGTCGATCACCAGCAGGAAGTCTTCCGGGAAGTAGTCGATCAGCGTCGCCGGCGCCGTGCCGGCGCCGCGGCCGTCGATGTGGCGCGAGTAGTTCTCGATGCCGGAGCAGAACCCGACCTGGCGCATCATCTCGATGTCGTAGGCCGTGCGCATCCGCAGCCGCTGCGCCTCCAGGAGCTTGCCCTGCCGCTCGAGCTCGGCGAGCCGCTCCTCGAGCTCCTTCTCGATGCCCTGGATCGCCTTTTCCATCCGCTCCGGGCCGGCGACGTAGTGCGTCGCCGGGAAGATCCGGACCTCGTCGACCTCCTTGACGATGTCGCCGGTCAGCGGGTGCAGGTAGTACAGCTTCTCGACCTCGTCGCCGAAGAACTCGACGCGGATCGCGAGCTCCTCGTACGCCGGGATGATCTCGACCGTGTCACCGCGCGCGCGGAACGTGCCGCGCGCGAAGGCGATGTCGTTGCGCGTGTACTGCACGTCGACCAGCGCCCGCAGGAAGACGTCCCGGTCGAGCTGCATGCCGACGGCGAGCTTCGAGGAGCGGTCGAGGTACGACTGCGGCGTGCCCAGGCCGTAGATGCAGGAGACACTGGCGACCACGATGACGTCCCGCCGGGACAGCAGGTTCATCGTCGCCGAGTGCCGCAGCCGCTCGACGTCGTCGTTGATCGACGAGTCCTTCTCGATGTAGGTGTCCGTCTGCGCGATGTACGCCTCGGGCTGGTAGTAGTCGTAGTAGCTGACGAAGTACTCGACCGCGTTGTGCGGGAACAGCTCGCGCAGCTCGTTCGCCAGCTGCGCGGCCAGGGTCTTGTTGGGCGCCATCACCAGCGTCGGCCGCTGGACGCGCTCGATCAGCCACGCCGTCGTCGCCGACTTGCCGGTGCCGGTGGCGCCGAGGAGCACGACGTCCTTCTCGCCCGCCCTGATCCGGCGTTCGAGCTCGTCGATGGCCGCCGGCTGGTCACCGGCGGGCTGGTAGTCACTGACCACCTCGAACCGGCCGCCGGTCCGCGGGATCTCCGAGACGGGCCGGAAGTCGGACTGGGCGAGTACGGGGTGTTCGGTTGCGAAAGCCACGTGGACCAGAGTAAGCCGACCCACCGACAATTTCCGTCGGGCCTGGTCAGCGGGCTCGGAACACCGTGACCGAGGTGACATCGCCGCCGTCGACGGCGCAGTGCAGGACGGCGCCGGGGACGGGGTCGTCGGTCCCTGCGCCGAAGCACGAGACCAGCACCCGGTCGGGGCCGGTGGCCTGGACCTCGGTCCGCGGGAACTCGGCCAGCACCTCGGCGACCTCGCCTTCGGGTACCGCGAGGTGCACGAGGACGACTTCGCGCGGCGACGGCGGCGGCGGGATCGGCAGGTCGTGGCCTTCGAAGAGGCGGTTCAGCTGGTCGGCGGCGGAAACGGCCCGCGGGAAGCCCGCGAAGGCGGCGGTCTGGACGACGACTTCGCAGACCTCGGCCGGCGCCAGCCCGGCGGCGAGGCCGGTGCGGAGGTGGACGCTCAGCGGCGGGCCGACCATCCCGGCGGCGACGATCGCGGCGAGCGTGGCCGCTTCGCGCGTGCGGGCGTCGAGGGCGGGGCGTTCGTGCAGGTGGCCGTAGACCGTGCCGACGGCCAGCTCGCCCAGCGCCGGCACGGTCGCGAAGAGCGCGTCGAGGCGCGCTTTGCCGCCTTCGACGAGCCCGGCGAAGTTCTCGCGGCCCCGCTCGTGGAGGTCGGCCATCGGGTCGGTCATGGTGCGCTCCTCAACAGCCGCAGTCGCAACAGCCGCAACACTCGCAACAACTTCCGTCGCAGCCGGGGTCGCATCCCCAGGCTTCCACCGGTTTCCCGCTGCAGGGCCCAGGGTAGGGGTCGCGGCAGCAGAACTGGCAGGTGCAGCACATGTACGGGACGAGGGCGCAGCCGAGGAGGACGTTGCGCTTCTTCGGCGGGACGGCGAACTTCGGGTACCAGAGGCCGCCACCCTTGCCGTTGTAGGGCTCGGGCTTGCTGTTTCCGGGGCCGCCAGGTCCTCCGGGGCCACCCGGGCCACCGGGACCACCCGGGCCGTTCGGACCGCCAGGTCCTCCGGGGCCACCTGGGCCACCGGGACCACCCGGGCCACGGCCGCCGGGGCCGCCGGGGCCACCTGGGCCGTTCGGGCCGCCGGGACCACCTGGGCCACCGCGACCGCCGGGGCCGTTCGGGCCGCCAGGAGCGCCCGGCGGCGGGACCGGCCCCGGCGGCGGGAACCCGTGCGGCTGCGGCGAGCCCCAGCCGGGCGGAACCTGGTGCGGGTGCTGCTGAGGCGCCGGCCCCCGCCCGATCCACCCCGGCGGCTGCTGGTGGGGGTGCTGCGGCGGGGTCGGTCCCGGCCCGATCCACCCGGGCGGCGGCTGCTGCGCCACCGGCCCGGCCGGCCAAGCGCCACGCTCGACCGACGAGCACTCGCCCGGCCCCGAGCCACGCCCGGGCCCGGGCGCCGAGGACAAGCCCTCCATTGCGCCCCAGCCGTGCCCATCGCCGCCGTGGCCGTGGCCATCGCCAGAGCCGAGCCCATCACCGCCGTGCCCGCGGCCATCGCCGCCGTGCCCGCGGCCACCACCAGAGCCGAGCCCATCACCACCGTGCCCGCGGCCATCGCCGCCGTGCCCGCGGCCACCACCAGAGCCGAGCCCATCACCACCGTGCCCGCGGCCACCACCAGGACCGTGCCCATCACCACCGTGCCCGCGGCCACCGCCGTGCCCATCGCCGCCGTGCCCATCGCCGCCGTGGCCGTGGCCGAAGGCCCGCCGCACCGCCTGGCGCAGCTCGTGCACCAGCAACGCGTGCACGAGCGCCGGCTGGGCGAACTCCGCCTCGCGCAACGCCAGCTCCACCCCCAGCACCGCGTCGTCGCACAGCCGCCGGGCCTCCGCCGGGCTCGTTCCCGTCGCCAGCAACGGGTTCCACGCTCCGACCGCCGCGTCCTCCGCGTAGTCCTCGACCGCATCGAGCAGGTGGGCCACCCGCCCGAACAGCCGGCCCGCCTCGGCCAGCGCCGCCGCGTTGCCCGGCTTGCCCGCCAGCTCCGCCGTTCGCGCGAACGCTGCCGCCGTAGCCCTCTCCGCCGGCTCCGTCGCCAGGAGCGGCGAGGCGCCGAGGCGCACCGACGACTCCAGCGCGGCCTGTACCTCGACCGCTTCCGTCAGCACCGTCGTGTCGAACCCCACCTGACCGCCCGTCCGGCGGCCCTGCGCGGTCCAGCGGGCCGCGACCCGGCGGGCGGCCGCCGCCACCGGGCGCCTTCCGAAGGCTCCGTCGCCGTCCTCGACGTGGTCGCCGACCTTGGCCGCCGCCAGGACCAGGGACACCGCCGCCGCCAGCCGGGCGCCCTCGCCACGGGCCACCGAGGCCGTGCGCATCCCCCGGAGCGGGCAGGGGCCGGCCTCGCGCCGGCCGTCCGCACGGGGTGTCTGCGCCTCCACGAGCACCGAGATGATCAAGCCGTCGTAGTTGGTGACCACCCGGGCGAACTGACCGTGTTCGTCGCGCAGCGTCAGGCAGAGCCCGCACAGGTGCGCCATCCAGTCCGCGTGCAGATCTTCGGCCAGCCGGTGCCGGCACGGCCTGATGATCCCGAACATCCCCGATCCCCCCTCGATTCGTCGGCGCACCTTAGCCCGAACGCGTGACGCCCGTGGCCGGAGTACGCGTTTCGTGACCGGCCCGGCAGGATGACCCGCATGGCCGCACTGCACCCCCCGAAGGTCGAGGTCTTCGACCCCGCCGCGCGCGCGAACATCGACCCGAAGGGCGTCCTGCGGGAGGTCGAGGAGTTCCGCGAGGAGCCGTTCGGCCTGTACCTCGCCCGCCCGACCCCGGGCCGCGCCCAGTTCCACTACCTCGAGTCGTGGCTGGTGCCCGGGCTCGGCCTGCGCTTCACCGACTTCTGGTTCTCCCCCGGCCACGAACGCGACCAGGACTTCTACCTCGACGTCGTCCGCGTCCACCGCGACGGCCCGCACTGGGTCGCCACCGACCTCTACGTCGACCTCGTGCTCAAGGACAAGCTCTCCGTCCGGGTGATCGACACCGACGAGCTCCTGGAGGCCCTCGAAGCGGGCCTGGTCACCGCCGAAGACGCCGAGTACGCGCTGAAGGCCACCTACACCGCCGTCGAGGGGCTGGCCGCGCACGGCTACGACCTCGCCGCCTGGCTGGCCACCCTCGACATCGCGCTGACCTGGCGGCGCCACCCCTGACCCCGGCGGCGCCGGACCCGCACGTAGGGTGCGGGACGACCGGCGCCGACGAGGAACAGGAGCACGATGGACGCCGTGGCCACGGCCCCCGACCAGGCCGAAGCCGAGCTCGCCCCGTTCGCCCGGCTCCCGGTCCTGTTGCTCGCGGCGGGCACGGCCACCGCGCTGCTGCTCACCGCCGGTCGCTACGGCTACTTCGGTGACGAGCTGTACTTCCTCGCCGCCGGCAAGCACCTGGCCTGGGGTTACGCCGACCAGCCGCCGCTCGTGCCTGCCCTCGCCCGGGCGATGGACACCCTCGCGCCGGGCTCCCTGGTGGTCTTCCGGCTGCCCGCGATCGCGGCGACGGCCGCCGGCGTCGTCGTCACCGCCCTGATCGCGCGCGAGCTCGGCGGCCAGCGGAAGGCGCAGGCCCGTGCCGCGGCGGCGTACGCGATCTGCGGCCAGTTCGTCGGCAGCGGCCACTACCTGGCGACGTCGACGATCGACCCGCTGCTGTGGACGCTCACGCTGTGGCTGCTGGTCCGCTGGGTGCGTACCCGCCACGACCCGCTGCTGGTCTGGCTCGGCGTGGTGACGGCGGTGGCGCTCAACGGCAAGCTGCTCATCGCCGCGTTCTGGGTGGTGGCCGGGCTCGCGGTGCTCGCGTTCGGCCCGCGTGACCTGCTGCGCCGTCCCCGGCTCTGGCTCGGCGCGCTGATCGCCGCCGCCTCGCTGGTCCCGACGCTGCTCTGGCAGCGGGCGAACGGCTGGCCGCAGCTGGACATGGGGGACGCCGTCGGTGCCGAGGTGGACGCCGCGGGCGGGCGCGGGAGCTTCGTCCCGGACCTGCTGGCCGGCGCCGGCTGGGTGATCGGCGCGCTCGGCGTCCTCTACGGCCTCGCCGTGCTCCTGGGGAGCAAGCAGCTGCGGGCTTACCGATTCCTCGGCTGGACAGCGGTGGGTGTCGTCGCGGTCTTCCTCGTCGCGAACGGGCGGTACTACTACGCCGCCGGGATGTTCGGCGTGCTCTGGGCGGCGGCCGCCGTCCACCTCGAGGCTCGTGAGCCCGCGCGCTGGTGGCGATGGGTGCCGACCTGGCCGGTGTTCGCGGTGTCCGCCCTGTTCAGCCTGCCGTTCACGCTCCCGGTCTGGCCGGCGCACTGGCTCGTCGAGCACCCGGGCGCGCCGCGGCCCGCCTACGCGGCCGAAGAGATCGGCTGGCCGGACCTCGCCGCCGACGTCGCCGCGCTGTACCGGACCGCACCGCCGGACACGGCGATCGTCACCGGCGGGTACTGGCAGGCGGGCGCGCTCGACCGGTACGGGCCCGAGCGTGGCCTGCCCGAGGCGTCCAGCGCCAGCCGGGGCTTCTGGTACTTCGGCCGTCCGGCCGACGACACCCGCAACGTGCTCTTCGTCGGCTACGACCCGTCGAAGATCGCCAAGCACTTCGGAGACGCGAGGATCGTCGGGCAGGTCGGCAACCGGCTCGGCATCCGCAACGCCAGCGAGCACCTGCCCGTCTGGCTGCTCACCGGCCGGAGCGGGAGCTGGGCCGAAATCTGGCCGCAGCTCAAGGACATGCGCGCCTAGGGCGTCCAGCCGGTGGCGGCCGCCCACTTCTCCGCGCGGGCGAACACGCCGTTGACCCACTCCTGCTTCTCGTCGGCGTAGGCGGCGACGTGGCCGTCGGCGGCGTGCGCCTCGGCCAGCCGCAGCTTGACGTCGCGGTAGTCGTCGCGCTCCTCCGGGCCGGCGCGCAGGAAGTCGCGGAATAGCAGCGCGAGCCGCCACGCCGGCGTTTCCACCGAGCGGACGTGCAGGTTCACCGGGCGCTTCGGGTCGGCGCCGACGTGCAGGCGCTTGGGCCACGTCCCGGTGCCGTCCACGGCGTCGTCGCCCCAGTCGCCCTCCAGCCGCGGGAACCCGGCGTCGGCCAGCAGACCGCCCAGCGTGTCCGCGTCGTCCAAAGTGGACACGGTGAGCTGCAGGTCGAGGATGTCCTTGGCGGGCAGGCCGGGCACGGCCGTCGACCCGATGTGGTCGGCTCGGCGGGCCAGCTCCCCCGCCACGGCGCGGACCCGGGCCAGCACCCGCTCGGCCTGGGCCGGCCAGGTGAGGTCGTATTCGGCGATCTTCGGCGACATCGGCGGCCGCGGCCGCCGCAACCGGACGTTGGCCTCGAACGGCACCAGCCGGTCCGCCCACAGCGCGTCGACCTCGGCGAGCACGGCGTCTTCGGCGCCGCCGTTGTCGAGCCAGACGTCCGCGACGGCGCGGCGCTGCTCGGTGCTCGCCTGCGCCCGGATCCGCGCCCGCGCGTCCTCCTCGGCCATCCCGCGCGCCGTCACCAGCCGCCGCACCCGCACCTCGACCGGCGCGTCGACGACCACGACCAGGTGGTAGGCCGTCGCGAGGCCGTTCTCGACCAGCAGCGGGATGTCGTGGACGACGATCGCGTCCGGCTTCGCGGCCGCCATGAGCTCCCCGGTGCGGGCGCCGACCAGGGGGTGCACGATCGCGTTCAGCCGCCGCCGCGACTCGTCGTCGGCGAACGCCTTCGCGGCGAGCACGGGCCGGTCCAGCGAGCCGTCGGCGGCCAGGATCTCCGCGCCGAACTCCGCCACCAGCCGCGCGAGGCCTTCGGTACCGGGCTCGACGACCTCACGGGCGATCCGGTCGGAGTCCACCAGCACCGCGCCGTGTTCGGCGAGCCGGTTCGCCACGGTCGACTTCCCGGCCCCGATTCCACCCGTCAACCCCACACGCAACATGCCGATCACCCTAGTCACGCCGTCGTCGCCTGATCGCCGGCCACGTCCGGTCAACCCTGTGCCGTTTACGTGACAGGTAAGAAATTGTCGTAACACTTTGCTGGTTGGGCCCGATTCCACCAGGTAGTGCACACATCCGAGGGGGGCCTCATGGGGATGACCGAGATCAGCGGACCGGTGGCCGCCGTGCTGTGCGCGGGCGCGCTCGCCGTCGCCGCGCCCACCGCCGCAGCGGCACCGCCCGCACCGGCGGCGAGCGTGGTCGCGTCACCGGCGCAGTGCCTGTCCGGCGTCCGCCGGGTCCAGGTCACGTGCCGGCACACCCCGTCCCTGCGGCTGTACGTCGTGGAGAGCGCGTGGCTCCCGTTCACCACGGCGGGTGCCGCCCCATGCCTGAAGAACGGCGGCTCCGCAACCCCATCGTGACGCGTGACTCAACCGATATCCGGACACGCCGTGTTGCTTACCCACCTCGTACCGCGCCGGTGCGTACGGTGCGCGCGACAGCGTCGCCCACGCGGAGGAACGATGGCGGACAGCAAGCACGGCGGGAGGCACCGGCTCGGCACGCCGGGGCTGGTGCACTGCCTCGTCCATCGCCCGGTGGCCGCGGCACTGGCCGACTACCACCGGACCTGGCTGAGCACGTTGCTGGTCCCGGCCAAGCACAGCTTCGCCGGTCTCCGCCGCAAGGCCCGCGCCGCGGCGCTCGAGCGGATCTGGGTGCCGTCGGTCGGCCCGGCCCGCCCGGCCGTGGTGACCGTGCGCGCCGCCTAGGAGCTGTGTCAACCGAGGCTTCGCCTCGAGCCGGGGGCTCCGCCACCCGGACCCCCGATAGAACTAGGTTTCCCGCGTCTCGATCACGATCTCCGACGACAGCGTGCGGTGCACCGGGCACTTGTCGGCGATCAGCATGAGCCTCGCGCGCTGCTCGTCGTCGAGGTCGCCTTCGAGTTCGATCTCGCGGGTGATCCGGCTGAGCAGGCCGCGCTCGGTTTCGCACCGCGCGCAGTCTTCGGCGTGGATGCGGTCGTGCCGCAGCCGGACGGTCGCCCGGGTCAGCGGGAAGCCCTTGCGGTCGGCGTACATCCGCAGCGTGATCGCCGTGCACGAACCGAGTGACGCGAGCAGCAGCTCGTACGGGTTCGGGCCGGCGTCGGCGCCCCCGGCCGCGACCGGTTCGTCGACGAGCAGCGTGTGGGTCGCCGTGACGACTTGCTGTGTGTAGGTGCCGTCACCACTCGCGGTGACAACAACCGTGCCGGGCTGAGGGTCGTCCATCCGCCTGAATCCTCTCGGGTAGCGGGAGGCGGCCGATCCGGACATCCGGCGCATTCCCAAGACGCGGCGGATATCGTATCTTCTGCTGCGAGTGGGTCACCCGGACGCCGCCTGCGCCCGGCTGCCGCAAAGGGGGTGCGCCGTGGCTACCAGGCACTTGCCGATGCGCCCGGCCGACCAGGGCGGTCGCGAGCGCTACCTCGACGCCGCGTTGTCGGTGCTCGTGGACCGCGGGGTCCCCGGGCTGACCGTCCGCGGCGTTGCCGAGGCGGCCGGCGCGTCCACGCTCTCGGTCTACGCCCGCTTCGGCGGCCGCGCGGGCCTGCTCGACGCCCTGTACGAGCGCACCTTCGACTCGCTGCGGGAGCTGCTGGAGGGACTGCCGCCGTCGAGCGAGGACGGCGTCGCGGATCTGCTGCACCTCGCGCTGGAGTACCGGCGCTTCGCCCGCGAGAGCCCGACCCGCTACGCGCTGATGTTCGAGCGCCCGGTGCCCGGATTCGACCCGGACCCGGGGCTGCGGTCGGCGGTGCTGCGGACGACGTTCACCCTCTTCATCGGCCGGGTCCAGCGGGTCTGCCCACCGGGTGCGGACGCCCGGTCGGCGGCCTACCTGCTGTGGACCACCATCCACGGCCTGGTCGGGGCGGAACTGCTGATGGCTTCGCGGCGGCCGCTGCCGGACTGGTTCATCCCGCCGACCGAAGAGGCGAACGAGCAGGTGTACCGCGAGGGCGTCGCCGCGATGATGGCCGGCCTCGACCTGCGCAACCGCTGACCCGCGGATGCCCCGGAGGGGCACCGGCGGCCGGAAACACGACAGAGCCCCCGGTCCGCGAAGGACCGGGGGCTCTGTCGTTCAGCTCAGAGAGCTAGTGCTCACGCACCGCCGGAGAGCTTCTCGCGGAGCGCCGCGAGCTGCTCGTCGGAGGCGAGGGTGCCACCGCTGCTCTTGGAGTCGGCCGGGGCCGAGCCCGAGGTGTAGCTTTCCGCGCCACCCTCGATGCCGGTCGCCGCGTCCGCCGCCGCTTCGGCGTCGGCCTCGACGGCCTTCTGGACCTGCTTCATGTGGGCCTCGTAACGAGTGTGCGCCTCGGCGTACTGGCGCTCCCACTCCTCACGCTGCTTGTCGAAGCCTTCCTGCCACTCCTGGGTGTCCGGGTCGAAGCCTTCGGGGTAGATGTAGTTGCCCTCGGCGTCGTACTCGGCGGCCATGCCGTACTGGGTCGGGTCGAACTCGGTGTCCGGCGTGACACCCTCGTTCGCCTGCTTCAGCGACAGCGAGATGCGACGGCGCTCGAGGTCGATGTCGATGACCTTGACCATGACGTCGCCGTTGACCTGGACGACCTGCTCCGGGATCTCCACGTGGCGCTCGGCCAGCTCGGAGATGTGGACCAGGCCCTCGATGCCCTCTTCGACGCGCACGAACGCACCGAACGGAACCAGCTTGGTGACCTTGCCCGGCACGATCTGACCGATCGCGTGGGTGCGGGCGAACTGGCGCCACGGGTCTTCCTGGGTCGCCTTCAGCGACAGCGAGACGCGCTCGCGGTCCATGTCGACGTCCAGAACCTCGACCGTGACCTCCTGGCCGACCTCGACGACCTCGGACGGGTGGTCGATGTGCTTCCAGGACAGCTCGGAAACGTGCACCAGGCCGTCGACGCCACCCAGGTCCACGAAGGCACCGAAGTTGACGATGGACGACACGACGCCCTTGCGGACCTGGCCCTTGGCGAGCGCGTTGAGGAACTCGCTGCGCACCTCGGACTGGGTCTGCTCCAGGTAGGCGCGGCGGGACAGGACCACGTTGTTGCGGTTCTTGTCCAGCTCGATGATCTTCGCCTCGAGCTCGCGGCCGACGTACGGCTGCAGGTCGCGCACGCGGCGCATCTCGACCAGGGACGCGGGGAGGAAGCCGCGCAGGCCGATGTCCAGGATGAGGCCGCCCTTGACGACCTCGATGACGGTGCCCTTGACGGGCTCGTCCTTCTCCTTGAGCTCCTCGATCGTGCCCCAGGCGCGCTCGTACTGCGCGCGCTTCTTGGACAGGATCAGACGGCCTTCCTTGTCCTCCTTCTGGAGAACCAGGGCTTCGACCTCATCGCCGACGGTGACAACCTCAGCCGGGTCGACATCGTGCTTGATGGAGAGCTCACGCGAGGGGATGACACCCTCGGTCTTGTAGCCGATGTCGAGCAGGACCTCGTCGCGGTCGACCTTGACGATCGTGCCTTCGACGATGTCACCATCGTTGAAGTACTTGATCGTCTTGTCGATAGCCGCGAGGAAGTCTTCCTCCGACCCGATGTCGTTGATGGCGACCTGCGGGGCCCCGATGGGGGCGGTCGGGGCGGTGGCGGTGTCGGTGGTCATTAGGCGGGTTGCTCCGGTGGATGGGAATCGAGGGTTGGCAGTTGTCGACGCGATGGGCGGCATGCGACGACCCTGCAAGCAAACGTCCACCAGTGAACGACCGCGGCATGACCCCGCATACGGTGCGCGACCCGAGTCCCAACCAGAAGCTGAGCGGAAGGCAGCGCGAACCCACTGCGCTAACACTTATCCTACGCGGCAGCCGCTAGGCGGCACAATCAGGGTCCCCCTGGCTCGCTAAGGTCCTCGCGGAAGCAAACCGCACGCACGAGGACGCAGGTGGAGCAGGTGAGCGCCACCGGGACCGGAGACACCATCATGCCACCGGAGCAGGCGCCCGCGCCGGGGCGCCACGACGCCGCCGAGGACCGGCTGGGCACCGCGGCGGTCGCCTACCGCGAGGTCGGCGGCGCCGAAGCCGCAGCGGCCAACCTCGCCTGGTGGGACGCCGACGCCGACGACTACCAGGCCGAGCACGGCGGGTTCCTCGGCGACGCCGACTTCGTCTGGTGCCCGGAGGGCGTCCGGGAGGCCGAGGCGCGGCTGCTCGGCGACGTCCGCGGCAAGCGTGTGCTGGAGGTCGGCTGCGGGCAGGCCGCCTGCGCGCGCTGGCTGGCGGCCGAGGGCGCCGACGCCGTGGCGACCGACCTCTCCGCCGGCATGCTGCGCCACGCCCGCGACGGCAACGCGCGCACCGGCCTCGCCGTCCCCCTGGTCCAGGCCAACGCCGAGCACCTGCCGCTGGCCTCGGGCAGCTTCGACGCGGCCTGCTCGGCCTTCGGCGCGGTCCCGTTCGTGGCGTCGGTGGACGCCGTCTTCGCCGAGGTGCACCGGGTGCTGCGGCCGGGCGCGCCGTGGGTGTTCTCGGTGACGCACCCGATGCGGTGGATCTTCCCCGACGACCCGGGCCCGCAGGGGCTCACCGTCACCCAGCCGTACTTCGACCGCACGCCGTACGTGGAGGTCGACGACGAGGGCACCGCCACCTACGTCGAGTACCACCACACGCTCGGCGACTACGTGCGCGCACTGGCGACGGCCGGGTTCACCCTCACCGACCTGGTCGAGCCCGAGTGGCCCGCGGGGCACACGCGGGTGTGGGGCCAGTGGAGCCCGCTGCGCGGCAAGCTCTTCCCGGGCACCGCGATCTTCCGCACGCACCGCTCGTGAGCAGCCTCGAGGAGCAGCAGAACGCGCGGTTCGCCGCGCTCGACCCGCTGCTCCCGCCGATCGCGGCGCCGCCGTCGCCGTCGAACGAGGCGCTGGTGGTGACGGTCGGCGGCCGCAAGGCGGGCGGCCTCCTGACGCACGTCGTGCACGCGCCGGGGTCCTGGCCCACGCTCTGGGGCCCGTCGGACCTCCGGGACCTGACCGCGGTGCCGGGCGACAGCGGCGCCGCGGGCCTCGCCGCGCTGCTCGGCGCGTGGCGCGACCGGCTGCGCGGGACGCCCGCCGGTCCGGACTCGGCCTGCTCGCTGACCTGGCCGAGCCGCGACGCCGAGGCGTCCGCGGTGCTCCTGGCGCACGGGTTCGCGCCGATGACGTGCCTGGCCGTGCGGGCGCCGGACGCACCCGCCGATCCCGGACCGGCGCCGGTGACCGTGCGGCTGGCCGGTGCAGGCGACGTCGACGCGCTGACCGAGCTGCGGCTGGCCGAGTGGCGCTACACCTGCCTGGTCGGCACCGCGGTGCCGCGGCCGGACGCCCGGGAGCTGCTGCGCGCCGAAGTCGTCCACTCCCTGCGCTTCAGCGGGCTGGTCTGGCTCGCGGAGGACGCCGGGGTGCCGGTCGGCCTGGCCTCCTGCGCGCTGGCCTCGACCGCGCCGGGCAACTCCGTCCACGGCCGGCTGCTCCCGGGCCGCTGGGGGTACGTCGACACGCTCTCGGTCGGCCCCGCGGCCCGCGGCGGCGGAGTCGGCCGGGCGCTGATGGCGGTGGCGCACCGCGAGCTGCTGGCGCACGACGTGCGAGGGACGTTCCTGTTCCACCACCCGCCGAACCCGCTTTCGACGGTGTTCTGGCACCGGCAGGGCTATCGTCCACTGTGGACCATGTGGCTCCGGCGTCCCGCCTGGTCCTGAGCGCTCGATCCGAGGGGGAACCATGACCATCACCGCACCGCTGCTCGCGGCGCACCGGGCGCGCTTCGCCGCCGTCGACGCGCTGCTGCCGCCCGCCGCGCCGCCCGCCGTCGGCGAGCGCCTGGACGCGGCGACGGCGGACGGCACGCAGGTCACCGGGGTGCTGCAGCGGCAGCGGCTCGCGCCCGGCGACGTCCCGATGCTGTGGTCGGCCGCCGACACCTGGCAGCTCTTCCCGTACTTCGGCGACACCGGCACCGAAGGCGCAGACCTCCTGCTGCGCGCGCTGAAGGCCCGGCTGTCGTCGGAAGCGATCGGCGACGACTCGGCGTGCGTGGTCGTCTGGCCCAGCCGGGACGCCGAGGCGATCCGCGCCTTCCTCGACCACGGTCTCGTGCCGCTTTCCGCGGTCGGCGTGCGCACCGCTCCCCCGCCCGGGCCCGAGCCGGGGGTCGCCGTCCGCCGGGCCGGGCCGGGCGACTTCGCCGCGGCGCTCGAGCTGGCGACGGCGACGTTCGACTACGTCGGGCTGGTCGCCTCGCCGCGCCGGGAGAACACGGCCGAGCTGCTGGCGCCGTCCCTGCGCGAGGCCCTCGCCGCGGACTCGCCGGCGGTCTGGCTGGCCGAGGCGGACGGCGAGCTGCGCGCGTTCGCCCACTGCGCGTGGCTCGACGCGGTCCCGGGCAGCGAAGCGGGCGAGCTGCTGCCGCCGGGACGCTGGGGGTACGTGAACAACGTCGTGACCGTTCCCGGCGAGCGGGGCGGCGGGTTCGGCCGGGCGCTGATGGCGCACGTGCACCGGGAGCTGCACCGAGGCGGGGCGACGCGGACGTACCTGTACTACAACCCGACCAACCCGCTGTCCTCGGTGTTCTGGCACCGGCAGGGCTACCGTCCTCTGTGGACGACGTGGGAGATCCGCCCGGCGGCGGCGCTGCGCTGACGCGGTGAGCCACCCACAAGTGTGACGTGCGTCCGGTGATCTTGCCGCCGATGCCCGCCGGGACTAACTTTTGAACTGACCGGTCAGTTCAAAAGTTCTCGAAGCGGGAGAAACCGTGCAGGTCCGAGCCGATCGGGTGTCCCTCGAAGGGCACCACGGCACCTTGTTACCGCCCACCTCGCTGACCTTCGGCGAGGGCGACCTGGCGATCGTGCACGGCGAACCCGGCGTCGGCGTCACCGCCTTCGGCCTCGCGCTGGCCGGGCGGCTGAAGCCGACCACCGGCACGGTGCACGCCGAAGGCGTCGACGCCCCGCTCACCGAGCTCGTCGCGGTCGTCGACGCGCCCGGCGTCAGCGAACCCGACGACGCCCTGCCGCTGCGCGTGGTCGTCGGCGAGGAGCTGGCGCTCGCCCACCGCCCGGCGGGCAAGGAGGACGTGGCCCGCTGGCTCGGCGAGCACGGTGCCGCGCCGTTCGCCGGCACGCGCTTCGAGAACCTCACCCCCGCCCTGCGCACGCGGCTGCTGACCGAGCTCGCCGCCGAGCGCAAGGGTGTGCGCGTGCTCGTGCTCGACACGCCCGACCGGCACACCAGCGAAGTCGGCAGCTGGGCGGAGCTGGCGCGGGAGCAGGCCGCGCGTGGCCTCGCCGTGGTCGTGCTGACCGCGACGACCCCGCTGTCCGCGCTGCCGGTCACCCCCGCGGTCCTCGGCGCGGTGGAGCAGCCCGAGCCGCAGCATCTCGCCCCCGAGCCCAGCCCCGAACCCAGCCCCGAACCCACCGAAGAGCTCGCCGAGAGCACTGACGGAGCCCCCGAATGAACGCCTTCCGGATCGCGCGCAACGAGCTGCGCCGCCTCTCGACCGGCACCCTGCCGAAGCTCGCGCTGGTCGCGCTCGTGCTGGTGCCGCTGCTCTACGCGTCCTTCTACCTCTACGCGAACTACGACCCGTACGGCCGGCTCGACAAGCTGCCCGCCGCGGTCTTCACGAGCGACGCCGGGGCGAAGGACTCCAGCGGGCAGCAGCGCAACGTGGGCCGCGAGGTGACCGACGAGCTGGTCAAGTCCGGCACCTTCCAGTGGCACGAGGTGTCCGAGCAGGAGGCCCGCGACGGCGTCCGCGACGACAAGTACTCGTTCGCCATCGGCATCCCGAGCGGCTTCTCCGCCGCGCTGCTTTCGGTCGGCAACTTCCAGCCGCAGCAGGCGACGATCACGCTGACCACCAACGACGCCAACAACTACCTGTCCGGCACGATCGCCAAGCAGGTCGCCGAGCAGGTCCGCAAGACGATCGCGGAGAAGGTCGGCAGCGAGGCCGCGGACCGGTTCCTGGTCGGGTTCTCCACGATCTACGCCAAGATCCAGGAGGCCTCGAACGGCGCGTCCCAGCTCGCCGACGGCGCCGGGCAGCTCAAGTCGGGCCAGCAGCAGCTGGCCGACGGCGCGGCGAAGCTCGCGGACGGCTCCTCGACGCTGGCGACCGGCCTCGGCACGCTCAAGAGCGCCACCGCGTCCCTGCCCTCGCAGACGCAGCAGCTCGCCAACGGTGCTTCGCAGGTGGCGGCCGGTGACCAGAAGGTCGCCGACGCGGCTTCGATCGCCGCGACGGCGTCGTCCGACATCCAGGGCAAGCTCGACTCCTACCGCAGCCAGCTGCAGACCGACCTGCGCGCAGCGGGCGTCCCCGACGCGCAGGTGCAGGAGATCCTGGCGCGCGCCGACCAGCTGCGCTCCCCCGTCGACCAGGCGAACGGCAAGATCCAGCAGGCCAACGGCGACCTCGCGAAGCTGGCCGACGGCGCCCGCCAGGTGTCCGACGGGGCGGCCAAGCTCGCCGCGGCCTCCCCGCAGCTGGCGAGCGGCATCGCCCAGGCGTCCGACGGCGCGAACCAGCTGCGCGACGGGGCGTCCCAGCTCAGCGACGGCGAGAAGACGGCCGTCAACGGCACGAACCAGCTCGCGGACGGCGCGGTGAAGCTGCGCGACGGGCTCGCGGCCGGGCTCCAGCAGATCCCCAACCCGGACGACCCGACGCGCAACGCGACGGCCAACACGATCGCGGACCCGGTGGCGGTGAACGCCAACGGCGAGGCGTCGGCGGGCACGTACGGTGCCGGTCTTGCGCCGTTCTTCATCTCGCTGGCCACCTGGATCGGCGCGTTCGTGCTGTTCCTGATCCTGCGCCCGCTCTCGACGCGCGCGCTGACCGCGGGCGCGGCCCCGTTCCGGGTCGCGGTCGGCGGCTGGCTGTCCTCGGCGCTGCTGGGCACCGCGCAGGTGGTCGTCCTGTTCGGCGCGGTGACGTGGCTGGTCGGGATCCACATCGCGCACCCGCTGGAGGCGATCGGGTTCGCCGTGCTGGTGTCACTGACCTTCACCTCGGTCGTGCACGCGCTCAACGCCTTCTTCGGCGCGGTCGGCAAGTTCCTCGGCCTGGTGCTGCTGGTCCTGCAGCTGGTGAGCGCGGGCGGCACGTTCCCGTGGCAGACGATCCCGGACGCGCTGTACCCGCTGCACGTGGTGCTGCCGATGGGGTACGCGATCGACGGCTTCCGCCACCTGTTCTACAGCGGCGCGTCGACCGGACGGCTGCTCGGTGACATCGGCGTGCTGCTGGCCTACCTCGCGGGCGGGATCCTGGTGTCCACCTTGGCCGCCCGCAAGCGTCGCGTTTGGACGGTGTCCGCGCTCAAGCCCGAGCTGAGCCTGTGAGCGGCGCGACGAAGCAGAAGCTCTTCGAGGCCACCCTGGAGCTCTCGAAGAGCCGGGGCCTGGTGGGCCTGACGGTCGACGACATCGCGGCGGCGGCCGGCGTCGCGAAGGGCACGGTGTACTACAACTTCGGGTCGAAGGACGGCCTGGTCGACGCGTTGCTGCGCTACGGCGTGGACATGCTGGCGGGCCGGCTGCGCGCCGCGGTGACCTCCGGCGACCCGCTGGACGTGATCGAGGCGCAGGTCGACACGACGCTGGAGTTCATCGCGCAGTACCCGGGGTTTTCGCAGATCCTGGTGAGCGAGCTGTGGCGGACGCCCGGGCAGTGGCACGGGACCCTGTCGCTGCTGCGCGAGGAGATCATCTCGATCGTGAAGCAGCAACTGTCCCGGTTGGACGAGGCCGGCCGGCTGCCATCGGGAGTGGAGATCCCGACGGCGGCGGCCGGGTTGTTCGGGACGATGCTGGTGGTGGCGCTGGACTGGCAGGTGTTCGGGCCGCAGCGGACCCGGGCCGAGGTGCGGGACGCGGTGATGGTGCTGATCCGCGGCCTGGGTCGCCGCTAGCCGCAGGTTTCCCGCGGCCCGCGGGGGCGCCCCCCGTTTCCTACGCTACCGGTCGGCACCGACAGTTTCGGCGCCCTGGACGCGGATCCGCCGCGGTTCTCCACACCCGGATCAGCCGCGGTCCTCGATGCGGGCCCGGACCGCCGCCGCGTAGGTGTCGACCGCCGTGGCCGCCGCCGTCAGCTCGCACGGGCCGTCGATCAGCAGCCTCTTCGCCGGGAGGTACGCCTGCTCGATGTCCGGGTCGCCGACCAGCCCGTGCTCGCGGGCCAGCTCGAGGTCGCCCGCCAGCCGGGTGCGCAGCTCCTCGCGGCGGGCGACCAGCCCGTCGAGGACCGCGCGCTGGCGGCGGCCGTCCTCGACCGCCGGGGCCACCGCGTGCTCGTGGCCGTCGATGTGGCGCTCCACCCATTCCGCGTCGCCGTCCACCTCTGCCGAACGAAGCTGCTTCAGCGCGCCCTTCAAGCGCTGCGCGCGAGCCGGCAGCATCGCGACGCCCGTGAAGCGCGTCGCCACGCGCAGCTGGTACGCCTCGATCTCCGCCAGCTCGGCCACCGCCTGGGTGAGCACCTCCAGGCGGCCCGCGAGGTCGTCCGGGGCCGGGCGGGCCTGGCCCGTGCTCGCCCGCACCGCCGCCACGCCCGGGGAGGACTCTTCGCGGAAGCCGAGCAGCAGGCGGAGACCCAGCTCGGCCGCGCGGCCGGCGAGCGGGGCGAGCACCTCGCCGACGAGCCGGTCGGGCTCCGCCGAGTCGTCGATCCCGTCGACGACCAGGGTGCGGCCCGCGACGCCAGTGGTGAGCCGGTCGGCGATGCGGTGGCGGACGGCGTCGGCCGTGCGGCCCGTCGCGTCGACCGCGAGGTCCACGCTGCCCGCCGGGGGCATCTGACCGAACGCCGGCGGCAGGCCGGGGACGCCGAGGGAACGTTCCCGGTCGGCGAGCACGATCCCGAACCGCAGGGCCGCCGCGACGGGCGAGCCGGCCGCGCCGGTGTCGACGACCCAGACCGTGCCCGGCTCGGCCTTGGCGAACCAGTCGGCGACGCGCTGCACGAAGGAGACGTCGACGGCCTCGCCGACCGGACGCGAGAAGCTGGCGTCGACGGCCGGGCTGCCGGAAGTCCAGATGCTCAGCTGCGGCAGGTGCCCGAGCATGGTCTCCACCGGCACCATCCAGGTCCCGGTGTCCTTGCCGACGACCATGCCGACGACGTGGCCGGTCGCCTCGTCGATCACCGCCGTGCCACCGAAGCCGGGGCCGAGCGGTTCGGCTTCGGCCGTGCGGAACAGGCGGATCCACTCGCCGCCGGTCTGCTCCGGGCCGCCGAGCCGGGCGAGCGTCCAGCGGCCGACCGAGCCCGGCGGGAACCCGAACGCGCGGACGAGCTGGTGTTCGCCGAGCGGCATGCGGTGCAGCGGGGCGCGGAAGACGCGGGATTCGGGACGTTCCAGGCGCAGCAGGGCGAGATCGCCGCGGCCGCCGCCGTCGGACGGGACCCAGCAGCCTTCGACGACGCTCGCGGCGCCGGGCATGGCTTCGGCCAGGCCGACGAACTCGACGCTCAGCGCGGCTCGCGGGCCGCCCGCGGTCTCGACGACGTGCGCGCTCGTGAGCACGTGGTACTCGTCCAGTACCGTGCCCGCTCCGCACACCCGGCCGAGTTCGTCGTGCAGCCGGACCCGCCAGCGTCGTCGCTCACGCTCGAACCCCATTCGGCGGACCCTACGCCGTGATCGCCGCGCGTCGGCAGCGACTCCCTTACCGATCAGTAATCGCTCACCCGAACGGAGTCCTCCGTTCGGCACAACGCGCGTTCAGAAGCGGCCGAACACGCGGCTGCCGGGCGCGGCCGGGTCATCGCCGGCCCAGAACTCGAACCAGTGCCGGGTGAACTCCTCGCGGGACAGGCCGCCGTCGCCGTCGGAGTCGAGGAGGGCGAAGGCGTCGCCGGACGGCGTGCCGACGCCGTTCCAGGCCGCGATCAGGCGCTCGTACTCCGCGGCGGAGATGACGCCGTCGCCGTTTTCGTCGACGGCCTCGAACATCGCCTCGGCCGTGCCGGTGACGGCGTCCGGCATCGCCGGCAGCACCTCGACGACCTTGAGCACCTGGTCAAGGCTGACCTTGCCGCCGCCGCCCGCGGCGTCGTCGAGGGTGGCCCACCAGCCCATCATGACGGCGGTGAGCTGCTGCCCGTCCGGCGTGCTCGCGTCGGTGCCGCGGAGGTCGAGCCACCTCGCGGTGAGCGCGCGGAAGTCGGCCTCCGTCAGGAAGCCGTCGCCGTCGGCGTCCATGGCACCGAAGACGCCGGAGATCTTGCGCCGCTGGAAGTCACTGGCCATGGCGCCCAGCATTGCCGCGGAGCGTGACCGCCGACGACGGCCGCCCGAGTACTACCGCGCCACGACCCGGTGAAGCGGGTCGTGACGCAGAGCGATCTCAGTGGGCGGCTTCGTTCCACGACCGGCCGTAGCCGACCGAAACCTCGAGCGGCACCGCCAGCGCGTACGCCGAGCCCATGCCCTCGCGCACCAGCTTCTCCAGCTGCTCCTTCTCCCCCTCGGCGACTTCCAGCACCAGTTCGTCGTGGACCTGCAGGAGGATCCGGCTCTTCAGCTTCGCCTCGACCAGCGCGCGGTGGACGTTGAGCATCGCGACCTTGATGATGTCGGCCGCGCTGCCCTGGATCGGGGCGTTCAGCGCCATCCG
The DNA here is from genome assembly GCA_033793495.1 of Streptomyces sp. MN03-5084-2B. GTDB lineage: Bacteria > Actinomycetota > Actinomycetes > Mycobacteriales > Pseudonocardiaceae > Amycolatopsis. Next base: position 11,685 of record JARAWT010000077.1, on the reverse strand, counting down.
CTCGGCCATCTCGCGGCGCTGGCGGTTGTCGCTGTTGAGGTCGGGCAGGTAGCGGCGGCGGCCGAAGATCGTCTCCGTGTAGCCGCACTTCGCCGCTTCGCCGACCACCGAGTGGAGGTAGTCGCTGATGCCGCCGAAGCGGGCGAAGTACGCCTCCATCTGCTCCTTGGCTTCTTCGGTGGAAATCCGCAGCTGCTGGGAAAGCCCGTACGCCGACAGCCCGTACGCGAGCCCGTACGACATCGCCTTGACGCGGTAGCGCAGCTCCGGCGTGATCTCCTCCGGCGGCATCGAGAACGCCCGCGACGCGACGAACGTGTGCAGGTCCTCGCCGGAGTTGAACGCCTCGATCAGGCCTTCGTCCTTCGACAGGTGCGCCATGATCCGCATTTCGATCTGGCTGTAGTCCGCGGTCATCAGCTCGGTGAAGCCCTCGCCGACGACGAAGGCGTCGCGGATGCGGCGGCCTTCCTCGGTGCGGACCGGGATGTTCTGCAGGTTCGGCTCGGTCGAGGACAACCGCCCGGTGGCCGCGATCGTCTGCAGCAGGGTGGTGTGGATGCGGCCGTCGTCGGCGACGGCCTTGATCAGGCCCTCGACCGTGGTGCGCAGCTTCGTCGCGTCCCGGTGTTCCAGCATGTGCTGCAGGAACGGGTGCTCGGTCTTCTCGAACAGGCCCTGCAGCGCCTCGGCGTCGGTGGTGTAGCCGGTCTTGGTGCGCTTGGTCTTCGGCATGCCCAGCTCGTCGAAGAGCACGACCTGCAGTTGCTTCGGCGACCCGAGGTTGATCTGCTTGCCGATCACCGCGTACGCCTCTTCGGCGGCCTGCGTGACCCGCGAAAGGTAGTGCGCCTCCAGCGACGTCAGCTGCTCGAGGTCGACGGCGACACCGGCGATCTCCAGCTCGGTGATCACCTCCAGCAGCGGCAGCTCCAGCTCGGCGAGCAGCTTCGCGCCGCCGATCTGCTCCAGCTCCTTCTCGAGCGCGCCGGCCAGCTCGAAGATCGCACGGGCCTTGACCAGCTCGTCCTGGATCTCCTTCTGCTCCAGGCCTTCGGCGCCGCCGTCGAGCAGGGACAGCTGCCCGTCGCCGCCGTCGGTCTCCGAGCGCAGCTCGCGGTGCAGGTAGCGCAGCGCGAGGTCGTCGAGCTCGAACGTGCGCTGCCCGGGCCGCACCAGGTAGGCGGCCAGCGCGGTGTCCATGGCGAGCCCGGCGATCGCCCAGCCGCGGGCGCGGATCGCGTGCAGCGGGACCTTGAGGTCGTGGCCCGTCTTGCGGATCGCACTGTCGGCGAGCCAGGCGGCGAGCGCCGCGTCGTCGGCCTGGTCCATCGCCGTGACGTCGACGTACGCGCCTTCACCGTCGGCCGTCGCGAAGGCGACCGCGCGCAGGTCGGACCGGACCGACGTGCCCACGGCCCGGAAGGACAGGGCCACCGGCTCCCCCGCGCCCGCGTGCTCGCTCAGCCACGCGCCGAGCGCACCGGGCGTGAGCGCGTCACCGGAGACCTCGAAGCCTTCGTCGGCCTCCGGCTCGGCGCTCTGCAGCGTCGCGAACAGCCGGTCGCGCAGCACGCGGAACTCGAGCTCGTCGAACAGCGCGTGCACCGCCTCGCGGTCCCACGGGCGCAGCTCCAGCCCCGAGGGCCCGATCTCCAGCTCGACGTCGCGGATCAGCTCGGTCAGCTGGCGGTTGAGCTGGACCGACGACAGGTGCGCCCGCAGCGCGTCGCCGACCTTGCCCTTGACCTCGTCCACGCGGTCGATCAGGTCGTCGAGCGAGCCGAACTGCTTGATCCACTTGGCCGCGGTCTTCTCGCCGACGCCCGGGATGCTGGGCAGGTTGTCGGAGGGGTCGCCGCGCAGCGCGGCGAAGTCCGGGTACTGCCGCGGGGTGAGCCCGTACTTCTCCTCGACGGCGTCCGGGGTGAACCGGGTCATCTCCGAGACGCCGCGCTTCGGGTACAGCACGGTGACCTGCTCGGTGACCAGCTGCAGGGCGTCGCGGTCGCCGGTACAGATGAGGACGTCGAAGCCGTCGGCCGTCGCCTGCGTCGTGAGCGTGGCGATGATGTCGTCGGCTTCGAAGTTCTCCTTCACCAGCGACGGGATGCCGAGCACCTGCAGGACGTCCTTGACCAGGTCGACCTGGCCGCGGAACTCGTCCGGCGTCGTGCTGCGGTTCGCCTTGTAGTCGGCGTAGGTCTCCGAGCGGAACGTCTTGCGCGAGAGGTCGAACGCCACCGCCAGGTGGGTCGGCGTCTCGTCGCGCAGGAGGTTGATGAGCATCGAGGTGAAGCCGAAGACCGCGTTCGTGACCTGTCCGGTCTTCGTCTTGAAGTTCTCCGCGGGCAGGGCGAAGAACGCGCGGTAGGCCATCGAATGGCCGTCGATCAGCAGCAGCTTCGGCCGCTCGGCGACAGTGGTGTTTCCTGTGGCATTGGCAACGGTCGTCTTCTCACTCGGGCTCACGAGGCCGAGTCTAGGCTGGGGGTCCGACACTCTTACGTGTCGCATAGGAAGAGGAGCACTGCGTGACCGAACGCGCCGCAGACGTCGCGGTCGAGAACTACGCCGGGATCGACCCGGCCGCCGCGGACCAGCAGCTGAACGACAAGGTCGGCATGAAGCTCCTGGAAGCCACCGCCGAACGCGTGGTCGGCACGATCCCGGTCGAGGGCAACCTCCAGCCGTACGGCCTGCTGCACGGCGGCGCCAACGCCGTGCTCGCCGAAGCACTGGGGTCGACGGTCGCCGCGCTGAACGCGGGCCCGGACCGCGCGGCGATGGGGCTGGAGCTGTCCTGCACGCACCACCGGGCCGTCCGCTCGGGCACCGTCACCGGGGTGGCGACGCCGCTGCACGTCGGCCGCGGCACGATCACCGCGGAGATCGTGCTGACCGACGACGAGGGCCGCCGCACCTGCACCGCGCGGCTCACCTGCGTGGTCCGGGACCGGCCACCGGGCGCCTGAGCCCCGTGGACCTCGACGTCGCCCAGGTCCGGGCGTTCGTGGTGACCGCGGAGCACCGGCACTTCGGGCGGGCCGCCCAGGCGCTGTTCCTGACCCAGCAGGCGCTGTCGAAGCGGATCCGGAAGCTCGAAGAAGCCCTGGCGACACCGTTGTTCCTGCGCACACCCCGCTCGGTCGAGCTGACCGCCGACGGCGAGCGGTTCCTCCCGCACGCGCGCGAGCTGGTGCGGGTGGCCGACGCCGCGGTGGCCGCGATGGGCGCCGAGGACCGGCCGCTGCGCCTCGACCTCGTCGACCACCGGCTCTCCCCGATGTTCCTGCTCCGGCGGCTGGCCGCGCACGAGCCGGGGCTGCGCATCGACCGGGTCGCCGGCCGCGGGTTCGCGAACGCGATCGACCCGCTGCTGTCCGGGGAGCTCGACGCCGCCTTCGGCCGGGTGTCCGGCTGCGGGCGGCCGCTGCCGGACGAACTGGAGCACCGGCCGGTCCGGCTCGAGCCGCTGGTCGCCCTGCTCGCGCCGGAGCACCCCCTGGCCGTGCAGGACGTGCTGCGCCTCGACGAGCTGCGCGCCGACGGGATCTGGCTGCCCGGTCTCGGCGGGCCGGCCGAATGGCTGTCCTACCTGAAGGAGCTGTGCGACGAGTTCGCCGTGCCGATCGACGACTCCGGCGTCAGCTACGACCTGCGGCACACCCTGGAACAGACGCGGTACGGCAAGCGGCGCGTCACCCTGGCCGGCGCCGACATGGAGCTGGCACCCGACCTCAACCTGAAGGTGCTGCCGTTCGCACCCTCGCCGCTGTTCCCGTGGTCGCTGGTCTGGCGGCGCGGCAAAGCGAGCCCGGCGCTGCGGCGGCTGCTGGCCGTCGCCGGGCGCACCAGCCGCGAAGAGGACTGGTGCGCCTACGACCCCGAGCACGCCTGGCTGCCGGCCGACGACGTCAGCCTCGCACCCGCCGCGCGAACCACTCCGTGAACGCCGCGTCGACCGCCCTCGCTTCCGCGGTCCCCGGCGGGAACTCGTGCACCATCCCGTCGACCGTCACCAGCTCGGCCCCCAGCTTCGCGTGCAGCGCCCCCGCCGGCTCGCGCACGGCGACGTCGTCGTCCGCGCCCACGACCAGCAGCAGCGGCGCGGTCAGCTCGCCCGCCCGGTCCACGTAGTCGTAGCGGGCCGCGACCGCGCGGGACCGCTCGGTCCAGCCGTAGGTCACGCCGAACCGCCGCTCGTTGGCGGTGATCAACGGCGCGAGCTGGACGACCGGGCTGGCCACCGCCGCGGCGGCGATCTCGGCCTCGCCGCGGGCCAGCACCTCCAGCGCCACGATCGCCCCGGCCGAGCCACCGAACACCCCCAGCGGCCCGGTCGCGCCGGGCAGCCGGTCGCGCAGTTCGGCCAGCGCGGCCGGGAACTCGCCGGCGGCCTGCTCGGTCACCGGCTCGTAGACGTTCAGGACGGCATCCGCGCTCGCCCGCCGGAAGACCTCCTCGTGGCCGCCCTCGGGCAACCGCGCCCCGGAGAGCGGGAGCCCGAAGTACACGCGCCACGCCTGCAGGGCCGCCATCGGTACGGCCTCCGCCATCGCCCGCTCACCGGCCGGCTCGTCCATCAGGTGCCAGCCCGCCACCAGCGCCGCCGGCGCGGCCGGGTCCGGCGGCGGCACCGCCACGAACGGCACTCCCGCGGCGACGCCCTCGATCATCTCGCCCATCCGTCTCTCCCTGTCCTCGGCTGCCTCCAGCCAACAACCGGGGAGGGGGACGGGTCCAACAGCCGTTCCGGCGGTCACGACAACCCTTGGTTGTGGAGAACGGGCTCGGACGGACGGCCTTTCGGGCAGACCTGCCGGAGGGGGTGGTCCGTCCGGCCGCCCGAACCGGACGTAAGGTGCACCCCTACGGCGGTGCCCGAGCCCCCCGCCGCCCCGTCAGGGTGAACGGCGGGTCACCGGAAACCGGCAACCGCCGTTCGCCGAAATGGGGGGATGACATACCGGTGAAACACGGCTGTCACCCATTCGCATAACGAGGTCCGATACTTAGCATCGCTGCGTGACCAGCAGCGTGCCGCGGGGAAACATCGTTCGCCTTTTCGTGCAATTCGTGTCGGTTGCGATCGTCACGATGTGGACACAGAGTAGTGAGGCCGCCTGTGCACAAGACGGGCGAGAGGGATATCTTCCTGCCCTAACCTAGCCCCTGCGTCGGGGGCAACGCCTACCGGCGGCTGGTTGGTCATGGGAGGTAGTCGGTGTCAGGAGTGCGTTTTGGACGGGTTCTCGCCCTCGCAGCGGCGACGTCGCTCGCGCTGGCGGGCTGCGCCGGTGGCAGCTCGTCGAGCGGCAGTGGTGACGGCGGCACGATCAAGATCGGGTTCATGGGCGACCTGACCGGGGAGAACTCCGGGATCGTGATCCCGCCCCGCAACGGCGCGCAGCTCGCGATCGACGAGTACAACGCCACCAACCCGAAGACCAAGATCGAGTTGAAGCCCTACGACAGCCAGGGCAAGGCCGACCAGGCGACCTCGCTGATCACCACGGCGATCGGCTCGGACAAGATCACCGCGCTGATCGGCCCGGCCTTCTCCGGCGAGTCGAAGGCCATCGGCGGCCAGCTCGAGCAGAACAAGATCCCGAGCGTCTCGCCCTCGGCGACCAACCCGGGCCTGGCGAAGAACGGCTGGACCTACTGGCACCGCGTCGTGGCGAACGACGACGACCAGGGCCCGGCCATCGCGAACTTCCTGATCACGGCGAAGTCGCCGAAGTCGGCCTTCGTCATCTCGGACGACCAGGAGTACAGCGTCGGCCTCGCGGACGCCTTCGAGAAGACCTTCAAGGACAAGGGCGTCAAGGTCGACCGCGACAAGTTCCCGAAGGACGCGCCGGACTACTCCTCGACCGTGCAGAAGGTCAAGGCGGCCAACCCGGACATCATCACCTTCGGTGGCTACTACGCGCAGGGCGGCCCGCTGCTCAAGCAGCTGCGTGACGGCGGCGTGAAGGCCATCTTCGCCACCGGTGACGGTTCGCTCGACCCGCAGCTGGTCTCGGGCGCGGGTGCCGCTGCCGCCGAAGGCGCGGTCATCGGCTGCCCGTGCAACATCCCGGACGCGGGCACCGCGGACGACTTCGCCACCAAGTACAAGGCCAAGTTCAACGTCGCCCCGGCGATCTACGCCACCGAGGGCTACGACGCGGCGACTGCGCTCATCAACGCGATCAAGGCCGGCAACACCACCGGCGAGAAGATCAACGAGTTCCTGAAGACGGAAGACTTCAAGGGCGCGTCGAAGCAGATCAAGTTCAAGGCGAACGGTGAGCCCGAGACCGCCGCGATCAACGTGTACCAGGTCGTCGGCGGCGTCATCAAGAACCTCGGCGCGTCGACCGAAGCCAAGATCACCGGCTGACGAAACAGGAATAGCACCTTGTGACGGGAGCGGGGGCGCTGTGGTGACCACAGCACCCCCGCTCCCGGCCCATATCCCTGTCCTAGCCCTTGTCTCGTAAGGCGCTCACGTCATGTTGCAGACCCTGCAAGACCAGTTCCTCGGCAGCACCATCGGCGGACTGGTTCTCGGCTCCATCTACGCCCTCGTCGCCCTCGGCTACACAATGGTCTACGGCGTCCTGCGGCTGATCAACTTCGCCCACTCCGAAATCTTCATGATCGGGACGATGACGTCCCTGTTCATCCTGGCCAGCATCGCCACCTCCGGCCACATCGTGGTGGGCCTGGGCGCGATGATCCTGCTCCTGCTCGCGCTGATGCTCGCCTCCGCGGTCGTCTCCGGCGGTTCCGCGGTCGTGCTGGAGCAGGTCGCCTACCGGCCGCTGCGCAAGCGGGGCTCGTCGAAGCTCGCCGCCCTGATCTCCGCGATCGGCGCGTCGATCTTCCTGCAGGAGCTCTTCGCGCTGGTGATCATCCCCAACGTCTTCGACAAGTCGGGCCGCGTCCCGCAGAACGCGCCGCGGTTCGTCGACCGCGACACGCTGTTCCCGGTCGGCAACGCCGTCGTCCGCACCGACCAGGTCCTGGTCATCATCGGCGCGGTGATCGTCATGGTGGTGCTGGACCAGCTGGTGCGGCGCACCCGCATCGGCCGCGGCATCCGCGCGACCGCCCAGGACCCCGAGGCCGCCGTCCTGATGGGCGTCTCGATCGACCGCATCGTGCGCATCACCTTCCTTCTCGGTGGCGCAATGGCCGGCGTGGCCTCCGCGCTCTACCTGATGGAACTCGAGAACACCGGCTACCGCGTCGGGTTCGTGCTCGGTATCAAGGCGTTCACCGCGGCCGTGCTCGGCGGTATCGGCAACCTGCGTGGTGCCCTCCTCGGCGGCATCGTGCTCGGCCTGGTCGAGAACTGGAGCGCGATCTTCCTCGGCTCCGAGTGGAAGGACGTCACGGCGTTCGTGGTCCTCGTGCTCGTGCTCATGTTCCGCCCCACCGGCATCCTCGGTGAATCCCTCCAGCGAGCTCGCGCATGAAAGGCGACGGTGTGACTACCCAGGAAAACACTCGCCGCTCGTTCCAGCCGGTGAACGGCGCGCGGGAGTGGTGGCAGCACGCTCCGATGTGGCAGCGCTACCTCGTCTACATCGCGCTGATCGTGTTCGCGCTGATCCTCCCGGCACCCTGGATCGGCTCGTTCATGTCGCCGGCCTCGGACTGGACGAGCGTCCTGATCTTCCCGATCGGGACCTACATCCTGCTGGCGATCGGCCTGAACATCGTGGTCGGCCTGGCCGGCATGCTGGACCTCGGGTTCGTGGCGTTCTTCGCGATCGGCGCCTACACGGTCGCCATCTTCGGCACGAAGTTCGGCTGGAACGTCTGGCCCACGATCCTCGTCGGGATCGTGCTCGCGGCGGTGTCGGGCGTCATCCTCGGCGCCCCGACCCTGCGGCTGCGCGGCGACTACCTCGCCATCGTGACCCTCGGGTTCGGGGAGATCGTCCGGATCACCGCGCAGAACACCGACGGCATCGGCGGCGCCCGCGGTATCACCAACATCCCGCACCCGTCGCCGATCTTCGGCTTCGAGTTCCTCCTCGACCCGGCGCCGTACTACTACCTGATCCTGGTCGCGATCGTGCTCGTGATCGTGTTCTCGGTGCGGCTGCAGAAGAGCCGCGTCGGGCGCGCGTGGGCCGCGATCCGCGAGGACGAGGACGCCGCCGAGCTGATGGGCGTCCCGACGTTCAAGTTCAAGCTGCTCGCCTTCGCGATCGGCGCGATGATCGGTGGCTTCGCGGGCGGCATCTACGCCAGCAAGGCCGTGTTCATCGCCCCGGACAACTTCCCGTTCATCCTGTCCGCGACGATCCTCGCCGCGGTCGTGCTGGGCGGGGCGGGCAACCTGCCGGGCGTCATCCTCGGCGCCTTCCTGGTCGCCTGGATTCCCGAGCGCCTCCGGTCCGTCGAGTGGCTGAAGCACCTGCTCGGCGACAAGGACCCGGCAGAGTTCCGGATCCTGCTGTTCGGCGCGGTCCTGGTGCTGATGATGGCGCTGCGGCCGGAAGGCATCCTGCCATCACGACAACGAAAAGCCGAGCTACGGGAAGGCAGCGGCGGCATGGGCGCGCTCGGTGCCGAAGTGGCCGGACCGGACACCGAAGCCCCGGCGGAGGTGGCCAAGTGAGTCCCTTGCTCGAGTTCGACAACATCACGATGCGCTTCGGCGGCGTCACCGCCCTGCGCGAAGTGAACATCTCCATCAACGAAGGCGAGATCTTCGCGCTGATCGGCCCGAACGGCGCCGGCAAGACCACGGTGTTCAACGTGGTCACCGGCGTCTACCAGCCGACCGAGGGCCAGGTGCGCTTCGACGGCGCCCGCATCGACGGGATGAAGCGGTTCCAGGTCACCAAGCGCGGCGTCGCCCGGACGTTCCAGAACATCCGGCTGTTCCACAACATGTCGGCGATCGAGAACGTCATGGTCGGCGCGGACGCCCACCACAAGACCGGCGCGATCGGCGCGGTGCTCGGCCTGCCGTGGCACCGCAAGGAGGAGAAGCGCGGCCGCGAGCGGGCGCGTGAGCTGCTCGACTTCGTCGGCATCGGCAAGGTGGAGCACGAAACCGCGAAGAACCTCTCCTACGGCGACCAGCGCCGGCTGGAGATCGCGCGGGCGCTGGCCACCGACCCGAAGCTGCTGCTGCTCGACGAGCCCGCGGCGGGTATGAACCCGGCGGAGAAGAACGCCCTGCAGGCGCTGATCCGCAAGATCCGGGACGACGGCCGCACGGTGCTGCTGATCGAGCACGACATGGGCCTGGTCATGCACATCAGCGACCGGCTGGCCGTGCTCGACTTCGGGCAGAAGATCGCGGAAGGGCTCCCCCAGGAAGTGCAGACCAACCAAAAGGTGATCGAGGCGTACCTGGGGGTGGCGGAAGATGCTTCTTGAGGTCGACAACATCAACGTCCACTACGGCAAGATCGCCGCGCTCAAGGGCATGAGCATCCAGGTCGACGAGGGCGAGATCGTGTCCCTGATCGGGGCCAACGGCGCCGGCAAGACCACGACGCTCAAGACGATCTCCGGGCTGCGGCCGCTCACCAGCGGCCGGATCCTGTTCAACGGCCAGGACATCTCGAAGACCCCGGGGCACAAGCGCGTGCTGCTCGGGATCGGCCAGTCGCCGGAAGGCCGGGGCGTGTTCCCCGGCATGACGGTGCAGGAGAACCTCCTGATGGGTGCCTACACCCGCAAGGACGACCTCACCGCCGACCTCGACGAGGTCTACGAGCTGTTCCCGAGGTTGAACGAGCGCCGCACGCAGTTCGGCGGCACGATGTCGGGCGGCGAGCAGCAGATGATCGCCATCGGCCGCGCGCTGATGACGAAGCCGAAGGTGCTGCTGCTCGACGAGCCGTCGATGGGCCTGGCGCCGATGCTGATCGCGCAGATCTTCGACATCATCCGGGAGATCAACAAGCGCGGCACGACGGTGCTGCTGGTCGAGCAGAACGCCCAGCAGGCGCTGAAGCTGTCGGACCGGGCGTACGTGCTCGAGACGGGCTGCGTCGTCAAGAGCGCCCGCGGGGCCGACCTGCTGGACGACCCGCAGGTCCGGGCCGCCTACCTCGGTGGCGACCTCGGCGTCTGAGTACGCTTTTCAGGGGCCCGGCACACCGTGCCGGGCCCCTTTTTTTCACAGCTTGATGTCGGTGCCGGTGACGTTCTTCATGTCGGTGATGCTCGGACCGCCGAAGACCGTGAGGGCGACCGGCTTCCGGTCCTTGGGGATGTCCCAGTAGAGATCGAACTCGACGCGCACGCCGTGCCCGAGGTCGAACTGGGCGGGCTGGCGCTTGATCGTCATGGCTTGTTCTTCGGGCGGGTGCGTGCCGCCCTGGTCGTCGACGAGCAGCTGGCGCCTGGTGTCGAACAGGACGCTCGAGGTCCCGGTGTTCGTCACGACGAGCCGCAGCCGCACGAACTGGCCCTTCGCGGGGAACTCGGTGTGGCTCCCGGTGATGCTGGGCAGCCCGGCGGCGAGGCCGATGAGGGTGAACTCGGTGTCGCCGTTCTTGACGGGCGGCAGCTTCAGGGCGGTCTCGTCGGGCCGCACCTGCCGCGGCGGCAGCTCGTAGGTGGTGGGCGCGGGCGTGCTGGGCTGGGCCGCTTGGCAGCCTGCCGCGCTGATCAGGACGACGACGGCCAGCAGGCGGAGTTTCACCAGGGTGATTCTGCCTGCCGGCCGTCGGTCCGGCTAGCTTCCGATGCTCTCGACGACGGCTTCGGCCACGGCCTTCATGGTGGTCCGCCGGTCCATGGCGGTGCGCTGGATCCACCGGAAGGCATCGGGCTCGGTGAGGCCCTGCCGGCTCATGAGCAGGCCCTTGGCGCGGTCGATGACCTTCCGCGTCTCGAGCCGGTCGGTGAGCCCGGCAACCTCGGCCTCGAGGGCCTGCAGCTCGGAGAACCGGCTGACGGCCAGCTCGATGGCGGGCACGAGGTCCCGCTTGGCGAAGGGCTTGACGAGGTAGGCCATGGTCCCGGCATCCCGCGCGCGTTCGACTAGGTCACGCTGGCTGAAGGCGGTGAGGATGACGACGGGAGCGATCCGGTCCCCGGTGATCTTGGCCGCGGCTTCGATACCGTCCAGCTTGGGCATCTTGACGTCGAGGATCACCAGGTCGGGCTTCAGGTCGGTGGCGAGGGAGATGGCCTGCTCGCCATCCCCGGCCTCCCCGACGACTTCATAGCCCTCTTCACGCAGCATTTCGACAAGATCAAGCCGGATGAGAGCCTCGTCCTCCGCGACGAGCACCCGACGCTGCGGCACGTTGGCCTCGGTAGCCTGGTCGGTCACCGGGGTCCTCCTGAAGACTCGGCGGGGCGTTGACGTCTCGCGGCGGTCCGCGAACCTGAAGCCTACCGGGAACGATCCAGAACCAGAGATGGCGTTCACCACGTAGTGGCGGGCATCTCCACCGGGTGCCGGCGAGGTCGGCCCCCGGGCACGGGCGGGGTCCGGTGATCCCGTAGAGTCACCACGTCACGCCCCCGTAGCCCAACTGGCAGAGGCAACGGATTCAAAACCCGTCCAGTGTGAGTTCGAATCTCACCGGGGGCACAGTGGCCCACCAGCAGAAATCAGCCCCTGACCAGGTGTTATCCGGTCAGGGGCTGATCTCGTTTGGTCCGGCGGTGTCCGGGGCTGTCCGGGGCTGTCCGGCCCTCCACCCC
>JARAWT010000076.1:0-46757 GCA_033793495.1 Streptomyces sp. MN03-5084-2B | reverse complement strand
CACCCCCGCAGCCGACCTCCTCAAGGCCCTCCGCCACCTCCTCGCCCGCCCGTAAGGGTCGGCTTGCGTACCCAGACGGTCGGCTTGCGTACCCAGACGGTCGGCTTGCGTACCCAGACGGTCGGTTCGCGTACCTGGAGGGTCGGTTCACGAGCCGACCCTCCAGGTACGCAAGCCGACTCCTCAGGTACGCAAGCCGACCGTTACGTGACGACGTGGGTGAGGGTTACCGGGGTCTTCGGGGGGCCGCTGCCGTCGCCGATGCCCGGCTTCGAGGGGTCGGTTCCGCCGCGGGCGATCGCGTCGAGGGTTTCGAGGCCCGGGTCGTCGATGCTGCCGAACACCGTGTACTCCGGCGGGATGGTGATCTCGCCGAAGACCAGGAAGAACTGGGAGCCGCCGGAGTCCGGGGCGGTCGTCTTCGCCATCGCTAGGACTCCGCGGCCGTAGGTCAGCTCGGGGAACACCTCGTCGCGGATCGTGTAGCCGGGGCCGCCGGTGCCGTCGCCGACCGGGTCGCCGCACTGGAGCATCTGCAGCCCGGTGATCACCGACAGCCGGTGGCACGACGTGCCGTCGTAGAAGCCCTGCCGAGCCAGGCTCAGGAAGTTCACCACCGTGCACGGCGCCAGCGCGCGGTCCAGGGTGAGCCCGATGTCGCCGGCGGTCGTCGCCAGCCGGACGCCGGCGGTCCCGCTCGACGGCGCCGGGCCGTCCGGCGGGAGCGCGACCTTCTTCGGGGCCGGTGACGCCGGGTCGGGCGTGAACGCGCACGTCACCGGGTCGGCCAGCGGCTTGGTCCGCTTCGGCATCGGCGCGCGGCCGCCCGGCAGCGTCACCGGGGTGCTCGGCACCGTCGGCGTCGGGGTCACGACCGTCGCCGACCCCGCGGTCCAGTGCCCCGGCGCGAGGTCCCCGTACCCGTCCGGCTCGCGCAGGAACCCCGGATACCCCCAGGCCAGGAACGCGAGCACCATCAGGATGACGACCCCGACCGACCCGGTGATCAGCACCATGGCGGCCGGGGACGTCCGCTTCGGCGGTATTGGTGGCTGCCACTGCGGGTACTGGTTCGGCGGTCGACCGTCCTCCGGCTCGCTCATCCACGCTCCCCCTTCGTCGGAGAGCACCCTACTGCCGTCAGGACCGGGCGGAAACGCCGATCACGGCAGGCCCCAGGGCACGCTCGCCCCGCCCGGCGCGACCGGCCGGACACCGAAGTCGGGCCGATCCCCCTTCCGGTACACGAAGGCGTCTTCGCCGCACCCGAGTTCGACCTGGACGTCCCCGGTGGCCAGCCGCCGCCAGCGCCGTGCCCGGCCGCGCGCGTCCGTCACCGCGAGCTCGCCGTCGATGCCCGGCCGCAGCACGCACGGCGCCCCGGCCTCGCTGTGCACCTTCAGCCAGCGCGTCTTCCCGCCGGTGCGGGACGCGCTGAGCAGGAACGCGCCTTCGGTGCGGAAGTCCCGCAGCGCGACGTCACCCCAGGCCGCCGGCACGGCCGGGAACAGCCGCAGCACGCCGTCCCAGCTCTGCACCAGCATGTCCTGCAGGGACTTCGCCGCCGACAGCGGCGTCTCGATGACCGGCCCGGACTCCTTGTACATCGTGTTCGGCTGGATGTACCGCCGCTGCAGCTCGCCGAGGTAGAACGCGGCCTGCTCGCCGCGCAGCATCTGCGCCGAGATCGACGCCGCTCCGGTGAACGTGTAGCCCTGCAGTGCGCCTTCGAAGCCGACCCAGTGCTTCAGCGACGTCTCGATGATCGCCCGGTGCTCCGGCTGCTCCCAGGTGACGTCGTAGAGCGGGTAGATCTGCAGCAGGTGCGAGTAGTGCCGGTGCGACTTCGCGAACGGCACGCCGGCGCCGATCATGTACCCGTTGACGTCGGCCGGGTAGTCGACGAGGTTCGCGAGCACGTTCCGCCAGCGAGGCGCCAGCGGGTCGGCGGCCGCGTGCTGCAGCAGCGTCTTGCAGCCCCAGCGGATCAGCGAGAGGTCGTAGTTGCAGTCCGGGGCGTTGACGCCGTACTCGGGCGAGAACGTCGGCGGCAGGTGCAGCTTCCCGTCCGGGCCCGGCGCGAGGAAGTGCAGGTAGTAGTTGATCGCCTTGCGCAGCAACGGGATCAGCGTGCCTTGGAGCAGTGCTCGATCGAGAGTGTGCCGGTAGGACAGCCACACGTTGTGCAGCGCCCAGGTCAGGTTGCCGACCTCCGGGGTCGGCGTGTCCTGCCCGGGGATCCCGACCGGGAACCCGCTGGTGGCGTTCGAGACGCCGTTGAGCAGCGTCATGTCGGTCGTCCGCGGGATGCCCGCCGAATCGGCCTGGTACGGAGAAGCGACCTGCGAAGTCAGGTTGGCCCGGTACTTGTCGAGCGCGAAGCTGACCGCGTCCAGCTCCAGGTGGTTCGAGCCGTGGATCAGCCAGTACTCGAGCTGCACGTTGAGGTTCCACCAGGTCGCCGGCCACGGCGTGTTCTCCAGCCACGGCCCCGAAGTCGCCATCACCGGCGCCTCCCGCCTCGCCGCCGAAGCCACCTTGTACAGCTGGATCCAGTAGAAGCTCTGCAGCCGGGTGTCCGGAATGGACAGGAAGCTCTGCCGGTAGTGGTCGTGCCACCAGCGCCGGTGGTCTTGCGTGAGCACGGCGAACGCAAGCGCGCGGCGGACCGTGCCCAGCGCCCGCGCCACCGACGTCTTCTCGGGGTGCGACCAGGCCACCGACGTGTAGAGCGTGCGTGCGCCGCCGCGCGTGACCTCGCGCCACGCCGTCACGTGCTCGCCACCGGCCAGCAGCGGCTGGACGGCCAGCCGGGTGTCACCGCTCGCCGACAGCTGCACCGGCGGGTTGGCGGTGTACCCGGCCGGCGGTGGCTTGTTCCACGCCGGGTCGGCACGCGGGCTGACCGCGACCGCCGGGTGGAACACCCACTTGAACCCGCGCTCCCCTTCGGACGGCCGAATTTCGACGGCGAGCAGCGGCTGTCCGGTGTGGACGATCGCGCGCAGGCTCAGGCTGCCCGCCGCGGTCGTGATCGTGCCGGTCAGCTCGGCGTTCCACAGGTCCATCCGCCAGTCGATCGCGGTGATCGCGCCGACCGGTTCGAGGGTGAAGTAGCCGATCGGGAGCCGGGCCAGGCCGAACAGCGAGCCGAACTCCGGGCGGTGGTCCTGCACCTGGCTGTGCTGGACGTTGAACCGGATCGCGTTCTGCCCGGGCTCGGCGTAGATGCCGGAACCGAGGAACCCGTTGCCCAGGAACGGGCCCTCGTACCAGGTCTTCGGCAGCCGCCGCCAGACCAGGTCCGCGGTGCCCAGGAACCCGGCCCAGCCGAAGTCGTCGCCGCCGGGTGCCGCTCCGGCGGTTCCCGGGTTCAAGCCGACGGCGGCGATCCCGGCGAGCGCCCCGCCGAGCACCGTCCTGCGGGTGATGTCCATTCGACCTCCTTGTCGAAGAGCGGGTTCAGCTCGGCAGGCCCCACGACGGCGCCGGCCCGAGCGCGGGGACGTCCCGCGGCCCGAAGTCCGGCCGCCCACCCCGAGAGGTGACGACGGCGGTGCCACCGCGCCGCAGCCCGATCGCGATCCGCCCGGGCCCGGCCGGACGCCACGGCAGCCGCCGGCCGTGCTCGTCGCGGACGTCGACGTCCCCGGCCACGCCGTGCTGCAGCACCAGGGGCTCGCCGGCTTCGCTGTGCACACGGACGAATTCGGTCGTGCCGTCGCGGCGGGAGGCGTCCACGAGGAACGCGCCTTCCGCGCGCAGCCCGGCGATCGAGGCGTCCCGCCAGGTCGCCGACACCGACGGGAAGACCTTGAGCACCCCGCCGGATCCCTGCATGAGCATGTCCACAACGGACTGCGCGGCGGTGATCGGGCTCTCGATCGCGAAGTTGGAGCCCTCGCGGTACATCGTGTTCGCGGTCAGCTCGGTGTCGGCCACGACGTTCCGGTCGAGGAAGAACTTCAGGTACCGCAATGCTTCCTCGGGGGCGTCCATGACCGAGTTCATCGACGACGCGGCCGCGTAGCTGTAGCCGTGCCACGCCGTCTGGTCGGCGGCCCAGTGGGTGAAGGTGCGCGTCATGAGGTCCCGGTCGCCCGGGCGGTCCCAGACCTTCTCCCGCAGCGGGTACAGCCACAGCAGGTGCGAGAAGTGCCGGTGCGACGCGGCCAGCGGAACACCGTCACCGATCAGCACCCCGACAGCGGGATCCTCGTGGTAGGGAACGAGTTTCGCGCTGATCTCCTGCCAGATCGGCACGCGCGGCTCGTCGAGGCACAGGATCCGGGCGGAGTCGACGAGCGTGCGGGCCGCCCACCGGATCAGCGACAGGTCGTAGGTGCAGTCGGGCGCGTCGGCGTACTCCGGCGACCGGGTCAGCGGCAGGTGCAGCGTCCCGTCCGGGCCGGTGAACAGGAAGTGGCGGTAGAAGTTCAGCGCCTTGGCCAGCGTCGGGTACAGGACGTCGCGGAGCACTCGCCTGTCCAGGTGGTGCCGGTAGGCCAGCCAGACGTTGTGCAGGCCCCACAGCAGGTTCCCGGTCTGGTCGGTCTTGGACGTCGTCCCGGGGACGCCCACCGAGCGCGTGCCGCCGGGGCGCAGCCGCCAGTCGCCCGGGTGCGAGAGGGCGTAGGTGTCGCCGTCGCGGTACGCGGGCGGGACGGAAACCTCCAGGTTCGCGTGGTCGCGCCGGAACGTCTCGGTGACGGCGTCGAGCTCGGGGTGGTTGGTGCTGTTGACGATCGGGTAGGTGACCTGGACGTTGAGGTTCCACCAGACCGCGGTCCAGCTGTTGCCGACCTCGGGGAACCACGGCCCCCATTCGGACACGACCGGCCCGCCCGCGCGGGTGGCGGCGGCCATCTTGTACAGCTGGATCCAGTAGAACCGCTGCACCTGCTTGTCGGGCACCGACACGAAACTGCGCCGGTGGTAGTCGTTCCACCAGCGGCGGTGCCGGGCGAGCAGGGCGTCCGGGCGGGCGGCAAGCGCTTTCCGGACGGCGTCCTTGGCGTCAGCGGTGTGCGTGGTGCCCGGGAAGCTGTAGGCGACGGCGGCGGCGAACAGCCGTCTCGTGCCGATCGCGCGTTCCTGCCACGCGGTGGTGTACCCGCCGCCGGCGAGCATGGGCTGCGCGCAGTAGCCGTCGGCGAGTTCGGGCGCGGGGTTGGCGACGTACTCGGGCGGCTTGCGGACGGTCCGGGTGGTGGCGGACTCGAGCGGCCGGAACGCCCAGGCGGCTTGCGTTTCCCCCGCGCTCGGCGTCAGCGAGACGAGCAGCACGCCGAGGTCGTTGTGCACCACGGCGGAGAAGGCGACCGAACCCTGGGTGGTGGTGATGGTCCCGCCGAGCTCGGCGTTGTAGAGGTCGAGCGTCCAGTCGACGGCGGTGATCGCGCCGGCCAGGGTGAGCGTGAGGTAGCCGATCGGCAGGCGCGACAGCCCGATCCCGGCTTCCCACTGGATGCGCTGGTCCTGCACCTGGGTGTGGCTCAGCATGAACTTGAGCGTGTTCGGCGTCGTCCCGGCGTAGGCCTGGACGCCCAGGTAGCCGTTGGCCAGGAACGGGCCTTCCTGCCAGTTCTTCGGCAGCCGCCGCCAGACCATCCGCGCGTCTGCGGCGACATCCCGGTGCGGGTTCCCTCCGGTGGCGAGCGCGGGCGGGGCCGCGCGAGCCCACAACCCTCCGAAGGCGGCCGCCCCGGCGAGGACCGAGGCCGACCTGAGCACCGTCCGCCTGGACACAGGGTCCATGAAGCATCCTCCGAACTCATACGATGTTTCGGCGAGATCATGCGGCGGCGTCCGGTCATACTTGCAGAGGGCAGCCCAAAATGCCAGAGGAGTTCACCCGGAAAGCGGCAGAGACATCCGATGAATCAGGGAAGCGGGGGCAACGCCGGTGTGTGCAGCCAGCGCGTGAAGAACGCCCCGAGCGACCGCCCGGCCTGCGCCTCCGCCGCGGCCACGAACTTCTCGGTCGTCACGAGGCCGTGCCGGTTCTCCTCGGCCCACGACTTCAGCAACGCGAAGAACGCCGGATCCCCGAGCTCCGCCCGCAGCGCGTGCAGCGTCAACCCGCCCCGCTTGTAGACGCGCTCGTCGAACATCCGGGCCACCCCCGGGTCGGCGATCCGCACGTCGGCCGGCTTGGCCTTGATCCGCGCGTACCAGTCGCGCGCCAGCGCCGCGGCCGAGGCGCCGCCCGACTCCTCCGACCACAGCCACTCCGCGTACGTCGCGAAGCCCTCGTTCAGCCAGATGTGGCGCCAGTCCGCGACCGTCAGGCTGTTGCCGAACCACTGGTGGGCCAGCTCGTGCAGCACCAGCCGCTCGTGGGTGCGGCGGCCGTCGACGTGGTTGGCGCCGAAGATCGCCATGCCCTGGGCCTCGATCGGGTCGTCGAGGTCGTCGTCGGTGATCACGATGACGTACTCGCCGAACGGGTACGGCCCGAACAGCCGCTGCAGGAACTCCATCATCCGGCTCTGCCGGCCGAAGTCGCGCTCGAAGGCACGCCGCAGCCGCGGGGGTACGGCCGCGTGCTGCGGCACCGTGGGGGCGACCGATTCGACGCCGCCGCGGCCGAAACCGAGGGTCAGCAGGCGCGCGCCCACGCCGGCCGGCGATCCCCAGCCGCGGCCGGTCAGCTCGACGTCGTCGTAGCGGCCGATCTGGACGCTCATCAGGTACGTCGCCGTCGGCTCGGGCCGCTCGAACACCCAGCGGGTCGTGCTCGCCGACGTCGAACGCTCGACCAGGGTGCCGGTGACCGCGACCAGGTACGGCGACGCCGTCGTCACGCTCACCCGGTAGGCCGCCTTGTCCGCCGGGTGGTCGTTGCACGGGAACCACGACGGCGCCCCGACCGGCTGGCTCGCCACCAGCGCGCCGTCGGTCAGCTCGTCCCAGCCGACGTCACCCCAGCGGCTCCCCACCGGGCGCGGGTTGCCGACGTAGTGCACCTCGACGGTGAACATCCCGCCCGCCGGGATCGACTTGGCCGGCTTGACGTGCAGCTTCACCCCGCGCTTGAGGTACTTCGCGGGCTTCCCGTCGACCAGCACCCGGTTGATCCGGAACTCACCGAAGTCGAGGCTGACGCGGGACAGCGCCTGCGTCGCCTCCGCGGTGATCACCGCAGCCGCCGAGAGCCGGTTCGGCGCGACCTTGTAGTCGAGGCTCAGGTCGTAGTGCCGGGTCCGGTACCCGCCGTTGCCGTGGGCGGGCAGGTACGGGTCGCCGGAGGTGTCCGCGCCGGGAGCGGGAGCCTTCGAAATCACCCGTGGCGAACCTTTCGTCGTGCCTGCTGGAACCAGGCTCGCACGGACGGGTGAGTCCGGCGCGCCTGGTCCCGCTTTTGTTACTTACCGGGCCACGCCGAGATCGGGTTGCCCAGCCAGCGCGTGTCGGCCGGCACCTCGTCGCCGCGGGTCACCAGCGAGCCCGGGCCGACCGTCGTGCGGGCACCGATGCCGGCGCCCGGCAGGACGATGCCGTGCGGGCCGAGCGTCGCGCCCTCGCCGAGGGTCACGCTGGACATGCTCATGATCCGGTCGTGGAACAGGTGCGTCTGCACGACGCAGCCGCGGTTGATCGTCGCGCCGTCGCCCAGCGACACCAGGTCCGCCTCGGGCAGCCAGTACGTCTCCAGCCACACGCCGCGGCCGATCTTGACGCCCATCGTGCGCAGCCACGCGGTCAGCAGCGGGGTGCCGCCGACCGAGCCGATCAGCCACGGCACCGCAAAGGCTTCGACGAAGGTGTCGGCCAGCTCGTTGCGCCAGACGAAGGAGCTCCACAGCGGGTGGTCGACCTCGCGGAACTTGCCGACCAGCAGCCACTTCATCGCCGTCGCGGTCAGCGCCGCGACGATCCCGGCGGCCAGCAGGGCGGGCCCGGCCAGCAGCGCGGCGACGCCGAAACCGAACGCCGCCGCCGTCCACAGCAGGCCGAACGCGACCACGACGGTCAGCGCGACCCCGCACATGACCGGGACGATCCGGCACAGCTCGACCAGCGCCCGCGCCGCCTTGAGGTGCAGCGCCGGGGTGTAGGTGCGGCTCGTGTCGGCCTCGCCGACCGCGCGGCGCACCGGCAGCGGCGGCATCCCGAGGTACGACGAGCCCTTCTTCGCCTTCAGCGGCGTCGACGACAGCACGCCGACCAGGCCGCGCTTCGGCACCGAACGGCCGGGCGCGGTCATCCCCGAGTTGCCGAGGAAGGCCTGCTTGCCGATCCGCGCCGGGGCGACGTGCAGCCAGCCGTGGTTGAGCTCGTAGGTGGCGACCATCGTGTCGTCGGCCAGGAACGCGCCGCTGTCGACCTTGGTCATCTTGGGCAGCGCCAGCACGGTCGACGCCTCGACGTTGCGCCCCACCTTGGCGCCGAGCAGCCGCAGCCACACCGGCGTGAACAGGCTGGCGTACAGCGGGAACAGGCCTTCGCGGGCCATGCTCATCAGGCGCTCGGTGGCCCAGACCTGCCACGCGACGCGGCCGTGCACCGGGTGGTAGCCCTCGACCATGCCGATGCTCAGCGCCCGGACGCCGACGAGCACGAGCAGCATGTACGCGCCGAAGTACGCCACGGTCGCCACCGGCACGAAGATCATCGCGCGGGTGAAGGCGTCCAGCAGCGTCGGAGCGCCGGAGATCGCGTAGCCGAGGACGGCGACACCCGCCAGCGCGGCGATGCCGGGCAGGAAGCCGAGAAGCAGCGAAGTCGCGCCGTAGACGGCGGCCCAGAAGTGCGACCGCGGCGGGCGGCTCGACGGCCACTTCAGCTCGTCGCGCTCGTCCTTCGCCACGCGGGCGGCGGGCGAACCGGCCCAGCGCTGCCCGGCCGGGACGGCGCCGCGGACGGTCGAACCCGCCGCGATCTCCGCGCCCTTGCCGATCCGGACACCCGGGAACAGCGTGCTGCGCGCACCGACACGGGCGTCCGCACCCACGCGGACCTTGCCGATGTGCACGACGTCGCCGTCGACCCAGTGGCCGGTCAGGTCGACCTCGGGCTCGATCGCCGCGCCGCGGCCCAGCTTGAGGAAGCCGGTGACCGGCGGCGGCGAGTGCAGGTCGACGTCCTTGCCGATCCGCGCGCCGAGCGCCTTCGCGTACGTCGTCATCCAGGACGCGCCCGCGACGCTGTCGGCACCGGAGAACTCGGCGAGCTTCTCGGCCGTCCACAGTCGCAAGTGGACACTGCCGCCCCGCGGGTAGGTACCGGGGCGGACCCCGGAAAGCAGCACGCGCGCGCCACCGGCGGCAATCGCGATCCGGCCGGCCGGGCTGAACAGCGCCACCCAGGCCAGGCCGATCCAGGCCCAGCTCAGCGTCGGCGCCCAGGCGAACCCGAGCAGGGACAGGACGTTCGACAGCGCGGCGGCGAGCGTCGCCCAGCGCAGGCCGACCAGGCCCATCAGCGGGACCATCAGCAGCGTCTGGATGACGCCGGCGCGACGTTTCGTCGGCGCGATGTCCCGGCGTTCGGTGGCCTGGCCGCTCAGCGCGTCCAGCACCGCGGCCAGCGCGCCGAGCCTCGGGTGGGCGTAGATGTCGGCGACCGACACCTGCGGGTGCCGGGTGCGGATCCGGGCGACCACCTGCGCGGCGGTCAGGCTGCCGCCGCCGTGGGTGAAGAAGTCGGCCTTCGGGCTGTCGACCGACACGCCGAGGATTTCGGCCCAGCCTTCGGCGAGCCACGTCTCGGTCGGGGTCAGCCCGGACGCCTCCACTGTGGACAGTGGCCACGGCAGGGCGGCGCGGTCGACCTTGCCGGAGGTGCGGGTCGGCAGGTCGCCGACGACGGCGAGCAGCGGGACCAGCGCGGCGGGCAGGTGCTCGCGCAGGCGGGTCGCGGCCTGGTCGTGGTCGAAGTTCTCGCCCGAAGGGACGACGTACCCGACGAGGACCTGGTTGCCCGCCTTGGTGCGGCGGATCGCGGCGGCCGCGCCCTGCACACCCGGCAGGGCCTGCAGCGCGGCGTCGACCTCGCCCAGCTCGATGCGGCGGCCGCCGAGCTTGACCTGTTCGTCGAGGCGGCCGAGGAACAGGAGGCCTTCTTCTTCCGCGCGGACCATGTCGCCGGAGCGGTAGGCGCGCTGCCAGCCCAGCGACGGCAGCGGCGCGAACTTCTCGGCGTCCTTGGCCGCGTCGAGGTAGCGGGCCAGGCCGACGCCGCCGATGACGAGCTCGCCGGTCTCGCCCATGGCGACCGGCTCGCCCTCGTCGTTGACCACGGCGAGCTGCCAACCGACGAGCGGCAGGCCGATCCGGACCGGGCCCTCGCCGGTCAGCTGCGCGGCGCAGGCGACGACGGTGGCCTCGGTCGGGCCGTAGGTGTTCCAGACTTCACGGCCTTCGACGGCGACGCGCTCGGCCAGCTCCGGCGGGCAGGCCTCACCGCCGAAGATGAGCAGGCGGACGTCTTCGAGCGCGTCGGCGGGCCACAGCGCGGCCAGCGTCGGCACGGTCGAGACGACGGTGATGCGCTGGGCGACCAGCCACGGGCCCAGGTCGACGCCGGTGCGGACCAGCGCGCGGGGTGCGGGGACCAGGCAGGCGCCGTGGCGCCAGGCCAGCCACATCTCTTCGCAGGAGGCGTCGAAGGCGACGCTCAGGCCGGCCAGGACGCGGTCGCCGGGGCCGATGGGCTCGTCGGTGAGGAACAGCTCGGCTTCGGCGTCGACGAAGGCGGCGGCACTCGCGTGGGTGACGGCGACACCCTTGGGCTTGCCGGTGGAGCCGGAGGTGAAGATGATCCAGGCGTCGTCGGCCGGGCCGGGACGGCCTTCGCGGCCGCCCGGGGTGCGGTGGACGTTGATCTTGCCGTCGGTGGCGACCGCCGCGACCTGGGCCTCTTCGAAGACCAGCTCGGCGCGCTCGTCCGGGTCGTCGGCGTCGACCGGCACGTAGGCGGCACCGACGGACAGGGTGGCGAGGATGGCGATGTACAGCTCGGCGGTGCCGGAGGAGATCCGGATGCCGACGCGGTCGCCGAGGCCGACGCCGTAGCCGCGGAGGCGGCGACCGTAGGCGTCGATCTCCTCGAGCAGCCGGCGGTAGGTCAGGGTGGTGGTGCCGTCGTCGATCGCGGCCGCGTTCGGGTGCCGCTCGGCGGTGGCGGCGAGGACGTCGAGGAGGGTGCGCTCGCCGGCGCCGAGGCCGGACCAGAACAGCGCCCGGTCGGCGACCGGGGCGAGGGTCACTTCGGCGGCGGATCCCGTGGGTTCGATGGTGACGGTCATCGGCCACTCACCCCGGGCAGGACAAAACCATGGGCGCGCAAGCCCACCACTCACCTTTCGGGAGCCTCAACCGGGCTTGCTCTCCGAATGAGGCGCCCGCAACGACCTTCAACCATACCCGCGGATCACCAAAAGATATCCACAGGGTCACACCAGCGTGTCAGACCTCACGAACAAGGCCCTGACCAGCGTGATCCAGCTCGCATCTCGCGTGATTGGAGCCGTAACTCGCGTGATTGGGGCCGGAACTCGCGAGTTACGGCTTCAATCACGCGAGTTACGGCCCTGATCACACGAGTTACGGCGAATCGCTCACCGGGTTCGGGCGGCTTTTCCGCCGACCTTGGGCTTCGCCTTCTTTTCGCGGACGCGGACATTCACCCGGACGGGGCTGCCGGTGAAGCCGAACTGCTCGCGGAACTTGCGCTCGATGAACCGGCGGTAGCCCGCCTCGAGGAAGCCCGTGGTGAACAGGACCAGCGTCGGCGGGCGGATGCCGGCCTGGGTCGCGAACAGGACCTTCGGCTGCTTGCCCGAGCGGACCGGCGGCGGGGTGGCCGCGATCAGGTCGGACAGCCACGCGTTGAGCTGGCCGGTCGGCACCCGCTGGTCCCACGACTTCAGCGCGGTCCGCAGGGCCGGCGCCAGCTTGCGCACCGAACGGCCGGTCAGCGCCGAGATGTTGACCTTCTCCGCCCACGGGACGCGGACCAGGCCGCGGTCCAGCTCGCGGACCATCGCGTGCCGGCGGTCCTCGTCGACCAGGTCCCACTTGTTGAACGCCAGCACGCACGCGCGGCCGGCCTCGACGACCATGGTCAGCACGCGCAGGTCCTGCTCGGACAGCGGCTCGGCCGCGTCCAGCAGCACGATCGCGACCTCGGCCGCATCGATCGCGGTCTTGGTGCGCAGCGAGGCGTAGTACTCGGCGCCCGCGGCGAAGTTGACGCGCTTGCGCAGGCCCGCCGTGTCGACGAACCGCCAGGTCTCGCCGTCCAGCTCGACCAGCGAGTCGACCGGGTCGACCGTGGTGCCCGCGACCGAGTCGACGACCGAACGCTCCTCGCCCGACAGCTTGTTCAGCAGGCTCGACTTGCCGACGTTCGGCTTGCCGACCAGCGCGACGCGCCGCGGACCCGACGTCGCCGCGCCGCCCTCGCGGGGCGACTCCGGCAGGGCCTTGAGGATGGCGTCGAGCAGGTCGCCGGAGCTGCGGCCGTGCAGCGCGCTGACCGGGTGCGGTTCGCCCAGGCCGAGCGACCAGAGCGACGCGGTGTCCGCGAGCAGCCGGTCGTCGTCGACCTTGTTCGCGGCCAGCAGCACCGGCTTCTTCGAGCGGCGCAGCACCTTCGAGACGGCCTCGTCGGTCGCGGTCGCGCCGACCGAGGCGTCGATCACCAGCAGCACCGCGTCCGCGGTCTGCATGGCCAGCTCGGCCTGGGCGGCGACGGAGGCCTGCAGCCCGGTCGCGTCCGGCTCCCAGCCGCCGGTGTCGACCAGGGTGAACTTGCGCCCGCCCCAGTAGGCGTCGTAGGCGACGCGGTCGCGGGTGACGCCGGGGACGTCCTGCACGACGGCTTCGCGCCGGCCGAGGATGCGGTTGACCAGCGTCGACTTGCCCACGTTGGGCCGGCCGACGACGGCGAGCACCGGCTGCGCGAGCGCAGCCTCCTCGGCCAGCTCGGCCGCCTCGATCTGCGCGTCGAGCGCGGCGAATTCGGTCTCGTCCGACCAGGTGCCGTCGATCTCGCCGACGCTGTCCAACTCTTCCATGACTACCTAATTTCCCTTATACCGCGCCGAATCCGTGTTCGGCACGCCAGTCGTCCAAAGTCTTCACGAGCGCCGCGAGCTCACCGCGCAGCTCTTCGGTGCCCTGGTCGAGCCCGGTCTTCCCGGGGCCGACCTTCGGCGTGAACGGCTCGCCCACGAGGATGTCCACCCGTGGCCGGAACCGCCGCCTGCCGTCGGCAGGCTTGAGCGTGCCCCGCGTCGCGACCGGGAGCACGGTCGCGCCGGAGGCCCGGACCAGCCAGGCCGCGCCGCGTTCGGCCGCACCGACGTCCCCGGCACCGCGGGTGCCCTCGGGAAAGATCCCGACGACACCGCCGTCTTTCAGGACGCCGACCGCGGTCATCAGCGGCTTGCGGTCGATCTCGCCGCGCTTGAGCGGGATCTGCCCGATCGCCAGCATGAACTTGCCGACGATCCCGCCGAACATCTCGGCCTTGACCAGGAACGCCGAACGCCGCGGAAGCATTCCGAAGATCAGCTGCGGCTCGATCATGGAGCTGTGGTTGGCGATCACGAGCAGCGGCCCGGTGGCGGGGACGCGCTCGCGGCCGTGCACCCGGATGCGGAACGCCGAGCGCAGATGGTACCGGGCGAAGACCCGCCCGGCGTCGTGGAGTGCGCCGACGGATCCCTCGGGGAGTCCGTCAGCTTTCATCGCGCGACTTCCTCTTTGCAGCCCGCCAGCAGGCCACGGTGGCTGGCCAGTTCGCTCAGCGCGACGATCACCTGGTCGATCGACAGCTCGGACGTGTCGACGTCCACGGCGTCCTCGGCCGCGCGCAGCGGCGAGGCGGCGCGCGTCGAGTCGAGGTGGTCACGACGCTCGACCGAAGCCAGTGCGTCGGCGACCGACGACTGCCGCCCGGCCGCGGTGTCCTGGGTGCTGCGGCGCGACGCGCGGACGTCGGCCGAGGCGGTCAGGAAGACCTTGAGCGGCGAGTCCGGCGCCACGACGGTGCCGATGTCCCGGCCCTCGACCACGATCCCGCCGCGGTGCGCCACGACGTCGTCGATGATCCGCCGCTGCCGGGCGACCAGCAGCTCGCGCACGTGCGGAACGGCGGACACCGGCGAGACGGCCTTGGTGACCTCGGGCCCGCGGATGTCGGCGGCGACGTCCTCGCCGGCCAGGCGGATCTCGGGCCGGTCCGGGCTGGTGCCGATGCTGAACTCGGCCCGGTCGGCGACGGCGGCGACGGCGTTCGCGTCGGCCGGGTCGACGCCGGCGCGCAGCACGGCGAGGGTGACCATCCGGTACATGGCACCGGTGTCGAGGTAGCCGGCGCCGAGGCGCTGGGCGAGCTTGCGGGCGACGGTGGTCTTCCCGGTCCCCGACGGGCCGTCCAGCGCGACCACACCTCGTAGGGCTCCCGTCACCGGCACTCTCCTAGCGTTCTCGTCTCGGTCGGCTCGGGGCCCATTCTGCCGGTCGGACCCCGGAGGAGATCAGTCGCCCCGCGTGCCGAAGCGCGCCACCACGAGCGCGAGGCGCTCGTCACGGTGTGCCGGCGACAGCCGATGGCCCCGGTCCAGCGTCACCAGCCCGTGCAACGTGCTCCAGAACACCTCGGTCAGCGGACCCGCGTTCTGCGTCCCCGCCACCGGTTCGATGACCGCGAGCAGCTCCGCGAAGTTCGCCTTCATCACCTCCGGGGTGTCGTCCTGGGCGAACGGCAGCTCCGAAGCCAGCGTGAACATCGCGTCGTACAACGCGGGCTTGGCCTCGGCGAAGTCGACGTAGGCGCGGACGACACCCGCCAGGCCGCCGTCCCGCGCGGCCGCCAGCACCGTGGCCAGCTCGGCGAAGCCCTCCAGCGCGGCCGCCGCCATGATCGCGTCCTTGCCGCCGGGGAAGTGGCTGTAGAGCACAGGCTGGCTGTACTCGATCAGGGCGGCGAGCTTCCTGGTGGTGACCGCGTCCCAGCCTTCCGCCTCGGCGAGCTCCCGGGCCGCGGTGACGATCCGCTGCGCTCGCTCGGTCCGGTCGCGCACACGCCGTTGTCGCTGGGTCATGGATCACATGCTAGCACCGCTAGACAAACTAGCGATGCTAGATTAGCGTTGCTAGCAATCCTAGCAATGCTAGAAACCACTGGAGGGAACACCATGATCGTCACCGGTTACGTCCTCACCGCGATCGTCGCGCTCGGGATCATCTACATCGGCCTCAACTACCTCTTCGCACCGGCGAAGATCGCCGCGGGCTTCGGCTTCAACGAGGTCCCCGAGAACGCGGAGACCTTCCTCAACGTCAAGGGCGGCCGCGACATCGGGGCGGGCCTGGTCCCGCTGGCCCTGGTGATCTACGGCGACGCGCACGCGCTCGGCTGGGTCATGCTCACCGCGGCCCTCTGGCCGGTCTTCGACATGCTGCTGATCCTGCGTCACCGCGGCAAGAAGGCCATCGCCTTCGGCGTCCACGGCCTGACCGCCGTCGTGATGGTCGTCGCCGCCCTGCTCCTGCTGCTCGGCTGAACCCCGCGAATCGGACACCTGGGTTACGGTGGTTGGGTGAACGTCGAAGTAACTCCCCTGCCCGGCATCGGGGTCCGCAAGGACTTCGCCACCCGTACCGGCCGCCGCATCGGCGTCGTCACCCAGCGGGACGGCCACATCGAGCTGATCGTGTCCAAACCGGACGATCCCGATGCCTGCGCCGCCTCGATCCCGCTCACCGCGGACGAGGCCGGCGCGCTGGCCAACCTGCTCGGCGCACCGCAGCTGGTCGCGCAGCTCACCGAGGAGCACCGGGACCTGCCCGGGATCAGCACCCGGCAGCTGCCGATCAAGCCGTCCGGCCCCTTCGACGGCCGGACGCTCGGCGACACCGCGATGCGCACCCGCACCGGCGTCTCGGTGGTCGCGGTGGCCCGGGCCGGCCAGGTGCACCCGTCGCCGACGCCGGACTTCACGTTCACCGGGGGCGACCTGCTGGTCGCGGTCGGCACGGGCGAGGGCCTCGAAGCCGCCACCAAGATCCTCAAGTACGGCTGAGCGGCCGATGGACCACACCGCGCTGTCCCTGATCGAACTGGGGGCGGTCTTCTTCGGGCTGGGCGCGCTCGGGCGCCTGGCCGGCAAGATCGGCCTCTCCCCCATCCCGCTCTACCTGCTCGGCGGCCTCTGCTTCGGCCAGGGCGGGCTGATCCCGCTGACCGACATCGGCGGCTTCACGCACCTGGCCGGCGAAATCGGCGTCGTGCTCCTGCTCCTGCTGCTCGGCCTCGAGTACTCCGCGGCCGAGCTGTTCACCGGGCTGCGCCGCTCGTGGACGGCGGGCCTGCTCGACATCGTCCTCAACGCGGCTCCCGGCGCGGCCGTCGCGCTGCTGCTGGGCTGGGGCCCGGTCGGCGCGATGGTGATGGCGGGCGTCACGTACATCTCGTCGTCCGGGATCGTCGCCAAGGTGCTCGGCGACCTCGGCAGGCTCGGCAACCGCGAGACGCCGGTGGTGCTCTCGATCCTCGTGTTCGAGGACCTCGCGATGGCGCTCTACCTGCCGATCCTCACCGCGGTCCTGGGCGGCGTCTCGCTGCTGGGCGGCCTGGAGGCCGTCGGGATCTCGCTGCTGGTGATCACCGTGGTCCTGGTGGTCGCGCTCAAGTTCGGCCGGTACGTCTCGGCCGCCGTCGACAGCCCGGACCGCGAGGTGTTCCTGCTGAAGGTCCTCGGCGCGGCGCTGCTGGTGGCCGGGCTGGCGTCGGCGATGCAGGTGTCGGCCGCGGTCGGCGCGTTCCTGCTCGGCATCGCGATCTCCGGCTCGACGGCGGAGAACGCCACGCACATGCTGGAGCCCCTGCGCGACCTGTTCGCCGCGGTGTTCTTCGTGGTCTTCGGGCTCAACACGAACCCGGCGTCGATCCCGCCGGTGCTCGGCTGGGCCGTGGTCCTCGCGGTGGTCACGACGCTGACGAAGGTCGGCACCGGCTGGTGGGCGGCGCGCCGCCAGGGCATCGGGAAGATGGGCCGGGCCCGGGCCGGGGCGGCGCTGGTCGCGCGGGGCGAGTTCTCGATCGTCATCGCCGGCCTGGCGGTGACGGCGGGCGCGGTCACCGGCGAGCTGGCGGCCCTGGCCACGGCGTACGTCCTGCTGATGGCGATCCTCGGCCCGACGGCGGCCCGGGTCGTCGAGCCGATCGTCCGGGCCGTGCAACGGAAGACGGCGACGAAGACGGCGCCGGCCGAGGCGAGCTAGCGCAGGTCCGCCCGGCCCGCCGACGGCACGAACGCGCCCGTGCCGAGGGCCGGGTGAGTCGTCGCGGCGGGCACCACCCCGGCCAGCGGGACCGACGCCGAGGTGCGGGCCAGGTCCAGCGTCACCCGCCCTGGCTGGGCCGGTCCGCGGATGAAGCTGCCGTCCGTGCCGCCGATGATCAAGGCCAGCGCATGCCCGCGCGGCACCACGTGGTCCGTCGAGGCCAGCCGGAACGTCATCGTGTACGCCGTTCCCGGGGTCAGCGGCCGTTCCTGCGAAAGGGACGCGTAGTTCGCCAGGTCCGCCCAGCCCCGGCTGATGATCGTGTAGTTCACCTTCTTCACGTCCGCGGAGGCGATCCGGTAGCAGGCGTCGTCGCCCGTCGTCGAGGAACCCCAGCAGTTCTCCGCGGTGCCGGTCCTGATCCCCTCGCCACTGCCGGCGAAGTTGCGGATCGTCGCCGCGCCGAGGTCCACCAGCAGGGCCGAAACCCGGGCCGACGACGTGCCCGGCGTCGCCGTCACGGTGACCGACGAAGTCCCCGAGACCTGCACGTCCGAGGTCAGGGCCCCGGTCGAATACGTCAAAGCCGCGCTGCCCGGGTTGGTCACCCAGGTGTCCTCGCCCAGGCTCGGGTTGTCGGTGAACGACGCCGTCCCGGACGCCGGGGAAGTGCCCAGCGTGCCGGCCACCCCGGGCCGCAGCGTCGTCGCCACCGCCCCGGCTGCCGGGT
The DNA here is from genome assembly GCA_033793495.1 of Streptomyces sp. MN03-5084-2B. Lineage (GTDB taxonomy): Bacteria > Actinomycetota > Actinomycetes > Mycobacteriales > Pseudonocardiaceae > Amycolatopsis. The sequence goes on along the minus strand of JARAWT010000076.1, from coordinate 28,784 downwards.
AGGCGCTCTGGTCCGCCCACTGGTCCGGCTGCCGCTCGACGCTGGCCTGCGGCCCGTTCTGGACGCCGTTGTCGAGGCCGAGCAGGTAGTGGTCGAACCACCGGTGCAGCAGGTCCACCCAGTCCGCGCGCCGGTAGTCGAACGGGTCGACGTGCCCGGTCTGGGACAGCCAGATCTTCTTCTCGACGTTCAGCCCGGCCCACCACTGTCCGAAGTGGATGGTCTTGACGTTGAGGTCGTTGACACCGTGGGACAGCAGCACGCTGGCCCGCACGTTGCCCGCCCGCGTGACGTAGTCCCGGTCGGCCCAGAGCGGCCCGTAGTCGCCGTTCGCGGTGGCGCCGGAAGCCAGCACCTGGTTCTGCGCCGAGCAGTTCTGCCCGCCGTTGCGCGCCTCCACCGTGCGCGCGAGCCCGTCCGGGTTGAAGCCGAAGGTGGCGCCGTCGGAGCGGTAGTAGTCGTACCAGGAGCTGATCGCCGAGATCGGGACGATGGTCTTCAGCCCGGCGACGCCGGTGGCCGCGACACCGTTGGCGATCGTGCCGTCGTAGGACTTGCCGATCATCCCGACGTTCCCGGTGGTCCAGCCCGCGGTCACCGCGCTGCCGCCGGTCTTCGCGCTGTAGCCGGTCGCGCGGCCGTTCAGCCAGTCGACGACCTTGCGCGCCGAGTCGACGTCCGAGGCACCGCCGACGTCCGCGCAGCCGGCCGACCGGTTCGTCCCGGCCAGGTCGACCAGCACCACGGCGTAGCCCCGCGGCACGAAGTAGTTGTCGTAGAACAGCGGGAACTTCACCGGCTTCCCCGCGCTGTCGTACGACTTCAGCTCGCTCTCGTTGCCGCGCCCGCAGCACGAGTAGTACGGACTGGCGTCCATGATCACCGGAACGCGTGACGTCGCTTCACCCGGCCGGACGATGTCGGCGGCGACGCGGTCGGAGCGCCCGTCACCGTCGCCGTCGCGGCCGATGTCGACCCAGACGGTCTCGCGGATCGCCTTCGCGTAGTCGTAGACCGGTTCGCTCGCCGCGGGCGCCGCGGCGGCCGGGGCCACCGCGCCGGACAGGAGCACCGCGAGAATCCCGCACACCACTCCGAGTCGCATGTCCGTCACGCTAGCGACCCGGCGCACTCGCCCGCCACGGCGGAAAGTCGGGCGTACGTTGGGAAGCATGACGGAGTCCCTGCCCGCCGTGAGCGTCACCGCCGTCGGTGTCGCCGCACTGCGCGCGTACGAAAGCCGCCGCCCGGATCGCCTGTTCGACGATCCGTACGCGGCGGCGTTCCACGAGGCGGGCCGCTCGGCTCTGCCCGACCGCGGCAGCACTCAGGCCGGACTGGGCGCCCTGATGTACCCGCAGGTGGTGATCCGGACCCGGTTCTTCGACGACTACCTGCTCGGCGCGGGCTGCACCCAGGTCGTGCTTCTCGCCGCCGGGCTCGACGCGCGGGCGTTCCGGCTGGCCTGGGCGCCGGGCACCCGGCTGTTCGAGCTCGACCTGCCGGACGTGCTGGCGTTCAAGGACGATGTGCTCACCGCGCGGGGCGCGACACCGGCCTGCGAGCGGATCGTCGTGCACGCCGACCTGCGGGAGGACTGGGCCACGGCGCTGCGCGAAGCCGGGTTCGACCCCGCCGTGCCGACGGCGTGGCTGGCCGAGGGCCTGTTGATCTACCTGTCGTACGACGAAGCTGCCCGGCTCCTGACCACCCTGGGCGAGCTGTCCGCCCCGGGCAGCCGGGTGTCGTTCGAGCACCGGCCGGGCGACGCGCCGGACAGCCTGGTCTCCCGTGCCCGCGCGACCGAGGACGGCGAGCACGTCACCGCGCTGTGGCGCGGCGGCCTCCGGGACACCGCGCCGGAGTGGCTGGCCGCCCACGGCTGGGAGCCGTCGACGGTCACCCGCGCCGAGCTGGCCGCCGCCTACGGCCGACCGTCGGCGGACGACGCGACCTCCGGCGGCTTCGTCACCGCCGTGAGTCAGAGCTCGACGTTGCGGTAAAGCGCGCCGACCTCGGTCTTCGTCAGCCGCCGGATCGAGCCGACGCGCTGGTTGCCGAGCTGGACGTCGCCGACCGCGGTGCGGACCAGCTTGAGCACCGGGTGACCGGTGTCCTTGAGCAGGCGGCGCACGATGTGCTTCTTGCCCTCGTGGATGACCAGCTCGACCAGCGACTTGCCGGAGTGCATGTCCTTGACCCGGAACTGGTCGACCTTGACGATGCCGTCCGGCAGCTCCCAGCCCTTGCGCAGCTCCTTGCCGAGCCCGCGCGGCACCAGGCCGTCGACCTCGGCGAGGTAGGTCTTGAGCACCCGGTAGGAGGGGTGCATCAGCCGGTGGCCGAGGTCGCCGTCGTTGGTCAGCAGCAGCAGGCCCTCGGTGTTCTCGTCGAGCCGGCCGACGTGCACGACACCGGGCGTCTCCTCGTACCGGCCACGCAGGTAGTCGCCGACGCACGGGCGGCCGCGGTCGTCCGACATCGTCGAGTGCACGCCCTTGGGCTTGTTCAGGGCGAGGTAGATGAGGTCGTCGCGCAGGTTCACCCGGGTGCCGTCGACGTGGATGATCGCGTTGTCCGGGTCGACGCGGCGGCCCAGCTCGGTGACGACCTCGCCGTCCACCTCGACCCGGCCGGCGACGATCAGGTCCTCGGCCGCGCGCCGGGAGGCGACCCCGGCCTGCGACAGCACCTTCTGCAGCCGGACGCCGTCGGGGTGTTCACTGGATGTCATCGATGGTGTCCACTTCGGGTAGCAACGGAGCGATCGGCGGCAGGTCGTTCAGTGACGACAGCCCCAGTCGCTCCAGGAACAGCTCGGTCGTCACGTACAGCGTCCCGGTCGTCTCGGGATCGGTCCCCATCTCTTCGATGAGGCCGCGCGCGAGCAGCGTCCGGATCACGCCGTCCACGTTCACGCCGCGCACCGCGGCAACCCGCGCGCGGGTCACCGGCTGCCGGTACGCGATCACGGCGAGGCTCTCCAGCGCGGCCCGGGTCAGCTTCGACCGCTGGCCGTCCAGCAGGAGCTTCTCCACGAACGGGGCATAGACGTCCCTAGTGTAGAACCGCCACCCTTCGCCGACGCGCCGCAGGTCGATCCCGGAGTTCCGGTCGGTGAACTTCTGCGCCATGGTCCGCAGGGCGACGACGATCCGCGACTTGGGCTGGCCGAGGGTGTCGGCCAGGAGTTCTTCGCCGGCGGGCGAATCGACGATGAGGAGAAGCGCCTCGAGGGCGGCTTCGAGCGCCTCGTCGGAGGTGACGTCCGGCATGGAGTCGGAGTCACCGGCGGCGACGAGGTCGGACTCGGGATCCTCGGGGCCGGGCTCGGCGGCGGCCTCCGGCTCAGCACCCGCCTCGGGCTCGGGCACTGCCTCGGCGGCGGCCTCCGGCTCAGCACGCACCTCGGGCTCGGGCTCGGGCTCGGGCTCGGGCTCGGGCTCGGGCTCGGGCTCGGGCTCGGGCTCGGGCTCGGGCTCGGGCTCGGTGGGAGCCTCCTCGACCGGCGCTTCCGGCTCGGCCGCGGGGGCCTCCTCGACCAGGGGCTCCACCGGTTCGCCGCCCTCGGTCACCGGCTCACCGGACAGGGCCTCGTCCAGCGCCGGCTCCGCCGCGGCCTCCGCCGGCTCACCCACCGGCGGCTCCGGCGGGGACACCTGCTCGTTGCTCACCCGTACTCCTCTTCGTCTCCGAACGCGCGGTCCAGCTCGGCCGCCGCGGAGGCTTCTTCCTTCGAGCCGCCCGTCCAGCGGACGTGCAGCTCGGCCAGTGCCTCGCTCTGCTCGAACTGGACCGTCGCCTCGCGGTAGAGCTCCAGCAGCGCCAGGAAGCGCGCCACGATCTCCACCGTGTGCTCGCAGTCGTCGACCAGCTCGCCGAACGTCGCCTGCCCGCGCTCGGCCAGCATCACCCGCAGGATCGCCGCGTGCTCGCGCACCGAAATGCGGCCCATGTGGATGTGCGCGATCGACACCGTCGGCGGCGGCTTCGGGCGGAACACCGCCACCGCGATGTCGGCGAACTTCTGCGGCGTCACGCCCAGCATCACCTCGGGCAGCAGCCCGACGAACCGCTCCTCCAGGGCCACCGACCGCGGGTACCGCCGCAGCGCGTTCTGTTCCAGCTCGCCGAACAACGCCGCCACCTGCTTGTACGCGCGGTACTGCAGGATCCGCGCGAACAGCAGGTCGCGGGCTTCGAGCAGCGCGAGGTCGTCTTCGCTCTCCACCTCGGCCGACGGCAGCAGCCGGGCCGCCTTCAGGTCCAGCAGGGTGGCCGCGATGACCAGGAACTCCGTCGTCTCGTCGAGGTTCCAGTCGGTGCCGAGCGCGCGGGTGTAGGCGATGAAGTCGTCGGTGACCCGGTGCAGCGCCACTTCGGTGACGTCGAGCTGGTGCTGCGAGATCAGCTGCAGCAGCAGGTCGAACGGCCCTTCGAAGTTGGCCAGCCGCACCTTGAACTTCGACGTGCTCAGTTCTTCGGTGTTGACGCCTTCGGGGATCATCCCGCCGTGCACCGTCTGGTGCTCTTCGGGTACCTGTTCCTCCGGAGCCGGTTCCGGCTCGTCCATCAGCCCTCGGTTTCGCCGCCGTCTGAGCCGACCACCCGCAGCCGCTGCACCAGCACCGATTCCTCGCCGTTCTGGTCGAAGTCGGCCAGCAGCACCGCGACGGCCTCGCGCACGAGCCGGCCGCGGTCGACGACCAGGTCGTGCTTCGCGCGCAGCGTCAGCCGGGCCTGCTCCATCGCGACGAGCTCGTCGCCGGAGACGTACACGGTGATCTTCGCGTCGTGCTTGGTCCGGCCGGACCCGTGGGGGGCCGCGCTGCGGGCCAGCTGTTCCGTCCGGCCGTTGTCCGCAGGCTTGGCCTTCTCGACGGGCTCGGCGGGTGGTGCCTGGGGAGGGAGATCGAGGGCGGGACTGGAGGTGATCCTGAAGAGTTCCGACGCTCCGGGCAGGGAGGCGCGCCTGCTCACCGAGCGATCACCTCGCGGGCCAGCTGGCGGTACGCCGCCGCGCCGGCCGACTTGGGCGCCCAGGTCGTGATCGGCTCACCCGCGACCGTCGTCTCGGGGAACCGCACGGTGCGGTTGATGACCGTGTCGAACACGGTCTCGCCGAATGCCTCCACCACGCGAGCCATGACCTCCTTCGAATGCAGGGTTCTCGGGTCGTACATGGTGGCGAGAATCCCGACGATGTCCAGTTTGGGGTTGAGGCGTTCCTGCACCTTCTCGATGGTGTCGATCAGGAGGGCGACGCCTCGGAGACTGAAGAACTCGCACTCCAGCGGGATGATCACGCCGTCCGCGGCGGTCAGCGCGTTCACCGTGAGCAGGCCGAGCGAGGGCTGGCAGTCGACAAGAACATAGTCGTAGTCGTTCATGACCGGACGCAGGACCCGTAACAACGTGTGCTCGCGCCCTACCTCGGCGACGAGCTGGACCTCCGCGGCGGACAGGTCGATGTTGCTCGGCAGCAGGTCAACGCCGTCGACGCGGGTCTTCATCAGCACGTCGGTGGCGCTGACCGAGCGCTCCATGATGGCGTTGTAGACCGTCTGGTCCAGTTCGTGCGGCTGGATGCCGAGACCGACGGCGAGCGCGCCCTGCGGGTCGAAGTCGACGAGCAGCACCCGCCGCCCGTACTCGGCGAGGGCGGCACCCAGGTTGATGGTCGACGTCGTCTTGCCGACGCCGCCCTTCTGGTTGCACATCGCCATGATCTTGGCCGGCCCGTGCTTGTCCAGGGGCGCCGGATCGGGGTGCTCGCGGATCGGGCGGCCGGTCGGCCCGATGCCCTCGAGCTTCACCTTCTTGCCGTTGCGCTCCGGCTGATCGTCGCCGTCGTGGTCGGTGGGTGTCGCGATGGTGACCTGGCTGAGGTTCGCCGCCGCCGACCCGGCGGACTCGGCCGGGACGGCCGGCTGGTTCGGTGTCGACATGGCGAGAAGACTCCTTGTTCGTCGCGTCCGCCGCAGCCTATGCGCGGAGTCGGAGCCCCGGCAAAGCAACGCGCCGGACTCGACGGGGCAATGTCACTCGACCGTCGGTGCAGGCTACGAAGGCTGTCGGCCGTTTCCAGGGCCGTCTAGCCCAGTGCTCGCGGGTGCGCCGTCGCGTACACCTCGCGGAGGGTGTTGACCGTGACCAGCGTGTACACCTGGGTCGTCGTCACCGATGCGTGACCGAGGAGTTCTTGGACGACGCGGACGTCGGCGCCGCCTTCCAGGAGGTGCGTGGCGAAGGAGTGGCGGAGGGTGTGCGGCGACACGGCGGCGACGATGCCCGCCCGTTCGGCGGTGTCCTTGAGGACCTGCCACGCGCTCTGCCGCGACAGCCGGCTGCCGCGGGCGTTGAGGAACAGCGCCGCCGTGCCCCGGCCGTGCGCGGCGAGCGCGGGCCGGGCGCGGACGGTGTAGGCGTGCAGCGCGGCGAGCGCGGGACGGCCGATCGGCACCAGCCGCTGCTTGCCGCCCTTGCCGTCGAGCAGCACCGTGCGCTCGGCGGCGTCGACGTCGTCGAGGTCCAGGCCGACCGCCTCGGAGATCCGGGCGCCGGTCGAGTAGAGCACCTCGAGCAGCGCCCGGTCGCGCAGCGGGCGCTCGCCGTCCGGCGGCGGGGTCTCCAGCAGCCGCAGCACGTCGCCGACCGGCAGCGCCTTGGGCAGCCGCTTGGCCGGCGTCGGCGGCCGGACCTCGCGGGCCGGGTTGTGCTCGGTGAGGCCCTCGGCGTGTGCGAACTTGTGCAGGCCCCGCACGGCGACCAGGGCGCGGGCGGCCGACGACGCGGCCAGCGGCTGGTGCTCGTCGTCACCCTCGCGCAGGGCGGCACCGAAGGCCGTGACGTGCGCGGACGTGACGTCGGCGACCTTCGCGACGCCCAGGCCGTCCAGGTGCGCGGCGTACCGGCGCAGGTCGCGGGCGTAGCTGTCCAGGGTGTTGCGCGCGGTCCCGCGTTCGACGGCCAGGTGGTCGAGGTACGCGGCGATCACGCCTTCGGTGCTGCCCGAGGCTGCCACGCCGCCACCTTAGGGCGCGCGGCGGTCGTGACCCGGCAGAAACCCCGTTCCCCGGGGCACGCGGTTACGGTGGATCCATGGGGTCCGAGGAGCTGCGCATCGGGACGGCCGAGCGGGAGGAAGCCGCGAGGCTGCTCTCCGATCACTTCGGCATGGGCCGCATCACGCCGGACGAGTACGAGACGCGGGTGACCGACGCCTACGCGGCGACGACGCTGGGCGACCTGCGGCCGCTGTTCCGCGACCTGCCGCACCCGCACCCGGGCTTCTTCGGGCCGCCGCCGTCGGCACCGCCGTACGCGCAGCCCACCACGCAGCTGCCGATGTACGGGCCCGACCCGTACGCGCCGCCCTCGACGCCGCTGCCGGTGCCGTACGCGCCGTCGATGCCCGTCCAGTACTCGCACCGGTCGAAGACGGTGGCCGGGGTGCTGCAGATCGTGCTGCCCTTCGGCGTCGGCCGGTTCTACACCGGCCAGACCGGGCTGGGCCTGGCCCAGCTCTTCGCCACCTTCTGCACCGGAGTCGGCGTGTTCTGGCCGATCATCGACGGCATCGTGCTCCTGGTCAACGGCGGCACCGACGCCGAAGGCCGCCAGCTCCGCCCCTAGCCCCGAGCGCCCCGATGTGGCCTTGGTTGCGTTGAACGCACCCAATGTGGCCTTCGGTGCGTTCAACGCACCGAAGGCCACCTTGGGGCGCTGGGGTCAGGACTGCTCAGGACTGCTTGCGCTTGGCGAACGCGGTCGGGCGGTCCTCCCACGGGGCGTCCGCCGGCCGCGGCGAGGCCACGCCGGTGAGCACCGCGTGGGTGGCCAGCACACCCGAGACCGTGGCGCCGTTGAGCAACTCGCCCGCCAGGGCCATCCGGACCGCCTCGGCGAGCGGGAACTTGCGGATGACCAGGTCGGCCTCCTCGTCGCCGAGCACCTCGCGGTCCACATCGGACAGTCCGCGGGCCAGGAAGACCCGCACGACCTCGTCGGTGAAGCCGGGCGACGCCGCGACGTCGACCAGCGTCACCCAGTCCGAAGCCGCCAGGCCGGCCTCTTCGACGAGTTCCCGGCGAGCCGTGCCCACCGGGTCCTCGCCGAGGTGGTCGATCAGGCCCGCGGGCAGCTCCCACAGCCGGTGCCCGATCGGGTGCCGGTACTGGTGGACGAGCGTGACCTGCTGCTCGTCGTCCAGCGCGACGATCGCCACCGCCCCGAGGTGCTCGATCACCTCGCGGACCGCGGTGTCGCCGCCCGGCATCACGACGTCGTCGATCCGCAGGCCGACGACGCGTCCGATGTGGACGTCGCGGCTGGAGGCGACGCTGAACTCGTGCTCGCCCGGCGCGGTCACCGGGCCGCCACCGGGGCCTCGGGCAGCTCGACCGGCAGCCGCTCGGCGACCTTGCGGTCCACCACGGCCTTGACGAACGCGCTGAACAGCGGGTGCGGCCGGGTCGGACGGCTCTTCAGCTCGGGGTGCGCCTGCGTGCCGACGAAGAACGGGTGCTGGTCGGCGGGCAGCTCGACGAACTCGACCAGGCGGTCGTCCGGCGACGTGCCGGAGAAGACCAGGCCCGCGTCCGAGAGCTGCTTGCGGTAGGCGTTGTTGACCTCGTAGCGGTGCCGGTGCCGCTCGGAGACGTCGGTGGTGCCGTAGGCCTTGGCGACCTGCGAACCCGCCTTGAGCTTCGCCGGGTAGGCGCCGAGGCGCATGGTGCCGCCCATGTCCCGCTCGCCCGCGACGACGTCGCGCTGGTCGGCCATGGTCGAGATCACCGCGTGCTTGGTGTTCTCGTCGAACTCCGACGAACCCGCGTCCTTGATGCCGGCCAGGTTCCGGGCGGCCTCGATGACCATGCACTGCAGGCCGAGGCACAGGCCGAGCAGCGGGACGCCGCGCGTGCGGGCGTACTCGATCGCGCCGACCTTGCCCTCGATGCCGCGGATGCCGAACCCGCCCGGGATCAGCACACCGTCCACTTGCGACAGCACGGACGCGGCGCCGGACGCGGTCTGCGCGTCGTCGGAGGCGACCCAGACGATCTCGACCTTCGCGCGGTGGGCGAACCCGCCCGCACGCAGGGCCTCGGTGACCGAGAGGTAGGCGTCCGGCAAGTCGATGTACTTGCCGACGACGGCGATCCGGACGATCTCGCTGGGGTTGTGCACGCGGTCGAGCAGGTCGCCCCACACCGTCCAGTCGACGTCGCGGAACGGCAGGCCGAGGCGGCGGACGACGTAGGCGTCGAGCGCCTCGCCGTGCAGCACCTTCGGGATGTCGTAGATGGACCGCGCGTCCGGGCAGGCGATGACGGCCTCGGTGTCGACGTCGCACATCAGGCCGATCTTGCGCTTGAGGTCCTCCGGGATCTCCCGGTCGGCCCGGCAGACCAGCGCGTCGGGCTGGATGCCGATGTTGCGCAGCGCGGCGACCGAGTGCTGGGTCGGCTTCGTCTTCAGCTCGCCCGACGGCGCCAGGTACGGCACCAGCGAGACGTGCAGGAAGAAGCAGTGGTCGCGGCCGACGTCGTGGCGGACCTGGCGGCAGGCCTCCAGGAACGGCAGCGACTCGATGTCGCCGACCGTGCCGCCGACCTCGGTGATCACGACGTCCGGCGACTGGCCGGTCTCGTCGGGCCCGGCGGCCGCGGTGATCCGGGCCTTGATCTCGTCGGTGATGTGCGGGATGACCTGCACGGTGTCGCCGAGGTACTCGCCGCGGCGTTCCTTGGCGATCACCTCGGAGTAGACCTGGCCGGTGGTGACGTTGGCCTTGCCGTCGAGGTCGCGGTCGAGGAACCGCTCGTAGTGCCCGATGTCGAGGTCGGTCTCGGCGCCGTCGTCGGTGACGAACACCTCACCGTGCTGGAACGGGTTCATCGTCCCGGGGTCGACGTTGAGATAGGGGTCGAGTTTCTGCATCGTGACGCGAAGCCCGCGTGCGGTAAGGAGCTGACCCAGGCTGGAAGCCGTGAGTCCCTTACCCAGAGAGGAGGCGACGCCTCCGGTGACAAATACGTACTTGGTAGCCCGCGACTGAAGTCCCACGGGCCGCCAGCATATCCCACTCCTGCGGATCCGCGCGCTGTGACTCGCCCCGGACGCCGAATATGACGCCCGCCACCCACCTGGGTGATCTAAGCCGCAACCTTCGCCGGTGTCAGCCGCGGCCGGCCCGTGAGCGCACGGCTACCGGGCAACCGCCGCAGGACCTCCACGATCGCGATCGTCAGGACGATCGTGGCCGCGTAGATGATCACGCTCAGCCACGGCGCGCCGAACCGCTCCGCGACGTGCGGGATCGCCGGCCCCAGCAGCGCCAGGGCGAGCGGGTGCACGAGGAAGATGCTGAACGACCGGTTCGCCGCCCACGACACCACCCGGGCCCCGCGGCTGCCCTCCCGGCGGCGCGCCGCCCACCTCGTCGCCAACGCGTAGATCGCGGCGATGACGGTGAGGAACCACGGGATCAGGTACGGCTGGAACGGGTCGCTGGCCACCTGCGGGAACGTTCCACTGTGGACGGTGCGGAAGTAGTACCACTCGGTGCCGGCCAGCACCGCGGCGAACAGCCCGCCGAGCAGCAGCCGGTGCCGCCCCGCCCAGGCGTGCACGGTCTCGAAGTGCATGGCCACCACGGCACCGAACAGCGTGTAGAACTGGTACGGCAGGATCGTGCCGTACAGGTGGGTGATCGTCTCGTAGCTCACGCCGAACGGCTGGTAGGTCATGAACAGCGTGACGCCGACCTGCACCAGGCCGCTGCCGAGCAGCAGCCACTTGTGCTTGCCCTCGGTCGCCCGCAGCAGCTTCATCAGCACCGGGAACAGCAGGTAGACCTGCATCGTCACCAGCAGGAAGTACAGGTGGTACCAGGCGCCGCCGGTGACGAGGTCCTTCAGCAGCAGGCGCATCGACGCCTCGAGCGAGCCCGGCTGCTGTTCCCCGGTCACCAGCGCGTACGCCCAGAAGAACATCGACCAGGCCAGGTAGGGCGTGGCGACCAGCGGGAGCCGCCGTCGCCAGAAGTCGCCCGCGGTGAACTCGCGGCGGCGGTTCTGGAACACCAGCACGAACCCGGTGAGCGCGAAGAAGGCCTCACGGGTGAAGTGCAGCGGCGTCTCGACGGCGTTGGCGCCGACGTCCTGCGCGAAGTTCGTCGCGCCCACCACGTGGATGAGGATGACGCAGGCGAACGTGACCAACCGGAAGAGGTCGATCTGGTGGAGGTAGGGCGCTTTCGCGCCCGGTCTCGTCGGGCGGGCGGGGGCCTCGAGCGCGGCCTGGGCAGTGGTCATCGTGCCGCCGATCCGGCACCGTCGTCGGCGTGGTTCACGTTGTCAGACTTGCCACCCATTCTGTGAATTTCCCATGAAGCCGCTGGGAAGCGCCTGTTGGCGGGGCTCCTGGGGCGTGTCGGATATGCCACTTTTGCTGGGGCTGCACGAGTACCGTGATCATGTTAGTGCTCAGCGTGAAGGGCCACCACGCGGGCGTGACGCCGCTCGCGTGATGGCCCTCGCGCGGAAAGCACTCAGAAGGCAGCGGCTCCGGCCGGGGTGCCGAGCCCGGTCGGGCCGTCGTAGCCGGTCACGGCGGTGCACAGGTAGCTGCCGCCGCACGAGCCGTTGCTGCCGCCGCTCACATCGTTGAGCGACGATGTGTGCGAGTACACAGTGTTCGCGCCCGCGACGCCGCTGACACCGCCCAGGGCGTAGACACTGCCGACGACCGGAGCCGCGACGCTCGTGCCGCCGAACACCATCCAGCCGGACCGGCCCTGGTAGGCCGTGCTGTCGTAGACCGCGACCCCGGTGGCCGGGTCGGCGACGGCGCTGACGTCGGCGACCGTGCGCCTGCCGCAGCCGCTGTCGGTCTGCCACGACGGCTTGGTGATGTAGGCCGAGCAGCCGCTGCCCGCGCCGCTCCACGCCGTCTCGCTCCAGCCGCGGGTGTTCGACGCCTTCTTCAGGCTGGTGCCGCCGACCGCGGTGACGTACCGCGACGCGGCCGGGAACTCGACGCCGTAGCCGGAGTCACCGGAGCTGACGGTGATCGCGACGCCCGGGTGGTTGAAGTACTGCCCTTCGGAGCTCGCCTCGCCGGAGAACTCGCTGCCGCCGTAGCTGTTGCTGACCACTTCGGCGCCGAGCCGGACCGCGGTGTTCACCGCGGTGCCGAGGTTGGCGAAGCTCGACGAGGTGCCCTCCACCAGCAGGATGTTGCACTTCGGGCAGATGGCCGAGGCCATGTCGAGGTCGAGGGAGATCTCCTGGGCCCAGCCGCCGTCCTTGCGCGGGTAACTGGTCCCGCCGCTCTGGTCGGCCTTGGCGAAGCACGGGGTGGTGCTCGCGTTGATCGACGACGGCGTGCAGGACGCGAGCGCGGGGACGCCGTACTGGGCGCGGTAGACGTTGACGTCGGCGAAGGCGGTCGGTGCGTCGTAGGCGTCCACGATGGCGATCGTGCGCCCCGCACCGGCGCTGCCCGCGAGTGAACCGAGGTTGTACGCCGAGAGCAGGTCGGCCGGGCCGAGCCCGGACGGCGTGGCGGCCGCGGCCGCGGTGGTGACGTGGTCGGTGTCGATCCAGGCGTTGCAGGCCGCGAATCCGGCCGGGGCGACCGAGCAGACGCGCTGGGCGTGGCCGTGAGCGGCGGGCGCGGCCTCGGCGGCGCCGGTGACGGTCAGGGTGAGGGTGAGGGCGGCCAGTACTGAAGCACTACGCACGGTGAACCTCCCGGACGGCGGGGACACCGGTCGGCGAGACCGGTGACCGAAGACCGTAAGCAGCCGTTCGGCGGCGTGACACAGACCAAAGTCGTGTCACCGCTGGTGCGAATGGCTGAAAAACCGGGCGCCCGGGCGCATTGCTCGCCAAATCGGGCGGTGATCAGCCCGCCGGACGTTCACCGGGTTCTTCGCCGAAGAGGGAACGCAGGGTCACTTCGCGGTTCACCCGCACGTGCTCGACCGCGGACGCCTTCGCCCGGTCGGCGTCCCCCGACGCGATCGCCTCGAACAGCCTCCGGTGCTCGTCGAGCAGCTCGGCCCAGTGCTCGTTCTGGCTCGTGAGCCAGCGGAGCCGCCCCTCGAGCGGTTGCAGCATGGTCGAGAGCAGCGCGTTGCCCGCGATGGCGACGATCTCGTCATGGAAGCGCGAGTTCAGGACGGTGATCCGGGCGGCGTCGCCGCGCGCCGTGGCGCGGGCGGCGTCGGCGAGGATCCGGTCGAGGCCCTTGAGCTCCGCCGCTCCCGCTCGGGACGCCGCCAGTCCCGCGGCCAGGCCTTCGAGCGCCTCTCGGACGTCGAAGAGTTCCTCGACGTCGACCCGTGCCAGCTGCCGGACGACGACCCGCCGCGGCGACTGGACCACGAGGAAACCCTCGGCCTCCAGGCTGCGGATGGCTTCGCGGACCGGCACCCTGGAGACGCCGAGGTCTTCGGCCAGCTCGCGCTCGACCAGCCGGTCGCCCGGGCGGAGCCGGCCGGTCAGGATCCGTTCGCGCAGCTCCTCGCGGACCCGCTGCCGGGTGGCCGCGAGGGGTTGCCGCTCGTTCACCGCGCCCCTCCTTCAACACCGCCGTAACCGGCCGTAACACGAGTTTATCCACCGAAGGGTTGACTGCCGAAGACGCCGGGGTGATATTTGGGATTCCAAACTTTGGTATCCCAAATCGCCGTCTGTGCACGTCGATCGGAGGGCCCGCATGACCGCCGCCCCGCTCACCGAACCCTCGCAAGAGACGACCACGCCACCCGATCCCCGGCTGTGGAACGAAGACCTGGCGCCCGCGAAGGAACGCCGGTGGAAGGTCTACGACATCTTCGCGCTGTGGATGTCCGACGTGCACAACCTGGGCAACTACACCTTCGCCGCCGGCCTGTTCGTGCTCGGGCTGTCGGCCTGGCAGGTGTTCACCGCGCTGCTGTTCGGGTTCGTCATCATCTACGTCGGCATGAACCTGATGGGCCGGATCGGGCAGCGCACCGGCGTGCCGTTCCCGGTGGTGGCGCGGATCAGCTTCGGCACGTTCGGCGCCAACCTGCCCGCGCTGATCCGGGCGGTCATCGCGATCTTCTGGTACGGCATCCAGACCTACCTCGCCAGCGTCGCCATCACGCTGCTCGTGCTCGCCATCGACCCGGGCCTCAAACCGCTGACCGAGCACGGTTTCCTCGGCCTGCACGCGCTCGGCTGGATCTGCTTCGTCGCGCTGTGGGCGGTCCAGGCGCTGATCCTGACCCGCGGCATGGAGTCGGTGCGCAAGTTCCAGGACTGGTGCGGCCCGGCGATCTGGGTCGTGATGATCGCCCTCGCCGTCTGGATCCTCGCCGCCGGCCACTGGAACATCTCCTTCACCAGCAGCCCGAAGCAGCTGTCCACCGGGGAACAGATCCGGCAGTGGTTCGGCGCGGCCGGGCTCATCCTGGCGACCTACGGCACGCTCATGCTCAACTTCTGCGACTTCTCGCGGTTCGCCCCGGACCAGAAAACCGTGCGACGCGGCAACTTCTGGGGGCTGCCGATCAACTCGACCGCGTTCGCGCTGCTGTCGGTCGTCGTCACCGCGGGCAGCATGCAGGTGTTCGGCGAGGCGATCACCGACCCGGCCGAGCTGCTGGCCAAGGTGCACAACACACCGGTGCTCATCATCGGTGCGCTGACCTTCGCCATCGCCACCATGGGCGTCAACATCGTCGCCAACTTCGTCTCCCCCGCCTACGACCTGGCGAACATCTGGCCGAAGCGGATCAGTTTCACCGTGGGCGGGATGATCAGCGCGGTCGCCGCCCTGTGCGTGCTGCCGTGGAAGCTGTACTCCTCGCCGGCGGTGGTCAACTACTTCCTCGGCGGGCTCGGCGCGTTCCTCGGCCCGCTGTTCGGGATCATGATCGTCGACTACTACCTGATCCGGCGCGGCAAGGTCGATGTCGCCCAGCTGTTCGTCGACGGCGGAATCTACCCGCGCGTCAACCCGCGCGCCCTCGTCACGTTCTTCCCGACCGCCGCGCTGGCCGCGGTGATCGCGCTGGTGCCGTACTTCGCCCCGGCCGCGCCCTACTCGTGGTTCATCGGCACGGCGTCGTCGGCGGCACTGTACTTCGTGGTGTCGAGGAAGCACCGATGAGGATCGTCGTCACCAACTGCAACACCACCGAGGCGATGACGAAGGAGATCGAAGCCGGGGCCCGCGCGGCCGCGAGCCCCGGCACGGAGATCCTGGCGCGGACGCCTCGCTGGGGACCCGAGTCGGCCGAAGGCTGGCTGGACAGCTTCCTGTCCGCGGCAGCCGTGCTGGACCTGTTGCGGGGTCTGGACGAACCGTTCGACGCCGTCGTGCTCGCCGGGTTCGGCGAGCACGGCCGCGAGGGCGCGCGCGAGCTGCTCGACGTCCCGGTCGTCGACATCACCGAAGCGGCCGCGCACCTGGCCTGCCTGCTCGGCCGCCGCTACGGCGTGGTGACCACTTTGGACCGGACGTGCGGGCTGATCGAGGACAGCCTGCACGCCGCCGGCGTCGCGCAGAACTGCGTCACGGTCACCGGGGCCGGGCTCGGCGTGCTGGAACTGACCGACGAACGCCGGACCGAATCGGCGTTGCTCACCGCGGGCCGGCGCGCGCGGGACGCCGGGGCCGAGGTGCTCGTGCTCGGGTGCGCCGGGATGACCGGGCTGGACCGGAAGATCGCGACGATGCTGGACATCCCGGTCATCGACGGCGTCGCGGCCGGGGTCCGGCTCGCGGAGTCCCTGGTGGCACTGGGGTTGAAGACCAGCCGAGCGCGGTCGTACGCGCGGCCGATCGAGAAGCACCGCATCTGGCCCACGGATTGACACTGCCTTCCGAGGACGTCAGAATCCCTGCAGCCGTACCGCCGCCCGGTGACGACGTGGGGATCTTGACGTCCCAGAAAGGGCGGTCGACGTGCGAAGAGTTCTTTGCGCACTGGCGTTGTCGGTGAGCATGGTGGTCCCGGTGAGCGGGACGGCGGTGGCCGCGTCGCCGCCGCGCACCGTGGTCACCGACGGCGCCAAGCTCGCGAACATCCGGCAGGCGATCCGCAGCGGCCACGCGACGAAGACCCAGCGGGACGCGCTGAAAGCGGTGCTGGACAAAGCGAACACCGCACTGACGGCCGGGCCGTGGTCGGTCATGCAGAAGCCGTCCGCGCCTCCGAGCGGCGACAAGCACGACTACACGAGCCAAGCGCCCTACTGGTGGGCGAGCCAGCCGAAGACGCCGGAGAACCCGCAGGGCTGCCCGTACGTCAGCAAGGACGGCCAGCGCAACCCCGAAGCCGACGCGATCACCGACCACACCTACCGGATGTGGGCGTGGGACGCGATGTACTACCTCTCGCTGGCCTGGTACTACACCGGCGACGCGAAGTACGCGAAGCGGGCGGCGCTCGACATCCGGACGTGGTTCCTCGACCCGGCCACCAAGATGAACCCGAACATGACGTATTCGCAGATCATCCCCTGCAAGACCACGGTCAGCGGCACCGGGATCATCGACTCGACGCAGTCGTTCAGCCAGCTGATGGACGCGTTCGCGCTGCTCGACGGCGGCGCGCCGGGCTGGACCGGGAAGGACCGCTCCGGGATCGGGGCGTGGCTGACGCAGTACCTGAACTGGATGCAGACCAGCCCGCAGGCCAAGCTGGAACTGGCCGCCACCAACAACCACGGCACGTTCCTCGACATGCAGAACGCGGCGATCTCGGCGTACCTGGGTCACCGCGACGCGGCCCGGAAGATCGTGCTCGACGCGGAGCAGAAGCGGTTCCCGGTGCAGTTCGCCGCCGACGGCAGCCAGCCCCTCGAACTCTCGCGCACGATGTCGTGGCACTACGTCAACTTCAACCTGACGGCGTGGGGCCGGATGGCGGAGATCGGGAAGAACCTCGGTGTCGACGTCTGGAAGTACCGCGCCGCGAACGGGGTGACGCTGCGGAAGGTGGTCGACCAGCTGATCCCGGGCGCCCTGCACGGCGCTTCAGCGTGGCCCCACCAGCAGATCGGCGTGTTCGACCAGTCGATCGCGGCCGACATCTTCCACGCGGCCGCCGAGGAAGCCCGCGACACCGACGCCGCGGCCGCGCTCAAGCAGATGCCCCTGCCCACGGGCGGCGACACCTGGCCGGTGCGGGTGTCCTGCTTCCCGCTCGACCCGCCCCTGCGCTGAGCTGAAGGGCACCTTCCTCCCACCAGACGCCAGGAAGGTGCCCTTCAGCGCGTCACATGAGAGGAAGGTGCCCTTCAGCGCGTCAGTTGCCGGCGGGTGCGGTGACACCCGGGGCCGGGGCCTGGGCGTTGCCCGCGACGCCGTAGCGGCCCGCGCCGCCGTCCAGCTGTTCCTTCAGTGCCAGGATCGTGCTCACCCGGCCCGCCGACGTGTCCGCGTTGTCCACTGTGGACAGGATCGACGTCGCCGAGGTGTCCGCCCGGACCACGCCCAGCGCGCCGGTGCCGTCCGCGGATCCGGCGTCGCCCGCGAGGACCGTGCCCGCGCCGCTGCGGTCGAGCTGCGTGGCGAACCGGGCGATCGTCGCCGCGCGGTCGCCGGCGCCGTCGCCGCTCGCCTGGGCGCCGGTGAGCACGATCGCGAGCTGCGCGGGCTTGACGTCCTGGCTCGCCTTGACGAACCCGCCGTCGGTGAGGCCGCTCAGCGCCGCCGCCAGCTCCTCGGGGGAGGACTGCGGTTTCGCCGTGGTCTTGTCCAGCAGCAGCACCGAACCGAGCAGCGCCCCGGCGAGCGTGCCGGAGTCGCCCGCAGTCGGGAACTTCGAGCCGGCCGGCTGCAGCCGGGTGACGACGTCGCGGAGCTGGTCGGCCTTCCCGGGGTCGGCGAACGCCGACGTCAGCTGGATCTCACCGGTCACCGAAGCGCCGGCCTGGCCGACCAGCTGCTTGAGCGCGTCCCGGTCGGCCGGGCGCGCGTCCTCGGTGGTCACCAGCACCACCGACCGCTTGTCCAGTGCGCCGGCGACGACCTTCGGGCCCATCGAGCCGGCGAAGGCGTCGGCGTCGGCCAGCCGGGCGTTGAGCGCGTTGCGCTGGGCCTCCAGGTCGGCGACCTGGCTGCCGAGGTCCTTTTTCTCCCCCGCGAGCCCCGAAAGCAGCGTGCCGTTGAGCGCGGTCGAGCCGAGCACGACGCCGACGGCCAGCGCGAGGAAGCAGGCAGCGATGGAAACTACGTGGTAGCGCAGCGAAATCACGTGAACAATCCCTTGACCCAGGCGAAGAACGAATTCCAGGTGCCCTTGAGCCAGTCGAGGTAGACCGAGCCCACATCGGACACCAGCAAGGCCGCGGCGACCACCACGACCGCGGCGAGCACGAGCAGGACGACCGCGCCGATCGAGACCCGGTTGCGGTGCAGCGTCGCCACCGCCTTCCCGTCGACGAGCTTCGTGCCGAGCTTCAGGCGCGTCAGGAACGTCGACGGGTTCGAGCCGGACCGGCCGTGGTCGAGGAACTCGCGCAGCGTGGCCTGGAAGCCGACGGTGACGACCAGGCTGGCGCCGTGCGCGTCGGCCAGCAGCAGCGCGAGGTCTTCGGCGTTGCCGGACGCCGGGAACGTCACCGCGCCGATGCCGAGGTCCTGGATGCGCTCGACACCGGGCGCGTGCCCGTCCGGTGCGGCGGGCACGACGACCTCGCCGCCGCCGCGCAGGGTCGCGGTGCCGATGCCGGTGGGGTCGCCGACGACGACGTCCGGCCGGTAGCCCTGCACGCGCAGGGTGTCGGCACCGGCGTCGACCCCGATCATGACCGGGCGGTGCTCGGCGATGTACTTCTTGAGCTTCTTGAGGTCCTCGGCGTGCCCGTTGCCGCCCGCGACGACGAGCACGTGCCGGTCCCGCAACGGCACCTTCAGCTCGGGGACGCCGACGCCGTCGAGGATCAGGGTGCGCTCGCGGCGGAGGAACTCGATGGTGTTCGCCGAGAACGCCTCCAGCTGCGTCGACATCCCGGCCTTGGCCTCGATCATCTGGTCGGCGACGCTTTCGGTGGTCTGCTCGATGCCGGAAGCGACCTGCCGCTCGCCGATGTAGACGATGCCGTCGAGCAGCCGCAGCTTCGTGCCGTCCTTGATCGAGCGCAGCAGCTCGCCGCCGACCGAGTCGACGAGCGGGATGCCGGCCGCGACGAGGATCTCGGGTCCCATGTTCGGGAACCGGCCGGAGATCGACGGCGACGCGTTGACCACGCCGGCGACCTCGGCCTCGACCAGGGCATCGGCCGTCGCGCGGTCGAGGTCCAGCTGGTCGAGCACGACGATGTCGCCGGGACTGATCCGGCGCAGCAGCTCCCGGGTGCGGCGGTCGACCCGGGCGACCCCGGTGATCCCCGGCAGGGGTTCTTGATTCCGCGTGAGCAGACCCGTGAGCTTCATGTGGCCGATGGTGACAAATTTGCTGATGGGACGGCGCTCGCCACGCCGTAGCCGGGGTGACTCGTTGTGGTGACCTCCCCCGCACGGGTCAGGCCTCGGACTCCTCCGACAGCGAGCCGAAATCGAGGTTCAGCCAGGGACTGGCCGGATCCTGAAGGAGCTGGTGGTGGACGCGCACGGCGGCCGGGTACCAGTCGCCGAACTCGTCTTCGTCGCCGTGCAGCACCCGGCCCATGACGTACCCCGCCGACAGGTCGGCCCACGACTGGTGGTAGCGGCGGGCCAGCGAACCCGCTTCGAGCACCATCAGCTCGGCGCTCAGCGCGTCGCAGTACCCGGCCGCCAGCCCGGCGCGGGCGATGGTGACCGCGCGGCCGACGTCCCAGGACAACGCCGTCGTCACGCAGCCGTCCGGGTCGACCAGGCCGTCGGCGCGCAGCCGGCGCTCGTACCGGGACACCCGGCGGACGGTGTCGCGCAGCTCCTCGGCCTGGTCCGCGGCGTCGTTCTCGGTGCACCACCGGTCCACCAGCTGCGCCCAGGTCAGCGGGTCGAACTCGGCGCCCGGCAGCCCGTACTCGGCGGCGAACCGCAGGCGCAGCATGAGGACCAGGTTGCCGGGGGTCAGCGCGTAGCCGTCGCCGATCAGGCCGGTCATGGTCGCGCGCCAGCCGGGCGGGTCGGGCACGCCCCACCAGTCCCGCAGGCCGCGCACCTCGGCGACGTAGTCGTGGAAGCGGCCGTCGAGGAGGTTCCAGGGTGCCGCGTTGAGCACGGCCAGGTGCGCGCCGCAGGCCAGCGCGTGCGCGATGGGCCCTTCGAGGTGCCCGTAGGGCGCGGTGATCAGCCGCTCGACCTGCTCTTCGAGCGGCGTGACGTCGTCGGCGTGCGCGTCGAGCCACGGCTGCAGCGTCGCCCCCGGCAGCCGCCACTCGCCCCGGGTGCCGCGGTTGAACACGACGCGCTCGTGCCGCCCGACGCCGTCGACCGCCCAGTCCAGCGCACCGCTCATGGCCACGACGTCCGGGCCGAAGTCCGGGAGCGCACCGCGGGTGAAGACCTGCAGGAACTCGTCGCCGCCGGTCTCGAAGTAGACGTTGGGGAACGTTTCCGCCCGCTCGTCGAGGATGCTCCGGGCGTCCACCCGCCGGATCGGCACGAACAGCTCCTCGCCGGCGAGCAGTCCGAGGTAGCGGTCGAGGTCGCTGTCCCGCCGCGCGGCGGCGAGCTGGGCTTCGACATCGGCGGGCGGCGGCAGGATCACGGGGCGGCTCCCTCCGCTCGGCCGGTCAGCACGACGAGCTTGCCCGCCGTCCGGTTGTGCTCCAGGTCGTCGTGCGCCTGCCGGATCTCCGCCATCGAGTACACCTCGGCGGGGCCGAGGCCGGTTTCGCCGGCCTCGATCCGGTCGAGGTACCGCTGGAGGACGGAGGCGGGCAGGTCGTCCGCCTCACCACCATAAGCGGTCAACCGCACCCCGGCGGGAAGGTAGCCGATCGGATAAAAATTCGAGATCGTCCACTGATTGGACAACATGCCGGTGAAGCAGACGGTCCCGTGCACCCGGGTGGCGTTCAGGGTGTCCGGCAGGGTCGGGGTGCCGACGAGTTCGAGAGCGGCGTCGACGCCCTCGGGCGCGATCTTCCGGACCTGGCTCGCGACATCGCCGTCGTCGAGGATCGGGTGATCGACCCCGTGCGCACGCAGGATTTCGATTCGCTCGGGCTGCCGAGTGGTCGCGAAGACGGTGGCACCGAGGTCCTTCGCGAGGGTGGCGGTGGCGAACCCGAGCGCGGACGTGCCGCCGCGGATCAGCAGGGTCTGGCCTTCCCGCAGGTCGAGTCCGGTGGTGAGCGAGCCGTACGCGGTCTGCAGCGTCTCCGGGACCTGGCCGATGACCTCCCACGGCAGATCGCTGCGGAACGGGATGACCTGGCTCGCGGGCACGAGCGTGTATTCGGCGTAGCCACCGTCGAAGGTGCGGCCCATGCCGCCCATCATGGTGGCGACCTGCTGCCCTGGCGCGAACCCGCCGCCGGCGTCGACGACCCCGACGGCCTCGATCCCGGGCACGCGAGGGAACGTGACGCCTTCGGCCAGCCCCAGCCGGGTGTGCAGCTCGGAGCGGTTGAGGCCGAACGCCTTGACGGCGATCCGGACCCAGCCCGGTTTCACCTCGGGCAGCGGGAGATCGGTGAGTTCGAGGTGTTCGACGGGACCGGGTTCCCGGAGCACGACCGCGCGCATCGAGGTCCTCCTTCGCAGGCAGCAGTCACGACAACTGCCCGCCCGCGAAGACTATTTCCCCGCCGGGCCTACTTCTTCTTCGCCGCCCGCTTCCGCTTCGGCTCGGGCGCCGCCTTGTCCTTCTCCGCCGTCGCCAGAAGCTCCTCCGCGTGCGCGCGGCCCGTCTCGTTGTCCATGCCCGCGAGCATCCGGGCCAGCTCGCTCACCCGCTCGGTCTGGCTCAGGTTCTTCACGCCGCTGCGCGTGACCCCGCCGCTGTGGCCCTTGTCCACCACCAGGTGCTGGTCCGCGAACGCCGCCACCTGCGGCAGGTGCGTGACTACCAGGACCTGGTGGGTCCGCGCCAGCCGGGCCAGGCGCCGGCCGATCTCGACCGCCGCGCGGCCGCCGACACCCGCGTCGACCTCGTCGAACACCAGCGTCTGGACGGTGTCCGCGTGGGCCAGGACCACCTCGATCGCCAGCATCACCCGCGACAGCTCGCCACCGGAGGCGGCCTTGTGGACCGGCAGCGGCGGTGCGCCGTCGTGCGCGCGCAGCAGGAGCTCGACGTCGTCGACGCCGTCCGCGCCCGCGTGCACCGCGCGGCCGTCGATCGTCAGGGCGTGCGTGTCGCCGTGCTCGGCCGGGCGCTGCTCGACCGTCACCTCGATCGCCGCCTGGCCCATCGCCAGCCCGGACAGCTCACGGGTGATCTCCGCGGCCAGCTCGGCCGCCGCGATCTCGCGGGCCCCCGACACCTCGACCGCGTGCGCGGCCAGCTGGATCGCGAGCTGGTCGCGCCGCAGCGCCAGCTCGGCGAGCGCCTCTTCCGACGTGTCCATGGTTTCCAGCCGGCGCCGGGCGTCGTCGGCCCAGGCGAGCACGCCGTCGACGTCCGCCGCGTACTTGCGGGTGAGCCGCTTGAGGTCGGCCTGGCGGGCCAGCACCTTCTCCAGCAGCGCCGGGTCGGCGTCCAGCGTCTCGACGTAGTTGCCCAGCTCGGCGCCCACGTCGGAAAGGAGCACCGACGCTTCCTCCAGCCGCGGCGCCAGCTCGCGCAGCACGGCGTCCTCGGCCGTCGAGAGCCGCCGAAGCGCCTCCCCGACCAGGCCCAGCGCGCCCGGCGCGTCCGCGTCGCCGTCCGGGGAGCCGGACACCGCGACGTGCGCCTCGGTCGCGGCCGCGCGCAGCTCGTCGACCGCCGCCAGCCGCTTGATCTGCGCGGTGAGCTCGTCGTCCTCGCCCGGCTCCGGCGCGACGGCGTCGATCTCGGTCAGGCCGTGCTTGAGCAGGTCGGCCTGCTGGGCCATCTCCCGCGAGCGCGTCGACCGCTCGGTCAGCTCGGCGATCACCGCCAGCCACTCGGACCGGATCTCCTGGTAGGCCCGCAGCGGTTTCGCCACCGCGTCGCCGGCGAACCGGTCGATCACCGCGCGCTGCTCGGCCGGGCGCAGCAGCCGCAGCTGGTCGTTCTGCCCGTGCACCGCGATCAGCTGCTCCGACAGCTCCGCCAGCACGCCGACCGGCACGGACCGGCCGCCGAGGTGGGCGCGGGAGCGCCCGTCGACGGCGACCGCGCGCAGCGCGATCACGCTGCCGTCCTCGTCAACGTCCGCGCCCGAATCGGTGACGATCCGTTCGGCGCCTTCGACGCCGGAGTAGGTGAACCGTCCTTCGACGAACGCCTTGAGCATCCCCGTCCGGACCTTGGACACCTCGGCTCGGCCCCCGGACAGCAGGTGCAGCCCGGTGACGACCATGGTCTTGCCCGCACCCGTTTCACCAGTGACGACGGTGAAGCCCGCGTGCAGTTCCAGCAGGGCGTCCTCGATGACTCCGAGGCCCTGGATGCGCATCTCGGCCAGCACGCCGCCTACGGTAGCGGCCCCCACCGACACTCTGCGCGCGCGGGCACCCGGCGCGTCGCCGATATGTTCGATTATTCGGGTCGCGCGTGCCGCTCTCGCCAGCTCTTCACCGGCAGCGAGAACTTCTGGACCAGGCGATCGGTGAACGGCCCGTCCCACAGCCGGACCAGCCGCACCGGCGTCTTGCCGCAGGTCACGCGCACCCGCGCGCCCGGCGGCAGGTCGATCGGCCGGGTCCCGTCGCAGGTCAGCACCGCGGACGAGCCGTCCGGGTCGATCCCGACGGTGATCACCGAGTCGCGGGAGACGACCAGCGGCCGCGCGAACATCGCGTGCGCGTTGCTCGGCACCACCAGCAGCGCCTGGACGTCGGGCCAGATGATCGGGCCGCCGGCCGAAAACGCGTACGCGGTCGAGCCGGTCGGTGTGGCGCAGAGCACACCGTCGCAGCCGAAGGCCGACACCGGACGGCCGTCGACCTCGATCAGCGCGTCCAGCACCCGCTCCCGGGTGCTCTTCTCCACGCTCGCTTCGTTGAGCGCCCAGGTGCGCGCGACCTCTTCACCGTCGTGGGTGACGGTGACGTCGATGGTCATCCGCTCTTCGACCTGGTAGTCGCCGTCGACGACCCGCTGGACGGTGTCGGCCAGCGCGTCGGAGTCGGCTTCGGCGAGGAAGCCGACGCGCCCGAGGTTCACCCCGAGCACCGGCACCCCGGCGGGGCGGGCCAGCTCGGCCGCGCGCAGCAGCGTGCCGTCGCCGCCGAGGACGAAGACCAGCTCCACGCCGTCGGCGGGGTTGTCGTCCGGGTCGACGACGGTGCAGGTCGCGCCGACGCCGTGCTGCTCGGGGTTGATCAGCGCGCAGACGTCGTGCTCGGTCACCCGGATCCGGATGCCGGCCTTGGCGAAGCGCCCCGAAACCTCGCGCGCGGCTTCGCCCGTCGCCTCGCGATCGGGGTGCACCATCAGGAGCACTTCACGTTCGGTGGTCATGCGGGCCCTTCCTCGACGGCGGTCCGGACGAGCCGCTCGGCCTCAGACCTGTCTACCGCGTCCACTGTGGACTCGGCCACCTGTTCTTTCTTCAGCCACACGAAGTACTCGACGTTCCCGGACGGCCCGGGCAGCGGGCTGGCGGTCACCCCGCGCAGCGCGAGCCCGAGCTTCGCGGCTTCGTCGATGACGGCGAGCACCGATTCGGCCCGCAGTTCGGGGTCCCGGACGACGCCGCCGCTGCCGAGGCGGTCCTTGCCCACCTCGAACTGCGGCTTCACCATCGGCACCAGATCGGCGCCTTCGCGCGCGCAGGCCGCGAGCGCGGGCAGCACGAGCTTGAGCGAGATGAACGAGAGGTCGCCGACGATCAGGTCGACTTGGCCGCCGAGGTCGTCGGGCGTCAGGTTGCGGACGTTGGTGCGATCCATGACCACTACACGTGCGTCAGTGCGGATTCGCCAGTCGAGCAGGCCACGACCCACGTCGGCGGCGATCACGGTCGCGGCGCCGTTCCGCAGGAGGACGTCGGTGAAGCCACCGGTGGACGCGCCGGCGTCGAGGCAGCGCTTGCCTTCGACGCTCAGGTCCGGGAACGCCTCCAGCGCGCCGAGGAGCTTGTGCGCGCCACGAGAGGCCCAGCCGGGGTCGTCTTCGTCCTTGACGACGATGGGCGCGTCGGTTTCCACGCCGGTGGCGGGCTTGGTCGCGACCATGCCGCGGACGGTGACCTTGCCGCCGGTGATCAGAGCCGAAGCCTGCTCACGCGAGCGGGCGAGGCCCCGCCGAACCAGTTCCGCGTCGAGGCGGGCCCGCTTGGGCACGCCGATCAGACCTTGTCGATGCTGGACAGGGCGACCGTCAGCTCGGTGTGCACGGCGTCGAAGCGTTCGACGTGCTCCGCGAGCGGCAGCGCGTCCAGGTCGTCCAGCCCCGCGACGGCTTCGTCGATGCCGGCGCGCGGGTCGGTCGCTTGCGAGAACGAACCAGGCGGCGGGCCCGGGACGGGAAAGGGGTGGTCCTGCACAGTGCGAACGGTATCAGTCAGGACAGTTTCGCCTTGGCGCGCTCGCCGAGTTCGGTGACGCCGGTCTCCCAGGCCGTGTGGCACAGCGCGCGGAGCAGGTCCAGGTCGTCGCCGTCGCCTTCCGCGGTCAACGTCTGGTTCTCCACGGTGACGGTCCAGCCCGGCCGGGGCCCGATCCTGAGGTCTTCGGCCGGTTCGGTCAGCGCCGTGAGGTCGCGCGCGAGGTAGGTGCCGCGCTCGGCCGGGATGGCTTCGATCAGCTGTTTCGGCGTCGCAACGCCGGAGAGGACGACCAGCGAGTCGATGCCCGCGGCGACCGCCCCCGCGATGTCGGTGTCGAGCCGGTCCCCGACGACCAGGGGATTCCGAGCGCCCGCCGAGCGAGCGGCGGTCTCGAACAGGAGCGGCTGCGGCTTCCCGGCGACCAGGGGTTCGACGTCGGTGGCGGTGCGCAGCGCGGCGACCATCGAGCCGTTGCCGGGCAGCAGGCCGCGCTCGCTGGGCAGCGTCGCGTCGACGTTACAGGCCACCCACAGCGCGCCGCCGCGGATGGCCAGGCAGGCCTCGGCCAGCGCGGCCCAGGTGTTGTCCGGCGAGTGCCCCTGAACGACGGCCTGGACGGTGGGGGTGTTCTCCCGCACCGGCGTGAGCCCCGCCTGCCGCACTTCGGCGCCCAGCGATTCGGTGCCGACGACGAGGACCTCGGCGCCGGGCTCGAGCCGTTCCTTCAGCAGGTGCACGCCGGCCTGGGCGCTGGTGTGCACCTCATCGGTCCCGGCGGGCATGCCGAGCCCGGTGAGGTGCGCGACGACCTCGTCGGGGGCTTTGGAGGCGTTGTTCGTGACGAACCGGACCGGCGTGCCGTGCTCCCGCGCGGCCCGCACCGTCTCCGGGGCACCCGGGATCACCCGGGTGCCGTGGTAGACGGTGCCGTCGAGGTCGAAGAGGACCGCGTCGTAGGCCGCGAGGAGAGCGTCACTCATCGGTCGCTTCGGTGTCCTTTTCGTCGTTCTTCTCATTGGACAGGTCGGCGGCGCGTTCGGCGGCGTCGGTCTCGTCTTCGGCGTCGGCCTCGGCGGCGTTGAGGAACCACTGGATAGCCTCGTCCTTGCGCCCGGCGGCCTCGAGGTTGTCGGCGTAGGCGTAGAAGAGGCGAGCGCTCCACGGGTCGCGCTTCTCGGCCTTGAGGTCGTCACCCTGCAGCGAGACGACGGCGGCGTCGAGCTGCCCGAGGTCCCGCCGCGCCCCGGCCGCGACGATCGCCAGCTCGACCTGGGTGGCCTTCGCGAGCTTCGCCGTGTCGACCTCCTTCGCGAGGTCGAGCGCCCGCTCCGGACGGCCGAGCGCCCGCTCGGCGTCGGCGATGATGGCGATGTGGTCGTCCGTGCGCGTCATCCGGCGGACGGCGCGCAGTTCGGAAAGGGCTTCGGACCAGTTGCCGACGTGGTACGCGACCAGGCCGAGAGCCTCGCGCACGATCGGGACGCGGGAGGCCTTGGCTTTGGCGTACTTCGCGTGTTCGAGGGCGGCTTCGGGATCGCTGTCGATCAGGCCGCCGGCGGCGACGAGGTGCTTCCCGACGGTCTCGGCCAGGCCCTTCGGCAGCGTCCGCAGCTCGCGGCGGGCTTCCTCGTCGAGGTCGGAGAACTCGATGTCCTCGGGGAGCTCGGGCGCTTCGAGGAGCTCCTTGGCGAGGGCCTCGTCGTCGAGCGGGGCACCGACCTTGGGCCGCGGGTCCCGGCGGGGACGGTCGTCCCGGCGGTCCTTGCGGTCACCGTGGTCACGGCCACCGGGGCGGCTCGTGGTGTCGCGGTCGAAGGGCTTGCCGGAGTCGCGGAAGCCGCCACCGGTGCGCTCGCCGCGGTTCTCACGGTTCTCACGGCTGTCGCCGCGGGAGTCGTCGCGGCGGCTGTCGTCGCGTCGCTGGTAGCTGCTGCGCTCGCCACGCGAGTCGTCGCGGCGGCTGTCGTCGCGCCGCTGGTAGCTGCCGCGGTCGCCGCGCGAGTCGTCGCGACGGTCGCCGCGATCGCGGTCGTCGGACCGGAACCCGCCGGTCCGGGCACCGCGGTCGTCGTCCCGGCGCTGGTAGCCACCGCGGGAGTCGTCACGGCGGTCGCTGCCGCCACGGCTGCGGTCGTCCGAACGGAAACCACCGGTACGGGGACCGCGGTCGTCGTCGCGCCGCTGGTAACCACCGCGCTCGCCACGGGAGTCGTCACGGCGGTCGCTGCCGCCACGGCTGCGGTCGTCCGAGCGGAAACCACCGGTGCGGGGACCGCGGTCGTCGTCGCGCCGCTGGTAACCACCGCGGCCGCCACGCGAATCGTCGCGGCGGTCCCGGTCGTCGGACCGGAAACCACCCGTGCGGGCACCCCGCGAGTCGTCGCGGCGGTCGTTCCCGCCGCGGCCGCGGTCGTCCGAACGGAAGCCGCCCGGGCGGGAGCCGCGGTCGTCGTCGCGGCGGCCGGAACCGCCGCGGTCCTCCCAGCGGGGCTTGCGGTCGCCGTACGACGACTTGCCCTGCGGCCGGCCGCCACGGTCCTCGTAGCCGCGGCCCGAGCTGTCGTCGCGGGTGCCGGAACGGCTGTTGCCCCGGTCCTCGTACCGGCTGCCCGAACGGCCGGCGCCACGGTCTTCGTAGCGGCCGCCCGAACGGCCGGCGCCACGGTCTTCGTAGCGGCCGCCGCCGGAGCGGCTCGGGCCGTCGGAGAAGCGGCTGCCGCCCGGACGCCCACCGGAGTCGCGGCTGCCGTAGCCGCCCTTGCGGTCGTCGCGGTCGTTGAAGCTGCGGCTCTGACCTGCGTACCCTCCGCGCTGGTCGCGGTCGCGGGGACCGTCGCCGCCGCGGAAGGGCTTGCCGCCGCCGCGGACCCCGCGGTCGTCACGGCGCGGGCGCCCCTGGTGGGCGCTGTCGCGGCCGCCGCGGTCCTGCCGCGCGCCGCCCTGGCTCTTCCGGGGTCCGTCCGACCGGCCCCGGGAGCCTTCGTCCCGGCGTGCCGACCGGCCGGACCCATCATCGCTTGAGTCTCGTCGACCGAACTCGGACACCTGGCCTCCTGCCATGAAAAAATCTTGTTCTGGACATACGCGTACGGCCCGCTAGGGCAGCCAACTGGCTATCCTAACGGGCCGTACGGAAGGTAAGTTCGGCGGTGTCCTACTCTCCCACAACCCTTCGGTTGCAGTACCATCGGCGCTGTCAGGCTTAGCTTCCGGGTTCGGAATGGGACCGGGCGTTTC
>JARAWT010000075.1:0-47558 GCA_033793495.1 Streptomyces sp. MN03-5084-2B | reverse complement strand
GCTCACCCTCCCCGTCCCCGGTGCCCGGCGTGGTCAGCCGGGCCTGGGCTGAAGCGCCGCCCCCTCGAAAGGACCGAACGCAATGGTGCGTACTTCTCCCCCGACGAAACGGCTCCGCCGGCTGGGCGCCGCCCTCGCCGCGGGCGCCCTCGCCCTGGTGACGGCCGGCTGCGGCAGCGCCGACTCCGCCGCCCCGGCCGCCGCCGCCGCGACCTGCGCCCCCTCGGGTGGCAAGGTCGAGCTTTCGTTCTGGTCCTGGCTGCCCGGCATCGACCAGGCCGTCGCCCTGTGGAACCAGGGGCACCCCGACATCCACGTCACCGTCGAACAGACGCCGCAGGGCAACCAGGGCACCTACAACAAGATGTTCACCGCGTTGAAGGCAAACCAAGCCCCGGACCTCGGGCAGGTCGAGTTCGACTCGCTGCCCGGTTTCCGCGTCCAGCAGGGCCTGCGCGACATCTCGGCCTGCCCCGGCGTCTCGGACGCGAAGTCCAAGTTCGTGGACTGGACGTGGGCGCAGGCCTCGGTGGGCGGCGACGGCGTCTTCGCCATCCCGCAGGACACCGGCCCGATGGGCCTGTTCTACCGCAAGGACCTCTTCGAGAAGTACCACGTGCCGGTGCCGACGACCTGGGACGAGTACGCGCAGGCCGCGAAGACGCTGCACGCCGCCGACCCGAACCTGACGATCACGCACTTCCCGCAGAAGGACGTCAACTGGTTCGCCGGCCTGGTGTGGCAGGCGGGCGGGCACTGGTTCACCCAGGACGGGCAGCAGTGGAAGGTGAACCTCACCGACCCCGCGTCCACCAAGGTCGCCGACTACTGGCAGAACCTGCTTTCGCAGGGCCTGGTTTCGAACTACCAGGGCTTCTCCGAATCCTGGAACAAGGCACTGGACTCCGGCCAGATCGCCACCTGGACCGGCGCCGTCTGGGGTGTCGGCACGATCGCGAAGGCCGCGCCGTCGACCGCCGGGAAGTGGGCCGTGGCGCCGCTGCCGCAGTGGACCAAGGGCGAGCAGCGCTCCGGCAACTGGGGTGGCTCGACCACCGCGGTGTTCGCCGGCACCAAGCACCCCGCCGAAGCGGCGCAGTTCGCGCTGTGGCTCAACAGCGACCCGCAGGCCCTGGCCATCCTGACCGCCCAGGGCGGCATCTACCCGGCCACCGTCGCCGCCCAGGAGTCGGCGAAGGCGTCGCCGGAGAACACGCAGTTCTTCGGCGGCCAGGACGTCAATGCGGTGTTCCGCGAGGCGGGCAAGGGCGTCAGCCAGGACTTCACCTGGGGCCCGTCGATGGAGCAGACCTACGCCCACGTCCGTGACGGGTTCGGCGCCGCGCTCGCCGGGAACGGCACGCTCGGCAAGGCGCTCTCCGATGCCGGCGCGGCGACGATCACCGACCTGCAACGCCAGTCCATCCCCGTGGCGAAGTAAGGACGACGATGGTTGTCGCAGCGTCCCAGACCGTCGCCGGCGCACCCACCCGCCCCCGGGTGGCGCGCCGGCGGCGGGCGAACGGCAGCGCCCGCGCCGCGTGGCTGCTGCTGGCCCCCTTCCTGCTCGGGTTCGCGGTGTTCTACGTGGCCCCGATCGTGGTGGCCCTCGTGAAGAGCTTCACCGCCGTCACCCGGGCCTCCACCTACAGCCGGCCCGTCGAAGTGTTCGCCGGCCTGGGCAACTACACCGCGGCCCTGGGCGACGCCGGGTTCGTCGGCTCGGTCGGGCGGGTCCTGCTGTTCGGGGTGATCCAGATCCCGGTGATGCTCGGCCTCGCGCTGGTCCTGGCGCTGGCCCTGGACTCGGCGGTCGTGCGGCTGCGGCGGTTCTTCCGGCTCGCGTTCTTCCTGCCGTACGCGGTGCCCGGCGTGATCGCCGCGGTGATGTGGGGCTTCTTCTACGCCCCGAACCTCTCGCCGGTCAACCAGCTGCTCGACCCGCTCGGCATCCACCCGGACCTGGTGTCCGGCAACGTGATCCTGTACTCGATCGCGAACATCGTCACCTGGACGTTCACCGGCTACAACATGCTGATCCTCTACTCGTCGCTGCAGGCGATCCCGCCCCAGCTCTACGAAGCGGCCCGGCTCGACGGGGCGTCCGGCTGGGCGATCGCCTGGCGG
This sequence comes from Streptomyces sp. MN03-5084-2B, assembly GCA_033793495.1. GTDB lineage: Bacteria > Actinomycetota > Actinomycetes > Mycobacteriales > Pseudonocardiaceae > Amycolatopsis. The sequence continues at coordinate 45,431 of JARAWT010000075.1, read as the reverse complement.
ATCAAGGTGCCGATCATCGCGCCGTCGCTGGTGCTGACCGGGGTGTTCTCCATCATCGGCACGTTCCAGCTGTTCACCGAACCCCAGGTGATGGCCGGGGTTTCGAGCGCGGTCTCGTCGTCCTACACGCCGTCGATGGCCGCCTATGCCCAGATTTCCGCCCAGAACTACGGCCTCGGCGCCGCCATGAGCGTGCTCGTCACGCTGCTCATCGCGGTCCTGTCGTGGCTGTTCTTCCGGATCACCCGCGCGAGGGCCGCCCTGTGACCACCACTCACTCGACCACCCGGCGATCGTCGGTCGTGGTGACCACGGCGATGTTCGTCGCCGCGGTCTACTTCCTGCTGCCGGTGGTCTGGCTGGCGATCTCCGCCACGAAGTCCGCCTCCGACCTCTCGACCACGTTCGGCCTCTGGTTCTCCGGCAACCACCTCGGCGCCAACCTGCGGGACACCGTGACGTTCGGGGACGGCCTCTACCTGCGCTGGCTGGCCAACAGCGCGCTGTACTCCGTGGTGGGCGCCGCGGCGGCCACGCTGCTGTCGGCGATGGCGGGCTACGCCCTCGCCAAGTTCACCTTCCGCGGCCGGGGCTTCACGTTCTCCGCCATCCTCGCCGGGGTGCTCGTCCCGCCGACCGCGCTCGCCGTCCCGCTGTTCCTCATGCTGGCCGGGGCCGGGATGACGAACACGGTGTGGTCGGTGCTGCTGCCGAGCATGATCAGCCCGTTCGGGGTCTACCTGGCCCGGGTCTACGCGGCGGCGTCGGTCCCGGACGAGCTCCTCGAAGCCGGCCGCATCGACGGCGCGGGCGACGTGCGCATGTTCTACACCGTCAGCCTGCGCCTGATGGCCCCGGCGCTGATCACGATCTTCCTGTTCCAGTTCGTCGCGATCTGGAACAACTTCCTGCTCCCGCTGGTGATGCTCACCAGCGACCGGCTGTACCCGGTGACCCTCGGGCTGTACACGCTCAACACCCAGATCACCCGCGACCCCGATCTGAAGTCCATCGTGGTCACCGGCTCGCTGCTGTCCATCATCCCGTTGATCCTGGCTTTCCTGGCGCTGCAGCGGTTCTGGCGCACGGGGCTGGCGGCGGGAGCGGTCAAGGACTGAGCGCCGTCACCGCTGCCGGTTCGGTGCGGGCGCAGTTGGCGAGGATCCCGAACACGCCCAAGGTGACCAGGAGCGACGACCCGCCGTAGGAGATCAGCGGCAGCGTCACCCCGGTCACCGGCAGCAGGCCGACCACGTACCCGATGTTGATCGCGGCCTGGGCGACCACCAGCAGCGTGAGCGTGCCCGCGACCAGCCGGGCCCACGGATCACGAACCCGCCGCGCGATCCGCGTCCCCACGATCGCGACGCCCGCATACAGCGCGATCACCGCGATGCAGCCCACGAAACCCAGCTCCTCCCCGACGAGCGCGAAGATGAAGTCGTTCTCCACGCCGGGGAGGTACCCCCAGTTCGAGCTGCCCCGGCCGAGCCCCCGGCCGAACACGCCGCCGTCGGCCAGCGCGTACAGCGCCTGGGTCGTCTGGTACGAGCCGTCCTCGTCCGACAGGAACGACAGGACGCGGGCCAGCCGGTAGTCCGCGCTCAGTGCCAGCACCGCGAAACCGGCGGCGGCCCCGGACACGAGGGTCGCGAACAGCCGCCCGGGGATGCCCGCGAACCACAGCAGGCCCAGCATGATCACGCCGAGGGTGATCGTGCCGCTGAGGTTCGGCTGGGCCATCACCAGGGCGAACATCAGCAGCGTCACCGGGACCACCGGCACCAGCAGGTGCCGCCAGCGGTGCAGGAGGTGCTCCTTGGCCACCAGGACGTGGGCACCCCAGAGGACGAGCGCGAGCTTGGCGAACTCGATGGGCTGGACCGACTGCCCGGCGACGACGAACCAGCGCTGGGCCCCGCCGCCGGCCGAGCCCAGCGGGGTGAGCACGAGGACCAGCAGCACCAGCGCCACGGCCATCGCCTTGCTCGCCATCGCCCGGATCGCCTTGAGCGGCAGGCGAAGGCCGAGCCAGAACACCCCCGCACCCAAGGCCAGGTAGGTGACGTGCTTGGCGAACAGGTCGTACTGGCCGCCGCCGCTGCGCGGGTCGTAGGACGAGACCGACGACGCGCTGAGCACCATCACCACCCCGAACAGCACGAGGATCCCGGTCAGCGCCAGCACGAGGTGGAACGACGCGAGGGGCCGCGTCAGCCACTCCTTCGCCGCGGCCGCCCGCGAACCCCCGCCGGTTTCCCGTTCCTTGACTTCGATGGCGCGAACCCCACCCCGCTCGGGGGAACGGCGGATCCGCTCCCGGCCGGGCCAAGCTAGCCACACCCGGCTGACAAGATCCTGAGAACGCGGGAACCGGACGACCGGCGGTCGGTCAGCGGTGATCGCCGCGCAACGCGTAACGCCGCTCGGCGTACGCAAGATCGTCCCGCCACAGCCGGGCGGCGGCGCGCCGCATGAGCGGCCGCAGCGCCGGCGCCACGCGGGCCGCCTTGGCGAACCCCGGCCGGTCGGACGCGGCGATCGTCGCCTCGATCACCGCCGTGCGCGGGCGGCCGTCGGGGCCGGGGCCGAGCGGGGTGGCGTGGGTTTCCACCACGCTGCCCGTGCCCTCACCGTCCACAATGGTCATCAGCACCGTGCGGGGGCCCGGGCAGGTGAACTCGGCGACCACCGGGACGCCGATCCGGCCCGCCAGCCGGAACGTCACCTCGACGACGAACTTGTCCTCGGCCTCGGCGACATCGACGCCCTGCGGGGCCGAGAGCACGCGCAGCCGCGCGAACGAGTACGGGTGGAACCACGCGCCGTGCCACGGGTCGAGCCGGTTGGCGACGACGTCCTCGGGCTCGCAGACCCCGGCGAGCGTCGCCACCGCGTCGACGGTGGTCCCCGCCGGGCGGTCCGGCACGATCGGCCGGTCGGTGGGCGGCTCGCCGCCGATCCGGTCGAGGCGGACCCACGCCAGCACGCCGTCGTCGTGAGCGGGCAAGGCGGCCCACCCGGGCCGGTCCGCGCCGACGCGCAGGCCGTGCCAACGGCAGACCAGCTCCCCGCAGTGCACCCGCGCCTGGTCGAGCGGTGCGCCGAGGTGGGGGCACGCGCCCGGGCCGACCAGCAGCGCGCCGTCCGGCCCCCGCCACGCGACCAGCTCGCGGCCGCCGACGCGCACGCCGAACGGCCGGTCGGCGCGGACCTCCCGGGCGGCGGCGAAGACGAACCAGTTGCCCGACGGCCGGGCCCCGGCCCGCTTGACCGCGGCTTCGATCAGCGCGGGGCTGCACTCGGCGTAGGTGGGCTCCTGGCGGGCCCACGCCGGTTCCCGGAACGGCTGCACCGGCCACCGCGCCGGCCAGCGCTCGATCACCTGCCGCTTGAGGTCCACCGGACACGCTCCCGCCCGCCACGGCCGGCCGAAGGGACCGGCACGCGAGTCATCCTCGGGCATGTGGAGCGGTTCCGCAACGCTTTGGCCCGCGAGATCGGCCCGGTGCGGGTTCACGCTTTCAGGCGCTCGGTGGCCAGTTCCAGCGCCGCCGCCAGGTCGTTGACCCACGGAACGTCCCGCTCGGTGAGGTTCGCCCAGCCCGGACCCGCCGTGGCGACGTCGAAACCACGCCGTCGCAGCCGCTGGACGAGCAGGTCGTCGGCGGTGTTGGCGGACATCGACCACAGGAACACCACGACCGGGCCGAGCTTGGCGGCGATTGCGGTCGTCGTCTCGGCGGGCACCAGCTGCCCCAGGTGGACCGCCGGGATGCCGACCTCGACCATGGCGGCCCGCAGCACCTCCATGGGCAGGCTGTGCCGTTCCTCCGGGCAGCAGGCCAGCAGCACCACCCGGCCGGGCGGGGTGTTCGCGAACCCGGCGCTGTAGCGCTGCAGCGCCAGGGAGATCTCGCCGGTCAGCGCCCATTCGGACTCGAAGCAGACGTCACCGCGCAGCCAGCGGCCGCCGAGGTGGCGCAGCACCGGGACGAGCACCTCACTCCACGCCGCGGCGGGGCCGAGCGCGTCCAGCGTTTCGTCGAGCAGCGCGGCCAGCGACGCGAATTCGAGGTCCTCGGCGGCCCGCTCGAGCTCTTCGATGCGCCGCCCGACCGGAACCTCGGGAGCGGGTTCGCCGCCACCGGCGAACGCCGCCGCGGCGGCTTCCCTGGCCCGCAGGCCGCGGTCGATGAGCCGCTGCATGTACTGCAGGCGGCGGACGTCGGCGTCGGAGTACCGGCGGTGCCGCCCGTCGTCGCGCAGCGTCGGGCCGACCCCGTAGCGCGCGGCCCAGGTGCGCAGCGTCACCGGCGAGACGCCGAGCAGTTCGGCGACCTTGCCGGGCGTCCACGAACCGCCGGACCGGGGCCCGTCCCGGCCGCTCACCCCGTCGACGTCCATCAACACCACGTTCCCACACGCCAGGGACGTCCGCCGGTGCGGTCACACGCGGCGGCCCAGCCGGCGACCGGCCATGTCCGCTTCAACGGATACGGCATCCGGCGCCCGTCCGACACTCCCAGCGGCCCGGAAGCACACCCCCGAGGGACATTTGTGACCCAAGTCACAGTTTGCCCGGCCACGGGCGGGCCCAGTCAGGGCCACACCCGCCCGGTGTGCGCGGAAACCGCGCGCAGCGCGGCCCGCGGTCCGTTGACCACCGGCCCGATCCGGCCCCCGACCGGGTACCAGCCCGGGCCGGCCGCGCGCACGGGAACGTTCCGGCGGGTGAGCTCGGCCGGCAGCGGCACGTCGGCGGTGTACGGCGTCATCGACCACACCAGCACGAGCACCGGCTCGAGCCGGACGGCGGTCCACACGAGGACCTCCGGCGCGACCAGCTCGCCCAGGAACACCACCGGCATACCGGCTTCCCGCAGCACCGCGGCGAGGACCTGCAGCGGGAGGGGGTGCCGTTCGGTGGCACAGCAGGCCGGCAGCACCGGGGCGGCACCCCGAGCGCGGTGGCGATCTGTCCCGTCGTCCACCACCAGGCCGACCCAGTTGAATCGCTTGTGCAACGCTTCACCGGCATTCAGCGCTGCCGACTCAGGCGGACCTGCGAGAATGCTCGGAGGTCGTGCTCGGGTTTGCAACGATTTCTTCGGCTCCGAGGCGCGTTCGCTCGGCGCTGAGGGTCAGCCGGTACCCGAGCAGGAGCAGCACGTGGAGCAGGTAGAGCCAGAGGACCAGCGCCGACACCGCACCGACCGCCGCCAGGCCACCGAAGGGCACGCTCCAGTCCAGCGGGATGGCCAGGAACAGGAGGAACCCGTGGAAGAACCCCGCGAGCACCGCGGCCACGGCGAGCGCGCCCGCGACCAGCGGCCCGCGGCGCACCCCGCGCGGGGCGCCGCCGGCGAAGACGATCGCGGTCACCGCGGCGATGACCAGCCAGTCGATGTGGAACGAGAGCGTGATGCCCCAGAACGTCGACCAGCCGCCCCGCACGTAGCAGCCGGCCACCGTGTCGGCGGTGGCCAGCGGCGCGATCGCCAGGGTCGGGCTGAGCACGAGGACGGGCAGGAACATCAGCCGCCCCCGCCATCCGACGAGCGCCCCGGCGGGCCGGCCGGCGACCTGGACGAGGCCGCGCAGCAGGCCTTCGCCGTAGAAGGTGGCCGGCAGCAGGGTGACGAGCAGCGCGGTCCACGGCGTCCCGAGCGCGGCCGTGGTCAGGGCTTCGAGCGCCGGGCCGGGGCCGTGGCCGGGCGGCAGCGCGTCGGCCCAGCGCGAGACGCCGTGCCGGACGAACTCCGGCGACCCGAGGAACGCCGCACCCCGCAGGGCGACCAGCGCCAGCGGTACGACGGCCAGCACGGCGAAGAACGTGACACCGGCGGCCCACAGGGACAGGTCCCGGCCGCGCAGCTCCCGGCCGGCGTGCCGCAGGACCACGCCGGTGCGCCGGATGGTCTCCCGGCCGCTCACGCCGGAACTCCGGAGGACGACGGGGTGGCCGGCTGGTCCCGGGTGCACGAGCACGACGTGTCGGGCAGCGCGCTCGCCGTCGGCTGGCTGCGGGCGATCCACCTGCTGGCCCGTCCGGTGCTGGGCGTGCCGCCGGACGTGCTGACGGGCTGCGGCGTCCTGAGCGCGCTGGCCGCGGTCTGGGTGGCTTCGCTGGGCGGCGACGCACTGTGGCTCGCGCTGGCGGCGATCGTGGCCACGGGGGTGTTCGACGGCCTGGACGGCGCGGTGGCGTTGCGCAGCGGCCGGGCCCGCCCGCTGGGAGCGGTGATCGACGCGGCTTCGGACCGCGTAACGGAGCTGTGTTTCGTGGGCGTGCTCCTGGTGCTCGGGGCACCGGCGGGGTGGTGCGCGGCGATGGCGGGACTGCTCCTGCTGCACGAGTACGTCCGCGCCCGCGCCCAGGCGGCGGGCATGCGCGGGGCGGGGGCGATCACGGTGGCGGAGCGCCCGACCCGCCTGGTCGTGCCGGCGGTGGCGGTGACGGGGACGGCGCTGGCCCCGGCGGGGACGCCGTGGACGGGCTGGCCGTGGGGAACGACCTGCGCGGTGCTGGGGACCGGGTTGTCGCTCATCGGCTTGGCCCATCTCGGGGCGGGTGTCGCACGGGCGCTGGGGCGGGCCGAGGACCGCGGCTGACCACGGGCCGGTCGTTCGCCGGTCCGGCCGTCACCGGTGCACTGAACGACTCGTTCACGGCGTGGGACGTCAGGAAAGGGTCGTTCATGACGTTCGGATCCGCTGCCGCACCAGGCCCGCGACGATCTCCGCCGACATCGCCACCAACGGCAGGCCGCCGCCGGGGTGCGCCGAGCCGCTCGCGAGGAACAGCCCCGGCACCGGCGTCGCGTTCGCCGGGCGGAGCAGCGCGGCCCGCGGGCCGTTCGACGACGCACCGTAGATCGACCCGCCCGGCGCGCCCGTGTCGCGTTCCAGGTCGGCCGGTGTGCGGATTTCGCGCCACAGCAGGCGATCCCGGACGTCCAGCCCGCGCGCCGCGAGGACCTCGAGCACCCGGTCCGCGTACTCCTCCGCCAGCCCCGGCCGCGTCCAGTCGACGCCGTCCGCCGGGTCGTGGCGCGGGGCGTTCACCAGGACGAACCAGGCTTCGCAGCCCGGCGGGTGCAGCTGCGGGTCGTCCGGTGCGCAGACGTAGACCGCCGGGTCGTCGACCGGCCGGGGAGCGCGGCCGAAGATCGCGTCGAATTCGGCGTCGTAGCGGGCCGGGAAGAGCACGCGGTGGTGGGCGGGTTCCGGGGTCGTGCCGCGCAGGGCGAGCAGGAGCACGAACCCCGCCAGCGACGGCTGCGTCCGCCGCAGGGCCCGCCGCGGCCCGCGGGTGCGGGGGTCGTCGAGCAGGTCGCCGTAGACGTGCGCGGCGTCCGCGTTGGCCACGACCACCGAGGCCGCGAGCCGCTCGCCGTCCGCCAGCCGGACGCCGCGGACGCCCGCCGGGCCGGTTTCGATCGTGGTGACCTCCGCGCCCGTCCGGACGTCGACGCCCAGGGCGGCCAGCCGGTCCACCAGGGCGTCCCCGAGCCGGCGCAGGCCGCCGCGGACGTGCCAGGCACCGAACTCCTGCTCCACGAACGGAACGACGCTCAACACGGCGGGCAGCCGCCGCGGGTCCGAGCCGGTGTAGGTCGCGTAGCGGTCCAGCAGCATCCGGGCCCGCGGGTCGCTCAGCCGGCGGCGCCCCCTCCCCCGCAGCGTGCGCCACGGCGCGATCGCCAGCAGGTCCCGGACACCGGTCGCGTGCCGGAGGAGGTCACCGGTGCCGGTCAGCGGACGGCGCAGCACCGGCTCGCCGACCAGGCCCCAGAGCCGCTCGGCGTCCCGCATGAGCCGCGCCCACTGTTCCCCGGCACCGCCGCCGAAGGCCGCTTCGAGCGCGTCGGGCACCGCCGCACGCTCGTGGGGGACGGCCAGTTCGGTGCCGTCGGCGAACCGGTAACGGCAGGCCGGGTCGACCGGGACGATGTCGACGAGCTCGTCCAGGTCGGCGCCGGTGGCCTCGAACAGGTCGCGGTAGACCGAGGGCAGGGTCAACAGCGAGGGACCGGTGTCGAAGGTGAAGCCGTCCCGGGTGAAGGTGCCGAGCTTGCCGCCGCACGCCGCCGCGCGCTCCAGCACGGTCACCCGGTGCCCGGCCACGGCGAGCCGGGCCGCCGCCGCGAGACCGCCCATGCCGCCACCGACCACGACGACGCCGCTCACACCGGCCGTCCCTTCCACACCAGCCGGCCCGTCGCCCGCGCCCACCACGACCGCCCGATCAACCCGGTCACCGCGAGCACCGACACCGGGTGCGCCAGGCTGTCCGGCCACACCCGTCCCCCGGTCCGCCGGGCCGCGACGACCCGCCCGGCCACCCCGGCCGCATACCCCACCAGCCCGGCCCGCGAGCCACCCAGCGCCGCCACCGCCGGGAGCACCCACACCCCGAGGAACAGCCCGGCGATCGCCACCGCGGCGGGCGCGGAGCCGGTCGCCGACCACAGCGACTTCGTGTAGCCCTCGCGCAGTTCCGCCCACGTCTCGTACATCCGGCACTCCGCGATCCGGCTGCCGTCGGCGACCACCCCGCGGCCGCCCGCCCGCTTCACCGCGCGCATCAACGCGATGTCGTCGAGCACTTCGCCCGCGACCGCCGCGAACCCGCCGCACTTGCGCAGCATCGCGGCGTCGATGACGAAGAACTGGCCGTTGGCCGCGGCCAGCGACGGCCGTGGTGACGTCTCGGCGAGCCGCAACGGCAGCAGCACGAGCCACGACCACTGCAGCAGCGGCTGCACCAACCGGGCGCCGAGCCCTTCGGCGCGCTGCCGCGGAAACGGCGACACGGCGTCGAGATCCGCTTCGCGCAGCAGGGAAACCGCGGCCGCGACGGCGCCGGGCGCCAGCACGACGTCCGCGTCGACGCAGACCAGCACGCTCCCCCGCGCCCGCTGGGCCAGCCGGTGGCACGCGTGCGGCTTGCCGAGCATCCCCGGCGGTGGCTCGGCGCCGGTCAGCAGCGTCACCCGCGGCCCGGCGACGCGGCGGACGACCTCGGCCGTCCCGTCGGTGGAACAGTCGTCCAGCACCAGGATTTCGACGTCGTCGAGGCCCCGCTGCGCCAGCAGGGAGCGCAGGGCCGGGGTGACGCGCTCGGCTTCGTCGCGCAGGGGCAGCAGGATCGACACGGCTTCACGGCACTGGGCCCGACCTTCGCGCGGTACCCGGACGATTCGCGCGTTGTACGCCGCGTGCGCGGCACCGGCGATCGCCGCGACGGCGGCCGCGCGGACGATCACGCGGAAACGCGCGTCCACCGGAATCCCCTCCCCAGCCGGATCGCGAACGGGACGGCCACCACGCCCATGAGCACGCCCCCGGCGACGGCCACCCACGGCCGGCCGAAGAACGCGAAATGCGCCCACACCGAGGAAACCCACGTCCAGAGGTACAGGGCCGGCGCCGGGCCGGCGGCCAGGCTCGGAAGCGGGTCCGGCGGCCGGGGCACCCAGTGGTGCAGCGCGGCCTGGATGAGCACGGCGACCAGCAGCCAGCCCGCGAAGTTCGTCACCGGGATGCCGGCCACCAGCGGCAGCGACGGCTCGGGCGAGGACCAGATCCAGTAGCCCTCGTCCACCATCTGCGGGTCGAGGAAGACGTCCCACGCCGCCAGCGCGGCCGCCGCCACCGCCACCACGCCGGCCGGTTTCACCGCCAGCGCGCGGCCGGCCAGCAACGCCGGCCACGCCATCATCAGCCAGGCGAGCGGGACGATGCCGGGCACGCCGGCGACCGGCCAGCCGAGCACGCCGGTGTATTCGTAGCGCCCGAACGGGAATCCGGTGTGCAGGCCGATCACCTCGGCCAGCAGCCCGCCGCCGCCCGCGACGACCGCCAGCGTCCCCGCCGCGCGGGCGCCGCAGCGGGACCACGCGTCCGTGAAGGACGCCGCGGCGAAGCACAACACCGTGAGCACCGTCAGCGGCGTGCGGCCGCCGGCGTCGGTCACCGAGTAGAGGATCTGGCAGAGCACGGTCGCCGCGGCGCAGAGCCAGGCGGACGCAGAATAGACCTGCGGTGAATGCCACGCGCCACTCGGCTTCAAATTTCCGACCGCTCCGTAAGTCGATGTTTGATGCGTACTTGACTGGGCACGCCGAATTCATGACGAGCACCCGGCGACGCCCGGGTGTGGGCGGGCGCCGCCGGGCACGGGGCCCGCGACCGAGGGGGTGGGCCGGCGGGCCCGCCGGGGCGGCGTGTGGCATCGCCACCCCGTCCACAGGGACGTCATGACCGATGCAACACCGATCCAAACTGTCACGCAACGTTCCAGCTTCCCGGTGTTCACCGGCTTCAAGTGGACAAGCTACACCACATGTGAAACGGTTACGAATCGAATAGGCCGAGAGCTGGAGGGCGCTGGATGACCGCGACCATGACGACGGGGGTGACCGCTCGCGGACCCGGCGCGCCCGCCGAGCGGCTGGACGAGCTGGGCCGCCGCTGTCTCGCCGAAGCGCACGGATTCGTGAGCGCGCGGGCGAAAGAGCACTTTTCCGGACGCAGCGAGGGCGCGCTGGCGGAAACCGCGGTTCCGGAGTTCGTCGCGGGCGGAAAATGTCTCCGCCCGCTTTTCGCCTACGTCGGGTGGCGGTGCGGGCAACCGGAATCCGACGCCGCGATCCGGGCGGCCGCGGCACTGGAACTGCTGCACTGCTTCGCCCTCGTCCAGGACGACGTGATGGACGGCTCGGCGTTGCGCCGGGGCCGCACCGCGCTGCACGTCCGGTTCGCCCGGTGGCACGAGGAGCAGGGCTGGGCGGGCTCGGCCCCGCGGTTCGGCGAGTCCGCCGCGATCCTGTTCGGCGACCTCTTCCTGGTGTGGTCGGAGCAGATGCTGCGCGAAAGCGGGCTGCCGGAGCAGCAGCTGGCGCGGGGCTGGGCGCACTACGACGCGATGCGGGCGGAGCTGGCGGTCGGCCAGCTCGCCGATCTGGTGAACGACGCCCGGGCGCTGCCGAGCTGGGACACCCTGCTCGACGTCCTGCGCCGCAAGTCCGGCAACTACACGGTCCGCCGTCCCCTGGAGTTCGGCGCGGCCCTGGCCGGCTGCGGCCCGGAGGTCATGGCGGGGCTCGGCGAGTTCGGCGGCCTGGTGGGCGAGGCGTTCCAGCTGCGCGACGACCTGCTGGGCGTGTTCGGCGACCCGTCGGTCACGGGCAAGCCGGCGGGCCAGGACCTGCGCGAGCGCAAGGCATCCAGCGTGGTGGTGCTGGCCGCGGCGATGGCCGACCGGCGCCGCCAGGCCGAGTTCGCCGAGCTGCTGGAGCTCGACACGGTCGACGACGACGCGGTGGCGCGCTGGCGGGAGCTGATCGTGGCCACGGGAGCGCGCGAGCGGATCGGCGAGCTGATCCGCGAGCGCGCGGACAAGGCCCTGGCGGCGATCGACCCGGCGGTGGTCCCCCGGCACGCCGCCGACCTGCTCGCGGCGCTGGCGGCCCGCTGCACGGAGCGCGACCGATGAAGACCGTGCCCGGCCCCGTGAACCGCGTCGTCGTCGTGGGAGCCGGGCTGTCCGGCCTGGCCGCCGCCCTGCACCTGGCCGGTCGCGGCCGGGAGGTCACCGTCCTCGACCGTGATCCCGGTCCCGGCGGCCGCGCCGGGCGCGTCGAACGGGACGGCTACCTCCTCGACACCGGGCCCACGGTGCTCACCATGCCCTCCATCCTCGAGGACACCTTCGCCGCCGTCGGGGCCGAGCTGACCACCGAACTGCCGCTGACCCGGCTCGACCCCGCCTACGTCGCGCAGTTCGCCGACGGCAGCACCCTGCCCGTCCACACCGACGCCGCCGCGATGGCCGACGCCGTCCGCGACTTCGCCGGCCCAGCCGAAGCAGCCGGGTACGCCCGGCTGCGTGACTGGCTCACCCGGCTCTACCGCACCGAATTCGGCCGGTTCATCGACGCCAACATCGACTCCCCGCTCGGCATGCTCCGGCCCGAACTGGCCCGGCTCGTCGCCCTCGGCGGGTTCCGGCGGCTCGACGGCCAGGTCGGCCGCTTCCTCCGCGACGAGCGCCTCAAGCGGGTATTCACCTTCCAGGCCCTCTACGCGGGCGAGTCCCCGATGCGCGCGCTGGCCCTGTACGCGGTGATCTCCTACATGGACACCGTCGGCGGCGTGTACTTCCCGCCCGGCGGCATCGCCGCGCTGCCGCAGGCCCTCGCGCGCGTCGCGGCCGACGCCGGGGTCAAGTTCGAGTACGGCGACGCCGTCAGCGAACTGGAACGCGCCGGGTCCCGGGTCACCGCCGTCCGCACCGCCGCCGGGGCCCGGTACCCGTGCGACGCCGTCGTGCTCACCACCGAACTGCCCGAGAGCTACCGGCTGCTCGGCCGGCAGCCACGGCGGCCGGTCGGGCTGCGGGCCGCGCCGTCCGCGCTGATCGTGCACACCGGCGGCCCCGCCACGCACCCGGAGGCCGGGCACCACACGATCTCGTTCGGGCACGGGTGGCGGTCGACCTTCGACGAGCTCATCACCCAAGGCCGGCGGATGAGCGATCCGTCGCTGCTGATCACGCGGCCGACCGCGTCCGATCCCGGGCTCGCCCCGCCCGGCCGCCAGCTCTACTCGGTGCTCGCCCCGGTGCCGAACCTCGACCGCGGCCCCGCGGACTGGGCGGCCGAGACCGGCGCCTACGCGGAAGAGGTCCTCGACGTGGCCCGGGCCCGGCTCCTGCCCGGCTTCGAACCGGACTTCACCCACGTCATCGGCCCGGCGGAGTGGGCGGCCCGCGGACTGGTCGCCGGGACGCCGTTCAGCTACGCGCACTCCTTCGGCCAGACCGGCCCGTTCCGGCCGCGGAACCTCCCGCGCGGGACCGACAACGTCGTCCTGGCCGGCGGCGCCACCGTGCCCGGCGTGGGCGTGCCGACCGTGCTCATCTCCGGCAGACTGGCTGCCGACCGGCTCACCGGAGGGACCCGATGACCCGACGCGAACTCGACGCCGCCGACATCCGCGCACCCGGCCTGCGCGCGGCCTACACGTGGTGCCGCGAGCTCAACGCCCGGCACGGCCGGACCTACTTCCTCGCGACCCGGTTGCTGACCCCGGCGCAGCGGCCGGCGATCCACGCGCTCTACGGCTTCGCCCGCCGGCTCGACGACATCGTCGACGAACCGGAGGCCGACGCCACGCCGGAAACGCTCGACCTGCGCCTTCAGGAAGTCGAAAAGCGCTTTCTCAACGACCTCGACGCCGGTGTCAGCGACGACCCGCTGCTGACCGCCGTGATCGACACGGCGGCCCGCTACACGCTCGCCAAGGCGTACTTCGAGGCGTTCTTCACGTCGATGCGGATGGACCTCGGCGTCGACAGCTACGCGACCCGCGCAGAGCTCGACACCTACGTGCACGGCTCGGCCGAGGTGATCGGCCTGCAGGTGCTGCCGGTGCTCGGCACCGTCGCGCCACGCGAAGAGGCCGAGCCGAGGGCCGCCGCGCTCGGGAAAGCCTTCCAGCTCACCAACTTCCTGCGCGACGTCGCCGAGGACCTCGAGCGCGGCCGCGTCTACCTGCCGGCCGACGAACTGGCCGCGCACGGTGTCGACCGCGACCGGCTCGTGTGGTGCGCGCGGCAGGGCCGGGCCGACCAGCCGGTCCGGGCCGCGATCCGCGACCAGATCGCCGTCACCCGCGGCGTCTACGCCGAAGCCGAGCCGGGCATCGCGATGCTGCACCCGATCTCGCGCCCGTGCGTGGCCACCGCGGCCCGGTTGTACGGCGGCATCCTCGACCGCATCGAAGACGCCGGTCACGACGTCTTCGCCGGGCGCGCGGCGGTGTCCCGCGGGCAGCGGCTGGCGGTGGCGTGCGGGGCGGTCGCGCGGACGCAGTGGGCCCGGCGGCGGCACCCCGCGCCGGCGCTCCCGGCGGCGGTGGGCTGAGGTGGGCCAGGCCGAATACCTCGTCGTGCTGGCCGCGTGCGTCCTGGTCACCCTGCCGCTGGAAATCGCCGGGGCGCGCGTCTACCGGCAGCCCCGGCGGCTGGCCCGCGCGGTGCTGCCGGTCGCGCTGGTGTTCCTCGTCTGGGACGCGCTGGCGATCGCCGCCGGCGTCTGGGACTACGCGCCCGAGCACGTCACCGGCCTCCGCGCCCCCTTCGCCGTGCCGCTGGAGGAAATCCTGTTCTTCGTGGTGATCCCCGTCTGCGGGGTGCTGACCTACGAGATCGTCCAGCTCACCCTCGCGGTGCTCCGGCGGCTCGGCGGGCGGCAGGAGGTGCGCCGGTGATCCCCTGGGGCTACACCGTGCCCGCGGTCGCCGCGGTGGCCGCGGTCGTGCTGGCCGAGCTCTTCCTGCTGCGCACCGGGTTGTTCCGCCGGCCCGCCTACTGGATCACGATCGCCATCGTGACCGCGTTCCAGATCCCGGTGGACGGCTGGCTCACCAAGCTGTCCGACCCGATCGTGCGGTACGCCCCGCAGCACATCACCGGCTGGCGCTTCCCGTGGGACATCCCGGTCGAAGACTTCCTCTTCGGCTACGCGCTGGTGACCGCGGTCCTGCTCCTGTGGGAACGCAGCGGCGCGAGGGAGGAGCAAGCATGAACGCGATGGCGAAGGACGGGCTCCCTCGCGGGGCGGTCCCGTCGGCCTTCGACACCGAAGCGCGGTGGTACGACAAGCTGGTCGGCGCCAACCCGGGCTACCACGAGCACCTGCGGCTCTCGGCACGGCGGCTGGACCTGCCGGCGGACGGGACGGGCCTGCGGCTGCTGGACGCCGGCTGCGGCACCGGCGCGTCGACGGCCGCGCTGGCGTCCGTCGCCCCCGGGGCGGAGATCACCGCGTTCGACGCCTCCGGGAAGATGCTGGCCCAGGCCCGCGCGAAGGACTGGCCGGAGAACGTCACCTTCGTCCACACGCCGGTCGAGGACCTCGACGGCATCGAAGGCCCGTTCGACGCGATCCTGGCGGCGTACCTGCTGCGCAACCTCACCGAGCCGACCCGGCAGCTGCGGCGGTTGCGCGGGGTGCTGCGTCCGGGCGGCCGGATCGCGGTGCACGAGTACTCCGTCCACGATTCGCGGCGCGCCCGGTGGGTGTGGAACGCGGTCTGCGCGGGCGTGATCATCCCGCTCGGGAAGGTCACCACCGGCGACGCCACCCTCTACCGCCACCTGCGTCGCAGCGTCTTGGAATTCGACGGGATCGCCGCGCTCGCCGGCCGGCTCGCCGACGCCGGGTTCACCGACGTCCGCACCGCCACGATGCCCGGCTGGCAGGACGGCATCGTCCACACCGTCGTCGGCACCAACCCGCAGGAGCACCCGTGACCCGTCCCCTCGGCACCGACCGCCGGATCGAGACGCGCCCCGCCCCACCCGGCCTGGCCGACGCCGGGCTGCTCGGCCGGCGCCCGGCCGCGGCGGTCGTCGGCGGCGGCATCGCGGGCCTCACCGCGGCCACCGGGCTGGCCGAACGCGGCGTCACGGTGACGCTGTTCGAGCGCGACGACCACCTCGGCGGGCGGGTCGGCGGCTGGGCGGACCGGCTGCCCGACGGCACCGGCGTCACCATGAGCCGGGGCTTCCACGCCTTCTTCCGCCAGTACTACAACCTCCGTTCGCTGCTCATGCGCACCGATCCCCGGCTCGACCGGCTGACCCCGCTGGCCGACTACCCGCTGCTGGACGCCGAGGGCCGCACGGACACCTTCGCGGGCCTCCCCCGGACACCGCCGTGGAACGCGCTGGCGTTCGCTTGGCGCAGCCCGACGTTCACCCCGCGGGACCTGGTGCGCATCAACGGCCGCGGCGCCCTGCCGCTGGCGACGGTCAGCGTCCCGGAGACCTACCACCGGCTCGACACCACCGACGCGGCGAGCTTCCTCGACGCGATCAACTTCCCCGAAGCGGCCAAGCACCTGGCGTTCGAGGTGTTCTCGCGCAGCTTCTTCGCCGATCCCCGCGAGCTGTCCGCGGCGGAGCTGGCGACCATGTTCCACCTGTACTTCCTGGGTTCCAGCGAAGGCCTCGTGTTCGACGTGCCGGCCGAGCCGTTCCCGCAGGCGCTGTGGGATCCCCTGGCCGGCTACCTGGCCGACCGCCGGGTGACGATCCGGACCGGCACCCCGGTGGCGTCGCTCGACCGGACCTCCGACGGGTTCGCCCTCACGACGGCCGACGGCACCGCGCAGTTCGACACCGTGGTGCTGGCCTGCGACGTGCGGGGCCTGCGCGAAATCGTCGCCGCGTCCCCGAGCCTGGGGACGCCCGAGTGGCGGGCGGCGGTGGCCGGGTTGCGCACGGCACCGCCGTTCCTGGTGCGGCGGCTCTGGCTCGACCGGGCCGTCGACCGCGCCCGGCCGCCGTTCCTGGGCACCGGGAGCGTGCCGCCGCTGGACAACATCAGCCTGCTGGACCGCTACGAAGGGGAGGCGCGGCGGTGGGCGGCCCGCACGGGTGGCTCGGTCGTGGAGCTGCACGCGTACGCGGCCACGACCGACGACCGCGAGACGCTGGTGAAGGCCGTCGACGATCGCCTGCACGCGATCTACCCGGAGACGCTGGACGCGCGGGTCACGGCGGCGATCTCCCTGTGGCGCGAGGACTGCCCGCTGTTCGGCCTGGGCGACTTCGCCCGCCGCCCGGCGGTCTCGACACCGGATCCGGCACTGGTGCTGGCCGGCGACGGCGTCCGGATCGACCTCCCGGTCGCCCTGATGGAACGTGCGGCGACGACCGGCTGGGCGGCGGCCAACACGCTCCTGGCCGGCTGGGGACTCGCCGGGCACCCGCTGCGCTCGGTCCCCAACCGCGGCCGGATCGGCCTGCTGAACCGGCTCGCCGCGACGAAGTACTTCAGCGGATGAACGCCGTCGTCGTCGGGGCCGGGCTCGCCGGGCTGGCCGCCGCGATCACGCTGCACCGGGCCGGGGTGCCGTGCGTGGTGCTGGAGGCCTCGGACGACGTCGGCGGCCGCGTGCGCACCGACGTCGTCGACGGCTTCCGGCTGGACCGCGGGTTCCAGATCCTCAACCCGGCCTATCCGGCGATCCGGCGCCTGGTCGACGTGGACGCCCTTCGGCTGGGCCGGTTCCGGCGCGCGGTCCGGGTGGCCGACGACGACCGCGTCTCGCTGCTCGGGCACCCGATCGACACGCCCAAGGCGCTGCGGGACATCGCGGCCCGCCGCTACCTGTCGGCGAAGGACCTGGCCGCGCTCGGCGCGCTTTCGGCCCGCGTCGCCGCGGGACCGGCCCAGGCCGTCATCGATCGCGCCGACCGGACGACCGCAGCCGAACTGCGCCGCGCCGGGGTGTCCGACCGGGCCGTGGAGACGGTGCTGCGGCCGTTCCTCTCCGGGGTGTTCCTGGAGCCGGAGCTGACCACGTCGGCCCGGTTCTTCCAGCTGGTGTGGCGCAGTTTCCTGCGGTCGGCGCCGTCGCTGCCGGCGCTGGGCATGGGCGAGCTCCCGAGGCAGCTCGCCCGGGCACTGCCGACGTCGGCCGTCCGCCTGGGCACACCGGTCGAGGAGGTCCGCCCCGGCCGGGTCCGCACGGCGGGCGGCGAGGTCCGGACCGCCCGCGCGGTCGTCGTCGCCACCGACGGCTCCACGGCCGCCCGGCTCACCGGCGTCGCGGAGCCGCGCTGGAACAGCGGGACGACGTGGTACTTCGCGCCGCCGCGGTCACCGCTGCGCGAGCCGGTGATCGTGATCGACGCGCGCGGCGGGCCGGTCGTCAACACGAGTGTGGTCAGCGAGGTGTGCCCCGGCTACGCCCCGCCGGGGGCCGCCCTGGTGAGCGCGTCCGCCCTGACCGCGCTGCCGGAGCAGGAGGTGCGCCGGGCGCTGGGGCGGATGTACCGCACCGACGCCACGCGGTGGCCGCTGGTCGCCCGGTACGAGATCGCGCACGGGCTGCCGGCCATGCCGCCACCCCACGAGCTGCGGCGGCCGGTGCGGCTGGGCGACGGCTTGTACGTGTGCGGCGACCACCGGGACACCAGCTCACTGCAGGGCGCGCTGGCCTCCGGCACCCGGGCGGCCCGCGCCGTCCTCGCCGATCTCGGCGAACCGCGCCAGCCGGGCCGCTGAACAATCTCGCATTACGACATCCGGGCGGAAATTCGCTCCCCGCACGGCGAAAACTGCCGCGATCCCGGGGATCATCCGGTACCGGGTGTGCCGGGGCGTCGCCGGATAGAGTGAAGCTCACCCGGCAATCCCCGGCGTCCGGGCCCGGCAAACCCCTGGTTTGCGTAGCCCGGACCCCGGGTCGTGCCCCGTTGAGCGCCTTGACACAGGGCGCTCCGGGTGACGCTTTCCCTGCCGCTAACGAAATCCGGCGTTTTCCGTCTTCCCGAGGCAACCCGCAGCAATCCGGCCTTCGGAAAGGAAGTCATGTCGCGGAGATCCTTGTTCGTCGCACTGACCACGGTCAGTGCCTTGCTCACCCCGGTCGCCGTCGCGGCCGCGGCGCCGCCGGGTGTCGATCCGGCCACCGTCGATCTCACGCTCTCCGCCGGGCAGAGCACCACCGTCACCAAGCACGTCACGACCTCCGCCGTCCCGCCGAACCCGGACCTCGTGCTGCTCGCCGACACCACCGGCAGCATGGGCGGGGCGATCGCCAACGTCCGCGCCAACGCCGACGCCATCACCGGTGACGTGCTCGCCGCGCAGCCGACCGCCCAGTTCGGCGTCGCCGAGTACAAGGACTTCACCGACTCCGTGCCGTTCAAGGTCAACCAGGGCATCACCGGCGACACCGCCGCGGTACAGGCCGGGATCGACCAGTGGCTGGCGAGCGGGGGCGGCGACCTCCCGGAAGCCGACCTCAACGCCCTCTACGAGCTGGCGAGCGGCGCGGTCACCTTCCGCCCGGACGGCACCCGCATCATCGCCTGGTTCGGCGACGCGCCGTCGCACGACCCCAGCGGCGGGCACACCCTGGCCCAGACCATCGACGCGCTCAAGGCGGCGAAGATCCGCGTGGTCGCGGTCAACGTCGGCGCGCTGGACGCCGACGGCCAGGCGAGCGCCATCGCCACGGCCACCGGCGGCGTGCTGCTGAACAACGTGCCGTCGGACCAGGTGTCGAAGGCCATCCTCGACGGCATCAAGTCCATCGAGGTCACGGTGACGCCGAAGGTCACCAGCTGCGACCCGCAGCTGACGCTCACCAACGCCCCGGCGAGCGTCAAGGTGGCCAGCGGGGACGTCGCGACGTTCACCGAGACCGTCGCCGCCAAGGCCGACGCCGCGCCCGGCACCTACCACTGCACGGTCGACTACCAGGTCGACGGCATGTCCCGCGGGTACGTCGAGACGACGACCGTGCGCGTGCTCGGGTTGAGCATCAACGACGTCACGGTGAACGAGGGCTCCGGCGGCGCGCCGGTGCCGGCCACCTTCACCGTGTCACTGCTCGGTGGGGCCAGCCCGAACCCGGTGTCGGTCCACTACGCCACCGCGAACGGCACGGCGACCGCACCGGCGGACTACCAGGCGGCGAGCGGTGACGTGACCTTCGCGCCCGGCGAGACGTCGAAGCCGGTGACCGTCCTGGTCAACCCGGACACCGTCGACGAGCCGGACGAGACGTTCACGGTGACGCTGTCGGCGCCGTCGGGCGCCGGGCTGATCGACCCGACCGGGGTCGGCACGATCGTCGACGACGACCGTGACGGCGTCTTCTCCTGCACCGGCACCGCCGCGAACGTCATCGGCATCACCGCGGCCGTGGCGAACCCGGCGAACCTGCCCTGCGCCGACGACAGCAAGACCGTCCTCGACGCGACGCTCAACGCCGGCCTGATCAAGGTGCAGACGCACGCGCTGACCTCCTCGACCGACCTGGCCCCCGACAACCAGTCGGCGGCCCCGGCGGCCGGTGACCACGCACAGGCGTCGGCCAAGATCGACAAGACGGTCATCAGCACGGTCGGGCTGACCATCGAGCTCGGAGTGATCCAGTCCCAGGCGGCGGCGACCTGCCAGCCGTCCGGTGGCGGGCTCGCCCCGGCGCTGACGGGCAGCTCGAACGTCGCCTCGCTGAAGATCAACGGCGTCTCGGTCACGGTGGGCTCGGCCCCGCTGACCATCGCGCTGGTCATCGGCTCGCTGAAGCTGAACGGCCAGAGCATCGTGAACGGCGTCGTGACGCAGCAGGCGGTCGCGCTGGAAACCCCGCTGGCGAAGATCGTGCTCGCGGAGTCCCAGGCCGACGTGCACGGCACCGCCGCGCACCCGGCGGGCAACCCCTGCAAGCGGTGATCCGCTGACCCATGAGTGACTCATTCCCGGCGTCCGACGCCGGGAATGAGTCACTCATGACGTCCGGAGGCTGCCGGCGGGCCGATCCACGGTCGGCATCAGTTCGAGCGTCTCGGCGGCCAGCCGGTCGGCGCCCTCGCGGAAGTCCGCGTCCAGCTTGCGGAACAGCGTCTCGGCCTCGATCGCGGGCCAGTCGCGCGGCAGGTGCCCGGCCGGCAGGTGCGGGTCGCGGCGGACGACGTGCAGCCAGTCCGAGTGCAGCATCAGCCGGCGCGTCAGGTCGTCCGGCAACGCCGGCGTCCCGCCGTCCCACTTCTCCATGAAGTCGTGGTAGCGCGCGGCGATCGTCGCCGTGTCGAAAGCCTTGCGGACGAGCTCGGCCGCCTCCGTCGGCTTCGCCGGGTGCGCCGTGAAGACCGTGACGTGCCCGTCGAGGCCGAGCTGTTCGACGATGGCCGCGACGTCCCGGACGCCGGGAGCGACCCACAACCCGTTCTGCAGCAGGCCGAAACCCGCCCAGGTCAGCTGGCGGCGCAGGTCGTGCCGGTCGCCGCGGCGAGTGTCGGGCAGCGAGAAACCGACCAGGGTCCAGCCGCCGTCCGCCGACCGGTTGACCGCACCGGTTTCCCAGATCCGCCGCCTGCCGTCCTCGAGGACCGCGGCGAGCCGCTCGCTGAGACCGAAGTAGACCTTCCGCCCGTGCCGGTGCCGTGTCAGCAACCCGGTGCCCGCCATGCGGGTCAGCGTCGAGCGGACCGCCTCCTCCGAGACGCCGACCCGGCCGAACACGTCGATCACGCTGCCCGAGTAGATCGCGCTCGCCCGGCCGAGCAGGTGGATGCCCAGGAACGTGAGCATGACGGACTTCGGGCGGGGCCCGGAACCGGTCTCGGCGGAGTGCGTCACGCAGGTCAGCGTAACCGCCACTTGATGTTGTGCAGAATGTTGACGACCGTCATGCCTCTGACTAACGTTGGGGCCCGCTCCCCCGTCGTCCGCACCGGACGAACCTGCCCCTCCGCAGTGCCCCGCCCCCGAAGACGAGGGTGAACCCCATGAGCACTCAGCTCCGCAGAGCGGTCGCCTCCAGCTACCTCGGCAGTCTCATCGAGTACTACGACTTCCTCCTCTACGCCACGGCGAGCGCGGTGGTCTTCGGCAAGGTCTTCTTCGCCGACCTCGATCCGGCACTGGCCACGGTCGCCAGCTTCGGCACGTTCGCCACCGGCTACCTCGCCCGCCCGCTCGGCGGCCTGATCTTCGGCCACTTCGGCGACCGGCTGGGCCGCAAGCGGATGCTCGTGCTGACCATGACCCTGATGGGCGTGGCCAGCTTCCTCATCGGCCTGCTGCCCGGCTACGACCAGGTCGGCGCGATCGCCCCGATCGGACTGGTCCTGCTCCGCGTCGTCCAGGGCATCGCGGTCGGCGGCGAGTGGGGCGGCGCCGTGCTGATGTCCGCCGAACACGCGCGGACCCGCCGCGGCCTGTGGGCCGGCTTCACCAACGCCGGCGCACCGAGCGGCATGGTCGTCTCGACGCTCGTCATGTCCGCGACCGCCGGGCTCACCTCCGAAGCCGACTTCCTCGCCTGGGGCTGGCGAATCCCGTTCCTGCTCAGCATCGTCCTGCTCGCGGTCGGCCTGTTCGTGCGCTCGCGCGTCGACGAGACCCCGGCGTTCCTGGCCGCCCGCAAGGAAGAACGGCGCCGGCTGCCGCTCGTGGCCGTGCTGCGGGACCACCCGCGCGTGCTGCTGCTGAGCGTCGGCGTCGGGCTCGCCGCGTTCGTCGTCCAGGCCACGCTGACCACCTTCGTGCTCGCCTACGGCGTCCAGCACGGGCACCCGCGGCCGGAGATGCTCAACGCGCTCACCCTGTCCTCGGCGTGCGCGGTGGCCGGCATCCTGCTGTGGTCGGCGCTGTCCGACCGGATCGGCCGCCGGCCGGTCGTCCTGGCCGGGGCGGTCGCCATGGCGGTGTTCGGGTTCCTGCTCTTCCCGATGGTCCGCAGCAGCAGCGGCTTGCTGCTGGTGCTGGCGCTGGTGATCGGCCAGGGCGTGCTCCACCCGATGATGTACGGGCCGCTGGCCGCCCTGTACTCCGAGCTCTTCGACACCGAAAGCCGCTACACCGGCGCGTCGCTGGGCTACCAGCTGGCCGGGCTCGGTGCCGGGTTCGCCCCGCTGATCTTCGCCGAGCTCCAGCGGGCCAACGGCGGTGGTTCGACCACCCCGGTGTCGTGGACCATCGCCGCGTTCTGCCTCCTCTCCGCCGTCTGCGTGCTGGCGCTGCGGGAGACCCACCGCCGCGACCTCGGCCCCGAGCCGGACGTCCCCGCCACCACCACAACCACCGCCGCGCAGCAGGAAGGAAGCCGAGGATGAGGCGGTGGATCCGCCGGGCCGGCGCCCTCGTCGCGGCGACGCTGACCGCGTTCGGTCTCACCACGGGCAGCACGGCGCAGGCCGCCACCCCCGCGCACTACACCGGGCAGCTGCCCGACGGCGCGAGCTGGGTGGCGGACGTGCCGGCCGCCTGGAACGGGACGGTCATCCTCTACAGCCACGGCTTCGGCCCCCTGGAAGCGCGGAACGCGCCCGACGAGCCGACCGGGCAGGCCCTGCTCGCGGCCGGCTACGCGCTGATCGGCTCGTCCTACAGCGGGCCGTCCCTGTGGGCGCTCGCTTCCGCGCCACGGGACCAGTTCGCGTCGCTCGACCAGCTCGTGCGGAAGATCGGCGAGCCCCGCCGCACCATCGCGTGGGGCACGTCGATGGGCGGGCTGGTCAGTGCCCTGGAAGCCGAGTCCGGGACGCGGCGGCTCGACGGCGCGCTGACCACGTGCGGCCTGGTCGCGGGCGCGCTGAACCTCAACAACTACCAGCTCGACGGCGAATACGCGTTGTCCCGCCTGCTCGCCCCGGCCCAGCCGGTGAAGCTCGTGCGCTACGCGAGCGCCGAGGAAGCCGGCGCGGCGGGCGCGGCACTGACGAAGATCGTGACCGACGGCCAGGGCACCGCGGCCGGCCGGGCCCGGATCGCCCTCGGGGCGGCGCTGATGAACATGCCGCCGTGGCTGACCGGTGACGCGCCGCCCGGGCCCGCCGACTACGCGGGCCAGGAACAGCAACAGCAGCAGGCCCTGGCCCAGTTCGTGCTCGGGTTCGTGGTGCCCGGGCGCTACCAGATCGAGCTGGCGGCCGGCGGGAACAGCGCGTTCAACGCCGGGGTCGACTACCGCGAACTGCTGGCCGGCAGCCCGCTGGCGCGGCAGGTCCGGGCGCTGTACCGCTCCGCGGGCCTCGACCTCGACACCGACCTGGCCGAACTGACCCGGCACGCGGACGTCACGGCCGATCGGCAGGCCGTCGGGACGCTCGCACGCACGTCGACGGCGACCGGGCGGCTCCGCGTGCCCTCGCTCGCCATCCACACGACCGCGGACCACCTGGTCCCGGTCGAGCAGGAGAACTGGTACGCCCAGCGGGTCCGCGCCGCGGGGCGGGAACCGTTGCTGCGCCAGGCTTACGTCGGCGCGGCCGGGCACTGCGCGTTCCGGCCGCCGGAGACCCTGGCGGCGTTGCACGCCCTGGAATCCCGCATCGAGACCGGGCACTGGCCCGATCTCCGGCCGGAGCGCCTCAACGCGGCCGCGGCCGCACTCGGGGCCCCGGGCCGCTACCTCCGCTACACGCCGGCGCCGCTCACCGGCTCGGACCGCCGCTGAGGCAAGGGGGGCGGCCATGGCCGCCCCCCTTGCGTCGCGGTAAACCATCAGTTGCGGAACTGGCATTTGTAGTCAATCCGCCGGGTGCCTAGCGTGGTCGGCATGAACCTCACCGTCCTCGCGGCGTCCGGCCGGACCGGACTCGCCCTCACCCGGGAAGCCCTGCGGCGCGGGCACACCGTCACCGCGATCGCCCGGGACCCCGGCCGGATCGACGTTCCCACGTCGGCCCGGTTGCACAAGGTGGCCGGCGACGTCGAAGACCCGGCGAGTCTCGCGCTCGCCGGCTCGACCGTCCTTTCCGGACTCGGCACGGACCGGGCCGGCGTCCTGTCGGCGGGCGCGAAGGCGGTGGTCGCCGCCGGGCCGGCGCGGATCATCTGGCTCGGCGCGTACGGCACGGGACAGTCGGCCGCGGTGGCCGGCGAAGCCGCCGGGGCGCTCGCGAAGCTGCTGGGCGACCGGCTCGGCGACAAGGTCGAGGCGGACGCGACGATCCTCGCGGCCGGAGGCACGGTGTTCCACGCGGGCCTGCTCACCGACGGCCCCGAAAGCCCCCGGCGGCGGACGGTCGCGCTGAACGCCGGGCCACCGCTCGACTTCGAGGCGGTGATCAGCCGCGCCACGGTCGCCGCGGCGATGCTCGACGAGGCCGAGACACCCCGCTTCGCGGGCGCGATCGCTTTGCCACTGCCCGGTTGAGGCCCACCTCAAGCGCCCCAATGTGGCCTTCGGTGCGTTCAACGCAACCAAGGCCACATTGGGGCGCATGGGGTCAGCGGCCGGTGATCTCCGCCAAGGCCGCCCGGGTCTGGTCGCGAAGCCAGGCGTGGGCCGGGTCGGAGTCGTAGCGCTGGTGCCACGTGGAGCAGATCTCCGCCGGCGGCGACTCGGCCGGGAGGGGGCGGGTGAGCAGGCCGAACGCGTCGATCAGCGGGCGGCCGAGCACCGCCGTGCAGCTGACCAGCGCGTCGCTGCGCACCGCCAGCTGCAACGCCGTCGCGAGCGTCGCCACCGAAGCGATCACCCGGCGGCGCAGGCCTTCCGCGGCCAGCACGTCGTCGATCGGGGCGGTGAGGCGGCCGCGGCGGGAGACCAGGACGTGCGGGTGGGCGGCGAACTCCCGCAGGTCCAGCCCCTCGGCGGCCGGGTGGCCCTGGCGCATCGCCACCACCAGGGGATCGTGCCCGAGCACCTCGGAACGGAACTCGGGCAGCTGCGGCCGGGCGCCGCCGAGCTCCACGTCGACGCGGCCGTGCCGCAGGTCGTCCGTGTCGGCGGAGTGCTCGGCCAGCACCCGCAGCTGCACTCCGGGCGCCCGGTCCTGGAGCCGGCCGGCCAGCACCGGGACCACCGACGCCGCGAGCGCGTCGTGGCACTGGATCGTGAACGTGCGGTCCAGCTCGCCGAGGTTCAGCTCGCGGGCCGGCTGCAGGACCTCCCGGGCCTGGCGCACCAGCCGGTGCACGTCCTCGCGGACGGCCACCGCGTACGGCGTGGGCACCATCGCGTGGCCGGTGCGCACCAGGATGTCGTCACCGGTCACCGCGCGGAGCCGGCCGAGGGTGCGGCTGACCGCGGGTGACGACAGGTGCAGCCGCCCGGCCGCGCCCCGCACGCTGCCCTCTTCGAGCAGCGCGTCGAGCACCGTGAGCAAGTTCAAGTCGAGTTGCACGAAGCCAGACAACCACAGGAGGAACCATGAGCCAGGACCTGCTCACCGCCACCACCGACGCCGTCCGCGCCGCCGGGGCCCGGATGCTGGCGCGCTACTCCCCCGCGTCCCGCCAGCCCGGCCTGGCCGAACTGCTGAAGAGCCTGCACGACAACGACTCCGCCGTCGCCGACGTGCTGCGGCCGGCGCTGACCGGCATCCGGCCGCAGGCGCGCTGGCTCGACGACGAACACGGGTCCGGCCCGCTGCCCGCGGGCGAGTGGTGGCTCATCGACCCCATGGGCGGCAACGTCAACGCCGTGCACGGCATGCCCGACTGGAACATCGGCGTGAGCCTCGTCCGCGACGGCCGCCCGGTGCTCGCCGTGCTCTGCTTCCCGGTCCTCGGCGAGACGTTCACCGCCACCGAAGGCGGCGGCGCCCACCTCGACGGCGAACGGCTGCGGGTCTCCGCCAAGACGTCGCTGGACGGCGCCTTGGCGGGGACCGGCCAGGCCCAGCCCGGCCACCGCTTCCTCGAGCGGATGGGAACTTCGTTCACCGCGATGTCGGAAGCGGCGCTGTACGTGCGGATCTCGGTTCCGGTGACACACCAGCTCGCCCAGGTCGCCGCCGGCCGGATGGACCTGCACTGGCAGTTCGACAACGTCCGGTCGCACGCCGCCGGCGTCCTGCTGGTCCAGGAAGCCGGCGGCGTCGTCACGGACCTCGACGGCGGCCCGTGGGACCTGACGAGCACCGGCTACCTCGCTTCCGCGCCCGGGGTGCACGCCGCCGCGCTGAAGATCCTCACCGCCTGACGGCGCCGGGTCCCCCACACCGGGTCACGCGGTGATGGTGTCGCGC
Source organism: Streptomyces sp. MN03-5084-2B (assembly GCA_033793495.1). Classification (GTDB taxonomy): domain Bacteria; phylum Actinomycetota; class Actinomycetes; order Mycobacteriales; family Pseudonocardiaceae; genus Amycolatopsis. The sequence continues at coordinate 18,913 of JARAWT010000075.1, read as the reverse complement.
GCCTTCTTCACGACCGGTGGGGGTCCGCCGTCGTAGTCGTAGTTGCTCAGGATCACCGTCACCCAGCCGGTATCGGGGTACATCTGGAAGTCGGTCGACGTGCCGGGGGCGCCGCCACCGTGGCCGGTCACCCACTGGCCGCCGACGAGCAGCGACACCGGGCCGTAGCACTGGAAGGCGGCGTGCGGAGCCCCGGGCGTCCCGCCGGGCGGCGGGCCGGGCTGCGGCGGAGGTGGCACCTTGCCGCTCAGCGTGATGCCCGTGAAGGCGCGGTCGAGCAGCTTCGAACCCTGCAATGCCGCGGCGAAGCGCGCCATGTCGGCGCACGTCGTGAAGGCGTCGCCGGCGGGAGTGCCGACGTACAACCGCCGGTCGATCGTGTCGGCGCGTTCGCCGGACGGTTGTTTCGCGTAGGGGTGGGCGATGCGGGGGTCCGTGTGCCACTGCGGCCTGGTGTAGAAGTCCGTGGTGGCCATGCCGGCCGGGCGGAACACGTGCTCGCGCACGTAGTCGTAGTAGGACTTCCCGGACACCTGCGCCACGATCGCGCCGAGCAGGTGGTAGGCGGCGTTGCTGTAGCGGGACCCGGCTCCCGGCGCGAACTCGAGTGCGGTGCGCCGGATGTAGTCCGTCGTGCCGTTCATCACCTGGTCGACGTCGGTCCAGGTGAGCGCTTCCTCCAGGTAGCCGGGCATCGTGAAGGTGTCGCCGAGCCCGGACGTGTGAGTGAGGAGGTGGTGGACTTGCACGGTGCCGGCGATCTCGGCGGGGAAACCGCCCAGAACACTGCCCAAGGTGCTGGTGTAGGCGATCTTCCCGGCCTGCGCGAGCTGGGCGATGGCCACCGCCGTGAAGAGCTTCGTCACCGAAGCCATGGCGAACAGCGTGTCCGGGCCGTTGGGCGCGGCGTCGTTCGCCCGGCCGTAGGACCTGGCCAGCACGGGCCGTCCCCGGTGGACCAGCAGCAGGCTGCCGGCGAACGCGTCCATGGCCGCCTGCTCCTTGACGAACCGGTCGAACGCGCGCAGGTCTGCGGATGCCGGGCTGACGGCGGGGCCGGTGGCTGCGCCGGCGACGGCACCGGTGGCGAGCAGCGCACCGGAGGCGCCGAGCGCGCCCAGCACGGATCGTCGTGTCGTGGTCATGGCCGAAGGTCTACCGGGCGCGGCCGATCGGGGACCGATGGCCGGACCATACGTGATCCATATGCCGCGCGCGGGACACTGGCCCGGTGCGGGTGCTGCTGGTCGAGGACGAGCAACCATTGGCCAAGTACGTCGCCGCCGGCCTGCGCAAGCACGGGTTCGCCGTCGACGTCGCGTTCGACGGGCGCACCGCGCTGGACAAGTGCGTGGTGACGCCCTACGACGTCGTCGTGCTGGACCGGGATCTGCCCGTGGTGCACGGGGACGCGGTGTGCCGCGAGCTCGCCGGGCACAGCGCGGCGCGGATCCTGATGCTCACCGCGTCCGGCACGGTCGAGGACCGGGTCGCGGGGCTCACGCTGGGCGCCGACGACTACCTCGGCAAGCCGTTCGCCTTCTCCGAGCTCGTCGCCAGGGTGCGGGCCCTGTCCCGCCGCAGCGCGCCCGCGATGCCGCCGGTCCTGCGGGCCGGCGACGTGGTGCTCGATCCCGCGCGGCGCACCGCGGAGCGCGCGGGCCGGTTCCTGCACCTGACGCCCAAGGAGTTCGGCGTGCTCGAGCACCTGCTCGCCGCCGCCGGCGCGGTGGTGAGCGCGGAAACGTTGCTGGACAAGGTGTGGGACGAGCACGCCGACCCGTTCACCAACGCGGTCCGGATCACCGTCGGCACGTTGCGGCGCAAGCTCGGCGAGCCGCCGCCCATCGAGACCGTGCCGAGTGCGGGCTACCGGATCGTCCCGTGAACGCGCGCGCCCGGCTCACGATCCTTTACGCCGCACTGGTCTTCGCCGCCGGCACCCTCTTGACCACACTCACCTACCTGCTGATGCGCGGAAACGGCGGCCATCGGATATCGGTCATCACGCTCGGCCCGTCGCCGGGACCGGACGGGACACCGCCGTTGCCGCCCGCGATCCAGGCGGTCACCCTCACCGATTTCGTCACCCAGGCCGCGATCGCCCTCGCGGTGGTGACGGCGCTCGCCGCGGCCGTGGGGTGGCTGGTGGCCGGGCGGGTCCTGCGGCCCATCCGCACCATCTCCGCCACCGCACAGCACCTTTCGGCGGAAAACCTGTCCGAGCGGGTGCCGGTCACCCGGCCCCTCGACGAGCTCGCCACCCTCGCCGGCACCGTCAACGGGATGCTGGACCGCATCTCCGACGGGGTCGCCGAACGCGACCGGGTGCTCGCCGGCCAGCGCCTGTTCACCGCCAACGCCGCCCACGAGCTGCGCACCCCGCTGACCACCATGCGCACCGCCATCGACGTCACCCTCGACAGCCGGCCCGGTACCGAAGAACTGCTGGCCATGACCGCCGACGTCCGGACCGCCGTCGAGCAGAGCGGGCGCACCCTCGACGGGCTGCTGGCGCTGGCCCACAGCCAGGCCGGCGCCGGCGTCCGGCACCGCGTCGACCTCGCGGAGATCGTGGCGAACTGCCTCGCCGGGGTGGACCTCACGGTGCGAGCCGACCTGCGGCCCGCGCCGGTCCGCGGCGACCCGGTCCTGCTGGAACGCCTGTGCGGCAACCTGGTCGACAACGCTGTTCGCCACAATCGTGCCGGAGGCCGGGTCGAGGTCGCCACCGGCGGCGCCGGCGGGCGGGCGTTCCTGCGCATCGGGAACAGTGGCGCGCCGATCGCGCCGGAGGCCGTCGACCGGCTCCGGGAGCCGTTCGTCCGCGGCGACGGCACCCGGATCCACACCGGCCGCGGCACCGGCCTCGGACTGTCCATCGTGGACGCGATCGTCACCGCCCACCGGGGTGAGCTCACCATCGCCGCTCGCCCGGCCGGTGGGCTGGACGTCGTCGTCCACCTCCCGGCCGGCGAACACCCCGGCTGAGCCGGTCCGCTTCGGCGCCGGCGGGGTGCGGCCCCGCCGGCGCGCTTGCCCGCGAAAGCGTCAGCCACCGAGCCCGAAGAAGGCGATGGCGACCGCGGCCATCCCGCCCGCGGGCAGGCTGTGCCCGGCACCCTGGATGCTGTAGGCCTCCACCTTGTCCGCGTAGCGACGGCGGTTCCAGCCGCTCTGCGGGGTGTCCGACGACGTCGGCGTCTGGCTCAGGCCGAACACGTTGGTCCACTGCTCGATTTCCTCCTGCAGCAACGCATACGGCACGAGCGTGTCGGCGGTGCCGTGCCACAGCTGGACGCGCGGGCGGGGACCGGTGTAGCCCGGGTAGGCCTGCCGGACCGCGTCACCCCACTGCTGGGGCGTGCGGTTCGCGCCGCCGTTGCCGGTGCACTTGCTGCTCCACGGCGGGAAGTCGGCGGCGTTCGCGAAGCAGGTGAAGGGGACGCCCATGAACGCCGCACCCGCCTTGAACACGTCCGGGTAGAGGGCGAGCATCTCGTTGGTCATCATGCCGCCGGAGGACGAGCCGGTGGCGAAGACGCGGTTCGGGTCACCGCCGTAGTGCTGCTCGGCGTAGGTCACCATCGAGACGATCGAAACCGGGTCGCTGCCGCCGCCCCGGCGCTTCGCCGCGTCCGACCAGGTGTCGAAGCACTTCCCGAACCCGGCCTGCTGCTGGGCGCTGGGGTAGATCACCAGGAACCCGTAGCGGTTGGCCAGCGAAGCGAATTCGCTGCCGGAGTAGAAACCGGGCCCCGACCCGCCGCACCCGTGCATGGCGACCACGATCGCCGGGTTGGCCGGCCGCGCGTCCGGCACGTAGACGTGCATCCGCATCCCGCCCGGGTTGTTCCCGAAGCCGGTCACTTCCACCAGCGAAGCGGCCGACGCCGGGGCCGGGACCACGGCGGTGGTGACAGCCATCAGCAGGGCACTGGCGATGGTCACGAACGCCGTTCTGAATCCACTCATCGGTGACCTCCGGTCGGCGATCCCCCTCCCGCATGAGGTTAGGCAGATCACCGACGACCGTCAACAATTCATCAACCATTTTCCGCTACCGAAAGTTTCGAACTCGGTGATAGGCTCGAAATGCCGGACAATGAATTGAAGATCGTCGCGAAAACAGCGAAGAATCCGGCGCGGTAGGTTGGACGCCGGAGGTGGCGGATGCTCGAAGCGGCCGGCTGGGCGGAGGACGAGGGCGCGCCGGGCGTGCGGCCCGAGGCGCTGCTGCTGACGCTGTTCGGCGACCACGTGCTGGACCGCGGGATCGCCGTGTCGACCGGCGGGGTCATCGCCGCGCTCGAAGGCCTCGGCGTCGGGGAACACGCGACGCGGGCGACGGTGAGCCGGATGACCCGCCGCGAGCTGCTCCGCACCGTCCGGCGGGGGCGGCGGGCGTTCCTGAGCCTGACCGGGCACGGCACGGCGGTGCTGCGCGACGGCCAGCGCAAGCTCGACGGCGACGTCGTCGACCGGCACTGGGACGGCCGCTGGACGCTGCTGACGTTCTCGGTGCCGGAAACCCGCCGCGCGGACCGGTACGCCCTGCGCACCCGGCTGGGCTGGTTCGGGTTCGGCCCCCTGCGCAGCGGGCTGTGGGTCTCGGCGTCGGCCGCCGACGTCGCACCCGCGCTCGCCGAACTCGACCTCCTCGACCACGCCGAGGTGTTCCGCGCGGAACCGTTCATGTGGACCGACCCCGCCCGCATCGCCCGCGAAGCCTGGGACCTGCCCCGGATCGCGGCCGGCTACGAGCAGTTCCTCCGCCGCTGGACCGGCGGCGCCCCCGGGGAACCCGGCGACGCGCTGTCCCGCCGCATCCGCCTGGGCGCGGAATGGCTCCTGCTGATCCGCCGCGACCCGGTCCTGCCCCCGGCACTGCTGCCGGCGGACTGGCCGGGCACACGCGCCGCGGCCCTGTTCCGCACCCTGCGTCACGACTGGGCCCACCCGGCCGAACAGCTGGCGGGCGAACTGCTCGAGTCCCTCGTCGAGGAATGAGGCCCGGCGTCGGTTGCCACGTTGCATGCCACGTTGCAAACTGGGCACTCCGCTCCCCACCCCGGAGGTCAAAGGTGACCGACTTCGATCGACGTGACGTGCTGCGCGCCCTCACCGCGCTGGGCGTGACCGGCGTGACCGCGAGCCTGTTCGGCGGAACCGCTTACGCAACCGGCACAAGTCCACTTGACCTGAAGTTCTCCGTTACCGAGCAGTTCCGGCCGTTCGACCTGATCGCCCCGAACTTCGTCCAGCTCGACGCGCCCGCCCGGCCCGGCACGCTCGTCAAGACCGGCATCCGGCCGAAGGCGCCCTACGGGACGGTGACCGTGCAGGTGCTCGACGACCGCGCACCCGTCGTCGCCGGACTGGCCGGAACCGGGGTTGCGGTACTCGGCAGCTACGACGCCGCCGCGGGCCGGGCGGGCATCGAGATCACCACGGCCGCCGGCACCACCGTGGTCAAGACCGCGCCGGCGGAGCTGCGGGCGCCGTTCGGCTTCGCCGTCGTGGTCAACGAAAACGCGGTCACCGTGCTGGCCGACCAGGGCGCGGGCTGGCGGCCGCTGCTGACCGAGCGCGACCAGGTCCGCGCCCGGATCGACCTGCGCGACCCGGCCGTCCTGGGCCGGCTGGGCTACGCCTACGGCACCCGCGGGCCCGCGCGGCTGGGCCGGGTCCGGGCCGGGTACTACGGCCAGGCCGGCGTCCGCGATCCCCACGTCGTGCAGTACGCCGACGGCCGCCCCTACATCCGGCACGGCAAGCTCTACCTGACCATGACCAACGCCGGCCTGGGGTTCTTCCAGCAGGCGCACTGGGCGGTCTGGACGCTCGACCTGGCCGACCCGACGAAGCTGGAGCAGGTGGCCACGCTGTTCTTCGCGCGCGACGGCGTGGTGCTCGGCGACCACGCCGGCCAGATCGTCCGCGACGGCGACCGGTTCGTCCTGCTGATGAGCTCCTGGGGCGACTTCTCGTTCAACGGCGTCCACGTGCGCCACGCGGTCACCCGCACCGACGTCCTTTCGGGCGTGCACGTCCTGCCCACCGAGCGGCTGCCGCTGCCGACGACGGTCAGCTCGTGGGACCCGGCCCTGACGAAGATCGACGGCCGCTGGCACATCGCGTTCGTCGAAAGCCCGGCCCAGCAACCGGCGTTCGTGTTCCACCCGGCCCTGGCGGCGGCCCCGCGGGGCGCGGACTACGACGAGGGGCTGACGCTGCTGGGTGCCGACGTGTCGGTGAAGCAGACGGAGGGCACGATCCTCCAGCGGGTGGGCGGCCGCTGGTACCTGTTCGCCAGCGACGGCGACGCCCGCGAATACCCGGTGTACGACCTGCAGCTGCGCAAGCTCGGCACCTTGAACGCGCCCTACGGCACGAACATCCCGCACCCGATGCTGGTGAAGATCGGCGACCGCTGGTGGCTGCCGACCTTCGACGGGACCCAGTACGCCGAGGACGTCCTCGGCTACGGCGGCCACGGGGACTTCATCCTGATGCAGTCACGCTAGAGCGAGAATCCGGCCACCGTGCGCCAGGAACCCGGGCTCGTGGTCCCGGCGATCAGGTGCACCCGGTCGATCCGCGCCCGGATCGGGAGCATCGCCCGCACTTCGGTGGCCGCCCGCCTCAGCGCGGGACGGTCGCCGAGGCGGGTGCTGCCGATCGTCAGGTGCGGGACCACCTCGGGATGGGCACCGCCGTACGGTGGGCACTCGGGGAACCTGCGCCACACGCGCTCGGTCAGCGCCCGGAACGGCTCGGCCGGGTCCGGAGCCAGCCACACGACGTCCTGCCCGAACCAGGCGACCCGCGAGAACACGCACTCGAAGGCCCCGGTCAGGACCGTGCCCAGGTCGCCGACCACCGCGGGAGTGATCCGGTCCGGCGGGAGGAACGGGTAGAGGACGGTGACGTGGGCCGGGACGCCCCACGCGGCCGAGTGGTCCAGCGCTCGCCGGTGGGGCCCCACCGCGGCGTCGGCGGCGGGAACCGGCACGATCACCGCTGTTTCGGTCGCGCCAGCCAGGTTGTCCACGACCGCATGGTCGCACGCGCGCCGATCCCGAAGCGTCAGCCCATCGCTTCGGCCCGGCGCACCACGTCCCGGCACAGCCGCCCGACGTCGTCCGGGTCGTCGGTGAACTGGGACGGCTTGAGGCAGAACGTCGTGAACCCCAGCTCGATCTGCTCCGGCAGCGCCGCCATCGCCTGGCCGAGATCGGCACACGAATGCGCGTCCGGGAACTCCGCCCGCGTCCCGCCGATCAGTTCGAGGTCGGCACCGCAGGCCGCCCGCACCCGGGCCAGGTCCTCCGTGGACGGTACGCCGAGCGGGTGGAAGCCGTGCCCGTGGCGGACGAGCCGGTCCAGGAGCCGGTCGTGCAGGTGCTGCCCGCCGAACCACATCCGCGGGCCGTCCGGCCGACAGGATTTCGGCTCGAAGTAGATGTCCTTGAAGGAGAAGAACTCCCCGGTGTACGACGCCGGGGACGAACGCCACAGCAGGTCCAGGATCTCGAGCTGCTCGTCGAGGATCCGCCCGCGCCGCGCGAACGGCACGCCGAGGGCGTCGTATTCGTCGCGGCTCCAGCTCACCGTCGGCTGCACGACCAGGCGCCCCTCGCTCAGCAGGTCGAGGGTGCCGAGTTCCCGCGCGAGCAGCAGCGGGTGCCGCAGCGGCGCCAGGATCGCCCCGGCGACCAGCCGGATCCGGGAGGTCACCGCGGCGATCGACGACAGCAGCGAGAGCGAGTGCGGCCACGGCGTGAAGGGATCCTGGTTGCCCGGCAGGGCGTACTCGCGCGGGTTGCCCATGACTCCCCGGTCGGAGGCGTCCGGGCCGAGGACGACGTGTTCGCTGATCATCACCGCGTCGAACCCGGCGTCCTCGGCCTCCCGGGCCCACCGCACCAGCGTCGGCAGGTCCCGGCCCGCGGTCAGGGTCCAGTTCTCGCTGAGGATCAGCAGCATCCGGGGCGTGGTCATGCGCGCGCCGCCGCGTGCCGGAAGGCCGCCACCAGACCGAGCACGAAGACCACGGCTGCCGCGTAGGGCGCGTAGATGATCGGCGCGCCGACCTTGTAGACCGCGCCGAAGATCGCGGCTCCGGTGACGACGATGCCGACCGTGCCCGCGAGGTACACCGCCCAGCGCCGCGGGTGGTCGCGCAGGCCGCGCAGCGCGCCCGCCGACATCAGCAGGTAGATCACGGCGAGGGAGAACCCGCCGAAGGTCGAGCCCCAGCTGAACATGGCCACGTAGTGCGGCATCTCCGGCTGCGCGAGCAAGCCGGTCCAGACGGCGGTGAGGACGAGAACCACCGCGTGCACGGCCACCACGACCGCGGCCGCGGCGAGCGGGGTGCCGCGGCGGCTCACCTTGCCGAGCGACGCGGGCAGCCGCCGGTCGCGGGCCAGGGCGAACATGCCCCGGGACGCCGCCACCGCGCAGCCGATCAGCACCGCGAGCATGTCGAGCACCACGACCAGCTCCAGCAGCCGCCGGACGACCACCGACCCGAACCCGCCGTCGGAGACCGGCCCGGCGAGCCCGAACAGCGGGGCGCCGGCGTTCTTGCCGAGCGTCTCCAGGTCGAAGTGGTAGCCGGCCACCTGGCTGTAGGAGCCGATGACGTAGAAGACGGCCACGGTGAGCACCGAGATGAGCACCGCGCGCGGGATGTCGCGCTTCGGGTGCGTCGTCTCTTCGCCGAGGTTGGCGGAGGTCTCGAAGCCGGTGAAGAGCAGCACGCCGTACAGCACGCCGAAGAGCACTCCGCCGAAGCCCTGCGGTGACGAACTGGGCGTGAACGCCTTGGCGACGTCGTTGCCCCCGCCGACCTTCGCGATCACCACGACGAAGAAGACGAGCACGACGGCGAAGGAGACCAGCGCCAGGACCAGCTGAGCCCGCGTCGACAGGGCGACGCCGAGGTACAGCACGATCGAGAGCCCGACCAGCAGGAGCAGGTCCCAGCCGGCCTCCGGGAGCGGCGTGATGCCGAACTCGGCCTGCAGCGTGTCGTGGATCGTGCCGCCGATCATCACCAGGATCCCGGCGCCGAGCGCGAGAATGCCGGCGTAGTAGAGGAATCCGGCCGCGGCGCCGATGCGCTTGCCGAGGCCGTCGGTGACGTAGTCGTACAACGATCCGGCGGCCTGGATGCGTTTCGTGTACTCGGAGACGATCCAGCCGAGGCCGAGCACGCCGACCGCGGCGATCGCCACCGAGAGGGGCGCGGCCGCCCCCGCGCCGCTGCCGGAGGCGTTGAGCCCGACCAGCAGCGGGACCAGGAAGGCGATCGAGAACACCGGCCCGATCACGCCGACGGACTGCGCGATCGCGTCCACGAGCTTGAGCGAGCCACCGAGCCGGTGGCCGGCGGTCACGCTTTCCGAAACGGCTTGGTCGACCATGGGTGCCTCCTCGGCTCCGCCCCCGGCGCGGGAATCGTACGGGTTCAAACGTTTGGGTCGCAATAGTCAGCCGGCGAAGATTTCGGCCAGGTAGGCGGAAACCAGGGCCGTGGTGCGACCCCGCGCGTCCACGGCGAGCCGGTCGGCGTCCGCGACGAGGTCCGCCGGGTGCAGCCCGAGCCCGCGCGCCTGCGCCGCGCCGCCGTTGCCCACCCAGCGCCGGATGCCGGCCGGGGTCACTTCGGGGTGGAACTGCACGCCGAGGCTGCGGCCGACGCGGTAGGCCTGCGGGGCCGCGGCGTTGCGGGCCAGCTCGACCGCGCCCGGCGGCACGGTGAACCGGTCGAAGTGCCACTGGAACCAGGGGCCGGACGGCACCAGGTCCGGCCGGTCGGATTCGACGTCCACCCAGCCGATCTCGGGCGACGGCGACCGGGTGACCGTGCCGCCGAGCGCCCGGGCCAGCGCCTGGGCCCCGAAACAGACGCCGAACACCGCGCCGCCACCGGCCACCGCGGCGGCCAGCCAGCGCAGCTCCGGCGCCAGCCACGAGCCGATCCGGGCGTCGTCGACCCCGGCGCTCCACGGCGCGCCCAGCGGCACCAGCAGGTCGTAGCCCGCACTGTCCGGAAAGGACGGTTCGACGTCCGGTGCGTGGTGCCGGTCTTCGGGCACGACGACGAGCTCGTCGACCTGCCAGCCGAGCTCGCGCAGCGCGGCTCCGACGTACCCCGGGTCCGACAGCGCGTCGTGGCAGACGCACAGCGCGCGCATCAGGTGGTCTCGACCCGCACCGGGAACTGCTTGATGCCGTTGACGAAGTTGCTGCGCACGCGCCGGACGTCGCCGGCGAGCTCGATGCGGCGCAGGCGCGGCAGCAGCGTCTCGAACATCAACCGGATCTCCATCCGGGCGAGGTTGTTGCCCAGGCAGAAGTGCGGGCTGCCCTTGCCGAAGGTGACGTGGTCGTTGGGTTTGCGCGTGACGTCGAAGGCGTACGGATCGTCGAACACGTCTTCGTCCCGGTTGCCCGAGGCGAACCACATCACCACCTTCTCCCCCGCCTTGATGTGCCGGCCGCGCAGTGCGACGTCGCGGGTGGCGGTGCGCCGGAAGTGGTACACCGGGCTGGCCCAGCGCAGCATCTCCTCCACCGCGACCGGGATCCGCTCCGGCTCCGCCTGCAGCAGCGCCAGCTGTTCGGGGTTGTTCAGCAGCGCCAGCATGGAATGGCTGATCGCGTGCCGGGTGGTTTCGTTGCCCGCGACCACCAGCAGCAGGAAGTAGTTGTCGAACTCCGTCGCGGTCAACGGTTCCCCGTCGGCCGGGACGCGGTTGACGAGCCGGCTGACGAGGTCCTCGCCGTCGCCGCCGCGACGCTGCCGGGCCAGTTCGCGCCCGTACTCGAAGACCTCCAGCGACGCGGGCGAGCGGAACGGCAGGTGCTTGTAGCGGTCGCTTTCGGCGTCGCCGAGCAGGACGTCGGCGTAGTCCGGGTCGGTGTTGCCGATGATCCGGTTGCCCCAGGCGATCAGCCGTCCGGTGTCGCGCGCGGGCACGTCGAGCATCCGGGCCAGCACCTGGATCGGGAAGTCCGCGCTGACCTCCTTGACGAAGTCGAACTCGCCGCGGCGCAGCGCGGCGTCCACGGTGGCTTCGGTGAGGCCGCGCAGGAACTCCTCGTACTTCTTCAGCGTCTGGCCGCCGAAGTCGCGTTGCAGCAGCTTGCGCAGCGCGCGGTGGCGGACGCCGTCGGATTCGAGCATCGACCGCCGGAGCTCGGCGAGGTCGTCGTCGTGGACCTCTTCGAGGTTGACGTACCCGGTCGAGGTGAACGTCTCGGCGTCCCGGTCGACGGCGACGATGTCCTCGTGCCGGGTGAGCGACCAGAAGCCGGAGTTCGGTGCCGGTTCCGGGTTCCAGTGGACCGGCGCTTCCCGGCGGAGCACGTCGAACCGGGACCAGGCCTCGTTGCGCTCGAAGACGCCGAGGTCGGTGAGGTCGACCTGGGCGGCGGTCAGGGGGTGCGCGGTGGTCATGGCCGTCCTCTACAGGTGGTAGGCGTACTCGCGGAACTCCCAGTCGGTGACGTACCGGGAGAACCGCTCGAGCTCGTTGCGCTTGTAGGCGAGGAACGCCGTGACGAACCGGGGGCCGAGCAGCTCCGCGAACGCCGTGTCGGCTTCCAGGGCGTCGAGCGACGCGCCCAGGTCCGCGGGCAGCTTCGGGGCCTTCGCCGGGTCGTAGCCGTAGCCCTCCAGCGGCGCCGGCGCGGCGAGGCCGTCCTGGATGCCCAGGTACGCGGCGGCGAGCAGGCCGGCCGTCACCAGGTACGGGTTGGCGGTGGCGTCGCCCTGGCGCAGCTCCAGCCGGGAGGCCCGGCCGCGCTCCGGCGGGATCCGGATCATCGCGCTGCGGTTGTCCAGGCCCCAGTCGATCAGCCACGGTGCCAGGGTGTCGGGGCCGAACCGCTTGGCGGAGTTGACCGTGGGGTTGGCGAGCGCGGACAGCGCCGGTGCGTGCGCGAGGATCCCGGCGATGGCGGCGTGGGCGACCTTCGAGAGGCCGTACTCGCCCGCCGGGTCGTCGAACAGCGGCCGCCCGTCGTCGTCCACCGTGGAGAAGTGCAGGTGGAAGCCCGAGCCGCCTTCGTCGTTGAAGGGCTTGGCCATGAAGGTGGCCAGCTTGCCCTCGCGGCGGGCCAGCTCCTTGACGGCGGTCTTGAACCGGAACGCCCGGTCCGCGGCGTCGAGGGCCTCGGAGTGCCAGAGGTTGATCTCGAACTGGCCGCTGCAGAACTCGTGGTTGGCCGTCACCACGTCCAGCCCGTAGCCGGCCAGGGAGCGCAGGGACCGCAGCAGCAGGTTCTCCGGGTCGCCCTTGCTGCCGGAGACGTAGACGTTGCCGGTGGCCTCGCCGTACCGGCGCCAACCTCCACCCCCGTCCGGTTCGAGCACGTAGAACTCCAGTTCGGGGCCGACCACCGGGCGCATGCCGAGCTCGGCGAACCGGGCCAGGACCTGCTTGAGCACCTGGCGCGGGCTCTCCGGCGAAGGCGTCCCGTCGGGGTTGAAGACGTCGGCGAGGCAGTGCGCGACGCCGGGCTCCCACGGCACGTCGGCCAGGGTGGCCAGGTCGGGGAACGCGACGACGTCGGGCAGGCCGTCGGCGAGGCCGCCCTCGCCGAGCTCGACGACATCGCCCATCGGGCTGGTGCCGTAGACCGTGCGGCAGAACGCGACGCCGTCGCCGAGCGTCCTGGCGAAGTTCGCGACCAGCACGTCGCGGCCGCGCTCGGTGCCGATGAAGTCGGGGTAGCCCAGCCGGACGACGTCGATGCCGCGCTCGGTCAGCGCGGCGGCCGCGGCCGCGAGGGCGTCTTCGTCGAAGTGACCCACGACACCTCCTGGGTTCGTTTGAGTCCGAACGATAGACGCGGCGCGGGCGGCTGACAAGCCTTTCCCCCGGTCAGCTGGCGCGGTATCGTGCGGATCCAAACGACTTTCGGGAGGACTGGTGGCCGGTTTCTTCTACCCCCGGACGGCGAGCGGGCGGGCGTCGCTGATCCCCTCGCCGCCCTGGTTCTACTCGGGCGACCTGCTCACCGTCGAATACCGGACCGACCCCGCCCGCGTCGCCGAGCTGCTGCCGGCCCCGCTGTCGCTCGCGGAGGAGGACCCGGGCGCGGTGGCGCTGATCTGGGCCGACTGGCAGTCGTGCTCGACCTCGCGGGAGGAGCTGCTGGACCCGGTGCGCTCCCAGTACAAGGAGGCGTTCGTCGTGGTCCGGTGCGCGTTCGAAGGCCGGACCTACTCCCGGTGCGTCTACATCTGGGTCGACAAGGACTTCGCGATCGCCCGGGGCATCCACCAGGGCTACCCGAAGAAGCTCGGTTCGATCTGGCAGACCCGGCCGCACCCCTTCGCGCAGGCGGCCCCGCAGCTCGGCCCGGGTGCGGTCTTCGGCGCGACCCTGGCCGCCGGGGACCGGCGGCTCGCCGAAGCCGTCCTGACCCTCACCGGGGAGTCGCCGACGAACGGGTTCGTCAACGGGCACCCGATGGCCCACCACCGGATCCTGCCGGGCATCGGCCGTGGTGAGGACGACGCGTACGCGGAGCTGATCGAGTCCGGCGCCAGCGCGTTCGAAGGCGGCCAGGCCTGGCGCGGCGACGTCGAGCTGCGGCTGTTCGACGCACCCACCGAAGAACTGGCCCGGCTGGAGGTGCACGAGGTGATCGGCGGCTACTACCGGCAGGTCGGCGTCACCTGGGACGGCGGGCGACGGCTGGCCGAGCTGCCGTCCGTTTGAGGCCGTACGATCGGGGCATGCCGGACGGATACAGCCTCGCCGAGACCGAAAAGGCGATGTCCGCGCACATCGCCAAGCTGGCGCTCGACCTCCCCGCCGCGGCGGCGCTGTCCAGCCTGTACCGCGCGGCCAACGCCGTCCGCAACCACCTCACCAACGCGGTGCTGCGCGAGCACGACCTGAGCTGGACCGGGTTCGTGGTGCTGTGGTGCGTCTGGATCTTCGACGGCCTCGAAACCCGCCACGCGGCGACCGTCGCGGCGATCTCCAAGGGCACGCTGACCGGCGTCGCCAAGACCCTGGAGGGCCGCGGGCTGCTGCGCCGCGAAGTGGACGCCGCCGACCGGCGGCTGGTGCACCTGGTCCTCACCGACGAAGGCCTGGCCCTGATGGAGGACCTGTACCCGCGCTTCAACGCGGCCGAGGCCGAGGTGGTGGCCCGGATCAGCGGCGGCAAGCTGACCACGATCACCAACGGCCTGCGGACGATGGTCCAGACGGTCGAGGACAAGACCTGGGAGACCCCTCAGGCCGACTGACCTGCCGCGGCCACGAACGCGGCGAAGAGCGCGGCCTGGGCGGGGTCGGTCGCCGCGGTGTCCTCCGGGTGCCACTGGAGGCCCAGGAACCAGCCGGACGCGGACGGCAGCTCGATGGCCTCGGGCACGCCGTCCGCAGCCTCCGCGACCACCGTGAGCCCGGCACCCAGGCGGCCCAGGCCCTGGTGGTGGAAGCACGACACCTCCAGCGCGTCGCCGGTGAGCGAGGCCAGCAGCGATCCCGGAGCGGCTTTGGCGAGGTGCACCTGGTGCCGATGGCCGGGCAGATCCTGCACGACGTCGCCGCCGAGAGCGACGTTCACGACCTGCGCGCCGCGGCAGATCGCCAGCAGCGGCCGGCCCGCCTCCAGCGTCCAGGACGCCACCGCGAGGTCGAAGGCGTCCTGGTCCAGGTCGACGTCGTACTCCGCCGGGTGGGCGTCCTGCCCGGCCCAGCTCGGGTGCAGGTCGCCGCCGCCGGGCAGCAGCACGCCGTCCGCAATGGACAGTCGGGACGCGACCTCGCCGGGGTCCGCCGGGTGCATCAGCAGGGGCTCGCCGCCGGCGGCGTAGACCGCCTCGAGCAGGGCCCGCGCCCCGACTTCGGCCCGGTACCGCAGCGCGGACGCGCTCGCCGAGAAGCGCGCCGGGACGACGATCAGCGGCCGCCGGTCAGCCATGATGGATCCAGGTGGTCTTGAGGTCGCGGTACTCGTCGAGGGCGTGCCGGGACTTGTCGCGGCCGAAGCCGGACAGCTTGACCCCGCCGAACGGGACCGACAGGTCGCCTTCCTCGTAGCAGTTCACCCAGACCGTCCCGGCCCGCAGCCGCCGCGAGATCCGGTGGGCCGCCCCGAGGTCCGCCGTCCACAACGCGGCGGCAAGGCCGTACGGCGTGTCGCCCGCGACGCGGATCGCCTCCTCCTCGTCGGCGACGACCTGCACGGCCAGCACCGGGCCGAAGATCTCCTCGCGCAGCACCGGATTGCCGGGCACGCACCCGGTCAGGACGGTCGGCTCCAGGTAGCTCCCGCCGGTCTCGGCCAGCACCTGTTCCCCGCCGGCGACGAGCCGGGCGCCGTGCTCGACACCGCGGCGGACGGCGTCCCGCACCCGGTCCAGGTGCGCCGCGTCGACGAGCGGGCCCATCTTCGTGCCCGGCAGGAGCGGGTCGGCGGGGAACCAGCCGGAACCGGTGGCGACGACCCGGTCCAGCACCCGGTCGGCGACGTCGCGGTGCACGACGAGCCGCGAGCCCGCGGTGCACATCTGGCCGGAGTTGAAGAAGATCGCCCAGGCCGCGGTGTCGGCGGCGGCGTCGAGATCGGGCGCGTCGGGCAGCACGATGTTCGGCGACTTCCCGCCCAGCTCCAGGTAGACGCGCTTGAGGTTGCTGTCGGCGGCGTACCGCAGGAAGTGCCGCCCGACCTCGGTCGACCCGGTGAAGGTCAGGACGTCGATGTCCGGGTGCTCGCCGAGGCGACGGCCGACGACATCGCCGTCGCCGGAGAGCACGTTGAGCACGCCCGGCGGCAGGCCCGCCTCGGCCCCGAGGGCGGCGACGCGCTGCATCGACAGCGGGCTGCGTTCGGCGGTCTTGAGCACGACCGTGCAGCCCGCGGCGAGCGCGGGGGCGAACTTCCAGCCGGCCAGGGTGAGCGGGAAGTTCCACGGCACGACGGCGGCGACCACCCCGGCGGGCTCGCGGGTCACCAGGGCCAGCTCGCCCTCGGCGGTCGGGGCGACCTCACCGTGGTCCTTGTCGGCGAGCTCGCCGTAGAAGCGGAGGGTGCGGACCAGCGCACGCAGTTCGATGTCGTGGGCCTGCCGGATCGGCTTGCCCATCTCCAGGCTGACCAGCAGCGCGAGTTCGGCGCGGTGGGCCTCGACCAGCGCGGCGAACCGCTGCAGCACCTCGCCGCGGTCGCGCGGGTGCAGTCGCGGCCACGGACCGTGGTCGAACGCCTGCCGCGCGGCCGCCACGGCCCGGTCGGCGTCCTCGGCGCCGGCCCAGGGCAGCTCGGTCAGCACCGCACCGTCCCGCGCGGACCGCACTTCACGGGTCCCGGCGGCCCCGCGGGGTGCGCCGGCCACGAACAGTCCCTCCGGCACGTCGACGCCGGCGGCCATGGCCACCCAGTCCCTCGCCTCGACCGGATCCTCCACCTGCAGCGCAGTCATCACCACTCCCTTGACCCGGACCGGGACGCCGGATACGTTTGGATCCGAACGATACCTCCTGGAGGGCGTCATGAACACCGCGCTCGTCGCCGGAACCGCCGTCGACACCCGCCACTGGATCGGCGGCCGCCGGGTCGCCTCCGCCGACACGTTCGAGGACCTGTCCCCGATCGACGGCGCCGCGATCGCCCGGATCGCCCGTGGCGGGCAGAAGGAAGCCGACGCCGCGGTCGCCGCCGCGAAGGCCGCCTTCCCCGCCTGGGCCGCCACTCGCCCGGCCGAGCGTGCCCGGCTGCTGCGCGCCATCGCCGACGGCGTCGAGAAACGCCTCGAAGAACTCGCGATCGTCGAGACGACCGACAACGGGGCGCTGATCCGCTCGCACCGCCGCGGTGTCATGCCGCGCGTGGCCCACAACTTCCGGTTCTTCGCCGACTACCTCGAAGAAGAGCTCGGCCACCCGGACTTCGAGACCCGCGGCCACCGCAACCACGTCAGCTGGGACCCGGCCGGCGTGTGCGTGCTCATCTCGCCGTGGAACGCGCCGCTGATGCTGGCCACCTGGAAGGTCGCCCCGGCGCTGGCCGCCGGGAACACCGTGGTGCTCAAGCCGTCCGAGTGGTCGCCGCTGACCGCGTCGCTGCTCGCCGACATCGCCGCCGAGGCCGGGCTGCCCGACGGCGTCCTCAACGTCGTCCAGGGCATCGGCGAGGAGGCGGGTGCCGCCCTGGTCGCCCACCCGGACGTCCGGCGCATCTCCTTCACCGGCTCGGTGCCGACGGCCAAGGTCATCGCCCGCGCGGCGGCCGCCAACCTGACGCCGCTTTCCCTGGAGCTGGGCGGGAAGTCGCCGTTCCTCGTCTTCGCCGACGCCGACCTGGACCTCGCCGTCGCCAACGCCGTCGAGCAGTACGACAACGCTGGGCAGGTCTGCCTGTCCGGCACCCGGCTCTACGTCGAAGAGTCCGTCCGCGACGAGTTCGTCCGGCGGTTCCTGGACCGTGCCGGGCAGCTGCGGCAGGGCGATCCCCGGGACGAGGCGACCGACATCGGGCCGTCCATCCACCCCGACCACGTGTCCCGGGTGGACGGTTTCGTCCAGCGGGCGCGGCAGGCCGGGGCGAAGGTGCTGCTGGGCGGCGGACCGAACACCGACCTCGGCGGGCTCTACTACCGGCCGACGCTCTTCACCGACGTCGACCCGCACAGCGAAATCGCCACCGAAGAGGTCTTCGGGCCGGTCCTGGTGCTGCACACCTTCCGCGACGAGGACGAGGTCGTGGCCGCCGCCAATGACTCGGTGTTCGGACTGGCCGCGATGCTCTTCACCGGCGACCCCGAACGCGCCGAGCGCGTCACCGCGCGGCTCGTCGCCGGGACCGTGTGGACGAACTGCTTCTTCGTCCGCGACCTGCGTGCCCCCTTCGGCGGCGCGCGGCAGTCCGGGATCGGCCGGGAGGGCGGTACCTGGTCGTTCGACTTCTACTGCGAGGTCAAGAACACCGTGTTCGCACCGGTCGGCTGGAGGTCCTGATGGGTGAGGTAGTCGGCGCGGGGCTGCTGGCCCACGTCCCCACGATCGTCCTGCCCGAGGCCGAGCGGCGGGCCCTCAACCACGGCGAGGACACCACCCTCGTCGCCGGGCTGCGGCAGCTGCGCACCGAGGTCTTCGAGACCCTCGACTACGACACCGTCGTGGTGCTCGACTCGCACTGGGCGACGACCGTCGAGTTCGTGGTCACCGCGCACGACCGCCGCTCGGGGCTGTTCACCTCGGAGGAGCTGCCGCGGGGCATGTGCCGCCGTCCGTACGACTTCCCCGGCGATCCGGAACTCGCCCACGCCGTCGCCGCGAAGGCCGGCGAGCACGGGACGTGGATCACCGCCGTCGACGACCACCACCTGCCGATCTTCTACGCCACCACCAACCTCTGGGAGTACCTGGGCCAGGGCCTGCCGGACAAGCGCTGGGTGTCGATCGGCGTGTGCCAGACCGCCGACGTCGAGGACAACCTGCGGCTCGGCCGAGCCCTCGGCGACGCGATCGCCGAGCTCGACCGCAAGGTGCTGCTGATCGCCTCCGGTGCCATGAGCCACACGTTCTGGTCGCTGCGGCAGCTGCGCGCGCACGAGGCCGCCGGGGTCGAGCACATCTTCAGCCCGGAGGCCGCGGCCGCCGACGCCGAGCGGCTCGGCTGGTTCGCCGGCGGCGACCACGAACGCGTGCTCGCGACCATGCCGGAGTACCTGCGGTTCAAGCCGGAGGCCCGGTTCGGGCACTACCTGATGATGATCGGCGCGCTCGGCGAAGGCGACTGCGCCGCGAAGTCCCGCCAGTACGGCGACTACGAGAACTCCGTCGGCACCGGCCAGGTGCACCTGTGGTTCGACCGGCCCGCCGACGGCTTCCCCCGCCCCCGCCGAACCCACCGCACTGAGGTGTCGCTG
>JARAWT010000074.1:0-48520 GCA_033793495.1 Streptomyces sp. MN03-5084-2B | reverse complement strand
GCAAATTAATGCTCTCAAAGGAACCTCATACGAGGTTCAATACATAAGCTCTACTGGCTTAGTTCACTAGCACACTGTTGAGTTCTCAAGCAACACACTTCGGACCGCCGCGCCGCGAGGCGCCTTGGTCTTCGGCTTTTGTTTCAAGCTTTGTTCCAGGGATACCACCCTGGTTCGGGACCACCCACTCTACCACGATCGTGGGAGCTTGGTTCGTGTTCCCGGCGGCCGCTCGGTTTCCCTGGCGACTTGGAGAACTTTACATGCCCCCGAAACCCCCTTGCACGGGGGGGTACCTTTTTTCGCGCCAGGCCCCTGACCTGCACCGATATGACCAGCGGGGCCGTCAGCCCGGCCGGCGCTCCCCGTGGGTCGCGACGACCGTCAGCGCGACGAGCGCGGCCGCGAGCCCGGCGGCGACGTGGATCGGCGCCGGCGTGAACGACGCGGCGAGGACGAGCACCGCCGCCACCGGGAACCCGATGGCGATCGGACGGCACTCGTTGGTCGGGCCGATGTGCAGCAGCCACACGCTCAGCAGGAAGACCGCGACCGGCACCGTGGTCGGCAGCGCCGCCGCCACCCCGCCGAGGTGCAGCGTCCCCGCGTCGTAGGCGACCGCCACCTCGAGCCCCGCGCCGACGGCCGCCGCGGAGGCGAAGATCAGGTAGTGGCCATACCCCCAGCTCATCGACGTGAACATCCCCGGACGGCGGACGAGCCGCGCGTGGCCCGGCCGGTCGAAGTACAGCCACCACATCGAGAACACCAGGACGAGCCCGGCCACGGCCAGGGAGATCAGCGCACCCAGGTGGCCGTGCTCGGCCGTGCCCTCCTTGACCGCGTTGGTCGCGCTCAGGATCGTCTCGCCGAGCACAATCAGGGTGAACAGCCCGTACCGCTCGGCGATGTGGTGCGGGTGCCACGTGGTCCGCGCGCTGCGCTCGGCGACGACCGGCACGGCGAGCTCGCAGAGGACGACGGCCACGAACGTCACGGCCGCCGTCGACGCCGGCAGGAACAAGCGGAGGATCCAGAGCACCTGGCAGAACGCGATCCCGGCCGCGAACCGCAGGGCCGCGGGCCTGACCTCGGGCGCGGAACGCGCCGCCCGCAGCCACTGCCCGACCAGCGACAGCCGCATCAGGACGTACCCGGCCACGATCACCCGGAAGTCGCCCTCGAACGCACTCGAGACCCCGGCCGCGATGGTCAGGCCGCCGGCGATCTGCACGAGGGTGGCCAGCCGGTACGGGACGTCGTCGGTGTCGAACGCCGAGGCGAACCAGCTGAAGTTCAGCCAGCCCCACCAGATCGCGAAGAACACCATCGCGAACGACGTCACGCCGTGCGCGGCGTGCCCTTCGGCCAGCGCGTGGTGCAGCGCGGCCGCGGCCTGGCCGACGGCGACCACGAAGCACAGGTCGAAGAGCAGTTCCAGCGGTGTCGCGACGCGGTGGTGCTCGTCGCGGTCGCGGGAGCGCATCGGCCGGTACCAGACCCGGATCCCGGAGGGCTGCTCGGTCATCGGGACTCCCCCGCGTCGGCCTCGGACGGACGCGATCATCCCAGCACGCGCGGGGCCGGGGAAGTCAGCGCGACACGGGTGCAGAAGACGGGCGGGCCCGGTTCCCCCTCACCCGGGCCCGCCCGCGCCTTCACGCGTCGGCGGGCACCGATGGGCAGCCCTTCCGCGAGTGCCGGACGGTCCCCCGCGGACGCCGACACTCACTGGACGGAAGGTGACCGAGTGTGTCCATTCCCTCGAACTCCGGACGCCTCGATCGCTCAAGCCGGTCACCCCATCCCCGGGTGGCCGACTGATTGCCACTGTCGGTAGCCGAAGCCGCGCAGTGAAGGCTCCATAAGATCTACCCGGTTGCTCTCCGTAGCACCAGTGTCTTTCCGGGCGCGTCACTCGGATGGAGCATCGCAAATCTGCGGAAAGTAGTTTCTCAGCCCCGGTGGACGTCCGCCGCGGAAGTTTCGGCCTGCCGCGCTTCCCGCTCGTCTTCGGCAGCCCGGTGCCGTCGCGCGCGGAGCTCGGCGACCGCCAGGGCGAGCGCGCCGCACGTCAGGACGGCCGCGCAGCCGAGCGCGACGGTGAGCGCCACGGGGTAGCCGTGGCCGAGGACCAGGCCGAACACCGACGCGAGCACGGCGGTGCCGATCGCCGTGCCGATCCGCTGCCCGGTCTGCAACGCGCCGCCGGCGACCCCGGCCATCCGGACCGGCACGCACTCGAGCGTCAACGTCGTGTTCGGCGAGATCACCATCCCGCCGCCCACGCCCGCGAACAGCAGCGGCAGGGCGAACGCCCAGCCGGACGCCGAGGGCGGGACCAGCTCGGCGAGCAGCGCGACGGCCAGCAGTCCGGCGGCGACCATGCCCAGCCCGGTGACGGTGAGCCGACGGCCGAACCGGGGCACGAGCCGGCCGGCGACGGCCGCCGACACCGCCGATCCGAGCGCGAACGGCGTCACCGACAGGCCCGACTGCAGCGGCGAGTAGCCGAGGCCCTGCTGGAAGTACATCGCGAAGACCAGCCAGATCCCGGCGAACCCGCAGAAGTAGAGCGCGCCGACCGCCGCGCCCGCGGCGTAGCCGGGGGTGCCGGTGAACAGGCGGGTGTCGAGCAGCGGCGACCGCCCGCGCCGGACCACCGAGTGCTCCCAGCGCACGAACGCGAACCCGGAGACGAGCGCGACCGGGAACAGCCACCAGAACTGCCGGATGCCGCCCTGGTCGGAGTCGATGACCGGGAACAGGACCCCGAGGACGGCGACCGCGAGCAGCGCGATGCCGACGAAGTCGATCTCCGAGGAGATCTTGAGCTGCTTCTTCTCACTGCGGGGCAAAAGCCGCAGCGCGAGGGTGAACGCGAGCACGCCGATCGGGACGTTGACGTAGAACACCCAGCGCCAGCCGTCCTGGCTGCCGAAGACGGCGAGGATGAAGCCGCCGAGGATCGGGCCGACCGCCGTGGAGATCCCGACGACCGCGCCGAACATCCCGAACGCGCGGCCGCGCTCGGCGCCGCGGAAGAGGTCCTGGATCAGGCCGGTGTTCTGCGGGGTGAGCATGCCCGCCGCGACGCCCTGGGCCAGGCGGGCGAGGACCAGGGTGGTCTCGTTCGGGGCCGCGCCGGCCAGCGCGCTGGTGAGGACGAAGGCGGCGAGGGCGCCGAGGAACATGTTCCGGCGGCCGAACGCGTCGCCGAGGCGGCCGCCGGTGACCAGGACCAGGCCGAACGCCAGCGCGTAGCCGGAGACGACCCAGCGGATCCCGCCGCTGCTCGCGTGCAGGCCCGACTGCATCGAGGGGAGGGCGACGTTGACGATGCTGACGTCGAGCAGGCCCATGAACCCGGCCGTCAGCGAGACGGCGAGCGCTTTCCAGCGGCGGGGATCGGGTTCGTACGTCATCGTGTCCAGCAAAACACGAAAGGCGGGATCCGCGCGCGTTGTGCACGCGGATCCCGCAGCATCAGGTTGACGCGGTGATCCCGCGGATGCCCTTCAGTTCGCCGATCAGCATCGAGCTGACCTTGACCGGGTAGTCGTAGAGCGCGAAGACCGTCTGGTTCTTGCCCACCAGCTTGAGGTGCACCGGGGTCTCGCCCTTGTGCGCCAGCAGCGTGGACCGCAGCTCGCTCACCACCGACTGGTCGATCTTCTCCGCCGCCGCGAGCAGCACCAGCGGGGGCTCGTCGTCGCCGTTGCCGGTGCCGACCTCCGACAGGTCGAGCGTGGCCAGGCCGCCGCCGAAGACCGACATCTTGTCTTCGCGCCAGTTGACCCGGCCCTTGACCAGGACCGCGTTGTCCTCGATCAGCTCACCGGCGAAGAGCGCGTACGACTTGGGGAAGAACAGCACCTCGAGGGAGGCGTCCATGTCCTCGACCGTGCAGATCGCCCAGGGCTCGCCCTTCTTGTTGACCCGCCGCTCGAGCGAGGTGATCAGCCCGGAGATGACCAGCTCGCCTTCCTTGGGCGGATCGTTGAGGATGCTCGCGATCGGCTTCGGGGCGTGCTTGCGCAGGATGCGCTCGGCGCCGTCCAGCGGGTGCGCCGAGACGTACAGGCCGAGCATCTCGCGTTCGTAGGCGAGCAGCTGCTTGCGCGGGTACTCCTCCTCGCCGAACTTCAGGTGCGCGAGCGGGGACGACGACGGTGCCGCCTCGCCCTCGTCGCCGCCGAAGCCGAAGAGATCGAACTGGCCCATCGCCTCCTGGCGCTTCAGCGGGACGACGGCTTCGACCGCGTCCTCGTGGACCTGGATCATCGACAGCCGGGTGTGGCCGAGGGAGTCGAACCCGCCCGCCTTGATCAGCGACTCGATGACCCGCTTGTTGCAGGCCACGAGCTCGGACTTGTCGAGGAAGTCGGTGAAGGAGGCGTACTTGCCCTTCTCCTCGCGGGTCTTGATGATCGACTCGACGACGTTCGCGCCGACGTTGCGGACCGCACCCAGGCCGAAGCGGATGTCGTCCCCGACGGCCGCGAAGCGCAGGGCCGACTCGTTGACGTCCGGCGGCAGCACCTTGATGCCGAGCCGGCGGCACTCGGACAGGTAGACCGCCGACTTGTCCTTGTTGTCGCCGACCGACGTGAGCAGGGCGGCCATGTACTCGGCCCGGAAGTTCGCCTTGAGGTAGGCGGTCCAGTACGAGATCAGGCCGTACGCGGCCGCGTGGCTCTTGTTGAACGCGTACCCGGCGAACGGGAGGATCGTGTCCCAGAGGGCCTTGATCGCCTCGGGCGAGAAGCCGCCCGGCCGCAGGTCGCTGGACCGCATGCCGGCCTCGAAGCCCTCGTACTCCTTGTCGAGGACTTCCTTCTTCTTCTTGCCCATCGCGCGGCGGAGCACGTCCGCGCGCCCCATCGTGTACCCGGCCACCTTCTGGCCGATGTGCATGATCTGCTCTTGGTACACGATCAGGCCGTAGGTGTCGGCCAGGATCTCCCGCAGCGGCTCGTCGAGCTCCGGGTGGATCGGCTTGACCTTCTGCCGGTTGTTCTTGCGGTCGGCGTAGTCGTTGTGCGCGTTCATGCCCATCGGGCCGGGGCGGTACAGCGCGCCGACCGCGACGATGTCGTCGAACACCGTGGGCTCCATGCGCCGCAGCAGGTCGCGCATGGGGCCGCCGTCCAGCTGGAACACGCCGAGCGTGTCGCCGCGGGCCAGCAGCTTGTACGTCTCCGGGTCGTCCATGCCGAGCCGGTCGAGGTCGATGTCGACCCCGCGGTTGGTCTTGATGTTGTCGATCGCGTCACCGATGACGGTGAGGTTGCGCAGGCCGAGGAAGTCCATCTTCAGCAGGCCGATGGCCTCGCACGACGGGTAGTCCCAGCCGGTGATGATCGAGCCGTCGTCGCGCTGCCACAGCGGGATCGCGTCGGTCAGCGGGTCGCAGGACATGATGACCGCGCAGGCGTGGACGCCGGCGTTGCGGATCAGGCCCTCGAGGCCGCGGGCGGTCTCGAAGATCGTCTTGCACTCTTCGTCGGTCTCGACCAGCGTGCGGACCTCGGCGGCCTCGCCGTAGCGCTCGTGCTTCGAGTCGACGATGCCCGAGAGCGGGATGTCCTTCGCCATGATCGGCGGCGGCAGCGCCTTGGAGATCTTGTCCGCGATCGCGTACCCGGGCTGGCCGAAGTGGACGCGGGCGGAGTCCTTGATCGCCGCCTTGGTCTTGATGGTGCCGAAGGTGATGACCTGGGCGACCTTGTCCGCGCCGTACTTGTCGGTCGCGTACCGGATCATCTCGCCGCGACGGCGGTCGTCGAAGTCGATGTCGATGTCGGGCATCGAGACGCGCTCGGGGTTCAGGAACCGCTCGAACAGCAGCTTCTGCGGGATCGGGTCCAGGTTGGTGATGCCGAGGACGTACGCCACCAGCGAACCGGCGGCCGAACCACGGCCCGGGCCGACCCGGATGCCGACCTTGCGGGCGTAGCTGATGAGGTCGGCGACGATGAGGAAGTAGGCCGGGAAGCCCTTCCCGATGATGACGTCGAGCTCGATCTCGATGCGCTCGTTGTAGTACTCGTCCGGCACGCCGTCCGGGAAGCGCCACTTGAGGCCGCGCTGGACCTCTTCGCGCAGCCAGCCGCCCTGGTCGTAGCCCTCCGGGACCTCGAAGAACGGCAGCCGGTCCTTGTGGGAGTAGACGTCCTCGTAGGACTCGACGCGCTCGGCGATCAGCAGCGTGTTGTCGGAGGCGCCGGGGACCTCCTTGTCCCAGTACTCGCGCATGTCGGCGGCGGACTTGAGGTAGTAGCCGTTGCCGTCGAACTTGAACCGGTTCGGGTCGTTGAGCGTCTTGCCCGACTGGACGGCCAGCAGCGCGCTGTGCGTGTCGGCCTGCTCCTTGACGACGTAGTGCGAGTCGTTGGTCGCGATCGGCTTGAGGTCGAGCAGGCGGCCGACCTCCAGCAGGCCTTCGCGGACCGACCGCTCGATCGGCAGGCCGTGGTCCATCAGCTCGAGGAAGAAGTTGTCGGCGCCGAAGATGTCCTTGTAGTCGGACGCGGCCTGGATGGCCTCCTCGCGCTGGCCCAGCCGCAGCCGGGTCTGCACCTCGCCGGACGGGCAGCCGGTGGTGGCGATGATGCCGGCGCTGTTCTCCGCGATGAGCTCGCGGTCCATCCGGGGCTTGCGGTAGTAGCCCTGCATGCTGGCCAGCGAGGACAGCTTGAAGAGGTTCCGCAGGCCGGTCGCGTTCGCCGCGAGCATGGTCATGTGCGTGTACGCACCGCCACCGGAGACGTCGCCGCCCTCACCGAACTCGTCCGAGCCGCGCTGGTTGGCCTGGCCCCAGAAGACGGGCTTCTTGTGGAACCGGCTCTCCGGGGCGATGTAGGCCTCGATGCCGATGATCGGCTTGAGGCCGTGCTTCTTCGACTGCTGGTAGAACTCGTCGCCGCCGTACATGTTGCCGTGGTCGGTCATGCCGACCGCGGGCATGCCGAGGCGCGCGGCTTCCGCGAAGAGGGGGCCGATCTTCGCCGCACCGTCGAGCATCGAGTACTCGGTGTGGACGTGCAGGTGGACGAAGGAATCGTTCGACACCAGCGAAAACCTCCCCTAGGTGGATCGGACCGGCGCGCGGCGGGTCTCCCACCCTATCCCGCACTCGCCGGGCTCGATTGTGCGCCTCCGGAGCCTGCGCCGGGCGGTGCGACGCGCCCCTCTTCGGGCGGAAACGATCACGACACGCGCCGCTGCCGGGCGGTCACGCGGAAGCACGCCGGCGCGTGCCGCGAATGACTCGTCCGGGACCTCGCACGTCCCGAACGAGTCGTTCGCGACCTTCGGGCGGGGCGGCGCGACGGAGTGAGCTGGGCCACACCCGCGGCTTCCCGCGTTGACACCCGCGGGTCCGGGACCGAGCATTCCCGCCATGAACCTGTCTGACAGCCAGACAGCCGGACAAGGTGGTCCTCGCAGAGTGAGTGCCATGGAGGCCGTGCTGGCCCACCTGCGCTCCGCGATCGAACGCGGCGAGTACGCCATCGGCGAGAAGCTCCCCTCCGAGGCCGCGCTGAGCAGGGAGTTCGAGGTCAGCCGGTCGGTGATCCGGGAAGCTCTCCGCGGGCTACAGGCGCTGGGCATGACCGAGTCGAAGACCGGCAAGGGCACCTTCGTCACCGCGACCGGCCCCGCCGACAACCCCACCTTCGGGCCCTACTCGGCCCGCGACCTGATCGAAGTGCGCCGGCACGTCGAGATCCCCGTCGCCGGGTACGCGGCCGTCCGCCGCAGCCAGGACGACCTCGACCTGCTCGCCCACCTCCTCGGCCGGATGGAAGCCGAGACCGACAACACGGCCTGGGTCGCGCTCGACTCGCTCTTCCACATCACCATCGCCCAGGCCTCGGGCAACCCCGTCTTCGGGAAGGTGATCGAAGAGATCCGGGACGCGCTCGCCCGCCAGTCCTCCTTCCTCAACCAGCTCGGCGACCGGCGCCACCAGTCGAACATCGAGCACCGGGCGATCGTCACGGCGATCGAGAGCCGCGTGGAGAGCGCCGCGATCACGGCCATGACCGCGCACCTGCAGCACGTCGAAGCCACCCTCAACAGCATCGTGAACGGGGACCAGTGACCGAACAGACCATCCCGGCCACGGCCGCCAAGACCGCCGACGCGGGCGACGCCGGCTACCACAAGGCCCTCAAGTCCCGGCACGTGAACATGATCGCCATCGGCGGCGCGATCGGCACCGGCCTGTTCCTCGGCGCGGGCGGCCGGCTCGCCCAGGCCGGACCGGCGCTGGCGATCGTCTACGGCGTCTGCGGGCTCTTCGCCTTCTTCGTCGTCCGCGCGCTCGGCGAGCTGATCCTGTACCGGCCCTCCAGCGGCGCCTTCGTCTCCTACGCCCGCGAGTTCATGGGCGAGAAGGGCGCGTACGTCGCCGGCTGGATGCACTTCCTCAACTGGTCGACCACCGGCATCGCCGACATCACGGCGATCGCGCTCTACGCGCACTTCTGGTCGTTCTTCTCGCCGATCCCGCAGTGGGTGCTCGCGCTGATCGCGCTGGCCGTCGTGCTGACGCTGAACATGGTGTCGGTGAAGCTGTTCGGCGAGATGGAGTTCTGGTTCGCCATCGTCAAGGTCGCCGCGCTCGTGCTGTTCATGGTCATCGGCATCTTCCTGCTGGTGACGCAGACGCCGATCGACGGCGTCGCGGGCGGCCCGCAGCTCATCGCCGACCACGGCGGGATCTTCCCGTCCGGGCTGCTGCCGATGGTGCTGATCGTGCAGGGCGTGGTGTTCGCCTACGCCTCGGTCGAGCTGGTCGGCGTCGCCGCCGGCGAGACCGAGACCCCGGAGAAGATCATGCCGAAGGCGATCAACTCCATCATGTGGCGCATCCTGGTCTTCTACGTCGGCTCGGTCGTGCTGCTGGCGATGCTGCTGCCGTGGAGCTCCTACACGAAGGACCAGAGCCCGTTCGTCACCGTGCTCTCGCACCTGGGCGTCCCGGCCGCCGACAGCGTGATGAACCTGGTCGTATTGACCGCGGCACTGTCCAGCCTGAACTCCGGCCTGTACTCGACCGGCCGCATCCTGCGGTCGATGGCGGTGGCGGGCTCGGCACCGAAGTTCACCGGCGTGATGAACCGCAACCAGGTGCCCTACGGCGGGATCCTGCTCACCGCGGCGGTCTGCGTGCTCGGCGTCGGGCTCAACTACCTGGTGCCGAAGGAGGCCTTCGACATCGTGCTGAACTTCGCCGCGATCGGCATCCTCGCCACCTGGGCCATCATCGTGCTCTGCCACCTGCTGTTCGTGCGCAAGGCCAAGCGCGACGGTCTCGAGCGGCCGTCGTTCCGGCTGCCGTTCTCGCCCTACACCGAGATCGCGACGCTGGTGTTCCTCGCCGCCGTCGTCGTGCTGATGGGCTTCGACGAGACCGGCCGGATCACCCTGCTGGCGCTGCCGGCGATCGTCGTCGCGCTGGTCGTGGGCTGGTACGGCGTCCGCAAGCGGATCGACATGCGCGCGTTCGACGAGGAGGGCCTGTGAGCCACGAATCCCTCGTCGAGCTGATCCGCGACGGGCTGGTCGAGGGCGTCCACCACGGTTCGGCCGTGGTGCTCGCCCCGGACGGCTCGACGCGGTTCGCCGCCGGGGACGTCGACACCCCGATGTACCCGCGGTCGACGGCGAAGCCGCTGCAGGCCACCGCGATGGCGCGGCTCGGGCTGCGCCTGTCCCCGGCCGGGTTCGCGATCGCCGCGGCCAGCCACTCGGGCGAGGCGATGCACCTCGACGCCGCGCTCGGCGTGCTCGACGGCCGCTCCCCCGACCTGCTGGGGAACCCCGCGGACTTCCCGTTCGACCCGGTCGAGCGCGACCGCTGGCTCGCCGAGGGCCGGGCGCCGTCCCGGCTCGGGCACAACTGCTCCGGCAAGCACGCGGCCATGCTCGCGACCTGCTCGCTGAACGGCTGGCCGGTCGAGGGCTACCTCGACCCGGCCCACCCGCTGCAGCGCGCGATCGCGGCCACCGTCGAGGACCTGACCGGCGGGGACATCCCGCGGGTCGCGGTCGACGGGTGCGGCGCGCCGCTGTTCGCGACGACGCTGCGCGGGCTCGCGACGGCCGTGTCGAAGATCGCCACGGCCGCGTCCGGCACGCCGGAGGGCCTGGTCGCCGACGGCATCCGGCGGCACCCGGAGCTGGTCGGCGGCAGCCGCCGCGACGTCACCGCCGTCATGCGCGCGGTGCCCGGCCTGATCGCGAAGGACGGCTTCGAAGCCGTCCAGGTCGCGGCGCTGCCGGACGGCACGGCGATCGCGTTCAAGATCGCCGACGGCGGTGACCGGGCGCGCTACCCGGTGCTGGCCGCCCTGCTCGGGCTGTACGGGGCCGACGTCCCGCCCGGCCCGGACAACCTGCGATTCACCGGAAACCTGTCTGTGGGGAGCCTGCGATGATCACCCGCCGCGAACACGACCTGCTCGGCGACAAGGACGTCCCCGCCGACGCGTACTGGGGCGTGCACACCGCCCGCGCCCGCGAGAACTTCCCCATCACCGGCACCACGATCGCCGCCTACCCGCACCTGGTCGAGGCGCTGGCCTCGGTGAAGGAGGCCGCGGCGCGCGCCAACGCCGAGCTGGGCCTGCTCTCCCCCGGCATCGCGGACGCGATCTGCGCGGCCTGCCGGGAAATCCGCGAAGGCGCGCTGCACGGCGAGTTCGTCGTCGACGTCATCCAGGGCGGTGCCGGGACGTCGACCAACATGAACGCCAACGAGGTGATCGCCAACCGCGCCCTGGAGCTGCTCGGGCACGCCAAGGGCGACTACCACGTCGTGCACCCCAACGAGCACGTCAACCTCGGCCAGTCGACGAACGACGCGTACCCGACCGCGGTCAACGTCGCGACGATCATCGCCGTGCGCGAGCTGGCCGAATCGATGGTCGTGCTGGAGAAGGCGTTCGCGGCCAAGGCCGTCGAGTTCCACGACGTGCTGAAGATGGGCCGCACGCAGCTGCAGGACGCCGTGCCGATGACGCTCGGCCAGGAGTTCGGCACCTACGCGGTGATGCTCGGCGAGGACCGGCAGCGGCTGAACGAAGCCGTCGCGCTGCTGCACGAGATCAACCTCGGCGCGACCGCGATCGGCACCGGCCTCAACGCCGCGCCGGGCTACGCCGAAGCCGCGTGCCGCCACCTGCGCGAGATCACCGGGCTGCCGGTCGTCACCGCGGCGGACCTGGTGGAGGCGACGCAGGACTGCGGCGCGTTCGTGCACCTTTCCGGTGTCCTCAAGCGGATCGCGGTCAAGCTGTCGAAGAGCTGCAACGACCTGCGTCTGCTGTCCTCGGGCCCACGGGCCGGGCTGAACGAGATCAACCTGCCGCCGGTGCAGGCCGGCTCGTCGATCATGCCCGGCAAGATCAACCCGGTGATCCCGGAGGTGGTCAACCAGGTCGCGTTCGAGGTGATCGGCAACGACATCACCGTGACGATGGCCGCCGAGGCAGGCCAGCTGCAGCTCAACGCGTTCGAGCCGATCATCCTGCACTCGCTTTCGGAGAGCATCACGCACCTGGGCGCGGCCTGCCGGACGCTGGCGACCAGGTGCGTCTCCGGGATCACCGCGAACGTGGACGTCATGCGCGCGTACGTCGAGAACTCGATCGGCCTGGTGACCGCGCTCAACCCGAGCATCGGCTACGCGGCCGCGACGGAGATCGCGAAGGAGGCGCTGGAAACCGGGCGCGGGGTCGCCGAGCTCGTCGTCGAGAAGGGCCTGATCCCGGCCGAGGAGCTGGCGAAGCTGCTGCGGCCGGAAACCCTCGCCAGGGCGAACTGAGGTAGCGTCGAATCCGGACGGATCTACTCCACTTCGGAAGGCGGGCGCCCGTGCTGGACCGACTTGTCGACAAGCTGCTCGGACTCCCCCGCCCCGAAGGCCCGAAGCCGGTGGTGACGCGCGACCTCGCCGTGCCGATGCCCGACGGCGTCACGCTGCTCGCCGACCGGTACGCCCCGGCCGGGACGACGTCGGCGCCGGTGGTGCTGATCCGCACGCCCTACGGGCGCAAGGGCATCCTCTCGAAGCTGTTCGGCGACACGTTCGCCCGGCACGGCCTGCAGACGGTCATCCAGAGCACGCGCGGCTCGTTCGGCTCCGGCGGCGAGTTCCGGCCGTTCCACCTCGAGCGCGAGGACGGCGTCGCGACCGCCGAATGGCTGCGCGCGCAGCCGTGGTGCGACGGCAACCTCGCCATGGCGGGCGCCAGCTACCTCGGCCACACGCAGTGGGCGGTCGGGCCGTACCTCGACCCGCCCTTGGCGGCGATGTGCCTGGGGGTGACGGCGTCGGAGTTCGTCTCGACGTTCTACCCGGGCGGCGTGCTCGCGGCGGACAACATGGTGTCGTGGTCGGCGATGATCGGCCGCCAGGAAGAGCGCTTCGCCGCGCTGCCGAACCCGCTGCAGAAGCGCAAGACGCGGAAGGCGATGTCGTTCCTGCCGCTGAGCCGCGCCGACGTCGCCGCGATCGGGAAGCCGGTGCAGTTCCTCCAGGACATCACCGAGCACTTCGTCCCCGGAGACGACTACTGGGCGATGTCCGACCACAGCGCCGAAGTCGCGAAGCTGGACGTCCCGGTGTCGATGGTCACCGGCTGGTACGACCTGTTCGTCGGCTCGCAGCTGCGCGACTTCCGGATCCTCGCCGACGCGGGCAAGGCGCCGCGGATCACGATCGGGCCGTGGGCGCACGGCGAGCCGGCGAGCATGGGCCCGATGATCCGCGACCAGCTCGGCTTCCTGCGCGCGCACCTGCTCGGCGACCGGACGTACCTGCAGCGCTCGCCGGTCCGGTTGTTCCTGCAGGGCGCCGGGACGTGGCTGGACTTCGAGTCCTGGCCGCCGCCGTCGCAGGCGGCCGAGGCGCACCTGCGGCCGATCGGCGGGCTCGGCGAAGCGTTCGGCGAACCCGCGTTGCCCACGCCGTTCACCTACGACCCGGCCGACCCGACCCCGGCGGTCGGCGGCCCGCTGCTCACCGGCGAGTGGAAGCAGCGCGACAACCAGGAGGTCGAGGCCCGGCCGGACGTGCTGGTGTTCACCGGCGAGCCGCTGCCGTCGGACGTCGACGTGATCGGCGAGGTGTCGGCGACCGTGCACGTGCGCACCGAGCTGGGGCACGCCGACGTCTACGTCCGGCTCTGCGACGTCGACGCCGGCGGGGTTTCGCGCAACGTGACCGACGGGATCCTGCGCCTGCGCCCGGGATTCCCGGCGGCCGACGCCGACGGGGTGGTGACCGCGGAGGTGGCGCTCGACCCGACGGCGTACCGCTTCCGCCGCGGCCACCGCCTGCGCGTCCAGGTGGCGGGCGGGGCGTTCCCGCGGTTCGCGCGCAACCACGGCACGGACGAGCCGGTCACGTCGGCCGTGGACGGCAAGCCGAACCGCTTCGAGGTGTTCCACGACGCGGCCCGGCCGTCCCGGCTCACGCTGCCGGTGTTCAGCGGCTGACGACGCGCGCCCACGGCCGCCGCAGCAGCGGCCAGGCGGCGAGGAAGAGCGCGGCGGCCGTCCAGACCGGCCGGCCCGCGGCCGCCCAGAGCCCGATCGCGCGGAAGGTGCCGGCCTCGCCGATCGGCAACCAGGCGGCGTGGGCGGCGAGCAGCAGCCAGCCCAGCTGGACCAGCCAGCCCAGCGGGTAGCACGCGATCGCGGCGAAGGCGGTGGCGCGCGGGCCCGCGCGCAGCAGGCGGCGGCGCAGAGCCATCGGCGGGTGGGTGAGCCGGGCGAGCACGCGGAGTGGCGTCGCGGCGCCGAGCCGGGTCGCCGGGCCGGCGGCGGCGACGTGGTCGGCGGCGAACTCGGCGCTCCACGAACCGGCGACGGGCAGCGTGATGGCGGCGAGCAGCAGCCCGAGCGCGGTGACCAGCATCAGGCCGAGGCCGGTGAGGAGCTGTCCGGCGGAGTGCACGGCCCCGTCGAGGACGTCGGCGAACCACACCGCCCCGACGGGCACGACGGCGGCCCAGACGAAGAGGCCGAACCAGTGCCGGACGACGAAGGCGAGCGGGCTGGTGGCCCCGGCGAGGTAGGTGTCGCCCTGCCGGCAGTGCGCGAGTTCGTGCCGCACGACCGCTTCGGCGGCGGCGCGGTCCCGCCGCCAGAGCACGACGAGCGGCGCGAAAACGGCGAGCCGCGGCCGCCGGAGCCCGCGAAGGTAGGCGAAGGCGAGCAGATCGGTGCGCCGCAGGTTGGCCCGGACTTCGACGCGGGGCAGCTGGGCCCGTGCGTAGGCCGTGATGGCGGCGAGGCTCGGGGTGCGGAGGTCGTCGGTCAGCCGGTACCGGCGTTCGACGAGCCGCCCGCGCACGCCGGCCCCGGCCACGGTGGCGACGGCGGCGAGCAGCACGAGGGCGGGCAGGAGATCGACGAGCCCGGCGACGCGCAGGAGGTCGCTGCCGGGGACGGTGGCGGCGGGGTTCGGGGTGCCGCCGAGGAGGTCGAGCAGGGTGTCCCGCCAGGCGGGGAACTGCCGGGGCCCGGTCCAGCACAGGGCGGTGAGGAACCAGAAGAGCAGCCAGGGCGGCGCCGGGGACAGGCGCGGCGCGAAGGTTTGCGGGGGTGCGCCGCCCGTCATCGGCCCGGGTCCTCCGGCGGAGCCGCGGCCAGGAAGGCCCGGGTGCCCGCGCCGTCCTTGATCAGGGCCCGGACGATGCGGAACGTCAGGACCTCGCTGTCGGTCTCCGGCACCCCCGCCGCCGTCAGCTCGGCGCTGATCGCGTCGATCAGGTGGTTCAGCTCGGGCAGCCCGGGCGCCGGCGGTTCCGCAGCCTGCTTGGCGCGACGGCGGTCCCACAGGTCGCCGAGGTTCTTCAGCAGGGTCGAGATGCTGCTCGCGTTGCCGCCCAGCGCCGTCCAGATCGCGTGGCCCGCCAGCGTCACCGTCGCCAGCACGTGCGGGAACAGCACGATCGGCGCGGTCACGTCGAAACCGCCCGGGGCCGCGTTCGTGCGCGCGAACAGCTCCCGCCGCGCCGCGCCGCCCGCCACGTAGGCCGCGGTCATCGACGGAACCAGTTCCGCCTCGTCCGGCGCCACCTCCGCCGCCAGCCGCACCGCCCAGCCGATGACCTCGTCGCTCACCCGCACCACCCCTCTATGCGAACGCTTCGTGGAACTCCACCTCGTACGGGCCGGGCACGAACTTCCCGCCGAGTCCCAGCCCGACCACCACCGTCACGCCCGGGGCGGCCGCCGATCCCATCCGGCCGACCAGCTCCGCCACCTTCGCCCCGTCGACGAAGAGGGTCAGCCGGAACAGCCCCGTCCGCGGCCGGTCCGCCCGGTTCGTCACCGTGATCTCGCCGGTGAAGAACCCGGTGCCGTCGTCGCCCACCCGGGCGCCGCTCAGGTCCCACTGCCGGTCGCTCCCCCGCGCCGGGACGTCCACCGCGGACGGCGGCGGGACCTCGGGCACCGGCGCGGCCGGCCGGCTCAGGAAGAGGACGAACCCGAGCAGCAGCGTGGCTGCGATCACCCCGAGCGCGTGCACCGCCGCGCGACGGACAACGCCCGGCACCCGATCCTCCACTGTGGACGAAGGCGCCTGGCCGGGCGCCTGCGTCCGGGAGTCGCACCGGCGGGCCAAGCCGTTACAAACCCCGTCGTAACGTCTCCGCGGCCGCCCGCGTCTACGCCGGTGACCGCACCGCCCCGCCTCCGTCAGATCGGGATTCCCTTGATCAGCAACCGAAAGATCGCCGCCGTGCTGACCGCCGGGCTGCTGCTCACCGCCGGCTGCGGCGGCGTCGAACAGGTCGCGAGCCCGGCGCCGGTCTCGACGACGGAAACGCCATCGACGACCGCGACACCGACGGAAACGCCGGAGACCACCACCGAGACGACGCCGGAGAGCACCCCGGAAACCACGACCTCCGAAGAAGAGACGACCACGACCTCGGAGACCGAAGAAGCGCGCCGGACGCCGTCCGGCTCCTGGGACGTCACGATCTCCGGCTCTGTCTCGGGCACTTCGTTCCGCCGGTCCGCGACGCTGCGCATCGTCGAGACGATCTCTTCGGCCGGCACCACGAACGACGTCAACCCGGTCGACGTGTGCCTGGTCTCCGGCAACCCGGCCGGGCAGCCGCAACCCGGTGCCATCTGGTTCGGCTCGAACTCCGGCTGTGCCCCCGGCGCCGGCAAGGCCCACCTCGACCTGGCGACCGTCGACGTGGACGGCGACACGGTCACCGTCGAGCCCGTCGAGAACATGGCCGCCACCGGCGGCAACGTCTTCACGTCGTCGTCGAGCATCGCGGCGTGCCCGTTCTTCCCGGTGTCGGGACGGCTGCGGGTGACGACCGACGGCGACGTCTCGGGCAGCATCGAGGTCACCGGCTACGGCGGTGCGTTCTGCGGCAACACCGCTTACCAGGCGAAGATCTCCGGCTGAGCCGTCAGAGCGGGACCGTCCGGTGGTGGCTGGTCACCCGGCCGTCGTCGTGGAGGACGTGCAGCAGCAGGGCCGGCGGGCGGTCGTAGTCCAGCGGGCCGCCGTCGTCCCAGCCGCGGTCCGCGCCCGGCTCGACCGGCAGCAGTGCGCCCGACACCACGCCGGGGGCGATGCGCAGCGGGACGCCGGCGAACGTCGTCGAAGCGCCGGTGTGCACGTGCCCGGCCAGCAGCGCCTTCACCCGCGGGTGCCGCTGCAGCACGGCCGCCAGTCTCTCCGAGCCGGACTGGCGGATCGCGTCCACCAGCGGGACGCCCACCTCGACCGGCGGGTGGTGGAACGCCACGAACGCCGGGCCGTCGCCGCCGGAGAGGACGTCGTCGAGCCACGCCAGGGTCTCGTCGGCCAGGAAACCCGCGCTGCGGCCCGGGATCGTCGAGTCGCACAGCGCGAACAGCACGCCGCCGATCTCCCGGGCGAGGTCGATCGGGCCGTCGGAGGCCGGCAGGGTGAGCAGGCCGGCGCGGAACGCGGCCCGGACGTCGTGGTTGCCCGGGCACACCAGCACCGGCGCCGGGTGCTCCAGCAGCTCCGCGGCGCGCGCGTACTCCTCGGCCGTGCCGTGGTCGGCGATGTCGCCGGTGACGACGACCGCGTCGACCGGTGCCGGGAACCCGCTCAGGTAGCCCATCACCGCCGCGACGCGGGCTTCCGCCCGCGAACCGCCGTCGAGGTGCAGGTCGCTCAGGTGCGCGATGATCATCTTTCGTCCTTCCCCAGGTACGCCAAGGCCTTGACCCAGTTGGCGACGAGCGTCGAGGACGCGGCGGCCAGGTCGCCGTCGCGCAGGGCCGCGGCGATGCGGCGGTGCTCGCCGATGCTCTCCCCGGCGTGGTCGTGCCGGGCGAAGTACGCCGACTCGTAGCGCTTGAGCAGCGGCTTCGTCTGCTCGATCAGCCGGAGCAGGTGCGGGTTCGGGCACCGGGACAGCAGCAGCGCGTGCCACCGATCGTCCAAAGCGGACAGATCACCGCCGTCGGAACCGGCCATTTCGTCGGCGACGGCGTCGAGCGCGTCCGGCAGCCCGGCCAGCTCGAGCGGCGACGTCCAGCGCAGCGCGAGGGCTTCGAGCTCGGCCACCAGCGGGTAGAGCCGGCGCGCCTCGTCCGGGTCGAACGGCGGCACCAGGAAGCCCCGGCCGGGTGCGGAGACCAGCAGGCCGCGATCGGCGAGCCCGATCAGCGCCTCCCGCAGCGGCGTCCGGCTGACGCCGAGCTCGCGGGCCAGGTGCACCTCGTTGACGCGGGTGCCGGCGGCGAGCCGCCGGTCGAGCACGCGGGCGGTGATCTGCTCGATGAGGTCGCTGCGCAGCGGGGTGCGGGCCATGCCGGGCAGTATTGCATACAATAGCTATCTACTGTATTCAGTTGGTATGACCTTCGACGTCGAACGCGCGCGCCGCGAGACCCCGGGCTGCGCCGAGGTGGTCCACTTCAACAACGCGGGCGCGGCGCTGCCCCCGGCCGTCGTGACCGACACCGTCGTCGAGTACCTGCGCCACGAAGCGCTGGTCGGCGGGTACGAAGCGGCCGCCGCAGCCGCGGGCCGCCTGGACGCGGTGTACGCGTCGGTGGCCCGGCTGCTCGGTGCCGGCCGCGACGACATCGCGCTCACCGACAACGCGACCCGCTCCTGGCAGGCGGTGTTCTACGCGCTGCCGTTCGGCCCCGGGGACCGGATCCTGACCTCCCGAGCCGAGTACGCCAGCAACGCGATCGCGTTCCTGCAGGTCGCCCGGCGCACCGGCGCGGTCGTCGAGGTGATCGGCGACGACGAGTCCGGGCAGCTGGACGTCGAAGAGCTGCGACGGCGCGTCGGCGACGACGTCAAGCTGATCGCCGTCAGCCACGTGCCGACCCAGGGCGGCCTGGTCAACCCGGCCGAGGAGATCGGCGCGGTCGCCGAGGCGGCCGGCATCCCGTTCCTGCTGGACGCGTGCCAGTCGGTGGGCCAGCTCGACCTCGACGTCACGCGCCTGAAGTGCGACGCGTTGTCGGGGACCGGGCGCAAGTACCTGCGCGGCCCGCGCGGCACCGGTTTCCTCTACGTGCACCCCCGGCTGCGCGAGCGGCTGGAGCCGGCGATGCTCGACCTGCACTCGGCGAGCTGGGAGTCGCCCACGGAGTACGTCGTCGACCCGACGGCCAAGCGCTTCGAGGTGTGGGAGCGCGACTTCGCCGCGGTGTGCGGCCTCGGCGCGGCCATCGACTACGCCCTCGACTGGGGCCTGCCGGCGATCGAATCGCGCGTCACGTCCCTGGCCGCGACGCTGCGGAGCCGGCTGACCGAAGCCGGGGCGCGTGTCCACGACGCCGGGGCGCGGAAGTGCGGCCTGGTCACGTTCAGCGTCGACGGCACGCCGGCCGCGGACGTCAAGGCCCGGCTGGCGCAGGCGAACATCAACACTTCGCTGTCGACGCGTACTTCGGCGCAGTACGACTTCACCGCGCGGGCGTTGCCGGACATGGTCCGGGCGTCGGTGCACTACTACAACACCGAGGACGAAATCGACCTGCTGGTGCGGGAGGTCGAGAAGCTCTAGAAGGCGTTCACCCCGGTCAGCTCGGCCGAGAGCGTCCACAGCCTCTCGGCCTGCAGCGGGTCGATCGCGTAGTCCTTCACCCCCGTGCGGGCGCCGTCGGCGGGCGCGGGCTCAGCGACGTCACAGTCTTCGAGGTAAACGCCGCCGAGGCCGTCGAGCTGCGGCGACGTCGCGGCCCAGACCTGCGTCGCGGCACCCTGCTCGGGCGTCTTGACCTCGCCCGTCACCCGCCCGTCCGCGTCGAGCATGCCCGCGGCCACCAGCTCTTCCCGGTCGAGGTGGCGCACCAGGTCCGTCATGATCCGGCCCGGGTGCAGGGCGAACGCCCGGACGTGCTGCTCGCGCGCCAGCTTGTCGAGGTGCACCGCGAAGAGCACGTTCGCCGTTTTCGCCTGGCCGTAGGCGAGCCACTTGTCGTAGCCGCGCTCGAAGTTCGGGTCGTCGAAGCGCACCGGGCCGTAGTGGTGGCCGCGCGAGGACACCGAAACCACGCGGGCGCCGGGGGTGAAGGCGGCCCAGAGCCGGTTCACCAGGGCGAAGTGCCCGAGGTGGTTGGTGGCGAACTGCGCCTCCCAGCCCGGGCCGACGCGGGTCTCGGGGCACGCCATGATGCCGGCGCTCCCGATGAAGGCGTCGAGCCCGCGGCCCGCGGCGAGGAACCGCTCCGCGAACGCTCGCACGCTTTCGAGATCGCTGAGGTCGAGTTCGTCGATCTCGACGTTTTCGAAGCCCCGCAAGGCTTCTTCGGCCGTGGCGCGCCGCCGGGCCGGGACGACGACGTGCGCGCCCGCCGCGGTCAGCGCCCGCGTGGTTTCCAGGCCGAGGCCGGAGTAGCCGCCGGTGACGATCGCGAGCTTGCCGGTCAGGTCGATTCCGGCCACGACCTCGGCCGCCGTGGTGGTGGCGCCGAAGCCCGAGCCGATCTTGTGCTGTGCGGTGGTCATGCCGCCGACGCTACGACCTGGAGCGGACTCCAGCGCAAGCTCAGCCCGCGAGCAGCTGTCGCGCGATCACGAGCTTCTGGATTTCGCTGGTCCCCTCGTAGATCCGGAACAGCCGCGCGTCGCGGTAGATCCGCTCGACCGTCACCCCGCGGACGTACCCCGTGCCGCCGTGCACCTGGACCGCGCGGTCGGCGACCCGGCCGAGCATCTCGGTGCAGAACAGCTTCGCCGACGACGGCCCGAGATTGCGGTCCTCGCCCGAGTCGTACTTCGCGGCGGCTTCGTGGACCATCGCGCGGCCAGCCGCGAGTTCGGCGTGGGATTCCGCGAGCAGGGCCTGCACCAGCTGGTATTCGCCGATCACCCGGCCGCCCTGGCGGGCCGTCCGCGCGTACTCGACGGCTTCGGCGAGCGCGCGCTCGGCGAGGCCGACGCAGAGCGCCGCGATGTGCAGGCGGCCGCGCGCCAGCGAGGCCATCGCGATGCCGAACCCCTTGCCCTCTTCGCCGACCAGCGCGCCGGTGGACAGCTCGACGTCGTCGAAGACCACTTCCGACGTCCACGCGCCAGCCTGGCCCATCTTGGCGTCGTGCGGGCCGACGGTGACGCCGGGCGCGCCGGCGGGTACCAGGAACGCGGAAATGCCGCGGCTGCCGGTGCTTTCCGGGTCCGTGCGGGCGAAGGCGACGAACACTTCGGCGAGCGGCGCGTTGGTGATGAACCGCTTGGTGCCGGACAGCCGGTAGCGGTCGCCGTCGCGGAGCGCGCGGCTGGTCAGCCCGCCCGGGTCGGAGCCCGCCTCGGCTTCGGTGAGCGCGAACGACGCGATCGCCTGGCCTGCGGCCAGCCGCGGCAGCCAGCGGGTGCGCTGGTCCGGCGTCCCGTGGTGCACGATCGCCTGGCCGGCGATGCCGTTGTTGGTGCCGAACAGGGACCGGAAGGCGGGCGTCGTCCAGCCGAGCTCGATCGCCAGCCGGACGTCTTCGGCCATGCCGAGGCCGAGCCCGCCGTACTCCTCGGGCAGCGCCCAGCCGAACAGCCCCAGCCCGGCGGCCTTCTCCCGGAGTTCACCGGGAATCTCGTCACGTTCGTCGATCTCGGCCTCGCGCGGCACGACCTCCTTGCGCACGAACTCCCGCACCGCGCCGAGAACCTGCCCGAAAACGTCCGCGTCCATGGCGGCAAACTACCCGGAACACTGCCCTCGAGGGCACGCTCCGACGCGCTAACTTGGGCCCATGCGCAAGCCGATCACCGTTCTCGCCGCCGCCACGCTCGCC
The DNA here is from genome assembly GCA_033793495.1 of Streptomyces sp. MN03-5084-2B. Lineage (GTDB taxonomy): Bacteria > Actinomycetota > Actinomycetes > Mycobacteriales > Pseudonocardiaceae > Amycolatopsis. Next base: position 27,235 of record JARAWT010000074.1, on the reverse strand, counting down.
GCGGTCCTGCTGCCCGCCACCGCCTCCGCGACGCCCGGCAGCGGCGTCACCGGCACGATCCTGGCCCAGAAGACCGTCGGGCACACCGACTACACGCTGCGGGAGGTCACCATCCAGCCCGGCGGCTACACGGGCTGGCACTTCCACGACGGCACCCTCTACGCGTACGTGAAGTCCGGCACGCTCACGCACAACCTGGCCGACTGCAGCATCGACGGCATCTTCGGCACCGGACGGGCGTTCACCGAGAAGGCCGACCAGGTGCACATCGGCCGCAACCTCGGGTCGACGCCGCTGGTGCTGGAAGTCCTGTACGTGCTCCCGGCGGGCAGCCCGCTGTCGGAGGACGCCCCGGACCCCGGCTGCGGCTTCTAGCCCGGCCGTCACCCCGACAGCCACCCGGCGGCGTCGAGCCGGTACGCCGCCGGGCCCACGACCGCGCGCAGGTCGTTCTCGAGCGCGGCGATCCGCTCGGCGCCGACCGTGCGCACCCAGTCCGCGCGCAGCTCGTCGAAGATCTCCGCCGACTGCCTGAGCGCGTCGACGCCGTGCGCGGTCAGCCGGACGATCTTGCGGCGCGCGTCGGCCGGGTCGTCGGCGCGTTCGGCGTACCCGAGCGCTTCGAGCCGTTCGACGGTCTTGCCCGCCGCCTGCTTGGAAACGCCCAGGCGGCGGCCGATCTCCGACGCCGTCGCCCCCTGCACGCCGACGGCCTGCATGGCGAAGCCGTGCGACGGCCGCACGTCGGGGTGGCCGCGGAGGGCCAGCTCGGCGTGCAGGCGGTCGATGAGCGTGCGGAAGCCACCGAAGAGGAGGAAGGGCAGCTCGTATCCCGGCGTGTCGCTCATGAGGTCTTGCCAAACTCGACAACCTGGTTTACGGTTTCGACAACCACGTTGACGATTCTACCTCACTCACCTCAGGAGACACCTTGTTCGCCGATCACACCCCGGAAACCGCCCCGCCCGCCGCCCGTCCCGCCATGGTGGCCACCGAGAAGAAGTTCGGCCGCGTGCCGTCCGCCGTCGCCCGGCTCGCGACCTCGCCGGAACTGCTGAACGGGTTCCTCAAGCTCAGCGGGATCTTCGAGACCACGACCCTGACGGCGCTGGAACGCGAGGTGCTGATCATGACCGTGGCCGCGCGCAACGAGTGCCACCTCTGCGTGGCGATGCACACCGCCACGCTGACCCGCCTCTCCGCGACGCCGGAACTGGTCGCGGCCCTGCGGGCGGAGGCCCCGCTTCCGGAACCGCGGCTGGAGGCGCTGCGCGGCTTCGTCCACACGGTCATGGACACGCGGGGCGAAGTCCCCGAGAAGGACCTGGAGGCGTTCACCGCCGCCGGCTACACCGAGCGGAACGCCTTGGAGGTGGTGCTGGGGATCGGAACGTACACGCTGTCGACGTTCGCGAACCGGCTCACCCGCGCCCCGCTCGACGACGCCTTCGCCGAGCACGCCTGGCACGCGGCGTGACGCCGGTCAGCGGGGGACGACGGCGCGACCGGTCGCGTCACCTTCGACAAGGGCGCGGTAAGCCTCGGCGACGACCGCCACCGGTGTCCCCCGGCCACCGTCCTCCCCCATCGCCTCGAGGGTTTCGCTGATCCAGCCCGGGCTGACGACGTTGATCCGCGGCCCGCGCGACAGCTCGGCAGCGGCCGACCGCACGAAGCCCTCGAGACCGGCGTTGACGAGCGCGCCGAGCCCGCTGCCCGGGATCGGCTCGGTGAACGTGCCGCCGGTGAGCGTGATCGAGCCCGTGGCGGGCAGGAGCTCGGCCGCGCGCCGGGCGAGCGCGACCTGGCCCAGCAGTTTGGCGCGCAGGTCTTCGAGGACCTGCGCGTCGGTCAGCTCGGCGAGCGGGCGCAGCGGGACGTTCGCGGCGCAGCACACGACGGCGTCCGGGCCGGTTCCGAACAGCGCGTCGAGCGAGGCGGGTTCGTGCAGGTCCGCCTCGACTGGTGACGTGCGCGAGACGGGCACGACCTCGTGGCGGGGTTCGAGGGCGGCGGCGACGGCCCGTCCGACGAGCCCGGTGGCCCCCAGCAGGATGATCCTCATGCCCTCGACGTTAGCTCGACCGGCAACCGGATTTCCTCGAAAGCCTTGTCGCACAACAAGAATCCCGTTTTTGTCGGTGGTCGCCGATAGAGTTCCCGGTGTTCGGTCAGAAGCTGATCCGAGGTCCGAGGAGGACGCTTGAGAACACGGGGGAAGTACACCGCGGCCATCGTCGCGGCGGTACTGGCAGGGGGGATCCTGGCCGGGGCGCCGGCGGCCGAAGCGGCGAGCGGGTGCCAGTGGGCACCCACCGCGCTACCGGTACCCGACGGCTACCGGATCTACGATCTCGGCTCGGGTGACGGAGCCGGGGCGATCGCCGGCACGCTGCAACCGGCGTCGATCGGCGGGACGCGCGCCGGCGTGGTCTGGCGTGCCGACGGCCCGCACCTGCTCGGCGCGGCGTTCGGGCTGAACACCGAGCTGGCCGACGTGAACGCGTCCGGCGTCGCGGTCGGTTGGTACACCGATCCGCTGCTGGTGTTCGAGGATTTCCCGCTGCACCACGCCGTCCGGTACACCGGCGGCCACTTCGAGCGGCTGCCCGACCCGCCGGGGTACACGAACACCAAGGCCTTCGCCGTCAACGCACGTGGCGACATCCTCGGCGCCGCCGGTGCAGCCGCGGTCAACGGGGTGAACACCACGGTCGTGTGGCCGGCGGACGCGCCGGGCACCGTCGAAGTGCTCCTTCCGTCGCCGGCCTGGCAGGTCCAGGGCGGCATCGACGACAACGGCACGGTCGCGGCGGCGGTCCTCGACTGGTCCACCGGCGGCCACCTCGTGGGCCAGGTGCTGCCGAAGGGCGTCCCCGCGATCCGCATGGCGTCGCCGGTTCCCTCCGGCGACGTGGTCCCCACCGTGATCACGGTGCACGGGATCGCCGGGTACGCGGGCTACGCCGGAGCGTTCCTCTGGAACCACGACGGCTCGGTCGACCGCGCGCTGCCGGGCCTGAAGCACGCGGCGGCGATGAACTCCGCGGGAGCGGTCGTGGGGGAAGCGGACGACGGGTCGACGCTGTTCCTCCCGCCCGACGGCGGCCCGGCCCAGACCGTCGCCCAGGCCGGCCAGAACGCCGCGCCGCGCGAACTGGCCGAGAACGGTGACGTGTTCGGCACCGCGACGGTGTACTCGCCGGATCCGGCGAAGGCGGTGGTGCGCTGGCACTGCGGCTGACCGGCTTCCGGCCGTCCCGGCGGGCTCGCCGGGACGGCCGGAAAAATCTCTCCCCACCCGTGTCCGGTCCCCCACGACGGCTCCGACCTCCTGGCAAACAGACCACGGAGAAGGAGCCGAAAATGGAGAAGCCGGCCGGACGGCGGGAGTGGCTGGGACTGGCGGTCCTGGTGCTGCCCACCCTGCTCGTCGCGATGGACATGACGTCGCTGTTCCTCGCGTTGCCGCAGCTGAGCGCGGATCTCGGCGCGAGCAGCACCGAACAGCTGTGGATCACCGACAGCTACGGCTTCGTCGTCGCGGGGTTCGTCATCACCATGGGCACCCTCGGCGACCGGATCGGGCGACGGCGGCTGCTGCTCACCGGCGGCGGCGCCTTCGGGCTGCTGTCGATCGTCGCCGCGTTCTCGACCGGGCCGGTGATGCTCATCGTCGTGCGCGGAGCGCTCGGGGTGGCCGGGGCGACGCTGATGCCGTCGACGCTCGCCCTGATCACGAACATGTTCCGCGACGAGAAGCAGCGTGGCCGGGCCATCTCGATCTGGGCCACCTGCCAGTTCGCGGGCGGCGCGGCCGGGCCGGTGTTCGCCGGCTTCCTGCTCCAGCACTTCTCGTGGGGCTCGGTGTTCCTGGTCGCCGTCCCGGCGGTGGCCGTCCTGCTCGTCGCGGGCCCGGTCCTGCTGCCGGAGTTCCGCGCGCCGGTGTCGGGGCGGCTGGACCTGCCCGGGGTCGCGCTGTCGCTGGCCGCGGTGCTGCTGGTCGTGTTCGGCCTCAAGCAGCTCGCGGCCGGCTCACTGGTCCTGCCGCTCGGGGCGATCGCCGCCGGGACGCTGCTGGGCACCGTCTTCGCCCGCCGTCAGCTGACGACGCCGTCGCCGCTGCTGGACCTGCGGCTGTTCCGGAACCGCCCGTTCACCGCGGTGCTGGTCGCGCTGGTGTTCGCCGGAGTCGCGATGGCGGGCGTCGGCCTGCTGGTGACGCAGTACCTGCAGAGCGTCCTCGGCCACTCCCCGCTCGTCTCGGCCCTGCTGTTCGCCCCGATGGGCCTCGGCGTGGCGGCGGGCACGATGGCGGCACCGGCGCTCACCCGGTTCGTGACGCCGGCGCAAGCGATCGCGGGCGGCCTGGCGGTCTCGGCGGCGGGCAGCCTCCTGCTGGCCGTCACCGACGGCGTGGTCCCGGTGCTGGCGGGCATCACGGTCCTGACGCTGGGCACGGGCCCGCTGTTCGCGCTGGGCATCGGCCTGGTGCTGGGTTCGGTCCCGCCGGAGCGAGCGGGCTCGGCGGCTTCGATGGCGGACACGGGCAACTACCTGGGCGGTTCGCTGGGCATGGCCCTGATCGGCCTGACGGCGGCAGCGGTCTACCACCACGCGTTCCCGGCGGGCACGACGCTGGCCGTCGACGTCACCCGGCCGGAGCTGGCCGAGCAGGCGAAGGCGGCGTTCACGACGGCGCTGAACGTGACGGGCGTGATCGCGGCGGTCCTGTTCGCCGGGCTGGCGCTGCTGGTGACGTCGATGCGCCGGACGGCGGCCGCCCCCGAGCCGGCCATGGCGGAGTGAATCCTGTCACGCCTGGAAGTGCCAGATGACCAGCGCCGGCGCCCCCGCGTTGACGGCATGGGCCGCCTCGGGCACCAGGCCGGCCAGGCTCCACGGCCACAGCTCCCACGGTCCCACCGGCCCGAATGAGTCCGACGGATCCGTTCGTGCCGGCCGCTCGCCGGCCGGCACGAGCGGTTCCTCGCAGCGACGCAGCTGCAGTCCGGCCGCGAGCGCGGCCCGCAGGTAGTCCCCGATCGGGTGGCGGTAGCTGCTCAGCCGCCCCGGCCGGCCGTCCGCACCACGCACGGGCGGAATCGCGCCCTGCGCCACCCGTTCGGGGTGCATGTCGGCGAGCACCAGGTGCCCGCCGGGCCGCAGCACCCTGGCGAACTCCGCCAGCACCGGCTCGAGCGCCGGGACGTGGGTCAGCGCCAGGCCGCACACGACCAGGTCGACCCCGGCGTCGGCGACCGGCAGCCGGTGCAGGTCACCGACCAGGAACTCGCCCCGCGGCACCCGGGTGCGCGCCCGGGCGAGCATGTCGGGCGAGCGGTCCACCCCGACGACCCGGTGCCCGCGTTCGGCGAGGAACCCGGCGTAGCGGCCGGTCCCGCACGCGGCATCGAGCGCCACACCCACGGGCAGCGCGTCCACGATCTCCCGGACCACGGGCTCGTCGAGGTCGAACGCCGAGTTCGGCCGGTCGTAGGTCGCCGACCACAGCCGATAGCCGGTGACGGTGTCGACCCGCTCGACCTCCACGGCGGCCTCCGCCAGTGCGTCGTCGGCGAGCACCCGGCGGACTTCCGCGATCCGGGCTTCGACGAAGTCACGGCCGAACTCTCCGGTGAACGCCCGCAGCAACGCCATGCCTTCGAGCCCGAGCAGGTAGGCGCGAGGATCTTCGTGGATCACCCGGCGGAGGCTAGTGACACCCTTCCGGGTGAGCCAGCGAATTGCGCCCTCGGAGGGGCGCCGATCTGGTGGGCGCAGCAGGGTTCGAACCTGCGACCGCTCGGGTGTAAACCGAGTGCTCTTCCGCTGAGCTATGCGCCCGGTCGGCGGCGGCCCCTCGCAGAGCCGCCGCCGGAAGATCAGACCAGTTCAGCCACGGCCTTCTTCCAGCCCTGCTGGTCGCGGGCCTCGCCCGGGGCGTTGACCTCGGCGAACCGGACCACACCGGAAGTGTCGATCAGGAACGTGCCGCGGACCGCCAAGCCCGCGTCCTCGTTGAAGACGCCGTAAGCGCGAGCCACGTCACCGTGCGGCCAGAAGTCGGACAGCAGGGGGAACTGGTAGCCCTCCTTCTCGGCCCACGCCTTGAGCGAGAACGGCGTGTCGACCGAGACGCCCAGGACCTGGACGCCCTTGTTGTCGTAGTCCGCGAACTCGTCGCGGAGCTGGCACAGCTCGCCCGTGCAGATGCCGCTGAACGCGAACGGGTAGAAGACCAGCAGCACCGCCTTGTCACCCCGGAACGACGACAGCTGGACCGGCTGCTTGTTGTAGTCGTTGAGCGTGAAGTCAGGGGCCTCAGAACCGACCTCGACGGTCATACCAGCGTTTCCTCTCCCGAACGGACACGTGCCTGCGACGACAACCCTATCGTGTCCGTCCGGCGGGACCGGCTCAGCGCTGCTTCGACTTCGACTTCGGCGACACCAGCCGGGTACCGATCCAGTTCGGGCCGACACTCATGTTGGCGGTCTGGGCCAGGCCGACGGCGGGCACCGCTTCGGCGATTTCGCTCGGCTCGACGTGCCCGGGCTGCCCGTTCTTCGGGGTCAGGACCCAGATCACGCCGGTCTCCTCCAGGGGGCCCCTGGCGTCGATGAGCGCGTCGCCCAGGTCGCCGTCGTCCTCGCGCCACCAGAGCAGCACCACGTCGATGACCTCGTCGGCGTCCTCGTCGAGGATGTCCCCGCCGATCTGCTCCTCGATCGCCGCGCGGACGTCGTCGTCGACGTCCTCGTCCCAGCCGATCTCCTGGACCACCATCTCGGGCTTGATGCCGAGCCTCTCGGCGACGCTGCTCTGATCAGCGTCTCCCGCGGCGACCACTGCTTTCACTCCTCCAACTACGACGGAGCGTGGCGTCGGAGCACCCGTGCTGGGTACACCTGGGCCACACTCGGCTACCCGGTTGCCGATAGCGAACACTGGTGAAGCTCCGCGCGCAACCGTCCACACCGGATCTTTGACAACTCGTGTCGCAGGATACGGCCCGCCACCGGCCCCCCGCGACGGCGTTTCGGGTGCCTGGCGCCCCCGCTCTGCCACCCCACCGGGGGTCGTCCCCTAGGGTGGGGGAGAAGAAAACGCGCGCGCGATACACCGCGCGCTGGGAGTGGCTCGACCGGGTCGGCCTATGTTACCGCCAAGTAGCGGTGCGGAAGCCGGGACGGAAGACGACGATGGAGAGTCGTACACCCCCGCGTACGAGCACCACCGGCTACAACTTTTCGCAAGGAGACCCCTTGGCCCCGCAGAACGACGGCGCCTCCGGCAAGGAGACCCCGGCACGCGTACGCGTCATCCGTGACGGATTGGCGGCGCACCTGCCCGACATCGACCCGGAGGAGACCGCCGAGTGGCTGGACTCCTTCGACGAGGCTCTCGCGAGGGGCGGTCAGCAGCGGGCCCGGTACCTGATGCTGCGCATCCTCGAGCGGGCCCGGGAGCGGAACGTCGGCGTCCCGGCCCTGACCTCGACGGACTACGTCAACACCATCCCCACCGAGAACGAACCCTGGTTCCCCGGTGACGAGGACATCGAGCGCCGCTACCGCGCCTGGATCCGCTGGAACGCGGCGATCATGGTGCACCGGGCGCAGCGTCCCGGTGTCGGCGTCGGCGGCCACATCTCGACCTACGCCTCCTCGGCCGCCCTCTACGAGGTGGGCTTCAACCACTTCTTCCGCGGCAAGGACCACTCCGGCGGCGGGGACCAGATCTACATCCAGGGCCACGCCTCCCCCGGCATCTACGCCCGCGCGTTCCTCGAGGGCCGGCTCACCGAGTCGCAGCTCGACGGCTTCCGCCAGGAGTTCAGCCACGCGGGTGAAGGCGGCGGCCTGCCGTCGTACCCGCACCCGCGGCTGATGCCGGAGTTCTGGGAGAACCCGACGGTGTCCATGGGCCTCGGCCCGATGAACGCCATCTACCAGGCCCGGTTCAACCGCTACCTGCGCGACCGCGGCATCAAGAACACCGACGACCAGCACGTCTGGGCGTTCCTCGGCGACGGCGAGATGGACGAGGCCGAGTCGCGGGGCCTCATCCACGTGGCCGCCGGCGAGGGCCTCGACAACCTGACCTTCGTGATCAACTGCAACCTGCAGCGGCTCGACGGCCCGGTGCGCGGCAACGGCAAGATCATCCAGGAGCTGGAGTCGTACTTCCGCGGCGCCGGCTGGAACGTCATCAAGGTGATCTGGGGCCGCGAGTGGGACTCGCTGCTGCACGCCGACCGCGACGGCGCGCTGGTCAACCTGATGAACGTCACCCCGGACGGTGACTACCAGACGTACAAGGCCAACGACGGCGCCTTCGTCCGCGAGCACTTCTTCGGTCGCGACCCGCGGACGAAGGACCTGGTCAAGGACCTCTCCGACGCCGACATCTGGAACCTCAAGCGCGGCGGCCACGACTACCGCAAGGTGTACGCGGCGTACAAGTCGGCGCTGGAGCACCACGGCCAGCCGACGGTGATCCTGGCCCACACCATCAAGGGCTACGGCCTGGGCCCGGCGTTCGAGGGCCGCAACGCCACGCACCAGATGAAGAAGCTCACCCTCGACGACCTGAAGCTGTTCCGCGACTCGCAGCGGATCCCGATCAGCGACGAGGAGCTGGAGCGCAACCCGAAGCTGCCGCCGTACTACCACCCGGGCGCGAACTCGGCCGAGATCGAGTACCTGATCGGCCGCCGCAAGGCGCTCGGCGGCTTCCTGCCGGAACGCCGCCCCAAGGCCGCCAAGGCGCTCGTCCTGCCCGGCGACAAGGTCTACGAGGGCATCCGGAGGGGCTCCGGCAAGCAGGAGGTCGCCACGACGATGGCGTTCGTCCGGCTGGTCCGCGAGCTGGCGAAGGACTCCGAGATCGGCAAGCGCGTCGTCCCGATCATCCCGGACGAGGCCCGCACCTTCGGCCTCGACTCGATGTTCCCGACGGCCAAGATCTACAACCCGCACGGCCAGACGTACACGTCGGTCGACGCGAGCCTGATGCTGGCCTACAAGGAGTCCGAGAAGGGCCAGCTGCTGCACGAGGGCATCAACGAGGCGGGCTCGACCGCGTCGTTCACCGCCGTCGGCACGTCGTACGCGACGCACGGCGAGCCGATGATCCCGATCTACATCTTCTACTCGATGTTCGGGTTCCAGCGGACCGGTGACGGCCTGTACGCCGCCGCCGACCAGATGGCCCGCGGGTTCGTCCTCGGCGCCACCGCCGGCCGGACCACCCTGACGGGTGAGGGCCTGCAGCACGCGGACGGGCACTCGCTGCTGCTGGCGGCGACCAACCCGGCCGCGGTGGCCTACGACCCGGCGTGGTCGTTCGAGATCGCGCACATCGTCAAGGACGGCCTGCGCCGGATGTACGGCGAGGCCGGCCCGGACGGCAACGGCGAGAACGTCTTCTACTACATGACGATCTACAACGAGCCGTACCAGCAGCCCGCCGAGCCGGAGAACCTCGACGTCGACGGCCTGCTGAAGGGTCTGTACAAGTACGCCGGCGCGCCCGAGGGCGACGGGCCGGAGGTGCAGATCCTGGTCTCGGGCGTCACGATGCCGGACGCGCTGAAGGCGCAGAAGCTGCTGGCCGAGGAGTGGGGCGTGCGGGCCGCGGTGTGGTCGGCGACGTCGTGGACCGAGCTGCGGCGCGAGGCCGTCGAGATCGACCACGACAACCTGCTCTACCCGGGCAGCGAGCCGCGCGTGCCGTACGTCACCGAGGCGCTCAAGGGCGCGAACGGGCCGGTCGTGGCGGTGTCGGACTGGATGCGCGCGGTGCCGGACTTGATCCGCCCGTACGTCCCGACCGACATGCTGACGCTGGGCACCGACGGGTTCGGCTTCTCCGACACCCGGCCGGCGGCGCGGCGGAAGTTCCTGGTCGACGCCGAGTCGATCACCGTCGGGGCGCTGTCGATCCTGGCCAAGCGCGGCGAGGTCGACCACGCGAAGGTCCTCGAGGCGGCCACGAAGTACCGGCTCGACGACATCTCGGCCGCCGGGCCGCAGACGTCGGATTCCGGGAACGCGTGATCTGGTGCTAGGTTCAGGGCCCGGCAGACATCCGATGTCTGCCGGGCCCTGCTCGCTTTCGGTCATTAGGGAGTTGGTCACGGTGACGAAGCGCCGGTTGCCGAAGCCGAGTGAGCTGCAGCAGATCCTGCGGCCGAAGCCGATCGTGCTGAACCCGACGGACCGGCGGCTGGCGAACGCGCACACCGTCGCCGACCTGCGGATGATCGCCCGCAAGCGCACCCCGCGGGCGGCGTTCGACTACACCGACGGCGCGGCCGAGCTCGAGGACAGCCTGCGCCGCGCCCGGCAGGCCTACCGGCGCGTCGAATTCCACCCGAACGTGCTGCGCGGGGTGTCCGATGTGGACACCACCCGCGAGATCCTCGGCAAGACGTCGGCGTTGCCGTTCGCCTTCGCCCCCACCGGCTTCACCCGCATGATGCAGCACGAGGGCGAGCGCGCGGTGGCCCGCGTCGCCGAGCGCAACGGCATCCCGGTCGGGCTTTCGACGATGGCGACGACGTCGATCGAGGACCTCGCCGAAGCCGCGCCGGGCGCCCGCAAGTGGTTCCAGCTCTACGTCTGGCGCGACCACGGCGCCGGCGAAGATCTGATGAATCGCGCGTGGGCCGCAGGCTACGACACGCTCATGCTGACCGTGGACACCCCGGTCGGCGGTGCCCGCCTGCGCGACGTCCGCAACGGCCTGACCATCCCGCCGGCGCTCACGCTCAAGACGTTCCTCGACGGCGCGACGCACCCGGCGTGGTGGTTCAACCTGCTCACCACCGAGCCGCTGCAGTTCGCCTCGCTCAGCCACTTCGACGGGACCGTCGCGGAGCTGCTGAACAAGCTCTTCGACCCGACGCTGAACTTCGACGACCTCGACTGGGTCCGCCGGACCTGGCCGGGGAAGCTGGTGGTCAAGGGCGTGCAGAACGTCGACGACGCCCGCGACGTCGTCAAGCACGGCGCGGACGCGGTCCTGATCTCCAACCACGGCGGCCGCCAGCTCGACCGCGCGCCGACGCCGCTGGAGCTGCTCCCGGCGGTCCTGGACGAGATCCAGGGCGGCGCGGAGGTCTGGCTCGACACGGGCATCCTCTCCGGCGGCGACATCGTGGCGGCGATCGCCCGCGGCGCGGACGCGGTCCTCGTCGGCCGCGCGTTCCTGTACGGCCTGATGGCCGGCGGCGAGCGCGGCGTCCAGCGCTGCGTCGACATCCTCCGCACCGAGATGGTCCGGACGATGCAGCTGCTCGGCGTCCGCACCCTCGCCGACCTCAAGCCCTCCCATGCCACCCTGCGTTAGACCTGCGCCTGGCCGCCGTCGACGAAGAACTCGACGCCGTTGACGAAGCTCGCCTCGTCGGTGGCCAGGAACAGCGCCGCGGCCGCGATTTCCGAGGGATCCCCGAGGCGGCCCAGCGGGACCTGCGCGACCAGGCCGTCGACCAGGTCCTGCTGCCCGTCCTCGTCCACCAGGCCCAGCAGGCCGGGCGTGCGCGTCGGGCCGGGGCTCAGGACGTTGACCCGGGTGCCGGTCCCGGCGAGGTCGAGCGCCCAGCTGCGGGCGAAGTTGCGGACCGCCGCCTTTGTCGCCGCGTACACGCTGAACGCCGGGCCGACACGCGTCGAAGTCGTCGAACCGGTGAGGATGATCGAGGCGTTCGCGTTCAGCAACGGCAGGGCCTTCTGGACGGCGAAGAGGACACCCTTGACGTTCGTGGCGAACGTAGTGTCGAACTGCTCCTCGGTGATTTCCCCGAGCGGGGCGAAACTCCCGCCGCCGGAGTTGGCCACCAGCACGTCCAGGCCGCGGCCGCGCTCGGCCACCGCGCGGTAGAGCTCGTCCAGGTCGGCCAGGTTCGCCGAGTCCGCCCGGACCGCCGTCACGCTGCCGCCGATCTCGGCGACCGCGTCGTCGAGGGCCTCCTTGCGGCGGCCGGTGATGAACACGTGCGCGCCTTCGGCCGCGAACCGCTTCGCGATGGCGAGCCCGATGCCGGTGCTGCCGCCGGTCACCACGGCGGTCTTGTTCTCCAGGTTCACGCTTGCTCCTCCAGTTCTTGACTATCTCGTCCAGAACGTACGCCGTTCTGGACGAGATAGTCAAGAATGGGTAGCCTGACCCCATGGCGAGACCCCGGAGCTTCGACGAGGCGGCAGTCCTGCGCGCGGCCAGGGACCAGTTCTGGGAGCACGGTTACGCGGGCACGAAGGTCGACGACATCGCCGCCGCGACCGGCCTCGGCAAGGGCAGCCTCTACGGCGCCTTCGGCGACAAGCACGCGCTCTACCTGCGCGTCTATGACCACTACTGCACCGAATCGACCGACGGCGTGCGGCACCAGCTCGAAGGCCCCGACGACACCGCGTACGAGCGGCTGCGCGCCCACGTGCGGGCGATCGCCGAGTCGGTCGCCGCCGACCGGGAGCGCCGGGGCTGCCTGATCGCCAAGAGCACGGCCGAGTGCGCGGAGCACGACGAAGCGGTCGCGGCCCGCAGCCGGCGAGTGTTCCGCGAACTGCAGGACTCCTTGACCGGGTGCATCGCGGGCGCCCAGCGCGCGGGCGACATCGCCGACAGCCGGGACGCGGGCCACCTCGCCGGCCTCGTCCTGGCGGTCCTGCGCGGCCTCGAAGCCCTGGGCAAGGGCGGAGTCGAGCCTGACCAGCTCCGCGCGATCGCCGAGACCGCGCTCGCCGTGCTGCCGAAGCCGTGAAGCAAGCCGTGAAGCAAGCCGTGGATCTCTGACCCGTTGGGCCAACCGGTCTCAGGTTCTTGACGGACCGCCTGGTTTGTGACGAAGATCTCGGGCACCCGCCGAAAGGCCGTTTTCGCATCGTGGAAAACGGAGGTCGCCGTGTTCGTGCAGGATCTGACTCCGCTCGGCTCTCTGGGCCTGTCCGCGCTCGTCGCCGTGCTCCCCCTCGCCACCGTCCTCGTGCTGCTCGGAGCGGTCCGGATGCGGGCGCACCACGCCGCGCTGATCGGGCTGCTCGTCGCGCTCGTCGTCGGCGTCGCCGCCTACGGGATGCCGGTCGTGCAGGCCGTCTTCGGGGCGCTGCAGGGCGCCGCGTTCGGGTTGTGGCCGATCATGTGGATCGTCGTCAACGCGCTGTGGATCTACCGGCTCACCGTGCGGACCGGGCACTTCGACGTCCTGCGCCGCTCGTTCGGCCGGATCTCCGACGACCCGCGCATCCAGGCGCTGATCATCGCCTTCTGCTTCGGCGCGCTCATGGAAGCCCTCGCCGGGTTCGGGGCGCCGGTCGCGATCAGCGCCGTGATGCTCGTGGCCGTCGGGTTCCACCCCGTCAAGGCGGCCGTCGTCGCACTGGTCGCCAACACCGCGCCGGTCGCGTTCGGCGCCATGGGCACCCCGGTCGTGACGCTGGCGCAGGTCACCGGCCTGCCGTTGCAGGAGGTCTCCTCGATCGTCGGCCGGCAGACGCCGCTGCTCGCGCTGGTCGTGCCGCTGCTGCTGGTGATCATCGTCGACGGGAAGCGCGGCCTGCGCGACACCTGGCTGCCCGCGCTCGTCTGCGGGGTCGCGTTCGGGCTCGTGCAGTTCCTCGCCTCGAACTACGTGTCGCCGCAGCTGGCCGACATCGGCGCGGCGCTGGCCGGCGCGGCCGCGCTGGTGGCGCTCCCCCAGACCCGGCGCCCGGTGCCCGAAGCCGTCCGGATCGGCACCGGCGGGACGGCGACCGCCGAAGCACCGCCGGCGGATGCGCGCGGTGACGTCGTCAAGGCGTACCTGCCGTACCTGCTCATCATCGTGATCTTCTCGATCGCGGTGCTGCCGCCGGTCAAGAAGCTGCTGGACAAGGCGACCTGGAAGTTCCACTGGCCCGGGCTGAACGTCGCCGCGCCGAACGGGAAACCGGTGTCCGGCAACACGTTCTCGCTGCCGTTGCTCAACACCGGCGGCACGCTCGTGTTGCTGGCCGGTGTCATCACGGCGGCACTGCTGGCGGTGAAGGCGAGCGGCGCCGCGAGCGAGTGGCTGGCCACGGTCAAGGAGCTGCGGTTCGCCATCCTCACCGTGACCGGAGTGCTCGCCCTGGCCTACGTGATGAACCTGTCCGGCCAGACGACCACGATCGGCACGTTCATCGCCGCGGCGGGCGCCGGGCTGGCGTTCCTCTCGCCGGTGCTGGGCTGGTTCGGCGTCGCCGTCTCGGGATCCGACACCTCGGCGAACGCGCTGTTCGGCGCCCTGCAGGTGACGGCGGCGCACCAGACGGGCCTGCCCGCGGACCTGCTGGCCGCGGCGAACAGCTCCGGCGGCGTCCTCGGCAAGATGGTGTCGCCGCAGAACCTCACCATCGCCTGCGTGGCGGCGAACCTGCCCGGCGAGGAGGGGAAGCTGCTGCGAAAGGTGCTGCCGTGGAGCGTCGGGCTGCTGCTGGCGATGTGCCTGATCGTGTGGGGCCAGAGCACCGCGGTGCTCAGCTGGATGCTGCCGTGACCCCGGGCCGGGCGGCGACGCGCCGGGCCGAGCGGTTCCAGCTCCACCAGCCGTGCACGACCAGCCCGGCGAACACGATGTAGATCGCGGCGGAGAAGTACAGCCCGGACGAGATCTGCAGCGGCACGCCGATCGCGTCGACGGCCAGCCAGACCAGCCAGAACTCGACCAGCCCGAGCCCCTGCGCCCCGAAGGCGACGAGGGTGCCGACGAAGATGGCGGCGTCCGGCCAGGGCGCCCAGGACGCGTGCAGCGCGTCGAGGACCAGCGCCATCACGGTGGTGCCGACGACGAAGACGCCGAGCATGGCCAGCCGTTCGGCGAGCCTGCCCTTGCGGACGACGACCCCGAACACCGGGTCCTGGCGGCGCGACCAGGCCCACCAGCCGTAGACGGAGATGGCGAGGATGGCGACCTGCCGCGCGGCGAGCCCGCCGAGGTGCGCGGAGACGTACACGGCGAACAGCAGCACGGTGGCCCCGACCTGCACGGGCCACGTCCACAGGGTGCGACGTTGGGCGAGGAAGACGACGGCGAGCGCGAACACCTGCCCGGCGAGCTCCGCGATCGAAATCCACTGGCCGAGCACGGTGATCCCGTGGTGCAGCAGGAAGTCCACGTCACGCCCCTTTCGTCCCTACCGCTCCCAACATGCTCGTGTGCGGACGCATTCCCTAGGGAGTGTGAGGGGCGGAACATCCCACGGACTGAACGTCACCGATGTGGAGCACGCCGCCGCGGACGACCCGGGCGTGCACGCCGAGCGTCATGCCGTTCGCGCCGGTGATCGTTTTCAGCAGCCCGGGCGCGGCCGGGAGCCCGTCCCAGGGCAGGTCGACCATCACGCAGCGGACGGCCTTGCGCAGGATCTCCAGTTCGACCCCGCCGATCCGGACGCGCAGCCCCAGCCAGGCCTCTTCCGCGAGCTCCGGTGCGGGGCCGGTGTCGAGCAGGACGTTGGGGCGCAGCCGCCGCGCGTCGATCGCGGCCCCGGGCGCTCGCTCGGCGAGCCAGGCCAGCGACGACGTCGTCAGCAGGTGGACGGCGGCCTCGTCGTGGTGCGGGACGTCCGCTTCCTTCGTCAATGCGACACCGGGACGGCCCAGCGCGGCCGCGATGTCGGCGTCCCCCCGGGCGGTGCGGCCGTCCGGCAGGGTCACCACCGGGACATCTCCCTCGTAGCGTGCGGCGAAGGTGTTCAGGCCGGGCATCCGCCGGAAGCGGCGGGTGTTCTTGCCGCTGCCGAACTTGCCGTCGGGATCGCGGACGGCGTACAGGCGATCGCCGTCGAAGCCACGCTCGCCGACCTTCGCCTCGGTCAGCCGTTCGCCCACCATCGACTTCACCGGATAGCGCCACAGCGCCGCCACGACCCCCATGGGGTGAGGGTAGCGACGCGGGGCCGGCGGCTTCCCCGTCCGCCGGCCCCGCTGTCCTGAACGACTCTTTCAGTGCGCCGGACGTCATGAACGACTCGTTCATGACGTCCGGCGACCGGTCAGATCTGCGGGCGCGGGGTGCCGACCGGCGGCGTCGGGGTGCTGTCGGCGCCGACCGTCGCGCGCGGGGCCGCCGGGCCCGTGCCCATCTCGCCCGTGCGCTGCGCCGGGGTCTCCAGCTGGTGCTCCATGTTCGCCATCCAGCCGCGCCAGCGGTCCTGGGCCGGCTTGATCAGGCCGCCGCCGAAGCCGACCACGATCACGCCGCCGATCGTCGCCAGCACCGCGATCAGGACCGGGCCGGTGATCGCCGTCGCGATGTTCACCTGGCCGAGCGCCGCGATGATGCCGAACGCCATGATCAGCCAGTAGGCCGCCAGCGACAGCGGGCGCGCCGCCCCGCGGCCGGACAACGCGGACGCGACGACGTCCCGCACCACCTTCGCGATCGCCGCGGCCACCACGACGAGCACCAGCGCCACCACGATCCGCGGCAGGAACGCGATGATGTCGTTGAGCAGCTGGCTCACCGGGTTGGTCGGCCCGAACACGCCGAACGCCAGCTGCAGCGCGATCAGCAGAATGAAGTAGTAGACCAATTTGACGAGGATCCCGGTCGCGTCGATCTTCTGCTGGCCGATCTTTCCGCTCAGCCCGGTCCGCTCGACCAGTTTCCCGAATCCGGCTTTCCCGAGCACGAGTGCCAGCCCTTTCGAGACGGCTTTCGCGATCAACCAGCCGATCAGCAGGATGATCAGGAATCCCACGAGTTTCGGGACGAACGTGGCCACCATCGCCCACGCCTGTCCGAGCCCGTCCTTGAGTTGCTCGCCCATACCGACTCCCTCCACGGATTTGCACCGGATCGTCGATCAAGTACCCCGGGGCGGCAACTCGTGCGCCCCACGATCGAGTGAGACGACTGGCGCGGGAAGATCACCCGTGGCCATACTGGTTCTACCGGTGGGGACCGGGGAGACGAGGCCGTCCGGCGCAGCGTAAACCGCAAGCGCCGGGCGGCCTCGAGCATTTGGCGCACACCGGACGAATCCGGCCCCCGGGGACGCCGGGGGCCGGATGAACCGCGGGAAAACTTCAGGCGGCCCGCAGGGCGTCGCGCAGTTTCACTTTCGCGCCGGTGCGCATGACCGCGTTCCGGTAGATCCGTGCGGCGAACCAGATCAATCCCGGAATCAGCAGCACCACCAGCCCCACCGACACCACGGCTTCCCAAACGGGCACCCCGCCCATCGCCAGCCGCATCGGCATCAGCGTCGGCGAGAACACCGGAATCACCGAAAGCACTTCGACGAACGTGTTGCCCGGATCCGACGGCAGCACGGAAATGCCGATCACGTACCCGGCGATCACGAACATCAGGGCCGGCATGGTCGCACCGCCGACGTCTTCCTGGCGCGAAACCAGCGCCCCGAGCGCGGCGAACACGATCGAGTACATGAAGAACCCGAGCAGGTACCACACGACCAGCCAGACGACCGTGCCCACGGCCGCCGAGACGGAGATGGTGAGCACGCCCGTGGCCAGCCCGGTGACGACCCCGCCGACGCCGATCACGAGCATCTGGATCAGCCCCACCACGCCGATGCCGAGCACCTTCCCGGCCATCAGCTGCCACGGCTTGATCGTCGAGAGCAGCAGCTCGACCACCCGCGACGTCTTCTCCTCGACGACGCCCTGGGCCACGCTCTGGCCGTTGAGCATCAACGACATGTAGATCAGGATGCCGGCGATGATGCCGAGGATCAGCTGCTGGCCGTCGTAGTCGTACGGCTGCTCCAGCGGCGGGTCCTCGACGAACTTCGCGGTCGCGATCGCGGCCTGGAACTGCGCCGGGTTGCCGCCCAGCGCGGCGACCTGCTGGTTCACCGCCACCTGCTGGGACAACAGCTGCAGGACGTTCGCGAGCTTGCCGTCGAGGTCCTTCTTCACCTGGACGTGCACGGTCTTGCCGTCGCCGGTGAGCAGCGCGTCGAGCGAGCCGTCGGCCAGCTTCGCCCGCCCGGCGGCCTCGTCGGCGACCTGCACCGTCTCGATCTTCTCGTCGACGGCCTGGCCGCCGGCTTTCAGCGGCGCGGCGAGCGGCGCGGTGGCCGGGGTGTAGCCGACGGTGGAGTCGGCGCCGCCGCTCCCGGTGATCAGCTTGATCACCAGGATGCCGGCCACGATCAGCAGCAGCATGACCGCCGTGCCGACGCGGAAGGCCTTCGACGTCAACCGCGTGCCGATCTCGCGGGAGGCGACCAGGCCCACCGCCGCGGTGGGGCTCATCCGGACGTCCGGGACCGGGGTGTTCATGCCGGGACCTCCTCGGTCGTGACAACGGAGCGGAACAGTTCGGTCAGCGACGGCTGCTCGCGGGCGAACTCGCGGACCGGCCCGGTGGCCAGGGCCGCCTTCAGCACAGCCTGGTCGTCGGCGTCCTCGCCCAGCTCGAGCTCGGTCACCGTCCCCGTCCGGCCGAGCACCTTGACCCCGGGCAGGCCGTCGGCCCACCCTTCGGCAGCCTCGGGGACGTCGACTCGCAGCCGCACCGCACCGCCGGCGCGCAGCTCGTCGACCGTGCCGGCGGCCACCATCTGTCCACTGCGGACGATCCCGACGCGGTCGCACAGCCGCTCCACCAGGTCCAGCTGGTGGCTGGAGAACACGACCGGCACCCCCGCGGCCGCCTTCTCCTTGAGCACCTGGCTCATCACGTCGACCGCGACCGGGTCGAGACCGGAGAACGGCTCGTCGAGCACCAGGATCCGCGGCTCGTGCACCAGCGCCGCGGCCAGCTGGACGCGCTGCTGGTTGCCCAGCGACAGCTTCTGGACCTCGTCGTCGCGGCGGCCGGCGACGCCGAGCCGTTCGGTCCACTTCTCGGCCGACGCCTTCGCGTCCGCCGCCGGCATGCCGTGCAGCCGCGCGAGGTACGTCAGCTGCTCGGCCACCTTCATCTTCGGGTAGAGGCCGCGTTCTTCGGGCATGTAGCCGATGTGGCGGCGCGTTTCGTGCGTCACCGGAGCGCCGTCGTAGCGGACTTCCCCGGCGTCCGCCGACAGCACGCCGAGCGCGATCCGCATGGTCGTGGTCTTGCCGGCGCCGTTGCTGCCGACGAACCCGAACAATTCCCCCGGCCGGACGTCGAACGTCATTTCCCGCAGCGCGACCACGTCGCCGTAGCGCTTGGATATCCCATCGATCTCTAAACCGGTCATTCCGGTTCCCCCGTTCTGTGTGGACACGATCCTAGGCAGTGCGTACACGCCTCGCCTACCCTCGCGCGTTGCCGCGAGGGGCTACCAAAGTTGCGGGGACGTAGGATCGCGGGCGCCATGGATGGAACCACCGCCCCGCGCCGGGTGCCCAAGCACCACGGACTGTCCGCGAAGACGCTCCGGCGGCTGGAGCACGCGTCCGGCAGCCTGGCGAGCGCCAGCATCGCGGTGATGGAGCGGCGGCTGCCGTGGTTCGCCCGGCTACCCGCCGACCAGCGCGCGAGCGTCCTGCTGATCACCCAGGCCGGGGCCGCCGGCTTCGTCTCCTGGCTGCGGGACTCCAAGGAGGCGCTGAAGCTCACGACCGAGGCGTTCCGCGACGCGCCGGCCGAGCTGTCGCGGTGGATCAGCCTGCGCCAGGCGGTCGGCATGGTGCGGCTGGCCATCGAGGTCTTCGAGGAGCAGCTGCCGGAGTTCGCGGCGAACGAAGCGGAACGCGCCGCCCTGATCGAAGGAATCCTGCGCTACGGCCGGGAAATCGCCTTCGCCGCGGCGAATTCCTACGCCGCGGCGGCCGAAGCGCGCGGCGCCTGGGACGCCCGGCTGGAGGCGCTGGTCGTCGACGGCATCGTCCGCGGCGACGCCGAGGAGTCGGTGCTCTCGCGGGCCACGGCGCTCGGCTGGGACCCGACGGCGGCGGCGACCGTCCTGGTCGGGAACCCGCCGTCGGAGGACCCGCCGACGGTGGTGTTCGAGGTCCGCAGCCGCGCGGCCCGCGTCGGCCGCCCGGTGCTGCTGTCGGTGCAGGGCTCCCGGCTGGTGGTCGTGGTCGGCGGGCCGACCGACGGCGGGGTGAAGGAGCGGGAGATCCTGACCCGGATGTCGGTGGCGTTCGCCGAGGGGCCGGTGGTCGCCGGTCCGACGGTGCGGACGCTGGCGGAGGCCCACCACAGCGCGACGGAGGCGTTGTCGGGACTGCGGGCGGTGGTCGGCTGGCCGAGCGCGCCCCGGCCGGTGCGGTCGGCGGACCTGCTGCCCGAGCGCGCGCTGTCCGGCGACGCGGAGGCCGAGCGCCTGCTGGTGGACACGATCGCGCGGCCGTTGGAAGAGGCCGGGCCGACGCTGCAGCGCACGGTCGAGGCCTACCTGGAGAGCGGCGGCGTGCTGGAGACGTGCGCGAAGACGCTGTTCGTCCACCCGAACACGGTCCGGTACCGGTTGCGGAAAGCCGCGGACCTGACCGGCTGCCAGGCGACCGACCCGCGCGACGCACTGGTGCTGCGGATCGCGCTGACCGTCGGACGGCTGGCACGCGCCCGCGGCCTCTGGTGATGTCGAGAACGTCGCGGCGGCTCCGTCCCCGGGGTGCGAGCGGCCACGGGGCCGCGGGACGGAGGAGAAATCATGACGGTCCAGCGGATGGACAACGTCGGCGTCGTCGTCGACGACCTCGCGGCGGTGACGGCGTTCTTCGTCGCTCTCGGCCTGGAGCTCGAGGGCGAGGCCACGGTCGGCGGCCCCGAGGTCGACCTCCTCGTCGGGCTCGAAGGGGTGCGGTGCGAGATGGCCGTGGTGCGCACCCCGGACGGCCACGGGCGGCTGGAGCTGATGAAGTTCCACGCGCCGGCGGCCCCCGCCGCCGCCGACCGGGACGCGCCGGTCAACGCCTTCGGGATGCGCCGCATCATGTTCGCCGTCGAGGACATCAAGGCCGTCCTGGCCCGGGCCCGCTCGCACGGCGCCGAACCGCTGGGCGAGCTGGTGCGGTACGGGGACAGCCACCGGCTCGCCTACCTCCGGGGCCCCGAAGGCCTCATCGTCGCGCTGGCGGAAAACCTCGGCTGAGCTCCCTTCCCGAGACGGGCGTCACGTGATGGACTTAACAGCGAAAGGTGATTGAACCCGACAAGGCTTCCGGGTTACGCGCGAGCTTCTCCCGCGCATCTTTGGAGGGTTCCGACAAAGACGCCGCACAGACACTGTGAACGTCGGCATCCCGGAAAACACCCTCTGCCGTGTTGTCTTGAAGCGTGACAGCAGCAGTCCTCGCTCCCGGTCAGGGGTCCCAGGCCCCCGGTATGTTCACGCCCTGGCTCGACCTCGACGGCGCGCGCGAGCGCGTCGCGCAGTGGTCCGAGCGCGCCGGGCTCGACCTGCTCCGCCTCGGCACCGAGGCGGACGCCGACGAGATCCAGGACACCGCGGTCGCCCAGCCGCTGATCGTCGCGCTGTCGCTGCTCACCTTCGAGCACCTCCAGGCCACCGCCCCGGTGCCCGCGGACGCGCCGGTCGCCGGCCACTCCGTGGGCGAGCTCGCGGCCGCCGCGATCGCCGGGGTGCTGAAGCCGGAGGACGCCGTCGCACTCGCCGCCGTCCGCGGCGCCGAGATGGCGAAGGCGTGCGCGCTGGAACCGACGTCGATGGCCGCGGTCATGCTCGGCGACCCCGAGCAGGTCGTCGCGTGGCTGGAAGAGCAGGGCCTGACCGCGGCGAACCGCAACGGCGCGGGGCAGATCGTCGCCTCCGGTGCCGCCGACACGATCGCGAAGATCGTCGCCGAACCCCTCGAAGGCACGAAGATCCGCGCCCTCAAGGTCGCCGGCGCGTTCCACACGCACTACATGGCGCCCGCCGAGACGGCGATGAGCGCCCACGCCGCCGAGCTGACCCCGGCCGACCCGGTCCGCCCGCTGCTGTCCAACGCGGACGGTGCCGTCGTCACCAGCGGGGCCGAGTACCTGGCGCGGCTGGTCTCCCAGGTCACCCGCCCGGTCCGCTGGGACTTGACGATGGACGGCCTGGTCTCCCTCGGCGTCACCCGCACGATCGAACTCGCGCCCGCGGGCACCCTGACCGGCCTGGTCAAGCGGCAGCTCAAGGGCGTCGTCACCACTACCACCGCGCTGAAGACGCCGGCCGAGCTGGCGGCGCTGCGCCAGGAGGACGCCTCGTGACCGACCGACCGGCCCTGAGCCTCACCACCGGCTCCCGCGGCAGCCGCGTGCTGGGCATCGGCAGCGCGCAGCCGGAGAAGATCGTCACCAACGACGACCTTTCGAAGACCATGGACACCAGCGACGAGTGGATCCAGGCGCGCGTCGGGATCGTCGAGCGCCGGTTCGCCGAGAAGGACGAGCTGCTGACCGACTTCGCCGTCGCCGCCGGCAAGGCCGCACTCGAAGACGCCGGCGTCGACCCGTCCGAAGTGGACACGGTCATCCTGCCGAACTGCACGATGCCGACGCTCATCCCGAACGCCGCCGCGCAGGTCGCCGCCCGGATCGGGATCCCGAGCCCCGGCGCGTTCGACCTCAACGCCGCGTGCGCCGGGTTCTGCTACGGCCTCGGCGTCGCCTCGGACCTGATCCGGGCCGGCTCGGCCAAGAAGGTCCTGGTCATCGGCGCGGAGAAGCTCACCGACTCCGTCGACCCGGTCGACCGGGCCAACGCGATCATCTTCGCCGACGGCGCGGGCGCCGCTGTGGTCGGCGCCTCCGACGAGCCGGAGATCGGGCCGGTCTCGTGGGGCAGCGCGGGCGACCTGGTCGACCTGATCTACATGCGCGACCAGAAGTACATCTACCAGGAGGGCCAGTCGGTCTTCCGGTGGGCGACCACCCAGATCGCGCCGATCGCGCTGCGCGCGCTCGAGGTCGCCGGGCTGAAGCCGTCCGATGTGGACGTGCTGATCCCCCATCAGGCGAACCTGCGCATCGTCGAGGCGATCGCGAAGAAGCTGCGGGCCAACGGCGCCCGCGACGACATGGTCGTCGCCGACGACATCAAGTACTCCGGCAACACCTCGTCGGCGTCCATCCCCCTCGCGCTGGACCACATGCGCAAGGCCGGGACGGCGAAGACCGGCGACGTGGTGCTGGCGGTCGGGTTCGGCGCGGGCCTGTCCTACGCCGGGCAGGCGTTCATCTGCCCCTGATCACCGTTACGCTCCCCGCGGGCACTCGCCCGAGGGAAACAGACCCCCAGAAAGACCGAGAAGGGAACTACCCCATGGCTGACAACGCTGAGATCCTCGCCGGCCTCGCCGAGATCGTCGAAGAGGTCGCCGGTGTGGCTCAGGACGACGTCACCGCCGAGAAGTCGTTCGTGGACGACCTGGACATCGACTCGCTGTCGATGGTCGAGATCGCCGTGCAGGCCGAGGACAAGTTCGGCGTCAAGATCCCGGACGACGAGCTCGCCAACCTCAAGACCGTGGGCGACGCGGTGAACTACGTGTCGGCCAACTCGAAGTAAGTCCTCTTCCCTCCTTGAGGAGACTCCCATGAGCAACATCGACGTCGTGATCACCGGTCTCGGCGCCACCACACCGCTCGGCGGGGACGTCACGTCCACCTGGGACGGTCTGCTGGCCGGGGCGAGCGGGGTTCGCGCGATCGAGGCCGACTGGGTCG
Organism: Streptomyces sp. MN03-5084-2B; assembly: GCA_033793495.1. Taxonomy (GTDB): domain Bacteria; phylum Actinomycetota; class Actinomycetes; order Mycobacteriales; family Pseudonocardiaceae; genus Amycolatopsis. The sequence continues at coordinate 3,639 of JARAWT010000074.1, read as the reverse complement.
AGGAGCTGCAGCTGCCGGTCAAGATCGGCGGTCAGCTGGCCGTCGATCCCTCGGAGGTCCTGCCGCGGGTGCAGGCCCGCCGGCTGGACCGCTGCGAGCAGGTCGCGCTGATCGCCGCCCGGCAGGCGTGGGCCGACGCCGGGTACACCGAGCCGACCGACGAGCACACCGACGTCGACCCCGACCGCCTCGGCGTGTCGATCGGCACCGGTATCGGCGGCCCGGTCACCCTGCTCACCCAGAACGACCTGTTGCACCAGCAGGGTCTCCGCAAGGTGTCGCCGCTGACCGTGCCGATGCTGATGCCGAACGGCCCGGCCGCGCACGTGGGCATCGACCTCAAGGCGCGGGCCGGGGTGCACTCCCCGGCCTCGGCCTGTGCCTCGGGTGCCGAAGGCATCGCCAGCGGGGTGGAGATGATCCGCTCCGGGCGCGCCGACGTCGTGATCGCCGGGGGTGCCGAAGCGTGCATCCACCCGATCACCCTGGCCGGGTTCGCCCAGGCCCGCACGGTCTCCACGCGCAACGACGACCCGGCGAGCGCGTCGCGGCCGTTCGACTCCAACCGCGACGGCTTCGTCCTCGGCGAGGGCGCCGGCGTGGTCATCCTGGAGCGCGCTGACCTGGCGAAGGCCCGCGGGGCGCGCGTCTACGCGACGCTCGCCGGGCACGGCATCACCTCGGACGCCTACCACATCACCGGCAACCACCCCGAGGGCATCGGCCAGATCGCCGCCATGCGCGCGGCGATGAAGATGGCCGGGGTCACCGCGGCGGACGTCGGGCACGTGAACGCGCACGCGACGTCCACTGTGGTCGGTGACATCGGCGAGGCGGCCGCGATCCGCAGCGCGATCGGCGAGCACGTCGTCGTGACGGCGCCGAAGGGCTCGCTCGGCCACCTCGTCGGCGGGGCCGGCGCGGTCGAGGGGATCATCACGATCCTGGCCCTGTACCACGGCCTGGTGCCGGCCACCCGGAACCTGACCGACCTGGACCCGCGGGTGCAGCTGGACGTCGTCGCGGGCGAGCCGCGCAAGGTCGAGCTGACCGCGGCGATCAGCAACTCGTTCGGGTTCGGCGGCCACAACACCGCGCTGCTGTTCACCCCGGCGGCCTGAGTTCTCCGGAACGGAAGAAGGGGCCCGGCTTCGGCCGGGCCCCTTCTTCGCGTCAGCACTTCTCGTGTTCGGGCGGTGGCCCGCCGTCGATCGCGGCGATCTTCAGGGCCTTGTTGTCGAGCTCCATCGGGATGACGAGCCGCCACTTGATGCAGGGCTCGCGGAAGAACAGCGGGGCGTCTTCGACGTTCTGCCTGCTGGTGAACCCGACCAGGACCCGCAGCGACGCCCCCTGGGAGCGCTCGATCCGGTAGACGAGCGCGTCGCTGTCCTTTGTGGAACGGACGCCCTTCTTCCAGTCACCCTGCGACTGGCCCGCCGCCCGGTCGTCGGTGACCACGGCGACCCACTGCGAGTAGTCCCTGGCGTTGATGGCCGTGAAGTACTTCTCAAGAAGCCGCCGGACGGCTTCGGCCTGCGGGTGCCTCTTCGCGTCGTCGGTCATCCGGACGGCGCCGGCCACCGCGGCCGGCGCGCCGACGCTGGACGGCGCCGGCGTCGACACCGCGCTGGAGGCGTCGTCGGCTGGCTGGTCGGGCCGGCGGTAGATTTCGCGCGCGAGCAGGCCGCCGCCGACGGTCACGGACAGCACCACGACCACGACGGGCACCAGCCAGCGCTGGCGAGAGCTGGGGGCGGGGGTGGTCACGCGGAAAGCGTACCGGCCCCCGTCCCGGGGCTCAGCCGACCTGGTGCAGCCAGGTCACCGGCGCGCCGTCACCGGCGTGGCGGAAGGGCTCGAGCGCCTCGTCCCAGCTCGCGGCCAGGAGCTCGTCCAGCTTGTGCGCGAGGGACTCGCCCCCGCGGGTCATGCTGACGAGCGCGCGGAGCTGGTCCTCGCCCACCACGATGTCGCCGTTGGCGCTGGTCCGGCCGTGCCACAGGCCGAGGCCGGGCGCGAAGCAGAACCGTTCGCCGTCGACGCCCGCGCTGGGCTCTTCGGTCACCTCGAACCGAATCATCGGCCACGCCTTGAGGGCGGACGCCAGTTTGGCGCCGGTGCCCGCGGGCGCGCGCCATCCGCATTCGGCGCGAAGCTGACCCGGACTGGCCGGCTGCGCCGTCCACTTCAGGTCAACGCGGGCACCCAGGGTGCCCGAAATGGCCCACTCGACGTGCGGACACACCGCAGACGGCGACGAGTGGACGTACACCACACCTCGGGTGCTGCCACGGGTGCTCACTGCTACCTCCGCTTGTTGCTCGACGAGGGACGTCTTCCCCTACGCCCTACTTCGAGCTGCAGCGCGGCCTCAGCGCGGCTCCCGAATGCCGCCTCCGATGCGTTGTAGCACATTCTGCACCCCAACCGTGCCGTTTGGCCACATGAACACCACAAGTCACCCCCCGCCCCACTTTCGGAGGGCAAGCGGCCGCGGCGCGCCCGTGTCGCACGGATCCTTGCGCTGGGCGCGCTAGCGTGTTGATCCGGACCGACGAGCAGGGAGGGAAAGCGGTGCGACTGGTGCGCCTGGAGCGGCAGCAGTCCCGGGTGGCGGACGACATCCGGGCGGCACTGGCGTCCCTGGGCCGCGGCGGCACCGTGATCGGCGGCATCGCACTGGTGGGCGTGGGCGGGGTGACCGATCGCCCGATCGAGGCGGTGGTCCTGCTCCCCCACGGCGTGATCATCGTGATCGGCGTGGACCTCCCGGACCCGGCCCTGCGCCTGGAGGCGCCGTTGGGCGGCCCCTGGAAGGCGGACGGCTGGCCCCTGGTCGCGGACGACGACTCGGTCAACCCGGCCACGGAGGCCCTGGACGTTTCCCAGGCTTGCGAAAGGCTGATCGCCTCGCTGGTCCCGGGGACGGCCCCGGTCGGCACGATCATCGCGGTGGGGCCGTACGTGGAGACGGTGGACCAGCCGGCGGGGGACCTGGCGGGCCCGGTCCGGGTCCTGCACCCGACGCCGACGACGATGCTGGCGGCCACGGTCTCGTTGGCGACGGCGCACCGGCCGCGGTCGGTGGACCAGGTGCGGGCGCTGATCCGCGGGCTGGCACCGTCGGCACCGGAGTTTTCGGACGAGGTCCTGCTGGGCGAGGGCTTCAGCCGCTTGACGGACGACTCGCCCCCGGAGTCCCTTTGGGACGAAGCTCCGACGGCGGCTCCGGGCGGGGCGGAACTCGTCGTGGGGGCCGGTGCCTCGGTCGTGGCGGGGACGACCGACTGGCGGACCAAGACGCCGGTCGAAGCCGAGCCGGAGCCTTCCGCGGCCACGGAACACCCGGCCGGGCCGGAGGCTTCCGCGGCCGCGGGGGGCAGTTCTCCGGCCAGTTCTCCGGCCGGCGAGGCCGAAGCTCTCCCAGCACCTGCGCAGCCGGAACCAGGCCACTCTGCCGACCACTCCGCACGACCGGTCTTCCCCGGCGCCGAAACCACTCCCGCGCCCGCGGAGGCGGAAGCCGAGCCCGCGGAAGCCGAAGCCGAACCGCCGGAAGCTCCGCCGGTACCTGCCCGACAGGACCTGTCTCTTAAAAAAACCCAACCCCCCCCAAGAAAAAGCCCGTTGAATACC
>JARAWT010000073.1:0-48633 GCA_033793495.1 Streptomyces sp. MN03-5084-2B | reverse complement strand
CCCTCACCCCGGAACACGACCTCTTCACCGGAGTAACCCCATGAACCCTCGTGTCGTCCCCCAATCACGCATGATGCCTCCCCAATCACGCGAGATGCCCCGCCAGTCACACGAGATCCGTCCCCCGTCACGCGAGTTCCGCCTTCGGTCACGCGGGTTCCGTCCCCAATCACGTGACTTCCGTCCCGGATCAGGGGAGTTCCGTGTCCGGTCACGCGACATCGGCCGGGAATCACGTGGGATCCGGGCGCGGACACGTCACGCGGTGACCCGGAGCTCCCGCAGCCCGCGGATCACGAACTCCGGCCGCCGCGGCGGCGTCTCGGCCAACCGCAGTCCCGGCAGCTTCGTCGCCAGCGCACTCAACGCGGCGGCGATCTCCACCCGAGCGAGAGGAGCACCCACGCAGTAATGAATCCCGAGGCCGAACCCGAGGTGGGCGTTCGGCGTCCGGCCGATGTCCAGGCGGTCCGGCTCGTCGAACACCTTCGGGTCGCGGGCCGCGGCACCCAGCAGGGCGCCGATCTTCTCGCCACGCGGAACGACGTGTCCGCCGATCGACACGTCCTCGGTCGCCGTCCGCTCGAACAGCTGCAGGGGCGCGTCGAACCGGATCAGCTCCTCGACGCACGAATCCAGAAGGGCAGGTGAGGCCAGCAGGCGCTCCCACTGGTCCCGGTGGGTGAGCAGGGCCGTGATGCCGTTGCCGAGCACGTTGACCGTCGCCTCGTGGCCGGCCATCAGCAGCAGCACCGCGGTGGCCACCAGCTCGTCGGGGGTCAGCTCGCTGCGCAACAAGTCGCTGATGATGTCGTCGCCGGGCGAAGACTCTCGGGCGGAAGCCACCGACCGGACGTACGAAATGAACTCGGCGGCGGCCCGCTCGGCCGCGTCGCGTTCTTCCGACGGGAGGTCGTACTCGTACATCTTCACGATGGCGTTGGACAACCGGACCATCCGTGGCCCGTCGGTGCCGGGGACGCCCAGCAGCTCGGCGATCACCGCGACCGGCAGCGGCTGGGCGAGGTGTTCGAGGAGGTCGGCGCTGCCGTCGGCGGCGATCGCGGCCGCCAGGTCGTCCACCATGCCGGCGGCGAGCGTGGCGACCATCGGACGCAGCCGCTGCACGTGGCCGCGGCCGAAGGCGCCCGCGATCAGGCGACGCAGCCGGGTGTGCGCCGGCGGTTCGTTCTCCAGGAGCGAGTTGCGGTGCAGCAGGTTGAACGAAGCGAACCGCTCGAGCGGCTGGGCGTCCTGCCAGATCCGGCCCAGCCCGCGGTGCCGCAGCACCGCCGAGGAGGCGGCGTGCGACACCGCGATGGCGATGCCGAGCCCTTCGTGGAAATGGACTTCGCCGCGCGAGCGCAGGGCGGCGAACGCCGGGTACGGGTCGTCGAGAAACGCGGGATCGCGGGGGTCGAACACGTCGCGAGACTAACCCTTCGATAGCGTCTGAAGCCGAGCCAGAGGAGGCAGCAGTGGGCAAGGGCGCGCGCAAGAAGGGTCCCAAGCAGGCGTCGGACCGCAAGCCGAAGGTGCGCGACGTCTTCGTCGGCCAGCCGTTCGAAGGGCTGGCGGCGGAGCCCGAGCTGATCGCGCTGCGCGAGTTCGTGCCGTCGGCGACGGCCCAGCTCACCCTCGCCGACGGCGGTGATGTCACCCTCGGGACCGTGCTGCCCATGGCGGCGGCCGCGTTCGTCCGTTCGGACGGCCGGCGCTACCTCGGCCTGCAGGTGCAGACGCGCTCGTCCGACATCAGCCGTGACCTCGGCCGGTCGCTGAAGTGGCTGCTGGACGCCAAGGAGGGCGACGTCCTGGGCGTGCCGGACACCACGACCCCGCCGTCGGCCGACGAGAACGCGCGGCTTCAGGACCTGCTGACGCCGGGTGCCGAACTCGACGTCACGCTGCACACGGACTTCGCCTGGTGGCTGCCCGAGGACGCCGACGCGACCGGTGACGTCGCCGTCTCCCTCGAGCGCGCGAACGCCGCGATCATGCCCACCGAACGGCTCGGCTCGGGTGCCTACTGGGTCCTCGCCGGCGAGAAGGCGCACCTGCGCTGGGTCCGGCCGGAGCCGGAGAACCTGCTGCTCCAGGCCCTTGCCCGGCTGTCGGCGGCCGGTGAGCTCGGCCTCGGCGAGGGCTCGCGCTACGCGGGTTCGTTCCGGGCGCACGGTCTGCTCGTCCCGGTCTGGGACCTCGACCCCGAGGCGCACGCCCGCGAGTGGGCCGAAGCCAAGGACGCCCTCGGCGCCCGGCTCGAGACGGCGTTGAAGTCCCTCGACGACGAGCCGCTGAACGCGGCCGAGCGGCGGGCGCGGGACGGCCTCATCGGCCGGCAGCTGACCCTGCGCTGACGTCACCCTCGTCGGCGGGTGCCGGACCGTCGGTACGAACCGGGGGTCCTTCACCCGCTCGATGAGCGTTCAACCAGGCATTATGTGGCGCACGAGACACCGCCGCCGGATCGCGGCGGTGGGACGATTCTCGGCGTGATACTCCACATCTGCGGGGCGGCCGAGTGGGCCGAAGTGGGCGAAGGCGGCGAGTACCGGCCGGCTTCACTGGGGGAACTCGGCTTCATCCACTGTTCCGACTTCGGCACGGCGAGCCTGCCGGCCAACATCCGGTACCGGGGCCGCACCGATCTGGTGCTGCTCGAAATCGACCCGGCGAAGGTCGAAGCGCCGGTCCGCTGGGAAGACGGCGTGCCGCCGCACCCGGAGGGGATCTGGTTCCCGCACGTCTACGGGCCGATCCCGCACGCGGCGGTCGTCGGCGTGCACGAATTCCGTGAGTCCGAAGGCGGCGGTTTCCGCCTGCCCGACTCGCTCGCCCGCCGCTGACGTGGGCAGACCATCACCCGGCCGAGCGATCACGAACTCGGCCGGGAACGCGGGCAACCTGAGGGGGCTGTGATGCGTGTTGGGGAGGAAAGCGAGCCGGCTTCCGGCTACCCGACCCCGATGGGAGGCGATACGGTGACCGCTGCGGCACCCGTCTTCACCGGGGGAGAAACGTGGGTGACCAGCGCAGGCCGAGGGAGGGCCACGACGTTGGCTGGCGAGTTCGTCGACTTCGGCGACTTCGTGCAGGCCACCCTGCCCGGCCTGCTGCGGTACGGCCACGCGCTCACCGGTAACCCGCACGACGCGGCGGACCTGGTGCAGACCGTGTTGGAGAAGATCGGTTCGCGCTGGACCTACGTCCACGAGAAGACGGGCGACCCGCTGGCCTACGTCCGCCGGTCGATGGCGAACGCGCACGTGAGCCGCTGGCGCCGGACGCGTCGCGAGAACCTCGTCGCGGACCTGCCGGACACCAGCCCGCATGTGCCGGCCGACCCGTTCGAGCACGAGCCGCTGTGGCGTGCGTTACGAACGCTGCCGCCGAGACAACGTGCCGTGATGGTGCTGCGTTACTACGAAGGTCTCTCGGAAGCGGAGATCGCCGGTGCCCTCGGAATCACCCAGGGCACCGTCAAGAGCCAGGCCAGCAAGGCGATCGCGTCATTGCGGATGAAGCTGAAGTCGGTCGACGGCGAGGGTGAAGGGAGTGGTGCGGGTTGAACATCTCCGAGGACGAACTGGAGCAGCGCCTGCGCGCCCTGTTCGCCGACGAGCGGCTGGACCTGCCGCCGCCGCCGGACGCGGGCACGGCCATCGTCACCGGTGCGCGACGGCGGCGCCGTCGCCGCCACACCGTGCAGGCCGTGGCCGGGGTGGCCGCCGCCGTGGTCGCCGTCGCCGGTGGGCTGACCATGTTCCAGGTCCACACCGAGGGCGGCACGGCGGCGATGTCCGCCGACGGGACCGCGGCCGACGCCAAACCACCCGAGAACCTCACGCCGGGCCGGCCGCCGGAGCCGTCGACTCCGGCGCCGTCGACGCCCGGGTCGACCGGCACCCAGAGCGTCCAGGATCCGGCCCCGCCGGAAACCCCGACGTCGCCGCGGCAGCCGCCGTCCTCGCCGCGACTGTCCACGCTCGCCGCCGTGACCAGCGGGCCGCTGCTCGCCGCCGACGGCTTCGGCAAGCTCAAGCTCGGCATGTCCGAGGCCGACGTGGCCGCGCAGGCCGTCACGCTCAGCAACCCGCAGGCCGGGGCGGGCTGCACCGTCTACAAGGCACAGGGCAGCGGGGTCCCCGCGTCCGCGAGCGTCGTCATTTCGAAGGCGGCCGGGCTCGTCGTCGTCACCCCGGACGTGGCCACGCATACCGCCGAGGGCATCGGCGCCGGGTCCACGAAGGACCAGATCCTCGCCGTCTACCCCGCGGCCAAGGCAGAGGCCCGCGACGTCGTCGCGCCGGCCGGGGCCGCCGCCGAATACCGCTTCCGGCTCAGTGAGACCGGTGTCGTGCAGACGAGCCTGACGAGCGCCACCCAGGACTGCGCCGGCTAAGCCTGGCCGCATGCGGAAACCCGGGCTGTCCACAGGGGGAGAGCCCGGGTTTTCCGATTCTCAGCGGGTCAGAGCGCGCCGCCGGCCACCGGCGGCATCTGCGAGTCGGTGCCGCTGTCGCCGACGGACTCGCGGGCCAGGTGGTTCTCGACCTCGAACAGGTTGCCGTTCGCGCGCTTGACGACGTTCAGCAAGGTGCTCATCTGCGAGATCTCTTCGACCTGCTCCTTGAGGAACCACTGCGTGAACTGCTCGCTGATGTAGTCCTCTTCGGCGCGCGCCGCCTTGGCCATCGCGGAGATGTCGGCGGCGACCTCCTTCTCCTGCTCGAGCGCGAGCTCGATGAGCTCGGTGACGCCGGAGAAGTCGTTGCGCACCTCCCCGGTGCCGGGGATCTCGACGTGGTGGTCGCGGTCGAGCATGTACTGCACGAGCGCCATCGCGTGGTTGCGCTCCTCGACGGACTGCTTGTAGAAGTGCTTCGCCAGCTGCGGGAGGTCCTCGGCGTCGAACCAGACCGCGAGCGCGATGTACTGCTGGGACGCGTTGAACTCGTTGTGGATCTGCGCCTGCAGCAGTTCGTAGAACTTCGAGCGCGGTTCTTTCTTCTTGGTGAGGGCCATGGTCAAGAAGATACGTCAGAAAAGGATTGAATGCCACTTCGGCCTGGTGATCTTGCCCCTATTAGGGTTACCATTCCTAAAGAAGACTCGCCTAAATAAAGTAAGCCTTCCCTAAAATCACGCCATTTTTAGGGAAGGCTTACTTTGTTGTCACAACGGATCGCGACGAACCGGGCACGACATGCAGCGCGGTCCGCCCCGGCCGGACCCCAGCTCGGAACCGGCGATCGGCAGCACCTCGATGCCGGCCGCTTCCAGCCGCTCGTTCGTCTCGGCGTTCCGCTCGTAGCCCACGACCACGCCGGGCGCCAGTGCGAGGGTGTTGTTGCCGTCGTCCCACTGCTCGCGTTCGGCCGTCACCGGGTCGAGGCCGGTGTCGATGACCCGCAGCCGGTCGATCTCCATCGCCTCGGCCGCGGCCACCAGGAACGGCGCCGGCCCGGCCACCTTCACCCCGCCGTCGCCGGTCGGGCGCAGCGTGAACGCCGTCAGCGAGTCGCGCGCCAGCGGGTACATCACCACCGCGTCGGCGTCGACCATCGTGCACACCGTGTCCAGGTGCATGGTCGCGCGGGACTGCTCGATCGGCACCGCCAGCACGGTGTGCGCGATGCCGTCGGCGAACACCGACCGGGCGAGCGACTCCGCGCCGGCCGCCGTCGTCCGTTCGCCGACACCGATGGCGAGCACGCCCGGCGCCAGCAGCATCACGTCGCCGCCTTCGATCGGTGCCGAATGGGCGCCGTACGCGCGGGCGGCGTGGCGGAACTGCGGGTGGTAGGCGTAGATCAGGTCGAGCACCGCGGTTTCCCGGCGGCGCGCCGGCATGATCAACGACGAAATCGCCACCCGGTCGGCGATCCACACCGACGAGTCGCGGGTGAACAGCAGGTTCGGCAGCGGGTCGACGGCGAAGTCGTGCGGGTGGTTCATCATCCGCACCAGCGACGCGCCCTCCGCGGACGGCAGCTCTTCGAACGTCATGCCGGCCATCAGCACCTCGGCGAGTCCCGCCGCGTCGACGCTCGACAGGTGCGAACGCAGCGAGTCGGCCAGGTCGCCGCCGAGCCGCCGGTCGTCGACCGCCGCGTGCACGCCCGCCGCGTGGGCCCGGTCGTCCTCCAGGGCCGTCCGGAGGGCGTCGGCCAGCAGCAGGACGTCCACCCCGCGGCCGCGCAGCACCTCGGCGAACGCGTCGTGCTCGTCCTGGGCCCGGTCGACCCACGGGATCGAGTCGAACAGGAGCTGGTCGTTGTTGCGGGGCGTCAGCCTTTTGAGCTCGTTGCCGGGCCGGTGCAGCAGCACCGCGCGCAGGGGTCCGACTTCGCTGTCCACCCGGGGAGGTGCCGTTTCGTCGATCACCTGCCGAGCGTACTCAGGGCAACCAGGAAACGTGACCTTTGAGCAGCGAATATCCGACGAACGACACGAAGTCGAACAGCGTGTGCGCGGCGACGAGCGGCCACAGCCGGTTCGTCTTCTGCCACAGCCGTCCGAACACCAGCCCCATGATGAAGTTCCCGACGAATCCGCCGAAGCCCTGGTACAGGTGGTACGACCCGCGCAGCACGGCGGCGCCGAACACGGCGTTGTTCTCGCGGACGCCGAGCTGCCGCAGCCGCGTCAGCAGGTAGCCGATGACCAGGACCTCCTCGGCGAAGGCGTTGCCGAACGCCGAAAGGGTGAGCGAGATCGGCCGCCACCACGTGTCGCCCAAAGTGGACGGTTGCACCGCCAGGCTGAACCCCAGGTGGTAGGAGAGGAAGTACAGCCCCAGGCCCGGGATGCCGATCAGGGCCGCGAGCACCACGGTCAGCAGCGCGTCCCGGCCCGGCGCCCGGCGGTCCAGGCCGACCTGCGTGATCTTGACGCCCGCGCGCCACAGCAGGTACAGCCCGAGCGCGCCCCAGCCGACCAGCTGCGCCGCCGAGAGCAGCTGTTTGAGCAGGTCGATCAGGCTCGCCGCGGCCTGCGGCACGTTCAGCTGGGTCTGCTGCTGGGCCAGCGGCACCGGCTGGAGCAGCGAGTCCACAAGGGACAGCAGGCTGCGTACCCCGGACATGCCCAGCGTGATCCCGAAGACGATCAGCAGCTCGAGCTTGATCGCGCGGCGCTCGGCCGGGTCCTCGATCGTCCCGGGGAACTCGGGGCGGGCCGGTGCCAGCCACGATCGCGCGGTGAACGTCATGGACGCACGCTACCTTCGGGGTATGCCGAGGAGCATCGCCACCAACGAAACCGTCGACCGCGCCGCGCTGGTCGAGTTCCTGTCGACCCGCCACCGCGCCATCCTGCTGACCACGAAGGCCGACGGCGGGCCGCAGCTGTCGCCGGTCACCTGCGGGGTCGACGCCGAGGGCAGGCTGGTCGTCTCGACCTACCCGAAGCGCGCGAAGGTCGTGAACGTCAAGCGCAACCCGCAGGTGTCGGCCTGCATCCTGTCCGACGAGTGGAACGACCAGTGGGTGCAGCTGAACGGCACCGCCGAGGTGCTGGACATCCCCGATTCGGTCGAGCCGCTCGTCGAGTACTTCCGGGCCATTTCCGGCGAGCACCCGGACTGGGACGAATACCGCGAGGCCATGGTCAAGCAGGGCAAGAGCATCATCCGCGTCACGATCGAGAGCTGGGGGCCGATCGCGAAGGGCGGCTTCCCCGCCGAACTAGCCTGACCGCCCGCGCAGGAACGGGCAGCCGACCAGCCGGCGCAGCTCCGACGCGAGCTGCGCCGGGCTGTCGACGGACTTCGAGAACGCCAGCCGGACGTCGTGGTCGCCGCTGTCGGACTCGACGCGCAGCCGCAGCCCGAACCGGTCGAGCCCGAGCGGGCGGATCCGGCCGCCGCGCAGCCCCGCCGGCAGGTGCTTCGCCAACTGCTCGACGACGTCGGAGTGGTCGCTCTCCAGGTGCCGCAGCCACCGGGCCTCGTAGTCGTGGAACGGGTCGGGCGGCGCCGCGCTGAACGTGTGCGGGCGCAGCGAGTGCGTGCCCTCGGCGTCGGCCAGCACGAGCGACGCCGGCGTCAGCCGCAGCAGCGTGACGCCGTGGCCGACGTCCAGGAGCCGTTCGTCCGGCCGCGTCTCGGCGATCGCCACCGCCCGGGCGCGGGCCGAAACCGGCGAAAGCGGCCGCAGCCAGCCGGTGATCCACAGCAGTCCGCGGATCGGTTCCCGCAGGTCGACCGGGGCCCGGTCGGCGAGCTCGACCATCACGGCCAGCTCTCCGCGCTGGGTCTGCGTCGCCGCGCGGACCATCGGGTGGTCGTCGGGCAGCAGCACGCTGACGCTGCCGCTGTGGTGCACGTGGTGCAGGAGCGGCACGACGCGCTCGCCGTCGAGGTCCGCGCGATCGCAGGTGGGCAGCAACGACGCCGGGCCGTTGCGGGTCGCGATCGTCTTCGCGCGCTCGGCGGGGTTGGGCGCCGGCGGGCGGCGGACGGATGTCGGGGCCTCGGTCACGGCTCACCTCCTACTTAGGTGAGCCTAACCTGAATTCGGCCGTCTGGATAGTCGTGGCGGTCACGTCTCTTCCGCTCATCGGCGCATCCGGTAACGCCGGTGCCCACTTTGCCGAAAAGCGGGTAACGACCCGTCCCCCTGGGGGTTCCGCGTGCCGATCGTCCCGGTCCCCGAGCGCGTCCGCGCTTTCGAGCTCGACCCCGCCATGCCGTCCGGGGCCCTCCCGATCTTCGGCGAGTACTTCGACCGCCTCGGCCGCGACACGGCGAACCAGCGGCTGGTGGCCGGGTTCCTGGTGGTGTTCGGGGTCGCCCAGTTCTTCGCCGGCGCCGGGGTGGCGCTGTCGATCGGCACGTTCGCGCTGGCCGGCGCGATCGAGGCGTGGTGGCTCCGCCGCGCGCACGCCCACGTGCCCGAGACCCGGCTGAAGCGGGAAGCGTTCCGGCGGGTGGACATCACCGCCGGCGGCGTGGTCGCGGCCGGCCGGACGGTCGGCGTGCGCCTGCCGGACGGCCGGTGGCTGCGCGTCCGGCTCGACGAGGCGCACCGGCTGCTGGTGGCCGGCCACCGGCGGGTGTGGCTGCTGGGCCGCGGCCCGAAGGTGTTCGTCGGCTTCTCCGGGCTGGTGCGGGTCCGCCGCGCCGGGATCCACGACACGCCGCCGCCGGGTGCCGTGCCGGTGCCGGAACCGGCCGGGTCCGGCTCGCCGAGGCTCGACCCCGTGCTGGCGGCGCACCGCCGCCAGCTGGCCCGCGACCTGCGCGCGACGGCGGCGTTCCTGCTGGTGCTGGCCGGTTTCGCGGTCTGGGTCGCGCTCGACTTCCCGGCCGTGGGCTGGCTCGCGTGGACATCGGGCGCCGGCGCGCTGCTGGGTGCCCTCGCGGCCGTGGTGCGCGCGTTCGCCCACGGCCGCCCCCTCCCGGCGGACCACTGGACGGAGCTGCGCGCGGTCCTCGACGGCCCGGTCCGCATGAGCCGCCACGGCGCGGCCAGGCTGAGCGGCCTGACCATGCTGGCCGACGGCCGCGTGGTCCCGTTCCGCCTCCCCAAGGCGGACCCGTCGATGGCGGCGAACATCGCCGCGACGGGCCGCCTCTGGATCGCGGGCGTCCCCCGCCCGGGCGCGGCCAAGACCGGCCTGCCGGGCTACCCGGTACTGGGCACGGTCTGGCTCGGCTGAGCGGGCGTCCGATCGCGGCGGGGCAGCAGGAGCGGCGTCGTCAGCACGAGGACCCCGGCGACCCCGATCGCCCAGCGCGGGCCGATGAGGCCGGCGAGCACGCCCCAGAGCGCGGTCAGCGTGGCGATCGATGCCTTCGTGCTGATCGACCACGCCGAGAGCGTCCGTGCCACGCGGTCCGCCGGGAGCTGCTCCAGCCGGTAGGTCACCAGCACGGGGTTGAAGACGCTGCAGCTCACGATCAGGCCGAATTCGACGGCCATGACGTAGACCAGCCCGCCGGTGCCGGCCGGGACGAACGCCAGCGCGAGCAGCCAGCACGCCCGGAGCGCGCCGGCCGTCACCAGGACGGGGTGGCGCCCGAACTTCTCGACCAGCCGCGGGGTCAGCCGCGAGCCGGCGAGCCCGCCGAGGCACGGGACGGCGAAGGCGAGCCCGTACTGCCACGGCGGGAACCCGAGCTGGTTGAGCATCAGCACGGCGAGCAGCGGCTCGGTGCCCATGACCAGGCCGTTGAACACCACGGCGTTGCCGAGCAGCGGCCGCAGGCCGGGGTGCGCGAGCAGGAACCGCCAGCCGTCCACGAGGTCGCGCGGGCGCAACCGGGTGGCGGGGCGAGGGCGCGGCTCGTCCCCGCCGATCGCGCGGATCCCGAGCGCGGAGAGCAGGAAGCTGACGGCGTTGGCGACCACCGACGTGACCGGCCCGAACAGCGCGAAGGCGGCTCCGCCGAGCGGTGGCCCGAGTGCGGTGGCGGTCCAGTTCGTGGACTCGAACCGGCCGTTCGCGACGAGCAGGTCCCCGGGCGGCACCAGGCCCTTGAGGAAGGCGCCGCTCGCGGAGGTGAAGGTGATGTCCGCCGCGGCGACGACCACCGAAACGGCCAGTAGCTGGGCGAAACTCAGCACGCCGAGGGTGTACGCGGCGGGCACGCTGATCAGCGCGGCGAACCGCACGAGATCCATGGCGACGAGCACCGGCTGCTTCCGGCGCCGGTCGACCCACGGCCCCAGCGGAACGGCCACGAGCGCCCCGATGGCGGGCCCGACGGCGGCCAGCGCCGAGACGGCCTCGGGCCCGGCGTGCAGCACGAGGATCGCGAGCATCGGGAAGGCGCCGAAGCCGAGCCACGTCCCGAACGCGCTCACGGCGTAAGCCGACCAGAGCCACCTGAACCGCGGCCCCAGCGACCGCCCGCGCATCACGCGGGAGATCAAAGCCGGGAACGGCCGCCCGAAGCAAACAACCGACGCGGCGGCGAGCCACAACGCCGCGTTGTGAATCTAGAGTCGATCGCCGTGGACCTCGACGCCGTGCGCACCTTCGTCGCCGCTGTGGAGGCGGGCCGGTTCCAGGACGCCGCCGCCGACCTGGCGATCACGCAGCAAGCCGTTTCGAAGCGCATCGCCGCGCTGGAGAAGTCGCTCGGGGTACGGCTGTTCACCCGCACCGCCCGGGGCGCCGTGCTCACCGGCGACGGCGCGGCTTTCCTGCCGCACGCCCGCGAGCTCCTGGCGGCCGAGCTGAGGGCGCTGGCATCGGTCCGCAACGGCCCGCTCCGCGTGGACGTCATCGGGCGGCGGCTGTGCCCGGCCACGTTGCTGCGCGGGTTCCACGAGGCGCACCCGGCCGTCCCGCTGGAGGTCGCGACGCTGCTCGACACCGCGGTCGCCGCGCTACGGGACGGTTCGATCGACGCGTCGTTCCGCGCGGTCGTCGCGCTGCCCGAGGACCTCGATGCGCAGTGGGTGTGCGACGAGCCGATCCAGCTGTTGTGCGGGCCCGCGCACCCGCTGGCGGACGCACCTTCGGTGGCCCCGGCCGACCTGGCCGGACAGCGGATCCGGCTGCCCGGCGTGGTGCCGGGGACGGAATGGGGCGCGTACTACGCCGACTTCGCGGCCGCGTTCGGCCTGTGGATCGATGCGACCGGACCGAACTTCGGCGTCGAGGTGGTGCTGGACGCGATCGCGGAGTCGGGGAAGGTGGCCACGCTGATCGGCGCGGGCAGCCGGGTGTGGTGGCCGTCCGGCCACGGCTTGCGGCGCGTGCCGATCGAAGCGCCGATGCCGGTGTACCCGCATTCGCTGCTGTGGCGGCGAGGCAACGCGCATCCCGGGCTCGCCGCGCTTCGGCGTCACCTCGCGAAGGGCGACCGGGCCACCGACGCGTGGCGGCCAGGCTGGGCCGCCTAACCGAGCGACTTCCGCGTCGCCTGTTCCGTCTCCAGCACGCCCTGCCGGATGCCCTCCAGCTGGTCGCTCAGCTCGCGCACCGCGCCGGTGTCCACGGTGACGTCCGGCGTCGCCGCCGTCAGCTCGGCGACCCGGGCCACCAGGCTTTCCAGGCCCAGCGCTCCGGACTGCAGCTGGGCCAGCAGCTTGTCGCGGGCGCCGGACAGGCGGGCGTGCACGTCCGCCTGGGCCTGGACCGCCGTCAGTGCCTGCTCCAGGTCGCCGCGTACTTCCGCGCGAGCCGTGCGCAACTCGCGCCGCAGCCGGCGCTGTTCGTGCGCGACGGCGTCGAGGTCGACCCTGGCCAGCGCCTGGCCGGTCGCTGACGCGCGGCCCGCCAGCCGGTGCAGCGTCGCCAGCGTCTCGCGGACCACCGGCTCCATGTCCGCGACGCGCTCGGCGAGCGGGCCGGACGCGAGCGAGCCGCTCAGCGAGGTGAACCCGTCCGCCGCCGCCAACGCCCGGTGCAGCCACTTCTCCTCGGCCGTCCCCGGCTCGACGTCCAGTACGCGTGCTTCGCGCGGGGGAGGCGCCTTCTCCCGGCCCAGCACCGCCACGCCCGCCCGCGCGGCGAGCACCGCCACGCCGACTCCGACGGCGGCGACGACCGGCAGCTGCACGGCCCACGCCACCCCGGCCGACGTGGCGGCGAGCAGCAGCCCCCACGGTTCGGCGAGCTCACGGGCGAACTTCATGTCAGAAGTTGGAGATCACGGAGGTGAACACCTGGTTGATCGAGTCCGGTTTGGACGAATCGTACTCCGAACCCGCGGTCGCTTCCGCGATCTGCTTCAGCACGTCCTGGTCGGCGTCCGCACCGTAGGCGATCGTGAACAGCCGGACCGATTCCGCGTTGCCCTCCGGCCGCAGCCGCGGCACCAGGTGCTCGAGGTCGATGCCGCCGGAGTCCTCGTTGCGGCCGTCGGTGAGCACCACGACCGCGTTGATCGCCGTCGGGTCCAGATGGGCGTTCATGTACTCGTACGCGGCCAGCGAAGTGTCGTACAGCCCGGTGCCCTTCTGGGGCGTCAGCCCGCGCAGCCGCATCGCCAGGGTGTCTTTGGCGCCGGCCTCGAGCGCCCGCACCGGGAGCAGTTCCTGGTAGTCCTTGTCGCCGTCGAGGCCGGTCGAGAACTGCCAGAGCCCGACCTGGTCGCGGGGCACGAACTGGCCGAGCGAGTCGATCGCGGCCTGCTTCGCCAGGTCGATCTTGCTCCTGCCGGTGCCCTGCGCCTCTTGGCCCATCGAGCCCGAGACGTCCACGACGAGCAGCACGTTCGCCTTCTTGCGCAGGTCGGTCCAGGAGGCCAGCAGCTTCGCCAGCACCGGCGGCGACGGCGGCCGCAGGAAGGTGATCTTCGCGTCCGGCCGGACGCCGTTGGCGGGCGTCGCCTGCGGGCCCGGCTTGCCCTCGAACGACCGGAAGCCGAGCGCGGCGAACTTCGCCTGCGTCTCCTCCTGGCGCAGGTAGCCGAGGAAGTCCGCGGCGATCTGCTTGCGCGTCGTGTCCGCCCAGTTCAGCGTGACGAACGGGTGGTCGGAGTTCAGCGTCCCGTCGCCCGGGTAGATCGCCACCAGCGGCACCTTCGGCGGCCCGTGCTGCCCGACCTTGGCCGGGTCGTTCGTCGGGTTGCCCTGGTTGTAGCCGATCAGCGAGTTCTCCTCGACGGTGACCGCCGAGATGTACGACAGCGCCGTGCCCTTGTCGTCGGCCTTCTGCAGGTTGGTGAGGAAGGTGAGCGTGGTGTCGCCGTAGTGCACGATCGCCTGCTCGATGTTCGTGACGAACTGCTTCGCGTCCGGTTGCTCCAGCGCGGCCGCGGTGAGGTCGGACGACGTGCCGGTGGCCGCGTAGTACGCGCCGATGGTGGCGTTCAGCCCCGACGTCGAGATGTTCGGGTTCGTCTTGCCCAGCCGGAACCTGCCCCACTCCGGGTGGCCGAACTTCGCCCAGCCCGCCGGGTCGGTGGCCAGCGCGGCGAGATCGGTCCAGCCGATGGCCTTGCCGGGCCAGCCGAGCGCCTCGGCCATCGGCTTCGGCATCGCGACGACCAGCGGTGCGTTCGCGACCGACGGCGGATCGCCGTCCGGCACGAGCGAGCCGGTGTCACCCTTCGCGTTGACGCGCAGCAGGTTGACCCAGCCGCTCGCGGCCGGCGTCCAGACGTCCGGGCGCGGCCCGTCGGTGGCTTCGTTCCAGCCGTTCGCCAGCGCCTGCATCGCCACGCCGGACGACTTCGACTTCACGACCACGTCGACGCAGTGCCCGGCGACCGTCCGCCCGGAGTAGGCCTTCGCGGCCTCCTGGACGACGCCGGCCTTCTCCGGCGAAGAAGCGATGGTGAGCGCGACCGCGTCCGCCCCCGAGCACCTGGGCGCGTCGGCGTCGTCGCTCGAGCCGCTGGTCCAGTACCGGATTCCGATGATCAACGCGGCGGCGACCACGATCGCGGCCAGGAACGGAAAGATCTTCCGCTTTCGCCGCACCGGCTGGGAATTGATCATCGTTCCCCCGTCTCCGCGTTTGCCGTCATTATCCGGCGGCAGGCGGGTGGCCGGGGGTGCGTTGCCGAACCGTTGCCACCGGAATCCGGCCTCGCCGCGGGCCCGGTGGCGGTAAAAATGCCGTCAGAGCATTTGACGTACGTTCACGGGAAAGTGCCCGTCGAAACCCTCGAACCGCCGTCGCGTCGACGGCGAAGAATCGCCGTCGCCGTCGAAGCGGCGGCCAGCAATGCGGTCAAGCCGGTCGCCACGGAAAGCCGTCTTCGTCGCCGCTCCGCCATTTCTCCGGCGGCCCGCAGTTCGATGCTCGCCCGGAGGAACCGGCGTTCCGGAGCGTTCGGCTGCGCGTCGGCCCGCTTCGCCCACTTCACCGCTTCGTCGAGTTGACGTCCCCGGTAGAGAACGGTCGGCTCCCGGTCCGCGGTTTCCCACAACCCGGTCGCCTCGGTGAGCCGCCGGTGCACGCGCAGGGCTTCCCGGTCCGCGGACAGCCAGCTCCGCAGCCGCGGCCAGCCGTCGATCAGCCCGTCGTGCGCGAGTTCCAGGCCCGTCCGGCCGACGGTGATCAGCCGGGACCGGACGAACTGCGCCACCACCGGCGTCGGATCGAGTTCGGCGTGCGGGACGCGCCGCCGGGTGTCGGGGGTGCCGTCGCCGAAGCCGACCAGGCGCAGGAACAGGTTCCTGGCCTCGGCCCGCTCCGTCGGGGCGAGCCGGCCGTAGACCGCTTCGGCCGTGCCGGCCAGGGCGGCGGTGATGCCGCCGGTGGCCTCGTACGCGGCGAGCGTGAGCGTGACGCCCGGGGTGGCCTGCCAGGTCCGGCGCAGGGCCTCCGTGGCGAACGGCAGTGCGCCCGGCTGGCGTGCGACCTCGGCCATGAGGGTCGCGACCAGCGCGTTCTCCAGTCCGCGGCCGGCGTTCGCGGCAGGCCGGACGAGGGCGGCGCGGACCTGCCCGGCGGTGAGCGGCTCCAGCGGGACCACCGCGTCCGCCGCCAGTTCGGGCAGGACCGGGTGCCGCACGCAGGCGTCCGCGAAGTCGGCGCGCAGGCCGAGAACCACCCGCGCCGGGGCGCGGGTCGCCCCGGCCAGCGCGGCGAAGAACCACGCCCGCTCCGGCTCCTCGGCGGCGAAGACCTCCTCGAACTGGTCGACGACCAGCAGGACCTCGGCGTCCGGCGGTACCGCCTGCCGGAGCCGCAGGTGCAGGTGGCCGGGGTCGGCGGCGAATTCGGCGCGCAGCAGAACCGCCGGTGTCCCGGTGAGCGTCGCGAGCCGCGCCGCGCACTCCTCCAGGGGACGCCTTCCCGGCCGCAGGACCACCACGGGCTGCCGGGCGCGCGGGACGAGGCCCGCACGCAGCACCGACGTCACGCCGCTGCCGGACGGGCCCGAGACGACCAGGAACCGCGTCCTGGCCAACCGGCTCCACAGCAGGTCGACGACGTCTTCCCGGCCGAAGAACCGGCCGGCGTCCCCGGCGCCGAACGCGGCCAGGCCCGGGTACGGCGGCTCCGCGGCGGATGCGGGAGCCGCGCGTCTTCTCCGGCTCAATTCCGCCGCGACTTCGTGCCACCTTCTGTCCCACTCGGCGACCGGTCCGTCGCAGGCGCGCACATAAGCCAAGGCAACTGCGCGCGTCGGCAGTTTCCGGCCGCTCGCGGCGTCGGACAATGTCCCGGCCGAGTAATGCGCTCGTTTTCCCAGTTGCCGATATGGCGGACTGCCCGCCTTCTCCCGCAATCGTCGCAAATCGCCGGCAAACTGTGACAGGACCTCGTCGTCCGTATCAAGCGGACGCTCCCCACGCGGCATTACGCCACCCCCCTTGGCGCAATCCATTGTTCGGAGTTTGTCGTTCGTTGTCCAGTCGGCCGGACAGGACAACCCCAACGCACTAGACCTGGTGGAGACCGGCGACGGGGATCGCCGGAGCGAGTCAGGGAACTGGAGGGGTTCATGACACTCATCACGATGAAACGAGCCGGTGCCGCGGTGCTCGGCGCGGCCGCGCTGGCCGCGATGGGGCTGGCCGGGGCGAGTCCGGCCTCGGCCGCCGAGGTACCGAAGGGGGCGACCAAGCACCAGGCGCCCACCGCGCCGGGCGGGGCGCTGGCGGACCACGTGCAGTCCTGGCAGACCACCTACAACGACGGTGTCTCCTGGCGGGCCAACGTGCGGGTCGACTACGGCCGCAGCGGCTCCTGGACGGACTGCTCGGACGGCACCGAGATCACCGGCCCGTCGCAGGGCCCGGGCTACTGGATCTTCAAGGGCACCTGCTCCGGCCACGGGACCATCACGGGCTTCGGCTGGTACAACAGCTGATCCTGCAGCCGGGCCCTTCCTCGCACCCGCGGGGAAGGGCCCGGTTCCGTCAGCTCTTCGGGCCGCGGCGCGACCACGTCCAGGCGTAGCCGGGGTCTTCGGACGCGTCGGCCGCTTCGCCGAGCTCCAGCGGTGCGAACGTGTCGACCATGACCGCGGTCTCGTCGAAGAACTCCGCGCCGATCGACGCCTCCGCCGCGCCCGGCTGCGGGCCGTGCGTGAAGCCGGACGGGTGCAGCGAGAGCGAGCCGATGCCGATCCCGGAGCCCTTCCGGGCCTCGTAGTTGCCGCGCACGTAGAACATCAGCTCGTCGGAGTCGACGTTCGCGTGGTTGTACGGCACCGGGATCGCGCCCTCGCGGTAGTCGACCTTCCGCGGGCAGAAGGAGCAAACGACGAAGTTCGGGCCCTCGAACGTCTGGTGCACGGGCGGCGGCTGGTGCACGCGGCCGGTGATCGGCTCGAAGTCGTCGATGTTGAACACCCACGGGTAGAGGCAGCCGTCCCAGCCGACGACGTCGAACGGGTGCGTCGCGTAGGTGTAGCGGGTCAGCCCGGCGCGGTGCCGCACGAGCACCTCGACGTCCTCGCCGTCTTCCAGCAGCGGCTCCTCGGGCCCGCGGAGGTCGCGCTCGCAGTACGGCGAGTGCTCCAGGAACTGCCCCTTCGCCGAGAGGTAGCGCTTCGGCGGCCCGATGTGCCCGCGCGCCTCCAGGGTGAAGAGGCTGACTTCGCCGTGGGGGACGACCCGGTAGGTGCACGACGTCGGGATCACGACGTAGTCGCCGTCGCCGACCTCCAGCCGGCCGTAGATCGTCTCGAAGGTCGCCGAGCCGCCGTGGACGTAGAACAGCTCGTCGCCGGCCGCGTTGCGGTACAGCGGGCTGGGCGCGGTCGCCGTGACGAACCCGATGGTGACGTCGTTGTTGCCGAACAGTCGTCGCCGGTCGGTCACCGCGTCGGCCTCGCCGCCGAACTTGAGGTCCTGCGTCTTGAACGCCCGCGGCTTGAGCGGGTGGTTCGGGGTGAGCGACCCGCGGTCCTCCTCGACCGCGACGGCGTCGACGATCGCCGTCGGCAGGCCGCGGTGGTAGAGCAGCGCGGAGTCGGCGGAGAAGCCCTCGACGCCCATCAGCTCCTCGGCGTAGAGGCCGCCGTCCGGCTTCCGGAACGCGGTGTGCCGCTTGTGCGGAAGCTCGCCTACTCGCCGGTAGTAAGGCATCGACGTCCCCTTCTGACGTGTTCGTTGTGCGAACGATTTTGTCCTGATGTCGTACGCTACTAGCGTGTCAGTCGTGTCAAGCGCTGTGGAACTCACGCCCCCCGGCCCCCGTGGAATTCCTCCCCTGTTCGCGAGGCTCGTCGACGACTCGGCGCTCTTCCCTCCGGGCGACGCGGCCATGCCCGAAGCGCTGCGTGCGCACTTCGCCACCCGGGACTCCGAACACGCCGGTGTACTGGGGGTTTTCCTCTGCCAGGCGTCGCGGCTGCCCGAGCTCATCACCGAGCTGATCAAGATCAAGCCGAAGCAGCCGCTGCCGCTTTCGCTGATCATCGACACCGGTCTCGGCGGCGTCCCGAAGGCCATCTCGATCGTCGAATCGCGGAGCGAACTCCTCGCCCTGCGGATGGTCGAGATGCCCGCGCCGTCGGACGTCGACGAGGTGTGGCTCGAGCGCGTCTCGGAGTTCGTCCCGGAGGACGTCATCCGGGTGGTCGAGCCGCGGCGCGGTGTCGGCTGGCTCGACGGCGTCCGCAAGGTGATCGAGCACGGCAGCTGGCCGAAGATCCGCTGCGGCGGCCAGGCGGGCGAGAACTTCCCCAGCGTCGACGAGGTGGCGGACTTCCTCGCCGTCGTCAGCGGGGCCTCCGGGGCGTCGTTCAAGGCGACGAACAGCCTGCACCGCGCGGTCCGGCACACCGACCCGGGCACCGGGTTCGTCCACCACGGCTTCCTGAACCTGCTCGTCGCCTCCGCGCGCAGCCTCGCCGGCGGCGACGTCCGGGCGGCCCTGGAGTCGACGGACGCCCAGGCGCTGGCCGACGAGGCCCGTGCGCTGTCCGAGCCGGCCGCGAAGGCCGTGCGGGCGCTCTTCGCGTCCTACGCGGCGGCGTCGTTCGAGGAGCCGGTCGCCGACCTGGGCGAACTCGGCTTGCTGTGACCAGCCGGGAGGGGTCGCTGACGCTCGACCGGGGCTTGGCGCTGCTGCAGGCCGTGGCCGACGCCGGGGGCGACGCGGCGACCATCTCCGAGCTGGCCGTGGCCATCGGGGCCAGCCGCGCGGCCGTCTACCGGCTGCTCGTGCCGCTGTCCGAGCGCGGGCTGGTCTGGCGCGACGGCACGAAGGTCCGGCTCGGCGTCGGGCTGCTGCGGCTGGCCGGGCAGGTGCTCCCGCAGCTGCGGGACGCGGCGGGCCCGGTGCTGCGCGAGCTGGCCGAGAAGGTCGGCGCGACCGCGCACCTGTCGGTCGCCCAGGGGACGCAAGCGCTTGCGGTGGCCGTCGTCGAGCCGTCGTGGACCAACTTCCACGTCGCTTACCGGGTCGGCAGCCGGCACTCGCTGACCGCCGGCGCGGCAGGCAAGGCGATGTCCCTGCGACCGGGCGGCGACGGCTGGGTGACGTCGGCGGGCGAGCTCGAGGCCGGCGCGTCCGGCGTCGCGGCGCCGGTGCGCGGGGTGCCGGGGCTGCGGGCGAGCGTCGGTGTCGTCTCGATGGAGCCGCTGAAGGCCGCCGAGGTGGGTCCGCAGGTCGTCGCGGCCGCCACCCGGCTGGCCGACATCCTGAAGGCTTAACGCAGCGGCCGGACCATGGTCAGCAGCAGGGCGACGTCCACGGTGAACAGCAGGCGCTCGAAGAGGCCCAGGGTGACGTCCTGCTGGGCCGGGCCGAGGACGAGCGTCAGGACGAATCCGCCGAGCACCACGCCGACGCTGACGAAGCTCGCCGTGGCCAGGCGCCGGATCGTCGTCCGCCGCGGCTCCCACGGGCAGCGCTCGCGGCCCTTCTTCGTGAGCACGAACGCGGCCGCGGGCAGCGCGACGAACGCCGTCAGGGCGGCGATGTTGTGGACCTGCCCGGCGAGCGAACGCGCCTGGCCGTCGGGGTCGACCGGCACGAGCCCGCACACGAGCAGCCCGGCCGACCAGACGCCGAGCAGCACGCAGACCGCGGTGGTGCCGGGGCGGTGGGCCCTCGCGATGCCGGCCAGCAGCGCGACCGAGCCGAACGACAGCGCCAGGCACATGACGCTGAACAGGGGAGCGGCCGAGGACGTCCCCAGCTTGCCGTAGACGTACTCCGACAGCGTCTGCCAGATCGGGCTGACCTGGCCGGACAGCCGCAGGTGCAGGTCGATCGAGATGGCCACGGCGAGGCCGATGCCGCCGAGCGCGACGCGGCCGTGCAGTGGCGAGACGGCGTGCGTCTGCGGCGTGTTCACCCGGTGCTCTCCCTTTCGTTTCCGAAAGGTTACCGGGCGAACCTGTGAAAGATCGGTCAGAAGGCCAGCTGGACCAGGGCGAACGCCGCGAACCCGGCGAACGCGAACCCGGCGCAGCGCTGGATCAGCTTCGGCTTGATCCGGCTGCGGATCTTCGCGCCGATGAACACCGCGAGCCCGGCGACCACCACGAGCGCGGTGAAGGCGCCGACGCCCACGGCGAACGGGTTGCCGATGCGGGCGGCGAGACTGGCGGTCGCGAGCTGGGAGGCGTCACCCCACTCGGCGGCGAAGAGCACGCCGAAGGACGTCATCGCCGAGCGCGTGAAGGACAGCGGCGAGGGGCCGGTGCGCGAAGCGTCTTCGCCCGCTTCGTCGGCTTGGCTGAATCCCTCGCGGAGGAGCATGAAAGAGCCGAGGCCGAACATCGCGGCGACCACGAGCGAAAGAACTACGTCCGGCAACAGCGTCAACACGCTGCCGAACGCGACCGCTATGACGCATTGCACGGCGAACGCGGCGCACACCCCGGCGAAAACCGGCCAGCCGCGGAAACGGGTGGTCAGCACCAGGGTCGCGACGAGCGTCTTGTCCGGCAGCTCCACGGCGAGGACCAGGCCGAACGCGCTGATCAGCGCCACCATAGCGGGTGTCATGAGATTTCTTTCGCCCCTTTCACTGCAACGATAAAGGGGACGTCGGGAAAGCCGCAAGCTGATGGCTTCCGCGAATTTGCCGCATCGGCGGTCATGAATTTGACATCCAGGGGTGACGCACAAATTTTTTCGGCGTGCCTAATTTTCGGTTGTGGCCTGCGGTAGGTTCACCGGCATGGGGTCACAGGCGCGT
Source organism: Streptomyces sp. MN03-5084-2B (assembly GCA_033793495.1). Taxonomy (GTDB): domain Bacteria; phylum Actinomycetota; class Actinomycetes; order Mycobacteriales; family Pseudonocardiaceae; genus Amycolatopsis. Next base: position 27,611 of record JARAWT010000073.1, on the reverse strand, counting down.
GCTGCGCAGCTCGAAGAGGTCATCCGCCGGTTGGAAGCGCACTACGTCTTCCCGGACGTCGCCGCGAAGCTCACGGAGGTGCTTCGCGTTCGCCTCGGCGAAGGCGCATACGCGGACCTCGGCGACGCGGAATTCGCGACCGCCGTCACAGCGGAGCTCCAGTCGATGAACGGCGACAAGCACCTGCGGCTGCGTCACCACCTCGACCCCGTCGCCGTGGACGGTGACGCGGAGCACGGGTCCGAGGACTTCCGGCGTGCGGCCGAGCTGGAGAACTTCGGGATCGCGTCGGTGCGGCGGCTGCCGGGCAACGTCGGCTACCTCGACACGACCATGCTCTACCCGCTCGACCTCGCGGCCCCGGCCTTCTCGGCGGCGATGACGCTGGTCGCCCCGGCCGACGCGCTGCTGATCGACGTGCGGCGCAACCGCGGCGGCGACCCGGAGACCAGCGCGTTCCTGCAGAGCTACCTCGTCGACGAGCGGACCCACTACCTCGACTTCTACGAGCGCGACGGCGACCGCGTCACCCAGATGTGGACGCTGCCGTACGTCCCGGGCCCGAAGTTCGGCGGCACCAAGCCGATCTGGGTGCTCACCGGCCCGGCGACGTTCTCCGGCGGCGAGGACCTCGCCTTCTCACTGCAGCGGCAGGGCCGCGCGAAGACCGTCGGCGAAGTGACGCGGGGCGGCGCGCACCCCTGCGATCGGTACAAAGTGGACACCCACCTGGACGTGACCGTGCCGATCGCCCGCTCGTACGACCCGGAGACGGGGGAGAACTGGGAGGGCGTCGGCGTGCCGCCGAACATCCCGGTCGCCGCGGACAAGGCCTTCGACACCGCGTACGCGCTCGCCCTCGAGCACGTTCTCGAGCTCGGGGATGCGGGCCCGCGGCGGGTCGTGGGCGAAGAGGCGCGCGCGGCACTCGACCAGCTGTAGTCACCCAGGACGTTGGTCCCGTCCCGGACGGGACCAGTTGATCTGGCCGGTCCGGCCGCCCCGGAGCAGGCTGGACCACGTGGAGGTCCTTGAGCTAGCGCGGTGGCAGTTCGGCATCACCACCGTCTACCACTTCCTGATGGTCCCGCTGACCATCGGGCTGTCGATCCTGGTCGCGGCGATGCAGACCCGCTGGGTCCGCACCGGTGAGCTGCGGCACCTGAAGATGACCAAGTTCTGGGGCAAGCTGCTGCTGGTCAACTTCGCCATGGGCGTGGTGACCGGGATCGTGCAGGAGTTCCAGTTCGGGATGAACTGGAGCGCGTACTCCCGCTTCGTCGGCGACGTCTTCGGAGCGCCGCTGGCGATGGAAGGGCTCGTCGCGTTCTTCGTCGAGTCGACGTTCCTCGGCCTGTGGATCTTCGGCTGGGACCGCCTGCCGAAGAAGGTCCACCTGGCGTGCGCGTGGGCGTTTTCGCTGGCCACGATGGCGTCGGCGTACTTCATCCTGGCCGCGAACTCCTGGATGCAGCACCCGGTGGGCGTGACGTTCGAGAACGGCAAGCCGACCATGAACTCGATCTGGGCGGTGCTGACGAACAACACGGCGCTGGCCGCGATCCCGCACACCCTGGCCGGCGCGTTCTCGGTGGCGGCGGCGTTCCTGGTGGGCGTCGCGGGCTGGCACCTGTGGCGGCGCGGCGACCACGCCGACGTCTGGCGGTCCTCGCTGCGCCTCGGTGGCTGGGTCGGCGTCGCGGCGTTCGCGGTCCTCGCGATCACCGGTGACGCCCAGGGCAAGCTGATGTTCGAGCAGCAGCCGATGAAGATGGCGTCGGCGGAAGCGCTGTGCCACACGGAAAAGCCGGCCAGCTTCTCGATCATCGCGATCGGCGACGTCTCGGGCGCGAACTGCGAGGACGTGAAGACGTTCAACGTGCCCGCGCTGCTGTCCTTCCTGGCGCACAACGACTTCTCGACCGAGGTCAAGGGCGTGGAGAACCTGGTGACCGAGTACCAGGCCAAGTACGGCACGAACTACCCGGACGACCCGGCGCTGGGCTCGCTGGCGGGCAAGCCGATCGACTACGTCCCCAACCTGCCGGTGACCTACTGGGGCTTCCGGATGATGATCGGCTTCGGCGCGGTCTCGGCGGGCATCGGCGTGCTGGCCCTGTGGCTGACGCGACGCGGTCGCGTCCCGGGCAGCCGCTGGTTCCCCTGGCTGGTCCTCGGCGGTATCGCGACGCCGTTCCTGGGCAACAGCGCGGGCTGGATCTTCACCGAGATGGGCCGTCAGCCGTTCGTGGTCGTCCCCAACCCGAGCGGGGTGGACGGCGTGTGGATGTTCACGGCCCAGGCGGTCTCGCACGTGACGACGGGCGAGGTGTGGACCTCCCTGATCGCCCTGACGACGGTGTATGCCGCCCTCGGCGTGGTGGAGGTGTACCTGATGCGCAAGTACGTCCGCGGCGGCGTCGACGCGGTGATGCCGCCGAAGAAGCCGGATGACTCCGACAAACCGGGCGAGGACACCCTCGCCTTCGCCTACTGAGGTGCTGACGATGAGTGTCGACGTGACCACTCACCCGAGTTACCCACAGTCTGTCTGTGGACAACTCGCCCTGTTGTGGATAACTCACAGCCACGGAGGTGCGCGATGAGCCTCGAAATCGCCTGGTTCGTCGTGATCGCCTTCTTCTGGCTCGGCTACCTCTTCCTCGAAGGCTTCGACTTCGGCGTCGGCATGCTGCTGCCGGTGCTCGCGCGGGACAACACCGAGCGGCGGGTCATGGTCAACACCATCGGGCCGGTCTGGGACGGCAACGAGGTGTGGCTCATCGTCGCCGGCGGGGCCATGTTCGCCGCCTTCCCGGCCTGGTACGCCGGGCTGTTCTCGGCCGCCTACCTGCCGCTCCTGCTCGTGCTGCTGGCCCTCATCGGCCGCGGCGTCGCCTTCGAGTACCGCGGCAAGGTCGACTCCGACCGCTGGCGGCGCAACTGGGACCGCGTCATCATGATCGGCTCGTGGCTCCCGCCGCTGGGCGTCGGCCTGATCCTCGCCACCACCGTGCTCGGCCTGCCCCTCGACGCCCAAGGCAACCGCATCGGCTCCGCGTTCGCCGCCGTCCGCTGGGACACCCTGCTCGGCGCGGTCGCGATCGCCGCGTTCTCGATCACCCACGGCGCCGCGTTCCTCGCCCTCAAGACCAGTGGTGACCTGCGGGAACGTGCGCGCATCCTGGCGCTGAGGCTGCTGCCGCTCGCCATGGTGCCGATGGTCGCGTTCCTCTCGGTCGTCCAGTGGCGCGCCGGCACGCTGTGGACGCTGGCGGCGTTCGGGGTCAGCGCGGTCGCGGCGGCCGTCGCCTGGCTGCGGCTGCGCGCCGACCGCGACGGGCAGGCGTTCGCCGCGCTCGGGGTGGTCATCGCCGGGGCCGCGGTGGTCATGTTCGGGTCGCTGTTCCCGAACGTCCTGCCGTCGACCCTCGACGCGGCCAACACGCTGACCATCGAGGGCGCCGCGTCGAGCCCGTACACGCTGACCGTGATGACCTGGGTGGCCGTCTTCGGCGCTCCGGCCGTGCTGATCTACCAGGGCTGGACGTACTGGGTGTTCCGCAAGCGGATCGGGACACAGCACATCCCGGCGGTTCACGCACCATGATGAAGCTTCTTTTCGGGGGTTCCGGGTGGCGGAGCCCCCGGCCCGGGGCGGAGCCCCGGTTGTCACAGCTTCCCGGGCGCGTCACCCTTTCCGCCTCGGAGTCCACAGTGGACTCGGCGCGGCCGGGAAAGGGCCCGCTCGGCGCACTGCCGGCCCTCGTGCCGGCCGTGCGCCGAGCGCTGGCCCTGGTGGGTTTCCTGTCCTTCCTCAACGCCGCCGCGCTGGTGGCACAGGCATTCCTGCTCGCCGACGTCCTCGCGGCGATCGTCGGAGCAGGTTCCGGGGGACGCACCGCCCAGCTGGCCGCGCTGCTCGCGCTCGTCGCGACGCGCGCGCTGACCGGCTGGGCGGTGCGCACGGTCTCCGCGCGCGCCGCCGCGACCGCGCAACGCGAGCTGCGCGCGAAGGCCGTCGACCACGCGCTGCGCCTCGGTCCCGAGTGGATCGCCCAGCGCGGCCACGGCGAGCTGACCGCCCTCACCACCCGCGGCCTCGACGCGCTCGACGCCTACTTCCGCGAGTACCTCCCCGCCCTGGTGACGGCGGCCGTCGTGCCCCTCGGCGCCGGCGCGGCGATCCTGTTCGCCGACTGGCCGTCCGGCGTGATCGTCGCGCTGACCGTGCCGCTGCTGCCGATGTTCGCCATCCTCGTCGGCAAGTACACCGCCGACCGCGTCGGCGGCGCGACCGACGCGACGCACCGGATGTCCGAGCGGCTCCTGGAACTCGTGCGCGTGCTGCCGGTGCTGACCGCCTTCCGCCGGGCCGCGGCGCAGGCCGAGACCGTCCGGCGGCTGTCCGAACGCCACCGCCGCGCGACGCTCAAGACGTTGAAGGTCGCCTTCTCCTCGGCGTTCGTGCTCGAACTGGCCGCGACGTTGTCGGTGGCGCTCGTCGCCGTCGTCATCGGTGTCCGCCTGGCCGGCGGCAACCTGCCCCTGGCCATCGGGCTCGGCGTGCTGATCCTCGCGCCGGAGTGTTACCAGCCGCTGCGCGCGGTCGGTGCCGCGTTCCACGCCAGCGAGGACGGCGTCGAAGCGGTCCGGCGCGTCGCCGACCTGCTGGCCCTCCCGGTGCGTGCCGCCGGAACCGCGGTCCCGGTGCCGGGCGAGCTGCGCGTGTCTTCCCTCCGGGTGGCGCGCCGCGGCGGCTTCGCGCCGGACGGCGAGTCGTTCGCGGTCCGGCCCGGCGAGACGGTCTGGCTCCGCGCCCCGAGCGGCGGCGGCAAGTCGACGACGCTCTCGGCGCTGCTCGGCTTCGTCCCGGCGCACGACGGCGTCATCACGGTCGGTTCGACCGACCTCGCCGACGCCGACCTCGACCGCTGGCGCGAACAGGTCGCGTGGGTGCCGCAGTCGCCGGTGTTCACCGGCGGGACGGTCCGCGACGAAGTGGGCTCCGCCGGCGCGGTGCTCGCCGAACTCGGGCTGGCCGGGCTCGCCGACCGGCCGGTTTCGCAGCTGTCGCAGGGCCAGCGTCAGCGCGTTGCCGTCGCCCGGGCGCTGCACCGGGTGCGGAACGGCGCCTGGCTGCTCCTGCTCGACGAGCCGACCGCCCACCTCGACGAAGCGAGCGCCCGCCTGATGCTCGAGGCGGTGCAGCGCGCCGTCGACGACGGCGCGGCGGCGGTCATCGCGGCCCACGAGCGCACCGCGGCGGTCGACCTGCCGTCCTCGCCGGCGGCCCTTGTCGACACGTCCACTGTGGACAATTTGGGTAAGCCGTTGAGGTGGCGCGCGCTGCTCGACGGACGGCTCTTCGGCGGTGCCGCACTGGGGGCGCTCGCCCTGCTGGCCGGGGTGGCGCTGACGGCGACCTCGGGCTGGCTCATCGCCAAGGCGTCCCAGCAGCCGCCGATCCTGACCTTGACGGTCGCGGTCGTCGGCGTCCGCGCGTTCGGTCTCGGCCGCGCGGGGCTGCGGTACGTCGAACGGCTGGTCACGCACGACGCCGCGTTCCGCATCGCCGGCCGCGTCCGGGCGCGGCTGTGGAACTCCCTGGTCCGGCTCGGGCCGGCGCGGAGCCTGCGTGCGGGCGAGGGACAACGCCGGCTGGTCGGCGACGTCGACACGGTGCGCGACCTCCTGCCGCGAGTGGTGTCGCCACCGCTGGTGGTGGCGCTGGTCGCGGCCGGGGCGATCGCCGTGCAGACGTGGGTCCTGCCGGCCGCGGGGTGGACGCTCGCGGCGGCGGTGGCCCTCGGGCTGTGCGCGCCGTGGGTCGCCTTGCGCGCCGAGCGCCGGGCGACGTCAGCGCTCGCGGACGGCCGCCGCGAGGTGGCCGCCCGGGTCTTGGTGATGTTCGAAGCGGCGGCCGAACTGCTCGCGTTCGGGACGGTGGCCGGTCGTCGCCGTGCCCTCGCCGACGCCGACACCCGGTTGGTGACCCAGGCACGTCGGCAGGCCTTCGGCGCGGGCGCGGCGGAAGCGCTGGTCACGCTGGTCTGCGGAGCGGCGGCCGTCGTCAGCACGGCGCTCGCCGCGGCGGCGGTGGCCGGTGGACGGCTCGACCCGGTCCTCGCGCCGCTGTTGGCGCTGGTGCCGCTCGCGCTGGCCGAGGTCCTCGCGCTGCTGCCGCCGGTGGCGCAGCACTGGGACACGCTGCAACGCGCCCGTCGCCGTCTCGCCGACGTGCCGGAAGCGCCCTCGCCGGTGCCGGGACCGGCGGTTGTGCTGCGCGGAGCGGATCTGGGCTGGCCGGGCGGGCCGGTGGTGCTGCACGACGTCGACGTGGACCTGGCGCCGGGCACGTACGCGGCGGTGGTCGGCCCGAGCGGCGCGGGCAAGTCGACGCTCGTCGCCGCGTTGCTGGGGTTCCTCGCGCCGCGGCGTGGCGTGGTCACCGTGCCGGAGGGGGTGGCGTGGGCGCCGCAGGAGCCGATGCTGGCGGCGACGACGATCGCCGAGAACCTCCGCCTGGCCCGTCCGACGGCGACCGAGGAGGAGCTGCGTTCGGCGTTGCACGGCGCGGCGTTGACCGACGTCTCGCCGGAGACGGTGCTGGGCAGCGGCGGCACCGGGCTGTCCGGCGGTCAGGCCCAGCGGGTGGCGCTGGCGCGGGCCCTGCTCGGGGCGCCGTCGGCGGGGCTGGTGCTGCTGGACGAGCCCACCGCGCACCTCGACGAGGCAACGGCCCAGGCGGTGCGCGCGCACCTGCGGCAGGCGCTGGCCGGTCGGACGGTGGTGCACGTGACCCACATCGCCGAGGAAGCCGCCGGCGCGGACGTGGTCCTCGAGGTCCGCGACGGCCGCGTCGTCACCCGGGTGCCGGTGCCGTGATCGAATCCCGCGGTGTCCTTGCCGTGCCGCCACCGCGCCGCGCGATAATGACGGAACTCATGGATCCGACGCTAGCCGCGCGGGCGCTGTCCGCCGCCACCGAGATCACGAGCACCGCCCTGTCCGGCGACGACCCGGGAGCGGTGCTGGACACGGTCGTGGCCCGAGCGGCCGAACTGGCCGACGCCGACCTGGGGTTGGCGATGGTGAGCACGGAGGACGGCCGGGTGGTGGTCGAGGCCGCCCACTACGCCACCGGCGAGCCACTCGGCACCGAACACGCCCGACCCGACGCGGCGAGCGCGGAACCGGGCGATTCGACGGCGGATCTCGAAGCTGAAGCGCGCATCGACGAGGCTTCTGGCGCCCGCGGTACCTCCGCCGCCGACCGCATGTCGGGCGAGGCCCTGCGAGGCCTAGCTCTACCCGCCGACTCCGCGGCCGGGCAGGTGGCCCGCGGCGGGGAGCCCGTCTCCAGCGAGGACTTCACCGTCGACCCGCGCACCGCGCCCTACGTGCCCGCCGAACTCCACGGCTACGGCCCCTTCGCGGCCGCGCCGTTCGGGTCCGGGGGGCGGGTTCTCGGGTCGCTCACCGTCTACCGGAAGCGGGGCCGGGAGCCCTTCTCCGCCGGGACCGTCGAGATGCTCGTCGCCTTCGCCGCCCAAGCCGGCGTCGTGCTCGCCCTCGCCGAAGGCGCCAACGCCCGCCACCGGGTCGCTCTCTACGAAGAGCGCGAGCGCATCGCCCGCGAGCTGCACGACGTCATCGTCCAGCGGCTCTACGGTGCCGGGATGCAGCTGGACCGCGTCCGGCGCAACATGCGCAAGCGGTTCGCCCAGGCCGACGGGGCCCGGCTGTCCGACGCCATCGACCAGCTCGACCAGACCATCGAGGAAATCCGCGGCACCGTGCGCGCGCTCCGCTCACCGGAGCCTCGCCACGACACCGGCACGCCCACCGATCTCGCCGAGTCGGCGCGCGGCGAGGTTCGCATCGCCGGCGAGCTGCTCGGCTACCCGCCGACCCTGGAGCTGTCCGGTGAATTCGCCGACGTCCCCGCGGAACGCGCCGACCACATCCGGGCCGCGCTGCGCGAGGCACTGTCCAATGTGGTCAGACATTCCGGTGCCAGCGAAACCCGCGTGACGCTTACCAGGGACTCCGGCGGCGTGAAACTCCGCGTCCGGGACAACGGTTCCGGCGTTCCCCAAGGCGTCGCCACCCGCGGTCTGCGTCATCTCGCCGAGCGCGCGGACGCCGCGGGCGGGAAGTTCTTCCTGAACTCCTCACCCAGCCTCGGCACCCTCGTCGCGTTCGACCTGCCGCTCGACTGACCTGCGCTTCTGCGAATCATCCTTCTCGGGTCATCCAGCCTCCCTTCCACGCCCTCGACAATGATCTTACCGGCTCGTCGAACATATATTCGACTCACGTTAGGGTGAATCTCTGCCGGTATTTGCCCTGATCGACATGGCGGACCGTGACGGGTGGACGAAAAGGTCGCAGCGAACGGCGGATTGCGGACGCGCCGGCTGCGGACGGCTACTTCTCGCGCCGCGCGATCCAGGCGGCCGCCTGCGTCCGGCGCTGCATGCCGAGCTTCGCCAGCACCGACGTGACGTAGTTCTTGACCGTCTTCTCCGCGAGGAACAACCGCTCGGCGATCTCGCGGTTGGACAGGCCCTGGCCGATCAGCTCGAGCACGTCGCGTTCGCGTTCGGTGAGCGTCGCCAGCTCGTCCGTCGGCGGGTGCCGCATCTTGTCCAGCACCCGCGCGGTGCTCACCGGGTCCAGCAGCGACCGGCCGGCCGCCACCTCGCGGACCGCGTTTACCACGTCCTGCCCGCGCACCTGCTTCAGCAGGTAGCCCGCGGCGCCGGCCATGATCGCGCCGACCATCGCCTCTTCGTCGTCGAACGCGGTGAGCATCAGGCAGGCCGGCGGGTTCGGCTTCGACCGCAGCTCGCGGCAGAGCGTGATGCCGTCGCCGTCGCCGAGGCGGACGTCGACCACCGCGACCTCCGGCTCGACGTGCATCGCCACCGCCAGGGCCTCTTCGACGCTGCTCGCTTCGGCGACCACCTCGATGTCGGGCTCGTCGCCGAGGAGGTCGCGGAGCCCGCGGCGGACCAGTTCGTGGTCGTCGACGAGCAGTACCTGGATCGGCATACCCCGAGGTTACGGGGTGCGCGGACGCCGCGGTGGCGGCCGGTCGGCACCGTCACACGTGAATTACCTCAAAGGTGTGACCGCGAAGCGCGTAACATTCCGCCCGGTACGCATTCCTGGGGTGCATATTCGCAGGTCGAAGCGGAATCGACGAAGAATCACCAATCACGTCGTTCTTCGTGGAGCGCTGGCATTCCCGAAATTCCGGAAAGGTCCGTAACGGCACCGCCGAGGCGGCGATAGTAACCACGCAATCGCACCTGATCCCGTTCGGAAGGAATTCCGTTGTCCCTGTTTCGCCGTGCCCTGACGACGGCCGCAGCCGTCGCCGGGCTCGCTTTCCTCGGCCCCGTCCCCTTCGCCTCCGCGCAGCTGGCGACGCCGCTCGACGGCGACAAGAACTGCTCGGACTTCGAATACCAGGAGGACGCCCAGGCGGTTCTCGACGCCACGCCGGGCGATCCCAACGGCCTGGATCGCGACAAAGACGGAATCGCCTGCGAAACGCTTGCGCACCGGCCGAAGCAGCCGAGCACCACGGCACCGTCGACGTCGACGGCGAAAAAGCCCACGCAGACCGCGCCGAAGACGGCCACCAAGAAGCCCGCCACCGGCGGCCAGGTGAAGGTCAAGCCGGTCGGCGGCGTCGCCACCGGTGGCGGTGAGCCGGACGACGACGTCCCCGGTTTCCTCGTGCTCAGCGGCACGCTGCTCGCCGCGACGGCGTCCGGCGGCATGGTGCTCTACCTGCGCCGGCGCCCGAGTTGAGGCACCCGCGCCTGTGGCCGGCGGTCGCGGCGGTCGCCGCCGCGCTCGGCGTGGTCGTGGCCGTGGCCCTCGTCCTCGTCCTGTCACCGAAGGCGCCGCAGGAGATCGCCCCGCCGAGCCCGGCCGCCACGAACCCGGCGGGCACCACCGGCGTCGCGCGCACCCCGGCAGCGGCCGCCGACGGCCTCCCCGCGGCGAAACCGGCGTCACTGACCATCCCGGCGATCGGCGTGCGGGCCGAGGGGATCAAGGACCTCGGCCTCACGCCGGACGGCGCACTGGAAGTCCCGGGCGACGCCACGACGGTCGGCTGGTTCACCGGCGCGCCGTCGCCCGGGGAGGCTGGCCCGGCCGTGCTGGCCGCGCACGTCGACTACAAGCACGTGCCCGGTGCCTTCTCCCGCTTGAAGGAGCTGCGTCCCGGCGAGCAGGCCAGGGTCGGCCGCACGGACGGCCGGGTCGCCGTCTTCACCGTCTACCGCGTCGACCGCTACCCGAAGGCCACGTTCCCGACCGACCAGGTCTACGGCGACACCCCGGACCCCGAGCTGCGGCTCATCACCTGCGGCGGGGCGTTCGACCGGGAGAGCGGCAACTACCTCGACAACGTCGTGGCCTACGCGAAGCTCACCGCCGTCGAGGCCTGAGCCAGGTCGATCCGCGCCAGCTCGAGCCGCCGGTAGGTGCGGTCCTCGAGCGACCAGACGTCCAGGACGTCGCCGTCGAGCTCGGGGTAGGCGATGACGAGGTGCTCGCCGCCGTACGTGATGTCCACCGGCAGCCCGGCCTCGAGCTGCCAGCAGAGTTGTTGCTGCTTCGGCGTGAGCCGGCCCGCGTAGCGGTCGCTCATCGCCCGCGCGAGCTGCCCGCGCAGCAGGACCGGGCCGCTCGCCGGGGAGGCCAGCAGCCGCTCGGCGTGGCCGGCCGGGTCGGGCGCCCCTTCGCCGGGTTCGGGGTCGCGGACGGCCACCGTCGGCTCGGCCTGATCACGGGCGGGCAGCACGATGCTGCCGTCCGCGGCGTGTCGGGTCGGCGCGTAACCCGCTTCGCGCAACGCCGCCAGCGTGCGCTCAGCGTCCACAGTGGACGTCAGAACGGTCGGCGCCACCGCGCGCAGGCCGAGCTTGGCGAGCTTGCGGTGCGCCGCGAGCTCGGCCAGCACGGCGGGTTCGCCGACGACGACGCTCGCGACGTCGATCACCTGCGCCTCGCCGTGCCGCCGGGCGACGTCGTTGACCAGGTACACCAGCGGCTGCGGCAGGTCACCCGCGGCGACGGCCCCCAGCTCGTCGAGCAGCTCGGCAGCCTGCCCGCCCTGGTCGAACGCCCGCCGCACGGACGCCGGGGAGAACCGCCAGCTGGTCGCGGTGCCCTGCGCTTCGCGGTCGGCGACGCGGTCGAGCAGCGCGGCGAGCCGGGTGTCGGGCGAGCCGGGCACGATCGCCGTCAGGTCGGTGCCGAACAGCGCGGTCGTCCGCGCCCGCGAGACCAGTTCGTCGGTGACTTCGACGAGCCGGTGCGGGGCGAGCAGCGCGCGGCCGGCCGCGGTCACCGCGCCGTGCGCGAGAACGCCGAGCAGCTCTCCTTCGTCGAGCGCGCTCCGGACGTACGCGGCGAAGTCGTCGGTCGGCAGCATCGGCGCGTGCCACCCGGCGAGCCGGGTCAACGCATCGACGTCGGTGATGGCGTCGCCGGGGGAGAGCCCCGCCAGCAGCCGCACGAGCAGCCGCCGCACCAGCGCGTCGACGTCGATCTCGAACTCCCGCGGTGCCGGGTCCCACCAGGTCGTCAGCAGCAGGCGGTACAGCAACGCGGGCGCGGGCCGGGCGAGGTCCGGGTCGAGCGCGAGCGTGGGCGGGGGTGCCTTCTGGCCGCGGCGCGGCGGCGGTGGCTCGTCGGCCACCAGCAGCCCGGCCTGCGCCGCGAGGTCGATGGCCAGCTCGATCTCCGCGGGGGTGGCGCCGGTTTCCTTGGCGAGCTTCTTGACCAGCCGGGCGCCGATCGTGCCGTCCTTGAGCAGCGGCAACGGTTCCGCGGCGGCCAGGTCGAGCACCGCCGACACGCGGTCGAGCAGCCGCAGCGCGGCAGCCGACGCCGCCGCTTCGGCCGCCTCGGCCCCGGTGTGGGTGACTTCGAACTCGGGCTCGTCGGGCGTGAACGGCAGCTGGTGGCCCGGCCCGCGCAGCGCGAGCGACACCTCGATCGGCATGGCCACCGTGCCGTAGAAGGTGCCGTACAGGAAGCCGTGGTCGAACGCCCAGCCCGCCGGGGCCAGGCCCTGGACCTCGGGAACGCCGTCGGCCATGTCCAGCAGCAGCTTCCGCGTCTCCTCGGGTGCGGAGGCGAAGAGCTCGCGGACGCGTTCGCCGTCACGGAAGAACCGGACGAGCCCGAGCACGAGTTGTGCCTTCCGCTCGGTGCCGGGCAGCCCGAGCGCCCGCGACAGCTTCGCCAGCCGGCTCGTGCCGAGCTCCTCGAGCAGGTTCGCGACGGGCCGGCCGAGCCCTTCGGGGCCGAAGCTGTTGCGGTGCAGCGGTTCCGGCAAGGCGACGCCGTCCGGCTCCCGCCACAGCAGGGCGCGCTCGGCCAGCTCGTCCACCGAGGACTCGATCGTGGCGGCGCCGGCGCCCAGCAACCGCGCGACCTCCGCCACGGGCGCCGGCCGCCGCCCCAGCGCGTAACACAGCTGGACGGCCCGCATGACCTGCACCAGCGGCATCGGCAGCGCGAGCAGCGCGGCATCGATGGACGGCGCCGCCGCGAGCCGCGCGGCGAGCACGTCCAACCGCCGCGGCCACGGCTCTTCGAGCACGTCCGGCCGGTGGGCCAGCACCTTCGCGAGGGCGTCCTTGTCCAGGGCCGCCAGCCGGCCGAGCAGTTCGTCGGCGGTCGTCATGGGCCCAGGCTAAATCACCGCGCGCCGGCGCCGATCCGGACCGGTGACCCGGTTCGCCGCGGGCACCACCTGCGCGCCGGCCGGGCGGGTCCGGTTCACTGGACCCATGGCAATTCCGGAGCTCGCGCTGCGGCAGATCGAACGGTGGTGCGCGCAGCGCGTCCCCGAGCACCTCCAGGACCGGATCCGGGTCGAGTGCCGGACGCGGGGCCGCGCGGTGACCATCGTCGAACGCCGCGCGCCGTGGTCGCCGCAGGCCGGGCCCGACTGGAGCGAGCAGAAGATCGCGCAGCTGCGGTTCGACGAGTTCGGGATCTGGTCGGTGTGGTGGGCCGACCGGAACGGGCGGTGGCTGAGCTACCCGGACGCGCCGGTCGCCAGCACGCCGCCCGCGCTGCTCGCCGAGATCGACCGCAACCCCGGCGGGGTGTTCTGGGGCTAGGCCGGCGGCGGGAAGCGGACCTCGTTGCGATCGATCTTCGCGTGGGCCGCGGCGGCCAGGTCGACGCCGAGGCGGTCGGCCAGCTGCAGCAGGTACAGCGTGACGTCCGCGATCTCGTCCAACACCTTCCCGGCCAGCGCCGGGTCCTCGCGCCACGCGTCGGACTCCTCGGGCGTCAGCCACTGGAACAGCGAGGTCAGCTCGCCGACCTCGCCGGAAAGCGCCATCACGAGGTTCTTCGGGGTGTGGTACGGCTCCCAGGAGCGGGCCGCCGCGAAGTCGCGCAGGCGCTGGGTCACGTCGTCGAGGTTCACGGGCGCGATTGTGCCCGGCGCTCACCGTCCGCTAACGGCCGTATGGCGGATTGGCGTTGACCGGTAAATCTCTCACTGAATAGGTTGAACTTCGTCGGGATTGTTGCGGGGACCAAGGCTGGGAAGGGAACGTCTTGAAGTACCTGCGATCCGTCCGCGGCCGCATGCTGGGCATCGCGTTCATCCCCGGCGGCGCGCTCGTCGCCGTGGCTGTCGTGATCGCGATTCTCCTGATCCACCAAGCGGTTCGGACCCGGGACATGGCGGTGGAGACGGCGGACGCGGCGGACCGGACGGCCCGCGCGGTGGTCGCGTTGCAGGCCGAGCGGAGCGCGGCGATGGCCGCGCCCGAACAGCGGAGCGCCGCGTACGCGACGTACACCCAGCGGATCGAATCCGCCATCGCCGGCCTGCGCGACTACGCGCGCCACGCCCCGGACGCCGAGTCCGCCTACCAGCAGGCGACCGCCGTCGAGCTGCTTTCCGTCGCCGAAGGCATGGATCGCTCCGATTCCCTCGCTCTGGCCGGGCTGGACAACGTCACGCGGGGGTCGTTCACCTCCGCCGTCGCCTCCTACCGGGCCGATCTGGCCCGGGTCGTCCCGCAGCTCACCGAGAGTGGCCGGATGGCGTACGAATCGCTCACGCGTAGCGCCGAATGGAGCAGGCTGACCGCGGTCGAAAACGCGTTCACCGCCGCCGAACCGCTTCCGGTGTCCGAATCCACTTGGCGCAGCGCCTCCTACGCCGTGTCCGCTCAGCTCGGCCTGCTGTACACCCAGCAGAGCCAGTACGCCGTGCAGCTGACGCTCGACGACGGCCGCCGCACCCTCGCCGGGGCCCTCGCGGCCGGGACGGCGCTCCTGCTGTTCGCCGCGCTCCTGATGGTCGTCGTCCGGCGGCTGGTCGCGCGGGTTCCGGTGCCGGTGGTCCCGATCATGGTGCCGACCGTGCACCCGGCCATCCCGCGACCTCGCCACGCACGGTCACGAAACCCCGGGCTGCCGGATCCCTGGCCGCTGAAAGCCGTGTTCGACGACTTGCGACGTTCCTGAGGCGCTCACCCAACGTCACTGATTACCCCGAAAAGAGCACGCGGTTGGCCCACACGCGTGCTAGCGGCCGTCGGGCAGACTGGTGCGCGTGAGTCCCCTCTCGGATCTTCGCCCCTACCTGCGCACTTTGGACGCGGAGACGCTGGCGGACCTGCTGCACGCCCAAGCCGAGCGCGATCCCGAGCTGCGGCATTCGCTCGAACTGCGTGCCGCCACCCAATCCGGTGACGTCAGCGAAGCGCACCGGCTGCTGGACACCGCGGTGACCGACGGGAACGTCGAGTACACCGCGAAGATCGGCGCGGTCCTCGACACGCTGCAGCGGATGCTCGACGCCGGCAGCCGTGCCGACCTGGGCCCGCTGGCCCGGCGCACGGTCGACGACATCAGCGAGGTGCTGGAGCAGTCCGGCGACCACGCCGGCGACCTGGCCGACCGGCTGGACCGGGCGGTCGAGCTGTACGCCCGCGCCTGCGCCGCCCGGCCGCCGGACCCGGAGAAGCTGGCCGACTGGATCCTCGAGGTCGAGTTCGACGGCCCCGGCCGCCCGGTCATCGACCTCGCCGAGTTCGCGGCGGCCCTGGGCGAGCCGGGGCTCCGGCGGATCAAGTCCACTGTGGACGACGTGCTCGCGGCGAGCGGGCCGGGCCACCGCCGTGACGTGGCCGAACGGCTGCGCGAGCAGCTGGCCGAGGTGCTCGGCGACGTCGACGAGCTCGTGGCGATCCTGTCGGCCAAGCCGCCGCGGGTGGACGTCAGCCTCAAGATCGTCCGGGTCCTCCGGGCGGCTGGACGGCACAGCGAGGCCATCGCGCACGCCGCCCGCGCGCTGACCCACGACAAGCAGCCGCCGGCGCCGGAGCCGGAAAGCGAAACCTCTCGCCGTCGCAAGGAATTCGACGCCCGGCCGGGTCGCGAGACGTTCGCGGCCCTCCGCGACGCGGCGACGGCCGAAGGGAAGTGGACGGTCCAGCGCCGGGAAGCGCTCGCTTGCCTGCGCGAACGGGCCGCCGAAGGTGCCGAGCAGGCCGACGAGCTGGTCCGCGTGCTGCTCGACGACGGCCGTCCCGACGAAGCCTGGCGAGCCTGTGTCCGGTTCGGCGCGTCCGCGGAGCTCAAGCTCGAACTGGCCGAGCAGCGGGCGGGCGAGCACCCGGCCGAGACGATCCCGGTCTTCCGGGACCACGTCGACGAGCTCATCGAGCGCAAGGACCCGCAGGCCTACCAGGAGGCCGCGCGACGGCTGAAGCTGTTGCGCACCTTGCACAAGCGGGCCGAAACGCCGGACGAATTCACCGCTTACCTCGCCTCGCTGGTGGAAAACCACCGGCGGAAAACCCGCCTGATCACGGAAATCCGGACCGCCAGGATCGCCATGCCGAAACCCGTAACCTCGGCCCGCACCCCTCGTTGACCCAGGCGAACCGGTGTTTCACGTGCACCGGGACATCGTGAGCGCGCCAGGCGTCGCGGTGGCCCAGTTCCGTCACCCGGCTCGGCGCCTCCCCGTCGAGCACCGGCGGGACCCGCGCCAGGGCCACCGCGACCCGCTCGCGGTGTTGAACCGGGGCTTCGCCCCGGGCCGGGGGCTTCGCCACCCGGACCCCCACAAGCTGTGGGTGAGGTGAAAGCATGAAGCTATGAGCCCGGTCAGTCGCGCCCGCAAGAAGCCTTCGCAACCCGTCACGCACAGCGTGACCGGCCTGTTCAAGGACGTCCTGAACGACTTCTCGGCGCTGGGTGCCGACCCCGCGCCCGCCGACGTCGAACTGCTCGCCTCCGAGGTGCTCGGCCAGTTCCGCGACCTGCCCGTCGAGGACGGCGAGGAGTCGCTCGGCCTGGAGCTCAT
Source organism: Streptomyces sp. MN03-5084-2B (assembly GCA_033793495.1). Classification (GTDB taxonomy): domain Bacteria; phylum Actinomycetota; class Actinomycetes; order Mycobacteriales; family Pseudonocardiaceae; genus Amycolatopsis. The sequence continues at coordinate 11,227 of JARAWT010000073.1, read as the reverse complement.
CGCCTTCGCCCAGCGCAAGATCACGCCCGGTGCCGCCGCGCTGCTGGCCGCGCTGAAGGTCGTCGCCGAGACCGACGTCGAGCGCAAGGCCGCCGACGCCGGGCTGCAGGTCGTCCTCGGCCGCGGCATCCCTGCGCCCACCTGGGCCGACGGGCTGGGCCGGGTCACCGCCGGCGAGTGCCGGCGGACCGGCGACGTCTTCGGCGACGAGTCGTCCCTGCTCTGCGTCTTCTCCCACGGCGACCAGGCGTACGGCCTGCTCGCGCTGCTCGACTTCACCGAGGGCGGCCGGGTGCGGGACCTCGTCGTGATCGACGGGCCGGCAGATGTCCTGGCCGAAATGCGGGAGCAGTCCGAGGCCGACCCGGAGCTGGTCCTCTTCGAAGCCGTCGACCCCGCCGAGGCCCACCGCCTGATCGCCGACGGCCTCGCCGCCACCGACCACCTCGACGAGGCCGACGTCAGCGAGGACTACGCCCGCTTCCACGCGGTCGCGCTCACCTGGTGCCGTGCGCTGCCCGAGCCCGCGCTCGTGCCCGAGGTGGCCGAGTGGTCCGAGACCGAGCGCGCCGCCGTCGTCGAGCAGTTCGTCGCGGCGAGCGGTGAGGACGCCGACGCCGCCCGCGCGCTCGGCGGCCTGCTGCTGGAGCACGGCCTGCGCACCGACCCGGGCAACCCGCTGCGCGTCGGGCCGGAGAAGATCGCGCGGTTCCTCGAGGGCCTGCTCGGCGAGGAGTACGAGCTCGACGCCGACTACGAGGACGCCGTCGAGCCGGTCGTGCTCGCCTGGGTGCAGTGGACGGGCGAGCGGGCGCACCTGACCGAGACCGCGATCGCCGCACTCGACGAGGCCGTCCAGGACTACCTCAGCGAGTACGCCGACGAGGACGACTCCCCGCTGGAGCGCTACTTCGCCGACACCGGCGACCTGTCGCCGACCGAACTCGCCGACGCGCTGGAGCGCCGGATGTTCGCCGTGCCGTCGACGACCACGGAGATCGACGAAGAAGAGGTCGACCTCGACCCGACCGACGCCGACCAGCGCCGCGCGCTCGTCATCGCCGAGGCCGACGAGGACGAGGAGGAGCAGCGGCTGATCCTGCGCGCGACGATCGTCGACCAGCTGTGGGACAACGAGCCCGCCGAGGTCTGGCAGGCCGCCGAGCGCCTCCAGGAGGGCGAGCTCGACCGCGACGAAATCTTCGAGCAGCTGATCGACACGCTGGAAAACAGCCTGCTGGACGCGGAAAACCTCGAATACGACGCCGACGCCTACGTCGAGGCGCTGACCGAACTCTGACGCCTAGGGGAGGGGGCCTGCCGGTTCGGCGGGCTTCCCCTTGCGGCGGCGCTCCTGCAGCCGGTCGTCGAAGTCCACGACGAAGGTCCCGGCCGCCATTGCGATCAGCAAGGCCAGACCGAGCACCGCACCGACCCACGTGAGGATCATCGAGAACATCGTGGGCCTCCTCCCCAGCTCAGAGCCGTTTTCATGACTCCTTCAGGGTCGCTTTCACAACCGATGCCCGGTATCGGCCAACCGGTTACGGCTGGACAGCGCGCCTCGGCCGAACGGCCGGAATCCGCAGCGGAGAGTCGTCGGCCGTCAACGATTCGTGGCCGCACGCGCGCGCAGCGTGCGAATGTGCGGCATGTGGGTGACGACCCGGGTCAGAGCTTGCGCAGGCGAACCCGGTTGATGGTGTGGTCGCAGTCCTTGCGCAGCACCAGGGTCGCCCGCGGCCGGGTCGGCTTGATGTTCTCCATCAGGTTCGGCTCGTTGATCGAGTGCCACAGGTGCCGCGCCTCGGCGCGGGCCTCGTCGTCGGGCAGGCCGGCGAAGTGGTGGAAGTGCGACGCCGGGTCCGCGAACGCCGTGTGCCGCAGTTCGAGGAACCGCTCGACGTACCAGCGCTGGATGTCGTCGGTGTGCGCGTCGACGTAGATCGAGAAGTCGAACAGGTCGGACACCATCAGCCGCGGCCCCGGCTGCAGCACGTTCAGGCCCTCGACGACGAGGATGTCCGGCTGCTGCACCACCTGCTCCTGACCGGGCAGGATGTCGTAGGCCAGGTGCGAGTACACCGGCGCGGCGACGCGCTCGGCGCCCGACTTGACCTCGGTGACGAACCGCAGCAGCGCGCGGCGGTCGTAGCTCTCCGGGAAGCCCTTGCGGTGCATGATCCCGCGCCGCATCAGCTCGGCGCGCGGGTAGAGGAAGCCGTCGGTGGTGACCAGGTCGACGCGGGGGTGGTCCGGCCAGCGGGCGAGCAGCGTGCGCAGGATGCGGGCGGTGGTCGACTTGCCGACCGCCACGCTCCCGGCGATGCCGATCACGAACGGGACCTTCGTGCCGCGGGAGTCGTCACCGAGGAAGGTCGTCGTCGCTTCGTAGAGCCGCTGGCGCGCGGCCACCTGGAGGTTGATCAGGCGGGACAGCGGGAGGTAGACGTCGGCCACCTCGGCCAGGTCGACCTGCTCGCCGAGACCACGCAGCCGCAGCAGCTCGGCCGCGGTCAGCGGCAGCGGCGTCGAACTGCGCAGTTCTTTCCATTGTTCCCGGTGCAGCTCGACATACGGGCTGAGTTCGCGGACCCGGGTCATCGCATACTCCTCCGGCCGTCGCCTGCACTGGCGGACGTTCACCTTCCTGTTCAACGGTAGGGCTTGCGGCCGGTTAAAGCGCTGTGATGTAGTCCACCCCCTATCCGGGGTTGATCACCGAGCGTCACGATTTCCGAAGACTTCGTCCCACGCCGCGGCGACCTGCCGGGCGCAGGTCGCGGGGGCGACGCCGCCGACGCCGGTGCCGAGCCCCGGCATCGCGATCGTGTGGACGAACTCCCGCACCGGACCGTGGTCGAGCCCGCCGTCGCGCCAGGTCAGGAACACTGCGCGGGCGGCGAGGTAGGGGTGGACGGTGTCGGCGGGCAGCAGTTCGCCGGGCTCCCGCATGGTCGGCGCGCTGATCAGCCACGCCGGCTCGGCTTCGCCGGTCGGCACCACCACGGCGTCGCCGATCGGCAGCTCGCCGCCGTGGAAGGCCAGGACGGCGCTGCGGACGCTCTGCTCCACGCCCGGGAAGGCCTGCGCGTAGACGGCGTCGATCCCGCCGCGCATCCAGCCGTAGGAGTTGGCCGGGCTGACCACGGCCTGGGCGACGACGTCGAGCACCGACCCCCGGTGCACCCGGACCCGGCCGGTCAGCTTCTGCGCGGCGGCGGTCCAGGCATCGGCGAGTGGTTCATCGACGGCGCACAGCACCAGCTCCGGCGCGCGAGGGGCGACCGGCGGCTTGGCGCCCTCACGTCCGGCGTGCGTGCCCGATTCGGCGGTCACGCCCTCAGCATGGCAAAAAATGCCACCCGGCGTAACCGGTTCCCGTACCGGCTGTCCGAGTGAATGTCGCCACGGCCAGGCCCCGTAGCCTGGGTGCTGTGTCACGGATCGCATACTTCGGCCCCCAAGGGACCTTCACCGAACAGGCCGCGCGGGTGCTCGCCGCCGGCGAGGAACTGATCCCGGTCGAGACCGTCCGGCTGGCGATGACGGCCGTGCGGACAGGCGAAGCGGACGCGGCGTGCGTCCCCATCGAAAATTCGGTCGAGGGCGTGGTGCCCACCACGCTCGACGCGCTCAGCGAGGCGGCCCCGCTGGTCGCCGTCGCCGAGACCATCCTGCCGATCCACTTCAGCGTGCTGACCCGGCCCGGGGGTGGCGAGATCCGGACCGTCGCCAGCCACCCGCACGCGCTGGCCCAGGTCCGCGAGTGGCTGGAGGCGAACCTGCCGGGAGCGCGCCCGGTGGCGTCGTCGTCGACGTCCGCCGCCGCGGTCGGCGTGCTGGAGGGCGACTTCGACGCGGCGGTCTGCGCGCCGGTCGCGAACGAGCACTACGGCCTCGAGGTGCTGGCCACCGAGGTCGCCGACGTCGCCGACGCCGCAACGCGGTTCCTGCTGGTGCGCGCGCCGGGCGAGCTGCCGGAGCCGACAGGCGCCGACCGGACGTCCGTGGTCGCCGCGGCCGCGAACCGGACCGGAACGCTCGCCGAGCTGCTCACCGAGCTGGCCAGCCGCGGCATCAACCTGACCCGGCTCGACGCCCGGCCGACGCGCAACAACTTCGGCGAGTACCGCTTCTTCATCGACTTCGAAGGCCACGTGGCCGAGCCGCGGGTCCTCGACGCGCTGACGGCCTTGCGCCGCCACTGCCGCAACCTCCGGTTCCTCGGCTCGCACCCGCGGGCCGACGGCACCCGCACCACGATCGAGCCGGGCTTCGGCAACGACGACTTCGTCGAAGCGGCCGTGTGGGCCGACGCGGTCCGCAAGGGAGACCTGGCGTGAGGTTGCTGCTCATCCGCCACGGGCAGACCGACGGGAACGTCCGTGGCGCGCTGGACACCGCCCTGCCCGGCCCGCCGCTGACCGAGCTCGGCCGGCAGCAGGCGGCCGAGCTCGCGGTGCGGCTGGCGGAAGAACCGCTGGTCGCGGTGTACGCGTCGCAGGCGACGCGCGCCCAGCAGACGGCGGCGCCGCTGGCCGCGCGGTTCTCCCTGGACGTCCAGGTCGTCGACGGCGTGCACGAGGTCGTCGCGGGTGATCTCGAAGGGGCGACGGACCACGCGTCGATCCGGACGTACATGGACACGGTCCGGCGCTGGACGCTCGGCGAGCTGGCGCCGTCGCTGCCCGGCGGCGAGAGCGGCACGAGCGTGCGCACCCGGATGCTGGACGCGGTCGGGCGGCTGCGCGCCAAGCACGAGCAGGCCGACCCGGACGGCGTGATCGCCCTGGTCAGCCACGGTGGCGCGATCCGGCTGGGCGCGGAGTGGCTGGCGCCGAACGTGCACGCGGACGTCGCCAACGCGGCGCTGATCCCGAACACCGGTCTCGTGGAGCTGGTCGCGCAGCCGGACGGCCGGTGGCGCTGCCTGACCTGGGTCGACACGCCACTCTGACCACCCGAACGTGTGATCCTGTCACGTTTAGAACACGTTAGGTGGGGAATTTACGAAAGCAGCCAACCCGCTCGCGACCCGGTACGTCTACCTCGCGTAGCACCACACCAGGGAGGCGATTGACATGAAGCTTTCACGGTTGTTCCCGGTCGTCGCGGCTTCGGCAGGGGTTCTGGCGCTCTCCGCCTGCGGCAGTGGTGGCACCACGAACGCGGCGAGCAGCTCGACGCCGTCGACCTCGGCGTCGCCGACCGCCACCACCACGGTCACCACCGCCACCTCGAGTCCCACCGCCACTCCGGCCGCGCCCCCGGCCGCCGAGCCCGCCGACAACGGGCTGTGCAAGGCCGGGGACGTCAAGCTCTCGCTCGGCCAGGGCGACTCGGGCGCCGGGTCGACGTACCGGCCGCTGCTCATCACGAACTCCAGCGGGAAGCCCTGCACCATCCAGGGGTTCCCCGGGGTGTCCTACGTGGCCGGTGCGGACGGGCACCAGGTCGGCAAGGACGCCTTCCGCGAAGGCACCAAGGGCAACGCCGTCAAGCTGAACCCCGGCCAGACCGCGGCCGCCGACATCCAGTTCGTCAACGTGCGCAACTTCGACCCGGGCACCTGCCAGCCGACACCGGTCAAGGGCCTGCGCATCTACCTGCCGCAGGAGACCGCGTCGAACTTCGTGCCCAGTGACGGCACCGGCTGCGCGAGCACCAAGATCCCCGGCAACCAGCTCGCGGTGAAGACGGTCCACCCGGCCTAGCTAGATCCTGCCGCAGATCTCCTTCGCCTCGGTCAGGTGCCGCTGGCCGGAGACGTCGTTGAAGTGCAGGCTCAGCACCATCCGGCTGACGCCGTCGATGTGGTCGGCCAGCGGCTGGTAGTTCGCGTTCACCTGCGCGGCGGCCGCGGACAGCTCGCGGGCGGCCACCATCCGGTGCAGCCGCTCCGAGCTGAGGCCGGGTGTCAGCTGCGGCCGCGTGTCCCGGCTCGTGTCCGGCAGCTCGCCCACGCGGTCGAGCGCCTGGCAGGCCGCGACGGCGTCTTCGAGCGCGCCGGCGTGCACGCCGGAAAGTCCCCACAGGAGCCCGAGCACGCTGCCGCCCAGCACGAACCCGGCCACCGCGCACAGCACGAGCAACCGGCGTGACGGCGGGGGCGGCGCGGACTCGGGCTCGGCCGAGGACTCGTCGAAGTCGGGATCGGCGTCGGTGCCGGTCCCCGGGTCCACGGTGCGCATGGCTGCCTCCTCACCACCGGGGTGAGGAGCTATTTCAGCTCACAATCCCGGATCGTGGTGCGTCGGCGCCGCGGCTGAGGCCGATTTGTCACCGAGCGGGGTGGGTCAGCCCCAGCCGAGCTCGTGCAGCCGGGCGTCGTCGATGCCGAAGTGGTGGCCCAGCTCGTGCACGACGGTGATCAGGACCTCTTCGACGACCTCGTCCTCGTCCTCGCACATGGCCAGGATCGGCTGCCGGTAGATCGAGATCCGGTCGGGCAGCACCCCGCCGTACGACGACGTCCGCTCGGTCAGCGCGATGCCGTGGTAGAGCCCGATGATGTCCGGTTGTTCGTCGTTGAACTCCTCGACGAGCACGACGACGTTGTCCATCGCCCGCGCGAACTCGGGCGGGACCTCGTCCAGGGCTTCGGAGACCAGCTCTTCGAAGCGCTCCCGGCTCATCTCGACGGGCATCAGCCGCCCTGCTTCGCCGTCGAGGGAGCGGGGCTGGTCGGGGCCGGGCCACCGCCGCCGTCGGACGGCGGGCCGCCGTCCTGGGGCTGGCCGCCGTCCGGGCCGGCCGGCGCCGCCTTGATGCTGCCGGTCACCGCCTGCAGGCCGCTCTTGTCGGGCAGCAGCGCGGCCACCTTGCAGTTGACCTTGCTCGATCCGGAGTCCCAGCTCTCCTGCTCCCGCAGGTCCCAGGTCAGGATCAGCTTCTTCGCGTCGAGGTCGGCGCCGCCGGTGTAGTCGCCCGCCGCCTTGTTGCACTCGGTGTCGAGCCAGGCCTTCTGGTTGTCCTGGGAGGGGTAGCCGTCCTTGAAGTTCGTCTTGAGGTCGAGGGTGGCGATGATCTCGTAGGAGTGCGGCTTCGAGCAGTCGATCGGATCACCGACGCCCTTGCCGAGCAGGGCCAGGCAGGTGCCCGGCTCGAAGACCAGCGACTGGTCCTGGTCCTTGGCCGGCCCGGTCGTCGGCAGGAGCCTGCCGCCGGGGCCCGCCCACTGCAGGCCGCACCGCAGCTGGCGGTCGCCGTCCTCCCACTGTGACGGCGTCGGGCGGAGCAGGTTCGTGGTGAGCTTGCCGTAGGGGTCGAGCTTGTGCCCGAGGTACGGCTTCACGTCCGCGCTGCACTTCTGCTGCGCGATCTGCTGCCACTGGTCCAGCGACGGGACGGGCGCCCCCTCCGGGTACTGGGCGCCGATCTCTACGAGCGTGGTCACCTCGAACAGGTGCGGCTGGGTGCAGGCCACCTTGCGCGCGTCGCTCGCGTCCGGGTTGTCCCAGGTCAGGCAGCTGCCGGGGGGTGAGTGGAACGCCTCCTGGGCGGCCGCGGACAACCGGCCCGCGCCGCCGCCGGCCCCGCCGGTGATGCCGTCGCTCCAGGAGAACACGACGCTGAACGCGAGCGCGATGAGCGCGCCCGCGAAGATCCCGCCCATCACGACGCGGGTACGCAACGTCTGCGTGGCGGTGGGGAACCGATCGGCGCTGGAAGACATCGCACTCCATGATGCCCGCGCGGCGCATGACGTGCGCGGTCCGGGTGGTTAGGGTGGTCACGGTTTCGCGGTGGCCGGTGATTACGGAGCGCACATGACGCAGGACAACAATACTGGGGACCAGCCGCCCCCGGAGCCGCCGAAGCGCGGCTCCATGAGGTTTCAGGACTCGAACACCCAGCCCCGCCAGCCCTCGCTGGCCGAGCAGCGGGCCCGCCAGCAGGCGCTGGTCCAGGAGGAACGCGACGAGGAGCTGGCCCGCCAGGCCGACGCCAAGGCGGCGACGCGGCGCAAGGTCCTGATCGGCAGCGGCGTCACGGTCGGCCTCGTCGGCCTGGTCGCGACGTTCTACACGGTCGCCAAGCCGAACAACGTCACGGCCGTCTGCACCGATGCCGGCGGTGTCGTCCAGAACGACGACAACTGCGACGAACACTACGTGACCACCCACGGCGGCCACGTCAGCGGCGGCTTCCTGTTCCTGCCGATCCCGGGCGGCGGCTTCAACAGCTACCGCTACAACTACGGCGGCACCGGCACGATCGGGCAGCGCGTGTCCGGCGGCACCTACGACGCGCCGTCGTCGCGCACCAACGTCAACACCAAGTCGGGCAAGTCCGTCCAGCGCGGCGGGTTCGGCATCAGCGGCAAGAGCGGCAGCACCGGGGGCACCGGCGGCAGCGGCAAGAGCGGGGGATCGTAGGTGTACCGGGACCGGCGAGAGCCGCGGCGCGACTGGCAGCGGATCGTCGAAGAGCAGGGGCTCGTCTACGGCACGCCGGCCCGCGACAGCAGCGGCCGGGTGCGGCCGTACTGGGACGAGTCCGTGCACTACGTCTTCGAGATGGACGAGGTCCTCTCGCTCGAGGCCGACGTCGAGCTGCTGCACTCGATGTGCCTGGAGGCCGTCGACAACGTCGTGACGACCGAGGGCTACCGGCGCTTCGGCATCCCCGAGTGGGTGTGGCCGCACATCGCCGAGTCGTGGAAGCGGCAGGACCCGCACGTCTACGGCCGGTTCGACCTGCGCTACGACGGCAAGTCGCCGGCGAAGCTGCTGGAGTACAACGCGGACACGCCGACCACGCTGCTGGAGGCGTCGCTGCTGCAGTGGCACTGGAAGACCGACGTCTTCCCGGACGACGACCAGTGGAACTCCATCCACGAGAAGCTCGTCGAGCGGTGGTCGTTCCTGCAGGACAAGCTGCCGTCCAACGAGCTGCACTTCACCTGGTCGGCGGCCGATCCGTCCGGCGAGGACAACGTCACCACGGCGTACCTGCAGGAGACCGCGGCCGAGGCCGGCCTCGACACGGTGGGCCTGGCGATCGAGGAAATCGGCTGGGACCCGGTGCTCAAGCGCTTCGTCGACCTCGAAGAGGCGCAGATGGCGACCGTGCTGAAGCTGTACCCGTGGGAGTGGGTGGTCGACGAGGAGTTCGGCCGCCACGCCGTCGAGTCGCTGCCGCGGACGCTGTGGATCGAGCCACTCTGGAAGATGATCCTCTCCAACAAGACGCTGCTGGCGATCCTGTGGGAGAACTACCCGGGCCACCCGAACCTGCTGCCCGCCTTCGCCGACGACCCGGGCCTGCTGACGGAGTACGTCCGCAAGCCGAAGCTGGGCCGTGAGGGCGCGAACGTCCAGATCGTCGCGACCGGCTACGAGACCCAGACCGACGGCGTCTACGGCGCCGAAGGCTTCGTCTACCAGGCGTTCGACCCACTGCCCGAGTTCGACGGCTACCGGCCGGCGCTCGGCGCGTGGATCGTCGGCGACAGCTCCGCCGGGCTGGGCATCCGCGAGACCGGCGGCCTGGTCACCGACGACGGTGCGGCCTTCGTCCCACACCGCATCGTCGAGTCGTGATAAAACACCCCATCGCTGACCTTTCGGGAGAAAACTCGTGACCTCGACGCTTGCGCTGTCCGACACGTTCGGCTCCGACCTCGTGCGGGGGATCGGCGCGATCCTGCTGTACGGCGTCATCGGCCTGCTGCTGATGTTCGCCGGCTTCTGGGCGATCGACTGGACCACGCCCGGCAAGCTGTCGAAGCTGGTGACGCAGGGCCTGCCGAACGCGGTGATCGTGACCGCGTCCGGGCTCCTCGCGATGTCGTTCATCGTCGTCGTGGCGATCTTCAACTCGGCGAGCGACCTGACCGAGGGCCTGATCACGTCGCTGGTCTACGGCCTGCTCGGGATCGTCGTCCAGGTGGTCGGGGTCCGGCTCCTGGAGTGGGCGACCCGCATCGACGTGGCCTCGACGATCGAGAGCGAGAAGTTCGCCCCGGTGAGCATCGTCGTCGCGGCGGCGCACCTCGGCCTGGGCCTGGTCGTGGCGGTCGGCATCTCCTGACGTTCCCCACTAACGTGGGGTTCGTGCGCCTGCTGAGGACACCGGACGACCGGTTCACGGACCTGCCCGATTTCTCGTACGAGCCCCGCTACGCGGAGCTGGCCGACCCGCACGGCGGCCGGATCAGAGTGGGGTACGTCGAGGCGGGCCCGGCGGACGGCCCGGTTGTCCTGTTGCTGCACGGCGAGCCGAGCTGGTCGTACCTGTACCGCAAGATGCTGCCGGTACTGGCGGCGGCGGGCCTGCGGGCGATCGCGCCGGACCTGGTGGGTTTCGGCCGCTCCGACAAGCCGGGCGACCTGGCGGACCATTCGTACGCCCGGCACGTCGAGTGGATGCGCGCGTTCGCGTTCGACGCGCTCGACCTGCGTGACGTGACTCTGGTCGGCCAGGACTGGGGCGGTCTGATCGGCCTGCGCCTGGTGGCCGCGGAGCCGTCCCGGTTCGCGCGGGTGGTGGCGTCGAACACGGGCTTGCCGACCGGGGACGTCGACATGCCGGAGGTGTGGCACGCGTTTCGCTCGGCTGTCGAGAAGGCACCGGTCCTCGATGTCGGGCGGCTCGTGCAGGCCGGGTGCCGCTCTCCGCTGGCACCCGAGGTCCGGGCGGCGTACGACGCACCGTTCCCGAACGAGATGTACAAGGCGGGACCCCGCGCCATGCCGGGGCTGGTGCCCTACCGGCCGGACGACCCGGCGTCCGACGCCAACCGAGCGGCCTGGAAGACCCTGACGGAGCTGGAAATCCCGTTCCTGGTGGCCTTTTCCGACGGCGACCCGATCACGGGCGGCATGGCACCGATCCTGCAGCGTTCGATGAGGGGCGCACAGGGGCTGGAGCACCCGGTGATCGCCGGGGCGGGGCACTTCCTGCAGGAGGACAAGGGCGAGGAGCTGGCCGAGCAGGTGGCCCGCTTCGTCCGCGGCTGACCAAAGCGCCCCAATGAGGTTTTCTCAGTAGCGTCCGTGGTGTTCGTGGTGGGTGAGGACGAGGGCGGCTTGGACGATCGCGCCGATGCGGTGGGGGCAGAGGGTGACTCGGTGTAGTGCTGTCCAGCGGGTTTTGAGGATGGCCATGGCGCGTTCGCCGGGGGCGCGGGTTCGGGCGTGGAGCAGGTTGTGGACCCGTTGGCGGGCGTTGAGGGGTGGTTGGCCTGCGGTTTTCTTGAACGGGGTGAGGATCCCGATCC
>JARAWT010000072.1:0-49398 GCA_033793495.1 Streptomyces sp. MN03-5084-2B | reverse complement strand
CCCCAGCACCAGACCCGACAGCCCCAAACCCCAGCGCGAGGCCCGGCAGCCCCAAAACCGCAGCATGAGCCCCGGCAGCCCCGAAAACCGCAGCGTGAGGCCCGGAAGGGCTGAAACCGCACCAAAGGCACCGTGGGGGTCCGGGGGGCTCGGCCCCCCGGGCAAAAGGACGAAGTCGACATGAAGCGGCGAAGCCGCGATGCAGAGACGAAGGGGCGACCCGCTCAACCAGCCTGGGGGTCACTGGGAGCGGGCCGCCGATACCTAGCTTAGAGGGCTTTGGCGGACTTGGCTGCACCGGGTCGGCAAGTCGCACGAATTCTTTACCAAGTTGATCTGGCCGCCGATCACGAAGCCCTGGTCAACGCCGTCGGCGCGACCACGAACCGGTAGCGGAACGTGACGAAGGTCGCTCTCGGGCGTTCCGTGCGCGCGGGCGGCGCCGGTAGGGCAGGATGACGCCGCATCAGCGGGGAACGTTAGGGGACGGTATGCACGACGGCAGTGGCCGGATTGTGGTGCAGAACCTGAGCAAGCGGTTCGGCGCAGTGAACGCCGTGCAGAACCTCAGCTTCACGGTCGAACCTGGTTCGGTGACGGGCTTCCTGGGCCCGAACGGCGCCGGCAAGACGACGACGTTGCGCATGTTGCTCGGGTTGGTGGCGCCCACGTCGGGGACGGCGACGATCAACGGGCGGGCGCACTCGCAGCTGGGGAATCCGGCGCGGGTGGTGGGTTCGGTCCTGGAGAACGAGGGTTTCCACCCGGGCCGGACGGCCCGCAACCACCTTCGGGTGTACGCGGCGGCCATCGGTGTGCCGGACCGGCGCGCGGACGAGGTGCTCGGCCTGGTGGGTCTGGGCAGTGCCGCGGACCGGAAGGCGGGCGGGTTCTCGCTCGGTATGCGGCAGCGGCTGGCGCTGGCGACGGCGCTGCTGGGTGATCCGCAGGTGCTGGTGCTGGACGAGCCGACGAACGGCCTCGACCCGGAAGGCATCCTGTGGCTGCGCAACTTCCTGCGTTCGTACGCGCGGGAGCAGCGGCGGACGGTGCTGGTGTCGAGCCACCTGCTCAACGAGGTGGAGCAGCTGATCGACCAGGTGGTCATCATCAGCCAGGGTGTCACGCGGTACTACGGCCCGCTGGAGCAGCTGCGGAAGGGTCAGCAGTCGCGGGTGCTGGTGCAGCCCGCGGATCCGGGTGCGCTGGTGAAGGCGTTGCAGGAGAACGGTATCCAGCAGGTTTCGCCGACGCCGGACGGCCGGGTCGCGGTCGCCGGGTCGAGTGTCCAGCAGATCGGTGATCTGGCCGCGAAGGCCGGGATCGCGGTTTACGGGATGCAGGAGGAGCACGCGGATCTGGAGCGGATGTTCTTCCAGCTGACGCAGGGTCAGTACACCGGCGCGCCGAACCAGCCGCCGATGCAGCAGCCGGGTTACCCGCCGCAGCCGCAGTACCAGGGGCCGCCGCCCGGTTACCCGCCGCAGCAGCAGCACTACCAGCAGGGTCCGCCGTCGGGCCCGCAGCAGCAGCAGCAGTACTGGGGAGGACCGCAGCAGTGATGGGCAACCTGATCAAGGCGGAGTTCCGCAAGACGCTCTCGCTGAACACGTGGTGGGTGCTGCTGATCCCGCTGGTGCTGGTGGCGTTCTGGATGACCTTCGCGTGGGGCAGCCTCACGAACAACTTCGCGGACTTCCTGGGCGGCAAGGACGCCCGGCAGGTCAGCGAAATGATCGGCCTGGACCCGAACAAGATCCCGGTGGGGCTGCTGGCGCTGGCGCACGGCGTCAACATCGCGCAGCTCGTGCCGGCGTTGTTCGGCGTCTTCGCGCTGGCCGGCGAGTACCGCAACAAGACGATCACGACGACCTTCCTCACCGCGTCGAACCGGGTTTCGGCGCTGACCGCGAAGATGCTCACCTACGTCGTGTGGGGGGCGGTCTACGGGCTGGTCAGCTTCGGTGTTTCGGCGCTCGCGGTGATGGCGTCGGTGGACTCGGGCCGCTGGCCGTCCGCGGGCCAGTGGCTCGCCGCGCTCGGCGGGTCGGTGCTGGCCGCGGTGCTGGTGACGTTGTTCGGCATCGGGTTCGGCGCGGTGCTGCGCAGCGTGCCGCTGGCCGTCGTGCTGCTGATGGTGTGGTTCCTGATCCTGGAAAACGTCCTGGTGATCGTGTTCTGGGCCTGGGCCGACATCGACATCCTGGGAGGGATCCTGCCGAACGGCACCGCGAACGGGATCGTCGGCGGTATCGCGGCGGACGCCTTCGGGTTCAACTCGCTCGACCTGCCGGCCAGCGTGGACTCCGGGTCGCAGCTGGTGCTGCAGCTCACCGCGGGGGCGCCCGGCGTGCTCTCGTGGTGGGCCTCGGCGCTGATCTTCTTCGCCTGGACGATGGTGTTCTTCGGCCTCGGCTGGCTGGGCAACCAGAAGCGCGACATCACGTAGTTCCGTGCACCGGGAAGGCCACCTCGAGCAGCTCGAGGTGGCCTTCTCCGCATTCGAGGAAATATTTTGTCGGTGGTGGCGCTTACTGTCACAACGTGACCACCGCTCCGCCCCGCTCCCGTCAAGAGCTCCCACCCACCGAGACCGCCGGCTGGATCCGCCGGCTGTCCGCCGCGGCGTGGGAGCACCGCGTGCTCGTCGTGCTGTCGCTGCTCGCCGCCGCGTTCGGCGTCGGTGTGCAGGCCGCGAGCCCGTTGCTGGTGCGCACGGCGGTGGACGACGCCGTGGCGGGGCAGACCGGCGGGCTGCCCGGGATCGCCGTGGTCCTGGTCGCGCTGCAGCTGGTCGCCTTCGGCACCGCGTTCGCGCGCCGCTACCTGGGCGGCAAGCTCGCCCTCGACGTGCAGCACGATCTGCGCCGGCGGGTCTTCAACGCCGTTTCGCGGCTGGACGGCGGCAAGCAGGACGCGCTGCGCACCGGCCAGGTCGCCTCGCGCGCGATCTCCGACCTGCAGCTGGTGACCGGGATCCTGATGCAGGTCCCGCTGTCGTTCGGCTCGGTGGTCTTCGCGCTGCTGTCGTTCGCCGCGATGCTGTGGCTGTCCCCGGTGCTGACGTTGATCGCGCTGGTCGTGACGCCCGCGGTCGGCATCATCGTGACGCGCAGCCGCAAGCGCCTCTTCCCGGCGACGTGGTCGGCGCAGCAGCGCGCGGCCGACGTCGCGCAGCAGGTCGAAGAGACCGTCACCGGCGTCCGCGTGGTCAAGGGCTTCGGCCAGGAGACGCGGGAAGTCTCGAAGCTGGAGGCGACCGCGCGCAAGCTGTTCGGGGAACGGCTTCGGGCGGCGAAGCTGTCGGCGGTCCCCACGGCGACCACCGCCGCCCTGCCCGCCGCCGGGCAGGTCGCCGTGCTCGGGATCGGCGGTGTCCTCGCGCTGAATGGGTCCATCACGCTCGGCACGTTCCTGGCCTTCGCCACCTACCTGGCGACGCTGATCGGGCCGGCCCGGATGCTGTCCGGCCTGGTCGTGCAGGCCCAGCTGACCCGCGCCGGCGCCGAGCGGGTGTACGAGCTGATCGACGCGCAGCCCGAGGTCGCCGACGCGCCGGACGCGGGGCCGCTGCCCGCGGGGCCGCTGGGTGTGGAACTCGACGGCGTCCGGTTCGGCTACACCCGCAGCGAGCCGGTGCTGGACGGGCTGTCGGTCGCCGCGAACCCGGGCGAAACCCTCGCGCTGGTCGGTACCGCGGGCTCGGGGAAGTCGACGATTTCGTTGCTGCTGCCCCGGTTCTACGACGTGCACGAGGGTGCGGTGCGGGTCGGCGGCCTCGACGTCCGGGACGTCCCGCTGCGGCAGCTGCGGCAGGCGATCGGCGTGGTGTTCGAAGAAGCGTTTCTGTTCTCGTCGTCGATCCGGGAAAACATCGCCTACGGCCGTCCGGACGCCACCGAGGAGGAGATCGTCGCGGCCGCGAAGGCGGCGGAGGCGGACGGCTTCATCCGCGCGCTGCCCGACGGCTACGACACGCTGGTGGGCGAGCGCGGGCTCACGCTTTCGGGCGGGCAGCGGCAGCGGCTCGGGCTGGCCAGGGCGCTGATCACCGACCCGCGGATCCTGGTCCTCGACGACGCGACGTCCGCCATCGACACCGTCACCGAAGCGGCGATCCACGACACCCTGCGGTCGGTCACCGCGACCCGGACCACCCTGCTGATCGCGCACCGGCGCTCGACCCTCGCCCTGGCCGACCGGATCGCGGTGCTGGACGAAGGCCGCGTCGTCGACGTCGGCACCGAAGCCGAGCTGATGGCGCGCTGCCCGTTGTTCCGCGAGCTGGTGGCGGGCCCGGGCGACGACGTCGAAGAGAAACACCGCTGCGAGGGCCTGGACCGCGGCCCGGCCGGGGTCACGCCGTCGCTGTGGCCGCGTGACGAGAGCCACGACGAGGTCGACGCCCTGGCCGAAGCCGCGCGGATGCGCAGCGGCGACCCGAACAGCAGCGGGTTCGTCGGCGGGGGCGGCGGCCTCGACGTGCCGCCGACACCGGAGCTGATCGAGGGCGTGCGCAAGCTCCCGCCGGCGGTCGACGAGCCACGGCTGCCCGGCACGGACGTCACCGCGCCCGACCCGAAGTTCCGGCTGGCCGGGCTGCTGCGGCCGGTCCGCGGGCCGCTGTCCCTGGTGATCGCGCTGGTGGCGGCGGACGCGCTGGCGTCGATCGCGCTGCCGGGGCTGTACCAGTTCGGCGTCGACCACGGGGTCCGCGCGGGCGTCGAGTGGATGATCTGGCTGGCCGCCGGGATCGGCGCCGCGGTGATCGCGGCCGACTGGCTGGTGGTCTTCGCGCAGACGCGGCTGACGTCGAGGGTGGGCGAGACGGTGCTGTACGCGCTGCGCGTCCGCAGCTACGCGCACCTGCAGCGGCTCGGGCTCGACTACTACGAGCGGGAGCTGTCCGGGAAGATCATGACCCGGATGACCACGGACGTCGACGCGCTCTCGACGTTCCTGCAGACCGGGCTCGCCACCGCGGTGGTCAGCGCGCTGACGCTGGCCGGGATCACGGGCGCGCTGCTGGTCACCGACGCCGGGCTGGCGTTGTACGCGCTGGCGATGATGCCGGTGCTGGCGGTGGCCACGGCGATCTTCCGCCGGTCGGCGTCGAAGGCGTACAACGAGGCCCGCGAGCGGGTCAGCGTCGTGAACGCCGACATGCAGGAGAACGTCAGCGGGCTGCGCGTCGCTCAGGCGTACACGCGCGAAGACCGTTCCGCGGAGGCGTTCGCTTCGCGCAGCGACGACTACCGGCGCTCGCGGCTGCGGGCCCAGCGGTACGTGGCGACGTACTTCCCGCTGGTCGCGCTGCTGTCGGACCTGGCGACCACGACGGTGCTGGTGGTGGGCGCGAACCGCGTCTCGGCGGGCACGCTGTCGGCCGGCGTGCTGCTCGCGTTCCTGCTGTACCTGCAGCAGTTCTTCTCGCCGATCCAGCAGCTGTCGGCGGTGTTCGACGGCTACCAGCAGGCGAGCGTCGGCCTGAGCCGCATCGGCGACCTGCTGCGGACGCCGACGTCGGTGCCGGCGGCCGAGAAGGCGGTCGCGGTGCCCGCCCGGCTCCGCGGCGAGGTGTCGTTCAAGGAGGTCGACTTCGCCTACGCCGGTGCCGAGACGCCGGCGCTGGCGGAGTTCTCGCTGGACGTCGCGGCAGGCGAGACGATCGCGCTGGTCGGCGCGACCGGCGCCGGGAAGTCGACGGCGGTGAAGCTGGTGGCCCGCTACTACGACGTCACCGGCGGCGAGGTCCGGATCGACGGCACGGACGTCCGCGAGTACGAGCTCGCGGGGCTCAGGCGCCGGATGGGTGTGGTGCCGCAGGAGGCCCACCTGTTCTCGGGCACGGTGGCCGACAACGTCCGCTACGGCCGCCCGTCGGCTTCGGACGCGGAGGTCGAGGCGGCGGTCCGCGCGGTGGGCGCGCTGGACGGCGTCGCGGCCCTGCCGTCGGGCTTCCTGCAGCCGGTGGGCGAGCGCGGCCGGTCACTCTCGGCGGGCCAGCGCCAGCTGGTGGCCCTGGCCCGCGCGGAGCTGGTCGATCCCGACGTCCTCCTCCTCGACGAGGCCACGGCGGCCCTCGACCCCTCGACGGAGGCGGCGGTCCTGCGCGCGACGGAGACGGTCGCCCGCCGCCGCACGACGTTCGTGGTCGCCCACCGCCTGGCCACGGCGGCCCGAGCGGACCGCATCGTGGTCCTGGACCACGGCCGCATCGTCGAAACCGGAACCCACGCCGAGCTCCTGGCCGCAGGCGGCCACTACGCCCGCCTCTGGTCCCTCGGCTGACGTACCGGACCAGTCGGCTCGCGTACCTGCAGCGTCGGTTTGCGTACCTGGAGGGTCGGTTCGCCATCCGACCCTCCAGGTACGCAAACCGACCCCCTGGGTACGCGAGCCGACCTTCCAGGTACGCGTGATGCCTGCTTGCGCACGAAAGTCCGTGGCCCGGCGGGGGCCACGCTGGGAGCATGGCGGGCATGTTCGAAGAGAAGCGGGTCCCCGACCGGCAGATCCGGGCCGTCCAGACGGAGACGACCGTCCGCGTCTACCAGGCCTACTCGCCCGCGATCGCCGACGCCGCGCTCGAGAAGCAGACCTTCGTCGCGCCGTTCAAGCGGGACCGGATGACGTGGATCAAGCCGTCGTTCCGGTGGATGGCCTACCGCTGCGGCTACGGGCGCAAGCCGGGCCAGGAGCGCATCCTGGCGATCGACATCACCCGCGACGGCTTCGAGTGGGCCCTCGGCCACGCCGCGCTCAGCAAGCCGCGCCGTGACCAGGACGCGGCCGCCTGGAACCAGCAGCTCAAGACCAGTCCGGTGCGCATCCAGTGGGATCCCGAACGAGACCTCGACCACACCGCGCTGAACTTCCGCGCCATCCAGATCGGCCTGAGCGGCGAGGCCGTCGACCACTACGTCGACGAGTGGATCACCGCCATCACCGATGTCACACCCGTGATGCGCGACATCTCCGGTCTCCTGGCCACCGACCAGCTGCACCTCGCCGTCAAGCTCGTCCCCCACGAGCCGCCGTACGAGCTGCCCGAAGACCTCGCCAGGGCCATCGACGCGACGCCCTAAGGCAGCGCCCGCCAGCTCAACCCGCCCATCCCCGCCGCCTCGACGTCGGGCCGCGACGCCCACCGGACCGTCCCCGGCCGGACGTGCACCCCGGCTCCGACCAGCCAATCCGGCTCATCCGGCTCGACCCACGCCATCTCCTCGACGTCGGACGGCGACAGCCAGACCGCGTGGCACGAGTCGCACCGGAGCACGACCGCGCCGGACTCGGTGACCAGCGGCCGCACCAGGCCCTGGTCCCAGAACGACGGACATTCGACCAGCCACATCGTCCCAGGAGAACCCACGCCGGTGAACGTCCACCGCA
The DNA here is from genome assembly GCA_033793495.1 of Streptomyces sp. MN03-5084-2B. GTDB lineage: Bacteria > Actinomycetota > Actinomycetes > Mycobacteriales > Pseudonocardiaceae > Amycolatopsis. The sequence goes on along the minus strand of JARAWT010000072.1, from coordinate 42,003 downwards.
CGAGGGGCGAACCCGCGCGGAAGAGCCCGGGAACCCTGTACCCGGTCCAGTGCTTAAGGTTCCCTTAGCACATCTTGATCGAGTCAGTGACCGATACCCTAGTGCGCCACGCCTCACACAGGCCGGTTCCATCACATCGCGGTCACCGAGGGGGTTAGCCTGGTAGGCGCATCAGCGGATTCAAGATCGAGATCGAGACGGATAGAGGCGAGCCCCAGCCGTGTCCAGCAGCAGCCCTGCGTCACAGTTCGGCCCCAACGAGTGGCTGGTCGAAGAGATGTACGACCAGTTCCTCGCCGACCCTTCTTCAGTCGATGCCGCATGGCACGACTTCTTCGCGGACTTCAAGCCGACGCAGAGCGCGCAGGCCAAGGCGGACACCGCCCGGCAGCAGGCCGACGTCAAGCCCGCCACCAACGGCCAGGCCGCCCAGCCGTCGCCGAAGGCCGTGCAGAACGCGGAGTCGGCGGCCAAGCAGGCGTCGACCAAGCCGGCCCCCGCGAAGACGGCCCCGAAGCCGGAGCCGAAGGCCGCGCCGAAGCCGGCGGCCGCGAAGGCCGAGCCCAAGGCCGAGGCGAAGAAGGAAGAGCCGGAGTCGAAGCAGCTGCGCGGCGCCGCGGCGGCCATCGCCAAGAACATGGACGCCTCGCTGAGCGTCCCCACCGCGACCAGCGTGCGCGCGGTCCCGGCGAAGCTGATGGCGGACAACCGCATCGTCATCAACAACCACCTCAAGCGCACCCGCGGCGGCAAGATCTCCTTCACGCACCTCATCGGCTACGCCATGGTGCGGGCGCTGAAGGCGTACCCGAACATGAACCGGCACTACCAGCTGATCGACGGGAAGCCGTTCGCGATCACGCCGGAGCACGTCAACTTCGGGCTCGCGATCGACATGAAGGGCAAGGACGGCTCCCGCACGCTCGTCGTGGCCTCGATCAAGGGCTGCGAGGACATGTCGTTCCTGCAGTTCTGGCAGGCCTACGAGGAGATCGTCAAGAAGGCCCGCAACAACAAGCTCACGGCCGACGACTTCTCCGGCACCACGATCTCGCTGACCAACCCGGGCGGCATCGGCACCAACCACTCGGTGCCGCGCCTGCAGGCCGGCCAGGGCGCCATCATCGGCGTCGGCGCCATGCAGTACCCGGCGGCGTTCGAGGGCACCAGCGAGAAGACGCTGGTCGACCTCGGCATCAGCAAGATCATGACGCTGACCTCGACCTACGACCACCGCATCATCCAGGGTGCGGAGTCCGGCGAGTTCCTCAAGCGCATCCACCAGCTGCTGCTCGGCGAAGACGGCTTCTACGACGACGTCTTCACCAGCCTGCGCCTGCCGTACGAGCCGATCCGCTGGGTCGCCGACATCCCGGACGGCCCGGTCGACAAGACCGCCCGCGTGATCGAGCTGATCGACGCGTTCCGGATGCGCGGCCACCTGATGGCCGACACCGACCCGCTGAACTACCGCCAGCGCAGTCACGCCGACCTGGACGTCCTGTCCCACGGCCTGACGCTCTGGGACCTCGACCGCGAGTTCCCGGTCGGCGGCTTCGCCGGCCAGGAGCGGATGAAGCTGCGCGACATCCTGGGTGTGCTGCGCAACTCGTACTGCCGCACGGTCGGCATCGAGTACACCCACATCCTCGACCCCGAGGAGCGCCGCTGGATCCAGGAGCGCGTCGAGATCCCGCACGAGAAGCCGGACCCCGCGGTCCAGAAGTACGTGCTCTCGAAGCTGAACGCCGCCGAGGCGTTCGAGACGTTCCTGCAGACCAAGTACGTCGGCCAGAAGCGGTTCTCGCTGGAGGGCGGCGAGACGGCGATCCCGCTGCTCGACACGCTGCTGGACAAGGCCGCCGAGCACGAGCTCGACGAGGTCGTCATCGGCATGCCGCACCGCGGCCGGCTGAACGTGCTGGCCAACATCGTCGGCAAGCCGATCAGCCAGATCTTCCAGGAGTTCGAGGGCAACCTCGACCCGGGCCAGGCGCACGGCTCCGGTGACGTGAAGTACCACCTCGGCGCCGAGGGCAAGTACTTCCGGATGTTCGGCGACGGCGAGACGAAGGTGTCGCTGACGGCGAACCCGTCGCACCTGGAGACCGTGGACCCGGTGCTCGAGGGCATCGTCCGCGCGAAGCAGGACCTCCTGGACAAGGGCGGCGAGGGCTACACTGTGCTGCCGGTCCTGATGCACGGCGACGCGGCCTTCGCGGGCCAGGGCGTCGTCGCCGAGACGCTGAACCTGGCGCTGCTGCGCGGGTACCGCACCGGCGGCACCGTGCACGTCATCGTCAACAACCAGGTCGGCTTCACGACCGCGCCGGAGCACTCGCGCTCCTCGCAGTACGCCACCGACGTCGCGAAGATGATCGGCTCGCCGATCTTCCACGTGAACGGCGACGACCCCGAAGCTGCGCACTGGGTGGCCAAGCTGGCCGTCGAGTACCGGCAGGCGTTCCACAAGGACGTCGTCATCGACCTCATCTGCTACCGCCGCCGCGGGCACAACGAGGGCGACGACCCCTCGATGACGCAGCCGGCGATGTACGACATCATCGACACCAAGCGCTCGGTCCGGAAGACCTACACCGAGTCGCTGATCGGCCGCGGTGACATCTCCGTCGAGGAGGCCGAGGCCGCGCTGCGCGACTTCTCGAGCCAGCTGGAGCACGTCTTCAACGAGGTCCGCGAGCTGGAGAAGCACCCCGCGAAGGCCAGCCCCTCCGTCGAGGAGGAGCAGCAGGTGCCGGCCAAGGTGAAGACGTCGGTCGCGAACGAGGTCATCGAGCGCATCGGCGACGCCTTCGTCCAGGTGCCCGACGGCTTCACGCCGCACCCGCGCGTCAAGCCCGTGATGGAGCGCCGCCACAAGATGTCCCGCGAAGGCGACATCGACTGGGCGTTCGGCGAGCTGCTGGCGTTCGGGTCGCTGGCGATGGAGGGCCGGCTGGTCCGGCTGTCCGGTCAGGACTCCCGCCGCGGCACGTTCACCCAGCGCCACTCGGTCTTCATCGACCGCAAGACCGGCCAGGAGTACGCGCCGCTGCAGAACCTGGCCGACGGCCAGGGCCGCGTGATGATCTACGACTCGGCGCTGTCGGAGTACGCGGCCGTCGGCTTCGAGTACGGCTACTCGGTGGCGAACTCCGAGGCGCTGGTGATGTGGGAAGCGCAGTTCGGCGACTTCGTCAACGGCGCCCAGACGGTCATCGACGAGTACATCTCCTCGGGCGAGGCCAAGTGGGGCCAGCGCTCGGACGTCGTGCTGCTGCTGCCGCACGGCCACGAGGGCCAGGGCCCGGACCACACGTCCGGCCGCATCGAGCGCTTCCTCTCGCTGTGCGCGGAGGGCTCGATGACGGTGGCGGTGCCGTCCACCCCGGCGAACTACTTCCACCTGCTGCGCCGCCACGCCCTCGACGGCATCCAGCGCCCGCTGGTCGTCTTCACGCCGAAGTCGATGCTGCGCAACAAGGCCGCGACGTCGGGCGTCGAGGACTTCACCGGCGAGAGCCGGTTCATGTCCGTCATCGACGACGTCACGCCGGACCCGTCAAAGATCCGCAAGGTGCTGCTGACCTCCGGGAAGCTGTACTGGGAACTGGTGGCGGAGCGGACCAAGCGCGAGGCCGACGACGTCGCGATCGTGCGGATCGAGCAGTACTACCCGCTGCCGAAGAAGAAGCTGCTGGCGGCGCTGGAGCGCTACACGAACGCGACGCAGGTCGCGTGGGTCCAGGAGGAGCCGGAGAACCAGGGTGCGTGGCCGTTCTTCGGCCTGAACCTGCCCCGGAAGTTCCCGGAGGTGCTCTCGGGCCTGCAGGTCGTCTCGCGCCGCCCGATGGCAGCCCCGTCGGCGGGTTCGTCGAAGGTGCACGAGGTCGAGCAGAAGGCGCTGATCGCGAAGGCGTTCGACTGATCGCTTGAGCACGAAGAAGGCCTCCTCCCGGTTCGCCGGCGAGGAGGCCTTCTTCGTGTGGTTACGGGAGGGCCTCGGAGGCGGCTTTGGCCAGGCTGTGCGCGTTGCGGCGGCACCGCTCGACGTTCCGGTCCGCCGGGTCGGCCGCCGAGACGATCACGCTGACGTCGACATTGCCCTGGTAGAACCGCACTCCGCACTGCAGGGTGCTGCCCTGGTCGTAGGACACGTCCGCCGCTTTCGTCGCCTTCCCGATCTTCTCCGTGATCGGCTTCGCGCCGCGGTCCACCTCGTTGGCGTACCCCGCTTCCGCGTACCCCTCGCCCGCGCCGGAACCCTGCTGCTTCGACTTCGACAGGTACATCGACAGGTCACCGGCCGACGAGCCGGGCTCCCGCCACGAACAGCTCAGCGCGAGCTGCTCGATTTCGGTGGACGAGGTGCTCGCCGGTTCCGCCGGCTTGTCGCTGGTGAGCGGCGGCAGGTTGTTCATCCGGCTGCCGACCTCGCTGCAGCGCGGCAGCGACGTGTACTTGTCCGGCGGACCCGTCCGAGCGGTCGAGGTCGGCGAAGCCGCGGACGACTTGTGGTCCGCCGTCACCAGGAAGAACGCACCAACGCCCACCCCGCCCAGCACGAGCACCCCGACGACCACGAGAACGACGATCAGTGCGGTCTTCCCTCCGGACTTAGGCGGCGGGTAGCCGGGGTACTGCTGATACGGCTGGTACTGCGGATACGGGTACTGCGGTCCTTGCTGCGGTCCTTGCTGCACGAATCGGACACTAGGCCATTCGGGCGGCCTGAGCAGGCCGTTCACCCGAAATCGTCGGCCCCCTCGGGTAGCTTGGGTCGCCGGGGGGTGCTCAGCTGGGGTCGCCGAAACTGTCGGTCCCCTCCGCTAGCGTTGAATCGGGGGCTGCTCGGAACCGGCGCCGAAACCCGATTGCCGTCCGCCGCCGGTTCCCGGCAAGGTAGCGATCATGCTGATCCGCCGCGAGACGCCCGCCGATCAGGCGGCCGTTCACGCCGTCCACAGCGAAGCGTTCCGGCGCGAAACCGGCGTCACCCCGGTCGAGGCGCCGCTCGTCGACGAACTCCGGGCCGAGGGCGACCTGATCACCCTCCTCTCGCTGGTGGCCGTCCACGAAGGCGCCGTCGTCGGGCACGTCTGCTGCAGCCGGGCCCGCCTGGGCGGCGACACCGAGGCCGCCGTCGGGCTCGGCCCGCTCGGGGTGCTGCCCGCGCACCAGGGCGATGGTGTCGGCTCCGCGCTGATGCACGCCGTCCTCGGCGCGGCCGACGCGCGAGGCCACGGCCTGGTCGTCCTGCTCGGCGAGCCCGCCTACTACTCGCGGTTCGGGTTCCGCCCGGCGTCGGACCTGTCGATCACCGCCCCGGACCCGCAGTGGGGCCGGTACTTCCAGGCGCGGACGCTGGCCGCGTACGAACCCACCCAGGCGGGCGCCTTCGAGTACGCGCCCGCGTTCTCCCGGATCTGAACAGGAGCAGCCCTTGTACACACCGACCTCGTCCGTGGGCGTCCGCATCAACCGCGAGCAGCCGCCGGCCAAGCTGCGCGACCTCGCGCGCCAGGCCGAAGACGCGGGCCTCGACGAGCTCTGGCTGGTCGAGGACTGCTTCTGGGCGGCCGGCGTCGCCACGGTCGCGACGGCGCTGGCGGTGACGTCGACGATCAAGGTGGGTATCGGCGTGCTCCCGGCGGTGGCGCGCAACCCGGCGATCGCGGCGATGGAGGTCGCGGCGCTGGCCGAGCTGCACCCGGACCGGCTGATCGCCGGGTTCGGCCACGGCGTGGCGTCGTGGATGCGGCAGATCGGGGCGTACCCGGAGTCCCCGCTGGCGGCGCTGGAGGAGACGCTGCTGGCGGTCCGGCGGCTGCTGGCGGGCGAGCCCGTCTCGATGGACGGCCGGCACGTCCACCTGGACGAGGTCGAGCTGGTGTTCCCGCCGTCCTCGCCGCCCCCGCTGGTGGCGGGCGTGCGGCGCCCGAAGTCCCTGGCGGTCGCGGGCGCGGCGGCGGACGGCACGATCCTGGCCGAGCCGGCGCCGCCGGAGTACGTCCGGACGGCGCTGGAGGGCATCGCCCCGGGCCGGTCGGCGGCGGGCGCGCCGCCGCACCACGCGGTGGTGACGTACAACTGGCTGGCCCTCGGCGATCGCGAACGCGCCCGCCGGACGGTCGCGGAGTCCCTGACGCCCGGCTCGCGGGTCCAGGTGGAGGGCCTGCCGTTCGCCGGTGAGCTGCTGGCGCTCCTCGATTCGACGTCCACAGTGGACGAACTGGCGGCGGCCCTGCGTCCGGAGTGGATCGACCGGCTGGCGATCTGCGGAGACCTGGACACCTGCGCGGCGGCGGTCCGGGCGCTGCACGAGGCGGGCAGCGGCTCGGTGGTCCTGCTGCCGCTGCCGGAGGAGTCCCCGGAGCAGGCCGTCGAGGACGCCGCCCGCGTGGCGGCGGCCGTGCGCGGCTGACCCTGCCACGGCACGGTGTGCCGATCACCAGGGCACGGCTCCGGCGTCGTCGAAGAAGCCGCCGGTCGGACCGTCGGCCGGCAGGGTCGCGAGGTGGATCGCGATCGCCGCGCCCTGCTGCGGCGTGCGGAAGCCTCGGAAGCCGTTGAGGTCGGTGGCGGTGTAGCCGGGGCAGCCGGAGTTGACCAGGATGCCGGTGCCGCTCAGCTCCTTCGCGTACTGGGTGGTGAGGGCGTTGAGGAAGGTCTTCGAGGCCAGGTAGGCGACCGGCGCCTGGCCCAGGTCGACGCCGGGGGTGGTCTGCAGGGCCAGCGACCCGACGCTGCTGGACATGTTGACGATCCGCGGCGCCGCCGAGCCGCGCAGCATCGGCAGCATCGCGTTGGTGACCCGGATGACCCCGATCACGTTGGTTTCCAGGACGGTTCGCACGGTCGCGGGCTCGACGGTGGTGGGGGTCTGCGGCTCGCCGCCGGTGATCGCGGCGTTGTTGACCAGGACGTCGAGCCCACCGGCCTCCTCGGCGATCAGCGAGGCCGCCGCGGCCACGCTGGCGTCGTCGGTCACGTCGAGCGGCACCCCGAACGCATCGGTTCCGCCCGCGCGCAGCTTCTCCACCGCGGTGTCACGGCGGTCCCGGTCCCGCGCACCCACACCGATCCGCCAGCCGAGCGCGCCCAGACCGGCGGCGATCTCGTACCCGATTCCCTTGTTCGCGCCGGTGACCAGCGCAATCGTTCGTTCATTCACGTCGTCGATCATCGGGCGAACTCGCCTGGACCGTCCAAGACCGGCCCGGTGGAAGCTGATACCGCACGGGTATCGGCCGTGGTGCGCCTACGATGCCCGGGTGGAGACACGGGAGCTGCGGTACTTCGTCGCCGTCGCCGAGGAGTTGCACTTCGGGCGGGCGGCGCAGCGGCTCACGATGGCGCAACCACCCCTGTCCCGCGCGATCCAGCAGCTGGAACGGCGGCTCGGCGTCGTGCTGCTGCACCGCACTTCCCGCACCATCGCCTTGACCGAGGCGGGGACGGTGCTGCTGCGGGAGGCCCGGGCCGCGCTCGACGCCGTCGAAGCCGCCGAGCGCCGCACCCGCCGGGCCACGGGCGACCGGCCGGCGGTGGTCCTGGCCGCCAAGGCCGGGGCGTCCCGGGAGCTGTTGTCGAAGCTCCTGGACGCCTACGCCGCGGAACCGGGCGCCGTGGCCGTCGAGGTGCTGCTGTGCGGGCCGGGCGAGCCGGAAAGGGTGCTGCGCAACGGGCGTGCCGACGTCGCCCTGCTCCACCGGCCCTACGACACGACAGCCGGGTTCGACACCGAGGAGCTGTCCACCGAACAGCAGGTCGTGGTCCTGCCCAAGGGGCACCCCCTCGCCGGCCGCACGCAGCTGTCGCCGGCCGAGATCCACGAGCTGACGGACCTGCCCCTGCCGCGCTGGCCCGGCCACCCGGACGGACCTGGCCCCCAGGTGCGCGACCACACCCAGCTGTTCCAGCTGATCTCGCTCGGGCTGGCCTGCGCCGTCGTCCCCGAGTCGCTCCGGGCCGAGTTGCGCGACGACTACGCCATCGTGCCGGTGCCGGACGCACCCGCCGTCACGACCGTCATCGCCTGGCCACCCCACAGCAGGTCGAGGGCCGTCGCCGACCTCGTCCGCACCGCATCCCGCCTCTGACCGATCCGGGAAAAGGGGTTCGCGCGCCACGGCCGGCGTGTCAGGATCGGCCCATGCCGGTCGACCCGCACCTCCTGCTGGCCTTCCTCGTCACCACCGCCGTCGCGATGGTGACGCCGGGGCCGGACATGCTCTTCATCCTCGGCTGCGGCATGCGCGGCGGCCCGAAGGCCGGCCTGCTCGCCACCGCCGGGGTCGCCACCAGCGAGGCCATCCACGTCGCCGTGGCCGCGGCCGGGCTGGCCGCGCTCTTCGCCGCCGTTCCCGTGGCCTTCACCGTGGTGCGGATCGCCGGCGCGGCTTACCTGATCTACCTGGGGATCCAGGCCATCCGGAAGCGAAAGCCGCTCGTCGAGCGGAAGTCGGACCGCGCTTACCTGTCCGGCGTGCTCACCAACCTGCTCAACCCCAAGATGGTCACCTTCACCATCGCCTTCCTGCCGCAGTTCGTCGACCCCGCCCGCGGGCACGTCTGGCTGCAGTTCGCCGTCCTGGGCGCGATCATGATCGTGTTCGAGTTCCTCGTCGACGGCACCGTCGGCGTCCTCGCCGGCCGGATCGGCGGGTGGGTCCGGCGGGAGAAGAACCAGCGGCGGATCGAGGTCACCACCGGCGGGATCTTCATCGGCCTCGGCGTGAAGCTCGCCCTCGACTAGGCGCGCAGGCCGTCGACGATCACCGCCACGATCCGGGGCGCGCGTTCGTCCCAGTCGGCCTCGGGGATCCGTGACAGCGCCCCGAGCAGCAGGATGACGTCGGCGGCGTCGACGCCGGCGCGGATCTGCCCGGTGGCCTGCCCCCGGTCCAGCAGCGTTCCGAGGGCTTCGTCGAGCCGGTGGTGCTGGCCGGCGTGGAGGTCCTGCCAGGCCGGCACCTCGATCGCCGCCATCACGCCGCGTTTGACGCGCGCGTACTCGACCAGCCGGTCCAGCCAGCGGGACAGCGCGTCGAGCGGGGAGTGTTCGGCCAGCAGCGGCGCCACGGTGCCGACGAGCTGCGTCAGCTCGGCCCGGTACACCTCCGCCAGCAGGTGTTCGCGTGTCGGGAAGTGCCGGTAGAGCGTGCCCTGGCCGACGCCCGCGGCCTTGGCGACCCGGTGCAGCTTCAGGTCGTCGGCCGCGCCGTTGGACTCGCTCAGCTCCGCCCGCGCGGCCTCGACGATCCGGTCACGGTTGGCGACGGCGTCCGAACGGGGCAAGACCGGCTCCTCGCGTAAGTGGACAAGTGTCCGGTAGGCTTAAGCGGACAGTTGTCAGTTTAGCGGGAGGTGTCATGCCGGACGGACTGGACAAGGTCGTCGCCATCACGGGCGCGAGCAGCGGGATCGGCGAAGCGACCGCGTGGGAGCTGGCGAGCCGCGGCGCGGCCGTCGTGCTCGGCGCCCGGCGCACCGACCGGCTGGAAGCGGTCGCGCACAAGATCCGCGACGACGGCGGCCGCGCGGAACTGCTGGACGTCGACGTGACCCGCCGGGCCGACCTCGAGCGGCTCGTCGCCCTCGCCGTCGACCGCTTCGGCCGCCTCGACGTGCTGGTGGCCAACGCCGGTGTCGCCCGGATCGCGCCGGTGAGCGCCCTGGACGTCGACGACTGGGACGCGATGATCGACGTCAACCTCCGTGGCGTGCTGCACGGGATCGCCGCCGCGTTGCCGGTGTTCCGCGCGCAGGGCCGCGGGCACTTCGTCACGACCGTCTCGACGTCGGGACTGAAGATCGTGCCGGGCCAGGCCGTCTACGCGGGGACCAAGAACGCCGTGCGCACGCTGCTGGAGGCGCTGCGGCAGGAGTCGACCGACGGCGCCCTGCGCACGACGTCCATCTCGCCGGGGTACGTGCGCACCGAGCTGGTCGACCACGTCGAGGACCCGGAGCAGCGCGAGCAGGCCCGGCAGGCGATGGCGGCGCTCGGCATCAGCCCCGACGCGGTGGCCAGGGCGATCGCGTTCGCCATCGAGCAGCCGGACGACGTCGAGATCGGCGACCTCACGATCCGGCCCACCCGGCAGGGCTAAGCCCGCGCGAGGAAGTCCTCCGCGATGTCCAGCGGGTTCCGCTTCTCCTCGGTGAACTCGACGTTGAGCCGGGTGAGCTCCGGAGTCGTCAGCGCCGCCGACACCTTGTTCAACGCCGCCACCTCGGCCGGCGACAGCGTCCCCCGCGCCACCAGCGGCACGATGTTCTGCGCCGGGAACATGTTCTTGTCGTCGACCAGCGGCACGAACCCGTTCGCCGCGATCGTCGACGACGTGCTGAACAGGTCCGCCACCTGGACGTCGCCCGACTTCAGGGCCGCCACCGTCACCGGCCCGCCGGTGTCCGTCGTGCGGATCTCCTTGAACTCGCAGCCGTACAGCGCCTTGATCTTGTCCTTCCAGCGGCTGCTCCACTGGCCCGGCCCGCCGAACACGAGCTCGCCGCAGCGCTTCCCCAGGTCGGAGAAGGTCTTGACGCCCGAGGAAGCCAGCTGCGGCCCGACGACGAGCAGGTCCTTGTCCTCCGCCGGCGCCTGGTCCAGCACCTCGAACCCGGCCGGGAGCTTCTGCCGCAGCTGCGCGTAGACGTCCTGGGACGTCGTCGCGGTGGTGGCCTTGTCGAAGTACCGCAACAGGTTCCCGCTGTAGTCCGGCACCACCGACAGCGACTTGTCCTGCAGGGCCTTGACGACGACCTCGCGGCTGCCCACCGGCGGCCGCACGGTCACGTTCGTCGCGCCCGCCTGCCGCAGCGCCCCGGCGTAGATCTGGGCCAGCAGCAGGCTTTCGCCGACGTCGGACGCCCCGATGATTATGTCGCCCGAAGCACCGCCTTCACCGCCACCCGCCAGCGGGTTGCCGCAGCCGGCGGCCAGCACGAAAACCAGGAGCAGAACCAGCCGCTTCACGCCGCCACCTTCTTCACGGCCGCCGCGAGCCGGACACCCCGGGGCACCAGTGCCCGGTTCAGCAGCGCGAACAGCAGGTCGAGGACGATGGCCAGCAACGTCGTCAGCAACGCGCCCGCGATCACCTCGGAATAGTCCAAAATGGCCAGTCCGTCGAGCAGGAACCGGCCCAGGCCACCGAGTCCGACGTACGCGGCCACCGCGGCGGTCGCCACGAGCTGGAGCACGGCGTTGCGGATGCCGCCGAGCACGAGCGGCAGGGAGATCGGCACCTCGACCTTCCACAGCCGCTGCCAGCCGGTCATCCCGACGCCTTCCGCGGCATCGACCACGCCGTGGTCGGTCGCCTGCAGCCCGGCGTACGTCCCGGCCAGGATCGGTGGCACGGCCAGCACGACGAGCCCGATGATCGTCGAGGTGACGCTCTCGGTGAAGAGCAGGAACAGGAACGTGACGAGCCCCAGCGTCGGCAGCGCGCGGATGGCGTTGCCGACGCTCACCAGCGCGACGCCGCCACGGCCGGTGTGGCCGACGAACAGCCCCAGCGGCACCGCGATGACCAGCGCGATCACCAGCGACAACGCCGTGTAGCCGAGGTGTTCCAGCAGCCGCTGCGGGATGCCGTCGGGCCCGGTCCAGTGCGCCGGGTCGCCGAACCAGCGGAAGAGATCGGTGATCATGCGGCCACCCGGGTCCACGGCGTCAGCAGGTTTCGCGAGCCGACCAGCACCAGGTCGACGACCAGCGCCAGCAGCAGCGTCAGCACGATGCCGACCACGATGGGCGAGAAGTATTCGCGCTGGAAGCCGTCGGTGAACAGCACGCCCAGGCCGCCGGTGCCGATCAGCGCGCCGACGCTGACCAGGCTGATGTTGCTGACCGACGCGACCCGCACGCCGGCCGCCAGCACCGGCACGGACAGCGGGAGTTCGACGGCGAAGAACCGGCGCACCGGCTTGTACCCGACCGCGGTCGCGGCGGCGACCACCGGCGGCGGCACCGCGTCGAGGGCGTCGAGCACCGGGCGGACCAGCAGCGCGGTGGTGTAGATCGTCAACGCGACGACGACATTGACGCTGTCCAGGATCTTCGACCCGATCAGGCCGGGGATGACGACGAACAGCGCCAGCGAAGGGATCGTGTAGAGCAGGTTCGCGGCGACCATCAGCACCTGCCGCGCGGGCCGCCAGCGGTGGCCGAGCCAGCCCGCCGCGATGGCCAGGACGATCCCGACGACCAGCGGGAGCAGCGCCAGGTAGACGTGATCACCCAGGTCACCGAGGATCTGCGCGCGGTTGTTCGCGCTGCCCAGGAACCGCCCGAGCTCGTCGAAGAAGCTCATGACGCCTGGGGCGTGCCCTCGATGACGTCCAAGACCTGCCGCGCGACCACGGCGCCGAGTACCCGGTGGTCTTCGTCGACGACCACGCCGAGGCTGGCGGGTGACGACAGCGCCGCGTCGAGCGCGCCGCGGATCGGCGTCCCCCGCACCCACAGCGATCCCCCGGCCACGAGGTCGTCCTCACCGAGCTGTCCGTCCACAGTGGAGTTCGGGGGGAGCCAGCCGCGGGGCTGCTTCTCGGTGTTGACCGCGAGCCGCCACCCCTCGCTCGCCGGGACGCTGGTGCCGATCTCGACCAGCTCCAGCTCCTTGACCTCGACGCCTTCGGCGGAGAGGAACGACAAGCCGCGGTAGCCGCGGTCGCGGCCGACGAACGACGCGACGAAGTCGTCCACCGGGTGCCGCAGCACGTCGGCGGGGGTGCCGTACTGGGCGAGCTTGCCGCCGACCCGCATCACCGCCACCTTGTCGCCGAGCCGGACGGCCTCGTCGATGTCGTGCGTGACGAACACGATCGTCTTGCCCAGCTGCGACTGCAGCCGCAGCAGCTCGTTCTGCAGGTCCTCGCGCACGATCGGGTCGACCGCGGAGAACGGCTCGTCCATCAGCAGCACCGGCGAGTCCGCGGCGAGCGCGCGGGCGACGCCGACGCGCTGCTGCTGGCCGCCCGAGAGCTGGGCCGGGTAGCGCTTGCCGAGTTCGACGGGCAGGCCGATGATCTCGAGCAGCTCGGCGGCCCGCTTGCGCGCTTTCACCTTGTCCCAGCCCGAAAGCAGCGGCACGGTGGCGATGTTGTCCAGCACCGTCCGATGTGGAAAGAGCCCGGCGTGCTGGATGACGTAGCCGATGCCGCGGCGCAGCAGCGCGGGGTCGCCCTCGGCGACGTCCTTGCCGTCCAGCAGCACCTGGCCGCCGGTCGGCTCGACCATCCGGTTGATCATCCGCAGGGACGTCGTCTTGCCGCAGCCGGACGGGCCGACGAACACGGTGATCGTGCCGTCTTCGACCGTGAGGTTCAGCTTGTCGACGGCGACCGTCCCATCCGGATACTGCTTGGTCACGTCGCGGAATTCGATGGTCACTGCCACTCCCCATGTCCCGGTGGTTCGACCGTAGCCGAGTCGGCGGTGGTTGGCACGCTGTTCCGAGGGCTGGTTGGCTAGGCTCGGAGCCCGTGAAGGCCCTCGACGACGTCCTCGCCGCGCACGGCGTCGGCGTCCGCCCGCTGTACCGCGTTCTCGACCTGCTGCGCACCGGCGACCACGACCTCGGCGAGCTGGTCCGGCTGTCGACCGCGCCCCGGCGCAGCGTCGAAGCCGTCCTCGCCGCGCTCGGCGACGACCTGGACCGCAGCGGCGACCGCCTGCGCATCGCGCCCGGCGTCGCGGCTTCGTACCTGCAGTACCGCGCGCCGCGCTACGCCGACCCGCTCGACGAAGCCGTCGCGACGCACGAGCTGCTGCCGAAGGTCGCCGAGTGGGTGGCCGAGGTGCCGTCACCGCTGGCCGCGCTCGACCACGTGCAGGCCACGCCGGAGACCGTGCTGCGCCGCGTGCTCTGGCTGGACGCCCAGTACGACCTCGCGTCGGCGCGCCTGCTCTTCCTCGGCGACCACGACCTGACGTCGCTGGCGGTGCGGGCGGTCTGCCCGTCGGCGTCGCTCACGGTCGTCGACCTCGACGAGCGCGTCCTCGCCTACCTCGACGACCGCGGCGGCCGCGAGATCCGGACCGCGCACGCGGACCTGCGCGTCGGCCTCCCGCCGTCACTGTCGGGCGGCTTCGACCTCGTGTTCAGCGATCCGCCGTACACGCCCGAAGGCATGGGGTTGTTCGCGGCGCGCGGGGTGCAGGCGTTGCGCGAGCCGACCGAGGGACGGCTGCTGCTGGCGTACGGCTACAGCCCGCGCCACCCGGCGCTGGGTGCCCAGGTGCAGCGCTCGCTGGCGACGCTCGGGCTGACGTTCGAGGCGATCCTGCCGGGCTTCAACCGGTACTTCGGGGCGCAGGCGATCGGCAGCGCGGCGGACCTGTACGTCTGCCAGCCGACGGCGAAGGCCAAGAAGATGCGCAGCGGCAAGGCGATCTACACGCACGGGCCGCAGTCGGTGGAGGCGGCCGGGACGAAACCGGCACTGCTGGAGAGGCTGAAGGAGATCGCGGGGGCCGGCGGCCTCGCGCTGGAGTCGCGGCCGGTGGACTGGTCGATCTCCGGCCCCGAGGGCGACGCGGTCGCGATGGACCTCTCGGCCGACCCGGGCCCCTGGCTGCTGCGGACCCTGCTGGGCACGAACGCCCGGCGCCTGGCGCTGCTGCTGCCGAACGCCCACCCGGACCTGGCCGATCAGGCCTCCCAGGAGGCACTGGCGTCACTCGTCCGGGGGAAGTACGCGCTGCGGTACCTGCGGAGCACGCCGGACAACCGGCACGCGGTGGTGGTCGCGGAGGCGGTGGAGCACCAGGACGAGGTCCTCACGAGGGCCCACGCCCGCCTGGCGAACGTCTCCCTCGACGTCCCCGGCGACCTGGTCGACCTCCGCCTGGTCGACGTCCCCCGCCACCGCCTCCCCGACCTCCTGGGCTGAAGGGCACCTTCCTCCCACCAGACGCGCTGAAGGGCACCTTCCTCTCGTCAGATGCGAGGAAGGTGCCCTTCAGCAGCCGTCAGTCCGTGACGCCGTCGGCTTCGGCGGCCTTCGCCACCGCGGCCGCGACCTCGGGGGCCACGCGCGGGTCGAGCGGCGACGGGACGATCCGATCCGGGCCCAGGTCGTCCATCGCCACCGAGACGATCGCCTCGGCGGCCGCCAGCTTCATGTTCTCCGTGATCGCCCGGGCGCCCGAGTCGAGCGCGCCGCGGAAGACGCCGGGGAACGCCAGCACGTTGTTGATCTGGTTCGGGAAGTCGCTCCGCCCGGTCGCCACGATCGACGCGTACCGCGCGGCCGCCTCCGGGTGCACCTCCGGGTCCGGGTTGGACAGTGCGAACACGATGCCGCCGCCCGCCATCCGGCCCAGCAGGGACTCGTCGATCGTCGCGCCCGACAGGCCGAGGAACACGTCCGCGCCTTCCAGCGCCTCCGCCAGCCCGCCGCGCAGGCCCGCCTTGTTCGTCGTCGCGGCCAGGCGCTCCTTGACCGGGTTCAGCCCCTCGCGGCCGGAGTGGATGATGCCGCGGGAGTCGAGCACCGTGACGTCGCCGATGCCCGCCTCCTGCAGGATCTTCGCGCAGGCCACGCCCGCCGCGCCGGCGCCCGAGACGACCACGCGCTGGTCGGCGATCGCCCGGTCGAGGACCAGGTTGGCGCCGCGCAGCGCGGCCAGCGTCACGATCGCCGTGCCGTGCTGGTCGTCGTGCATGACCGGGCAGTCCAGTGCCTCCTTGAGCTTGTCCTCCAGCTCGAAGCACCGCGGCGCGGAGACGTCCTCCAGGTTGACGGCCCCGAACGACGGCCGCAGCCGCACCAGCGTCTCGACGATCTCGTCGACGTCGGTCGTGTCCAGCACCAGCGGGATCGAGTCGAGCCCGCCGAAGGTCTTGAAGAGCACCGACTTGCCCTCCATGACCGGCAGCGACGCGCTGGCACCGATGTCGCCGAGGCCGAGCACCGCCGTTCCGTCGCTGACCACGACGACCAGCCGGTCCGCCCACGTGTAGCGCTTGGCCTTGGCGGCGTCCTCGGCGATCGCGCGGCTCACCTTCGCCACACCCGGGGTGTACGCGATCGAAAGGTCACGCGGGCTGGAAATCGGGCGGGTGGCCGCCACCGAGAGCTTGCCGCCCTCGTGCCCGGTGAAGATCTCTTCGTCGGTGACCGGCGCGACGGCACCGGTGGGGTCGGTCATGGGGTTTCCTGTCGTCGTTTCCGTCATTCGAACAGTGGGAATGACGGAACTCGCGGATTGAACTCGGGTCACTGGAATTTCTCCTGGGCATGCGGGCTGGGACCACGGTCCGCAGGGGGAAACCGTGGGGGATCCCGGCACGGCAGCCCAGCGCGGTAGCGCCGGCCTGTCGGCGAGGCGTCACGTCGGCCATCGGTGCCGTGGGTCTGGCGATGGCCGCGGACGCGGCGGTTCGTTCATTGTGACAGGTCCACCGCCGCCGGTGACCCCTCGGTGCGGTTGATGTCACACCGAAGCCGCATTCCCGGCAATTCCCAAGACGTCCGTCCGGTTTTGTTGGGCGCCCGATAAGGTGTTGACATGCAATTCCGCCTGCTGAGCGTCCCGGACGCCTTCGAGTTCTCTCCCCGGGCGTTCCCCGACGACCGGGGCCTGTTCGTCGCCCCGTTCCAGGAGGACGTCTTCCGGGAAGCGGTCGGCCACCCGCTGCGGCTCGGCCAGTCGAACCACAGCGTGTCCCGGCGCGGCGCGATCCGCGGGATCCACTTCGCCGACACCCCGCCCGGCCAGGCCAAGTACGTCTACTGCCCGCGCGGGTCGCTGCTCGACGTCGTCGTCGACATCCGCGTCGGGTCGCCGACCTTCGGCCAATGGGACGCGGTCGAGCTGAACTCGCGGGAGTTCCGCGCCATGTACCTCGCCGAAGGCCTGGGCCACGGCTTCGTCGCCCTCGAAGACGACACCGTGATGGCGTACTTCTGCTCGGAGCCGTACAACCCGGCGGCCGAGCACGGCATCACCCCGCTCGACCCCGCACTGGACCTGCCATGGCCCGCGGACATCGAGCAGGTCATGTCCGGCAAGGACCGCGAAGCACCCACCTTGGCCGAAGCCGCGGAGCAGGGCCTCCTCCCGGTGTACGCGGACTGCGTCGCCTACTACGACAAGCTGCGCTCGGCGAACTGATCACTCCCCGGCCACCTGGCCGCTTGCGCATTTAGTAAGCGCGCATATAGTCTGCTCGCATGGCACTTTACGAGTACGAGCACAGCGAGACGTCCACCGCCCCCGCCGCCGCGATCTGGCCGCTCTGGGCCGACACCGGGCGCTGGCCGGAGTGGGACGCGGGCGTCCGGTCGGTCGTCCTCGACGGCCACTTCGCCGTCGGAACCGGCGGCACGATGACGATGGACGGCCTGCCGCCGATCCCGTTCACCCTGACCGAGGTCACCGAAGGCCGGAGCTTCACCGACGAAACCCACCTGCCGGACGCGCACCTGCGGTTCGAGCACGTGCTGACCGACGTCGACGGCGGCACGCGGATCACCTACCGCGTCACCGTCGACGGCCCGGAGGGATTCGGCCCGCAGGTCACTTCGGACACTCCGGACGCGATGCGCGCGCTCGCGCGGCTCGCTGAGGCAAGCTCCCGGGTATGACCGCCCCGGAGTCCCGCCTGCCCGGCCCGGAACGCAGCCCCGGCTTCCTGCTGTGGCGCGTGACCCTGGCCTGGCAGCGGGCGATGCGGGCCGCGCTGGCCCCGCACGACCTCACGCACGTCCAGTTCGTGCTGCTGACGACGACGTGGTGGCTCACCCGCGCGGGCGAGCCACCGACCCAGCGGCAGCTCGCCGACCAGGCCGGCACCGACACGATGATGACCAGCCAGGTCGTCCGCAAGCTCGCCGATCGCGGCCTCCTGGCCCGCGCCGACGACCCGGCCGACGCCCGCGCGAAGCGCCTCGAAGTCACCCCGGCCGGCCTCGAACTGGTCGCGAAGGCCCTGAAGGACGTCGAGGCGGCGGACGCCGAGTTCTTCGCGGCCACCGACGACGGCTTCGTCGACGCGCTGGCCCGGCTCGGCCCCTGACCAATCCCGGGGCTTCCCTGGGGACGATCCCGGATGTCCCGGCGGCGCAACGCGAGCAGGCTCGCCGCCATGAAACTTCTCGCACTGGGGGCGGCCGCGGTCGCACTGGCCTTCCTGCCGGGCACCGCGTCCGCGGACGAACTCCCGACGTTCGACTTCACCGGCTGCCCGGCACCGCCCGCGAACGCCGACCCGGGTACGTGGCGCTGCGAAGCCTTTGTCTCGCAGGGAAAGCTGACGATCGGCACTCAAGAGATCCCACTCGGCGAAATGCGGCTCACGTTCAGCGAAGGCCGGGTCAACGGCCAGTACGCGCAGGAGTTCGGCGCACTGCGGCACGAGCCGGTGCGCGTGCCCGGCCTGGCCGGCACGACGCTCCAGCTGCGGTACGGCGGCCATTCGGACTTCCAGGGCAACGACGAGCGCCGCGGCGAGCTCGACGTCTACGCCGTGCTGCGGCACCCGTTGCTGCGCAAGGAATGCAGCATCGGCACGGCGGCCGCGCCGCTGCACACCGTCGTCCACGACGACCCGGCACTGCCGCCGACGGTGCTGTCCAAGAACCCGCCGACGTTCCACTTCGGCGTCGTGGACCCGGCCCTGGCGCTCCCGGTGACGCAGGGCTGCGGCCCGCTCGGGAAGCTCGTCGACCGGAAGCTGGGGCTGCCGTCGCCGTCGGTGTTCCACCAGACGACGTACGTGCAGTACAAGCAGCTCTAACGCTTCTTCGGCGTCACCCAGATGGTGATCGTCCCGGTGACCACCGGCTTGCCGTCCGTGTCCGAAATGGTCACCGGGACGTCGAGGTCGAAGCCGTCGTCGCCGAAATCGGGCAGTTCGGGCAGCGCCGCCACCGCACGCAGGCCCGTCCCGGCCTTCGCGACGTACTGGACGCTCATGCCCTTCGGCAGCCAGCGGTGCGTGGTGGGGACGGTCGCCTCGGCGAGCATGCCCATCGCGATCTCGGCGAGGTTGCAGGCGGCGATCGCGTGGAACGTGCGGATGTGGTTGTGCACACCCCACCACTTCGGCGCGGTCACCTCGCAGTGACCCGGACGCAGCTCGCGCACCGACGGCAGCACCGTGCGGAAATACGGCACCCGGAGGCACATCGCGGCGCTGAACAGCTGTTTTCCGCCCGGCCTACCGGCCAGCTTGTGCCACATCGCGAACGTCGGCGTCACGGACATGGAAGTCTCCTCGAACTAAGCTACCGTTCAGTAGATAAGCAGACGGCCAGCCGCCGCGCAAACGGCCGGGTATGTTCGGCCACGTGGCGAACCGTCTCTTCCTCCTCCGGCACGGGCAGACCGAATGGTCGCTGAACGGGCGGCACACCGGCCGCACGGACATCCCGCTGACGCCGGCGGGCGAAGGCCAGGCGCGCGCCGCCGGCGGCACCCTCCGCAGCCTGGTCGGCGGCCCGTCGCTGGTGCTGTCGAGCCCCCGCGCCCGGGCACTGCGCACGGCGGCGCTGGCCGGGCTGCGCGTCGACGAAGTCACCGAAGACCTCGCCGAGTGGGACTACGGCGACTACGAAGGCGTCACCACGCCGCAGATCCGGGAGACCGTGCCGGGCTGGACGGTCTGGACCCACCCGAGCCCCGGCGGCGAAAGCGCTTCGGACGTCTCCGCCCGCGCGGATCGCGTGCTGGAGCGCGCCCGCCAAGCCTGCGAAGCAGGCGACGTGATCCTGGTCGGACACGGGCACTTCAGCCGCGTGCTGGTGGCCCGCTGGCTCGGCCTGCCCGCCACCGCCGGCGTCCACTTCGGACTGGACGCGGCCGGCATCGCGGTGCTCGGCGACGAGCGCGGCGAACCCCAGATCGAACACCTCAACCTGCTGCCCGCGGAGGACTGACGTGCCCGACGACCGCATCCGCCGGATCCGCCCTTCGGACGTCGAAGCGGCCGTCGGCCTGGCGTACGAACTGGCGGAGTACGAGCGCGCGCCGGACGAGTGCCACCTGACGGCTCCCCAGCTCCACGAGGCTCTGTTCGGCGACGAGCCGAAGCTGTTCGGGCACGTGGCCGAAGTGGACGGCGAGATCGTCGGCTTCGCGGTCTGGTTCCTGAACTTTTCGACCTGGCGCGGGGTGCACGGGATCTACCTGGAAGACCTGTACGTCCGGGAGTCCCAGCGTGGTTCCGGGCTGGGCAAGGCCCTGTTGGCGGCGCTGGCGGCGGAGTGCGTCGCGAACGGCTACGCCCGGCTCGAGTGGTCGGTCCTGGACTGGAACCCGGCGACGGAGTTCTACAAGGCCCTCGGCGCGGTCCCGATGGACGAGTGGACGGTCAACCGCCTCACCGACGCACCCCTGAAGGCCCTGGCCGCGCAGGCTTAGTCCTCTTCGCCTTCACGCTCGGCGCGGCGGCCGGCGAGGCCGCCGCGTTCGGCCGCCTCCGTCTCCGTCTCGCCTTCGCGCAGGCCCAGCGCCCAGGCCCGCGACGGCCGCCGGAACAGCAGGATCAGGGTCGCGATGCCCAGCAGCGCGATCGGGACGCCCCACAGCGGCTCGCCGGACGGGCCCAGCAGGTACCAGCCGAGCCCGATCACGATCAGCGCGATCACCACACCCGGCGAGCGCGCCCACGTCTGGCCGAGCACCAGGCCCGCCGAGGCGGCCAGGAACGCCAGCGCGACCACGATGAACGTGCCCGACTCGACGAAGACGTTGTTGCCCGGCTGCGCGGGCGAGCCCAGTCCGTTCACCAGCACGACCACCCCGAACACCAGCAGGGCGAGCGACGGCACCGCGGTGACCACGCCGGCCAGCCGGACCTCACGGGGAGCGGGCGAGAGCTTCACTGCGGCGGCCTTCCGGGGGTCCTTCTGCGGGAGCACAGTGGACTCGACCAGGGCGGGTCACCGTGCGTGAGCTCTTTCGATCGTATGCCACCCGGTCGGCCGTTTTCGCGGGACCGCCCGGGCGTCGAAAATCAAGATGTCGTCGATGAGCGGGCGGTCGGCCCGGGTGCACTTGTCACGACGAGCGGACACTCGCGGCAAGAAGGAGGACCGCCCGGCACAGGGTCGCGTAGGTGCTGTTCCCCGGGGTTGCGCCCGTCACCATGCGGCGCCGGGAGGTTCTCGGGCCGCCGGAAGTCACTTACTCTGCGGTAATGCGCGCAATCCTCGTCGTGAACCCCCAGGCCACCTCGACCACCGCGGGTGGCCGGGACGTGCTGGCGCACGCGCTCGCCAGCCAGGTCAAGCTCGACGTGGTCGAGACGGACTACCGCGGCCACGCGATGGCCGTCGCGCGCTCGGCCGCGCGGGACGGCATCGACCTGGTCGTGGCGCACGGCGGCGACGGCACGGTCAACGAGGTCGTCAACGGCCTGCTGGCCGACGCCGACGGAGATCCCGCGGAAATCGGCCACGTTCCCGCCCTGGGTGTCGTGCCCGGCGGGTCCGCCAACGTCTTCGCGCGCGCCCTGGGCATCTCCGCGGACTCCTTCGAGGCCACCCACCAGCTGCTCAACGCGCTGGAGAACGACCGCTCGCGCCGGGTCGGGCTCGGCCTGGCCGACGGGCACTGGTTCACCTTCAACGCCGGCCTCGGCTGGGACGCCGACGTCGTCGGCCGGGTCGCCAAGCGCCGCGGCAAGCAGACCACGGCCGGGCTCTACCTGCGGGCCGCCGTCCGCTCCTACTTCCGGCCGCCGCTGGGCCGGCCGGCCCTCACGATCCGCATCCCCGGCGAGGAACCCACCGAGGCGTTGACCGCTTTCGTGTCGAACACCGATCCGTGGAGCTACCTGGGCGAGCGTGCCGTCCACCTCAACCCGGGTTGCTCGTTCGAGACGGGATTGGGTTTGTTCGCGTTGAACGGTCTGGGGTTGCCCACAGTGTTCAAGCATGTACGCCAAGCTTTGACTACGAAGAGCAACCAGCGGGGCCGACGTCTCGTGCGTCACGATGACCTGCCGATGATCCGCATCGACGCAGCTGAACCGGTAAACTTCCAGGTGGACGGCGACCTCGTCGGCCAGCGGACCCGAGTGGAATTTTTCAGCGTCCCGAATGCACTCACGGTAATCATGTGACGACGGGACCGCTGATCGCCTGCGGATAAGTACCAGGTGCCGTTCGTCGACGGAGAAGCTCCACTCAGCGCATCAGCCTTCCCTTCGGGCGGCTGCTTCGGAGAGAAACCGCAGGTCAGAGGGGTCGCTCGGCCGGGTGACCTGACTCACCGATGTTGCGGAAACCCTTGTCGAAAGCGGTGCTTCGTGAAAGCATTCACAAGCACCCAAGAACACGACCGCCATTAAGACGACTGTGGCGCGGCCCTCCCGCGCCATATGAAGGAGCTCACGAACATGGACTGGCGCCACGACGCGGCCTGCCGAGACGAGGACCCCGAGCTGTTCTTCCCGGTGGGAACCAGCGGTCCTGCTCTGTCGCAGGTAGCTCAGGCGAAGGCCGTGTGCCACCGCTGCCCCTCCGCTTCCGACTGCTTGGCCTGGGCTTTGGCCAGTGGTCAGGACGCCGGCGTGTGGGGCGGCATGAGCGAGGACGAGCGACGCGCGCTCAAGCGCCGCCGTACGCACATCGGCACGCGTACCAACGCCTAAGTTTCTCGAGATCCACCCAGGCCGAGCAGGAATTTCACCCGGCGGGCATTTGTCGTGCCCACGCCGTCTGGGGTGATACCTACCCGGCTTGAGCTTAACAACCGAGGCGAAACCACCTGGCGACGGGTGCGGTGAAACCTCACGGGGACTTCAAGTCCTCCCGCGAAGCGCTGAACGGCCCGGCACCACGCACCTGGTGCCGGGCCTTCAACGTGTCACTCCACCAATCACGCGAGATGCCTCCCCCATCACGCGAGATCCGCGCTCAATCACGCGAGATCCGTATTCACGCACGCGATCCGACCCTCCAGGTACGCAAGCCGACCCCGTGGGTACGCGATCCGACCCTCCAGGTACGCGAGTCGTCCGCTTGAGTACGCGGACTCGTCAGAGGCGGCGGGAAAGCGGGATGCGCAGGGCGGCCTCCGTGCCCGTCACGCGGGTCGACGACGTCTCCGTCCGCACCTTCCGCAGCGACAGCGAGCCCCGGAGCTCGGACTCCACCAGCGTCCGGACGATCTGCAGCCCCAGGCCGTCCGACCGCTCCAGCGAGAACCCCGACGGCAGGCCGCGCCCGTTGTCGCGGATCACGACGTCCAGCCAGCGGGCCGAACGCTCCACGATCAGCTCGACCTTCCCCGACCGGCCTGCCGGGAACGCGTGCTCGATGGCGTTCTGCACCAGCTCGGCCAGCACCATCACCAGCGGCGTCGCGATCTCCGCGACCACCACCCCGAACGAGCCCTTCCGCGACAGCCCGACCTGAGACTCCGCCGTGGCGACCTCGCCGACCATCGGCAGCACGTTGTCCAGCAGCTTGTCGAGGTCGACGCGCTCGTCCACCGAAATCGACAGCGCTTCGTGCACCAGCGCGATCGACGTCACCCGGCGGACCGACTCCGCCAGGGCGAGCCGCGCCTCCTCCGACGTCGTCCGCCGGGACTGCAGCCGCAGCAACGCCGCCACCGTCTGCAGGTTGTTCTTCACCCGGTGGTGGATCTCACGGATCGTCGCGTCCTTCGACAGCAGCGCACGATCGCGCCGCTTCACCTCGGTGACGTCGCGGACCAGCACGAGCGCGCCCGCCGCCTGGCCCGCCGGCCGCAGCGGCAGCGCCCGGAACAGCACCACGGCGCCACGCCGCGAGTCCGCCTCCGTGCGGCTCGACGGCTTCCCATCGAGCGCCTCGATGATCCGGTGGGACACCTCGGTCGCGTCGAACGGGTCGCGGATCAGCGAGCGCGTCAGGGGCGCCAGGCGCGTCCCGACCAGGTCGGACTCGTGCCCCATCCGGTGGTAGGCGGACAGGCCGTTCGGGCTCGCGAACACGACCGTGCCGCTCGAGTCGAGGCGGATCAGGCCGTCGCCCACCCGCGGGGACGTGTGGGTGTCGGTCGCGTTGGTGCCGTTCGGCGGGAACGTGCCGTCGACGATCATCTGGCACAGGTCGCCGGCACTGCCCAGGTACGCGATCTCCAACGGCGAGGGCACCCGCGGCGCGGCCAGGTTCGTCTCCCGGCTCATCACGGCGATGACCTCGTCGTGGAACCGCACCGGGATCGCCTCGCGCCGCATCGGCAGGTCGCGGTACCAGTGCGGGTCCTCCTCGCGGCAGATCCGCACCTCGCGCATGGCCTTCGCCAGCTGCGGGTGCTCCTGGACGGTGAACCGCGTGCCGACGACGTCCTCGGGGTGCGCGGTCGGCGCCGTCGTCGGCCGCGCGTGCGCGACGCAGACGAAGTCGCCGCCGTCCGGCTGCAGTTCCTCGGTCACCGGGACCCAGAGCAGGAAGTCGGCGAACGAGAGGTCGGCCAGCAGCTGCCACTCGGCGACGACGGTCTGCAGGTGGTCCGCGGCCTCCCCGGGGAGGCCGGTGTTGTCGGCGAGCAGTTCGGCGAGCGTGGACACGCACCCCATCCAACCAGAGCGGGACGTCATGACACACTTGAGAGGTTGACCAGCTTTGACGACGAGGAGTGAACATGTCGAAGCGCGCCCGCAAGCGTCGCAGCCGGAAGAAGAACGCCGCGAACCACGGCGGTAAGCCCAACTCCTGAGGCCGGCGCCGGCACGCAAAAGGCCCCCACACGATCGTGCGGGGGCCTTTGTCGTGCTCGGGCGCGTTATTCGGAGCGCTGCTCGAGGGTGATCTCGGTGCGTTCCACGGTGACACCGCCGCGGGAGGCGACCGTCTGGCGGATCGACGCGCGCAGCCGGCTCTTCAGCTCGGCCGGGGCGTGGTCACCGCCACACTTGCGGGCGAGCAGCTGCTTGATGTGCTCGTCGATGCCGTACTCCTCGAGGCACGGCGGGCAGTCCTCGATGTGGGAGCGCAACGCGGCGTCCCGCTCGGGGCTGCACTCGCGGTCGAGCAGCAGGTAGATGTCGGCGAGCGCCTCTTCGCAGCGGACCTTGTCGGACGCGCCCTCGCACATGTCGTTCATCGCCCCGCCACCTCCTCGCGGGCACCCCGGATGAAGCCGCGCTCCCGCGCGACGTCGGCGAGCAGGTCGCGCAGCTGGGCACGGCCGCGGTGCAGACGGGACATCACGGTGCCGATGGGCGTGTCCATGATCTCGGCGATCTCCTTGTACGCGAAGCCCTCGACGTCGGCCAGGTAAACGGCCAGCCGGAACTCCTCGGGCAGCTTCTGCAGGGCGGCCTTGACGTCGGTGTCGGGCAGGTTGTCCATCGCCTCGACCTCGGCCGACCGGAGCCCGCTGGAGGTGTGGCTCTCCGCCTTGGCGATCTGCCAGTCGGAGATCTCCTCGGTGGGCGCCTGCACCGGCTGCCGCTGGCGTTTGCGGTAGCCGTTGATGTAGGTGTTGGTCAGGATGCGGTACATCCAGGCCTTGAGGTTGGTGCCGGCCTTGAAGGACGCGAAGGCGGCATACGCCTTCAGGTAGGTCTCCTGGACCAGGTCCTCGGCATCGGCGGGGTTGCGGGTCATCCGCATCGCGGCCGAGTACAGCTGGTCGAGCAGCGGCATCGCGTCCCGCTCGAAGCGCTCGGCGCGCTCGGCCTCGGTCGCTTCTTCCGGCGCTGAGTTCTGCGTGCTCGGCAAACCGTTCCCTTCCCGCTCGGCGTCGATGCGCGTGCGCGCATACGGCGGACCCGAGTTTACGCGGGGACCGGGCACGCCGCGGTTCGCCGGTGCCTCGGGACGGCGGCGGCTGCGAGAGCGTGTGGTGGCGAGCGTTGTTGTCACGTCCCGTACAACCGATCGGGGCAAGCGGGCATTCCCTAGACTTCCGCCATGGCTGGCAAGGGCACCCCGGCAACGGCGTTGCTGGGGAAGCAAAAAGTGGCGCACACGCTGCACGCTTACGACCACGACCCGCGCGCGGAGTCGTACGGGCTGGAGGCGGTGGAAGCCCTGGGCCTGGACCGGGCGCGGGTGTTCAAGACGCTGGTGGCGGAGGTGGACGGCCGTCTCGTGGTGGGCGTGGTGCCGGTCACGGGCCAGCTGGACCTGAAGGCCTTGGCGGCCGCGGCGGGCGGCAAGAAGGCGAAGATGGCGGACCCGGCGGCGGCCCAGCGGGCGACCGGGTACGTGCTGGGCGGCATTTCGCCGCTGGGCCACCGGAGCCGCCTGCCGGTGGTGATCGACGCCTCGGCATCGACGTTCGAAACGGTGTTCTGCTCGGCCGGGCGGCGGGGCCTGGAAGTGGAGCTGGCACCGGGCGAGCTGATCCGGCTGACCGGCGCGGTGGTGGCGGCGATCGGGGCTTAGGGCAACAGCAGCCCGGTCGCGCCGACCAGCATCGCCCCGGCCAGGAGCCGGATCGCCCAGGTGACGAAGCGGTACTTGCGGGTGGCTGCCCGGGAGAACGCCCAGATGTGGCGCGTGAGGTGCTCGGCCAGATCGTCGGGCTCGGACAGAGTGGTCAGCACGGCGACCCGGTATTCGGCGGCCGACCGGAAGGCGGCGATGGTCCCGTAGTGGGAGATGGCTTCGGTACCCAGCCGCCGCGCCCGCGGGACGACGGTCCAGATGGCCAGCAGAACACTGGCCGCGGCCAGCGCGACGGCCACCGACAAGGCAACCACGGCCGGCACACCCGGCGGCGGCGTCCCCCGCAGCCGGGAAGCCGCGACCGCCAGGACCGCTCCGTCGACGGCCAGGGTCGCCCCGGCCTTCGTGTCCGCGGTCCGGATCCATTCGCTCACGATCTGCAGGGTTCGCCAAAGGTCGTCGTGTGCGGTCTTGCCCGCGTCGCTGCCCACGCCGGAGAACATCGGACCCTGGCCTGAGAAGGTTTCACGAAACTCGGCGAGCGGACGGATTCGTTCGGTTCGGCCGGGCTTGCGTACCCGACAATCGGGGCCTGAGCTGCGGAAATACCCGACAAGGAGCGACCGGGCAGCCCCCGCCACTCCCAGGGGGGCGTCCCCGGTTCCAGTCTATCCGCGACCAGGGCAGACAACGGGGCATCGCCAAATCTGTGGACAACCGACCCCGTTGTGGACAACTCAGGCCAGCGGCCTGAGCACCCTCGCCAGCCACTCGGTCGCCGCCCGGGAGATCGTCTCCAGGTCCTTGGCCAGGCTGTGGTCGCCGTCCACCAGCACCAGCTCCTGGTGCGGGCCCGGCTTCGGCCGCCCGAAGGGGTCCCGCTCCCCCTGGATCACCAGGGTCGGCACCTCGACCGCGTCGAACTCCGGCTGCCTCGTCTTCTCCGGCCGGCCCGGCGGGTGCTCCGGGAACGCCAGGCACAGCACCGCCACCGCCTGCCCGGCCGACGCCGTCCGGCAGGCCACCCGTGCCCCGGACGACCGGCCGCCGAACACGAACGGGAGGCCGTCGAAGCGCTCCGACAGCTCGTCCGCCACCGTCAGCCACGCCGTGTCCAGCTGGTTCGCCGGGGCCGGCGCGCGGCGGCCCGCCACCCGGTACGGCTGCTCCACCAGCGCCACGTGGACGCCCGCCGCCTGCGCCGCGCGCGTCACCGCCACCAGGTCCTTCGCCCCGAGGCCGCCGCCCGCGCCGTGGCCGAGCATGAGCACCGCTTCGCCCTCCTCGGCGCAGTGCAGGTACACCCGCGCCGGGCCGTAGGCGGTCTCGATCGGGAGGGCGGTCATGTCTTCGGCGCGTCGAACAGGGCGCCCTCTTGCGCCGGGTCGACCCGCTCCAGCAGCTCGGGCCCGTTGTTGCGGACGTTGTTCACCTTGCTCGAAATCGGCCGCAGCTCCAGCGACGCCACGATGTCCTCGGGTGTCGGCACCAGCAGGTCGGTGACGTCTTCGCGGTCCGGGTCCAGCCAGCCGTCCCAATGGGAGCGCGGCACGATCAGCGGCATCCGGTGGTGGACGTCGGTGAGCTGACCGGCCGCGTCGGTCGTGATGATCGAGAACGTGATCAGCGGCGAGGCCTTGTCGTCGTCCTTCGGCCGCCAGCTCTCCCAGATCCCGCCGAACGCGATCGACGAATCGTCCGGCGCCGTCATGTAGAACGGCTCCTTCTCCTTGCCCGTGCGGCGCCACTCGTACCAGCCGTCGGCGGGGACCAGGCAGCGGCGCGACACCAGCGCGCGGCGGAAGGCCGGCTTCTCGGCGGCCGTCTCGGCGCGGGTGTTGATCATCCGCGAGCCGACCGACGGGTCCTTGGCCCAGAACGGCACCAGGCCCCACTTCATCATCCGCAGCGAGCGCTCGGCGGGCTCGTCCTCGAGGACTTCGCCGTCTTCGTCACGCGGATGCCGCTGCACGACCGTGACCACGTTCTTCGTCGGCGCCACGTTGTGGTCGGCGCGCGCGTGGCCTTCGGTGAGGTCGATCGCGTCGAACTCCTCGATCAGCTTCGCCGGGTCCTTCGTGGCGGCGTAGCGCCCGCACATCCCAACCTCCTCGTGCCGGATGTGAGTCATCGTTACACGCTGGCCAGGGCCGTGGCGAGCGACGTGGGATCATTCGGGTGGGCACCGGCGCACGAGAGGACGAGGGTTTGGCGCGCAACGACTGGAGCAAGCTGGACGAGTCCGACGTCCGCGTGCGTCCGGGCAAGGGCACCCGGCCCCGCAGCAAGCGCCGTCCCGAGCACGCCGACGCCGTCACGGCCATGGTCATCGGCAAGGACCGCGGCCGCTGGACCTGCGCGATCGACGCCGATCCCGGCCGCGTGATCACCGCGATGCGCGCCCGCGAGATGGGGCGGACCCCGGTGGTCGTCGGCGACCGCGTCGCCGTGGTCGGGGATGTCTCCGGCAAGCCGGACACCCTCTCGCGGATCGTCCGGGTCGACGACCGCACCAGCTCCCTGCTGCGCACGGCCGACGACACCGACCCGTACGAGCGGCTGGTCGTGGCGAACGCCGAGCGCCTCCTGATCGTCACCGCGCTGGCCGACCCGCCACCGCGAACCGGCTTCATCGACCGCTGTCTCGTCGCCTGCTACGCCGGCGGCGTCGAACCCGTCCTGTGTCTCACGAAAGCCGACCTGGCCAGCCCGGACGAGCTCCTGGCGGGTTACGCGGGCCTCGACGTCCCGGCGATCGTGACCCGCTTCGACGAGGAACCCGAAGGCCTGGCCGAGATGCTGAAGGACCGTGTGACGGCGCTGGTCGGACACTCCGGTGTCGGTAAGTCGACATTGGTCAACCGGCTGGTGCCGGACGCCGAACTGGCCACCGGCGTGGTGAGCGCGGTCGGCAAGGGGCGGCACACGTCCGTCGCGGCCGTGGCGTTGCCGCTGCCGGACGGCGGCTGGGTGATCGACACCCCCGGTGTGCGGTCGTTCGGGCTGGCCCACGTCACCGCGGACGACATCGTGGACGCCTTCGAGGAGTTCGCCGAAGCCGCCGAAGAGTGCCCGTCCGGTTGCGGGCACCTCGGCGCCCCCGAAGACCCGGACTGCGCGCTCGACGACGTCGTCACCGACGGGAAGGCGAGTCCTGAGCGGCTCGCGTCGCTGCGGCGCCTGCTGTCGTCGCGCGGTGGCCACGATGTGACTCGGCCCACCGACTCCTGAGGCAACCGGGAACCGATCGCCGATCGTCACCGTCACATCGGTAACTATTCGCCCGTTCGGGCGATATCCCGAGTGGAAGATTCGACCTGAGGGGAATTCGATGCGCAAGACCACCTTGGTCGCCGCGGGCGCCGCGCTGGTGCTCACGCTGACCGCGTGCAGCGGCAACTCCGCCACCGGCACCGCCGAGCCGGCCGCCGCGGGCGGGCAGCAGACCCAGCCCGCGGGCCTCGCTTCGCCGTTCACCGACGCGATCCAGCTGGCGTCGGCGTCCAAGCAGGGCACCGAAAAGTCCAAGTCGGCGAAGTTCACCATGGAGGGCTCCGCCGCCGGCCAGACGATCACCGCGACCGGCGCGATGGCCATGGACGAGACGGACACCAAGTTCTCCATGACCAGCACCGCCGCCGGTCAGACCACCGAAATGCGCCTGGTCGACAAGGTCATGTACATCAAGCTGCCCGCCGAGCAGCAGAAGCAGCTGGGCACGGACAAGGTGTGGGCCAAGATCTCGGCCGACGGCACCGACCCGCTCTCGCAGTCGCTGGGTGGCGCGCTCTCGCAGTCGGCGGAGCAGAGCGACCCGAGCAAGATGCTCGACCAGATCTCCAAGGCCGGCCGGATCATCTCCTCCGACCAGACCGAGCTGAACGGCCAGAAGGTCAACCACTACAAGGTGGAGCTCGACGTCGCCAAGGCCATCGACCAGTTCACCGGCCAGCTCCCGGCCGCGACGCGCGACAAGCTGACCGACATGCTCAAGGGCAAGGACATCAAGCTCCCCGCCGAGCTGTGGCTGGACAAGGACAACCTGCCCGTGCAGGTGACCATGGACCAGGGCCCGATGATGCAGGCGCTGGGTGCGCCGGCCGGCGACGCGAAGTTCACGATGAAGTACAGCGACTGGGGCACCCAGGTCGACGTGGCGACCCCGCCCGCCGAGCAGGTCGTCGACCTCGGCGAGCTGATCAAGAAGGCCGGTCGCTGACCGGACGACGCTGAGTAGCGGCGGCTCCCCCGAACGAGATCGGGGGAGCCGCTGTGTTTTTGTTGGCGCCATGCGCAAAGCCGCCGCGGTGCTGCTGCTCGTCCTGTTCGCCGGAGCGTGCTCCGACCCACCCCGACGTCCGGCGTTCGACGACGCGCGAGCACTGGCCGACGCCGCGACGGCGGCCACGGCGAGCGGCGGTTCGGCGAAGTTCGGCACGGACGTCGCGGTCGGCACGGTCCGTTCGAAAGGGCAGGGCCAGGCGCGGTTCGGCGCCGGCGGGACGGCCCAGGTGATGACGACGGACTTCCTCGGCGAGCCGGCGGAGCTGCGGCTGGTGGCCGGGAAGCTGTACGCGAAGGTGCCGGAAGGCTCGCGCGACGAGCTCGGCACCGGCAAGCCGTGGGTGGTGGTCGCGGCGGACGGAACGGACCCGTTTTCCCAGGTTCTCGGCGGCAGCCTGACGCAGCTGGCCGAGCAGAACGACCCGGCCCACACGCTGGGCGAGATCCGGACGGCCGGCACGATCGTCGCGGCCGAGCGCACGGACCTGGGCGGGGTGGCGGCGGAGCACTACCGCGTCGACCTGGACCTGGCGCGCCTGGGCACCGACCTCCCGGCGGGGTTGCCCGCGGACGCGGCGGCCCGGGTGGGCGGGAAGTTCCCGGTGGAGCTCTGGCTCGACGATCTGCACCGGCCGTTGCAGATCGTCCTGGACCTGTCGCCGATCCTGCCGGGCTCCGACGCGCGCATCACGACGCGCTATTCGGAGTGGGGCACCGCGGTCGACATCCAGCCGCCGCCCGCGGGTGAGGTGGGGTAGCCGCGTTTCGTCCGGTCTCCTGCCGGCTTGGCCCTTGGCCCTTGGCCCGCGTCACCGCTGGCGCGAAGCTGCATCCACATCTGTGGTCGCCTGTGGACAACCGGCCTTGAGCAGGGTTTTGTCGGTGGGGGCCGGTAGACTGGACTTGGGGACGCCCCCCGGAGAGGGCGGGGGAGTTTCTGCGGGAGGGCGGGCCGCGGCAAAGTCGCCACTCGTGGACCGGCCCGAGCCAGCTCGGGCAGGCCTGCAGCTACCCGCTTGGGCTTCGAAGCCTCAAAGACTCGTTCCCGGCGCCGGATGTCATGAACGACCCTTTCCTGACGCCAGACGTCATGAACGAGTCGTTCAGAACACCGCCGGACCCGACGTGGCCGGAACCCGGAGCAGTTTCTGCGGGAGGGCGGGCCGCGGCAAAGTCACCACTCGTGGACCGAGCCGAGGGGCGACCACCAAGGACGACTCAGAGCAGCTCCAGCAGGAACGGCAGCTCCTGCGGCGCATACCAGGCCAGCTCGTGGTCCTCGGCGTCTCCCAACGTGAACTCCGCGTCCGGATCCCCCAGGTCTGCCGCGTCGATCACCGCCGCCGCCGCGGCCACCGCCTCCGCCGCTTCGGGGGCGTCCACGTGGATCGCCGCCACCGCCGACAGCGGGATCGGGCCGCCGATGCGGACCACCGGGGCGTCCAGGTCGGGGCGCAACGTCACGCCCGCCACGTCCGCCGACACCACCACCCGGCGCGGCTCGCCCTTCTCCTCCGCCGCGATCAGGCGCAGCGAGGCCCGGGCCGCGTCCAGCAGGGCCGCGTACTCCAGCTCTTCGTCCGAACCGCTGACGTACGCCTCTCGCAAGGCCGGCGTCAGCGCGAACGCCGTTCCGCTGCGGGCGCGGAACTCCCCCGATGTCTCGAGGTCGCGAAGCATCGCGATGGTCGCAGGCAGATAGACCCTCACCAGTGCGCACCCTTCAGCTCTTCCAAGGATTCTTCGATCATCCCGGCGACCAGATCGACGTCGAACGCGGCCTTGCGGTCGCCGTTCAGTCCGAAGTAGACGCCGCCGTGGTAGGACGTCACCCCGATCGCCAGCGCCTGGGTGCGCATCAGCGGCATCACCGGGAACATCTCGACCAGTCTGGCCTCTCCCGCGTACATCGGCACCTGGGGGCCCGGTGAATTGGTCACCATGACGTTGAAGATGCGCCCGGACAGCGACCCCGCCGCTCGCGCGCCGAGCGAATGGAGCGTAGCCGGGGCGAAGCCGCCGACCTTGAGCAGGCCGCGCGCCGCCACCGAACGGCCCGAATCGAGGTGCTCGGCCATCGCGTGCCCGATGTGCTGGAGCCGCAGGACCGGGTTCGGCTCGCCGACCGGCAGGTCCACCAGGTACGCCGCCACCTGGTTGCCGACCAGCCCCGGCGTCGAGTAGCCGGGCGTCTCGGCGTCGCGGACCGCCAGCGGCACCAGCGCGCGGATCGTCGTGTTCGGCGTCAGCTGCACTTCGCGCGAAAGGAGCCATTCGCGCAGCGCGCCGGTGATGGCCGCGAGGACGACGTCGTTGACCGTGCCGCCGTGCGCCGCGCGGATCTTCCGGAAGTCCTCCAGCCGCGTGCGCACGACCGAGAACACGCGGCCGCCCGAGACCCGGACGTTCAGCGGCCCGGGCGGTGCCGGGCTCACCAGCGTGCGCAGCGTCGACGCCACCCCGCCGACGGTCTCGGCGAACTTGCCCGCCGCCGCGAACGCGTCGTTCGCCGCCGACCGGACGTTCTCCACCACCTCGCCCGGCCGCTGGACGCCCTCGCTGATCGCGTCCATGACCAGCTGGGTGCGGCTCGGCTCGCGGCGGGGCGTCCAGATGTCCTCGAACGGCTCCGGCTCGGCCGGCGCCGGGTCGAGGACGATCTGGCCGAGGTCGATCGTGCCGACACCGTCCACAACGGATTGGTGGGTCTTCGTCACCAGCGCCACCCGGTCGCCGGCCAGTCCCTCGATGAAGTACGCCTCCCAGAGCGGCCGCTCCGGCGCCAGCCGCCGCGACATCAGGCGCGCGACCAGGTCGAACAGCTGCTCGTCGCTGCCCGGCTGGGGCAGTGCCGAGCGCCGGACGTGGTAGTTCAGGTCGAAGTCGACGTCGTCCACCCACACCGGCCGCGCCAGGTGGCCCGGCACCTCCAGCACGCGCTGCCGGTAGCGCGGCAGGTACGCCAGCCGCCCGCCGATGAGGTCGACCAGCTGCGCGTACCCGAACCCGGAGCGCGGCCGCTCGAAGATCGCCACGCCGCCGACGTGCATCGGGGTCGCGTGGTCCTCGACGTAGAGGAACGAGGCGTCCAGCGCGGAAAGGCGGTCGGGCATGAGCCGATCCTTACACAATGCGAGACTGCCCGGTGTGGGTGATGAGTCGACTATCTCGCCGAAGGACCGCTTCCTGACCGTGTACGGCCGGAAGCCGGTGCTCGAGGCACTGGCGGACGATGGCCTGCGCGTGGACAAGGTGATCCTCGCCGACACCGCCCGCGGCCCCGGCGCTGCGGAGATCCAGCGCGCGGCCAAGGACGCCGGCGTGCCGGTGCAGCGCGCCAGCGCCCACCGGGTCAAGGTGCTCGCCGGCAACGGCAAGCAGGACCAGGGCGTGCTCGCCGACGTCGTCGCGCCGCGGATGCGCGCGCTTTCCGCGGCGCTGGCCGACCGGCGCCCGCCGTCGCGGGTGCTGCTGCTGGACGGCGTCACCACACCCGCGAACGTCGGCATGATCCTGCGGACGGCGACCGCGGCCGGGCTGGACGGCGTGATCGTGCCCCGGCGCGGCGTCGCGGCGCTGGACCCGCTGGTGGTCAAGGCTTCGGCCGGGGTGGCGTTCCGCGCGCCGGTGCTGCGCTGCGGCTCGGCGGGCGAGGCGGCGGAGATGCTCGCCGAAGCCGGCTACGGGCTCTACGCGCTGGGCGCCTCGGCTCGCACGACGGTGTTCGACGTCGACCTGCCGCAGCGCGCGGCGTTCGTGCTCGGCGGCGAGACGGCCGGGGTCGGGCCGGAGGTCGGTGAGCTCGTCACGGAGTGGCTGTCGATCCCGATGCCGGGCGACGTCGAGTCGCTGAACGTCTCGGCCGCCGCCGCGGTGCTGTCGTTCGAGCTGGTCCGCCGCGCGCGCTGACCCTCACCCGGCCGCGAACAGCACGGCGAGCTCGTCCAGCGTCTCGCCGACCGACCGGTGGTGCACCCCGACCATGCCCGCCTCGACGGCACCGCGGATGTTCGCCGCCGAGTCGTCGACGAACACGCAGTGCGTGACGGGCAGCCCGAGCCGGTCGGCCGCGATCCGGTAGACCGCCGGGTCCGGCTTGGCCACGCCGACCTCACCGGAGAACACCAGAGCGTCGAAATAATCGAACATCGTGTTTTTGACCTGGTCCGACGCTCCCGGGGCGTTGGACAGCAACGCGGTGCGGACGCCGCGCTCGCGTGCGGCCGCCAAGTAGTCGTAGAACCGGCCGGCGTCAGGATCGGTGAGAACTCCGGCGAAATCGACCAATAGCCCTTTCAGCACCCGGCACACCATAGCTGCGGCGGCGACGCGCTGTCTCGCGGAGCGGCCGGTTTACCGCATCGGTCACCGGGAATCCACGGCTTCCGCGGTTCTGGCCCGGATCGTGCGATTCCGGTGTCCTTTTCGGCCTGTTCCCCCTCTAAGCGAAAGCCGAGTCAGGGAGGGCAGGAAAATGATCGAGGAACACCGGTTGCGGCCGCTGGTCGACTGCGAGGCCCCACGCGGGGCGGACCGGCCGGAAGAGGTGACCCGGCGGGAGCACCACCGCCTCGGCGGCGTGCGGTGCCCGGCGCCGAGGCAGCCCGAAGCGGGCGAGGTGGGCCACCTGCTGAACATGCTGCTGGAGGCCTACGACGGTCGCCGGCCCGCGACGCAGGTCCGCGACCTGGTGGCGCCGGAGGTGTACGCAGGCCTCTCCGGGCCCCGCCGGCCGCGGCCGCGGCACCGGACGCAGACGGTCCACACGTGCGCTCCGGCACCGGAGGTGGTCGAGGCGTGCGCCCGTGTGGAGGCGGACGGCCGGTCGTTCGCACTGGCGGCTCGCTTCGTCCGGGCACCGGCGGGCTGGCGGTGCGAGCGGTTCGCGCTGTTGAAACCGCAGGAGCCGGCCACCCCGGCCCGGCGGGCGGCGTGAGGTGGGGCGGCGAAGGCCGCGCACCGCCGGGGGCCCCGAGCGCCCCAATGTGGCCTTGGTTGCGTTCAACGCACCCAATGTGGCCTTCGGTGCGTTCAACGCACCGAAGGCCACATTGGGGCGCTCACCCTCGTCGGCGGTTGCGGTCCCGCGCTGCCTACCCCGCTCGTCACCGGGAGGGTCGACAGGCCGCGCAGGGTCGTCGTCGGGGTCCACTCCGGGTTCCCTGCCAGGGCCAGCTCCGGGCGGCGGCGGGCCAGCTCGCGGAAGACGATGCGGGCCTCCAACCTCGCCAACGGCGCCCCGAGGCAGAAGTGGATGCCCTGGCCGAATGCCAGGTGCCGGCCCGGTTCGCGGGCCGGGTCGAACGATTCCGGGGACGGACCCGTTGCCGGGTCCCGGTTGGCGGCGCCGAGCACGATGATCAACTGACTGCCCGCCGGGACCGCCAGCTCGCCCACGGCCGTGTCGCGCAGGGCCGTGCGGGCCGTCAGCTGGACCGGTGAGTCGTACCGCAGCACCTCTTCCACCACGCGTGCCGCGTTTTCGCCCTCCGCGCCCAGCGGCTTCAGGCCGTCCGGGCCGCGCAACAGCGCCAAGACGCCGTTGCCGATCAGGTTCGTCGTCGTCTCGTGGCCGGCGATCAGCAGGAGCGTGAGCGTCACCAGCAGCTCGCCCTCGCTGAGCACGTCACCCGCGTCCGACACCGCGACCAGCGCCGAGAGCAGGTCGTCCCCCGGCTCACGCCGCCGCTCGGCCGCCAGCGCACGGAAGTAGCCCACGAACGACTGCCGCGCCTTCGCCGCCGGTTCGAGCGTCTCGGGGCGCTGCATGAACGGCGGGTCCACCGCCCGTGCCATCGCGTGCGACCACTCCGCAAAGCGCTCGCGGTCGTCCAGCGGCACGCCCAGGAGCTCGGCGATCACCTCGACCGGCAACGGCTTCGCGAGCGCCGTCATCACGTCGAACCCGGCCGGCGCGCGGTCGATCAACCCCGCCGCGATCTCCTCGATGCGCGGCGCCAGCTGCTCGACCATGCGCGGCGTGAACGCCTTCGCCACCAGCCGCCGCAGGCGCGTGTGGTCCGGCGGGTTCAGCGACAGGAAGGCCCGGACCACACGTCCCGATTCGTCGACCGGCTGGTCCGGGCGGCGGTCCGCCGGATCCAGGTACTCGGGTTCGGGGTGCCCGAACGCCGGGTCGCGCAACACCTGCGTGGCCTCGGCGAAGCCGCTGACGGCGAACATCCGCTCGTCCAGGGCCGCGACCGGCCGGCGCTCGCGCCACCGCCGGTACGCCGGGTACGGGTCCGGCCGCCGGCCGGCGGAGAACAGCCCGAAGAACTCCTGCGGATCCACCAGCTGCTTCCCCCTCACGAAAAGAGCCGGGGTGCGCGCGGACCCACCGCACGCACCCCGGCACTCTGCTTCGTCAGCGACGCGGGCCCTTCTTGCCCTTCTTGGCGGCGTCACGCTGGGCGGCGCGACGGTCCCGGCGGGTACCCCCGCCGCCACCGCCCGCGGCCTGCGCCCCGCCTTCGGCGTGGGACTCGACCTCGCCGTCCTCGCCCGGACCGGACAGCGTCATGCCCGACGCCTGGCCACCGCCACCGAGGCCCTTGCCGCGCAGCGCGGCCGGGACGGACTCGGTGTCGGTCGTCGGCGGCTGCGGCGGCGCCGGCCGCGCGTGCCGGCCTTCGGTCGCCTGGCCGTTGCCGGTCGGGACGCCCGCCGGCAGCGCCGCGGCTTCCTCGGCCGGCGGGGCTTCGGCGCGCTCGACCTGCAGGTTGAACAGGAAGCCGACGGCCTCCTCCTTCAGCGAGTCGAGCATCGCGCGGAACATGTCGAAGCCCTCGCGCTGGTACTCGATCAGCGGGTCGCGCTGCGCCAGCGCCCGCATGCCGATGCCCTGCTTGAGGTAGTCCATCTCGTAGAGGTGCTCGCGCCACTTGCGGTCGAGGACCGTCAGCATCACCTGGTGCTCCAGGGTCCGCATGCCCTCCGGGCCGACGAGCGCGTTGATCTCCTCTTCGCGCTTGTCATAGGCACGGCGGGCGTCCTCGACCAGCGCTTCGCGCAGGGTGCTCTCGTCGAGGTCGCCGTCCTCCATGAGGTCGTCCCACTCGATGCTGACCGGGTAGAGCTGCTTCAGCGCCGTCCACAGCTTCTCGTGGTCCCAGTCCTCGGCGTAGCCGTTGGCCGTCGCACCGTCCACATAGGCGTTGACGACGTCGACGAGCATGCCCTCGATCTGGTCGCGCAGGTTCTCGCCGGCCAGCACGCGGTGGCGCTCGGCGTAGATCACCTTGCGCTGCTCGTTCATGACCTCGTCGTACTTGAGGACGTCCTTGCGCTGCTCCATGTTGATCTGCTCGACCTGGGTCTGCGCGCTCTTGATCGCCTTGGAGACCATCTTGTGCTCGATCGGCACGTCGTCGGGCAGGCGCATGGTCGTCATGACGCGCTCGACCATGGTCGCGTTGAAGCGGCGCATGAGCTCGTCACCGAGCGACAGGTAGAAACGGGACTCGCCCGGGTCGCCCTGACGGCCGGAACGACCGCGGAGCTGGTTGTCGATGCGGCGCGACTCGTGCCGTTCGGTGCCCAGGACGTACAGCCCGCCCGCCTCGCGGACCTCCTCGCCCTCGGCCTTCGACTCCGCCTTGACCTGCTCCAGGACCTCGGGCCAGGCGGCCTCGTACTCCTCGGAGTGCTCGACCGGGTCCAGGCCGCGCTCGCGCAGCACCTGGTCGGCGATGAGGTCGGGGTTGCCGCCCAGCACGATGTCGGTACCGCGGCCCGCCATGTTCGTGGCGACCGTGACGGCGCCCTTCTGGCCGGCGCGCGCGACGATCAGCGCCTCGCGGTCGTGGTGCTTCGCGTTCAGCACCTCGTGCGGCACGCTCAGCTTCACCAGCAGCTTCGACAGGCGCTCGGACTTCTCGACGCTCGTCGTGCCGACCAGCACCGGCTGGCCCTTCTCGTGCCGCTCGGCGATGTCCTCGGCGACCGCCTCGTACTTCGCTTCTTCGGTCTTGTAGATCAGGTCCGGCTGGTCCTGGCGGATCATCGGCCGGTTCGTCGGGATCGGCACCACACCCAGCTTGTAGGTCTGGTGGAACTCCGCGGCCTCGGTCTCGGCCGTACCGGTCATGCCCGAGAGCTTCTCGTAGAGCCGGAAGTAGTTCTGCAGCGTGATCGTCGCGAGGGTCTGGTTCTCGGCCTTGATCTCGACCTTTTCCTTGGCCTCGATCGCCTGGTGCATGCCCTCGTTGTAGCGGCGGCCGTGCAGGATGCGCCCGGTGAACTCGTCGACGATCATGACTTCGCCGTTGCGGACGATGTAGTCCTTGTCGCGGTGGAAGAGCTCCTGCACCTTCAGCGCGTTGTTCAGGTACCCGACGAGCGGCGTGTTCGCGGCCTCGTACAGGTTCTCGATGCCGAGCTGGTCCTCGACGAACCGGACGCCCTTCTCGGTGACGGCCACCGTGCGCTTCCGGACGTCGACCTCGTAGTGGTACTTCGAGTTGATCAGGTTCGTCTTCTCGACCCGCTCACGCGACCCCATCGTGGTCGTGTCGATGCCGTTCATCAGCGGGGCGAGCCGCGCGAACTCGACGTACCAGCGCGACGACTGGTCGGCCGGGCCCGAGATGATCAGCGGCGTCCGGGCCTCGTCGATGAGGATCGAGTCCACCTCGTCGACGACGGCGAAGTAGTGCCCGCGCTGCACGCAGTCGTCGAGGCTCCACGCCATGTTGTCGCGCAGGTAGTCGAAGCCGAACTCGTTGTTCGTGCCGTAGGTGATGTCAGCGTTGTACTGGGCGCGCCGCACGTCCGGCTGCTGCTCCGACAGGATCACGCCGACCTCGAGACCGAGGAAGCGGTGGATGCGGCCCATCCACTCCGAGTCGCGCTTGGCCAGGTAGTCGTTCGTCGTGACGACGTGGACGCCCTTGCCGGGGATCGCGTTGAGGTAGGCGGGGAGGACGCAGGTCAGCGTCTTGCCCTCGCCGGTCTTCATCTCGGCGACCTGGCCGAGGTGCAGCGCCGCGCCGCCCATCAGCTGGACGTCGAAGTGGCGCTGGCCCAGCACCCGCTTGGCCGCTTCCCGGACGACCGCGAAGGCCTCCGGCAACAGCTCGTCGAGGGATTCGCCGTCGCCGTTCCGCTTGCGGAACTCCTCGGTCTTGGCCCGCAGCTCGGCGTCGGTCAAGTCCTTGACGTCGTCTTCGAGGGTGTTGATGTGATCGGCGATGTTGCGCAGCCGCTTCACCATCTTGCCCTCACCCGCGCGGAGCAGGCGGTTCAGCACCATCCGGTCGACCTCACTAGCTGAATATGAGCACGCCCAGGCCGGTCCCGGGCAGGTTCTCCCGCGGTGGCGGCCGTGTTCGGCACCACCTTCCCACCCCCATCGTAGGGAACGGTGGCCCTCGTGTGCACACGCCGTACGTCCTGAGAACCTTATTCAGCCGTCGGCCGGCACGAATGTCACGTAGGTGGTCGGCCTGCGGTCCGTAGCGCCGGCCTAACCAGAATAAGGTTCTGACATGCGGAGGGCCCGCACGCGAGCGCGTGCGGACCCTCCGGCAGGCCTCCTTCGAACCCGGCTCAGCCGAGCCGGATCACGCCGTAGTCGAAGCCTTTCCGCCGGTAGACCACGCTGGGCCGGCCCGCGTCGGAGTCGTTGAAGAGGTAGAAGTCGTGGCCGACCAGCTCCATCTCGTAGAGAGCCTGGTCCACCGTCATGGGCTCCGCGGTGTGCTGCTTCTCGCGAACGACGCGGCCGGGCTGGTGACCCAGGTCGTCGTCGGTCCAGCTCTGCTGCTGGGGCAGGTGGAATTCTTCGGCACTCGCGAAGCCGTTCGTCTGCGGTTCGGCTTCGGGTGCGTCCAACACCGCGGTACGCGCGGCGGGACTGGCTGCGGCCGGGGATCCACCACCCGGCAGTGCCGAGGTCGCTTCGGCGACCGATTCCGGGCGGCTGCGGCCGTAGTGCACGCGCCTCCGGTCGTGTGTCCTCCGCAGCCGGTTTTCCAGCTTGGTGACTGCGGAATCGAGCGCCGCGTAGAAGTCGGCGGCACACGCTTCAGCGCGTACGGCCGGGCCTCGCCCCTTTCCGGTGATTTCGACGCGCTGGCAGCTCTTGGCCTGGCGCCGGTTGGGTTCGTGGAACAGTTCCACGTCGTACCGGATGACTTTCCTGTCGTAGCGCTCGAGGCGGGCCAGCTTTTCGCTGACAAGTGCCCGGTAGTGGTCGGGCACCTCCACGTTGCGGCCCTTAACGACGATGTCCATACACGACCTCCCTCGCTGAGATGACTGCGAGCTGTTGTGTTCACACACGGCGCCGGTATTGCGGGGACGTAAGCCCGGATCGCGGGCTGAGAAGGAACTCGGAAACGGTGGACGACGTCTCGTTCCGGTGACCGAGCGCGGACTCAGCGCACCTCCGGCGCCAGGGACATGGGCTCGTCACCTCCCTGCCTGCGGGGATTGCTGATTGCGGAGCACGTTAGCTTCCTCACGCCCGTTACAACAGCCCCCGAGCCGGGGGATGTCAGGGGATGAGACTCGGTCACCCCGCGCAGTGATCGCGAAGTGGGCACCGCAAAACACCCGCTGGTCGGACGCGGCGCCGGTGCCGTGCTTTCACACGGACGGCGCACCGCTGCCTGCCGGTGGACGCCGAGGGTGACGGCCCGGTCCCGCACAGCCGCCACTCCGGTGGAGTGGTGTGGCGGCCGAGTGATCGTGATCGACACCCTCATGCCCGGACAACGGGCGCCGGTCCGTTCGCGTTCCCGGTTGTTGTCACTCATGTAGGTGACATCGCGTTCACCCGGGCGCGAGAGGCGGTTTCCCAGGTGGTTTTTTGCGGGCTGAGCTGGGGCGGAGTGGTTTGTGGCGATGTTTGATCGGGGTGAGGCGCGGAACCGGTACCACCTTTTCGATGATCGGTTGGACCGTCGTGCGCGCGGCGCGGGGAAGGTCCACAGTGGTGCGCATGAGGTGTCCTTTCGGAGCGCCTGGTCGGTTCATCCGGCGGCCAGGAGGGTCAGGACGGCGGAGACCGTAAAACCCGCCGCGGCGAGGGCTCTGGTGCACGCGGCCGCGGTGGCGCCGGTGGTGATCACGTCGTCCAGGACGACGATGGCGGCGCCCGGCGGCGGACGGCCGGCTTCCCGGAATTTCAACCGGCCGGCCAGGTTGGCCCGGCGCTGCTCGGGGCTCAGGCCGACCGCGTCGCGGGCCGCTCCCGCCAGTTCCAGAGCGGGGGCGACCGTGGCCTCGATGCCGCGGGCCGCCAGGGTGGCCGCAGCCACGACGGCCAGGCGCTCGACGTGCGGGCCTCCGCGGACCCGCGCCGCCGAGGGGCGGCTGGGGGCGGGGACCAGGCAGATCGGCCGCGCCGGGGTGGTG
>JARAWT010000071.1:0-52254 GCA_033793495.1 Streptomyces sp. MN03-5084-2B | reverse complement strand
CTTTTTTATTTTCTTCTTTACTGCTTTTCTTTTCGTATGTTTTCTTTTTTTTTTGTTTTTTTTTTATGTTACGGGCCACCCCGAGATTTAAACGAGTCTTATCGGTGGGAGCGTCAGATTGTCGAGATCGCGGGGGCGACGGAGAGGGCGCAGGTTCGCCGGGCGGGTAGCGCGGGCTCGAACGCCGGCGCGGGCTGCATCTCGCGGACTGAGCCGAGGGTAGCCGGGGCGGTCGGTGCTGGAGTGGTTGGTGCCGCAGGGGTTGGCGGCACGGCTTCGGCCGGAGAGCGTGGCTCCGGCGCGGACAGTTCGCTCGGTGGCGGAACCGCGGGCGCCGATCCCGCCGGGCGGCTCGATGCGGGTTGCACCGTGGGGGCTGGGGCCGGGGCAGCCTGCGCGGCGGGTGCCGCTGGTTCTGGCCTGGCTGCCGCCGGGCGGGCGGGCTGAGTCGCGGCAGCCGGAACCGCCTGCAGCTTGCTCGCCGATCCCGTAGGGCGGGTCGGGGTCGGCAGGATTGCGTGGGCCGGGGCGGGTTGTGCGGCGGGTGCCGCTGATGCCGCCGGGCGGCCCGGCTCGGGCTGGGTCGCGGCAGCCGGAGCCGCCTGCGGCTTGCTCGGCGATCCCGCCGGGCGGCTCGGTGCGGGTCGAGCCGTGGCGGCCGAATTCTCCTCGACCGGAACCGGCTGCGCCGCCGGTGGCGGGATCCGGGGCGACCTCGGTGCCGGGACCTCCCGCGGCGGCGCCGGGCGGCGTCGCGGCTGGGGCAGCCAGTCCACGCGGGCCATCGGGTGGCGTTCAGTAGGCAAGGCCCACGCTCGCACACTCCGGCGCCACCGGCCCCTCGGCCCGCGGGTACGACACCGTCGACGGGTCGCCGTCGGACGTGTAGCGGTGACCCGCGGGCGAGCCCAGCTCGTCGAGCCAGTGGGCCGAGCCGTACTCCGCCTCGGCGCCCGACGACTGGGAACGGATCCGCGGGATCGACACCGGGTCGAACTTGCCCGAACACGGTGCCGGTGCCGGTCCCGCGCCGACCAGCAGCGCGCCGCCGTACGCGTAGCCCGGTCCCTGCACCGCCAGGCCCGGCCGGTGCGGGCGGCTTCCGTACGGCAGGGCCAGCGTCTTCGGCCGGTACCCCGGGACCGCCTGGCGGATCAGCGCGTCCTCCTCGGCGATGGCCGCCGTGGCCGCGCTTTCCGTTGCCGTGCGCAGGTTCGTGTGGTGGCGGGTGTGGTTGCCGATCTCGAAGCCGTGGTCGGCCAGCCAGCGCAGGGCACGCCCGTCCGGGTCGCCGCCGAACGGGTGCTCGTTGACGTACAGGCTCGCCACCGGCCGGAACCGGGGGTGCGCCGCCGCGACGTCCAGGAGGATCCGGACCGCCGTGCCCGGCTCCGGTTGGCCCTGGGGCGTCAGGCGGAACGCGCTCGGGTCGCCGTCGTCGAACGTCAGGACCACCGGGTGCGCGCCCGCCGGGAGGTCGAGCCTGCGGGAGACCAGCTCGGCCGTGGTGACCGGGACGTAGTCCTCGGCCGCGAGCCGCTCGAGCTCCGCCGTGAAATCGGCGGGCGTGCGCTCGTAGACCGACTTCGGCTGCGCGACGAGGCGGTGGTACATCAGGACCGGGACCCGGCCGAGCTCGTCGGCGCCGGCCTGCCGGGCGGCGGCGGGCGTGATGCGGGCCGGCGCGGCGGCCGGTGCCGGACGCGGCGGGGCGGGTGCCGGGGCGACGGGCGCCGGGCCGCCACAGGACGCCAGCGCGACGACGGCGGTGAACCCGGCACCGAACCGGAAAAGGCAACGCATGGCGGAAGTGTGCGTCCGGGTCGCCTCGGGTGCGGGCCGGGCCACCGGGTCGGGTGAGTGCGGAATTGTCCGTCACCGCCTGGAAAATCGCGTTTCCGCAGGCCGGAGCGACGCGCCCGCGAATGGCCCCGGCACGATTCGGTGATCGCCGGAAAACGGGTTTGCCGATGATCACCGGCGGGTATTTTCCCGCGATGGTCCCGAAAAAGGCGGTCGCCGCCGAACGAACCTTCGATCGACGCCTGGTCCTCACCGCCGCTCTCGCGGGCTTGGCCACGAGTGCGTGTGGTGCGCTGCAACGCGGGAGGGCGCTGGCCGTACCGGCCCCGGCGGCCGTCGCGGCCCTACCGCCGCCACCACCCCCGAACCCGCTCGAGAAGGGCCTTCTCGTCGGCTTTTGCGGTGCGCCGGGCGCGAAAGCGCTCGGCCGCATGACCGGTGATCTCACCGAAGCGGGCCGCGCGCTGCGCCGTCGGATCGAGGCGTTCCCGCCGGGACGTCCGGTCACCCCGGTCGTCGAGCTGATCGCCACCACCGTGCACCGCTCGCCCGGCGAGGACGGCATGTTCCGCAGCCGCTGCGACGACTCGACCGTGCGCGACTACCTCGACGCCGCGCGGGCGCTGAACGGCCTGCTGCTGCTGAACATCCAGCCCGGCCGTGCCGACTTCCTGCCCGAGGTCCAGGCCTACGAGCGCTGGCTGACCGAGCCCGACGTCGGCGTCGCGCTCGACCCCGAGTGGGCCGTGGAACCGGGCGTCGTCCCGGGCAAGAAGTTCGGCCGCACGACCGGCGCCGAGCTCGACGGGGTCGCGCGCTACCTCGGGGACCTGGCCGACACCCACCGGCTGCCCGCCAAGGTGATGGTCTACCACCAGGTCGCCGCGTCCGTCGTGCGCGACGAACAGGACCTCAAGCCCCACAGGGGGGTCTCGGTCGTCAAGGTCGTCGACGGCATCGGTTCGGCCGCCGCCAAGAGGGCGACCTGGAAAACCCTGATGACGACCATGCCCGCCCACGTGCGGCCGGGCTTCAAGCTGTTCTTCGAGGAGGACACCCGCC
This sequence comes from Streptomyces sp. MN03-5084-2B, assembly GCA_033793495.1. Classification (GTDB taxonomy): domain Bacteria; phylum Actinomycetota; class Actinomycetes; order Mycobacteriales; family Pseudonocardiaceae; genus Amycolatopsis. The sequence continues at coordinate 49,389 of JARAWT010000071.1, read as the reverse complement.
GCGGCGCGGACCTGATGACCCCGGCGGACGTCCTGGCGCTGAACCCCACGCCCGCCTACGTCGTCTACGAATAGCCTGCGTGCTCGCGAAAGCCCGGTGCGGTCCGCCGCGCCGGGCTTCTCCGCGGGCTTCCACCGGACGACGAAGGCCCGGCGCGGGAGGGAACCCGCGCCGGGCCTTCGCCGGCTTGTCCGTCCGGGGTACCGGCCGGTCTAGCCGACCGGGACGGGCAGCCCGCCGAGAAGGTCGTTCACCAGCGCGGAAAGGCTGATCAGCACCCGCTGCAACAGCGCGTTGAGCAGGGCCGAGACCGGCGGCAGCGACTGGCGGGAGGCCAGCTGGTCGGCCAGTTTGTCGACGCCCTGGCGCGCCTCGGCGGTGTCCTTCTGCGCCGTCGCCGCGCTGTCCTTGGCCGCGGCCTGGACGGTGTACCGCTTGCCCTGGGCCAGATCCGACAGCAGCGGGTCGAGGTGGCCGAGGGTGGCCTGCGTGCCGGCCACGTCCCCGTTGTCCGCCCGCGACGCCAGCTGGTCGCGCAGGCCCTGGACCTCCGCCGCGGCGCTCGTGGTGCTCGACGACCCGGTGCCGCCGGGCCCGCCCGCCGTCGCCACACCCACCCCCGTCAAGGTCACCGCGGCCGCGGTGACGAACACCGTGAGCGCTCGGGTCAGTGCACTTTTCATGTCGTACTCCTCGGAGATTGTGCGATGCCGACTTCGATCATGGTGAGCGCCGATCCGCGATAGCGCGAGCGGATGTCCGGGGATCGGCGGAGCCGGTTGATTTCGCACGGTGTACGGCTGCGCCGGTTCCCCGGAACAAACATCGACATCGCGTGAAGTGCTTGTTCGACGGTTTTCCGCGCCGGTTACGTGCTGTGATAGCGTCACTCGGCCGTGTTCGCGGGTTGCGATGAATGGCTGAATCGGCCTGGTTTTCTTTACCGAAGGTACGATCGGTGCCAGTTTCGGGTGACGCGGTACTTTCACTCGATCGTGAGGTTTAAGGCAAGAAAGGGTGGGTAATCATGCGCATTTGTCGAGGTCTGCTAAAGCCACTCTTAAGTAGGGTACGATGCGAAAACACTTCTTGCGCGGCGAGCACTTCGCTAATCTGGGTGGCGGCCGCCGGACCGGTTTTCCGGTCGTTGCGGTGGTCCCTCGGTGCCGAGACCTGACAACTGGGCACCATTCGGAGAGAAGGAAACGCAGAACGTCCCGACGCCCCACGGCGCCGGGACGTTCTGCGCGAAGAAGAGAGGAATCGCGGTGCAGGGCACCAGGGTCACCCGGGCGGCCGGCGGGAGCGGGCCGCGTGGTGCCGGTGCCACCCCGGCACTCGGCGGGAAAGCCCTGTGCGGTATGACTGACGCCGAGGCGAAGAGCGGGAATCGGACGTGCGGCGGCAGTGCGCCGGCGTTGTGCGGGTGTCCGGTGTGGGGCCGGTGCCGGGTGTGCGGCAATGGCGCGCGCACGTTGCGCGGGTGCCGGGTGTGCGGCGGGTGCCTCACGTGCGGCACCAGTGCGCAAACACCGCACGGAAACCTGTTGCGCCACAAGGGCGGCACCTCGGTGCCCGGTGGGGACCGGCGTCAAGGCACCGGCAACCCTCAGGCGCCCGGCGGGTTCCGCCGCGGCTCGGCCGGCGGGTACGTGTTCGCCGGCGGCGGGGTCGCCCCCGCGGCCGGGTATCCCGCCATCGCGCCCGGCTTGGGGTCGCGCCGGGCCAGCCCGGCCAAGCCCAGCAAGCCGGCCAGGCCGAGCAGGCCCCACAGGCCGTTGTCGTCGTTGTCGTTGTCGTCGCGGGCGTTGCCGTGGTTCGTGCCGTTGTCGTCGGTCTGCTCGTGCCACGCCGGTGCCGGGATCTCCGGCGCCGCCGAAGCCGGTGCCGCTCCGGTCAGCGCGAACGCCGCGGATGCCGCGACGGCCGCGCAGCACAGCTTGCCTGCCTTGTGGTTCATCACGAAACTTCCTTCCGTTCCGGGAATCCTTCTTCCCGGGCGTACCCCCGCCGGGGGCATCCACTCGCGCTGTCACGGGAACGGGCGAAGACTTCGCCGCCGGGGGCCGGTTTTCGCCGCGTCCGCGGGCTTTGTAGGATGGTTCCCGGTTCAAGACGGAGCCGTGCAGGGACGCGCCGCGTGCGCCCGTCCGCCTCCGGCCGTCCTTCCCCTTCTCAAGCGCAGCAGCGCATCCGAGCCGGGCAACACCGTCCACTGTCGTGGACCGGGGGAGGAATGAACACTGAACTCGCCGTCGCGCCACTCGGCGCGACCTACACACCACGCCTGATCTGCACCACCGGCGACCGCCTGATCCACCCGGCGGACGGCCGCAACGACCTCGCCAGGATCGTCGTGCGGTGGGCCCGCGCCTGGGTTCCCGAAACCTGGCCCGCCCGCCAGTACTTCGCCGCACTGGGCATCGGCGATGACGAAAACCCTTGCTACGGCGACGAAGACGTCATCGGGTGGCACCTTCTGCAGCCTCGGCCGGACTCGCTCGCGTGGCGGGTGCGGTCGGGCGAGATCGACGTGACCACCGCGCTCACGGCCGAAGCCGAGGCCTGGCCCGAATAGGAAGTCCCCGCGAAAGAGCTCTGCGCCACCCGGCGCAGGGCTCTTTCGCGTGCCCGGAAACATTCCTTGCCCCGCAAGCGATCTCGGGGGACAGTGGTGCGGAAGTGGTTGCCGGCAAGGAGAACGTGACTAACCCGATCGGACCACAACTCACGCGGTCAGCGGCTCGCGGTACCCACACGATGGTGGCACGAAGTGGAAACCACGTTCCGGCATCAGTACGTTTCCCCTCACACGGGACGCCGGAACACACTTCCGACCGCCGTCCCGTTCTCCGAATACCGTTCACCGAGGAGCAATCCATGCTGAAGAAGATCGGCTTCGTCACGGCCACCGCGGCGGCCGGCGCGTTCCTGGCCGGCGGCATCGCCGCCGCCGACACCCCGGACGGGCACCACCACCACGGGCACCACCACGGCCACCACTACGGCGGCAACGACTACACCGGCCAGGTCGGCCTGGTGAACCTGAACAACACCGACGTGCTCCACAACGTCAACGGCACCCTCGGCCTGTGCGGCAACGACGTCAACGTCCTCGGCGTCCAGGTGCCGATCCACGACTCGCTCAACGGCATCGGCGTGCCGATCCTCTCGCCGGGCTCGCACGAGGCCAGTGGCGAATCGCCCTACAACTGCGCCGCGGGCGGCCTGTCCGACGGCGGCACGAGCCAGGGTCACTGAGTTTCCGTGCCCGGCGCCCGCCCCGTGCGTGCGGAAGCCGGCTCCGGGCACGGGAAATCGGCCGCCAGTGCGGACGCCGCACCGCGCGCCCGGAACACGGAGCGAGCTGCACACTCCGGTTCCGCGTTCCGGGCACGCCGCGACGCCGGACGGCGCCGACCCGGGTGGGACCGGCCACGACTCTGGAGGAGTGCGCCGGTCCCACCCGGCTTGACGGCACCATAACGGACTTTCCCGGGCCCGGCGAACCGAAGCCGGGCCTCTTCCTTTCCCCGAACCCCCGCCGGATCGGCCGGCGGGTACCCAGAAGGAGTATTTTTCCCGTGATCAAGCAGCTCGGCTTCGTCGCCACCGCCCTCGCCGCCGGGATGGCGGTGCTCGGCGGATCCGCGTCCGCGACCAGTGTCAGCGTCGCGGGCCACCCGGTCGACACCACCGACCAGTTCGGCCTCGTCGGCAACGTGCAGAACCTCGACGCGGTGCACAACCTGAACGTCGTCGGCGGCGTCTGCGACGACGACGTCAACGTCCTCGGCGTCCAGGTCCCGGTGCACGACACCGCCAACGGCATCGGCGTGCCGGTGCTCTCCCCGGGCGAGCACGAGGCCGAGGGCCAGAACCCGGACAACTGCGCCGCCGGTGAGATCGCCGACGGCGGGACCGCCCAGGGCAACTGACCCGGGTGGTCCGGCCGCCGCGCGGGGTGCACCCCCGCGCGGCGGCTTTCTCACGTCCGATCGAGCCGGTGCACGGCCACTTCCCGCACGACGAGCAGCACCGCGGCGGCGACCGGCACCGCGACGAACGCGCCGACGACGCCGAGCAGGGTGAACCCGAGCAGCACCGCGACGACGGTGACGAGCGCGGGGATCCGGACGGCGCGGCCGACGATCTTCGGCAGCAGCACGTAGTCCTCCACCACCCGGTAGGCGACGAAGAAGCCGAGCGTCGCGAGCCCGACCGGCACCGACACCGTGAGCGCGACGAGGGTGGTGCCCGCGCCCGCCGCCACCGATCCGGCCACCGGCACCAGGTCGAGCACGGCGACGAGCACGGCGAGCACGAGCGGGTAGGGCACGCCGAACGCCCACAGCCAGCCGAGGGTCGCCGCGCCCGCGATCAGCGACACCACGACGTTGCCGACGAGGTACGCGCCCACCTTCCGGAAGACCGCGTCGCCGATCAGGATCACCCGCGGCCGCCGCGACCGCGGGGCCAGCCGGTAGAGAGCGGTGCGGATCCGCGGGAAGTCGGCGACGCAGTAGGTGGCGAGCACGACGACGATCGCGGCGTCACCGAGCAGCGCCGCCAGCGATTTCGCCACGTCGGCCAGGTGGACCGACCGGACGGCGGCTTCGAGCCCGAAGAGTTCGTCGGCCCGGCCCAGCAGGCTGCCGCGGTCGCGCAGCAGTGCCAGGTACCGGGGTGCGCCGTCCTGCAACCGCGTCGCCTGGTCCACCAGCGGGACGGCGGCCGCGGCGAGGGTGCCGCCGAGGACGGCGAGCGCGGTCACGACGACCACCGCGGCCGCGAGCGCGCGGGGCACGCGGCGGGCGAGGCGGGCGGTGACCGGCTCGAGCCCGACGGCGAGGAAGAACGCGATGCCGATCAGGAGCAGCACGTCGGAGGCCGCGAGGAGGAGTTCGACGACCGCGACGGTGACGACGACCCCGGCCGCGGCGAGCATCCCGGTGAAGAACGGCGAGCGGCGGTCGAGCGGCTTTCCCGGCGTGCCCAGGGGTTTGTCCTGCCGGGCCGCCGCGCTCTCGGCCTCGCCGAGGGGGTGCCCGGCGCGGTGGGCCCCACGGCCGCTCGTTGTGTGCATGAGTCGGCGGCTACCCGGCGGAGCGCGGACGAATCCACCCGATCCGGGAACGCGGGCAGGTCCACGCTTCCCGGTGACGGCGGCCGCCTGGCGTTGCCGGAACCGTTGTGCGGTCGGCAAACTCGCCTATGCGCTTCCAGGATTTCGTGCTCGTTCCGGTCATCGTGATCGCGGCCGCGTTCGCGGTGACACCGGAAGCGGCGGCCGTCGGCGCGCCGCGGCTGCTGCTCAACGAGGACTTCCCCGATCCCGACGTCGTCAAGACCGCGTGGGGTTACTTCGCGTTCGCCACCGGCACCAAGGCGACGCGGATACCCGTGGCCGGTGCCACCGCGCCGGAAGGACCCTGGCACGTCGCGGGTGACGCGCTCGGCGCCGTCCCCGCGTGGGCGAAACCGGACGGCGGGTTCTGGGCCCCCGACGTCACCCAGCTGCCGGACGGCACGTTCGTGCTGTACTTCGCGGCCGCGCAGACCGCCGGCGGCGAGATGTGCCTGGGCGCGGCGACGGCGAAGAAGGCCGAGGGACCGTACACCCCGGCCGGCGACCGGCCGCTGGTGTGCGAGCCGGGCGACCACGGCGACATCGACCCGCAGACGTTCGTCGACGCGGACGGGTCGCGCTACCTGCTCTACAAGAGCAACGGGGCGGCGACCGGGCCGCCGTCGGCGATCTGGGCGCAGAAGCTGCAGGCCGACGGCCGCACCCTCGCCGGTCCCCGCACCGAGCTGCTGCGGGCCGATCTCCCGGCCGAGAAGTCGGTCGTCGAAGCGCCTTCGGTGGTGAAGACGGCGTCCCGGTATGTGCTGTTCTACTCCGCGGACACGTTCGACAGCACGGGCTACCACACGTGTTACGCCTCGGCGCCGACGCTGGGCGGCGCGTTCGTGAAGGCGGACGGCGCGGTGCTGTCGACGGACCTGCTCGGCGGCAAGGTGGACGGTCCGGGCGGCGCGGACGTGGTGGACGGGCACATCTTCTTCCACGGCTGGCTGGGCGGCGGCCGCACGGCGAGGGGGCTGTACTCGCTGCCGATCACGTTCCCGGGCGACGTGCCGCGGCTGGGCTGAGCGTGTCACCCGGCCGGGTAACGCTGCGGTTGGGTCGCCGGAGCCCGGATATCCGGGGAGCGAGCGAACGGAGGAGCGTCATGACGGTGTGGTGGGGATTGGCGGGCTTGCTCGGGTTGCTGGGGTGCTGCGGCCTCCTCCGGAGCCACCGGGCCGGCCCCGCGGTGGTCGAGGACGACCCGCCGGCGCGCTACCCGGCGGCCCGCGAGCCGGCCACGCCGAACGCCGATGCCGCGCACACGCCGTTGATGACGCCGGCGATCACGCCGGAAATGCTCACCCGGCAGGGCTTGCCGCGGCAGGACGAGGCGGTCCCGGAGTCGGGGAGCATGGCGGGGGAGATCCCGGTGCCGCGGACGCGGTCCGGCGAGGCAGGGGAAGAGCAGGCGACCGCACGGCGGAAGAAACTGCATCGCCACCGCCGAAGCGAAAGCTCGCCGGGTACGGTCTGACCGCCACGGGACGGCTCGGCCCCTCACCCCAGCGGCGCGCTGTCCTTGCCCAGCCCGGCCAGCAGGTCGCCGTGCTCTTCGATGCGGTCCAGGACCTCGTCCGCCGTGAACGTCAGCTGCGTGACGTGGCGGCAGGCCCGCACCTCGTCCCACGTCACCGGAGTGGACGCCGTCGGGTGGTCGCGGCCGCGCAGGGAGTACGGGGCCACCGTGGTCTTCGCGGGGTTGTTCTGGCTCCAGTCGATGAACACCCGGCCGGTGCGCTGGGCCTTCGCCATCACCGCCGTCACCGACTCCGGTGTCTCCTTCGCCAGGCGCTGGGCGAGCCGCTTGGCGTACGCCGACGGGGCCGCCGGGTCGTCCGTCCGGATCCCGCAGTAGAGCTGCATCCCCTGGGAACCGGACGTTTTCGCGTACGGGGTCAGGCCGTCCGCCGCCAGGACGTCGTGGAGGCGCTCCGCCACCCGGCAGCAGTCGACGATCGTCGTGCCCGGGCCCGGGTCCAGGTCGAACACCAGCCGGTCCGGGGGCTGCCGGGTGCCCGAGTCCACCGTCCACTGCGGAACGTGCAGTTCCAGCGCCGCCATGTTCGCCGCCCACACCAGGCCGGGGAGGTCGTCCAGCAGCGGGTAGTCGATCGTCCCGCCCGTGCCGGCCAGGCGCACCGTGCGCAGCCAGTCCGGGGCGCCCTTCGGGACGTTCTTCTCGAACCACTTCTGGCCGTCGACGCCGTGGGGGTAGCGGACGAACGTGACCGGCCGGCCGGCGAGGTGCGGCAGCAGCGCCGCCGCGACCCGGGAGTAGTAGTTGATCACCTCACCCTTGGTGAACCCGGCCGCCGGGTACAGCACTTTGTCCAAATTGGACAGAGTGAGCCGCCGGTTCCCGGCCTGGACGGTGATCCGCTGCCCGGCGGGCTCGGGCGACGGCGGAGGCGAGGGCGCGGGTGCGGGCGAGGGGGACGGGGAAGGCGGCGCGGCCGCGGGGTCGTGCGGAACCGCGCGCGGCGCCAGGACCTCGGCGGGGTCCTTGTCGTGGCGCAGGCCCCGCCAGGCGGTGTGGCGGACGCGGCCGCCGCGGGTGAACTGGCGGTAGACGATCTCGCCGACCAGCCGCGGCTCGACCCAGCGGGCGCGGGCGGTGTCCTCCCGCGGCGGCGTCGTCACGAACGGGTGCGTGCGACGCTCCATGGTCTCCAGCTGCGCCCGGAGGTCGGCACGGGTGGCCTGGCTGAAGCCGGTGCCGACGTCGCCGATGTAGACCAGGTCGCCGGTGGCGGGGTCGTGCGCGCCGAGCAGCAGCCCGCCGAGGGTGCCGGTGAAGCTGTGCTGACCGGGCCGCCAGCCGCAGACGATCGCCTCCTGCGTCCGGACCAGCGGGTGCTTGAGCCACGAATCCGGCCGCTGCCCGGGGTGGTAGGCCGACGAACGCAGTTTCGCGACCACCCCTTCGTACCCGGCGGACGCGGCGTGGGCGAGGAAGTCCGCGGGCGTGCGGCGGTCGGCGGCGAGCTCGTCGAAGGTGACCGCGTGGACCACCGAAACGCGGTACGGGTCGGGCATCGGCAGCTCGGCCAGCAGGGCCCGGCGTTCGTCGTACGGCGCCGTCAGCAGGCTGGAGTCCCCGAGCCGGAGCAGGTCGAACGCCAGGAACCGGACCGGGACGTCGGTGAACTCCAGTCCCTTCGGCCCGCTCTGGTGCCGGACGTAGCGGCCGCGGCGCTCCTGCATCCGCTCGAAGTCGATCCGGCCGTCTTCGCCGTAGACGACGACCTCGCCGTCGAGGTAGGCGGCGCGGCCGGCCAGCGCGGGGGCGAGCACGCCGGCGAGGTCGGCGAACTCCGCCGTGAAGTCGATGTTGTTGCGGCTGGTGAGCACGGTCGTGCCGTCCGGGGCGATCCGCATCGCCGCCCGGTAGCCGTCCAGCTTGTACTCGTAGGCCCACTCCGGCCCGCTGCGCAGCCGGCCGCCGTCGGCCTTGGCGAGCATCGGCTCCAGCCAGGCCGGGACGAGCGATGCGTCGTCTGCCGCCATGTCGACCTCCGTCACCTTCTGCGCCCAAGGTAACCCGTTCGGCCTAGATTTGCCGGATTTGTGCAGGTGAAAGCGGTATGAACGCCTGTTCGGCGCGCCGCTCAGGCGGGCAGGAAGTCGTCGACGGCGCGGCGCAGGGTCGTGCGCACCTTCTCGGCGTCGTCGAGTTCGCCGCCGTGCAGGGCGCCGTCGCGCAGCAGGACGAGCACGCGCGCCGCGTGCTCAGGTTCCGGGTGCCCCAGGTCGGCCGCCTGTTCGCGCAGGACGTCGAAGAACCACTTCCGGTGGTCGTCGATCACCCGGCGGACCCGGTTGCCCGGATCGGGGTACTCGGCGGCGGCGTTGAGGAACTGGCAGCCGCGGAAGTCCTCCCCGCAGGTCGCGTCGCCGACCACCGCCATGGTTTCGGCCAGCCCTTCGCGCGGCGGCCGGCCCGTCCGCGCCGCGTCGACGGCCGCGCGGATCCGGCGGCTGGTCTCGGCGAGGTAGGCGGCGACCAGGTCGTCCTTCGTGGGGTAGTGGCGGTAGAAGGTCGCGCGGGTCACGGCCGCCTCCGAGACCAGGCGCTCCACCCCGACGGCGTGGATGCCTTCGGCGTAGAAGAGGCGGGTGGCGGTCGCGAGCAGCCGGTCCTTCGGGTGCGGCTCGGCAGTCCTCATCCCCGCAGCATAGAGAAAGACCGATCGTTCTGCCAGATCGGCTTCGTCACATTGCCACGGCGATGCGGAAGGGCCACAGTAGCAAGCAGAAAGACCGATCGTTCTCGCTGAAGGAGCCAGCCATGAGCAAGCCCACCATCGTCCTGGTCCACGGCGCCTTCGCCGACTCGTCGAGCTGGACCGGGGTCGTCGCGAAGCTGCAGGAGCAGGGCTATCCGGTCCTGGCGGTGGCGAACCCGCTGCGGGGCATCGAGTCCGACGCGGCGTACGTCGCGGACGTGGTCAAGAGCGTCGAGGGCCCGGTCGTCCTCGCCGGTCACTCCTACGGTGGCGCCCTGATCACCCGCGCGGCCACCGAGACGCCGAACGTCAAGGCCCTGGTCTACATCGCCGCGTTCCAGCCGGACGCCGGGGAGAGCGTGTTCGAGCTGTCCGGCCGCTACCCGGGTGCCAAGCTCGGCCCGGAGACCACGAACGTCCTGGTGCACGACGGCGAGCCCGAGCTGTCGATCAAGCCGGGCGACTTCGCCGAGGTCTTCGCCGCCGACGTCGACGCGGCCACCGCGGCGATCCTCGCGGTGACCCAGCGGCCGGTCGCGCAGCAGGCGCTCGCCGCGCCGTTCGAGGGCACCCCGGCGTGGACGAAGCTGCCGTCGTGGACGCTGGTCGCCAACCAGGACAACGCGATCCCGGCCCAGGCGCAGGAGTTCATGGCCGAGCGCGCGTCGTCGACGGTCCGCCGGATCGACGCCTCGCACGCGGTCGCGGTGTCCCAGCCGGAGGTGGTCGCCGAGGTGATCGTCGCCGCGGCGGCGAGCGTCGAGTGAGTCAGCGGGAGAGCGTCCTCGCTTCGTCGAGGCGGGACAGCTTCTCCGGGTTGCGCACGGCGTAGATCCCCGTCACCAGGCCGTCGTCGATGCGGGCCGCCAGGACCGTGTCGGCCGCGCCGCCGCGGCGGAGGATCAGCGCCGGATAGCCGTTGACCTGGGCCGCCTCGAGTGTGCCGTCGGCGAGGTTGCCCAGGCCGGCGGCCAGCAGGCGGGCGACGTCCTCGGCGCCGGTCACGGGCTCCAGGACCGCCTGGACGACCCCGCCGCCGTCGCCGAGGAACACGACGTCGGGGGCCAGGACGTCGAGCAGGTCCCGCAGATCGCCGGTCTCGACAGCGCGCCGGAACGCTTCGAGGGCGTCCCGGGTCGCCGCCGCCGAGACGGTCCCGCGCGGCCGGCGCGCGGCGACGTGGGAGCGGGCCCGGTGCGCGATCTGCCGCACCGCGGCCGGGCTCTTGCCGACGGCTTCGGCGATCTCGTCGTAGCCCAGGTCGAACACCTCGCGCAGCACGAACACCGCCCGCTCGGCCGGCCCGAGCGTCTCCAGCACCAGCAGCATCGCCATCGACACGCTGTCGGCCAGCTCGACGTCCTCGGCGACGTCGGGCGTGGTCAGCAGCGGCTCGGGCAGCCACGGCCCGACGTAGGACTCCTTGCGCCTGCCGAGCGCCCGCAGCCGCATCAGCGCCTGGCGGGTGGTGATCCGGACCAGGTACGCGCGCCGGTCCCGCACCACGGCCAGGTCCACGTCCACCCAGCGCAGCCACGTCTCCTGCAGCACGTCCTCGGCGTCGGCGGCCGAGCCGAGCAGCTGGTAGGCGACGGTGAACAGCAGGTTCCGGTGGGCGACGAAGGCCTCGGTGGCGGGGTCGGCCATGGGTGGCTCCTCGGGTCGTTCGCGGGTTTCCCTCCAGATGCCGGCCACCACCGCGCTGTGACAGTGATCGTCGTCACCCGCCCAGGGTGTCACGGGACGTGGGGGCGCCGGCATCTCGTGGTCGTTCGCAGGCACCCACGAGTGAGGACGACGCCATGGAACCCCGTTTCACCTTGACCGGCAACGAGATCGGCGCCAAGTTCGCCAAGCGGTTCGGCGCCGCGAGCCTGGCGATCATCCAGTCGCCGCTGGAAAAGATCACGCAGGAGCTGGTGTCGCTGCGCGTCAGCCAGATCAACGGCTGCGGCTGGTGCGTCGACATCCACACGAAGGAGCTGGCGGCCGCCGGGGAGGCCGCCGTGCGGATCAACCTGGTCGCGGCCTGGCGCGAGGCGACCGTGTTCACCGAGGCCGAGCAGGCGGCGCTCGCACTGGCGGAAGAGGGAACGCGGATCGCCGACGCCGCCCCCGGCGTCTCCGACGACACCTGGGCCCGGGTGCGCAAGCACTACGACGACGACCGGGTCGCCGCGCTGATCGCCCTGGTCGCGCAGATGAACTCGGCCAACCGGCTCGCGGTGATCGTCCACCAGAAGGGCGGCGCGTACGAGCCGGGCATGTTCGGCTGACGGCGTCCGTGCTTCGCTGGAGGACATGACGAAGGCGGAGCGGTGGCGTCGGTACTGGGACCGCAAGTCCACGACCTACGACGCGGAGATGGGCGTCTGGGACCGCCGGCTCTTCGGCGACTCCCGGGAGTGGGCTTGCGGCCGCGCCACCGGCGAGGTCCTGGAGGTCGCGGTCGGGACCGGGCTGAACCTCCCGCACTACCCCGCGGAGGTGACGCTCACCGGCCTCGACCTCAGCGCGGGGATGCTCGCCATCGCCCGCGACCGGGCGGACCGGCTCGGCCGGCCGGTGACCCTCCGCGAGGGCAGCGCCCACGACCTGCCGTTCGCCGACGCCGCCTTCGACACCGTGCTGTGCACCTTCGGCCTCTGCGCCATCCCCGACCCCGCGGCCGCGGTCGGCGAGATGGTGCGGGTGCTGCGCCCGGGCGGCCGGCTGGTCCTGGTCGACCACGTGGCCTCGTCGTCGCGGGTCGTGCGGAGCCTGCAGTGGCTGGTCGAGCTGGCGAGCGTCCCCCTGGCCGGCGAGCACTTCCGGCGACGGCCCCTGAAGCTCGTCGAGGCGCTCGGGCTGCCGGTCGACCAGCGCGAGCGGTTCAAGCTCGGCCTGGTGGAACGCCTGGTGGCCGGCAAGGTCAGCTGATCAGCACGCTCTCGTCGAGCCCGGCCAGCAGCGCCGCGACGTCGTCGTGGACCGCCACCGCGCCGGCCTCGGTCAGCTCCGCCGCACCGACCCCGCCGGAGAGCACCGAGACCGTGCGCACCCCGGCCTTGGTGGCCGCGTGGACGTCCCAGACCGCGTCGCCGACGAAGATCGTCTCCTCCGGCGGCGACCCGGCCTTGTCCAGCGCGGCGAACACCGGCTCCGGATCGGGCTTGGTCGCTTCGACGTCGTCGCCGGACACGATGCCGGTGACCACGTCGTCGACGTCGAGGACCTTGCGCAGCGCCTCCAGCTCGTCCGGACCCGCCGACGTCGCCAGCACCACGCGCACCCCGCGCCCGGCCAGCTCGCGGACGAGGTCGCGGGCGCCGTCGAACGGCCGCAGCAGGCCGGCCGTCTCCAGGTAGAAGCGGCTGTGCAGCTCCTTGGCCCGGTCCCCGATGCGGCCGGCGTCTTCGTCGCCCAGCAGGGTGGCCAGCAGCTTGCCGGACCCCTTGCCGATCGCGCGGTGGACGCGCCAGGAGTCGACGTCCCGGTCGAGCTCGTGGAACGCCCGGCGCCAGGCGTGGACGTGGAGGTAGTTGGAGTCGACGAGCGTGCCGTCGACGTCGAACAGGACCGCGGTGGCGATGACAGGCTCCTTGGGTCGTGCGGTTTCCCCGCGCTCCGCGCGGGTATCGGGAGGGGTGATCCGAATACCCCGGCCCGGAGGGAAGTACACATGAGCGGCCTCGTCTCGGCCGGTTTCCGCGGGCTGGCCGCCCTGCGGCGCGCCCCGGCCTTCCACCCCGCGGGCGTGGTGCTGCGCGGCGAACTCCGGGCGGTCGCGGACGACCTGCCGTGGCCGGCCGGGCCGGTTCCGGTCGTCGCGCGGCTGTCCAAGGGCGCCGGCACGCCCGGGCGGCTGCCGGACGCGCTCGGGCTGGCGGTGCGGATCCCCGGCGCGGGCCGCGACGGCGGGCCGTGGGACGTCCTGCTGACGACGGCGGGCAGCGGGCACGTCGGGAGGATGCTGCCCCGGGCGGCGCCCGCGTGGACGCGCGGCGCCTACAGCAGCCTCGTGCCGTACCGGCTGGCCGACCGGCTCGTCTGGCTGGGGGCGTGGGCGGCAGCGCCGGCACCGCGGATCGAAGCGTCCCTCGACGCGGCCCGTGCGGCGGGGAAGTGGGAGTTCGTGTTCCGGACCGGCCGCGAAGACGGGCGCTGGTGCGACAGCGCCGTGCTGACGCTGACGGAGACCGGGGGCGAGGCACCGGCGTTCGATCCGATGCTGAACCGTCCCGGCACGCTGGAGTTCGCGCCGGACTGGCTGGTGCGGCTGCGGGAGCGGGCCTACGCGGGGAGCCGGGCCGGGCGGCCGTCGTGAACGCACCACCCGGCCCGGCGCCCGGTCACCGCGAGTCGGCGACGGGGCCGCGCGCGGCGCCCAGCGGGATCAGGCCGAGCGCGATCATGCCGACGCCCAGGCCGAGGTGCAGCCAGTTGTCGGCCGTGTTGACCGGGACGAAGTTGGCCGCGCTGCCGTGGTCGATCACCAGGCCGTAGAGCCACAGGACCAGGTAGACCACCCCGCCGCCGACGAGGAACGCCCGGGCGCCGCTCGCGGTCCGCGCCAGGGCGAGCCCGGCGACGCCGAAGGCGAGGTGCACGATGTTGTGCAGGATCGAAACGGCGAAGATGCCCAGGAGCAGGGCGCCGGAGTGGTGCCCGGCGAAGGTGAGCATGTCGTAGTTCGTCGTCACGCCGGGGATGAACCCCAGCACGCCGACCAGCAGGAAAACCACTCCCACGATCGCGGCGAGGAGCTGGCGCGGGGTCCGCCGGACCTCGGTCTCCATCGATGCCATGGTCGCTTCCTCCGATTCGGTGTGCGGGCCCCTCGGCCGGGGGACCCGCGGGGCGGCATGCCCGGCGCCGCGGCGGGCAAACGCATTTCGCCGCGAGTGCCGCCGGGGAGGTCCGGGTTTCGCCCGATCGGAGGAAGCGATGAGCACTCCCGACGCGGACACCCCCGGAGCCGGGGAATCGCCGGGTTTGACGGGTTCCGAACGGGCTATCCGTTCGGGTGATCGTCGTGAAGGAGGTGGTCACCGGTGCTCGCCCGGCACAACTCGGTCTGGCTCGTGCCCCGGCAGGGCGCACTGGCGAAGGCGTCGGTCGTCGGCGTACTGGACCGGACGACCTACTCCCTGCTGCGCGACCGCTTGCTCGAATTCGCGGCGGACTCCGAGGACGGCGTCCTGATCGACATCGAGCGCCTCGAACTGCGCGACCGGGCGCTGGTCCGGGTGTTCGACCTGGTCGCGCTGCGCGTCGGCGACTGGCCGGCGCTCCCGTTCGCGCTGGTGACGGGCCGCCCGGAACAGCGCGCGGTGCTGGCGGCGAGCGGCGTGGCGGTGTACCCGGACGCGGCCGCGGCCGAGGCGGCGCTGACCCGCCCGGCCCGGCGGTGGGTGGGCCGCCTGCTCGACCGGTCACCGCGCACGTCGGCGCGCGCCCGTGGCTTCGTCCGCGGGATCTGCGCCGAGTGGATGGTGCCGGAGCTGGCCGAGGATGCCGAGCTGATCGCGACCGAGCTGGTCGAAAACACGCTCCGCCACACGGATTCGGCGCCCCGGCTGCGGTTGGAGCTGCGCCGCGGGACCCTGTCGGTGGCGGTCGCGGACGAAAGCCGGCGGCCGGCGGTGCTGCGGGAGGGCCTCGACCCGGCCGATGCGGGGCTGGGCCTGCGGATGATCACCAAGGTCGCGAAGCGGTGGGGGAGCAGCCGCTCCCGCTCCGGCGGCAAGACGGTGTGGGCGCTGCTGGCCCGTCCCTGAACCCGAAAAGCCGCCGCCCGGGCACCGAAAGAGCCCAGGCGGCGGCTTTCACCGCGGTTCGGCGGCCGTCAGGCGCCCGGGCCCGAGTAGAGCTCCGCGGCCGGGGGCTCCGAGACCGTCGTCGGCTTGTTCCAGTCGCTGAACTCCATGGCACCGTTCTTCGGGTCCGCCATGCGCAGCAGGTAGTGCGGCTCGGCCGCCGCCACCGTCGCGGTGCCGTCCGAGCTCGCGAAGCTCAGCACCGGCGCGCCCGCGAGCGTCGTGGGCTCGCCCGGCTTGAAGGTCGACTTCTGCAGCTCGCCGAGGAGACCCGCGGTGAACGACTTGTAGTCGAGCATCTCCTTGAAGTCCTTCGCGAAGCCCTCGCCGACCTTGGACGTGGACGACACCCACTTGCCGGTCAGCTGCTTGGCCGCCGAGGCCGGGACACCGGCCTGCTTCACCAGCGAGTCGGTGAACTTGAAGTAGTACTTCTCGCCGAGGCGCAGGACGGGGATCTCGAGACCGTCCTTGACCACGGTGCCGCTCGCGCTGTCCGAGTTCAGCTGCAGGTCCAGGTTGAGGGTGCCGCCGTCCTGGGCCATGGTGCCCTTGACGTGCACCGCCGAGGCCTGCTTGGCGGCGTCGGAGATGGCGGTCCCCACCTTGGCGGCGTCGAGGGCCGGCGCCGCCGGAGCGCTGGACGTCGCGGAGGTCGTGGTGCCGGCCGCGGCCGGGGCGGGCGTGTCCGCGGTGCCGGAGCAGCCGGCGAGGGCGAGGGAACCGGCCGCGAGCAGCGCGGCCAGGTGGAGGCGAGCCATGGGGAGTCCGATCGTGAAGGCCGGGGCATCCCCGGACACGAACGGGCTATCGTCCGAACGGGGCATCCGTTACAGACGGTGTGAGAGAGGTCATCGCCACGCTCAGGGCGCCGGGCGCCGGGGCCGGAAGTCGCGTTCGGTCTCGACCTCGCCTTCCGGCGTGTGGACGAAGTGCCCGACCCGGCGCTTCCGGGCGATCTGCCGCCCCGCCAGCACGGCGTCGACGCGGCGGGGGGAGGTGTTGGACGCCCGGCGGCCGCCTTCGACGCGGTTCTTCCACAGTCCGTCTTCGTAGTAGGTGTGCACGTCACCCTCCGCCACGACGCCGCCTCCCATCGTGAGTGCTGGAAGGCTGCGGATGCCCGGGGACGTAGCGGACAAACGTTGTCCGGCGTTCAAGCCAGCCGGAGTACTTCGATGGCGTTGTCCTTGAGGATCAACGGCCGCACCTCGTCCTTGAGGTCCAGCTCGGCGAAGTCGGCGAGCCAGCGGTCCGGGGTGATCACCGGGAAGTCGGACCCGAACAGCACTTTGCGCTTCAGCAGCGTGTTGGCCGCGCGCACCAGCTGCGGCGGGAAGTACTTCGGCGACCAGCCCGACAGGTCGATGTACACGTTCGCCTTGTGCGTCGCGACCGAGATCGCTTCGTCCTGCCACGGCACCGACGGGTGCGCCAGGATCACCGTCAGGTCCGGGAAGTCGGCGGCGACGTCGTCGAGCAGCATCGGGTTCGAGTACCGCAGCTTGATGCCGTGCCCGCCGGGCAGACCGGCGCCGATGCCGGTCTGCCCGGTGTGGAACAGGGCCGGGACGCCCAGCTCGGCGATCGCCTCGTAGAGCGGGTAGTACCGGACGTCGTTGGGCTCGAACGCCTGCAGGCTCGGGTGGAACTTGAACCCGCGCACCCCGTGCTCGCCGACCAGCCGCCGCGCGCGCAGCACCGCGGCCTTGCCGGCGTGCGGGTCGACCGAGCCGAACGGGATGAGCACGTCCGCGTGCTCGGCGGCCGCGTCGGCGATCTCCTCGCTCGACAGCGCGGGGTGCCCGGTCGCGGCCGGCGCCTCGACCGTGAACACGACGGCGGCCATGTTCCGGGCCCGGTAGTGCTCGGCGATCGCGGTCACCGTCGGCGTGCGGTCCTGGCCGGCGCGGAAGTACTTCTCCGACGCGTCCAGCAGTTCCTGGTCGAGGGCGAAGCAGCCGTGGCCGTCCTGTTCGACGTGGGTGTGGACGTCGATGGCGGTCAGGGAGGAAAGGTCCACGAAGAGCTCCAGGTCAGGGCAGGTCGGGCTGCGCGGCCTTGGCGGCCAGCAGGCGGTCGAGGACGGCGTCGCGGGCGGCGACGAGCCGGTCGTGGTCGGTCCCGGCCAGCTCGGCGTCGACCCCGGCGACGAGGGATTCGGCGAGCTCCGGGGTCAGGTGGACGCGGCCGAGATCGCGCCACCACTCCTCGGTCGGCGGGCCGAGGTGGCGCAGGACGTGCGCGAGCCCGCCCGCGCCGCCGGAGAGGTGCTGGTTGGCGAACGGGCCGAGCACGGCCCAGCGCAGGCCGGGGCCGTGGGCGATGGCGGCGTCGATGTCGGCGACCGTCGCGACGCCGCGCTGGACGAGGGAATACGCCTCCTGCCACAGCGCGGCCTGCAGCCGGTTCGCGACGTGGCCGGGCACCTCCCGGGTCAGCCGGATCGGCCGCTTGCCCGCCGCGGCGTAGAACTCGACGGCCCGGTCGACGACCTCGGGCGCCGTCTCGGCGCCCGGGACGACCTCCACGAGCGGGATCACGTGCGGCGGGTTGAACGGGTGCCCGACGACCACCCGCTCGGGGTGCTTCGGGCAGCCCCGCGCGATGACGCTCGGCAGCAGCCCGGACGAGCTGCTCGCCAGGATCACGTCCGGCCGCGCGGCCTCGTCGAGCAGCCCGAACAGGCGGTGCTTGACGTCTTCGCGCTCGGGTCCGTTCTCCTGCACGAAATCCGCCTCCGCGACCGCGGCACCGGCGTCGGTGGCGAAGCTCAGCCGATCCTGCGAAGCCCCTTCGGCGAGGCCGAGCCGGATCAGGGTCGGCCAGTGCGCGGCGACGTCGGCGCGCAGCCGGTCTTCGGCGCCGGGCGCCGGATCGGTGGCGACGACGTCGAAGCCGCGGGCGAGGAAGTGGGCGGCCCAGCCGGCGCCGATGACGCCGGTGCCGACGATCGCGACGGTGCTGACCCGGCCGGGCTGCGCCGCGTGGCCGGCGGGGGACGAGGTGATCCGGACGGTCATGCCGGCCCGCCCGCGAGCGCGACGAACGGGTCCAGCGACGCCGGATCGGCCAGCACGTCACGCGCGGCGACGTCGTCCGGCCGCGCGCCGCGGAGCAGTTTCTTCACCGGCAGCTCCAGCTTCTTCCCGGTGCGGTTGCGGGGGATCGCGGGCACGGCGGTGATCGCGTCCGGCACGTGCCGCGGGGAAAGCGCGGTGCGCAACGCCGAGGCGATCCGGTGCCGCAGCGGGTCGTCGAGCTCGGCGCCGGACCGCAGCGCCACGAACAGCCTGAGGTCGCCGTTGCCGCCCGCGGGGTCTTCGAGGTGCACGACGAGGGAGTCCTCGATCTCCGGCAGCTCCTCGACCACGGCGTAGAACTCGGCGGTGCCCAGCCGGACACCGCCGCGGTTGAGCGTGGCGTCCGAGCGCCCGGCGATGACGCAGCTTCCTCCGGGCGAGAACCGGATCCAGTCGCCGTGCCGCCAGATGCCGGGGTAGGCCGAGAAGTACGTCTCGCGGTAGCGCTCGCCGGAGTCGTCGCCCCAGAACCCCACCGGCATCGACGGCATCGGGGCGGTGATCACCAGCTCGCCCAGTTCCCCGACGACCGGGGCACCGTGTTCGTCGAAGGCCTGAGCGTCGACGCCGAGGCAGGGGCCGGAGATCTCGCCCGCCACGACCGGCTGCAGCGGGCTGCCCTGGACGATCCCGCTGCACACGTCGGTGCCGCCGCTGCCGACGTTGAGCAGGACGTCCGGGAGCTTCTCGTGCACCCAGTGGAAGCCCTCGGCGGCCAGCGGGCTGCCGGCCGAGCCGAGCTGCCGCAGCGCCGAGAGGTCGTACTCGGCGGCCGGGTCGAGGCCCGCTTTCCGGCACGCCATCAGGAATCCCGGGCTCGCGCCCATCAGCGTCGCCCGCGTTTCCGCGGCCAGGCGCCACTGCCAGGCCAGGTCCGGGTGCAGCGGGTTGCCGTCGACCAGCACGATCGACGCGCCGGTGAGCAACCCCGAGACCAGGGCGTTCCACATCATCCAGGCGGTGGTGGAGAACCAGAGGATCCGGTCGCCCGGGCGCAGGTCCCAGCTGAGGCCGTGGTTCTTGAGGTGCTCCAGCAGGATGCCGCCGTGGCCGTGCACGATCGCCTTCGGCTTGCCGGTGGTGCCCGAGGAGAACAGCACGCACAGCGGGTGCGCGAAGCCGACGGGCTCGAATCCGGGGGCACTCTCGGTGAGCAGGTCTTCCCAGGAGAGCGTGCCGGGCAGGTCGTGGTCGCCGTAGGGGACGTGCACGACGTGCTCGGCGGTGGGCAGGCCCGCGCGGATTTCGGCGACCTCGGCGCGGCGGTCGACGTCCTTGGCGCCGTAGCGGTAGCCGGACACCGTCAGCAGCACGCGCGGCTCGATCTGGCCGAACCGGTCGACGACCGACCGGGCGCCGAACTCCGGGGCGCAGGAGGCCCAGATCGCGCCCAGGCTCGCCACCGCGAGGTAGGCGACGACGGCTTCGGGGATGTTCGGCAGGTACGCCACCACACGATCGCCGCGGCCGACCCCGAGCCGGGCCAGCCCCGCGCGGGCGCGGGCGACCTGATCGCGCAGCTGGGCCCAGGTGAGTTCGGTGCGTTCGCGCGTCTGGGAGTAGGCGATGACGGCGGGTTCGTCGTCCGGGCCGTGGCCGAGGGCGTGCTCGGCGTAGTTGAGGGTCGCGCCGGGGAACCACTCCGTGCCGGGCATGGTCCGGTCGGGCACCACCGCGGTGGCCGGGGTGTGCAGGCGGACGCCGAAGAAGTCCGTGATCGAGGACCAGAAGCCGTTGAGGTCGGTCACCGACCACCGGTGCAGGTCGGCGTAGTCGTCGAAGAAGTGCCCGCGGGCTTCCAGCCACCGCAGGTACCCGCCGATCTCGGTGGTCTCGCGGACGTCGGGCGCGACCGGGCGCAGGATCATCGGCCGACCTTCCCGGCGCGCTTTTCGAGGAACGCCTGCATGCGTTCCTTCGCTTCGGCGCTGCCGCCGGCGATGGCGGCCATCAGCGCCTCCATCAGGTAGCCCTCGGCCGGGTTGGCCTCGGCGATGCGGGGCAGCGCCTGCAGCACCGCGAAGTTCGTGATCGGGGAGTTGTCCGCGATCTTGCGGGCCAGGCCGAGCGCGTGCTCCAGGCCGTTTTCGACGCGGTAGTGCGACAACCCGGCGGCGTGGCCCTCGTCGGCGTCGAGCACCCGGCCGGTGAGCATCATGTCGGCCATCCGGTGCGCGCCGATCAGCCGCGGCACCCGCACCGACGCGCCGCCGCCGACGAACAGCCCGCGCTGCCCCTCCGGCAGGGCGTAGAACGCCGACGGCTCGGCGACGCGGATGTGCGCGGCCGCCGCCAGTTCCAGGCCGCCGCCGACGACCGCGCCCTTGAGCACGGCGACCACCGGGACTCGCCCGCGTTCGAGCCGCTCGAAGGCGCGGTGCCACATCATCGAGTGCTCCAGGCCCTCGAACGCGTCGCGCTCGGTGAGCTCGGACAGGTCCAGCCCGGCGGAGAAGTGGTCGCCGACGGCGTCGAGCACCACGGCCTTGATCCCCGGCGGCGGGGCGCCGAAGAACGTTTCGAGGCCGAGCACGGTGGCGTCGTCGAGGGCGTTGCGCTTCTCGGGACGGGCCAGCCGCAGCACGGCGATGTCGTCCCGCAGCTCCAGGCGCAGCGAAGGGGGCAGCAGGGGGGTGGTCATGCGGGTCCGTTCGTGAAGGTTTCGGCGGCCAGGGTGCGCAGTTCGACGCGGCGGACCTTGCCCGTGGCGTTGCGGGGCAGGGTGTCGGTGAACAGCACGTGCTTCGGGATCTTGTAGCGCGCCAGGTGCCGTTCGAGGTGGGCGCGGAACCCCGGCTCGTCCAGCTGCGCCCCGGGCCGGACCACGACGAAGGCCGCGCCGGCTTCGCCCCAGCGCTCGTCGGGGACGCCGACGACGGCGCAGGCGTCGACCTCGTCGAGCCGGACGGCCACCGCCTCGATTTCGGCAGGGTACACGTTTTCCCCACCGGAGATGATCATGTCCTTGACCCGGTCGACGACGTGGGCCCAGCCGTCGTCGTCGACGCGCACGACGTCCCCGGTGCGGAACCAGTCGCCTTCGACGAAGCTCGCGGCCGACTCTTCGGGCCGGTTCCAGTAGCCGTCGAATACGTGCGGGCCGCGGACGAGCAGCTCGGCCGGAGTCCCGCCGAGGGGCTGCGGCGCGAGGTCGGGGCCGAGCGCGGCCACGTCGGTGAAGAAGTGCGGCACGCCGGCGGCGACCGGGTGGTCGAGCGTGCCCTCGTGGGTGGCCATCGAGACGCCCGGCGCGGCTTCGGTCATGCCGTAGCCCTGCAGGAGCTTGACGCCGCGGTCGAGCCACGCCTGCGCGACGCGCTCGGCCACCGGCGAGCCGCCGTAGAGCACGCAGGTCAGCGAGCTCAGGTCGGTGGCGTCCCAGGATTCGTGCCGCCACATCATCTCGAGCATCGTCGGCACCGCCGAGAAGCTGGTGATCCCGGCCGCGCCGATCCGGGCGAGGATGGTGCCCGGATCGAACCTCGCCACCGGTTCGACGCTGCCGCCCTTGAACAGCGTCGGCAGGGTGATCTGGCCCAGCCCGACGCAGTGGAACAGCGGCGCGATGCACAACGCCTTGTCGGTGCCCAGGACGTCGAGGTGCGCGAGCTGGTTGACGGTGTTCCAGGTCAGGTTGCCGTGGGTGAGGACCGCCGCCTTCGGCCGTCCGGTGGTGCCGGAGGTGTAGAGCAGCAGGCACGGGTCCTCGAGCCGGACCGCGGTGTCCGGTGCCGGCCCGGCCTCGGCGATCTCGGCTTCGAAGTCCCCCTCGGTCGCGATGACGGCGCCGTCCGGAAGCGCACCCGCCGCCGCGACCAGGTCGGCGGTGTCGGCGCTGTGCACCAGCACCGACGCGCCGCTGTCGTCGAGCATGTACCGGATCTCGGTGGGGGCGAGGCGGTAGTTGAGCGGGACGAAGATCGCGCCGCAGCGGGCGGCGGCGAAGAGCGTCTCGAACACCGTGATGGCGTTGACGCCGAGGTAGGCCACGCGGTCGCCCGGCCGCACGCCACGCCGGGTCAGCGCGCCGGCGAGCCTCTCCACCCGGTCGGCGAGCCCGGCGTAGGTGAGCGACCGGCCGGCCTCCACCAGCGCGGTGCGGTCCGGGTTGATCCGGGCCCGCCGCGCGGGCCAGCTGCCCAGGCCGAAGTCCGGGAGGTTCACTGCTGCCTCCTTCACCACCGCAGGACCGGCTTGATCGTGGTGCCCGCGAGCATGTCGTCCACTGCCTGTTGAATCTGCCCGAACTCGTAGTGGGTGACCAGCTTTTCGAGCGGGAACCGCCCGGTGGCGACGAGCTCGGCCAGGGTCGGCACCAGCGCCTGGGTGTCCGCGTCGCCCATGGTGAGGCCGACGACGTGCCGGCCGGGCAGCAGGAAGTTGACGTCCACGGGGACCTGGGTGCCGAACGCGGGCGCGCCCACGACGACCGCGGTCCCGCGGGCGGCCAGGGTGCCGATCGCCGTGCCCAGGACCCCGGCGTTGCCGGTGGTTTCGACGACGCCGTCGACGCCGCGGCCGCCGGTGAGCTTGCCGACCGTCTCGGCGAGGTCCTCGCCGCTGGTGTCGATCGTGGCGGTGGCGCCGAGCTCGCGGGCCAGAGTCAACCGTGCCGCAACGCGGTCGACGGCGATGATCCGGGTGGCCGGGGTCAGGTGGGCGGCCATGACCGCCGAGAGGCCGACCGCGCCCGCGCCGGTCACCAGCAGGGTGGCGCCCGGGCGCGGGGTGAGGACGTTCCACACGGCGCCGGCGCCGGTCATGATGCCGCAGCCGAGCGGGGCGAGCAGGTCCAGCGGCGCGTCGGCGGCGACCTTGACGACGCTGCGTTCGTCGGCGACGGCGTGCCCGGCGAAGCTGGACTGGCCGAAGAAGTGGCCGCCGAGCGGGGTGCCGTCGCGGGAGATCGGGGTGGTGCCGTCCGGGCGCCGCCCGCCGAGCAGGTTGGCGGGCAGCCAGGTTTCGCAGTAGGCGGGGTGGCCGTCGCGGCAGTCGGCGCAGCGACCGCAGGAGGTGTAGCTGAGCAGGACCCGGTCGCCGGCCTGCACGCGCGTGACCGCGGCGCCGGTCTCCTCGACGATCCCGGCGCCTTCGTGGCCGAGCACGCCAGGCAGCGGGAACGGCAGGGCGCCGGCGGCGACGCCGAGGTCGGTGTGGCAGACGCCGGTGGCGACGATCCGGACCCGGACCTCGTCCGGGCGAAGCTCGCCGAGGGCCACTTCGCCGAGGGTGAACCCGGAACCGGCGGACTCCACGACGGCCGCGGTGGTGGTGGTCATGGGCTGCTCCTGGGACTCAGGCGAGGGAGATGACGACGGACTTGGTGCGGGTGTAGGCGTCGAGGGATTCGGGGCCGTATTCGCGGCCGAAACCGGAGTCCTTGACGCCGCCGAAGGGGATCGCGGGGTCGAGCATCGCCCAGTCGTTGACCCAGACGATCCCGGCCTGCAGCCGCGCGGCGACGCGGTGCGCGCGGGCGAGGTTCGTCGTCTGCAGCCCGGCCGCGAGGCCGTAGGGCGTGCTGTTGGCCAGCGCGACCGCTTCGTCTTCGGTCGTGAAGCGCTGCACGGTCAGCACCGGGCCGAAGATCTCTTCCCGGATCACGCGGGAGTCTTCCGGCAGGTCCGCGATCACCGTCGGCTCGAAGAAGAACCCGCCCTCGATGCCGGGCCGCCCGCCGCCGGCGACGATCCGGCCGCCGTCGGCGCGGGCCTGCTCGACGTACTGCTCCACCTTCGCCCGGTGCCGCTCGCCCGCCATCGGGCCGACCACGGTCGCGGGGTCGAACGGGTCGCCGACCGGCACGTGCGGCACGGCTTCGGCGAGCGCTCCGAGCACCGTGTCGTACAGCGCGTCGGCGACGAGCAGCCGGGGCCCGCCCATGCAGAACTGGCCGGTGTTGAAGACGAACGCCTTGATCGCCGCGGCCACCGCCTGCTCGACGTCGGCGTCCTCGAACACGATGTGCGCCGCGTTGCCGCCCAGTTCGAGGGTGACCGGCTTCAGGTGCTCGCCCGCCACACCCGCCGCGTGCCGGCCGACCGCCGTGGAGCCGGTGAACGCGATCTTGTCCACGCCGGGGTGGCTCAGCAGGGTTTCCCCGATCTCCGGACCGAAGCCGGTGACGACGTTGAGCACGCCGTCGGGGACGCCCGCCTCGGCGAGCAGCTCGGCCATCAGCAGCGCGCTGAGGGAGGTGTCCTCGGCCGGCTTGTGCACCACGGCGTTCCCGGCGGCCAGTGCGGGCGCGATCTTCGAGGTGGACAGGATCAGCGGGAAGTTGAACGGGGTGATCGCGGCGACCACGCCGAGCGGCTCCCGGCGGGTGTAGGCGTGCGACGGGATGGGGATCTGCCGGGTCGCGCCGTCCACGCCCTGCGCCAGGGCCGAGCAGTACTCGTACTGCTCGGCGACGGTCTCGACGTCGACCGCCCGGCACAACGAGATCGGCTTGCCGACGTCCGCGCTCTCGAGGGCAGCGATCTCGTCCGCGCGGGCGCGCACGAGGTCCGCGACCCGGTGCAGCACCCGGGCCCGCTCCCGGCCCGGCGTCGCGGCCCAGCCTGCGAACGCCTGCCGGGCCGCGGCCACCGCGGCGTCGACGTCGGCGGCCGACGCGCGGGCGAGGGTCGTGAGGGTCTTGCCGGTGGCCGGGTCCACGGCGTCGAAGCGGTCCGCGGTCTCGGCCCAGCGGCCGCCGATGAACAGGCGGCCCGGGGCGACGTCCGGGCGCGGCCGGGTGCCCGGACGCTCCTCCACTGCGGTCATCGGCCGGCTCCTCGCTGAGTGCATGTCAGGGTTCCTGATATAGAACCTCGGAGGCCACTTGCTGTCAAGAGGTGTTCCCGGACCGCCGGACGGATTTTTGGCCGAGCGTTAACTCAATCCACTGTGGACGGACCAGTTTTTCAACGCTGCGCTCGTTTCCTCACCCTGACCAGGGGATATGCGTAACGGCCCCGCGGGAGCCGTCGACTCAACAGTGCTCCCGGAAGGCCGTGTCCGTTTGCGCGAGCCCGTTTGCGCGGCCTGACCGGCGTGGCGGAAAAGAGGTCACCAGTGAACCCGAAGAACTCCCGGCGGTTCGCCCGCCGCTCCCTGCCACCCGGCATCGCGGTGGCCGCCCTGCTCGCCGGCGCCGGTATCGCCGTCGCCACCACCTTCGCCGCCGGGGTACCGGTCGCCGTGCCCGACCACCCGCTGGGCGGCGGGGCGGCGTGCGCCGCGCTCGTCGCGCAGCAGCAGGCGCGCGGCAGCGTCAACTACCCCGCGTCCGAGGTCGAGCCGTACGTCGCCGCCGACCCGGCGGACCCGCGCCACCTCGTCGGTTCCGCCCAGCAGGACCGCTGGAACGACGGCGGGTCGAACGGCCTGACCAACGTCGTCTCCCGCGACGGCGGCGCGACCTGGACCGTCGCGGCCGGACAGCCGGCGTTCAGCATCTGCGGCGGCGCGACGCCCGGCTCGCCCGGGTACTTCCAGCGCAGCACCGACCCGTGGGTCAGCTTCTCCGCCGACGGCCGGGTCGCGTATTCGATCGCGGACTCGTTCAACGCCGACGGCCCGGCGTTCGGCGGGGCGAGCGCGATCCTCGTCAGCCGGTCCCTCGACGGCGGCGACCACTGGGAAACCCCGGTCGTCGCGCGCCTGGACACCTCGACGCAGGTGCTCAACGACAAGGAAACGGTGACCGCGGACCCGCTGCTGCCCGACCGCGCCTACGCGGTGTGGGACCAGCTGGTCTCGCCGCAGACCAACGCCAACCCGAGCGCGTACACGCACGCGTTCACCTACCGCGGCCCGGCCTACTTCTCCCGCACCACCGACAAGGGCGCGACCTGGAGCACCGGCCGGATCGTCTTCGACCCCGGGCAGAACGACCAGACGATCGGCAACCAGATCGTCGTGCCGGTCACCGGCCCGGGCCGCGGCGTGCTGATCAACGGCTTCGACCTGATCACCAACAAGGGCGGCGCCTGCCCGTACACCCACGGCGGCCGGCACTGCCGCGGCTCGTCGACGTCGACCGCGGCCGTCATCCGGTCCACCGACGGCGGCACGACGTGGTCGGACGCGATCGGCATCGACACCCAGCAGGTGGCCACGGTGACGATCGCCGGTCACCCGGTCCGCTCGAGCGACGAGCTGCCCGAGTTCGCCGTCAACCCGGTCAACGGCTTCGTGTACGCGGTCTGGCAGGACTCCCGGTTCAGCCCCACGGGCGCGGCGAAGATCGCCTTCGCCCAGTCGGCCGACGGCGGGCTGACGTGGGGTGCCACGATCCGCGTCGACCAGTCGCCGGGGGACACCCCCGCGTTCGTGCCGCAGATCCGCGTCACCGCCGACGGCACGATCGGCCTGAGCTACTACGACCTGCAGAACGCGACGCCGGCGCAGCCCGGGCTCACCGACGCGTTCCTCGCCCACTGCCACGCCGCCACGACCGACTGCGGCAACCCGGCGAACTGGGCGGTCAACGGGCAGACGCGGCTGACGGCGGCCTCGTTCGACTACGCGACCGCACCGGACGCCGGCGGCTACTTCCTCGGCGACTACTCCGGGCTCGCCGCGACCGGCCCGACGCTGACCGCGTACTTCGGCGTGGCCCGGCCGGTGGCCGTCAGCGGGACGTCGGACATCTTCGCCAACCACGCCGGTTGAGGAGTGCGCGCCGGGAACGGTGACCAGGTCACCGTTCCCGGCGGCGGCGTTTCACCCGTTCGGGTGGTTTGAGTGGCGCGCGTGCGGGTCGCGTGCGGAGGCAAGGGGTTCGGCCGTTGGCGGGGTTGCGCCGTTCGGATCAAGGACTACGCTGCGAAGTGCGGTCCAGCAGCACCATCCGTCCCCCGAACTTGCCAGCGACCGAACGGGTCGGCACCCGTTCGTCACGTCATCTGCGAATGAGGCGTGGAAGAATGTTAGTCGTCCAGCCCCCAGCGACGGCGATCCCCGTAGCGCCGTCGAAGCGCGAACAGCGCACAGCTTTCGACATCCAGGTCATCCGCCCGTACTTCGGCGCGGTCATGGTCCGCATCCGCGGAGCGCTCGATGCGGACAGCGCGCCCCAGGTGCGGTCGGCGCTGAGCACCTGGGCCCACCGCAGGTTCCCGGTCCTGGTGCTGGACCTGTCCGAGGTCGACTTCCTCGACGGCGCGGGTCTCGCGGCCCTGGGCGGCATCCAGGCGCGCGTGGTCCGCGAGAACGCGACGCTCCGCGTCGTGACGGGTGACAACCGGGTGGTGCGCCGGGCGTTGTCGGCCAGCGGGCTCGACCACGCGCTCAACGTCAGCCGCCTGCCGTCCGGGTGGGAACGCGCGACGGAGATCCCCGGCCAGAGCTGACCGGTCTCACCGCGGTGCGGCGGGCTCGCGCAGCCCGTCGATCGTCTCCCGCAGTGCCTCGTCGGCCGGGGTGGGCTCGATGCCGAACGCCGCCGTCGCGGCGGAAGAGTCGAGGACGAACGGACGGCGGAGCTGGTACTGCATCTCCACCGTCTCCCGCGCGATCGGGTCGAAGAGCCCGCCGAGGCGCAGCACCCAGCCGGGCATCACCGCGAGCCGGGCCGCCGGTGCGCCCGCGAGGTCCGCGGCGCGTCCGGCGAGCTCCCGCAGTGACACCGCCGGTGCGGTCGGCACGTGCCACGGCCGGCCCCAGGCCCGCTCGTCGGCCGCGACCGCGACCAGGGTGCGGGCGACGTCGCCGACGTGGGTCCAGCTGTGCGGGGCGTCCAGGTCGGCCGGCACCGAAGCACGCTTGCCGGCGAGCACCTTCGGCAGCACCATCGCGGTGAACAACGAAAGCGCGCCCGCGCCGAGGTAGTCGGACCCGCGCACGTCGGCCGTGCGAATCCGGCCGGCTTCGTGCGCGGCCAGCGCGTCCGCCCACAGCTTGGCTCGCACCGCACCCTTCACCGAGTTGGGCCGCACCGGCAGCTGCTCGGTGATCGGCCCCTCGACGGCGCCGTACAGGTACAGGTTGCCGGTCGTGACGAGCACGGCGCCGGTCGTCTCGGCCGCCCGCAGGAGAGCCGCGCCGAGCGGCGGCCAGCCGGTGCTCCAGTGGTGGTAGGCGGGGCCACCGCAGCTGTACAGCGCGACCGCGCCTTCGGCGTGCCGCGCGAGGGCGGCGGAGTCGGTGGCATCCGCGGCGACGCGCTCGACGCCGTCGAGCACCGGGCCGCCGCCACTGCGGGTGAGCAGGCGGACCTTCTCGCCGCGAGAAGCGAGCAAGCGGGCAGTGGCCGAGCCGACCGGGCCGGCTCCGACGACGACGTGCAGGGACATGGGGACCACCTTTTCCACCCAGGGAGAGAACACTGTTCTCGGATAAGAACACCGTACTGACGAAGGTGGAGATCGTCAAGAACAGTGTTCTCGACGGGTTCGGGTGTTCTCGCCCTGTGCGACACTGGGGGCATGTCCGCCTCGTCGCTGCGCGCCCGGGTCCGCTCGGAGATGCACCAGGAGATCAAGGAAACGGCCCGCCGTCGCCTCGCCGCGGAGGGCGCGAACCTGTCGCTGCGCGCCGTGGCCAGGGACATGGACATCGTCCCGTCCGCGCTGTATCGGTACTTCCCGAGCCGCGACGCCCTGCTGACGGCGTTGATCATCGACGCCTACGAGGGGCTGGGCACGGCGGCCGAGGACGCCGAAGCCGCGCTGCCGCGCGACGACCTGCGTGGCCGGTGGCTGGCGGTGTGCCACGCGGTGCGGTCCTGGGCACTCGCGCACCCGGCCGAATACGGTCTTCTGTACGGGAATCCGGTGCCCGGCTACGCGGCGCCGCCGGAAACCGTGGCCCCCGCGTCGAAAGTGATCCTGCTGCTCGCCGCCATCGTCGGCGACCTGCCGCACGGGACGAGCCCGCCCGGTGGGCCGCTGCCCGGGTCCGTGCGCACCGACCTGCGGCGCCTGATCGACGAGCAGGCCACCGATCTTCCGGAGGAACGCCTGGACCGGGCGCTGCTCGCGTGGACGCACCTGTTCGGCCAGGTCAACTTCGAGGTCTTCCACCGGCTCGACAGCATGATCCAGGCGCGCACCGAGTACTTCGAGCACCACCTGAACCTGATGGCCGACGTCGCCGGCCTGCCGTGACCGGTGCTCAGAGGCGGTCGAGTTCGGCGAACGGCCGCCGCAGCCGGACCTCGTGGTCCGACGCGTCCACGTCTTCCCAGGCCACGTACCGGGTGTTCCGGTGCAGCCGGCGGATCAACGCCACCAGCGGCACCGGCCCCCGCTGGTCGTGCCGCTGGTAGCCGAACAGCCGGACCCGCGTGCGTCCCACGATCAGCCCTCGCACCACCAGTTCCGGCAGCCCGTCCTTCCCCGGCGTCGCTTCCGCGCGGATCTCGCGGACCGCGCCGAGGTCGCGGCCCGCGGCGTCGCGGACGGGCCGCCCGATCAGGTCACCGGCTCGCACGGCCCGCTCCCGGGATCCGGCCGATGACACGGCGGCGCAGCCAGTCCTCCGACGGGCTGCCCGTCGCCTGGGCGACGGCCGTCGTCACCACGATCGTCGGTTCGATGCGGCGGACGGCGTTCAGCGGGATGCGTTGCGGCGCCTGGGCGCGGAAGCCGCGGCCGAGGTGGCGCAGGAGCCTGCCGATCGGGCCGCCGAGGCGATCGGCGAGCGCCTCCGGGCCGACGAGCAGTGCGTCGACGACATAGGTCCCGTTCTCGGCGCGGAGTTCGAGGTCGTCGACCTTGCCGACCACCGTGCCGTCCTCGCCGATGATCTGGCGGTCGAGCAGCGCGTCGCCGAGGTCGATGCGGCCGGCGTCCGTCCACGGGTTCATTGGCCTGCTCCGGTGAAGATCATCAGCGGGATCGCCACCAGTGCCGCGACGGCGATGATGACCAGCATGGCGAACCCGACGGTGTTGCTGAAGCGGCCGTTGGCGTGCTTGCCGAGGTACTCGCGGTCGTTGGCGACGATCAGCACCGGCAGGTAGGTCAGCGGCAGGGCCACCGCCGAGAAGATCAGCGAGATCTCGGTCAGGCCGACCGGGTCGAGGCCGGTCTGCACCACCAGCACCGCGACCAGCAGGCCGGCGCCGACGGTCAGGTGGAACCGGGCGGCGTTGCGCGGCGCGCGGCGCTTGCCCCAGTCCCAGCCGAAGTACTGCGCCAGCATGTAGCCCGACGACAGCCCGGTCTCCAGCGCCGCGCCGAACGTCGCGGCGAAGATGCCGATCAGCACGATCACCAGGCCCGCGGTGCCCAGCGCGAGCGTCACCGGCAGCACGATCTGGCTGACCTGGCTGACGTCCACCCCGGCCGGGAACAGCACCGTCGCCGCGCACGCCATCACGGCGACGGCGAGCAGGCCGCCGAGCGGGAACCCGAGCAGCACGTTGGCGCGCTGCACGGACAGGTCCTTGACCGTCCAGCCCTCTTCGACACCGCCGGAGGTGAAGAAGAAGACCTCGTACGGCGTCATCGCGGACGCGAACAGCGCGACCGCGTGGTAGGCGTAGGTCGGCAGCGCCTGGTCGGGTGGCGGGGCGAACCCGGCGATCTGCGACCCGAGCGACGACCAGTCGGGGTGCAGGAAGAAGACGGCGACGGCGAACACCCCGATCGCGAGGCCGGCGAGGCCGAAGCCGGTTTCCATCTTCTCGAAGCCGACCCGCCAGATCACCAGCCAGACGAGCACGCCGATCGGCAGGACCCAGACCAGCCGGTCGACCCCGGAGGCCAGCTCGATGACGATCGCGACGCCGCCGATCTCCGCGCAGACGGTCAGCAGCGTGATGAGGAACGACCCGGCGAGGTTGAGCAGGGCCATCCGCGGGCCGAGGCGTTCGCGGATCAGGTCGAACACCGGGCGCCCGGAGACCGCCACGATCCGCCCGGACATGTCGGCGTACACGCAGATCCCGAGCACGCCGAGGGCGGTCACCCAGACCATCGCCATCCCGTAGCGGGCGCCGACGACGCCGCTTTCGACGAGGTCGCCGATGTCGACGAAGCCGCCGACCGCGGTGAGGATGCCGAGGGTGACGGCGAGGAACTTCTTGCTCACGACGTCACGCCCCAGCGGGCGAGTTCGCCGATGAGGCCCTGGAGCTCGGCGTCGATCCGGTCGAGGCCCACATCGGTGCCGTCGCCGAGGCCGTCGTCCAGCCGGTGGGCCACGGCGACCCCGCGGTCGGTGATCGACGCCAGCGCCGCCCGGGCGCGGTCGTCGGTCAGCTTGCCGACGTCCTGCCCGGCCGCGCCGAGTTCGTCGGCCGCGTCGCGGACGGTGACCGAGAGGCTCGGCACGGGCGGCACCTGGTCGCGGTCGGCGGTCACCACGAGCCGCAGGAGTTCGAGCTGGCCGCGGATCTCCCGGCCGGCGTGCACGGTCTCGGCCCGGGGATCGGCCCCGCAGGCCGCCAGTGCCGCGACCGCGACGACGGCGGTCACCGCGCAGAGCCGGGTTCGCCGCAGCGCAATCACTTGCCGGAAGTACCCGATCGCGGAGCGGGCAAACGTTCGCGGGCTCCACCGTGGACAGACGGGTGATTGAACCGCTGCCAGGGTGGGAAATTGGGGGCCATGCCGAGCGAAATGTCCTTTCGGGCCGGGGACGGACCGGACGAAAACGACCTTCCGGTCACCCGGCCGGCGTGGCCGGTCACCGCGCTCAGCGCGGTGGCGCAGGGCGGCCTGCTGTGGGTCCTGGTGGCCGGGGTCCTGGCGTGGCGGCCGGGGCCCCGGCGCCGGGCCGCGGGCCGCGGGCTCGCGGCGGGCGCGGCGGGCATGGCGGTCGGGCACGGCGTGAAGGCGGTGGTCCGCCGTCCACGCCCGCCGGCGCAGAACCTGCCGGCCCATCGTGCGCTGCTCGAACAGCCGAAGTCCTCGTCGTTCCCCTCCACGCACGCGACGACGGCGGCCGCGTTCACGACCGCCGTCGCGCTCGCCGCGCCCGCGACCGGGGCGGCGATCGGGCCGCTGGCGGCCGCCGTCTGCTACAGCAGGCTCCGGACCCGGGCGCACTGGCCGACCGACGTGTACGGCGGCGTCGCGATCGGCGCCGTCGTGGGCGGCTTCGTGCACCGCCGGCTCAGGCGCGGAAGTACGCCCGGAAGGTAGTGCCGTCGTCGCCGGTGTGCAGGCGGACGAGGTCGGCGAGGTGGTTGACGAGCAGCAGCCCGCGGCCGCGCGGCTGGTACGGGCTCGCGGGGTGGCGGCCGGCGAGGGGGTCGGTGAGCCGGCCGTGGTCGTGGACCTCGCAGACGAACTCGCCGTCGCCGCCCCAGAACCGGACGGTGCCCGAGCCGCTGCCGTGCTCGACGCTGTTGGACAGCAGTTCGGTGACGACGACCTCGACGTCGGCGACCCGGTCGTCGCTCAGCCCGCAGGCGGCCGCGCGGACGTGGGCCAGCGCCCGCGCCGCCGCGAGGTCGGTGGTGCGGGCCACCTCGAACGCTTCTTCGGGTACCGGCAGCGGCTGGTTGTACCGGGCGATCAGCTCGGGCGGGTCGTAGGCGGGGCTGGGGCGGCGCCCGGTGCCGTCGATCAGCACCGGGTGCGTGACCTCGGCGTCGGCGAGGACGTCCGGGGCGAGCGCGTCGGCGTCGTAGGGGCAGAGAACGGTTCCGTCCCGGCCGGCGAAGGCGAGGTTGATGAGGGCTTCGTGCTGGGCGCACGCCGGGTATTCGACCGCCGAGCGCGCCGCCCAGATGGGCTCGCCGATGATCCGCACCGGCCGGCCGGGGTGGCTGTCGGCGAAGGCGCGCAGCACGCCGGGGATGATCCGGCCGGGGTTGCGCCCGGCCTCGGTCATGTCCAGCAGCCGGACCCGGGCGGCGTCGGCGCCGAGCTCCCGCCGCAGCAGCTCGAGGTTGTCCCCGGGTACCGCGACCGCGACCGGCTCGTCGGCGGCGAGGCCGCCCCACACGAACGGCACGGTTCCCGCCAGGTATTCGGCGGCGCCCCGGTAGAACAACGCGGGATGCCCGAACGCGCCGGTGCCCGTCTCCGCGGTTGCGCTCAAGCCACCTCTCCTTCCGCCGGGGTGGGGACGTCACCAGTATGCGCGAACCGGCCCCCCGGATCGGGTGACCCCCGGTCACTCGGCGCTACAGTGGTGATCTTCGCTTCGATCTGGGGGTCACCGTGCCGGAGACGCGCCGCATCACCGTGGCCGACGGAGCCGCGCTGCTGGGCGGGCTGGTGTCGGGCGCGTTCGGGGCGTACGCGTACTACAGCCCGGCGCTACGGCCGCTCGCGCACGCGTTCACGCTGTGGATAGCCCTGCTGGCCGCGGTGGTCCCCGGCGCCCGCGACGGCCGCGCGATCGCCCGCGCGATCGTCGCGCTGGAGGCGGCGGTGCTGGCGTTCTACTACGGCAAGGACGTCATGTACGGCGTCAGGTACCCGGGGATGCCGTACCTGATCAGCACCGAGCAGGTGGTGCTGTGGTGCATCCTGGCGGCGTTCGCCGGCACGGCGGCAGGGCTCGTGTTCGGCCCGATCGGGCGCACGGACCTGCGCGGCACGCTGAGCACCGCCCTCGCGGCCGGCCTGCTGATCGGGGAGGCGGTCCGGCGGTCCGATCGCGCCGACGGAGTGGTGTTCGCGGTGGCGACGCTGCTGGCGCTGGGGTTGGTGCTGGGGCGCGGGATCCGGTCACGCCCGCAGGCGGTGCGGGTGGCGGGGTGGACGGTGCCGATGGCCCTGGCCGGGTTCCTGCTGGTTTCGGGGCCGGACGTGCTGGAGCAGATCCTGCTGGTCTAGGGCCTGTGCCGGCGTTGCCCGGGGGCGACAACCGGCAGGGCGACGAATTTCGGCCCCCGGCGGCGCACGGTCGAGGCACTCATACCGGCTCCGGGGCGGGCCGGGTGTGGGCCGCGGCGCAGCACCGCCGGTATCACCGGTGCGTGCCCTGTCGGGGTGGTTTGGGTCGGCGGGACCGCAGCCGGCCTCGGTGAGCGCGACTTGGTGAGAAGAGCTCGATCTGGCCGAGGGCTTCACCCCTCTCCGGGCCACCAATCCGGGCAGAGCCGCTACGGGCTCGTGGGTGTGGGCCCGTAGCCGTGGGGCTGCGGGCCGTTCCCGTGTTCAGGCTGCGAAGGGCAGTGGTTGGTGGAGGTTGTTCCGCCTGGGTTTTCGGCGCCGGTCGATGAATACCGGTGGGAGGAACTCCGGTAGGCCGTCGGTGGCGATGCGGACTTCCCACCCCGATCGGTGCAGCAACCGATGGTGGTGGGCACACATCAGCACCAGGTTGTTCAGGTCGGTGGGGCCGCCGTCTGCCCAGTGGCGGATGTGGTGACCTTGGCAGTGCCGTGGTGGCCGATGACAGCCCGGGAACGCGCAACCCCGGTCCCGCAGGAACAGCGCCCGGCGCAGCCCGGCCGAGATCAGGCGGCGCAGGCGCCCGAGGTTGAGCGGTTCACTCTTGCCACCCAGCACCGCGGGGATGATCATGGCGTCGCAGGCGTGCACCCGGGCTTCGGCGGCGGTGATGGTGCCGGTGTCGCCGAGGGTCGCGTGACCGATCCCGGTCTTCAGGTCCTCCAGGGACATCGCGATCATCACGTGGGCTCGTTCCCCGGCCTGCATCGGCAGTTCCGGAGAGTTCAACGCGAGATCGACGGCGTCGGAGAAGGCATCACCGAAGCGTTGCGGCAGGGTGCGGAAGTCCGGGCCGTCGTCGCCGGTGCGGCGTTCGGCGAGGGCGTCGAGCAGGGCGCTGGTGCGGGTGCCGGTTTCGTCGTCGAACCGGCCGCTCAGCTCCCAGATCCCGGTTCTTTTCCGGCGCAGGAACAGCTCCCGGGTCGGAGCGACCGGTTCGGTGTCGTCGGGTTCGGGGCCGTCGGGGTTGAGGTGGGCGAGGATGCGGGCACCCAAGGCGGCGACTTGTTTGTGCCCGGCTTCTTCGGCGAAGGTGAGCAGGTTCGCTTCGGCGCTGTCCCGGTGGTCGACAGGGACATCGGTGAGGACCCCGGTGATGGTGTCGATCATCGGGGTGCTCAGCCGCCCGTCAAGAGCGGCCGCGCCGGTGGCGGGCGCGAGAGCGGGGATCGGGCTGCCATCGAGGTTTAGGCCTGGGTTGATCATGCGGGCGCGTTTCACCACCCGCGTCGCCTCCTGCCGGGAGACATCGGCGAGGTGTTCGTAAAGGCGGGTGGCGGAGCGGTAGCCGAACAGCTCCATCACTCCGCGCTGCTCGATCCCTACCAGCAGGGCACCAATTTCAGCCTCAGCGGATCGTATGCACGCGACCAGCTCACCGATGCGGTCGGCCAGGGCCACCGCTTCGGAGGAGTGTGTCGCGTGATCGGTCATGCCTCCAAGTTACCGATCATCGAACGTGAGTTCATCACTCGATCGGGCAGAAGATCCAGGCCGCTGTCCGCACCCTGGAACAGTAGAAGTGTTGCAGGGCAACGAAGCAACGGCACGCGTCAGTCCAGTGGAACGTACCCGCCGCCGACGTTGGCCGCGGCCAGGTCGGGGTGCGTCGACGCCTTCGTCGTGAAACGGCCCTGGACCACGCGGACGTAAGCACCGTCCAACGGGGGCACCACCACGGACTTCGCCCCGTCGTTGCCGCGTAAAACCGTACCCGGACTCAGGTTCTCGAGGAACTCGATGATGTCGCGTTCGATCTCCCCGGCGAATTCGCGTTGCGACGCCTGCGAAATGTCGTACGTGGTGCGCCGGCCGGTCGCCGGGTCGCGGGCCGCGAACTCCAGGCCGGGCCAGCGGCGGGGGGCGACGATCACGGTCGCCTGCCACGTCGATCCGTTCAGCGCCCGGCCGGCCGGCTGCGCGCCGCCACCACCGGCCGCGTCTTGCCCATGCCGCCCGGGCCGAGCACGGTCGTCACCCGGCTCTCGGCCACCAGCCGCACCACCGCGTCGCGCTCGGCCGCGGTGCCCCACGACCAGGCCGGCCGCCCCGGGTGCCCGCGTGGCCAGTTCCCGGCGGTCACGGGCGTCCAGCTTCCGCAGGAGCGCCGACACGTGGAGCCGGTCGGCGATCTCCGCGTTGGTCAGCCGGTCCGCGACGGCCGGCAGGACCTCGCGCTCGCGCGGCGAGATCGTCGGCGCGGTCGGCATGGCCGAAGTATGCCGCACGGTAATGGATCTCCGTGGTGGATTCCGTGGCCGCCACGGATGTCCGGCTCCCGCGCCGCCCCGAAGATCGGCACCGGAACGAAACCGGCCAGGAAGGAACTCACCATGGTGGTCATCGCGAAGGAAGACGACCTGCGCATCGGCAGCGGGCGCACCGCCCGGTTCGAAGGCGCGGCCCACGGCTCCGGCATCTCCTTCTTCCACGTCCACAACACCGAAGGGCAGGGTCCGGGCGCGCACGTCCACCCGTACTCGGAGACCTGGGTGGTGCTCGCCGGCCAGGCGCTCTTCCGCACCGCCGACGGCGAGGGCCTGGCGAGCCGGGGCGACGTCGTGGTCGTCGGCGCCGGCACCGCCCACGCGTTCCGGGCCGTCGGCCCCGAGCCGCTGCGGATGATGTGCGTCCACGCTTCCCCGCGCATCGAGCAGGACTTCCTCGACGACGACGCGGCCGCCGAAGCGGGCGTCACCTTCTGAGCCGGACTCTAGGCCCGCCGGGCGGGCAGCGGCAGGCGCAGCTGGAGCCGGTAGCCGCCGTCGGCGCGGGGGCCCGCCCGGACCGTCCCGCCGAGCAGCGCGGCGCGTTCCTGCAGGCCGACGAGCCCGTGCCGGGCGCTGGGCAGGGGCAGCGTCGGGCGGGTCGGGGCGGTGTTGCCGACCGTCACGGTGAGGTCGGTTTCGTCGTGGGCGATCTCGATGGTGGCGGTGCTGCCCGGGGCGTGCTTGCGGACGTTGGTGAGGGCTTCCTGGACGGTGCGGTAGATCGTGCGCTGGACGGCCGTGTCGATCCCGTCCGGCGCGGTGCCCTCGACGCGGCACTCGATGCCGCTGCCGGCGATCAGCCGGTCCAGATCGGACAGCGTCGGCTGCGGGGCCAGCTCGGTGGCGGAGCTGCCGGCGGCGCGCAGCAGGTTGACCATGTGCCGGAGCTCGTCGAGCGTGTCCACCGACAGCCGCCGGACGTTCTCGGCCGCCGCCTTCAGATCCGGGTCGCGGGTCGAGACGCCCATCGCGCCGGCCTGGACGGCGATCAGGCTGACCTGGTGGGAGACGACGTCGTGCATCTCGCGGGCGAGCTGGTTGCGTTCGGCGGCCAGGATCGCCTGGGCGTCGAGCTCCCGCTCGTGCTCGCGCGCCTGGCGGATGTCCTCCAGCCGCAGCGCCAGTTCCTGCCGCGCGTGGACGAGCCTGCCGAAGAAGATCGGGGCCGCCGCGGTCATCGTCGCGTAGATGAAGGTGAGTGCGAGGTCGGTGCGCTGGTAGGCGAATTCCAGGCCGGGGATGAAGTAGCCGACCGCGGCGAGCACGCCGCAGGCGGTCAGCAGGACCCGGCTCGCGTACCGCACGGCGACCACGTAGAGCGCGACGAGCGTCGCGATCACCGACCCCACCAGGACGAGCGCGGGCAAGGTGAGCACGAAGGCGGGCACGGGCCACCGGCGCCGGACGAGCAGCGCGCCGACGGCCAGCACCGCCGCGCCGATCTCCCAGGGCCCGGTGGGCTGGTTGAACCCGGCGTCGAGGGCGGCGAGGGTGATCAGCCCGGCGTCGGCGAGGACGGTCTGCCCGCGGTTCACGACGGCCGGTTTTCGAGCAACCCGGCGCGTTGGGCCACGAGGGCCGCCTGCACGCGGCTGCCGACGCCGAGCTTGGTCAGGATCGCGGAGACGTGGTCCTTCACGGTGCCGACACTGACGTGGATCCGGCGTGCGATGTCGGTGTTGGAGAGTCCGTCGGCGATGAGGACGAGCACGGTGCGTTCGCGTTCGGAGAGCCGGCCGGCCTGGGTGGCCGCGGCGGACCCGGCGCCGGAGTCGAGGTAGCCGTCCACCACCGTCCGGGTGACCTTCGGCGACAGGACGACGCCGCCGGCGGCCAGGGTGCGGACGAGCTGGGCGAGCTGCTCGGGCGCGGTGTCCTTGAGGATGAACCCGGCGGCGCCGGAGCGCAGGGCGGTGGCGATGTACTCGTCGGAGTCGAAGGTGGTGAGCATCGCGACGACGGGCGGGTCGGCCAGGCCGCGCAGCTGCCGCAGGACGGTCAGGCCGTCGACGTCGGGCATCCGGATGTCGAGCAGGACGACGTCGGGGCGCCGCAGGCCGATCTCCTTGACCGCCTGCGCGCCGGTGACGGTCGCCACGACCTCGATGTCGCCGGCCGCCTGGAGGATGAGGCGGAATCCCGAGCGCACCAGCTCTTCGTCGTCGACGACGATCACTCGAACCATGCGGCCAGTCTCGCCGGGAGCGGCCGGGGCCCGCCACCCGGAGCCCGTCGACCCGGTGGCAGCCGACCGGCTGGGCCGCGCCAGCCGGTCGGCGGGGAGCACGGGCCGGTTCGCGGGTACCGGTGGCCGGGGGCGGGCGGCCACGATGGGGACCGATGGAAGGAGTTCCCGTGCCCAGCCCGTCGACGACCGTGCCGGTGCCCGCCGAGGTGACCCGCCACGCCACGGAAGCGGGCCCGCTGGAGTCGCCGTGGATCTGGCTCGGCTGCGCGGCGGTGACCGCCGCGTGCGTGGTGGTCACGCTCCTCGTGCGCCGCCGCGCCGGCGCGCGGCGGTGCGGTATCGCCGTGACCGCGGTGTGCGTCCTGCTGACCACGACCGCCGCGGTCAACGTCCACGTCGGCTACGTGCGTTCGGGGGCGGACCTGGTCCTGCTGCTGCAGCGCGGCGGCGGGCCGTTCCACGGGATCGGGCGGATGTTCGAGGGCGCGGGGTCGATGCCCGGCACCCAGCGGATCCGGCTGGCGGACCCGGCCGATCCCGACGCCCCGCTCGTGGAGCGGATGGTCATCGCCGATCCGGCCAACTCCGTGCTGTCCGGCCGGAACTTCCTGCTCCTCCCGCCGGGGTACACCGACGCGGCCAACGCGCACCGGCGGTACCCGGTCGTCTACCTCGTCCACGGCAGCCCCGGCGGCCCCGAGGACTGGCTGGCGGCGGGCGACGCCCCCGGGACGCTGCGGCTGTTCCACCGGTACCGGGCGCTCCCGCCGATGATCGTGGTGAGCGTCGACCTCAGCGCGGGCAGGCCGGGCCGCAACTGGGAAGGCCTCGACGTCCCGGGCGGCCCGCGGCTGGAGACCTACCTGGCGCGCAGCGTGGTGACCGCGGTCGACCGCCGGTACCGGACCCTGGCCGACCGGGAGCACCGTGCGCTCGGAGGCATGTCCGGCGGGGCTTTCGCGGCGTTGAACATCGGCCTGCGCCACACCGGCGAGTTCGGGACGTTGCTGCTGAGCATGCCGTACGACACGCCGGAGAACCGGGCGGCTCTCGGCGCGTCGGCGCGGGTCAACACGCCACGGGAGTACCTGGGGACGATGCCGTTCCCGCGGCCGGTCGCGGCCTTCCTCGCGGCGGGAACGGGCGCGCCGGGGGACGTCGCCGACGCACGCCGGATCGGGGCGGCGCTGCGGTCGCGGGGGCAGCAGGCGGTGGTGCACACCGAGGACGGCTTCGGCCACACCTGGCGCACGGCCCGGGCGACGCTGCCGTACCTGCTCGCCTTCGCGGCCGGGGTCTTCGAGTGCCGGTGACCACCCCGTCGTGAGTGAAAAGCGGGTTAGAAGCCCTTTTTCACTCACGACGGGTGCGGCAGGGGGTCAGCCGCCGATGCGGGCGCCGACCGCTGCCAGGGCCGTGGTCACCGGCTGGAAGAACGTCACGCCGCCGGTGCGGCAGTTGCCGCTGCCGCCCGAGGTGATGCCGATCGCGCTGTCGCCGGCGAACAGGGAACCGCCGCTGTCGCCCGGCTCCGCGCACACCGTCGTCTGGATCAGGCCCGTGACCCGGCCTTCGGGGTAGTTGACCGTGGCGTTCAGTGCCGTGACACGGCCGCTGTGCAGGCCCGTCGTGCTGCCCATCCGGGACACCTGCTGGTTGACCCGGGCCGCGGCCGCGCGGGCGATCGCCACCGTCCGGCCGCCGCCGGTGTCGACGGCGCTGGGCGCGTTGGTGGCGGGGTTGTTGTACGTGAGCAGGGCGAAGTCGCCGTTGCCCGGGAACGTCGACTGCTTGACCGTGGCCACCGCCCGGCCGCCCTGGGTGAGCGACCAGTTCCGGCCCGCGGCGGCGCAGTGGCCGGCCGTGAGGATGCCCGGACCGTTGTTCGTCGTCACGTTGAACCCGAGGGAGCAGCGGGCCCCGCCGGCGAAGATCGCGTCGCCGCCTTCGGCGAACAGGCTGAGCACCCCGGGCGTCCGCTCGACGCGGACGGCCTTGCCGCGGGTCGCCGCCAGCAGGCTGTCCCACTTGGCGCCCTGCACGGTGCTGTCGGCGGTGACCACCGTTTCGCCGGTCCGCGCGTCGACCGCCCAGGCCGTGCCGGTGATGGCCTGCGCGGCGGCGTCGCCGGCGGCACCCCCGGCGGCGTTCGCCTGGGGGAGGGCGACGGCCGCGGTGCCGGCCGCCAGGACGGCGGCGGCCGCGGCCAGGATCTTGCCTCGGCTGATCTTCCTGTGTCGGGAGCGCATGGCGGGTGACCTCCGTAGCCGTTGATCCACTTCCTGTAGTGGTGCACGGCCCGGCCGGGCGTCCGGTTCATCCGGTTCCGGGTAGCAGGCGGTCGTTGAGAGGACCCTGAGAGCGGGCCGTGAACTCCCCGGAACCGGCCCGCGTGGCCCTGGTCAGACGATCCACTTCCCCCAGGAGGTCACGCATGACCGACATCATCGAGGCGCGGCGCGCGGCCGTCGTCCGCAGCGAGGGCGAATACCGGCTGGTCACCAACCAGGCCGTGCCGGCGGGCACCCTGCTGTTCACCCTCGAAGGCGAGCTGACGGCCACGCCGACGCGCTACACCGTCCAGCTCGACGAGCGGCAGCACGTCGACATGCCGGCCGGCTGCCCGCTGGAGGAGGTGCTGGACCGCTACTACTGGCGGTTCATGAACCACGCCTGCGAGCCGGCCGCGGTGATCCGCGACCGCTCGGTGCTCAGCCTGCGCCCGATCCCGGCCTGGTCGGAGATCACCTTCCACTACGCCACCACCGAGTACGACATGGCCGAGCCCTTTCCGTGCCAGTGCGGCGGCCGGCGCTGCGACGGCGTCATCCAGGGCTTCCGCCACCTGACGGCGGACCGCCGCGAGGCCCTGCGCCCGCTGCTCTCGCAGTACCTGCTGGCCGTGCTCGACGGCCGCCTCGCCGAACCCGTCGGGGCGTGAGGGGTGAGCGAAGCGCTCCAGCCGGGGAGGACGACCGAGGCTCCGCTCCTGCACCACTTCTTCGAGCAGTCGGCCCGGCGGCGGCCCGACGCGATCGCCGTCGACCTCCCCCCGTCGGGTGGGCGGCCGCGGCGGACCGTCACCTACCGGGACCTGCACCGCCGGTCCACGGCCGTCGCCCGCGCGGTGCAGCACGCGGTGCGGCGGCCGGGGATCGTCGCGATCCTGCTCTCCCGCACCACCGAGGACCTCTACCTGGCCCAGCTCGGCGTGCTGCGGGCCGGCTCGGCCTACGTCTGCGTCGACCCGTCGTTCCCCGACGAGCAGCTGGGCCACATCCTCGGCGACGCCGCGCCCGCGCTGCTCGTCACCGACCAGGCCGGGCACGAACGGGCCACCCGCGTCGGGTACACCGGCGCGGTGCAGCGCGTCGACGGCCCGGCCGAGCCCGCCGCACAGCCGGTCATCGCGCCCGCGGCACCGCCGGGCCTCGCCTACGTCATCTACACCTCCGGGACCACCGGCAAGCCGAAGGGCGTGCTCATCGGGCACCAGGGCGTGGTCAACCTGATCCGGTCCGACGTCGCCGAGTTCGGCCTCGGACCGGGGGACCGGGTGGCCCAGGGGTCCTCGCCCGCCTACGACTCCTCGGTCGAGGAGGCGTGGATGGCGTGGGCCTGCGGCGCCACCGTCGTGGTGATGGACGACGAAACCGCGCGGCTCGGGCCCGACCTCGTGCCGTGGCTGCGGCGCGAGCGGATCACCGTGCTCTGCCCGCCGCCGACCCTGCTGCGCGCGACGGCGTGCGAAGACCCGCGGCGGGAACTGCCCGAGCTGCGCCTGCTCTACGTCGGCGGGGAAGCGCTGCCCGACGACGTCGCCGAGCGCTGGGCCCCCGGCCGCCGGATGGTCAACGGCTACGGGCCGACCGAGTGCACGGTGACCTGCCTGCGCGCCGACGTCGAGCCCGGGAAGCCCGTCGCCGTCGGCAAGCCGGTGCCGGGCATGCGGGCCTGGGTCCTCGACGAGCGGCTCGAGCCGGTCGAGCCGGGGGAGAAGGGCGAGCTGTGCATGAGCGGCGCCGGCCTCGCGCTGGGCTACCACGGCAAGCCGGAGCTCACCGCCGAGAAGTTCCCGCAGCACCCGCGGCTCGGGCGGCTCTACCGCACGGGCGACCTCGTGCACGCCGAAGCGGACGGCACGCTCTTCTACCACGGCCGCATCGACTCCCAGGTCAAGCTGCGCGGCTACCGGATCGAGCTGGAGGCCATCGAGGCGTCGCTGGCCCGGTTCCCCGGCGTGCGCGAGGCGGCCTGCCGGGTCCAGGGCGAGGGAGCCGGCCAGGTGATCGCCGCGCACCTGGTGCCGGACGGCGCCATGCCGGACGCGGCCGCGCTCAAGGACCACCTGCGCAAGGCGCTGCCGCCGTACATGATCCCGGCGGTGTTCGGGGAGATCGGGACACTGCCGCGCAGCGCCGGGGGCAAGCTGCGCCGCAACGACCTGCCGGTGCTGGCCACCGGACGGCGGCACGCGGCCGGGCCCGCCGCCGCCGGGCCGGCCGCCGCCGGGAACGAAACCGAGGAGTTCATCGCGGCCGCCCTCCGCGAAGTGCTGGAAACGCCGGACATCGGGCTCGGCGACGACTTCTTCGACGACCTCGGCGGCAGCTCGCTGCAGGCGGCGATGCTCATTTCGAAGCTGCGCGTCAACCCGCTCACCGAGGCCATCGCCGTCCGGGACGTCTACCGGGCCCGCACGGTGTCCGCGCTGGCGAAGCTGGCCGCCCCGGTGACCCACGACGAGATCGACGCGGTCGCCGCCCCCGCGCGCAGCGCGGTCACCATCACGCTGGCCCAGGCGGCCTGGCTGGGCGCCGAGCTGGCGATCGCCGCGCCGATCGGCTGGTTCGCCGCGTTCGTCGCGCTGCCCTGGCTGGCCCAGCGGATCGGCCTGGTCCCGCTGATCGTCCTGCTGCCGGTCGCGCTCGTGGCGGTCGCGTTCGGCTGGACGCCGGTCGCGGTGTTCTTCGCCGTGCGCGCGAAACGGCTGCTCATCGGCAAGTTCGAGCCGATGCGGGTCCCGGTGTGGAGCGGGTTCCACCTGCGGCTGTGGATCGTGCGGCACCTGCTGCGGTTCGTGCCGTGGGGCACCATCGCCGGCACCGAGTTCCAGAACATGGCGCTGCGGAGGCTCGGCGCCCGGATCGGCAAACGCGTGCACATCCACCGCGGCGTCGATCTCGTCCAGGGCGGCTGGGACCTGCTCGACATCGGCGACGACGCCACCATCTCCCAGGACGCCTCGCTCGGCCTGGTGCAGCTCACCGAGGGGCACCTGGTGATCGGCCGGGTCACGGTGGCCGGCGGGGCCACCGTGGACGTGCGCGCGGGGATGTCGCCCCACACGCGCCTCGGCCGCGGTGCCTGGCTGGCCGCGTTGTCGTCGCTGCCGTCCGGGACCGCTGTCCCCGACGGACGGCGCTGGGACGGCGTCCCGGCGCAGGACGCGGGCCCGGCGCCCCGCGCACCCGTCCCGGTGGTCACCGGGAGCATGCTTTCGCCCTTCGCGCACGGGCTCGCGACCATCGCCGCCCGCGCGCTCTTCGCCTGGGTGTTCACGCTGCCGTTCTCGGTCGTCCTGATCGGCCTGGTGCTGGCCTTCGACGTCACCTACCCGGCCCTGCTGGACGCCGTCACGCGGCCGTGGGCGCACCTGGGGTTCCTGCTCGTCTTCGCCACGGCGAGCTGCCTGTCGCTGCTGGTTTCGGTCTGGGTGGAGGCGTTCTGCGCCCGGGCGCTCGGGCACGTCGAGGAAGGCGTGATCAGCCGCTGGAGTCCCGCCTACATCCGGGTGAGCCTCAAGACCGGCCTGGTCACCACGGCCGGGAACTGGCTCTCCGGCGGCCTGTTCTGGCCGGTGTGGCTGCGCTGGGCCGGGATGCAGGTCGGCCGTGGCTGCGAGATCAGCACGATCATCGACGTCGTCCCGGAACTCGTCGAGATCGGGCCGGACACGTTCTTCGCCGACGGCATCTACCTCGGCGGCCCCCGCGTCCAGCAGGGCACGGTCACGCTCGCCCGGGTCCGGCTCGGGCACGACACGTTCCTCGGCAACCACGCCGTCATCCCGGCCGGGCAGAACCTGCCCCCGGACATCCTGATCGGCGTCTGCACGGTGGCCGACGACCGCATCATGCGGCCCGGCACGTCGTGGTTCGGCCACCCGCCGATGCTGTTGCCACGCCGCGAAATCGTGGAGACCGACCGGAGCCTCACCCACGACCCGTCGTTCGCGCGGGTCGTCACCCGGGTGTTCTGGGAGTGGCTGCGGTTCGCGATCCCGGTGGTCCCGCTGGCGGTCATGACCGCCTGGTTCGTCATGATCGCCTTCGCCGCGAAGGCCCTGCCGCTC
Organism: Streptomyces sp. MN03-5084-2B; assembly: GCA_033793495.1. Classification (GTDB taxonomy): domain Bacteria; phylum Actinomycetota; class Actinomycetes; order Mycobacteriales; family Pseudonocardiaceae; genus Amycolatopsis. Next base: position 4,487 of record JARAWT010000071.1, on the reverse strand, counting down.
GCCGCGTTCGTCTTCCCGGGCGCCGCCGTGGTGACCCTGGTCACCGGGCTCCTGCCGTGCCTGGTCGTCCTCGCGCTGAAGTGGGGGCTGCTCGGGCGGGTCAAGCCGGGCGTGCACCCGCTGTGGTCCTGCTGGTGCAGCCGGTGGGACTTCCTCTACGTCGCCTGGGGCGTCATCGCGGGCGGCGTGCTGTCGGCACTGGAAGGCACCCTGATGCTGCCGCTCTACCTGCGCCGCATCGGCATGGACATCGGCAAGCGCGTCGTGCTGGGCGAGGGGTTCGCCCAGGTCGTCGACCCCGACATGCTGCACTTCGGCGACGGCGCGACGGTCAGCGCGATGTTCCAGGCGCACACGTTCGAGGACCGGGTGCTCAAGATCGACCACGTGTACGTCGGCGCCCACTCGACGCTCGCGCACGGCACGGTTCCGTTGTACGGAGCCGAAATCGGCGAACACACCCACGTCGCGCCGCACAGCGTGATCATGAAGCAGGAGCACCTGCTGCCGCGGTTGCGCTACGCGGGCGTGCCGACGAAGGAGCAGAAAGCCCCCTCGCCGCGCACGAACCCGGAACCGCGGACGCAGCCGCTGCGGCAGGCGGGCCGGCGGCCCGCGCCCGAGCCGCCGACCCAGGCGTTCTGGCAGGTCGACCGGACCTTCGCCGTGCCCGGCGAGCAGCCGGGCCGGCGAAGTTCCCCCGCTATGGCGCCGTCAGGTCGAACCGCTGGAGGGTGACCGAGCCGCCGAGCGCCTGGGTGGCGTGGTTGAAGACGGCGAACCGGTAGCCCATGAAGAACTGCCAGGCGTTGTTCAGGGTGAACGCCGAGCCCAGCGAGGTGAAGTTCACCCCGTCGGTGCTGTAGGAGAACCGGGCCTGGCGGCCGGTGCCGGGGCGGATGTCGGCGGTGGCGCGCAACCAGATCTTGCTGCCCGAAAGGGCGGCGCTCGCCACCTCCGTCCCGGTGCCGGTGGTGTTCCAGTTGCCGTCCATGGTCAGGCCGTTGACCATGACGATCCGGTTGCGGCCGCTGTCGCGCTTGATGCCGATGTAGGCCGAGGAGTCGCGCAGCATCGCCAGGCCGGTGCGGTCGCCGTCGCGCATCGACGTCAGGTCGAGCGTGGCGGTGGCCGTGGAGGACGGCCCCTGGATGCGGTGGGTCAGGGTGTTGCGGGCGGAGTACAGGTCGTTGGTGACCGTGGCCGTCGACAGCTTCACCCCGTTGCCGACCGAGAACTTGGTGGTGTCGGGGTTGTGGTTCCACTCCCACTGCGGGCTCAGCGCCGGACCCGGGAAGGTGTCGGTGCCGGTCATCGGCTCCACCTGCCGCGGTGGCGGCGGCAGGTTCGGCTTCGGGTACGTCGTGCCCCACCGGCCGTTGACCGTCTGGAGCTTCGGCCAGCCGTCGGCGGTCCAGGTGACCGGGGCGAGCGCGGGGACGCGGCCGCCGGGGTAGGCGTCGACGAAGGCCAGGTAGTACCAGTCGCCGTTCTGCGTCTGCACCAGGCCGCCCTGGTGCGGGACACCGCCGCCGGAGATCGGGCCGGGCAGGTCCAGCAGCACCTGCTGGATCGTGTACGGCCCCCAGGGGCTGCTCGCCTTGAGGATGTACTGGCCGTTGGCCGGGCGGGTCACGAAGATGTAGTAGCTGCCGTTCCGCTTGTAGAACCGGGACCCTTCGAGCGTGCCGATGTTCGACGGGGTCTGGAACACCTGCTGCGAGCGGACTTCGGTCTTCCCGTCCTTGGACAGCTGGGCGACGCTGAGCGTGGTGTTGCCGTAGGCGACGTACATCGTGTCGTCGTCGTCCACGAGCATGCCGGCGTCGTAGTAGCACTTGTCGATGGTCGAGAGCTTCGACCACTGCCCGTCCACGGCGGTGGCGGTGTAGATGTAGGTCTTGGCGAAGTCGATGCAGCCGCCCCAGTAGTACGTGTCGTTGCTGGCGCGGTGGTTGAAGAACGACGCCCAGATGCCGCGCACGTACCCGCGTCCGCCGCTCATGTCGTACTTCGCGCCGAAGTCCAGCTTGGGCACGGAATGGCCGGCGAACTCCCAGTTCACCAGGTCGTAGGAGCGCAGGATCGGCGCGCCGGGGGAGTAGTGCATCGTCGAGGCGGAGTAGTAGTAGGCGTTGCCGACGCGGATGATGTCGACGTCCGCGAAGTCCTGCCACAGCACCGGGTTGGTGAAGGTCGACGGCTGGTTCGGGGTGGTCGGCGTCGTCGGGGTGGTGGGCGTGGTCGGTGTCGTCGGCGTGGTCGGGGCCGTGGGTTCGACGCCGCCGGTGCAGAGGGTGCCGTTGAGCCGGAACTCCGACGGGGTCGGGTTGGCCGAGGTGAACGAGCCGTTGAAGCCGAACTCCGCCTTGCCGCCGGTGGGGATGGCGGCGTTGTAGTCGACGTTCTTCGCGGTGACGGTGGTCCCGGCCTGGGTGATGGTCGCGTTCCAGTGCTGGCCCACCTGCTGGCCGCCGGTGAACAACCAGGTCAGGGTCCACCCGTCGACCGCGTCACCGAGGTTGGTGATCGACACGGACGCGCCGAAGCCGCCCTGCCATTCGGAGGTTTTCGTGTAGGTGACCGAGCACCCGGCCGCGGCGTGCGCGGCCGGGGTCGCCACCAGGACGGCGCCGGCGAGGCCGGTCGCGGCGAGCAGAGCCGAAGCGGCCGCCCGGGATCGTCGGCGTGACACCACGTCTGTCCTTTCCGTCTCAGGCGGCGAACTGCCACCAGTTCACGTTGAAGAGGTAGCCGCTGCCGCCGGTGAAGCGCAGGACCAGGTCCTGCGTGCCGGTCACGCCGCTCACCGGGCAGGACACCGAGGTCCACGTCTGCCAGCCGCCGGTGCCGGGCACGGTGCAGCGGCCCACGACCGTGCCGGTGGCGCTGCCCAGCCGCACCTCGATCGTGCCGCCGGAGGTCCCGGAGGCGACGCGGGCGGTGAACGTCTTCGCGCCGGCACCGAAGGCGACGTTGCGGACCTTGACGTTGTCGCCGTTCTCGATCCAGCCGATGTTCATGCCGCCTTCGGAGGCCGGCTCGGTCTCGATCCCCGATTCCCGGTTGATGGTTTCCGCTTCCTGCCGGGTGTAGGGGTCGAGCGTGTCGGCCGGCGGCGGACCACCCGTCGTCATGGTGATGGTCGGGATGCTGCCGTCGGCGTTGTAGGCGAACTTCTCCACCGACACCGAGCGCGTGTAGCCGCCACCGCCGGGCAGCGCGCCGTTGTGGTAGAAGAAGTACGAGCTGCCCTTGTAGTCCACGATCCCGGGGTGGTTGGTGAAGCTGCTGCCCTGCGTCGGCATGACCGTGCCCCGGTAGGTCCAGGGACCGGTGGGACCGGGCGAGGTGGAGTAGCCGATGAACTCCGAGCAGCACTTCGCCGCGAACACGTTGTAGTACGTGCCGTTGCGCTTGTAGACCCAGGGCCCTTCCTCGTACAGCGTCGGACGGCTGCCGCCGTTGGGCCGCGTGCCGAACCCGGCCGTGGTGAGCGGGATCTGGTTGACCCCGCCCGAGTACGACGTCATGTCGGCGTTCAGCCGCACGTACCAGAGGTTCGGGTTGCCCCAGTACAGGTACGCTTGGCCGTTGTCGTCGATGAACACCGTGGGGTCGATCTCGCCGTTCTCGACGAGCGGGTGGCCGATGGCGTCGCGGAACGGCCCGGTGGGGCTGTCCGCGACGCCGACGCCGATGGCCATCCGGCCGGTCGCCCGGTTGACCACCGGGACGTACCAGTAGAACTTGCCGTTGCGTTCGACGGCCTGGCCCGCCCACGCGTCCTGCTTGGCCCAGCTGAACGTCGAGAGGCCCATCGGCGAGCCGTGGTCGGTCCAGTTGACCATGTCCGCCGACGACCAGACCCGCCAGTCCTTCATGGTGAAGTAGGTCGAGCCGTCCTCGTCGTGCCCGGTGTAGAGGTAGACACGTCCATTGTGGACGAGCGGGGCCGGGTCGGCGGTGTAGATCTGCTGCACGATCGGGTTGTCGGCGTGCGCGGTGCCGGGGAGGAGCGCCATCGCGCACAGAGCCGCGGTCATCCAGGCGAGCACGCGCTTTCGGTGGTGCACGATGGTCTCTCCTTCGTCGGGGAGCGGGTCAGTTCGCTGCGCAGGTCGACGTGATGCCCTCGGCGCTGCCGGTGCCCTGGAAGCCGAACTCGGTCGACTGCCCGGCCGCGAGGTTGCCGTTGTAGGAGACGTTGGACCAGGTGACGCTGCCGGACGTGCCGCTGTTGGTGGCGCTCCAGCCGTTGGTCACGGCCGCGCCGCCGGGCAGGACCGTCGTCACCCGCCAGCCGTTCAGGCCGGCGGACCCGGCCGTGACCTTCAGGTTGGCCACGAAGCCGCCGTTCCACTGGTTCAGCGCAACCGAGGCGGTGCAGTCACCCGGCGGCGGCGTGGTCGTGGTGGTCGTCGGCGTGGTCGGCGTGGTCGGTGTCGTGGGGGTGGTCGGCGTGGTCGGGGTGGTGGGCCCCGTCG
>JARAWT010000070.1:0-53712 GCA_033793495.1 Streptomyces sp. MN03-5084-2B | reverse complement strand
CGGTATGCCCGCCCTGCCCCCGCCCGTCCTGTCCGAGCGCCGCAAGACCCGCCAGCTCCAGGTGGGTTCGGTCGGCGTCGGCAGCGACCACCCGATCTCCGTCCAGTCGATGACGACGACGCTCACCTCCGACGTCAACGCGACCCTGCAGCAGATCGCCGAGCTGACCGCCGCGGGCTGCGACATCGTCCGCGTGGCGTGCCCGTCGGCCGACGACGCCGAGGCGCTGCCCGCGATCGCGAAGAAGTCGCAGATCCCGGTGATCGCCGACATCCACTTCCAGCCGAAGTACGTCTTCGCCGCGATCGAGGCCGGCTGCGCGGCGGTGCGCGTCAACCCGGGCAACATCCGGAAGTTCGACGACCAGGTCAAGGAGATCGCGCAGGCCGCGAAGGACCACGGCACGCCGATCCGGATCGGCGTCAACGCCGGCTCGCTCGACAAGCGGATCATGGACAAGTACGGCAAGGCGACGCCGGAGGCGCTGGCCGAGTCGGCGCTGTGGGAGGCGTCGCTGTTCGCCGAGCACGACTTCCACGACATCAAGATCTCGGTCAAGCACAACGACCCGGTGGTCATGGTGCGCGCCTACGAGCTCCTCGCCGAGCAGTGCGACTACCCGCTGCACCTCGGCGTGACCGAGGCCGGGCCGGCGTTCCAGGGCACGATCAAGTCGGCCGTCGCGTTCGGCGCGCTGCTGCGCCAGGGCATCGGCGACACGATCCGCGTTTCGCTGTCCGCGCCGCCGGTCGAAGAGGTCAAGGTCGGCATCCAGATCCTGCAGTCGCTGAACCTCAAGCAGCGCAAGCTGGAGATCGTGTCGTGCCCGTCGTGCGGGCGCGCGCAGGTCGACGTCTACACGCTTGCCGAGCAGGTCACGGCCGGGCTCGAGGGCATGGAGATCCCGCTGCGCGTGGCCGTCATGGGCTGCGTCGTGAACGGCCCCGGCGAGGCCCGTGAAGCCGACCTCGGCGTGGCGTCGGGCAACGGCAAGGGCCAGATCTTCGTCAAGGGCGAGGTCATCAAGACCGTGCCCGAGCACGCGATCGTCGAGACGCTCATCGAAGAGGCCATGCGCATCGCCGAAGAGGCGGGCGAGTCCCTCGGCGAGGGTGCTCCGGTGGTCACCGCTGGCTGACCTTCTTTCGGACGACGCTCTCGAGGCGTCGTCCGTCGTGGCCAACCGGGCGATGAACCGCGAGCGCCGGTTGGCCGGTCGCGACGGCTATTCGCGCGTCCTCGGCTTCGACATCCTCGGTCTGCCTTCGGGCGCGCGGTGGCTCGATCTCTGCTGCGGCAGCGGCCGGGCCCTCCTGGACGCGGCCGAGGCCCGGCCGGACTTGGACATCACGGGCGTCGACCTCGTCGGGTACTTCGCGGCGGCCGGGCCGGTGCGGTTCGTGACGGCGTCGATCTCGGCGTGGGAGCCCGCGGGCCGGTTCGACCTCGTCACCTGCGTGCACGGGCTCCACTACGTCGGCGACAAGCTGGGCGCGCTGCTGCGGGCGGCATCCTGGCTCACCGACGGCGGCGTGTTCGTGGCGAACTTCGACGTCGCGGGCATCGAGGCGCCCGGCGGGGCACGGCGGATCCTGCAGACGCTGCGCGAAGCGGGTTTCACGTACGACTCGCGGAGCCACCGGATCCGGCGGGACGGCCCCTTCGAGGGCACACTGCCCTTCCGCTACCTCGGCGCGGACGACCGGGCCGGCCCGAACTACACGGGCCAGCCCGCCGTCCGCTCGTACTACGGCTCAGCCCTGTAGGTGGTGCTGGGCGGCGTCGCGGATCTGCAGCCGGACGTTCTCCAGCGCGGCCGCGACCTCGTCGATCTGCTGGGAAGCGAGCTGGATGGCGCCCTGGATCGCCGTCGCCGTGGACGTCTCCCCGAGCAGCCCGAGCACCTGGGCCTGGAGGTCTTCGAGGTCGCTCTTGGTGGCGAGCGCGATGCCGGTCGGCACCTGGTCGGCGAGCAGCTCCAGCTGCTGCGCCTGCTCCTGGATCGTCATCGGGTGGTTCCTTCCGCGGTGGGGGACGCACCCTCCGTGTTAGCAGACCCGGAACTGTCGGTGGTGGCGAATACCCTGGCATTCGTGACCGTGACCTGGGCTGTTCGCGAGCCGCACCCGGTGGTGCGGCCCCTGGTCACGCGCTATGTCGGGTACGCACAGGACGATGTCACGCTGGCCGTCCACCGCGGCCTGCCGTCCCGGCATGTGACGCTCGTCATCAGCCTCGCCGGGCCGGTCCGCATGGCCGGGCGGAGCCTCCAGGCGCTGGTCGGCGGGCTCCACACGCAAGCGGTGCTGATCCGGCAGGACCGCGTGCAGGAGGGCATCCAGCTGGAGCTCGACCCGCTGGGCGTGCGGACGCTGTTCGGCGTCACGGCCGCGGAGCTGAGCGGCGAGGTGGCCGACCTCGCCGAGTTCGGCCTCGGGTCGCTGCCGGACAGGCTGCGGGAGCTGCCTTGGCGCGAGCGGTTCGCGCTGCTGGACGACGTCCTGGCCGCCCGGGCCGCCGAGCCGGTGGCGCCGCCGCCCGAGCTGGGGGAGGCGTGGCGCCGGTTGCGGGGCGCGGACGGGCGGGTGCGCGTCGCGGACCTGGCGGAGGAGGTCGGCTGGAGCCGGCGGCACCTGGGTGAGCGCTTCCGCACGGAGCTGGGGCTGGCGCCGAAGCAGGCGGCGCGGGTGCTGCGGTTCGAGCGGGCCGGGCGCCTGCTGCGGAGCGGCCGGACGGACCTGGCGGCCTTGGCGGCGGAGTGCGGGTTCTACGACCAGGCGCACCTGACCAACGAGTGGCGCGCGCTGGCGGGCTGCACGCCGGGCACGTGGATCGCCGAGGAGCTCCCGTTCCTCCAAGACCAGGAGGTGGCGGTGGCGCGAAGCTGACGGCATGACTCCTGAACCGAACGTGTGGCCCGCCCTCCGGTACGACGACGCCCCGGCCGCGGTCCGCTTCCTCGTCGACGTCCTCGGCTTCGCCGAGGCGCTGGTGGTGCCCGAGGGGGAGCTGATCGCGCACGCGGAGCTGCGCTGGCCCGAGGGTGGCGCGGTGATGCTGGGCAGCGTCCGCCCGCCGGACGGCGTCCACGACGCGATGAAGCCGGGCGCGTCCGCGGTGTACGTGGTGTCGGACCGGGTGGACGAGGTCTACGCGCGGGTGAAGGAGGCCGGCGCGGAGATCACGGCCGAGCTGACCGACACCGACTACGGCTCGCACACGTTCAGCCTCCGCGACCCGGAGGGCAACTCCTGGACGGTCGGCACCTACCGAGGCGCACCCTGAACGTCGTGAACGAGTCGTTCACGACGCCGGACGCCATGAACGACTCGTTCACGACATCAGCCCACCGGCTTCTCGAAGGTGACCAGCAGCCCGTCGACCCCGCCGGGCCCGACCCGGCCCTTCACCTCGGTCGCCGTGATCGCCTTGAGCTGCCACCCGTCCCGGGCGTGGTCGTTCAGCAGTTTCTCGAGCTTGTCGCCCGACATCTTGCCGCCGAGCAGCTTCTCGCGGACCTCGACGACCTTGTACGTATAACGCTGCATACATTCGATACTGCCCGGGAACGGCCGCAGATGGCTGTTCATCTCACCGTGTCGGGAGGCTTGCGTTCCGTTTACGGGTCGAATCTGGCACCCTGGAGCCCGTGTTGCGGCTTGCAGGTGCACGGCTGCTCGATGATCGGGACTATCCGGCGGTCCGTGCCGCTCTGGCCGCGGATCCCGTGGGCAGCTGCATGGTCAGCGCCCGGGTCGAGGCCGCGGGCCTCGACCCGTGGCGGCTCGGTGGCGAGCTCTGGGCCGCCGACAGCCGTCCGGTCCGGGCCGGGCGGCTCCAAGGGCTGTGCTTCTCCGGGCCCAACCTCATTCCGCTGAGGGGCAACGCCCCGGCGTTGCGCTCCTTCGCCGACCGCGCGCTCCGCCGTCAACGCACCTGCTCCTCGCTCGTCGGCCCGGCCGAGCAGGTCCTCGGCCTGTGGGACGAGCTCGAAGGCGAGTGGGGCCCCGCCCGCGAGGTCCGCGGCGACCAGCCGCTGATGGCGCTGGACAGCACCCCGCTCGTCGCCGCCGACCCGCTGGTCCGGCCCGTCCGGCCGGACGAGATCGAGCGGTACCTGCCCGCCGCCGTCTCGATGTTCATCGAGGAGGTCGGCGTCGACCCGCGCAGCGGCGACGGCGGGGCCAGCTACCGCGCCCGGGTCACCGAGCTGATCGGCGCCGGCCGCGCGTTCGCCCGCTTCGAAGACGGCGAAGTCGTCTTCAAGGCCGAGATCGGTGCCATGTCGGCCACCGTCGGGCAGATCCAGGGCGTCTGGGTGCACCCCGGCCGCCGCGGCGACGGGCTCGGCACCGCCGGCACCGCCGCGGTGGTGAACCGGCTCGTCCGCGGCCTGGGCCGCACCGCCAGCCTGTACGTCAACGCCTTCAACACCCCCGCCCTCGCGGCCTACCGCAAGATCGGGTTCGAGCAGGTCGGCCAGTACGCGACGGTGCTGTTCTAACCACTCTTCCGTGGCGGTGTTTCGAACCCGCCGCACCGCTCTGACCAGGCATCATCCCGCCATGAGTGCACGTCGACACGGTGCTCTCGCGGTGCTGTTGCTCGTCGCCGCGACCACGGCCGGGTGTTCGGGCGACGGTCCCGAGGACGCCCTCTCCGCCTTCCTGGACGCCGTCGCGTCCGGGGACGTCGCCGCCGCGGCGGCGAACACCGACTCGCCCGATGCCGCGAAGACCGTCCTGAGCCAGGTCCGTGGCGCGCTCGACCCCGAAGGTCTCGACGTCGAAGAGGAAGAGGCGAAACAGCCGGACGGCGACGTCGTGACCGCGGGCTACCGGCTCACCTGGCACCTCCCGCACGGCCGCACCTGGTCCTACCGCGCCGACGCCCAGCTGCGGGCGGCCGAGAACGGCTGGCAGGTGCACTGGCAGCCGACGGTCGTGCACCCCCAGCTGGCCGTCGGCCAGACCCTCGGCGTGCTGCCGCAGCTGCCGGAGACCGCGCCGGTCCTCGACCGCGACGGTGTGGCGCTGATGCGCCCGCAGACCGTGATCGGCGTGGTCGTCGACCCGCAGAAGGCCGGCGACGCGAACGCCGTCGCCGGGACGCTGGCCCGGGCGCTGCACCGGTACGAGCCCTCGGTCACCGGCCGGTCCGTGCTGGACGGGATGAGCAAGACCAAGCCCGGCGACGCCTACCCGGTGATCACCCTGCGCGCCGGGGACTACCAGCGGGTCAAGCCGGCGATCTACGACCTGCCCGGCGTCCGCTTCGCCAGCCAGGAGCGGCTGCTGCCGGTGACCCGCGGGTCCGGGCAGCAGGTCCTGCCCGGCATCCGGGCACTGGTCGAGCAGCAGCTCGCCGGGGCGGCGGGCTGGCGGATCGTCACCCGCGACGTCACCGGCGGCGAGTCCGCCGAGCTCGTCGCCGAGCCGCCGCGGCCCGCGCCCGCCGTCACCAGCACGCTGAGCGCGAAGGTCCAGGCGGCCGCCGAGAAGGCCCTCGAAACCGAGCCGTACTCCGCCGCGCTGGTCGCGATCCAGCCGTCGAGCGGGGACATCCTGGCCGTGGCGCAGAACGCCGCCGCCGACGAAGAAGGCTCGCTGGCCCTGTCCGGGCGTTATCCGCCGGGTTCGACGTTCAAGATCGTCACGGCGGCGGCCGCGCTGTCGGCAGGGGAGGTCGACGCGGGCAGCGCGGTCGACTGCCCGGGGACGACGGCGGTCGAAAACCGCGTGGTGCCGAACGAAGGCCGGTTCGACCTGGGCCGGGTGCCGCTGAAGACGGCGTTCGCGCGGTCCTGCAACACGACCTTCGCCCGGCTCGCCGCGGGCCTCGACGGGGCGGCGCTCACCGACACCGCCCGTTCCTTCGGCCTCGGCGCCGATTTCGTCGTCCCGGGCCTGACCACGGTCACCGGCGACGTCCCGGCCAGCGATTCGGCCGTCCAGCGGGCGGAAAACGGCTTCGGCCAGGGCCGGGTCCTGACCAGCCCGTTCGGCATGGCGCTGGTCGCGGCCACCGTGCAGGCCGGGAAGGTGCCGTCGCCGTCGATCGTCAGGGGCATGCCGGCGGCCGCGAAGAACGTCGGCGATCCGCCTTCGCAGGAGGTCCTCGACGCGCTGCGCGGGATGATGCGCGAGGTCGTCACCAACGGCACCGCGACCGGGCTGCGGGACATCCCCGACGTCGCGGGCAAGACCGGCACCGCCCAGTTCGGCGACGGCTCCCACTCACACGGGTGGTTCGTCGGCTACCGCGGCGACCTGGCGTTCGCCATGCTCCTCACCGACGCCGGGTCGTCCAAACCGGCGGTGCAGGCCGCGCACCGGTTCCTGGCGGGGATCGGCTGAGCGGGCCGTCGTAAGGTGGAGGCATGTCCGTTCGTGCCCCGCTCGTTCCCGGCGTCCAGACGCCGCGCCGTGACGTCCCCAGTTCCATCGCCCGTCCCGAGTACGTGGACAAGCCGGCGCCGAAGCGGGACACCGGCAGCGGCGTGCGCACGCCCGAGGTGATCGAGGCGATGCGGGTCGCGAGCCGCATCGCGGCCCAGGCGCTGGAGGAGGGCGGCAAGGCCGTCAAGCCGGGTGCCACCACGGACGACATCGACAAGGTGGTGCACGAGTTCCTGCTCGACCACCACGCCTACCCCTCGACGCTGGGCTACCGCCGGTTCCCCAAGTCGTGCTGCACCTCGCTCAACGAGGTGATCTGCCACGGCATCCCGGACTCGACGGTGATCGAGGACGGCGACATCTGCAACATCGACGTCACCGCCTACATCGGCGGCGTCCACGGCGACACGAACGCGACCTTCCTGGCCGGCGACGTCTCCGAGGAGGCCCGCCTGCTGGTGGAGCGCACCCGCGAGGCGACGCTGCGGGCGATCAAGGCGGTCCGCCCGGGCCGGCAGCTGAACGTCATCGGCCGGGTCATCGAGTCCTACGCCAAGCGCTTCGGCTACGGCGTGGTCCGCGACTTCACCGGCCACGGCGTCGGCCCGGCGTTCCACACGCCGCCGACGGTCCTGCACTACGAAGAGCCCTCCGTCGACACGATCATCGAGGAGGGCATGACCTTCACGATCGAGCCGATGATCACGCTGGGCACCATCGACTACGACATCTGGTCCGACGACTGGACCGTCACCACGAAGGACAAGAAGTGGACGGCCCAGTTCGAGCACACCCTCGTGGTGACGGCCGACGGCAGCGAGATCCTCACGCTGCCCTGAGTCAGTGGCTGGTGGCCTTCTTGTAGCAGCGCACCGAAAGCGGCACGAAGATCGCCAGCAGCAGCGCGATCCACAGGACCGACGCCAGGATCGCGTGCTGCATCGGCCAGACGTCGCGCGGCGGGAGCGCGGCGCTCGTGTTGCCGAACAGCTCGCGCGCCGCCTGGGTGACCGCCGAGACCGGGTTCCAGTCCGCGATCACCCGCAGCGGCGCGGGCAGGCGGCCGCTGTCGACGAACGTGTTGGCCAGGAACGTCAGCGGGAAGACGACCACCATCGAGACGTTGTTGAACACCTCGGGCTTGCGCACGGCCAGGCCCAGCGCGCCCATCACCCACGACAGCGCGTAGGAGAAGGCCAGCAGCAGGACGATCCCGCCCAGCGCCTCGGGCACGCTCGTGTGGATGCGCCAGCCGACCAGCAGGCCGACCAGGCCCATGATGAGCAGGCTCGCCGTGCTGAGGATGAGGTCGGCGGTGGTCCGCCCGATCAGCACCGCGGCCGGGGACATCGGCAGTGAGCGGAACCGGTCGATGATGCCCTTCTGCAGGTCGTCGGTCAGCCCGTAGCCGGTGACGATGCCGCCCATCGCCACCGCGAGGGTGAAGATCCCCGGCAGCATGAACTCGCGGTAGGACAGGCCCGGGATGTCGATCACGCTGCCGAACACGTACCCGAAGAGCAGGACGAACATCACCGGCGTGAAGACGAGGGACCCGAGCAGGTCCAGCGACCGGAAGATCTTGATCGAGTTGCGCTTGGCGACCGTCACGCCGTCGGTCACGGCCATCTGCACCGCGTTCATCACACGGCCTCCTTCGCGGTTTCGGCCACCTCGTGACCGGTGAGGGACAGGAAGACGTCGTCGAGGGTGGGACGGCGGACACCGACGTCGCGGACGTCGACGCCTTCCACGGCCAGCAGCGCCAGGGCTTCGGTAAGCGCTTTCGCGCCGTGGGTCACGGGCACGGTGAGCCGGAACGCCTCGGCCTGCGGCTCGCCGCTGGACAGCCGGGCCAGCGCCCGCCGCGCCACCAGGACGTCGTCGTGGGTGCCGACGGTCAGCTCGATCCGTTCGCCGCCGACGAGGTCCTTGAGCTCGTCGGCGGTGCCGCGGGCGATCACGCGCCCGTGGTCGACGACGGCGATGCTGTCGGCCAGCCGGTCGGCTTCCTCCAGGTACTGCGTGGTCAGCAGCAGCGTGGTGCCGCCCGCGACCAGCTCGGTGATGACCTCCCACAGCTCGGTGCGGGCCCGCGGGTCGAGCCCGGTGGTCGGCTCGTCGAGGAACAGCACCGGCGGGTTGGCCACGAGCGCGCCGGCCAGGTCGAGCCGGCGCCGCATGCCGCCGGAGTAGCCCTTCACCGGGCGGTCGGCGGCGTCCGCCAGGCTGAACCGGGCGAGCAGCTCGCGGCCGCGCGCCTTGGCCCGCTTGGTGCCCAGGTGGTACAGCCGCCCGACCATCTCGAGGTTCTCCGCCCCGGTCAGCTCCTGGTCGACGGCGGCGTACTGCCCCGAGGCGCCGATGTGCGAGCGGAGCTTGTGCGCGTCCTTCACGACGTCGAACCCGGCGACCGTCGCGCGGCCCTCGTCCGGCTTCTGCAGCGTCGTGAGGATCTGCACGGTGGTGGTCTTGCCCGCGCCGTTCGGCCCGAGCACGCCGAGCACCGTGCCTTCCGGTACCGACAAGGTCATCCCGTCGAGCGCGGTGACCTTCCCGTACTTCTTGACCAGCCCCTCGGCCACAATGGCGTCCGGCATGGAATTCCCCTGTCCTTTGTGGAGTGTTCAGGCCCGGCGGATGACGATGTCGCCGGTGTAGGAGTGGGCCTTGACCTCGACGGTCTCGGCGGTCCCGCTCGGCCCGTCGGAGGGCGCGAGCGTGTTGTGCACCGAGCCGACCAGCGAGTTCAGCTCGAGCCACGCGGCACTGCCCTCGCGGATGCCGACCTCGATCTCGCCGACGGCGGTCTCCAGGACGACCCGGTCGCGCACCACCTCGCCGACCCGGATGTCGCCGGAGGCGGTCTTGGCGTGCACGCCGGCGTGGGCCAGGTCGACGAGGATGTCGCCGTTGGCGGTGTTGACGCGCAGGTCGCCGGTCACTTCGCCGACACGGGTCTCGCCGTTGGAGTTCTTCAGCACGGCGGTGCCGTCGATCCGGCGGATCCGCAGCTCGCCGGAGCCGGTGCCGACCTCGGCGTGCCCGGTGGCCTGGTCGACGGTGACGTCGCCGGTCGCGGTGTTCGCCTCGATGGCGGCGGCTTCGTCGAGGTGGATGTCGCCGACGGAGGTCTTGAATCGGCTGGGGCCGACCCGGCCGGTGACGCGGAAGTCGCCCATCGCGGCGGTGCCGGAGATCTGCGAACCGGCGGGCAGGGCGATCGCGACGTGCAGGGCGCCGCCCCGGCCCCAGAGCTTGGTGACGTACTTCGGGCCCTTGACCAGCAGTTCGCCGCCGGCGAACTCGACGCGGGTCTTCGCAACGGCCTTGACGTCTTCGGTCTCGGCCGGGTCGGCCGGGGTGACCTCGACGGTCGTTTCCGCGCCGTCGCCGGCGACGATCCGGACGTCGGCGACGCTGACGTCGATCGTGGCGGTGATCGGCTCGGGGGTGGGGAAAACAGGCATGGCTGCGCCCTCCTGGGGTGCTCGTGTGGCGTCTCCGCAGGTCGGAGACCGAAGACGAAAGGGGAGTTACTGAACCCAGCCGGTGTACTTCTCGCCGAAGCCGGACCGCCGCTGGGTGGGCCGGCCGCGGTCGGTGCCGAGCGCGCTGTTCGCGGCCCGGACGAGCCAGGCGTTGACGGAGAGGCGATCCCGGCCGGCGGCTTCCTCGACGCGCTGCTTGAGGTGTTCGGGCAGGCGGAGGTTGATCCGCGCGACGGCGCCGTCGTCGGCCTCGGGCGGGAGCGGCGGTACCTCGGCGGGCGCCGGTTCGGGCGTGGTCGGCAGTGCGACGGCGAACTCGGCTTCACGCCGCCGAAGGCGTACTTCGACGGAACCGGGGGCGAGATCGCGGGTGATCTCGTCGGCGGCGGCCGAGAGGGCGTCGAGCAGGGTGAGTCGGATCGCCGACTCGAGCGGCGCGGTGAGCCGCTCGGCGAGGGCGACGGCGTCCTCGCCCGCCGCTTCGGCGGCGACCGCGAGCTCCCGGCGGAGTTCGTCCACGAAGGGCGTCAGGTCCATGGCGCAAATATGGCACCACGATGGCACCACGACAACCCTGAAATGGCACCCTTAAGGGTCATCGGTGGTGCCACCGTCAGAGAAAATGCAGGTCAGGCGCGTTCGATGCGTGCCAGGAGCTCGTCGAGGAACCCGCAGGCCTCGGCGGCCGCGCGGTCCGGGTCGCGGTCGGCGATGGCCTGGGCGAGACCTTCGTGGCCGATCTCCGGCGAGTGGTCCGCGCCCGGCGCGATGCTGGACGTCGTCGCGATGCTGGCCGCGATGACCTCCGTCAGCCCGCGGTAGAGCTCCGTCAGCAGCCGGTTGTGGCCGGCGCCGACGACCGCGCAGTGGAACTCGGCGTCCGTGCGCGCGAAGTCCTGCCAGCGTCCTTCGCGCAGCGCGGTCTCGCGGAGGGCGAGCAGCGACCACAGCCCGGCGACCTCTTCTTCGGACCGCTCGGCGGCGGCGAGCCGCGCGCCCTCGACCTCCAGGGTGCGCCGGACCTGCAGGACCTCGCGCAGTTCCGAGCCGCAGAGCCGGTGGATCGCGCCGGACACCTCGCTGGTCGCGCGGACGTAGGTGCCGTCACCCTGCCGGACCTCCAGCAGGCCGGTGTGCGCGAGAGCGCGCACGGCTTCCCGGACGGTGTTGCGCCCGACGCCGAGTTGCTCGACGAGCGCGGCCTCGGTCGGGATGCGTTCGCCGATCGGCCATTCGCCCTGCGTGACCGCGGTCCGCAGCTGCTCGATGACCTGGTCGACGAGGCCTGCTCGGCGCGTGGTGGCCAGAGGCACAGGATTATCCCTTCATCCAATCATCCTACGTATGCCATAGTAGCGGGCATGCGCGTCGAACACCGTGAACCCGAACTGGCCGACGCCGTCGAGGCCCGCACGCCGGGCGTGGTCGCCGCCGGGGCGCTGCTCGCGGTCGCGGTGGTGCTCACCGCGCTCAACCTGCGTCCGGCCATCACCGGCGTCGGGCCCATGCTCGCCGAAATGCGCCAGGACCTGGGCGCTTCCGTCGTGTGGGCCGGCGTGCTCACGACGTTGCCGACGGTCTGCTTCGCCGGCGCCGGGCTGGCCGCGCCGCTGCTCGCTCGCCGGGCCGGGATCGGTGCCGCCATCGCGGTCGCGCTGGCCGCCCTCGCCGCCGGGCTCGTGCTGCGCGTGCTCGACGGCCCGGCCGTGGTGCTCGGCGGGACGCTCGTCGCCACCGCCGGGATCGCCCTGATCAACGTGCTCATCCCGGTCGTCATCAAGGACTCCTTCCCGGCTCGCATCGGCGTGCTGACCGGCGTCTACACCGCCGCGCTGCAGGGCGGCGGCGCCCTCGGGTCGGCGGTGACCCCGCGGCTCGGCGACGCCCTCGGCGGCTGGCGCCCGGCCCTGGGCGGCTGGGCGGTGCTGGCCGTCGTCGCGCTGCTGGCCTGGATCTTCGCAGCCCGCGGTACCGGCCGGACACCGCGGCCCGCCGAAGGCGCCGAGGGCGGCCGGTCGCTGCTGCGCAACCGGCTGGCCTGGATCGTCACCGGGTTCTTCGGCCTGCAGGCGTTCTACGCCTACGCGGCGATGGGCTGGTTCCCGCAGGTGCTGATGGACGCGGGCGTCCCGCGTGACGACGCCGGCCTGCTGTTCGGCCTGGTCTCGCTGATCGCCGTGCCGATCAGCCTCGTCGTGGCGCCGATGGCGGCCCGGCAGCGCGGGCAGAGCGCGTGGATCGTCGGGCTGGGTGTCTTCGGCGTCGCCGGGACCATCGGGCTGATGCTCGCGCCGTCGTGGTCGCCGCTGCTGTGGAGCATCCTCGTCGGGCTCGGGATGAGCACCTTCTCGCTGGCCCTGACCGTGATCGCGCTGCGCGCGCGGACCGGCGCCGACACCGCCCGGCTGTCCGGGATGGCGCAGGGCTTCGGCTACCTGTTCGCCGCGCTCGGGCCGTTCCTGTTCGGTCTGCTGCACGACCTCGCGGGCGGCTGGACCGTGCCGCTGGCCATGCTGCTCGGCCTGCTCGGCGTCCAGCTGGCCTTCGGCGCCCTCGCCGGCCGCCACCGCTTCGTCTGACCGGGTGGTCCACCGTCCCGGCGCGGCGGGCCGGGAGCGTCCCGGCCCGCGGTGCCTCAGTCCAGGGGCAGGTTGAGCAGCGCGTTCTCGATCAGCTCCGGCATCGCCGGGTGGATCCAGTACTGGCCGCGGGCCATGCTCCGCGCGTCGAGGCCGAAGCTCATCGCCTGGATCAGCGGCTGGATCACCGACGACGCCTGCGGCCCGATGATGTGCGCGCCGAGCAGCTGCCCGGTCGCCGGGTCGGCCAGGAGCTTCGCGAAGCCCGTGGTGTCCTCCATCGCCCAGCCGTACGCGATCCCCGCGTAGTCCTGCTTCGAGACCACATAGGACACGCCCAGCTCGCGGGCCTTCTGCTCGGTCAGCCCGACCGAGGCCACCTGCGGGTGCGTGAACACCGCGTGCGGCACGAACCGGTGGTCCGCGGTGATCCGCTCCTCCGGGTGCAGGAGGTTGTGCTGCACCACGCGGGCTTCGTGGTTCGCGACGTGCTTGAGCTCGTGCGGCGAGGACAGGTCGCCGAGGGCGTAGATGCCCTCGACCGCGGTCTGCTGGTAGTCGTCGACCACGACGTGCCCACTGTCCATTGTGGTCACTCCGGTGGCGGCGACGTCGAGCAGGTCGGAGTTCGGCTTGCGGCCGGTGGCGATCAGCAGGACGTCACCCTCGACGGTCTCGGCACCCTGCGGCCCTTCGAGGTCCAGCGCGACGCCGCTCTCGGTCTTGCGCGCCCGCACGGTCTTGCGCTCGAGGCGGACGTCGAACCGCTCGGCGGCCAGCTCGGTGAAGCGCGCGCTGACGTCCTCGTCCTCCGAGCGCAGCAGCCGCCCGGACCGGTTGACCAGCGTGACCTGCACGCCGAAGGAGGCGAAGACGTGCGCGAACTCGGCCGCGATGTACCCGCCGCCCAGGATGACGATCCGCGCGGGCAGCTCGTCGAGCCGCATCACCGTGTCGGAGGTGTGGTAGCCGACGTCGTCCAGGCCCGGGATCTCCGGGATGACCGGCCGCCCGCCCGCGGCGAGCACGAACTCCTCGGCGGTCAGCACCTCGTCGGGACGCCCGTCGCCGAAGCTGACGCGCAGCTCCTTGTGCCCGGTGAAGCGGCCGGTGCCTTCGTAGACGTCGACGTTCGCGTTGTCCTCGTGGTGGCGCCGGTACTCCGCGCCGCCTTCGGCGATCGGGTCGATGCGGCCGAAGATCCGGTCGCGGATGTCGCGCCAGCGCACGCCCTTCAGCTCTTCGTCGACGCCGTACTTGGCGCTGTGCGAAGGCGTGTACGCGACGTCGGCGGCATACACGAACATCTTCGTCGGGATGCAGCCCACGTTGAGGCAGGTGCCGCCGAAGGTGCCCTTTTCGACGATCGCCGTCTTCTTGCCTGCGAAACCCGGGCCGAGGATCGAGTTCCCCGATCCCGTCCCGACGATCACCAGGTCGTAGTGGGGCACTGCATCCTCCGCGGGGTCCGGTTCCGGTCGTTCCACCCTAGCCAACCTCGGCGCGGAGGCGCGTGTTCCCTGTTGTGCTTAACGTCGTATTACGTGGTCAGTGGCCGGTCGCGGTGAAGTGCATCCGGTCCTTCGGGCTGGTCCAGGCGCCGCCCCAGCTCCACCCGATCGCCGCGAACGCGCGCACGGTCGCGTCGCCGGCCAGCACCATCCCGGGCCGCTTGCGCGCGCGGTCGACGTACGCCGAGGCCAGCTCGGGCAGCACGAGGTCGCCCTGGGTGTAGGGGTTGCAGAACGGGTTGACGTCGACGGCGAGCCCGTAGGCGTGCGCCGACCAGTTCGTCTGCCCGCGGGCCGGGCGGCAGACGAACGCGCTGGTCGAGTTGCCGTCCCCGGTCGGGGGTGCGGTGAGCTCGGCGGGGCCGGTCACGCGCATTTCCTCGAGCGGGAAGCGCGCGGCGAAGAGCTGTCCGAAGACTTTCGTGATCCCCGCCGCGCCACTGGCGTTCACCAGCATTTCGCCGGTGTGCGCGCGGCCGTCGAAACCCCAGAAGGACATCGTCAGGTAGCGGAGGTCGCCCGCCTTGACCGGGCAGGCGGGCTGCCAGGTGCTGCGCGCGAGGACGTCCGGGGGCACGGCGCTGATCGTCGACGCGTACGCGTTCCCCGCGGGCGGCGGCAGGAGGTCTTTTGTCGGAAGTGCCCGATTCACCAGTTCGGGTGGCGTCGGTTCGACCTGGCCGAAGCCGTCGGGACGGCGGGGGAGCGGCCGGGCGCCCACCTGCCAGGTGACGGCGGGCGCGCTCGGCGTCGTCGCCACCGCGACCGGGGTGCTCGCCGCGCTCGTCGTGCCTGCCGTGCTCGTTGTCGTGCTTGCGGTGCGCGTCGAAGGCGATCCCGCCGGTGCGGGCGGCGCTTCCGGCGAGCATGCGCTCAGGGTGAGGGCCAGTGCCGCCCACATCGCCGCCGTCCGCCACATCCGGCCAGCTTGGCAGAAGCCGCCGCAGGCGGAGACCACCCGTTCCAGTGACACCGTTTTGGGCCCCCTCGGCTTAGGGTATTGAGCGCACGTCGTTCACGCACCGGAGTTGTCCGGGTGCCGAGTGCTTAGCTCCGTGCTGCGTCGAAAAGGGGAAGACCCATGTCCGTGAAGTCCCGCCGGTCCCTGCTGCTCGCGAGCGGCGCGCTCCTCGCGGTCGCCGCGGTCGCCGTCCCGGTCGTGGTGGGCACGGCGGCGGCGGACCAGGCTTCGGCCAACCAGCCGCGGATCGTGGGCGGCGAAAAGGCTTCGCTGTCGAACCACCCGTACGCGGTGTACCTGACCGACGCGGGCGGCAACCAGTTCTGCGGCGCGGTGATCGTCAGCTCCACGGCGGTCGCGACGGCGGCCCACTGCGCCAAGGCGGTGGCGAAGCAGGACATCCGCGTGGTGGCCGGCCGCGAGGACAAGCGCACGAGCGACGGTCAGGTCCTCGGCGTCTCGAAGGTCTGGGTCGGCCAGGGCTACACCGACCCGACGAAGGGCGGGGACATCGCGGTGCTGACCGTCCGCGGCCAGTTCGACTACCGGCCGGCGAAGCTGCCCGACAGCGGTGACGCGGGGCTGTACGCCAAGGGCACCCAGGCGACCGTGCTCGGCTGGGGCCGCATCGCCGACGGCGGCGCCCGCTCCGACTACCTGCGCAGCGCCGAGGTCCCGGTGGTCTCGGACAGCGAGTGCCGCACCGACTACGACGTCTACGACCAGAAGACCATGGTCTGCGCCGGCTACACCGAAGGCGGCATCGACGCGTGCCAGGGCGACTCCGGCGGCCCGCTCGTGGTCGGGGACACGCTGATCGGCATCGTCTCCTTCGGCGACGGCTGCGCGAAGGCCAACCGGCCGGGCGTCTACACGCGCGTCTCGACGTACGCCAACGACATCGAAGGCCAGGCCAAGCCCCGTCTCCTCGGCTGAGCGTGCTAAGCAGGGTCCATGCCGACCCTGCACGACGCGACCGGTCCCGAGCTGACCGCCGCCCAGCTGCACGACATCCTCCGCCTGCGCGTCGACGTGTTCGTCGTGGAGCAGAAGGCCGCGTACCCGGAGCTCGACGGCCGTGACCTGCTCCCGGACACCCGTCACCTGTGGTTCGAGGACGACGGCTCGGTCCTGGCGTACCTGCGGGTCCTGCAGGACCCGGGTGGCGTCCGCCGCATCGGCCGCGTGGTGACGGCGGCGAACGCCCGCGGCGCCGGCCTGGCGGCCCGCCTGATGGACGCGGCCCTGACGACCCCGGCCGAGTACGTCCTGGACGCCCAGACCTACGTCCAGGGCTTCTACGCCCGCTACGGCTTCGTCGCGGAAGGTTCCGAGTACACCGACGACGACGGCATCCCCCACATCACCATGCGCCGCCGCCCGTGATGCCCCTTCAATCACGCGAGATGCGCGCCCAATCACGCGAGATGCGCGCCCCATCAC
The DNA here is from genome assembly GCA_033793495.1 of Streptomyces sp. MN03-5084-2B. Taxonomy (GTDB): domain Bacteria; phylum Actinomycetota; class Actinomycetes; order Mycobacteriales; family Pseudonocardiaceae; genus Amycolatopsis. The sequence continues at coordinate 37,329 of JARAWT010000070.1, read as the reverse complement.
GCGAATCCCGCCTCGGATCACGCGAGATCAGCTGAGCGCACCCCGAGGTGCCGTCGCGGTGATCACCTTCACCGCACGGTCCACATCGGACTCCGTGAGATCGGCCCGCGCGGTCAGCCGCAGCCGCGAGATCCCGTCCGGCACCGACGGCGGCCGGAAGCACCCGACGCGGATGCCCTGCTCCGCGCACGCCGCGGCCCACGCCACCGCCGTCTCCGCGGACGGCGCCTGCACCGAGATCACGGCGGCGTCCGGCAGGCTCGCCTTCAACCCGTTCGCCTTCAGCGACATCGCCAGGTTGCCCGCGTTCTCGACCACCTTGCCGGCCAGCCCGGGCTCTTCCTTCAGCGCGTGCAACGCCGCCAACGCGGCAGCGGCGCTCGCGGGCGCCAGCGCGGTGTCGAAGATGAAGCTGCGTGCCGTGTCGACCAGGTGCTTGATCACGCGCCGCGGCCCCACCACCGCGCCACCCTGAGCGCCGAGGGACTTCGACAGCGTCAACGTCGTGACGACGTCGGGCGCGCCCGACAGCCCGGCCGCGTGAACCGCGCCGCGGCCGCCTTCGCCCAGGACGCCGAAGCCGTGCGCGTCGTCCACCAGCAGCGCCGCGCCGTGCGAACGGCAGATCCCCGCCAGCTCCTCCAGCGGCGCGAGATCGCCGTCGACCGAGAACACCGAGTCCGTCACCACCAGCGCCCGCGGCTTGCGCCGGGTCGACAGCGCGTGCTTGATCGCCGACGGCGTCGAGTGCGCGACCGCGGCGACGTCGGCCCGCGACAGCCGGCAGCCCTCGATGAGCGACGCGTGGATGTACTTGTCGGTGACGATCGCGGACTCGGACCCGGACAGCGCCGTCACCGCGCCGAGGTTCGCGGCGAACCCGGAGGAGAACACGAGCGCCGCCTGCGCGCCGCAGAACCGGGCGAGCTCCAGCTCCAGCTCGGTGTGCAGCTCGGTCGATCCGGTGACCAGCCGGGAACCGGTCGACCCGGCGCCCCAGCGCAGCGCGGCGGCCGCGGCGGCCCCGGCGACCCGCTTGTCGCGGGCCAGGCCGAGGTAGTCGTTGCCGGCCAGGTCCAGCTCGTCGGCCTGCGCGGGACGCGGCCGCAGCTGCCGCACGAGTCCCGCGTTCGCCCGCTTCTCCGCCTCGGCGTCGAGCCAGTCGAAAACCTCGTCGGGCGGGGGCGTCGGCGGCGTAGTCACGTCCCGCAGTCTCCCATCCGGCCCCCGACGCGCCGCCAAGCGGGCCTGGAAACGCCGGAAGCCCCGGACCGCGTGGTCCGGGGCTTCCGAAGAGGAAACTCAGCTGTCGTAGCCGCGACGCGGGCCACGGCTCGGGCGGCCGTAGCCACCGCCGTTGCCCGAGCGGGGCTGACGACCGCGGCCGCCGAAGCCACCGGGACGGCCTTCGCGGTCGCCGCCGCGGTAACCACCACGGTCGCCGCCGCGCTCGCCGCCACGGTCACGGTCGCCGCCGGTGTGGCTGCGCTCGCCGCCACGGCTGTAGCCGCCGCGCTCGCCGCCACGGTTCGAGCCGCCGAAGCCACGGTCACCGCGGTAACCGCCGCCACCGCCGCCGCGCCGCGGGCTCTCGCGCCGCCGCTCGACGACCGGCTCGCCGCTGGGCTCCTTGGCGCCGGTGATGCGGGACAGCTCGGCGTCACCCGGGCGGACCGTCGTCGACTCCGCGCGCACGCCGGCGCGGTCGGTCAGCCGGCGGACCATCCGGCGCTGGTCGTGCGTCGCCACCGTGACGACGACCCCGGACGCCCCGGCGCGCGCCGTGCGGCCCGCGCGGTGCAGGTAGTCCTTGTGGTCGGCCGCCGGGTCGACGTGCAGCACCAGCGAGATGTCGTCGACGTGGATGCCGCGGGCGGCGACGTCCGTGGCGACGAGCACCGGGGTGTAGCCCTCCTTGAAGTCCGCGAGGACGCGGTTGCGCTGCCCCTGCGTCTTCCCGCCGTGCAGGGCCGCCGCGTTCACGCCCTGCTCGCGCAGGCGCTCGGCGAGGCGGTCGACGTGGTGCTTGGTGCGCACGAACATGATCGTGCGGCCGTCGCGGGCGCCGATCTGCGTGATGACGTCCTGCTTGTCCTGGTGCGAGACCTGGAGCACGTGGTGGTCCATGGTCGTCACGCTGGCGGTCGACGGCGCGACCGAGTGCGTCACTGGGTCGGACAGGTACTGCTTGACCAGGCGGTTGACGTCACCGTCGAGGGTCGCGGAGAACAGCAGCCGCTGGCCCCCGGGCGGGGTGAGGTCCATGATCTCGCGGACCTGCGGCATGAAGCCCATGTCCGCCATCTGGTCGGCCTCGTCGAGGGCGATGAAGTTGCAGTCGCCCAGGTGCGCGGTGCCCTGGCGGACGTGGTCCGACAGCCGGCCCGGCGTGGCGATCAGCAGGTCGACGCCGCGGGACAGGGCGTCCGCCTGGCGGGCGAAGGCCATGCCGCCGACGGCCGTGCGGCACCACAGGCCGAGCGACTTGGCCAGCGGGGTCAGCGAGTCGGCGACCTGCATGGCCAGCTCGCGGGTCGGGACCAGGATCAGCGCGCGGGGGCGCTTCGGGCGGGCCTTGCCGTCGGCGAGCCGGGCCAGCATGGCCAGGCCGAAGGCGAGGGTCTTGCCGGAGCCGGTCTGGGCGCGGCCCAGCACGTCGCGGCCGGCCAGGGCGTCCGGGATGGTCGCGGACTGGATCGGGAAGGGGCTGTTGATGCCCGCCTCGCTGAGCGCGCGGAGCAGCGGCTCCGGCAGGCCCAGCTCGGCGAAGGTCTTGGTGGCCACGAGCTCGACCGCGTCGTCGCGCAGCATGTCCCCGCCGGCCGGGCGGGTGCGCGGCTTGCGGTCGGGACGGCCCGCGTGCGCGGACGTCGAGGAAGGGCCGGAGTTGAACGTGACGGTCACAAATGCCTCTCGGACGTGGTTCGTCGCAAGGGAGGCCCGGGCAGCCCGCGCGCAGGCAGGGCAAGATGGTGTGCGATGGGCGTTCACAGGGACGGACCCGGCACACCGTGTCATCGCTTGCCGACACTGCGCGCCGCTTGGGTTACGGATCACCGCGAGCCATTCGGTGGCTCTGGAGGCGACGGACACCAACTCATCCACGCCGCCGGTTGCGGTCTGTACTCACTGTACCCGAACCGGAGCCAGGACTACTCATCGAGGTCACCGGTTGTGGGCGGCGTCGCAGTCGTGTTCCACACCACACCCGCGACGCCGCCCCGGAGTCACGCCAGACCGGCCGCGGAAACCAGCTCTGCCAGCAGTTCTTCGGTGTTCGTGACGTGCTCGCCGAGGCCGCGGCCGTGGAACCAGCCGGCCAGGTTGCGCACGTCCCGCGCCAGGAACTCGACGCCGCCGGGGTTGGCCACGACGTCGACGACCTGAGGCAGGTCGATCACCATCAGCCTGCCCCGGTGCACGAGCAGGTTGTACGCCGAGAGGTCGCCGTGCGCGAGCCCCTCGGAGGCGAGCAGCTCGAGCGCGGCGGTGGCCTGGAACCACAGCTCCTTCAGCTCGTCCGGGTCCGGGCGGACCTGGGCCAGCCGGGGCGCGGCGGTGCCGTCGTCCTCGCCGAGGAACTCGAGCAGCAGCTCCGTCCCTTCGCGCTGCACCGGGTAGGGCACCGGCGCGCCGAGCGTCCACAGGCGACTCAGCACGGCGAACTCCGCCACCGCCCACTGCTCGGCGATGAGGTTGCGGCCGAACGCGCTGCGCTGGGTCATCGCCCGCATCTCGCGGGACCGGCGCATCCGCCGTCCTTCGAGGTAGCCCGCGTCGCGGTGGAACAGCTTGTGCTCGTCGCTGCGGTAGCGCTTCGCCGCGAGCAGCGTGCCCGGCGTGCCGGGCAGCCCGCGCCGCAGGAGGTGGACGTCGGCCTCCTTGCCGGTCTTGAGGACGCCGAGGTCGGTGTCGACCGCGGCGAGTTCGGTGACCACCCAGTCCGGCCGGGGTGACGGACCGTGTTCGGCGTCGTCCCAAGTGGACCAACGGTCGGCACCATCGGGGAGCTGGTTTTCGGTGTAGGCGTCGTCGCGCAGCTTCGCGAGGCGGACGCGTTCGGCTTCGGTGAGCCGCCCGCTGCGGGTGGGTTCGGGTTCGTCGAAGCGTCCGCGCCGCGGGCTCTTCCGGCGGCGGGCGGGCTGGTCGTCGAACAGGTCGAAATCTTCGAAGTCGTGCTGGCGCACTGGTGGGTTTCTCCTCGATCAGGGATGCCCCACCGGGCGCGTGGTCAGCCTCGGGGGGCGGGTGGGTGAGGGCGCGAAAGGGCCCGGACAGTCATCACGACAGGCACCTCCCGTTCTCACCACGCCGGCTCCCTGCCGGGTTCGCCCAGGATGCCGGGCCGATCCGGCACCGCGCAACCGAATTTCGCGCAGGGCCGCGAAAGGAGTATTTGTGACGTTTCCTTGAATTCGGCCCCGCGGCGTGGTCACGATGAAAGAGCAGGCCGAACTAGGAGGGGCGGCAGATGGACAGCTACGACGTGGTGATCGTCGGCGGCGGGCACAACGGCCTGGTGGCGGCCGCGTACCTGGCGCGGGCGGGCCGGTCGGTGCTCGTGCTCGAACGGCGGGGTGAGACCGGTGGCGCCGCCGTCTCGTTCCGCGCGTTCGAGGGCGTGGACGTCCGGCTTTCGCGCTACTCGTACCTGGTCAGCCTGCTGCCGAAGAAGATCGTGGCCGACCTCGGCCTCGACGTGGAGCTGCGACGGCGCCGGATGTCGTCCTACACCCCGTCGGGCGGCACCGGCCTGCTCGTCGACAACGACGACGCCGTCCGGACGGCGTCGTCGTTCCGGGCGGTCACCGGGTCCACTTCGGACTTCTCGGCCTGGCAACGGTTCTACGAGCTGACCGAGCGCGTCGCCGGGCGCGCGTTCGGGACGCTCACCGAACCGTTGCTGTCCGAAGTGGACTTCCGCGCCCGCATCGGCGACGCCGGTGCGTGGTCCCTGCTGTTCGAACGGCCGATCGGCGAAGCGCTCAGGTCGTGGTTCGGCCACGACACGGTGCGCGGCGTGGTGCTCACCGACGCGCTGATCGGCACGTTCGCCCCGGCGGACGGCGAGGACCTGCGGCAGAACCGGTGCCTGCTCTACCACGTGATCGGCAACGGCACCGGCGACTGGGACGTCCCGGTCGGCGGCATGGGCGCGGTCACCCGTTCGCTCGCGGCGGTCGCCGCCGCGGCGGGCGCGCGCCTGACGACCGGCGCGGAAGTGCTCGCGATCGACCCGGACGGCGAGGTGCGTTACCGGCGTGACGACACCGAGTTCGCCGTCCGGGGCGGGCACGTCCTGGCGAACGTCGCGCCGGCGACGCTCGCGCGGCTGCTGGGCGAGGAACCGGCGGAACGGCCGGAAGGCGCCCAGCTGAAGGTCAACATGGTGCTGACGCGGCTGCCGAGGCTGCGTGACCCGGACGTCGATCCGGCCGACGCCTTCGGGGGCACCTTCCACGTCAACGAGACCTTCACCCAGCTGGAAGTGGCCTACCGCGAGGCGGCGGCGGGGCGGATCCCCTCGCTGCCGCCGTGCGAAATCTATTGCCACTCGTTGACGGATCCCTCGATCCTCGGCCCGGCCGAACGCTCGGCCGGCACGCACACGCTCACCCTGTTCGGCCTGCACATGCCGGCCCGCCTCTTCGAGGGGCGCAACGAAGAGGCACGCGAAGAGGCGTTGCGCGCGACGCTGGCTTCGCTGAACAGCGTGCTGGCCGAGCCGATCGAGGAGTGCCTGCTGACCGCGCCGGACGGCAGGCCCTGCGTGGAGGCGAAGACCCCGCTGGACCTGGAAGCCGAGCTGGGCCTTCCGGCGGGACACATCTTCCACCGGGACCTGTCGTGGCCGTACGCGGAGAACCCGGCCCAGGCCGGCCGCTGGGGCGTCGAGACCGCCCACGAACGCATCCTGTTGTGCGGTGCGGGTGCCGCGAGAGGAGGTGGTGTCAGCGGCATCCCCGGCCACAACGCGGCGATGGCCGTCCTGGGCGCGGGGTGATCCGGGTCAGGCGTCGTGTTCGGTGCACAGGCACGCGACGCCCGGCTCGATCCACTCCCGGCCGGCCCATTCCGGGTGACGCTCGACGAGCAGCGCACGGACCTCGGCGGTGATCTCGTCCACGCCCATCGCCGAGTCCCGGCGCTGCCAGGTCTCGTCGCGCAGCTCGCGCAGGTAGTCACGGACGTCGGTGAGCACCGCCCCGGCACCGACCTCTCCGTGTCCGGGCACCACCACCCGGTGCCCGGCGGCGGCCAGCCGGTCCAGGACAGCGAGCCAGCCCACGCCCGAGACGTCCGTGTCGTGCGGCGGGAACCACGGGAAGATCGCGAACTGCCCGGTCTCGGCCAGGTCGCCGGTGAACAGCACGCCGGCGTCCGGGACCTCGACGACCTGGTCGCCGGCCGTGTGGCCGCGCCCGGTGGGGCGCAGCCGGACGGTCCGGCCGCCCAGGTCGAGGTCGTACCCGTCCTCGTAGACGAGGTCGGGTACGGGCACGCGCACGCCGTCGAGGCGGCGGGCGATCGTCTCGCCGAGGCCCCGGAACATCTCCAGGTAGCCCGGGCCCCGGGTGGCGAGGTCTTCGGCCTGACCGCGGTTGACCAGGTAGGTGGCCTCGCCCGCGAACACCTGCGCGCCGAACGCGTGCTCGGGGTGGAAGTGCGTCGTGGTCAGGTACAGGCGCCGGCCCTTCGCCACTTCGCGGGCGAAGCCGAGCACCTGCGTCGCGTTGGCGGTGCCGATGCCCGTGTCGACGACCAGGACGGCCTCGGTGCCGCCCACGACGCCGATGTTGGGCACCAGGTCGACCCGGTCGTTCGGGATCACCAGCAGGTCGGGGGCGATTTCCCGGGCGCCGGAGACGCGCACCTCGGGATCGGTCAGCTCGGTCATGCCCCGATTCCACCGCCGCTCGCGTGCGGGCGTCCAAGACCGGTTCGGTGGTGCCGATACCGGGCGAATATCGTCGCCGGTCATGGAGCTGCGCACGCTTCGGTACTTCGTCGCGGTCGCCGAGGAACTCCACTTCGGCCGGGCCGCGGCGCGGCTGCACATGAGCCAGCCGCCGCTGAGCCGGGCGATCAAGCAGCTGGAGACCGACGTCGGCGCGGTCCTGCTGCTGCGGTCCGCCGCGGGCGTCACGCTCACCCCGGCCGGAACGGCGCTCCTGGCCGAGGCGCGGGCGCTGCTTGAGCAGGCCGACCAGGCCCGCGTGCGCGTCGCCACGGCGGCGGGCGCGCCGAGCCTCACCGTCGGCATCCTCGGCGATGGCGCCGACCCGGCCGCGACCCGGCTCGCCGACGCGTACCGGCGGCAGCACCCGGCCGTCGAGGTCCGCGTCCGCGACACCGACCTGACCGATCCGACCTGCGGGCTGCGCGCGGGGCTGGTCGACGTCGCGCTGACCCGCGGGCCGTTCGACGAGACCGGCCTGACGGTGCACGAGCTGCGCGCCGACCCGGTGGGCGCGGTACTGCGCGCCGACGACCCCCTCGCCGGTCGCGACCACATCGCGCTCGCCGACCTGGCCGGCCGCCGCTGGTTCCGGTTCCCCGACGGCACCGACCCGCTCTGGCAGGCGTACTGGCACGGCGGCGAACCCCGCGAAGGGCCGGTGGTGCGGGCGGTGCAGGAGTGCCTGCAGGCCGTGCTGTGGAACGGCACGGTCGGGCTGATGCCGCTCGGGCACCGGCCGCCGGGGGAGCTGGTCGTGGTGCCGCTGACCGGCCTGGCGCCCAGCCCGGTGGTGGTCGCCTGGAAGGACGCCGGGCCCCTGGTCCGGTCGTTTGCGCAGCTCGCGGCGGCCGCGTACCGGGACTGAGTGCCGCGCCGGCCGGTCCGAACGCGTCGCCACTGAAAAATGAACGTTCATTCGCTATTCTGGCCGCATGCGTTCCGCCAGCCGAACCGCCGAGCACGTCGCCTTCTTCCGCGCCCTCGAAACCCGGCGCCGCGACCGGCTCTTCGCCGACGACCTCGCCATCCGGTTCCTGCCCGCCCGCTACCGCTGGCTCGTGCGGGCCGCCACGGTCCCGCTCGTCGGGCACGGCATCGCGCGGCTCATCGACCACCGCTACCCGGACGGCCCCCGCACGTCCGCCGTCGCCCGCACCCGGCTGATCGACGACCTGCTCGCCGAGGCCCGGCCGGACCAGGTACTGCTGCTGGGCGCCGGGTACGACAGCCGGGCCCACCGCATCCCCGGGATGCCGCCCACCTACGAGGTCGACCTCCCGGCCACCCAGCGGGCCAAGCGGCGGCACGTCACCGACCGCCCGCACGTCCGCTACGTCCCCGTCGACCTCGGCGCCGAAAGCCTCGCCGCGGCCCTGGGCGATCTCCCGGGGAAGCGCACCGCGGTCGTCTGGGAGGGCGTCACCAACTACCTCACCGCGCAGGCCGTCGACGCGACCTTCCGCGACCTGACCGGGATCCTCGCGCGCGGCAGCACGGTCATCTTCACCTACGTCGACCGCGCGGCCCTCGGCGCCGACACGACGTGGCACCGGGAGGTGGGGAAGGTCGGCGAGCCGTGGACGTTCGGCCTCCACCCCGCCGACGTGCCCGGCTACCTGGCCGAACGGGGCCTGGACCTGGAGGGCGACGTGTCCGCGAAGGAAGCCGCCGCGCGCTACCACCGCGACGAGCCCGCCGCGGGGTTCTACCGGATCGCGTGGGCGGTGGTCCGATAATGCCCAAGGTCAGCGCCGAACACCTGACGAACCGCCGACGGCAGATCCTCGACGCCGCGGCCGGCTGCTTCGCCCGCAACGGTTTCCACCGCACCTCGATGCAGGACATCGTCCAGGAGTCCGGTCTGTCCGCCGGGCTGATCTACCGGTACTTCACCGGCAAGGAGGACATGATCCTCGCGATCGTCGCGGAATGGCACACGGCCCGCTCGGCCGGCCTCGGCACCGCGGACGACCCGCTGGCCGCCTACCTCGGCCTCCTGCGCGGCATCGCGGACCCGGCGGCGGCGCGGCAGCGGAACCTCGGGATGCAGGCGTGGGCCGAAACCGTCCGCGAACCCCGGATCCGCGACCTCGCGCGCCAAGGCGTGGACGACCAGCTCGAGGCGTTCGGGGCCGTCGCCCCGGAACCCTTGATCCGCGTGCTCGTGGCCATCTACCAGGGGCTGCTGCTGCAGGCCTCCTGGGACGACAGCCTGGACGTCGAGGCCTTCGTCGCCGCGGTCCGCGGACTCGTGGATCAGACCACCGGCGCGCGGCGGACGTCGTAGAGGTCCCAGTCCAGCTGCCAGAACGCGTCGATGCCGTGCTCGCGGATGTACTTCCGCTCGGTGTCGTGCACCGGGTAGCAGCCCGCGATGCTGATCGGCGCGCCACCGATGTCGATCAGCGTGTACTGGTGCGCGTCGAGGCCGGCCGGCGCCGAAACGGCGAACGCCGTCATCGACGACTCCGGCGCGATCGGCTGGCCGAAGTCGATGGTGTCGCCGTAGACGAACGGGCACGTGCCGCGCAGCTGCTCGGCGAGATAGCCGATGGCCAGCGCCCAGATCGGGTCGTCGGACCGGACAGTGATCCACAGCTCCGGTCGCACGCCGTGCCAGTCCGGGTGGTCGGCCACGGAAAGCCCGTAGGTCGCGCCGGTCAGGTAGCGCGGTTCGGGTTCGTCGGCGTAGACGAACGCGATGACGTCGTCGAGCCCGGGCTGCGTCGACGGGATGGGCTGCAGCCGGGGCGCGGCGGACCCCGTCAGGGTGTCGAGATGGGCGAAATACCGCTCGGCACGGCTCGGCATGGCGCGCAGCATACGACCGGCCGGGCGCCGGCGTGGGCAATCCCTGTTGGCCCGGGCGCGGCAAGATCGGGCAAGGTGGGGTGCATGCGAGTGCTCGTGATCGGCAGCGGAATCGGCGGCGCGGCGACGGCCTGGCACCTCACGGGCCGCGGCGCGGACGTGATCGTGGCGGACGCGGCCCGCGCGGGGACGGCGACCGAGGCCGGCGCGGGCATCGTCAGTCCCTGGGCATCCCGCCGGGACGACGCGGAGTACCCGCTCGGGGTGGCGGCCGCCCGGTACTACCGCGAGTTCACCGCGGAGCTCGAAGGCTCGTCGTTCGAGGTGGTCGGCGGAATGGTGGTGTCGGCCGACGACGCGGAGCTGGCCGAAGCGCACGAGCGGCTGACGGCACGGGCCGCGGACGCGCCCGAGATGGGCGAGGTCCGGCGCCTCGACCCGGCGCAGGCCCGCGAGCTGTTCCCGGCGCTGGCGCCCGGGCTGGGCGCGGTGCACCTCGCGGGCGCCGGCCGCGTCGACGGCCACCTGCTGCGCCGCGCCCTGCTGGCGGCCGCCGAGCGCCGGGGCGCGAAGTTCGTCGAAGGTGAGGTCGCGTTCCGCGCGGACGGCACGGTGGCGACCCCGGACGGCCCCCTGGAAGCGGACAGCGTGGTGGTGGCGGCCGGTGCGTGGAGCCGCGAGCTGCTGGCCCCGCTGGGCATCGACCTGCCGGTGACGCCGCACCGCGGCCAGATCAGCCACTTCGACCTGCCGGGCACGGAAACGGCGGCCTGGCCGGTGGTCCTGCCCCGCACCAGCCACTACCTCCTGGCCTTCGGCGGCGGCCGGGTGGTGGCGGGCGCGACGCGCGAGGCGGACGCGGGCTTCGACTACCGCGTCACGGCGGCCGGGCAGCGCGAGGTGCTGGAGAACGCGCTGGCCGTGGCGCCGGGCCTGGCGGACGCGACCCTCGCGGAAACCCGCGTCGGCTTCCGGCCGGGCACGCCGGACGGGCTCCCGGTGCTGGGCCTGATCCGCCCGGGCCTGGCGGTGTCGACCGGCTTCGGCGCGGGCGGCCTGACGAACGCGCCGTTCGCCGGGAAGCTGGTGGCGGCGGTGGCGCTGGGCGAGGACCCGGGCTTCGACCTGAGCCCGTTCGCCCCGGACCGGTTCTGAGCCTCCCGGCCCTCGCTAGCGGTCGTGGGCAGACGGCTTCCAGCTTGAGGCCGAACGGGTCGAGCCAGAACAGCGCGAAGTAGGGCGGCGGGTACTGCGGGAAGTCCTGCGGCTCGTGCAGCACCGTGCCCCCCGGTCGAGCGGACGTGGTCATGCACGGCGTGGACGGCCGCGCGGGTCTTGACCATGAACGCCAGGTGCTGCAGCCCCGTCCGCTCGGCGCGGTGGGCGCCGCCGTCGGTCGCCGGGTAGAAGAACAGAAACGTGCCCGGCTTGCCGCCCGCAGGCCGGTACGCGAACTGGTCGCCGGAGCTCAGGAACGGCTCGAAGCCGACCAGCGGCATCAGGGCGTCGTAGTACCGCTTGGCCGCGCCGAGGTCCGGCACGGTGATCCCCAGGTGACCGAGCACACCCCGACTTTAACCGGCCTCCGGCCCCTCAGCCCTCGGTGACCAGCTCCAGGGTGTGCTCGCCGGTGCGCTCGACCACCAGGCCGGCCTTGCCGATCACCTTCGCCAGCTGGTCCACAGTGGACGGTTCGGCCCGCGTGGCCGCCAGTACGTGCGCCAGACGGCCCTTGTACGCCTTGTTGAAGTGGCTGACCGTCACGCGCTCGCCGCGGGCGTTCTCCGTCACCACGCGGACCGTCACCGCGTCCGGGCGCAGCTTCGCGAACGCCGAGTACGTCCCCGAGCGCAGGTCGACGACCAGGCCCTCCACCGCCTGCAGCACCGGCTCGAGGACCGGTTTCCACAACCCGCGGACGGTGCCCAGCGCCGGCAGCGAGTTGCCGCCCGAGAGGCGATACGCCGGGATCGGGTCGGTGGCCGACACCACGCCGAACAGCGACGACGTCACCGCCAGCCGCCGGTGGGCCTTCTCCAGCCCCGCCTTCGTGAAGCTCTTCACGTCCAGCGCGTCGTACAGCACGCCCGTGTAGCGGCGCAGCGCCGGCATCGTCGGGGACGTCCACAGCTGGGCGTTGCGCGCGACCTCGCCCGCCTGCCGCTCGGTGATGCCGAGGGCCGCGATGCTGGCCGGGACGTCGGCGGCCAGCTCGGCCAGCGCGTCGGCGAGCTTCGCGCGCGTCGAGTTCAGCTCGGGGAACGACAGCGCGTCGAGGTCGAGCGGGCCGCCGCGGCCGCCGTCGGCCTTGGTCTCGGAAGGGGGGAGGAGCACCAGCACGCACCGAGCGTAAATCGGGGTGCGCCGGCGCCGCCGTCCGGCCTAGCCTCGCGGGATGGACCTGACCTGGCGCCCGTTGACCCTGGACGACGCACCGGCCCTGGCCCGGCTGTACGCGGCGGCCGAGGAAGTCGACCGGACGGGTGAGCACTTCGGCGCGGACGATCTCCGCGAGGAGCTCGAAGGCCCCAACGTCGACCTGGCCCGCGCCACCGTCGGCGCCTGGGCGGGCGAGGAGCTCGTGGGCTACGGCCTGGCCCGCCGCCGCGACGCCGCCGATCCGGTGCACATGGTCCGGATCCAGTCGGTCGTGCACCCGGGCCACCGGACCGACGCCGTCGGCGCTCACCTGGTCGAGTGGTTCGCGCGCACGAGCCGCGAGGTCCACGAGCGCGCCTTCCCGGGCGCGCCGCTCGAACTGCACCACGGCAGTCACCAGAACGAGCGCTGGATCGCCGGCGTCCTCGCGGGCGCGGGCTACACGCACGCCCGGACGATGGTCAACATGCGCGTCGGCCTCGCCGATCTGCCACCGCAGCCCCCGCTGCCGGAGGGCTTCGCGGCGGTGCCGTTCGAGTCCACGTACGACCTCGCCGTGCTCGACGCCCGCAACGACACCTTCGGCGGCCACTGGGGCAGCACGTTCTACGAGCCCGACGCCTGGCGCCACCTGGTCACCGGCTCGAAGGACTTCCGCCCGGACCTGTCGTTCCTCGTCCTGGACGGCGACAAGGTGCTGGCGTTCGTCCTGAGCCACCACTACGCGTCCGAAACTGAGGCGACGGGCATCCGCGAGCACTACGCCAGCTGGGTGGGAACCCGGGCGGCGCTGCGCGGCCGCGGTGTCGCGTCCGGGTTGCTGGGGCACACGCTGCTGGCGGCGAAGGAGGCGGGATTCGACCGGTCCGCCCTCAACGTCGACGTCGACAATGCGCACCGCGCGCTGGGTGTTTACGAACGGTGCGGATATCGCACCGACGACGAATGGCACGTGTACGTGCTGTCCTGAAATCGGGACGCCCCACCGCCGATCGGGGAATGGACGGCATTCGTACCATCACGACATGAAGCCGACTTCCACCTCGCCCGGTTCGAGGGCATTGGCCGCTTCGCTGCGCGAAGTGCGGGTAGCGCGGGGAAAAGGGCTGCGCGAACTCGCCCGGATGGTCCGGATTCTGCCGCAGTTGCTGTCGGCGTGGGAAAAGGGACAACGGGTACCGCAGCCGGAGGACGTGGCCAGGTTGCTGGGCGCGCTGCGGGTCGACGACGTGACGTACGACCGCATGATGCGCCTGGCCAGGCACGCCCGCGACGACAACTGGCTGGACTCGAACCCGTCCGACCTGCCGCCCGCGCTGAGCGGGATCGTGGAGTACGAGCGCACCGCCACCCGCATCACGAACTGGGAACTCGCGATCGTGCCCGGCCTCCTGCAGACACCGGATTATGCGCGGGCGATCCTGACCAATTCGGAGATCGATCTGCCGCAAGCCGACACCAGGTTGGTCGCGCGGCTGAACCGGCAGGGGATTCTCGCGGGGCCGGATCCGGTCCGGCTTGCCGCCTTGGTGGGCGAGATCGCGATCCGCGAAGAAATCGGCAGTGCCGAGGTGATGTCGGACCAGATGGATCATCTGCTCACCATGATGGGGCGGCCGAACATCTCGCTGCGGATCGTGCCCGCGAACATCGGCTATCACCGAGGGCTGATGGGATCATTTGTCCTCTATGAGTTCGCCAACCTGCCGCCGATCGTGCATTTGGAGAACTCGCACGCCACGGCATTCCTTCACGAAGATGATGTAGTCCGCAGCTACCGGGACCAGGCTAAGATCTTGGCTGGGAAGGCACTGAGTGCAGACGACACCCGAGCCATGCTCCGGGAGGTCGCGCGATAGCCCGGGAGGCCTCGACGTGAGGGATATGGTTTGGCGCAAGTCCAGCTACAGCGGTGCCGAGTCCAACTGCGTTGAGGTGAAGCTCGATCGCTCGGTCGGCGTCCGGGACACGAAGGCTCGGGAGCACGGCGAGCTGACCGTCTCCCGTGACGCGTGGGTCGCCGCCCTCACCTCTCTACGAGGTTGAGCAGCTCCTCGCCCTTCACGTACCTCCGCAGCTGGTCCGCCGCGAGCCTCTTCGCGCGCGGGTAGAACGACGCCGAGCCACCCGCGATGTGCGGGGTGATGATCACGCCCGGAACCGTCCACAGTGGATGATTCGCGGGCAGCGGTTCCGGGTCCACGACGTCGAGACCGGCGCGGAGGCGCCCGGCGCGCGTCTCGGCGAGCAGGGCTTCCGTGTCGATCGCCGTGCCGCGGCCGACGTTGATCACCAGGGCGTCGTCGGGGAGGGCGGCCAGCTCGTCCCGGCCGATCAGGCCCCGGGTCGCCGGGGTGTCCGGCAGGACCAGCACCACGATGTCGGCCTCGGGCAGCAGCGCGGGCAGTTCGGCGACGCCGTGGACGTCCTCGTCCGGACGGGGGCGGCTCGCCACCCGCGTCACGACGGCTTCGGCGGCGACGAGCTGGCGTTCGACGGCCTGCCCGATGGAGCCGTACCCGACCAGGAGCACCCGGCTGTCGGCCAGCGACCGCGTGTGCTCGCGGACCCACTCGCCGCGCGCCTGCTGCGCGAGCCAGCGCGGCAGGTCACGCTGCGCCGCGTGGACGAGCGCGAGGGCGTGCTCGGCGACGCTCAGGTCGTGCAGCCCGCGTCCGTTCGCCAGCCGAACGCCCTCGGGCAGCAGCGGGACGAGCGTCTCGACGCCGGCCGACAGCGACTGCACCACCCGCAGCGACGGCAGCTCCTCGATCAGCTTCGGCGGCTCCGGGCCGCGGTCGTAGGGCAGCACGTAGAACTCGACGTCGCCGAGATCGGCCGGAGGAGCGCCGACGCCGTCGTAGTACGCGGCGCCGATCCCCTCCGGCACGTCGATGTCGGTCCACGGCAGCAGTACGCGAGCGCTCATGCCGCCTTTCTACCCGTTACCGCACGTAGTAGCCCGCCCTCTCAGTGCACCCCCGCCGACACGCAGAACTCGTTGCCCTCCGGATCGACCAGCACCGTCCACGCCAGGCCCGGCACCTCGTGCTCCGCCACCTCCTTCGCACCCAGCTCGACCAGGCGTTTCACCTCGGCCTCGCGATCGTCACCCCCGAAGTCCACGTGGACCCGGTTTTTGCCTGCCCGGGCCTCCGGCACCCGCTGCAGCCCCACCGCCGGCCCGCCCTCCGGCGGCGGGGTGAGGATCACGAACTCGCCGTAGTCGTTCGCCACCGTCGTGCCCAGCGCCGCCGTCCAGAACTCCGCCAGCCCCCGCGGGTCGGCGCAGTCGATCGTGATCATGCCCATCCGGATCGCCATGCCCCGAAGCTAGCGGCCACCACCGACAAAAACGGGCCGCCGAGTAACCCGTTGGAGTCACGGCCGGGTGATTGACTACCCTGAGCGGGACTTTCACACCCGCCCGGCGCAGGGAGCCCCGCAGTGATCACCAGGACTTCGTCGTTGTTCCTTCGCACGTTGCGCGAGGATCCGGCGGACGCCGAGGTACCGAGCCACCGGCTCCTGGTACGGGCCGGCTACGTCCGCCGGGTCGCCCCGGGCGGGTACTCCTGGCTGCCGCTCGGCCTGCGCGTGCTGCGCCGCATCGAGGCCGTCGTCCGCGAGGAGATGAACGCCATCGGCGCGCAGGAGATCCAGTTCCCCGCGCTGCTGCCGAAGGAGCCCTACGAGGCCACCGGCCGCTGGACCGAGTACGGCGACGGCCTCTTCCGCCTCAAGGACCGCAAGGGCGCCGACTACCTCCTCGGCCCGACGCACGAGGAGCTCTTCGCCCTCACCGTGAAGGGCGAGTACAGCTCGTACCGCGACTACCCCGTCACGCTGTACCAGATCCAGACGAAGTACCGCGACGAAGCCCGCCCCCGCGCCGGCATCCTGCGCGGCCGCGAGTTCGTCATGAAGGACTCCTACTCCTTCGACCTCGACGACGACGGCCTCGCGCGCTCCTACCAGGCCCACCGCGACGCCTACGTGAAGCTGTTCGACCGGCTCGGCCTCGAGTACGTCGTCGTGAAGGCGACGTCCGGTGCCATGGGCGGCTCGGCGTCCGAGGAGTTCCTCGCGGTCGCCGAGACGGGTGAGGACACCTACGTCCGCAGCACCGAGTCCGGGTACGCGGCGAACGTCGAAGCCGTCGTCACCCCCGCGCCGGCCGCGCAGCCCGTCGAGGGCCGCCCCGAGGCGCAGGTGCACCACACGCCGAACACGCCCACCATCGAGAGCCTGGTCGCGTTCCTCAACAACGCGGACCTGGGCCGCACGTTCACCGCCGCGGACACGCTGAAGAACGTCATGCTGAAGACGCGTCAGCCGGGCTCGGACGAGTGGACGCTGGTCTGCGTCGCCGTCCCGGGCGACCGCGAAGTGGACATGAAGCGCCTGGAAGCGGCGCTGGAGCCGGCCGAGGTCGCGCTGCTCGACGAGGCCGACTTCGCGAAGAACCCGTTCCTCGTCAAGGGCTACATCGGCCCGAAGGCGCTGCAGGACAACGGCGTGCGCTACCTCGCCGACCCGCGGATCGTCCCCGGCACCGCCTGGGTCACCGGGGCCGACAAGGTCGACCACCACGTCGTCGACCTGCTGGCCGGCCGTGACTTCACCCCGGACGGCACGATCGAGGCCGCCGAGGTCCGCGAGGGCGACGCGTCGCCGGACGGGCACGGCACCCTCGTCGCCGCGCGCGGCATCGAGATCGGGCACATCTTCCAGCTCGGCCGCAAGTACACCGACGCCTTCGAGGTCGACGCGCTCGGCCCCGACTCGAAGCCGATCCGGATCACGATGGGCTCCTACGGCGTCGGCGTCTCGCGGCTGGTCGGCGTGCTCGCCGAGCAGAACCACGACGACCTCGGCATCATCTGGCCGCGCGTGGTTTCGCCGTTCGACGTGCACATCGTCATCGCGGGCAAGGACGAGACGATCGCGGCCGGCGCCGAGAAGATCGCCGCCGAGCTGGACGCGGCCGGCATCGAGGTCATCCTCGACGACCGCAAGGCGACGCCCGGTGTCAAGTTCGCCGACGCCGAGCTGGTCGGCGTCCCGACCATCCTGGTCGTCGGGCGCGGCCTGGCCAACGGCGTCGTCGAGGTCAAGGACAGGCGCTCCGGCGAACGCGAAGAAATCGCGGTCGACGCCATCGTCGAGCACCTGGTCAAGCTCGTCCGAGGCTGAGATGAGCCGGCGTTCCGAAGATGAGACGCCGGGGTACGAGGACAACGCGGCGCTTCGCGGGTTCGGCGGTTACGAGCCCGCGGACGCGCCGCGCGCCCAGCCGAAGCGGATCCGCCCGAAGCTGAAGCCGGTGAAGTGGCGGCGGGCACCGTGGTTCGGTCTCGCGTTCATCGCCCTGGTCGCCGGCGTGCTGAACGCGCTGGGCGTCGGCAAGCAGCACCCGGTGTCCTCTTCGCCGCCACCCGCGCCGCTGGTGATGACGCCCTCGCCGCGCGCGGCGGTGCCGGCGGCGGTCGCGGGCTGGCAGTCCGTCGCCGGACGCGACGGCTCGTACGCCTACGACGTCCCGCCGAACTGGCAACCGGCACCCGGCACCCAGCACGGCTGGGCCGGGATCCGGCTCATCACCAGCGCGTTCCTGGGCAAGTGCGGCTCGGACACGCTGGGCGGCGCGGGCGTCACGACGGAGCCCCTCGCGGACCTCGACGCGGCGGCCCGCAAGGCGGCAACGGACCTGGCGACAGCCGCGTACGGCGGGACGTCGTCCCTGAGCCCCGGTTCCGACGCGCAGGTCCCGAAGGCCGACGGCACCGCGATCCCCGCCCGGGTCGTGGTGCTCGAGGTGAGCCCTGCGGCCACGGGGGAGTGCGCGGCCCGGCACGCGCTGGTGGCGACGCTCGCTTTCGGAGGGGAATCGGGGACGTCCGGCGTGGTCGTGGCCTACGCGGACAGCGACCGATCCGGGCCTTCGGTGCGCGACGACCTGGTGCGGATCGTGAGCAGCTACCGGTTCGTCCCGGCGAAGGACCGCAGCACGACCACCCCGCTACCGACCACCTTCCGCTGATCGCCGGAATTCGGCAGGCTGTGTCCCCATGACGGGTGGGGATGCGGAGAGACGGCTCGGGCGGATCAGAGCCGTCGCGTTCGGGGTGCTGGCTGTTTCCGGGGTGCTGCTGCTGTTCGGGCCGTTGCTGGCCAAGGCCTGGATCTGGCTGGTCGAACCGCGGGATCCGGACTGGTGGGGTGCCTCCGGCCAGTGGGTCGGGGGCATCGGCACGATCGCGGCCGTCGTGGTCGCGCTGTGGATCGCCATCCGCGACGGCCGGGTCGCGGCCGCGGACCGGCGGGAACGGGACCTGCGCGAGCGGCAGGAACAGGCCGCGAAGGTCACCGCGTGGATCGAGTACGCCGACGGCCAGGGCTACATGGTCGTCTCCAACGCGAACGCCGAAGCGGTCAACCACGTCGTGGTGTCGTTCGACCTCGTGCACCACCTGCCGATGACCGGGTCCACCCTGCACCGCGGCCCGGACATCGAGGACGACGAATACCTCTACGCCATCCTGCCGCCGGGGAAGTGGCGGATGCCGATCCGCGAGGAGTGGCAGCGCCCGGACATGACGCCGGGAGTGATGCTCGCCTTCACCGACTCGCGGAACGGCCACTGGCTCCGGCTGACCGACGGGCGGTTGATCGCCAAGGAGCAGAACGTGGTCAGCAGGCGGAAGATCCGGTTTCCGCAGCGGATCAGCGTGCCCGAGAGCTACTGACCAGCTTCGCCAGCTGGCGCAGGCGGACGTCCGGCAGGTAGGCGCGGCTCAGGGCCAGCCCGATGCGCGGAAGGTCGGCTTCGTCGCGGAAGGCCAGGTACAGCGGGACGTGGCGCGGCTGGAACTTCGCCTTGAACGCGTGCAGGGAACGGAATCCGTAGTACGGCTCCATCACGCGGCCCAGCGACTCCAGCGCCCGGTCCACCGGGCGGGCCGGGAAACCGTTGCCGCTGCGGGCCAGGGGTGCGCCCGACAGGGAGACGAACCGGGCCCCCTCGTCGCGGAAGGCCAGGCAGGCCGAGGCGATGAGGAACTCCATCACCGGGCGGAAGCCGTGGGCGCTGCGGCGCATGACGTCCAGCGTCCAGCCGCCGACCTTGCCCGCGCCCGTGTGGACCGGGAGCCACGACGTCACGCCGTGGACCGTGCCCTCCGCGTCGACCGCCAAGCCGACGCGGGTCGCCGGGTCCATCGCCTCGTCGAGGCCGCCGAGGGTGAAACCCATCTCCGGCATGGACTTCCCGGACATCCACTCCTCCGACAGCGCCCGGACCTGCGCCAGGATCGGCTCGGGCTGGTCGGCCAGCCGGACCAGCCGGAACTCGATCTCCTGCTTGGCGGCCTTGTTCAGCGCCGAGCGGACGTCCTGCCACGCCTTGCCGCGGAACTCGAGGCCGTCGAGGTCCAGCACGTTGTCCTCGGCCACCTGGACGTGCTGCCAGCCCAGCTCGCGCGTCGTCGCGACGGTGGCTTCCGTCGCCGAGAACACGCACGGCACCAGACCGCTGTTCTCGCACATCGCGGCGAATTCGGTGACCGTGGCCGCCGCGGTGCCGTCCGGTGCGATCGGGTCGCCGAGGGCGACCGCGACCCCCGCGTGGCGGCGGTAGGCGAGGTAGGAGCGGCCGTCCTCGCGGACGAAGTAGGTGTTGCGCGGCCAGGTCGTCATCCACGACAGGGTGCTGCCGCCGTGGCGCCCCAGCAGGCTGCGGGCCAGCGCCGGCCCCGGGCCCTGCGCGTGGCGCCGCAGCCGGCGTCGCGAAGGGACGCGGAAGGCGTGCCGGGCGGCGATCAGGACGGCCAGCTCGACCGTCCACAGGAGATTGTCCACGAAGAACAGCGGCAGGCCGGCCGTGTCGTAGTCCCCGCCGAAGATGTCGGCCACCCCGAGGAGCGTCGCGACGGCGAGCCCCTGCAACGTCACGAACGCCGACAGCCCGACCGCCCAGCGCCACGCGACGCGGCCGCCCTTGCGCAGCCCGTTGAGCATCGGCACCACCAGCAGGACCAGGATGCCGAGCTCCGGCGCGGACAGCGAAACGCCGTCGTCGGAGCCGAACGGGCCGTCGCCGGGCACCAGGAACATCACGATCTCGGCGATGGTGAGCAGCAGCAGGCCGGCCACCACCAGCACCCGCCACTCCCGCAGGTTCGGGGTCGCCTGCGCCCCGGCCCGCCGCGCGCCGACCAGGCGCTTGCCGAGCGGGAGGGCCAGCAGCAGCGCGAAGAAGTGCACGAGGTCGGCCAGCGTGCCGACGTAGACGATCGCGACCCCGGCGTACACGCACAGCCCGGCCCGCAGCCGCAGCGCCCACGGCGGCCGCAGCGTCGCGCTGGCGACCGCCACGGCGGCGAGCGCGCCCCCGGAGAACCCGACGTCGAGGCTGCCCGCGACCCGCTCGGCCCACAGCCAGCCGGAGTTGCGGCACAGCGCGAGGAACTGGGTGGCGACGAGCACCGAAACGAGCTGGCCGCCGATGGTCACGGCCATCGCGCGCCGCGTCCCCAGCTTCCACTCCGCGAAGCCGGCGAAGAGCGCGAAGCTGCCGACCATCGGCAGGTAGTACCACGGGATGACGGCGAAGAACGGCCCGGTGAGCATCGTCCACCACCGGCCCGACTCCAGCGACGGCAGCCCGTACGCGACGAACGGGTACACCGCACGGTCTTCGGCGGCGTTCCACAGGGCCCCGGTCGCGACCGCCAGCACCAGCATCGCGAGCGTGACGCCGCTGGTGAACGGCAGCCGCTGTCTCAACACCGCAACCGTGCTCCGGATGCGGCCCCCTCCGGCGGGCTTGGCCGCCGCCACTGCGTGAGTCATGGGGAAGAGTCTGTCGAGTTCCCGGTGCCGCGGACATCAGGCAAGGGAACGAGATTTCCCCTAGGGGTGTCGTACTTTCGGCTGAGGGTTTTCCCCACCGCAGGAGGATGCGCGCTGGTCACCCGGCCCGTGGGACCTCGGGCTACTTCTCGGCGCGGATGGCTATCCATCCCATCAGCACCATGAGGGCAAGCCCGATGACCGCGGCCAGGATGCCCACCCACCAGGCCGGAGGATCCGAGAGCGTGGCGTAGAAGCCGATGGCCGCCACCGGGATCAGGATGCCGGCGATGATCCAGTTCTTCTTGTTCTTGCTCACGGGTCCTTCCCCGATGCGGTTGCTCCCTGCTTCCTCAGCCGAAGACCGCGCGCCGCACCGCGGCGGTGTCGGTCAGGTCGGGCAGCACCGTGTGCGCACCCTCGGCCAGCAGTTCCTCGGCTGAGTAGTGCCCGGTGGCCACGGCGACGGAGACCGCGCCGTTGTCCACCGCGGCCCGGACGTCGTTCGGCGTGTCGCCGATGACGACCACCGCGTCGGCTTCGAACTCGGTGCCGTGCTTGGCCGCCGCCAGCCCCACCGCGTGCGGGACCAGGTCCGGACGGTGCACCGAGAGCGTGCCGTAGCCGCCGATCTCCAGGTCGAGGTGCTCGTCCAGGCCGAACGGGACGAGCTTGTGCCGCGAGATCTCCGGCAGGTTGCCGGTGACGAGCGTCTGCACGACGTCGCCGCCGGCGGCGAACGCGGTCAGCGCTTCGGCCGCGCCCGGCAGCGCGCGGGCGGTCTCCGCGAAGGTGTGCCGGTGGCGCTCCGACTCCGCCACCAGGGCCTTGAACAGTGCCTGGATCGTCTCCTCCGCGGCCTCGAAGCCGTTCGCGGTGAGCAGGTCGGTCGTCGTCGCGCGTTCGGTGCGGCCGCCGAACACCGGGTGCACGCGCAGGGTCGCCCCGGTCGCGACGGTGAACGCGGTCGCGTACCAGGCGGCGCCCAGCTCGGTGAAGTCCACGAGGGTGTGGTCGATGTCCCAGAGCACCAGCCGCTTCTTCTCCATCCATGCCCCCGCCGCCACCCTCGACGGAGGCGCTTCGCGCCCAGTCTTTCCCATGCGTCCGAGGCTACCGGGGACGTTATTCAACGCGCGTTGACTTTCTGGCGGCCGGGTCTTACCTTGGGTCGTAATTCAACAAGTGACGAATAAATGGAGGCAGTGATGACCCGTCCCGCAGGGGCGCTCGCCCTGGTCGCCGCCCTGGCCGGCGCGCTGGTGGCGGTGGTGCTCGGATTCCTCACGTTCGGCGCGCAGGCCACCGTCGCGCCCGACGGCGTCCCGGTCGCCGTCGCCGCACCGCCGGAGATCGCCCAGCGCCTCGCCGCGCACGGCGGCGGCCAGCTCGCCTGGACCGTCGCGACGCCGGCCGAAGCGCGGCAGCTCCTGGAAGACAAGAAGGTCTACGGCGTGCTCGAACTCGCGCCGGGGCCGTCCGCGACGGTGGTGACATCGGGGGCGGTCAACCCGGCCGGTACCCAGGTCGCGCAGCAGGCGCTGACCGGCGCCGCGACCGCGCTGGCCGGCCCGCCGAAGCAGGAGGTCCTGCACCCGGTGGGGCTCGGGGGCCGGATCGCGCCGCTGGCCGCGAGCGCCCTGGCGTGGATCGGCGCGCTCGTCGCCGGGCTCGCGCTGACCCAGCTCGCGAAGCGGACCGGCCGGACGATCGGAGCCGGCGCCCGGTTCCTGCAGGTCATCGGGGCCGGCGTGCTGATCACGGCGGTGGTGGCCGGGTTCTTCGCGCTGTGGGACTCGTCGCTGCCGCTGACCGCGGACGTCCTGGGCTTCGTCTTCCTCGCCGCCACGGCGTTCGCGGCGCTGCAGGCCGGGCTGCTGCGGCTGCTGGGCCTGCGCGCGATGGCCGTCCTCGCGCCGCTGTACCTGGTCGCGCCCGCGGTGGCCGGGCAGGTGCCGGAGCTGCTGAACCCGGCCTACCGCGCGCTGCTGTGGTCGTGGACGCCGTTCCGGTTCTCGACCGAGGGCCTGCGCAGCCTGCTGCAGGGCGTCCCGGACGCACCGGACGTCACGACCGCCCTGTGGGTGCTCGGTGCCCTGCTGGCCACCGGTCTGCTGGTGGCGCTGTGGTCGGCCCGGTCAGCCCGCGAGCAGGCTGAACCGCACCTTGCGGACGGGGTTGTCGAGGTTGGTGTCCACTAGGCAGATCGACTGCCAGGTGCCCAGCGCCAGGACGCCGCCGAGCACCGGGATCGTCGCGTAGGGCGGCACCAGCGCCGGGAGCACGTGGTCACGGCCGTGACCCGGGCTCCCGTGCCGGTGCCGCCAGCGGCCGTCGCGGGGGAGCAGCTCGTCGAGCGCGGTCAGCAGGTCCTCGTCGCTGCCGGCGCCGGTTTCCAGGACGGCCAGCCCGGCCGTGGCGTGCGGGACCCAGACGTGCAGCAGGCCGTCGGTCGCGTCGGCGTCGCGCAGGAACGCCTCGGCTTCGTGGGTGAGGTCGTGGACGACGGCCTCGGAGCCGGTGCGGACCTCGATCTCGGTGGAGTACATGCGGCCCAGCCTAGGGAGCCACGCGCTCCTTCGCGGGTTCGCCGGTGAGGGTGAACGCGAACGCCGTCAACGCCGCGAGGAGCACCGCCCCGGCGAGGTAGGGGACGACCGGCGCGATTTCGTACAGGCCGGTGCCCAGCAGCGGCCCGCCCATGAACGCCAGCGCGCTGGCCGACCCCATGAGCCCGGCGACGGCGCCCTGCTCGTCCCGGGTGGCCAGCAGCGTCGGCGCCGACATGAACCCCGGCGTCGCGAACCCCATGCCCGCGCCGAGCACGGCCACGCCGGCGCCGAGCAGGAGCCCGGTCGAGCCGACGGCCACCACGAGCATCCCGCCGGTCATGACGACCGCGCCGACCCGGACGAGCCGCAGCGGTGGCCAGGCCAGCCGCGGGACGGCCACCACCTGGACGAGGATGATCATCCCGGCGCCGGCCAGCATGACCAGGCTGGTGACGCGGCCGGTGTCCGGACCGGACAGGTGCAGCCGGTCCTGGACCAGGAAGCCGGCGGTCATCAGGACGATCGCCAGCGCGAGGTACAGGCCGAAACCGATGGTCAGGAACGGGAACAGGCGCTTGTCGAACGGACTGACCCGCACGGTCACCGGCCGGGTCTCGCGCTTCGGCGGTTTCGGCAGTGCGAAGGTGATCACGACGGCGATCACGGCCAGGACGACCGGGGCGGCGTAGACCGGCACGAGGAGGTTCCCGGTGAGGCTCAGCAGGCCGCCCAGCGCGGGGCCGACGGCGAGCGCGAGGCCTTGTGCCGCACCGAAAACCGCCATTCCGCGGACCCGCTCGGCGGGACCGTCGGTGACGTCGGCGATGTAGGACTGCGCGGTCACCGGGGTCGCGGCCCAGGCGAGGCCGAACAGGACGCCGCGGGTGAGCAGGACGGCCGCGAACAGCACCGGCACGGCGAGGGCTTTCGCCAGGCCGAGCTGCGCGACGACGGCGAACCCGAGCAGGCTCGCCATGGCGCCGAGCAAGGAGAACAGCAGCACCGGCCGGTGTCCCCGGTGTGCGGTCCGGCGGCCCCAGAACGGGCTGGCCAGCACGACTCCCGCGCCGCCGACGGCCCAGACGGCGCCCAGGGCGAACTCGCTGAACCCGAACTCGCGGGCCAGCGGCGGCAGGATCGGGTTGAGCAGCTGCTGGCCCGCCATCAGGCCGAACACGGCCAGGCAGACCACGAGAACCGGTCGTCTCATGACACCGCCTTCTCGTGCTCGGTGCCGGTCCGGGGCGTGATCGACAGCAGGTCGCCGGGCTCGTCGACGCTCAGCCGGTGCCAGCGGCCGGGTGGGACGACGACCGTCCGCCCGGCCGTCACCTTGGTCACCACGTCTTCGTCGCGCAGGTGGACGCGCAGCGATCCGGACAGGACGACGAGGACTTCGTGGCCGCCGGGATGGCGCTCCCAGACGTGCGAGTGCACGGCGCGGTCGTCGGCGGCGTGGAACGCGCTGAGGGTCCACAGGTTCTCGCTGCCGGTGCTCCCTGGCGCGGCCACACCCCCAGGCTGCAGCTGAATCACGGTGCTGAACAGGTCGTAGTTTTCGAACATGTTCCGAAAGTAGCACCGGCCGGCCGGAGCTGTCGAACGGCTTGCGGGCATGATGGGAACGTGCCACGCCCTTCCGGCCGCATCGGGCGGCCGCCCTCGACGTCCCGCGAGCAGATCCTCGAAGCCGCGCGGGCGATCCTCGACCGGGACGGCCGGGAGAAGCTGACGATCCGCCGGCTCGCCGCGGAGCTCGGCGTCGGCGCGACGACGCTGTACCACCACGTGCGCGACAAGGACGACCTGCTGGTCCAGCTGCTCGAGCACTACGCCGGGCAACTGCCGCGGCCCGGGCTGCCGGACGATCCGCGGGAGCGCATCGTCGTCGCGGCGATCCTGATGCACGACGCGCTCGCCGCCCGGCCCGAGCTCGCGGAGGTGCTCACGGCCGACGACTTCCTCGGCGAGTCGGCGTTGTGGATGGTCGAGGCGATCGTCGGCGGCGCGCTGGGCTGCGGGTGTTCCCCCGAACGGGCGGTCGAGCTGTACCGGAACGTCTGGTACTACACGATCGGCGAGATCCTGGTCCGCGCCCGGGCCGGACGGCGGGCCGCCGAGGACCGGCCCCGCTACCGCGACCGGGTGTTCGCCGCGCTCGACGGTGCCCGCTTCCCGAACCTCGCCGCCGTCGGCGACCGCTGGCCGGAGCTGGCCGCGCGCGACACCTACCGGGCCGGGCTACGCGCCTTCGTCGCCGGGTTGCTCGCTCAGGAATCCAAGTAGCGCAGCACCGCCAGCACCCGGCGGTTGTCCCCTTCGGACGGTGGCAGGCCGAGCTTGCCGAAGATCGACGTCACGTACTTCTCCACCGACCCGGGCGAAAGGAACAGCCCGGTCGCGATCGCGGAGTTCGACCGGCCTTCCGCCATCAGGCCCAGCACTTCGCGTTCCCGCGGGGTGAGGCCGCCGAGCGCGTCGGCCCGGCGCGTCGCCGAGAACAGCTGGCTGACGACCTCGGGGTCGAGGACCGTTTCGCCGTCCGCGACCCGGCGAAGCGCGTCGAGGAAGTCCGAAACCTCGGCGACGCGGTCCTTGAGCAGGTAGCCGACGCCACCCGCGTGCCCGGCCAGCAGCTGGGCCGCGTACTTCGTCTCGACGTACTGGGAGAACAGCAGGATCGCGCAGCCCGGGAGCTCGCGGCGCAGCGCGATCGCCGCCCGCAGGCCTTCGTCGGTGTGCGTCGGCGGCATCCTGATGTCCACAATGGACACGTCGGGGGTGTGCTCTTCGACGGCGGCCCGCAGCGCGTCGGCGTCCTTCACCGCGGCGACGACCTCGTGGCCGCGGAAGGTCAGCAGCTCGACGAGACCCTGGCGCAGGATGGTGGAGTCCTCCGCGATGACGATCCGCATGCCGCGACCCTAGCGGGGCAGCGGCACCCGCGCGGTCACTTCGGTCGGACCGCCCGCCGGGCTGCTGACGGTCAGTTCGCCGTCGACCGTCCGCAGCCGTTCGGCGACGCCGGCCAGCCCGCCGCCCGGCACGATCCGGGCGCCGCCGGGGCCGCTGTCGCGCACGCGCAGGCGGAGGACGTTCTGCGTTTCGGTGACTTCGACCAGCGTCGTCCCGCCGTGCTTGGCGGCGTTCGTGAGCAGCTCGGCGGCGCTGAAGTAGACGATCGTCTCCAGCGAGGGCGGTGGGCGCCGCGGGAGGTCCACGCCGACCCGCGCGTCGATCCCGGACGTCGCGACGAGCGTGGCGAGGGCGACGTCGAGGCCCGCGTCCAGGGCGGCCGGGTGGATGCCGCGGGCGAGGTCGCGCAACTCGGTCAGTGCTTGCTTGGCGTTGGCGTGCGCGGCGGCCACCAGCTCCTTGACCTGCGGGAGGTCGACGTCTGCCAGCTCGTCCTTGGCCAGGCCGAGCTTCATGGCGAGGGCGACGAGCTGGGCCTGCGCGCCGTCGTGGAGGTCGCGTTCGATGCGCCGCAGCCGCAGGGCGGCGTCCTCGACCGCGGTCGCGCGGCTCGCTTCGAGGTCGCGGACGCGTTCGGACAGTTCGCGCTCGCCGAGCAGCCCGACGACCAGCAGCCGGTCGAGGGCGACGAAGGCGTGCGTCACCCACGGCAGCGCGACCAGCACGAGCAGCCCCGACGCCGACCAGGCGAGCGCGCCGGGCCAGTGCTCGGCCCGGATGTCGAAGACCGGCAGCTGCCGGTCGCCCATCGGGAACCAGAAGAAGGAGTAGGTGGTGGCGGCGAAGCTGTAGAGGGTCGCGGCGAAGACGGTGAAGAGCCCGGCGAGGGTCAGGGGGAGCCGCAGGAGCAGGTAGCCGATGGCCCGCCAGCCCGCGGGATCGCCGACGCGCGCTTTGACCCAGCTCCACAGCCCGGGCTTGAGCTCGGGCCGGCGTGGGGCCGGGACGCTGACGCCGAGAAGGGCCTTCGCGAGCCTGCGGTGGGCGGCGCCGAGGCCGCGGGCGTAGAAGACGGCGCCGGCGAGGACGAGGAAGCCGAGCAGGACCGGGGTGAGCCACAGGCCGAGCGCCAGGACGACGAGGAAGCTGAGCACGGCGAAGACGGTCAGCGGGGCGGTGAGCCAGAGCCAGAGGTACTCGGCCCGGAAGTCCCGCGTGGCGAGGGGGCCGAAGACGCGGCGCAGCGGGTGGCGGGGTGGGTCGAGGGCGGTCACGGGTTCAGTGTTGCCCGGTTCGCGGGGCGGGCCCATCCGGTTTTCCCCCGGCTTCGGCCCTGGGCCGCCTGGGGGCGCCCCCCGTTTTCCACACTACCGGCAGGCACCGACAGTTTTCGGTGCCTGCCGCCCGTCTCGGCCGGGCCATCCACAATTCCGGAGGTGGACCGGCGTCGCGAATGACTCGCTCGGGACGCCGGAGGTCCCCGATCGGTCATTCGCGACGCCGGAGATCCCGATGAGTCACGGCGTGTCCGGGTCGTCCTCCCGGGCCCGCTGGGCGGCTTCCCGCATCTCGATCACGTCCGTGAGCCAGTCGCCCGTCTCCCGGGCGATGTCGCGGATCGCGCCCGTGATGATGCTCGCGATGTTGCCGACGTGCGTCGCCGCTGATTCGGTGATCACCTGCAGGGTGTCCTTCTCTCGTTCGAACTGGCCCACCATGTCACCCTCACGCTGCTCGGAGCTGCCGGTCGGGTTCCACGGTAGTCGGCGACGGCGACGAAGGAAGCGCGAGCTTCACGATCTTCTTCGCCACCGACCAGAGCTGCTTGCGCAGCGGCCCCGTGTGGTACGGCAGCCCGTACTTCTCGCAGATCTCGCGCACCTCGCCGGCGATCTGCGGGTACCGGCGCGCCGGGATGTCCGGGAACAGGTGGTGCTCGATCTGGTGCGACAGGTTGCCGCTGAGGACGTGGAACAGCGGGCCGCCCGTGATGTTCGCCGAACCGAGGATCTGGCGCAGGTACCACTGGCCGCGCGACTCTTCCGAAGTTTCCTCTTCGGTGAAGCTCTCGACGTCGGCCGGGAAGTGGCCGCAGAAGATGATCGCGAACGCCCACAGGTTGCGGGTCAGGTTCGCCGTCGCGTTGCCCAGGAACGTCAGCGGCGCCAGCGGGCCGGTCAGCAGCGGGAACAGGACGTAGTCCTTGCCGACCTGCCGCGACGCCTTCCCCAGGATGCGACGCAGCACCGGGACGTTGTCGGCCCAGGACCGCTCGCCCTTGACGACGTTCTCGATCTCGAGGTCGTGCAGCATGACGCCCCACTGGAAGAAGATCGCCAGCAGCGTCGCGTATACCGGGTTGCCCAGGTAGTACGGGTGCCACTTCTGGGCGGTGTCCATCCGCAGGATGCCGTAGCCGACGTCGCGGTCCTTGTCGACGATGTTCGTGTACGTGTGGTGGATGTAGTTGTGCGAGTGCCGCCAGTTCTCCGCGGGCGCCACGGTGTCCCACTCGAAGCGCTGCGAGCTCAGCGCCGGGTCGCGCGTCCAGTCGTACTGGCCGTGCATGACGTTGTGGCCGATCTCCATGTTGTCCAGGATCTTCGCCAGCGACAGCGCGCCGACGCCGGCGAGCCACGCCGGCGGGAAGAACCCGGCGAACAGCAGCGCCCGGCCGGCGACCTCCAGGCCGCGCTGCTTCTTGATGATGTCGTGGATGTAGTCGACGTCTTCCTGGCCCAGGTCGTCGACGATCCGCTGCCGCAGCGCGTCGAGCTCGCGGCCGAACTCCTCGACCTGGTGCGGGGTCAGGCGGTCCTGCAGACCGGTCATGACAATCTCCTCTAAGCGTCGATCTCGACGTCCCCGACCGGGACGGAGATGCAGAGCTGGATTTCTTCGTCTTCCTCGCCGGAAACCTCGCCGGTGCGCGCGTTGCGGACGCGCCCGGCGGTCTTCAGCTGGGTGCAGGAGAAGCAGATGCCCATCCGGCAGCCGTGCTCCGGCGACAGCCCGGCCTCCTCGGCCTGCTCCAGCAACGGCTTCCCCGAGTTGGCGCACTCCCGTCCGCTGCGGCGGAACCGCACCCGGCCTTCGGCGTCCGCCGTGTCGAAGGTCAACGTCGGTGGCGTGAACTCTTCGGTGTGCACGCGTTCACCGAGTTCCTCGCGTACCGCGTCCATCAACGGCTTCGGGCCGCAGACGAACGTCTCCGCGGCACGGAACCAGGGCGCGACCCGCTCCAGGTGCGCGAGCGCGAAGAACCCGTTCAGGTCGCCGCCCTTCGCGTGGGTGTAGGCGTGCACGACCCGCAGCCCGGGGTGCCGGGCGGCGAGCTCGGCCAGTTCGGTGCGGTACAGCGCGTCGGCCGGGCCGTTCGAGTAGTGCAGGAACACGATCTCGCCCGGGTGGCCCTCCGCGACCAGCGTGCGCGCCATGGCGAGCACCGGCGTGATCCCGCTGCCGCCGCTGATCAGCAGCACGCGGTCCGGCCGGGTGGCGGGCAGCGTGAACCCGCCGTCCGGAGTGGACAGATCGACCACCGAGCCGACGCCGAGCACCCGGTTCAGGTGCCCGGAAACCAGGCCCTGCTCCTTGACCGTGAACTCCAGCTCGCCGTCGTACTGCGAACCGCACGGCGAATAGCAGCGGGTGCGCCGGACGCCGTCGATCTCCACCTGCACGCGGACGTACTGGCCGGCGGTGAAGCCGGGCCACGCGCGGCTCGGTCGCACGGTGAGGGTGACGGTGTCCGGAGTCTGCTTGCGCACCGCCGTGACCAGGCCGCGGATCTCGCGGCGGACCAGCATCGGGTCGACGAGCTCCAGGTACCGGTCCATCCCGTGCGGCGTCAGCAGCGCCTCGGCCAGCGAGGCGAGGCCGCGCACCCGCCGGGGGATGAGCGCCGTCATCGGGAACCTCCTCGATTACAGTGAACGACTGTACACTCAATAGTGCACTGCAGGAGTGGACACCCTGTCAACGCGAGACCCCGAGGATGTGACGTGAGCAACGCGGTGGACACCCGTACGCTGGAACCCGTGTCCGAACCACTGACGCCGGTGAGCCGCCAGGAGCGCAAACTGCGCACCCGCCAGGCGTTGCTGGACACCGCTCTCGAGCTGCTGGCCGACCGCCCGTTCGCCACGCTCTCGCTGCGCGAGGTCGCGAAGGGCGCCGGCATCGTCCCGACGGCCTTCTACCGGCACTTCGCCTCGATCGACGACCTCGGCGTCGCGCTCGTCGAAGAAGCGACGCGCACGCTGCGCGGCATGATCCGGTCCGCCCGCACCGACCCGGACACCTACCAGGGGATGATCAGCGCTTCGGTGACGACGCTGCACCGGTTCGTCCGGGCGAACGAGGACCATTTCCGGTTCCTCACCCGCGAGCGGTACGCCGGCGGGCCGCTCGCCCAGGCGATCGCCGCCGAACTGCGGCTGTTTTCCGGTGACCTCGCGATCGACCTCGCCCGGTTCCCGAAGCTGCGCGAGTGGAGCACCGAAGACCTGCACATGCTGGCCGACTTGATCGTTTCCGTGATGCTGACGACCATTGTCGAACTGCTGGAAGCCCGCCCTGGTGACGACGAGAAAATCACCGGAACGGCGGAAAAACGGCTGCGTCTGGTCCTGCTCGGCGTCCCGCACTGGAAAACGACCTGAACGTTTCCTCGACGACACTCGTATTTCCCGGCACAACCTGCAGACTTGCGACCCAGGTCACTGGGGACTGTCGGTCCGGCGTGGTACAACCCTCGGATCGTGCCTCGCCGATGAGGAGGTCGTGTGACGGACAGCGAACAGAGTCAGCAGCTCACCGTGGGTGTGGTGGCCGAATCACGCCCCGGGGAGCGGCGGGTGGCCATGGTGCCCAAGCTCGTCGGGCGGCTCGCGCAGCGCGGGCTGCGCGTCGTCGTCGAGCCGGGCGCCGGATCCGGTGCGCACCTGAGTGACGACGCGTACACCCAAGCCGGCGCCGAACTCGGCGACGCCTGGGGCGCGCCGATCGTCGTGAAGGTCAACCCGCCATCGCCGGGGGAAGTCGCGAAACTGAGCCGGGGCGCCGTGCTCGTCGGCTTCCTCGATCCGCGCGGCAACCCCGACGGGCTCGCGAAGCTCGAAGAAGCGGGCCTACGCGCCTTCGCGATGGAGGCGGTTCCGCGGATCTCCCGGGCGCAGGCGATGGACGCGCTGTCGTCACAGGCCAGCATCGGCGGCTACCGCGCGGTGCTGCTCGCCGCGCAGAAGCTCCCGCGGTTCTTCCCGATGCTCACCACCGCGGCCGGCACCGTCCCGCCGGCCAAGGTGCTCGTGCTCGGCGCCGGCGTCGCCGGCCTGCAGGCGCTCGCCACGGCGAAACGGCTCGGCGCGCAGACCACTGGCTACGACGTGCGGCCCGAGGTCGGCGAGCAGGTCAAGTCGCTGGGCGCGCAGTTCCTCGACCTCGGCATCGAGGCGGTCGGCGAAGGCGGGTACGCCCGCGAGCTGACGCCGGAAGAACGCGAGGAACAGCAGCGGCGGCTCACCGAAGCCATCACGAAGTTCGACGTCGTGATCACCACCGCGCTGGTCCCGGGCCGCAAGGCACCGACGCTGGTCACCGCGGACGCCGTCAAGGGCATGCCCGCCGGGTCGGTCGTGGTCGACCTCGCCGGCGAGACCGGCGGCAACTGCGAGCTGACCAAGCCGGGCGAGGACGTCGTGGAGCACGACGTCACCATCTCGTCCCCGCTGAACCTGCCCGCCGAAATGCCGTCGCACGCCAGCGAGCTGTACGCCCGCAACGTCACCGAGCTGCTGGAGCTGCTGGTGACCAAGGAAGGCGAGCTGAAGCTGGACTTCGAAGACGAGATCGTCGCCGGTGCCTGCGTGGCCGGGCGCGAAGGGAGCGCGTCGTGAGCCCACTGGTGCAGAACCTGGCGGTGCTCGTGCTCGCCGGGTTCGTCGGCTTCGCCGTCATCTCGAAAGTGCCCAACACCCTGCACACGCCGCTGATGTCCGGCACCAACGCCATCCACGGCATCGTGCTGCTGGGCGGCCTGGTCGTGCTCGGCCTCGGCGTCGACGGCGTCTTCAACAAGATCCTGCTGGTGATCGCGATCGCCTTCGGCACGATCAACGTCGTCGGCGGGTTCCTCGTCACCGACCGGATGCTGTCGATGTTCAAGGGCAAGAAGCCCGCTCCGGCCGATGAGGAGGAGACGAAGTGACCGACTTCATCGCGATCCTCTACATCGTCGCGTTCGCCCTCTTCATCTACGGCCTGATGGGCCTCACCGGCCCGCGCACCGCCGTCCGCGGCAACTGGATCGCCGCGGTCGGCATGGGCATCGCCGTCATCGCCACCCTGCTCACGCCCGGGATGGGCAACTGGGTGCTCATCGCCCTCGGCGTCGGGATCGGCGTCGTCGTCGGCGTCCCGTCGGCGCGCAAGGTCAAGATGACCGCGATGCCGCAGATGGTGGCCCTGTTCAACGGCGTCGGCGGCGGCGCGGTCGCGCTGATCGCGTGGGTCGAGTTCAACTCCACCGGCGGCTACGCGCACGAACCGGCCTACATCGCGATCGCGTCGCTGTTCGCCGCGATCATCGGGTCGATCTCCTTCTGGGGCTCGAACGTCGCCTTCGGCAAGCTGCAGGAGCTGATCAGCGGCCGCCCGATCACGCTGGGCAAGCTCCAGCAGCCGGTGAACGCGCTGCTGCTGCTGGTCGCGCTGGCCTGCGCGGTGGCGATCATCGCCGGTGGCGACTCCTGGCTGCTGATCGTCGGGCTGCTGGTCGCGTCCGGCGTCCTCGGCCTCACCGTGGTGCTGCCGATCGGCGGCGCGGACATGCCGGTGGTGATCTCGCTGCTCAACGCCTTCACCGGGCTCTCGGCCGCGGCGATGGGCCTGGCGCTGGACAACACCGCGCTGATCGTGGCCGGCATGATCGTCGGCGCGTCCGGCTCGATCCTGACCAACCTGATGGCCAAGGCGATGAACCGGTCCATCCCGGCGATCGTCGCGGGCGGCTTCGGCGGCGGTCCGGCGGTCGCGGCCGGCGGTGGCGCGAAGGAAGCGCGGCCGGTGCGTGCCACGAGCGCGGCCGACACCGCGATCCAGATGGCCTACGCCAGCAAGGTCGTCGTCGTGCCCGGCTACGGGATGGCCGTGGCGCAGGCCCAGCACAGCGTCCGCGAGATGGCGAAGCTGCTGGAGAAGAAGGGCATCACGGTCGAGTACGCGATCCATCCGGTGGCCGGCCGGATGCCCGGGCACATGAACGTGCTGCTCGCCGAGGCCGACGTGCCCTACGAGCAGCTCAAGGAGATGGACGAGATCAACTCCGAGTTCGCCCAGACCGACGTCGCGCTGGTGATCGGCGCGAACGACGTGACGAACCCGGCCGCGCAGACCGACCCGAGCTCGCCGATCTACGGGATGCCGATCCTCAAGGTCAACGAGAGCCGGTCCGTGATCGTCTTGAAACGCGGGATGGCCTCGGGGTTCGCCGGGATCGACAACGACCTGTTCTACGATCCGAAGACCAGCATGCTCTTCGGGGACGCCAAGTCGTCGGTGGGCGAGATCGTGGAGGAACTCAAGGCGCTATGACGACCGGGTCGGATGTTCGTGCGGCGTTCACGGACCCGGCCGAGAATCTCGCTTTCGACGAAGCGCTCCTCCGGGTTGCGCCGGAGTCACCCGTGCTGTGGCTCTGGCGCAACCCGGTGTGCGTAGTGGTGGGCCGCGGGCAGCGGATCGCCCGCGAGGTGCGGATCGACGAGTGCGTCCGCGACGGCGTCCCGGTGCTGCGGCGGGCCAGCGGCGGCGGCACGGTGTTCCACGACCCGGGCAACCTGAACGTCACACTGGTCCTGCCCGGCCCCGCGGACCGGCCCCTGGAGGCGCTCGGTCAGGTGATGAGCGCCGCCGTCGACCAGCTCGGGCTGGTGCCGCGGATCGGTGACCGCGGGCTGTTCGTCGGCGACGCGAAGCTGTGCGGGTTCGCGGTGTTCCGCACCAGGACCGGCCTGCTGGCCCACTCGACGCTGCTGGTCGAGACGTCGGCCGGGCTCGTCGGCCGGTACCTGACCAGCGCGCCGCCGGACCCGCGGCCGCTGGACTCGCACCGCAGTCCCGTGGCGTCGCTGGCCGAGCACGGCCTGCGGCCCGGCTTCCCGGCGGTCGAGGCCGCGGTGCGCGCGGCGGCTTCGCAGCTGCTCGGGACGTTCGTGCCCCGGCCGCCGTCGGCGGCCGAGCTGGCGCGGCAACGGGCGTTGCTGCACGCCCGCTACCACTACCCGGCCTGGCACGCCGACGGCGCCCAGCGCGCGGCCTGAACCCGCCCGGCCCCGGCCGTCCACCGCGGCTGGTCGTGAGTGGTAAGGAGGGTTCTGACCCGCCTTACCACTCACGAGCCGGGGTGGGCGTGTCTGTCTGCTGTGGACTTACTCGGCCGCCGAGAACGTCACGGTCGGCACCTTGCGCGCGGCCGCCCGCGTGGTGGGCTTCGGTTCCGCGGCCTTCTTCGCCCGGGTCGTCTTCGCCGGTTCCGCCTTCGCGCGGGTCGTCTTCGCCGGCTCGGCCGCGGTGGCCTTCGTCCTGGCGGGTGCGGCTTTGGCGGCCTTCGCGGCGGCCGGCTTCGGAGCGGTTCTCTTGGCCTCGGTCCTCTTCGCGCCGGGGACGATCCGCGGCCGGTTCTTGCGGCCGCCGGTGCGGCGCCCGGCGTCGGCGTACCGCTGCAGGAAGCCGCGCAACGCCTCGGCGTTGGCGAAGGAGAGGTCGATGTCGTAGTCGATGCCGTCCAGGCCGAAGCCGACGGTCTCCGCCGCCGGCTCGCCGGTCAGATCATCCAGCACCTGCACAGCCGTGTTCTTGGCCACGACAAACCTCCCGTGCTCGAACGTGTGATGTGTTCGCGCGCACCGGGCCCGGCGGCACGCGGTGCCGCCGAAAACTTGCAGCTTCCTGACGGAGGATAGCCGTTGGCTTGCGTGATCCCGGATAGTGGTGTGACCTGAAGCCATGTCTGGACAGACTTTTGACGTAGTGGTGATCGGCGCGGGTCCGGTGGGGGAGGTGGCCGCCGAACGGGCGGCCCGCGGAGGCCTGAAGGTCGCCCTCGTCGAGCACGAACGCTTCGGCGGCGAGTGCTCCTACTGGGCCTGCATCCCGAGCAAGGCGTTGCTGCGGCCGGGAAACCTCCTCGCCGCCGCCAAGCGGGTCCCCGGGGTGCCGGTCGGCGACCGGATCGACCCGGCGGCGGTGTTCGCGCGCCGTGACTGGTTCACCGGCAAGGGCGACGACTCGGGACAGGTCGACTGGGCCCGCGGCGCGGGCATCGAACCGGTTCGCGGGCACGGGGAGATCACCGGTGAGCGGGAAGTGACCGTCGGCGGCGACCGCGTCCTGACCGCGCGGCACGCGGTGATCGTCTGCACCGGCAGCGTGCCGAGCACGCCGCCGATCCCCGGCCTCGACACGATCCGGCCGTGGGGTTCGCGCGAAGCGACCTCGGCGTCTTCGGTGCCGCCGCGGCTCGGTGTCCTCGGCGGCGGCGTGGTCGGCGTCGAGATGGCGCAGGCCTTCGCGTCGCTGGGCTCGGAGGTCCACCTGGTGATCACCGGCCCGCGGCCGCTGCCGCGCACCGCGTCGTTCGCCGGTGACCTCGTGCTGGCGGGGTTGCGCGAAGCCGGCGTCCAGGTGCACACGGATTCGGGGGTTTCCGCGGTGGCCGCGGGTGACTCCGGGACGTCGTTGACGCTGAAGGACGGTTCGACGCTGGTCGTCGACGAGTTCCTGGTGGCGACCGGCCGCCGTCCGGCGACGGCCGGGCTCGAGCGCTTCGGCATCGAGCCCGGGCAGCCGCTGGAGACCGACGACACCGGCCGCGTGTCCGCAGTGGACGGGGGCTGGCTGTTCGCGGCCGGCGACGTCACGGGCCGGGCGCCGCTGACCCACCAGGGCAAGTACGGCGCCCGGGCGGCGGGGGACACGGTGGCGGCGCTGGCCGCGGGGACTTTCACGGAGGCTTCGCCGTGGAGCCGCTTCACCGCCACGGCCGACCACCACGCGGTGCCGCAGGTGGTGTTCACCGACCCGGAGGTGGCGGCCGTCGGCCTGGCGGACGCGCGGCCGGGCTCGGCGGACCGGGTCGTCGACATCGACATCGCGGTGGCGGGCTCGTCCCTGCACGCGGACGGCTACACGGGCAAGGCCCGGATGGTCGTGGACACCGAGCGGAACGTGCTCCTGGGCGTGACGTTCGTCGGCCAGGACGTCTCGGAGCTGCTGCATTCGGCGACGATCGCGATCGTCGCCGAGGTGCCGCTGGACCGGCTGTGGCACGCGGTGCCGTCGTTCCCGACGATCAGCGAGGTCTGGCTGCGGCTGCTGGAGGCGTACGGGCTCTGAGGGCTACCGGACGGGCAGGTCGAGAGCGGCCTCGGCGGCCCTGACCAGGCCGGGATCGTCCGGAGTGGACGGTCCCGGCGCCCAGACGGCCTGCACGAGCCGGACGGAGGAGCCGTCGAGCTTGCTGGCGTAGGCGGCGTTTTCGAAGCGCGGGGTGGGGGTGGCGCCCCACTGCCCGGTCTCGGTGGCGAGGTCGAGCACGCCACCACCGCCCGGAGTGTCGGCGACGGCCTTGAAGGCGGCCGCCTGGGCGGCATCGGGGAAGTCGACGACCCCGACGGTGACGGCGCCGGAGCGGCCGTCGACGGTGGCGGCGTAGCTGGCGCGATTGACGCCGGAGCAGCTGGTCTGCTGCAGGCTGGCTTGGGCATCCCCGAAGGCGTGGGAGGCGCACCGCTGATCGCCGCCGGCGGCGCGGAGGGCGAACTGGAGGCCCCGCACGGGGGTCGGGGTGGGCGC
>JARAWT010000006.1:0-196654 GCA_033793495.1 Streptomyces sp. MN03-5084-2B | reverse complement strand
GCCGCCACCACCTCACAGTCGCGCTACTCCCCCACCTCCCCGTCGGCCAGCTCGCGCAGCACGTCCAGGTGCCCCACGTGCCGCGCCGTCTCCTGGACCACGTGGGCCACCACCCACCGCACGGTGAACTCCGACCGCCGCCGGGTGCGGTCGTCCGGGCCGAGCCCGCGCAGCGCCTTCTCCACCCGGGCCCACTCCGCCTTGTACGCCGCCACCACCGAGGCCGGTGTGTCGTCCGGACCCAAGTCCCAGCTCGGATCCGGACTCCCCGCCCACAGCGATGGCAGGTCCGCCCCGCCCGCCTCGATCGCCAGCCACCA
This sequence comes from Streptomyces sp. MN03-5084-2B, assembly GCA_033793495.1. Taxonomy (GTDB): domain Bacteria; phylum Actinomycetota; class Actinomycetes; order Mycobacteriales; family Pseudonocardiaceae; genus Amycolatopsis. The sequence continues at coordinate 196,334 of JARAWT010000006.1, read as the reverse complement.
GCGCTCCACCGCCGTCAGGTGCTTCACCACCCCCAGCGCGCTCATCCGCGGCGACGCGGGCAACGGCGTCGCCGCGGCCTGGGACACCGTCAGCCCCGCCAGCTTGTTCACCGCCGTCGCGCGCAGGAACTGCAGGAAATCCAGCAACAGACGAAGCTCGTCGGCCGCCAGGGGCGCGGGCCACTGGCGGTGCGTCTTCGAACTCGTGTTCGACATGGGGGCACCGTACCCCGGTGGACCGACAAAATAGAGTGATCGGCATGTGGTGGGGTCTGCTCTGCGCCCTCGGCGCGGCATGCGCGTACGGCGTGGCTTCGGTGATGCAGTCGGTCGCCGCGCGGGCCACCGACACCGGCGCCGCCGGGGTCGACCCGAAACTGCTGGTCCGCGTGCTCGGCCAGGGGAAGTTCGTGCTCGGCCTGTCGCTCGACGTCCTCGGGTTCGTCGCGCAGATCGTGGCCCTGCACGTCCTGCCCCTGTTCGTCGTGCAGGCCGCGCTCGCCGCGAGCCTCGCCGTCACCGCCGTCGCCGCGCGGTTCCTCGGCGTGCGGCTCGGGAAGAGGGAGTGGGCGGCCGTCGGCGTCGTGTGCGCCGGGCTCGCCCTGCTCGGCGCCGCCGCCGAGAGCGAAGGCTCGGACCCCGTCGGCCTCGGCTTCCGGCTGGCGCTGCTCGGCGCGGTCGCCGTCCTCGGCGTGGCCGGGATCGTCGCGGGCAAGGCGAGCCGCCGGATCCGGACGCCGGCGCTCGGGCTCATCGCCGGGCTGTGCTTCGGCGTCGTGGCCATCGCCGGCCGGATCATCCCCAGTCTCGCGCCGCTCGACCTGCTCACCGACCTCGCGACGTACACCGTCGCGATCGCCGGCGGGCTGGCGATGCTGTTCTACGCGACGGCGCTGCAGCGCGGGAGCGTCACCACCTCGACCGCGATGATGGTGCTCGGCGAGACGGTGTTCCCGTCATTGGTCGGCGTGCTGACCCTCGGCGACCGCACCCGGCCCGGCTTCGCGCTCGTCGCCGTGGCCGGGTTCGCCCTCGCCGTGGCGGCCGCGCTCGCGCTGGCCCGCTTCGGCGAACCGGCGACCGAACCGCGGACCGAGACGAAGCCCACCGTGTTCCCGTAACTTCTTTACTTAGACTAGCCTTACCTATCCCAGCTCTGGAGAGGGAGGCGCGGGTGAGCACGACGGGACGGCAGGTCCTCCGCCGGTCGATCGCCGGGCAACGACGATCGGTGGCGCTCGCGGCGCTGCTGACCTCGAGCCACCAAGGCGGCGAGGCACTGGTCCCGGTGGTGATCGGCGTGGTCATCGACCAAGCCGTCGCGGGCGGCTCGGTGACCACGCTGCTGGTCTGGCTGGCGGTCCTGGGCGTGCTCTTCGCCGCGCTGTCGACCAGCTACCGGCTCGGCGCCCGGTTCGGCGAACGCGCCGCCGAACGCGCGGCGCACGACCTCCGCCTCGATGTCGGACGCCGCGTGCTGCACCCCGGCGGCGTGGCCGAATCCGGCACCCTCGCCGGCGAACTGGTGAGCATCGGGACCTCCGACGCCAAGCGCGTCGGCACCGTCAACGGCGTCCTGCCCTTCGGCGTCGCCGGCCTGGCCGGGCTGCTGGTCAGCGCCGTCGCCCTGCTCACCATGTCGCTGCCGCTCGGCCTGCTCGTGCTGCTCGGGACGCCGCCGATGCTGTACCTGGCCCACCTGATCGGCAAGCCCCTCGAGCGGCGCAGTGAGGCCGAGCAGGAGCGGTCGGCGTTCGCCTCCGGCGTCGCCACCGACCTGGTCGCCGGGCTGCGCGTGCTGAAGGGGGTCGGCGCCGAACGCGCCGCCGTCGACCGCTATCGCCGGACCAGCCAGGACTCGCTGCGGGCGACGCTGCGCGCGGCCCGCGCCCAGGCCTGGCACAACGGCGCGCTGCTGGCGCTGACCGGCATCTTCATCGCCGTGGTCGCGCTGGTCGGCGGCAACCTCGCCGCCGCGGGCGAGATCAGCGTCGGCGACCTGGTCGCCGCGGTCGGGCTCGCGCAGTACCTGATCACGCCGTTCAGCATCTTTTCGTGGGTCAACGGCGAGCTCGCGCAGGGCCGGGCCTCGGCCGCGCGCATCGCCGACGTGCTGAACGCGCCGCCCGCCGTCGGCGCCGGGGACGCGACGCTGCCGGTGCCGGCGGCCGGGCACGTCAAGCTGTCCGCGCTGAACCGCGGCGCCCTGCGTGACGTCGCCTTCGAAGCCCGCCCGGGTGAGCTGCTGGGCGTGGTGGCCACCGACCCGGCCGCCGCGACGGACCTGCTGGACTGCCTGGGCCGCGCCGCCGATCCCGCGAGCGGCTCGGTGTCGGTCGACGCGGTTGACCTGTCCACTGTGGACCCGAGCCGGGTCCGGGAGGTGGTGCTGGTCGCCGCGCACGACGCGGACCTGTTCGCCGGGACGGTCGCCGAGAACATCCTGACCGGGCCGAAGACGGCCGAGGCGATGGCCGCGGCCGCCGTCGACGAGGTGGCCGGCGCGCTGCCCGACGGCGTCGCGACCGAGGTCACCGAACGCGGGCGGTCGCTCTCGGGCGGGCAGCGGCAGCGGGTCGCGCTCGCCCGGGCGCTCGCGGCCGACGCGCCGGTGCTCGTGCTGCACGACCCGACGACCGCCGTCGACACGGTCACGGAGGCCCGGATCGCCGCAGGGCTCGCCGAGCTGCGGCGCGGCCGCACCACGATCCTCGTCACCACCAGCCCGGCGCTGCTGGCCGCCACCGACCGGGTCGTCCTGCTCGACGACGGGCGGATCGCGGGCGAAGGCAGCCACGCCGAGCTGGCCGGCCGTCCCGACTACCGAGCGGCGGTGCTGTCATGACCCGCGAACTCCTCCCGGTTGCCGACGGCCGCCGGATCCGCGCCGTTCTCGGCGAGCTCGTCGGCCGGGCGAAGGGCCGGGCGGCGGCCGCGGCCACGATGCTCGTCGCGGCCACCGCGATCGGCCTGCTGACCGCGCCGCTGCTCGGCCGGGTCGTCGACCTGGTCGCCACCCGCCGTCCGGCCGCGGAGCTGGTCACGCCGGTGGTGGGCCTGGCGCTCGTCGCCGTGGCGCAGGCGGTGGCGACCGCGATCGGGGTGTCGCTGGTCGCGCGGCTGGGCGAGACGATCCTGGCCGAGCTGCGCGAACGCTTCGTCGAGCGTGCCCTCGGCCTGCCGCTCGAACAGCTGGAGCGCGCCGGGTCCGGCGACCTCACCGCCCGCGTGACGAACGACGTCTCGGTCGTCGCCGAGGGCGTCCGGCAGGCGCTGCCCGAGCTGGGCCGGTCGGTGCTGACCGTCGTGCTGACGCTCGGCGCGCTCGCCGTGCTGGACTGGCGGTTCCTGCTGGCCACGCTGCTGGCCGTGCCGATCCAGCTGTGGACCGTGCGCTGGTATGTACCGCGCGCGAAGCCGCTGTACGCCGCTCAGCGCGAAGCGGTCGGGACGCAACAGCAGCAGCTGCTGGACACCATCGGCGGCGCGAAGACGGTCCGGGCGTTCCGGCTGGCGGACACCCACCTTTCGCGGGTGCGCGAGCGGTCCGACGCCGCGGTTTCGTTGGCCCTGCAGGGAATCCGTCTCGTGACGCGGTTCTACGCGCGGCTCAACCTGGCGGAGTTCGTCGGGCTGTCGGCGGTGCTGGCGCTGGGGTTCGTGCTGGTGGGGTCGGACGCGGTGACGGTCGGCGTCGCGACGGCGGCGGCGCTGTACTTCCACAGCCTGTTCGGGCCGATCACGACGGCGCTGGCGCTGGTCGACGACGCCCAGGCGGCCGCGGCCAGCCTCGCGCGGCTGATCGGCGTCGCCGACCTGCCCGCCGAGACGTCGCCCGCGCAGCCGTCACGGCCGGTGGACGCCTCGGTGAAGACCGCGGGCATCGGGTACTCCTATGTGGACGGACATCCCGTGCTGCGCGACGTCGACCTGGGTGTCACACCCGGTGAACGGGTGGCGCTGGTCGGTGCGAGCGGGGCCGGGAAGACGACGCTGGCCAAGCTGATCGCCGGCATCCACCGCCCGGACACGGGCTCGGTGACGCTCGGCGGCGTACCGCTGGACGAACTGGGGCCGGAAGCCACGCGCCGGACGGTGGGGCTGATCAGCCAGGAGGTCCACGTCTTCGCCGGCACGCTCGCCGACGACCTGCGGCTCGCCCGCCCGGCCGCGACGGACGCCGAACTGCGGGCCGCGCTCGCGAAGGTGGGCGCGCTGACCTGGGCTTCGTCCCTGCCGGACGGGCTGGCGACGGTCGTCGGCGAAGGCGGTCACCAGCTGACGGTGACGCAGGCGCAGCAGCTGGCCCTGGCCCGGCTGGTGCTGGCCGACCCGCCGATCGCGATCCTCGACGAGGCCACGGCGGAGGCGGGCAGCGCGGGCTCGAAGGTCCTGGAGTCGGCCGCCGCGGCGGCCCTCGAAGGACGGACATCGCTGGTGGTGGCGCACCGCCTCACCCAGGCGGCGGCGTCGGACCGGATCGTGGTCCTCGACGAGGGTGCGGTCGTGGAGTCCGGCACCCACGAGGACCTGGTGGCCGCGGGTGGGCAGTACGCGAAGCTGTGGGAGGCGTGGTCCGGCCAGCGCGTCTGACGCCGGCCGGCCACCGTGCCTTCCGGTCAGGCGACGGCGAGGCTCCACTTCTGCCAGTTCGCCAGGACTGTGCGCTCGTAGGTCGTGATTTCCCTGGCGGTCCCCAGCGGCGTGAGGTAGGTGCCGCCGGCGACGTTGCGCACCCGGAACGTGCCGATCAGGTCCGGCTCGATCCGCCACTGCTGGGCCGGGTCGTCCGCGGCGCAGGCACTCACCAGGTCGACGCGGGGGGATCCGAACGACGTGGTGCGCAGGCAGGTCCCGGTCGCGAGGTTGCGCAGCTGGACCACGCCCCCGCCGAGTTCGACCCGCTGGAACTTCTGTTCCACCGCATCGGCGCAGTCGGCCAGCTTCGCGGCGGTGCCGCTGGCACCGGCGCACTTGCGCTCCGACACGCTCTTGACCTGGACGACCTGGCCACTGGTGTCCGCGGGCGGGGCCGGCGCGTCACCGATGACCCGGAACTGCCAGGTCTGGTAATCACTGCCACTGGGGTTCTGCAGGATCACGCCGAAGTCGTCGTACAGGTAACTGTCGGCCACCTGGCCGGTCTTGGCGTTCTTCAGCTGGTCGCCGGCGAGCACCCAGTACTGCTGCTCGTCCTCGTCGTCGCATGCGAAGCGGGCGAGGTTGTTCATTCCCTTCACACAGCCCCGGTCGCCGAGGTTGCGGAGCATGACCTTGTCGCCGGTCACCGGAATCCGCTCCCACTGCTGGGTTTTCGCGCCGGTGCAGTCCTCCAGCGTCACCCAGGCATTGGTTGCCGCCCCGACGGCGAGACATTTGCCCAGGACGCCGTTCTTGATTTCGAGCGTCTGATTGGTTTCCGCCATCGCGGGAGTGGTGACTCCCATTCCCATGGCCACTGCCGCCGCGATGACGGCGAAGATTCGCGTTGTGAGTTTCACCTGGCGGACGGTACCGATCTCGGGAGCGGGTGAGAACCGAATATCGGTTACCGGTACACGGAACTCGCGTGATCGGAGCCGTGACTCGCGTGCTGGAAGGCGGAACTCGCGTGATGGGGGAGGCATCTCGCGTGACTGGAAGGACGACACGCCGGAAGCCGTTGGGCTTCCGGCGTGTCGTGCGGGAGGGTGGTCAGGCGTCCATGGCGTCGGCCAGGGACTTCGGGCGCATGTCCGTCCAGTTCGCTTCCACGTGGTCCAGGCACTCCTGGCGGGACGACGGGCCGAAGGCGACCGTCCAGCCGGCCGGGACGTCCGCGAACTCCGGCCACAGGCTGTGCTGGTTCTCGGCGTTGACCAGCACCAGGTAGGTTCCGGCGGGGTCTTCGAACGGGTTGGTCACGGCAGGCCTCCTCAGGCGGTGATGTCCGTGCGGGCACCCTTCACCAGCGCGGTCAGCTTCTGGATGACCGGCGTGGCGAGCAGGTGGTTGAAGCGCGGCTCGGCCGACCAGTCGCCGAGCTGGTTCGCCTTGACCGCGGGCAGCTGGTTCCACGTCGGGAACTGCGTCATCTGGGCGCGCGGCAGCGCGTACGAACGCGAGTCGGTCAGGATCAGGTCGGCCGGGTACTTGCCCGCCTGCTCCCAGGACAGCTGCTCCCAGTAGTCCGCGCTGCCCCCGCCGGAGACGATGTCCAGGCCGAGCTCGCGGTAGTACGCGAGGTCGGCGAAGTAGTCCGGCTTCGCGATGTAGAGGCCGTCCTTGTCGCCGTAGAGCACCAGGACCTTGAGGCCGGCCTTCTCCTTCGCCGCCGCACGCAGGTCCTCGGACGCCTTCTCGAAGTCCGCCTTGGCCTGCTTCATGGTCGCCGAGTTCGCGTCGCCGCCCAGTGCGACGGCCAGCTGCGAGTAGCGCTCGATCACCTTGGGCAGCGTGACCTTGTACTCCGAGAGCGCGACGATCGGCGCGACCTGCTGCACCTTGGGGCCGAGGTCGTCGGTGAGCACCCACATGTCCGTCGGCTTGGTGCCGGTCAGGCCGGTGACGACCAGGTCCGGCTTGAGCGCGGCGAACTTCTCCATGCTGAAGTCGTCCCAGGCGTTGCCGATCGAGGTGACGGCGTTCAGGTCGATGTTGCCGGCCTGGATCTCCTTGCCGCCGTCGGCCGTCTTCTGCGGGCCGAACACGCCGACCGGGCGGACGCCGTAGTCCCACAGCGCGGCGGCCGAGCTGGCGTAGGCGACCACGCGCGCCGGACGCTGGTCGCGCGCCGCCTTCTGGCCGCGGTCGTCGGTGAACTCCCACGGGCCGGTGGTGGCACCGCTCGACGGCTTGTCGCCGCTGCTGCACGCGGTGAGAGCCGCGGCGGCGGCAACGCCACCCGCCCCGATCAGGAAGCCACGCCGGCTGAGTCCAGCGCCTTGGAACACGGACATGAGCACCTCTCGCAAGCCATTAGGATAGGCACACCTTATTTAGGGCAGCCTGGCAAAGCAACCGCCTGGACCGCGCTGTGTCAACGCCCACGGCCGGACAGCTGCGCCGCGGCACCGGGCACCGGCTCGGCCGGGTCGTGGCCGAGGTGGACCTGCCGGTTGCCCGCGTCCACGTGCACCACCCGCGGCCGGTGCCCGGCGCGCTCGGCCTCCTCCACCTGCGCGTAGGTGATGATGATGACGAGGTCGCCGGGGTGCACGAGGTGCGCGGCCGCGCCGTTGACGCCGATCACGCCGGACCCCGGCTCGCCGGTGATGGCGTAGGTCTCCAGCCGGGCGCCGTTGGTGATGTCGACGACCTGGACCCGCTCCCCCTCGACGATGTCCGCGGCGGCCATCAGCTCGGCGTCGATGGTCAGCGAGCCGACGTAGTGCAGGTCGGCCTGCGTGACGGTGGCGCGGTGGATCTTGGCGTTCATCAGGGTGCGGTGCACGTTCAGTCCTTGTCTCGGGTCAACAGCGCGGCGAGGCCCGCCGCGGTGGGGGTGCGGAAGAACTCGGCGATGGCCAGCTGGGTCCCGAGCCGCTCGGTGATCCGGTTGCGCAGGACCACCAGCAGCATCGAATGGCCGCCGAGGGTGAACAGGTCGTCGTCGGCGCCGACGGCGGCGACGCCCAGGACCTCCGCGAAGATCTCGCAGAGCGCCTTCTCCAGTGGCGTTTCCGGGACCCGGCCGCGCGCCTCGAACGCAGGCACCGGCAGGGCGGCCCGGTCGAGCTTCCCGTTGGGCGTCACCGGGAAGGCGGCCAGGGGCAGGATCGCCGCGGGCACCATGTACTCCGGCAGCGACCGGGCGACGAACTCCCGCAGCTCCGCCGGATCCGCGGTCGCCGGAGTCGTGTACGCGACCAGCCGCTCGTCCCGGACCACGACGAGCGCCTGCGTGACGTCGTCGTGCCGGGCCAGCGCGGTTTCGATCTCGCCCGGTTCGATCCGGAAGCCGCGGATCTTGACCTGGTCGTCGGTGCGGCCGAGGTACTCCAGCTGCCCGTCGGGCCGCCAGCGCACCAGGTCGCCGGTGCGGTACATCCGCTCCCCCGGTTCGAACGGCGAGGCGACGAACCGCTCGGCGGTGAGCCCGGGCCGCCCGTGGTAGCCGCGGGCCAGCCCGGCGCCGGCCAGGTACAGCTCGCCGGGCACGCCGGCCGGGACCGGCGCAAGGCCGGCGTCGAGGACGTAGGCCCGCGTGTTGTGCACCGGACGGCCGACCACCGGCCGGTCGGCGTCGCCGAAGCGGCCGACCAGAGCGTCCACCGTGGCCTCGGTGGGCCCGTAGAGGTTGTACGCCTCCGTGCCCGGCATCGACGACAGCGTCTCCCACAGCGGCTGCGAGACGGCTTCCCCGCCGACGCCGACGACGCCGAGGGCGCACCGGCCGTCCGCGATCACCCCGGCCGCGGCCAGCTGGGCGAAGTGCGACGGCGTGAGCTCGAGGAAGTCCAGCCCGCGGTCGCGCACCACCGCCGCCAGCCGCGCGGGGTCGCGGCGGGTGTCGTCGTCGACGACGTGCACCTCGTGGCCGTCGAGCAACCACAGCTGCGGCTGCCAGGACGCGTCGAAGAAGAACGCCCACGCGTGCCCGACCCGCAGCCGCCGCCCGCCCGCCGCGGCGACGGCCGGGCGGTAGAGCGTCTCGCGGTGGCTGTGGAACAGGTTGACCAGCCCGGAGTGCGGAACGACCACACCCTTGGGCTCGCCGGTGGACCCGGACGTGTAGAGCACGTATGCCGGGTTCGCGGGCGACGGCGGAGTCAAAACGGCGTCAGTGTCCACTGTGTCCTCGAGCATGTCCTCGACGAACAGCGCGCCCGGAACGGGCGGAGCCAGTGAACGGCTGCTCAGCACCAGCGAAGCGCCGGAGTCCTCGAGAATCGCCGCGATCCGTTCCCGGGGCTGGTCCGGGTCCACCGGCAGGTACGCCGCGCCCGTCTTGAAGACGCCGAAGATCGCCTCGACGACCGCCGCCGACCGCGGCAGCACCAGCGCCACGACCTTCTCCGGCCCCGCACCCCGGGACGCGAGCCACCGGGCGAGGCGGTCGGTCCGCGCGGCGAACTCCGCGAAGGTGACACTCGACGAACTGTCGCTCAGCGCCGTCGCCTCCGGGGTCGCCGCCACCTGGGCGGCCAGCCGGTCGACGACCGTCGGCGCCGGGAGCGTCAGCGGCGCCCCGGCACCCCAGTCGCGCACGATCCGGTCCCGTTCCGGAGCGTCGAGGACGTCGATCCGGCTCAACGGCCGGTCCGGGTCCGCGACGACCGCCGCCAGCACCCGGACCAGGCGTTCGGTGAGCGTCCGGGCGGTCGGCTCGTCGAAGAGGTCGAGGCTGTATTCGAGGTCGCCGTCGATGCCCTCGGCCGTTTCGACCAGGTCGAACGACAGGTCGAACTTCGCTTGCCGGAGCCCGGTGTCCCGGTAGGCCGCGTCCAGCCCGAGCAGCCGTTCCGGTTCCGAACCGGAGTGGTAGACCGCGAGCATGACCTGGAACAGCGGGTGCCGGGCCAGGGACCGGGGCGGGTTGAGCAGTTCGACGAGGTGCTCGAAGGGCAGGTCCTGGTGGGCGTACGCGGCCAGGTCGGTCTCGCGGACGCGGTCCAGCAGCTGCCGGAACGTCGGGTCGCCGCCGGTGTCGGTCCGCAGCACCAGGGTGTTGACGAAGAACCCGGCGAGGTCGTCCAGCGCGTGGTCCGAACGGCCGGCCACCGGGGTGCCGAGGGGGAGGTCGGTGCCCGCGCCGAGCCGGGTCAGCAGGGTGGCCAGTGCCGCCTGCAGGACCATGAACGTGCTGGTGTCGCTGCGGTGGGCCAGCTCGCGCAGTCCCCTGTGGACGGACGCGGGCACGGTGAACGGCACGGCGGCGCCGCGGTTGCTCGAGCGCGCGGGGCGCGGCCGGTCGGCCGGCAGCGCCAGCTCGTCCGGGATTCCGGCCAGGGTGGCCCGCCAGAACGCCGCCTGACGGCCGAGGAGGCTGTCCGGGTCGTCGGCGCGGCCGAACATCTCCCGTTGCCAGAGCGTGTAGTCCGCGTACTGCACCGGCAACGGCGTCCATTGTGGACGCTCCCCGCGGAGCCGGGCGGCGTAGGCGGTGCCGAGGTCGCGCTTCAGCGGCGGGAGCGACCAGCCGTCGCCCGCGATGTGGTGCACCAGCAGGACCAGGACGTGCCGGTCCGGTCCGGCCGAAACCAGGGTGGCCCGGATCGGGATCTCGGTGTCGAGGGTGAAGCGGTACGACGCCGCCGCGGTGACGCGCTCGTCGAGGTCCGCCTCGGCGACGGTTTCGGTGACCAGCACCGGGTGCGCCGAGTCGAGCACGACCTGCCGCGGCTTGCCCTGCTCCTCGACCAGCAGCGTCCGGAGGACCTCGTGGCGCGCCACGACGTCACCCAGGGCGGCCTGCACCGCGTCGACGTCGACCGGGCCGGTCAGTTCCCACGCCCACGGGATGTTGTAGGTCGCGGACGGCCCGTCGAGGCGGTCGAGGAACCACAGCCGCTGCTGCGCGAACGACAGCGGCAGGACGTCCGGGCGCGCGGCCGGGACCAGCGCCGGACGGAGGCCGCGGCCCGGGTCCAGTGCTTCGGCGAGCCGGGCCGGGGTCGGGGCGTCGAACACCGCCCGGATCGGTACCTCGACGCCGAGCCGCGCGCGGATCCGGCTGACCAGCCGCGTCGCCAGGAGCGAGTGCCCGCCGAGGGCGAAGAACCCGTCGTCCGGTCCGACCGCCGGAACGCCCAGGACGTCGGCGAACAGCTCGCACAGCGCCTGCTCGGCCGGGGTCCGCGCGAGCCGTCCGGACGCGCGCACCTCGGGGTCGGGCAGGGCGGCTCGGTCGAGCTTGCCGTGGGCGTTGAGCGGCAGCTCGGGCAGCACGACGATCGCCGACGGCACCAGGTACTCCGGCAGCCGCGCGGCGAGCGAGGCGCGCAGCGCGACCGGGTCACCCGCGGGTGCCACGTAGGCGATCAGCCGGTTGTCCCGGGCGATCACCGCCGCGCGCGCGACCGAAGCGTCGGCCGTCAGCGCGGCTTCGACCTCCCCGGGCTCCACGCGGAAGCCGCGGACCTTGATCTGCTGGTCGGCACGGCCGAGGAACTCCAGAACCCCGTCGACGCGGCGGCGGACGAGGTCGCCGGTGCGGTACATCCGCTCCCCCGGCTCGAACGGCGAAGCGACGAACCGCTCGGCGGTCGGCGCCGGCCGGCCGAGGTAGCCCCGCGCGAGCCCGGTACCGGCCAGGTACAGCTCGCCGCGCACGCCCGGCGGTACCGGGCGGAGACCGGCGTCGAGGACGTACGCACGGGTGTTCGCGACCGGCCGTCCGATCGCCACCGGGCCGCAGACCTGGGCCAGGCTGTCGCCCGCGACCTCCGAGCAGCCGTAGAGGTTGACCAGCTGCGCGGACGGCCACCGGGCCGCGACCTTCTCCGCCAGGGCCTCGGAAAGCGGCTCGCCGCTGGTGATCCAGGTGGTCACCGAGTCGAACGCGCCGGCCGGGGCGTCCTCGGCGAAGGTGTCGAGCAGGCTCGGGACGACGGTGAGCACCTGCGCGCCGCTCTCGCGGACGAAGCCGGCCAGTGCCAGGGGGTCGGTGGCGGTCGCGTCGTCGGCGAGGACCACCGGGTCACCCGCGACGAGCCCGCCGAGGAGTTCGGTCGAGCCGTCGATGAACGTCAGCGCGCTCTTCGCGACACGCGCGCCTCGGGCGACGTCCCGGCCCCAGTACAGCCGGTTGGCCAGCGCGCGCTGGGTTCCGGCGACGGCCTTCGGGCGTCCGGTGGAGCCCGACGTGAAGATCACGTACGCCGGGTGGTCCGGGCTGATCGACGGCCACGCCGGTGCGGTCCCGGTGTCACTCGGGCGGACGAGCCGGTCTCCGAAGCCTTCTGACGCGACGACCAGGTGCGGGGCCGCGTCGGCGAGCATCAGCTCGATGCGCTCGGCCGGATGGTTGAGGTCCAGGGGCAGATACGCGGCCCCGGTCTTGAGGACCGCCAGGAGGGCGACCACCAGATCCACCGACCGCGGCAGCGCGACCGCCACCACGCGCTCCGGCCCGGCGCCCCGCGCGAGCAGCGCCCGGGCGAGGGTGGTGGCCCGGGTGTCCACTTCGGCGTAGGTGAGCCGCTCGGAACCGAACGTCAAGGCGAGCGCGTCGGGCGTCCGCGCGACCTGGGCCGCGAACAGCTCCGCCGTCGTCTCCGCGGGCAGCGGTGTCGCGGGGTCGGCGGCGAGCAGGTCGCGCTCGACGTCGGTGAGCAGGTCGACGGCGCCGATCCGCGTGTCCGGGTCGGCGACGACGGCGGCCAGGAACGTCCGCAGGCGCTCCAGGATCGCCTCGACGGTCGAGCGGTCGAAGACGTCGCTGTTGTACTCCGCCGTGCCGCGGATCCCGGCCTGGTGCCCGGGCCGCTCGCCGACGAAGAACGTCAGGTCGGCCCGCGCGGTGCCGGTGCGGACGGGCTCCTCGGCGACGGTCAGGCCCGGCAGGGCGATCTCGGCGACGGCGTTGTTCTGCCAGGCCAGCATCGTCTGGAACAGCGGGTGGTACGCCAGCGACCGGGCCGGGTTCAGCGCTTCGACCAGCCGCTCGAACGGGACGTCCTGATGGGCGTAGGCGTCGAGGCTGCACTCGCGGACCCGGGCCACGAGGTCGCGGAACGACGGGTCGCCGCCGGTGTCGACGCGCAGGACCAGGGTGTTGACGAAGAACCCGACGAGGTCGTCGAGGGCGGCGTCGGTGCGGCCGGCGATGGACGTGCCGAGCGGGATGTCGGTGCCCGCGCCGAGCCGGCCGAGCACCGCGGTGAGCCCGGCGTGCACCACCATGAACACGCTCGCGCCGCAGGCCCGGGCCAGCGCGACGAGTCCACTGTGGAGCCCGGCGTCCCAGCCGAAGGCGAACTGCTCGCCGCGGTAGGACGCTTCCGCCGGGTGCGGCCGGTCGGTCGGCAGCTCGATCCGCTCGGGCAGCCCGGCGAGGGTTTCGCGCCAGTAGGCCAGCTGCGGTTCGATCACCGGCTCGCCGAGGACGTCCCGCTGCCACAGCGTGTAGTCCGCGTACTGCACCGGCAACGGCGGCCATTGGGGAACTTCGCCGCTGCACCGGGCGGTGTAGGCCGTCGCGAGGTCCCGCCACAGCGGCGCGGTCGACCAGCCGTCGGAGGCGATGTGGTGGAACACCAGCACCAGGACGTGCTCGCGGGCACCCAGGCGCAGCAGTTCCGCGCGCAGCGGAAGCTCCGACTCCAGCTCGAACACCGTGCCGGCCGCTTCGGACACGGCGTCGGCGAGGGTGGCCTCGGTGACCGGGTGCACCGGCAGCGGAAGGGTGACGTCGCCGAGGACGAGCTGCCGCGCCTCCCCGTCGATCTCGGGGAAGACCGTGCGCAGGGCTTCGTGGCGCTCGACGACGTCGGACAGCGCCGTGCGCAGCGCGTCGACGTCGAGGACGCCGGTCAGCCGGACCGCCGTCGGCATGTTGTACGTCGCCGCCGGGCCTTCCAGGCGGTGCAGGAACCACAGCCGCTGCTGCGCGAACGACAGCGGCAGGACCGCCGGCCGCGGGTCGGCGCGGACCAGGGCGGGCCGAGTTTCACCCGAGTCCGACGTCGCCAGCAGCGTGGCCAGCCCGGCGACGGTCGGCGTCTCGAACACCGACCGCACCTGCAGTTCGACGCCGAACACCGCGCGCAGCCGGGCGACCAGGCGGGTCGCCATCAGGGAGTGCCCGCCGAGGGCGAAGAAGTCGTCGTCGACGCCGATCGACGACGTGTCGAGGACTTCGGCGAAGAGCCCGCAGAGGACCTCTTCGACCGGCGTCCGCGGGGGCCGGCCGGCGGCGGCCGCCTGCTTGTCCGGGCTCGGCAGGGCGCGCCGGTCCAGCTTGCCGGACGCCAGCAGCGGGAGCCGGTCGAGGACCACGAACGCCGAGGGCACCATGTACTGCGGCAGCCGGTCGCGGACGTGCGCCCGCAGCGCCGCCACCAGCGCGCTCGTGTCCCGCTGCCCGGCGGGGTGGTTGCCCAGCGCTTCGAGGGCGGCGCGGACCGGGCGGCCGCGGTGGATCCGGGCCGGCTCGCCGGTGGTGAACACGACCTCCAGGGCACCTTCGTCCGCGGTCAGGGTCGCGTAGACGCGGTAGCCGTGGCGCTCGCCGAGGTCGTGCAGCGCCTCGGGATCGACGCCGGATCGGTCCTCCAAAGAGGACAGTGCCGCCTCGGCGTCGCCCGCGGCCAGCGCGGCGACGGCGGCCAGTTCGCCGGACAGCCGGGCATTGGGCACGCCGGTGACGCGCACCCGGGCCGGGCGGGCCGCCAAGGCTCCTTCCAGCTCGTCCAGCGCGACGACCAGCTCTTCGGGGGTGCCGGGTCGCGGCGCCTTCCGCAGGACGACGTCGTAGCGGTGCCGGGTCAGCTCGTTGTGGGCGTGACCGCGCTTGACCCACAGGTCCACGTCGCCGAAGCCGTCGAGACCCAGTGCCCGGAAGAAGTCGGGGTCCAGGACCAGCTCGCCTTCGCGGGCGATCGCCTGGTCCACCGCGGCGACGTCACGACGGCCGTGACGCAGCTCGGTCGCGGTCCGGAACGCCCGCAGTGAGCGGAGGTTGCGGATGTCGCCGAGGAAGATCACTCCACCGGGACGCACCCGCGCGGCGGCCGTGCGGAGGACCTCGGCGAGGTAGCCGACGCTCGGGAAGTACTGGGCGACCGAGTTGACGATCACCGTGTCGAACTCCGGCAGCTCGCCCAGGTCGTGGGCGGGCCGCGCGGCGAGGTGGACCTTGCTCGCGAACGGCGTCGCCGCGAGTTCGCGCCGCAGGTTGGCGACGGCCTTCTCGGACAGGTCGACGCCCCAGTACTCCTCGGCGTCCGGCGCGATCCGCGACAGGATCAGGCCGCTGCCGACGCCGATCTCCAGCACTCGCTTCGGCCGCAGCGCTTGAATCCGCTCGATGGTCGCCGCGTGCCACTCGCGCATCTCGTCGAGCGGGATCTCGGCGCCGTCGTAGCTGGAGTTCCAGCCGGTGAAGTTCTCTTCCAGCCCGCCGGACGCGGCTTCGGTGAAGACGTTCTCGTGCAGCTCGCGCCACTCGCCGACGTGGTCCAGTTCGGCTTCTTCGTCGCGCCCGGCCGCCGGGACGGCGTAGGCGATGAGCCGCCCGTCCTGGGCGACGACGACGGACTGCGCGACGGCCGGGTGCTCGGCCAGCACGGACTCGATTTCGCCCGGTTCGATCCGGTAGCCGCGGATCTTGACCTGGTCGTCGGCCCTGCCGAGGAACACCAGCCGCCCGTCCGGCAGCCATTTCACCAGGTCCCCCGTGCGGTAAAGACGTCCGCCGGAACCGAACGGGTCCGCGACGAACCGCTCCGCCGTCAGCGCCGGACGGCCGAGGTACCCCCGCGCCAGACCGGAACCCGCGAGGTACAGCTCCCCCACCACGCCGGGCGGGACCGGCCGCAGCCCGGCGTCCAGGACGTACGCGCGAGTGCCCGGGTCGAGGATGCCGATCGGGACGACCGTCGCGTCCGCCAGCTCGGCCGGGTCGCTCTCGCCGAGGGTCGAGTTGGTGGTCGCTTCGGTGGGGCCGTAGGCGTTGAACATCCGCCGCCCCGGCGCCCAGCGGCGCACCAGCTCCGGCGACACGCGTTCGGTGCCCGCCAGCAGCACGCTGTCCCGCGGCAGGTCGAGGTCCGCCGGCAGGGCGTCGAGCAGGGCGGGCGGCAGGATCATGAAGTCGACGTGGTGGGCGTGCGCGTACTCGGTGAGCGCCGGACCGGCGACCCGCCGTTCGGCCGGGACGACGACCAGGCGGCCGCCCGAGAGCAGGCCGAGGCAGAGGTCCCAGAAAGCGACGTCGAAGCTCGGCGACGCGAACTGCAGCACCCGGCTGTGCGGGCCCACGCCGAAGCGTTCGACCTGGGTCGCGACCAGCTTCGCGACCCCCGAGTGCTGGAGGACGACACCCTTCGGCCGCCCGGACGAGCCGGACGTGTAGATGACGTACGCCGCGTTCTCCGGCGTGATCGCGACCTGCGGGTCCTCTGTGGACGCCGTCTCGAGTGCCGGGTCCTCCAGGAGGACCCGGGGCAGGGCCACGGGCAGCTTCGCCTCGACGTCCCGGGTGGTCACCACGCAGACCGGGGCCGCGTCCTCGACCATGTAGGCGATCCGGTCGCCCGGGTAGTCGACGTCGATCGGCAGGTAGGCGGCACCGGCCTTGAGGACCGCCAGCTCGGCGACGATCATGTCCACCGACCGCGGCACGGCCAGCGCGACCACCCGCTCGGGCCCGGCGCCGCGAGCGAGCAGCAGGTGCGCGAGGCGGTTGGCGCGGGCGTTCACCTCGGCGTAGGTCAGCTCGACGTCCTCGAACACGAGCGCCACCGCGTCCGGTGCTTCGGCGACGCGGCGGGCGAACATCCCGGGGAACGTCTCGGTGCCCGCCGGTTCGAGGGACCCGGCCCACTCGGTGAGCACCCGGTCCCGCTCGTCCCCGGCCAGGAGGTCGAGGGCGCCGATCGGGCGGTCCGGCTCGGCCAGGGCCGCGCGCAGCAGGACTTCGAGGCGGCGCAGGATCGCGTGCGCGCCCGCGTGGCCGAAGACGTCGGCGTTGAACTCCAGGACGCCGGCGATCCCGGCGTCGCGCTCGGTCAGCGAGATCGACAGGTCGAACTTCGACGTCCCGGTGGTCACCGGGATCTCGGTGACGGCCAGGCCGGGCAGGGTCACCTCGGCGCGGGCGTTGTTCTGCCCGGCGATCATCACCTGGAACAGCGGGTGGTACGACAGCGACCGGGCCGGGTTGAGCACCTCGACCAGGCGCTCGAAGGGCACGTCCTGGTGGGCGTAGGCGTCGAGGTTGCGCTCGCGGACGCGGGCGAGCAGCTCGCGGAACGTCGGCTCGCCACCGGTGTCCACGCGCAGGACCAGGGTGTTGACGAAGAAGCCGACGAGGTCGTCGAGCGCCGGGTCGGTGCGGCCCGCGATGGGTGAGCCGATCGGCACGTCCGTGCCCGCGCCGAGGCGCGTGAGCAGGGCGGCCAGCGCCGCGTGGACGACCATGAACACGCTGGCGCCGCTTTCGCCGGCCAGCTCGGCCAGCCCCGCGTGGAGGCCGGCGTCCCAGGTGAAGGTGTGCAGCTCGCCGCGGAAGGTCGCGGTCGCCGGGTGCGGCCGGTCCAGGGGCAGCTCGATCCGGTCCGGCAGGCCGTCGAGAGCTGTCCGCCAGTAGTCCAGCTGCGCGCTCAGCACGCTGCCGGGGTCGTCCTCGCGGCCGAGCAGGTCCTGGTGCCAGAGCGTGTAGTCCGCGTACTGCACCGGCAACGGCGTCCACTGTGGAGTGTCACCGGTGCGGCGGGCGGCGTAGGCCGTGGCGATGTCGCGCCACAGCGGGGCCATCGACCAGCCGTCGGAGGCGATGTGGTGGAACACCAGCGCGAAGACGTGCTCACGGGCGCCGAGCCGCAGCAGTTCGGCACGCACCGGCACGTGCCGCTCCAGGTCGAACGACCCGCGGACCAGCCCGGTCAGGGCCGCGTCGAGGTCGGTGACCTCGCGCACGGGCAGCTCGACCTCTTCGGGCGGGCGGATGTCCTGGTAGGGCACGCCGTCGCGCTGCGGGAACCGGGTGCGCAGGGCCTCGTGGCGGGCGACCACGTCCGACAGTGCCCGGCGCAGCGCGTCGACGTCGAGGTCGCCGTCGAGGCGCATGACCAGCGGGACGTTGTAGGTGGCCGACGGCCCTTCGAGGTGGTGCAGGAACCACAGCCGCTGCTGGGCGCCGGACAACGGGACGAGGTCCGGGCGCCGGCCGGCGACCAGGGGTGGCCGCGCGGTGCCGCGGGCGGTGGCGAGCACCCCGGCCAGGCCCGCCGGTGTCGGCGTCTCGAAGACCGCCCGCACCTCGAGCTCGGCGTGCAGGGCGGTGCGGACGCGGGCGATCAGCCGGGTGGCCAGCAGTGAATGGCCGCCGAGGGCGAAGAAGCTGTCGTCCGGGCCGACCCGCGGAAGGCCGAGGACGTCGGCGAACAGCGCGCACAGCTGCCGTTCGACCGGCGTGCGCGGCTCCCGGTCCGAAACCGGTGCGCTCACGTCCGGGGCGGGCAGCGCGCGGCGGTCGAGCTTGCCGTTCGCCGTCACCGGCAGCGCGTCGAGCACGACGATCGCCGACGGCACCATGTGTTCCGGCAGCCGTCCGGCAGCCAGCGCCCGCAGGTCCGCGGGCAGGGCCGCGCTCCGGTGCGAGCGCCGAGGGTTGCCGGTGTAGGCCAGGATTTCTTCCGGGCCGGGCCGGAAGGCGCCGGCCGGGTCGCCCTCGGTGAACAGGACGTCGACCGAGCCGTCGCCGGCCGCGGACCAGGTGACGACCGCGCCCAGGGCGTACCAGTCCTCCGGGTCCACGCCTTCCGTGAGGCGCCCGTTCGGGACGCCTTCGACGCGCAGGCCGGCGCCGCGCCGCGCGGTCACTTCCTCCACTGTGGACACGTCGGTGCCCCACGTCAGCGTCTCGGCCGGGAGCGGCTCGGCGGTCCCCGGGCGCAGGACGACGTCGTAGCGGTACTGGGTGAGTTCGTTGACCGCCCGGCCGCGCTTGACCCGGATGTCCGCGGCGACCCCGTCGAGGCCGGCGAAGAACTCCGGTGCGACCAGGAGTTCCTTCTCGCGCAGCAGAAGCTGTCCGACGTCGCCGCCGCGGGCCCGGGCCACGGCGGCGTGGAACGCCCGGACCTGCCGCAGGTCGCGGACGTCGCCGACGAAGAGCGCCCCGCCCGGCGCCAGGAGTGCCAGGGCCTTCCGGACGACGTCGAGGAGGTAGGTCCCGCTCGGGAAGTACTGGACGACGGAGTTGAGCACGATCGTGTCGAAGAACCCGGACGGCAGGCCGGTGACGTCGGTGGCCTCGCCGGTGCGCAGTTCGACGCGCCCGGCGAGCGCGGGGTCGGCCGCGACCCGCTCGCCCAGCAAAGCGATGGCCTCGGCGGAGAAGTCCGTGCCCCAGTAGGCCTCGCAGTCCGGGGCGAGTTCGGTCAGCAGCAGGCCGCGGCCGACCCCGATCTCCAGGACCCGCTTCGGGCGGAGGGACCGGATCCGGGTGACGATCGCGTCACGCCACTCGCGCATCTCCTCGTGCGGGAGCGGCTCGCCGGTGTAGCTGGAGTGCCAGCCGGCGAACTCGCCGCCGTCACCCGAGTACACCGAGTCGTACAGCTCGCGCCACGCACCGACCTGCTCGGTCTCCTCGTCGGCCGAACCCGGGGTGTCGGCCGGGACGACGTACCCGACCAGGCGGACGTCGCCGGGCCGGTCTTCGCGGGCGACGACGACGGCGTGGGCGACGTCGTCGTGCGCCGACAGGGTCGCGGCGATCTCGCCGGGCTCGACGCGGAAGCCGCGGATCTTGATCTGCTCGTCGCCGCGGCCGAGGAACTCGAGGACGCCGTCGGAGCGGAAGCGGGCGAGGTCGCCGGTGCGGTACATCCGGGTGCCGGGCGCGCCGAACGGGTCGGCGACGAACCGCTCGGCGGTGAGCCCGGCCCGGCCGAGGTAGCCGCGGGCGAGTTGGACGCCGGCCAGGTACAGCTCGCCGGGGGTGCCCGGCGGGATCGGGCGCAGGGCGGCGTCGAGGACGTAGGCGCGGGTGTTCCACACCGGACGTCCGATGGGGACGGTCAGGTCCTCGGTGGACGTCTTCCACGAGGTGACGTCGACCGAGGCTTCGGTCGGGCCGTAGAGGTTGTGCAGTTCGGCGTCGAGGACCTGGCCGAACTGCGTGACGGCGTCCGGCGGCAGGGCCTCACCGCTGCACAGGACGCGGCGCAGGCTCGCGCACTCCCCCGCCGCCGGTTCCTGGAGGAAGACCTGCAGCATCGACGGGACGAAGTGGACAGTCGTGATCCGGCGGTCGCGGATCAGCCGGGCGAGGTAGGCGGGGTCCTTGTGCCCGTCCGGCCGGGCGAGCACCTCGGTGGCACCGGTGAGCAGCGGCCAGAGGAACTCCCACACCGAGACGTCGAAGCTGGACGGCGTCTTCTGCAGCACGCGGTCGTCGCCGGTGAGGCCGTACTCGTCCTGCATCCAGAGCAGCCGGTTGACGATCCCGGCGTGCGGGACGACGACACCCTTCGGCCGGCCCGTCGACCCGGAGGTGTAGATGACGTAGGCCGGGTTCTCCGGCCGGAGCACGACGTCCAGGGGTTCGTCCGTGACACCGGCCAGGGTGTCCGGGTCGTCGAGCAGCAGCGCACCCGGGACGGCGGTCTCCGCGACGGCCAGCACCAGCGCCGGATCGGCGTCGTCGAGCATGAACGCGATGCGGTCGGCCGGGTAGCCGGGGTCGAGCGGCAGGTACGCCGCGCCCGTCTTGAGGACGGCGAGGATCGCCGTGACCAGGTGTGCCGAGCGGGGCAGGGCGAGGGCGACGACGCGCTCGGGCCCGGCTCCGCGCGCGGCCAGCACCCGGGCCAGGCGGTTCGAGACGGCGTCGAGTTCGGCGTAGGTGAGTTCTTCGTCCCCGAAGACCAGCGCGGGGTGGCCGGGGGTGCGCGCGACCTGGGCGGCGAACAGCTCGGGCACGGTGACCGCGGGAACGTCCCCGGTCACCCCCGACCAGGTCCGTTCGAGGCCGTCGCGCTCGGCCGTCGTCAGCACGTCCAGGGCACCCAGGCGGCGGTCCGGGGCCGCGACGACCTGCCGCAGCAGGGTTTCCAGGCGGTCGAGGAGGCCGGTGACGGTGGGCCGGTCGAACACCTCGGCGTTGAACTCGGCCTGGCCGTGCAGCCCGTCGGCGCGCTCGGTGAAGGAGAACCAGAGGTCGAACTTGGCCGTGCCGGTGCCGACGGGCTGCTCGGTGACGGTCAGGCCGGGCAGCTCGACGCCGCTGCCGGGGGTGTTCTGCCAGGCGAGCATGGTCTGGAACAGCGGGTGGTGCGCCAGCGACCGGGCCGGGTTCACCGCTTCGACCAGCCGCTCGAACGGGACGTCCTGATGGGCGTAGGCGTCGAGGCTGCACTCGCGCACCCGGGCCACCAGGTCGCGGAACGACGGGTCGCCGCCGGTGTCCACGCGCAGGACCAGGGTGTTGACGAAGAACCCGACGAGGTCGTCGAGCGCCGGGTCGGTGCGGCCGGCGATCGGGGTGCCGATCGGGATGTCGGTGCCCGCGCCGAGCCGGGACAGCAGGGCCGTCAGGCCCGCGTGCACGACCATGAACGGGCTGGCGCCGCAGGCTCGCGCGAGGTCGGCGAGCGCGGCCTGGAGCCCGGCGTCCCAGGTGAAGGTGAAGAACCCGCCGCGGTGGGCCGACATCGGCGGGTGCGGCCGGTCGAGCGGGAGGGCGACGCGGTCGGGCAGGCCGTCGAGCGTGGCGCGCCAGTACTCGAGCTGGGCCTCCTCTTCCGTGTCGAGGAGATCGCGTTGCCAGAGCGTGTAGTCCGCGTACTGCACCGGCAGCGGCGTCCACCGGGGAGCCTCGCCGCGCAGGCGGGCGCGGTAGGCGGTGGCGATGTCCTGCCACAGCGGCGTCAGCGACCAGCCGTCGGCGGCGATGTGGTGCACGACCAGGACCAGGACGTGCCGCCGCGGGTCGACGGTCAGGAGCTCCGCGCGCACCGGTACCCCGGCGCCGAGGTCGAACACCCCGCGCACGAGCACGTCGACCTCGGCGTCCACATCGGACACTTCCCGGACGGCGAGTTCCACCGTTCCTCCGGGGAGGACCTCCTGGTACGGGACGCCGTCGACGACCGGGAAGACCGTCCGGAGCGCCTCGTGCCGGGCCACGACGTCGTTGAGCGCTTCGCGGAGCGCATCGATGTCGAGTTCCCCGGCCAGCCGCATGACGAGCGGGACGTTGTAGGTCGCCGAGCCGCCTTCGAGGCCGTGCAGGAACCACAGCCGCCGCTGGGCGAACGACAGCGGCAGCCGCTCCGGCCGCTCGGCGACGCGGGTGAGCGGGCGCCGTTCGGTCCCGGCGACGGCCCCGGCCAGGAGGGTCGCGAGCCCGGCCGGGGTCGGGGCGTCGAACACCGCCCGCACCGGCACCTCGGCGCCGACGGCCGTCCGGATGCGCTGGACGAGCCGGGTGGCGAGCAGGGAATGCCCGCCGAGGGCGAAGAAGTCGTCGTCGGGGCCGACTGTGGTGTTCGGCCCCGCCCCGCCCCAGCCGAGGACGTCGGCGAACATCTCGCACAGCAGCTGCTCGACGGGGTTGCGCGGCGCCCGGCCCGGCCCGGCGGTGAAGCGTTCCGGGCTCGGCAGGGCCTTGCGGTCCAGCTTGCCGGAGGCGAGCACGGGCAGCTTGTCGAGCACGACGAACGCCGAGGGCACCATGTACAGCGGCAGCCGGTCCCGCACGTGCGCCCGCAGCGACGCCACGAGCGCACCGGTTTCCCGCCGCGCCGCCGGGTTGTTGGCGTACGAACCCGGTGTCCCGGTCTGCCGCACCGGACGATACGCCGGCCCCGAGCGCCCCGATGTGGCGTTGGGGCGCATGAAGACGGCTTCGAGCTCGCCGCCCTCGGCCGCGAGGGTGACGGCCACGCGGTAGCCGGCTCGCTCGGCGAGCGCGTACAGGGCTTCGGGGTCGACGCCGTCCCGGCGGCCGAGAGCCGTGGAGGCTGCTTCGGCGTCGCCGGTGTCGAGGGCGCGGACCGCGGCCAGCTCGCCGGCCAGCCGCGCGTCCGGAATGGCGGTGACGCGCAGCCGGTCCGGCGTCTCGACGGACAGGAACCGTTCCACCGCACCGAGGTCGCCGAACGCGACGACCTGCTCTTCGGCCGCCTCCGGCCGGGGCGCCTTCCGCAGGACGACGTCGTAGCGGTGCCGGGTCAGCTCGTTGTGCGCGGTGCCGCGCTTGACCCACAGGTCGACCTCGCCCAAGCCGTCGAGGTCCCGGGCCAGTGCCGGGAAGAAGTCCGGATCGAGGACCAGCTCGCCTTCGCGCGCGATCGCCTGGTCCACCGCGGCGACGTCGGCGCGGCCGCGGTGCAGCTCGACGGCGGTCCGGAACGCCCGGAGCGACCGCAGGTTGCGGAGGTCGCCCAGGAAGATCGTCCCACCCGGTGCCAGCCGGCTCGCGACGGTCCGCACGACCTCGGCGAGGTAGTCGGCACTTGGGAAGTACTGCGCGACCGAGTTGATGATCACCGTGTCGAACTCGGGCAGCTCGCCGAGATCGTGCGCGGGCCGGGCCGCCAGGTGCACCCGGTCCGCGAAGGGCATCGCGGCGACCTCGCGCCGGACGTTCTCGACGGCGCTCTCGGAAAGGTCGACACCCCAGTAGGTTTCGGCCTCCGGGGCGATCCGCGAGAGGATGAGCCCGCTGCCGACGCCGATCTCCAGCACCCGCTTCGGGCGCAGCGAACGGATCCGCTCGATCGTCGCCGCGTGCCACTCCCGCATCTCGTCGAGGGGGATTTCCGAGCCGTCGTAGCTGGAGTTCCAGCCCGCGAAGTTCTCCTCGATGCCCTGGGAACCGGCGAGCATCTCCTCGTGGACGTCGTGCCATTCGTCGACGTGGCCCTGCTCGGCCGCCTGGTCGCGGTCGGGCACCGGCACGGCGTAGGCGATCAGCTGACCGTCCCGCGCGACGACGACCGGCTGACCGACGCGCGGGTGTTCGGCGAGCACCGACTCGATCTCGCCCAGCTCGATCCGGTAGCCGCGGATCTTGACCTGGTCGTCGGCGCGGCCCAGGAACACGAGCCGGCCGTCCGGCAGCCATTTGACCAGGTCACCGGTCCGGTAGAGCCGGCCGCCGGAGCCGAAGGGGTCGGCGACGAACCGCTCCGACGTCAACCCGGGCCGCCCGAGGTAGCCGCGGGCCAGGCCGCTTCCGGCGAGGTACAGCTCGCCGACGGCCCCGACCGGGACCGGCGCGAGGTGCGCGTCGAGGACGTACGCGCGGGTGCCGGGGTCCGGCACCCCGATCGGCACCGCCGAGCCGGGCGCGATCTCCGGGTCGCAGAGGCCGAGGGTCGAGTTGGTGGTGGCCTCGGTCGGGCCGTAGGCGTTGAACATCCGGCGCCCCGGCGCCCAGCGGCGGACCAGCTCCGGCGACACGCGTTCGGTGCCCGCGAGCAGCACGCTGTCCCGCGGCAGGTCGCAGTCTTCGGGGAACTCCGCGAGCAGGGCGGGTGGCAGGATCATGAAGTCGACGCCGTGGGCGTGCGCGTACCCGGCCAGCTCGGGGCCGGGCACCCGGCGTTCGGCCGGGACGATCACCAGGCGTCCCCCCGAGAGCAGGCCGAGGCACAGGTCCCAGAACGCGACGTCGAAGCTCGGCGACGCGAACTGCAGCACCCGGCTGTGCGGGCCGACGCCGAACCGCTCCGACTGCGTCGCGACCAGTTTCGCCACACCCGCGTGGGACACCACGACCCCCTTGGGCCGTCCGGTGGAACCCGACGTGTAGATCACGTAGGCCGCGTTCGCCGGGACGATCCGCGCGGCCGGGTCCGTCGCCGGGAAGTCGTCCAGGCTCACTTCGTCCAGGAGCAGGACGTCGCCGTCGAAGCGATCGGCGAGCTCGCCGGTGGTCACCACGCACACCGGACGCGCGTCGGCGACCATGAAGGCGATGCGCTCGGCCGGGTAATCCTGGTCCAGGGGCAGGTACGCGGCGCCGGCCTTGAGCACCGCCAGTTCGGCGACGATCATGTCCACCGACCGCGGCACGGCGAGCGCGACGACCTGCTCGGGACCGGCGCCGCGGCCGATCAGGACGTGGGCGAGCCGGTTCGCGCGCGCGTCGAGTTCGGCGTAGCTCAGCTCCTCGTCTTCGAAGACGAGCGCGACGGCGTCCGGGTTCTCGCGGACGCGGGCCGCGAACAGCTCCGGGAACGTCGCCGGCGGGGCGGCGAGGTCCGTGTCGTTCCAGCCGTCCAGGATCTCGTGCAGCTCCGGCGCGGCCATCAGGGCGAGCCGCTCGACCGGCCACTGTGGACGTTCGGCCGCCTCGTCGAGGAGGTGCTCCAGGTGGCCGAGCATGCGGTCCACAGTGGATTCGTCGAGCACGTCGGGGCGGTAGCGCAGCCCGCCGGTGGTCAGGTTCAGGTCCAGCGGAAGGTCCGTTTCGGCGCCGAAGCCGACGTTGACGAGCAGCGCTCCCCCGCGACCGGGCTCGGGGTCCAGCTCCGCGACCAGGTCGGCGAAGGGCACCTCGTGCGCCAGCGCTTCCTCGCGCGCTTCGCGCACCCGGGCCACGACGTCGGCGAAGCCGGGCGAGCCGCCCAGGTCCACCCGCAGCGGCACCGGCGAACCGATTCCCAGCAGGACGTCGGCGGTTCCCGCGTAGCGGGACAACAGCACGATGAACGCCGCCAGCAGGGTCAGCTCGTCGGCCTCGGGCACCGGCCGGTCGAGCGCCACCGGGGCGGCGGGCTCCGCCGGGTACGGCCGGTCGACCGGCAGCGACAGCTCCTTGGGCGCCGACGCGAGGCGGTCACGCCAGAAGCCGAGCCTCGACACCTGCTGCTGCACAGCGTCACCGTTGCTCACCGGTAGACCAGCCTCCCGCTGCTCACAGCGCCCCGATCGGGGCGCAAACTTAGGTGACCCTAACAAACGGATGGTGAGGATGCACTCCTGTACCATCGGTTAGCCTTACCTAAAATGAGTACCAGTCGGAGGTGCGGTGCGAACAGACCCCGGAGGGATCGCTCTCAAGCGACGCCCGCCACACACGGGCCGCGCGCTCGGTCTGCTGGCCGCTCTCGGTGTCCTGGTTTTCCTGTGCCTGCTGAGCGTCTGGCTGGGGTCGAAGGAGATTTCGTTCGGCGCCGTCTGGCAGGTGCTCTGGCACGACGACGGCTCGGCCGACGCGGTGATCATCCACAGTGTCCGGATGCCGCGGACCCTCTTGGCGGTGCTGGTCGGTGCCGCACTGGGCCTGTCCGGCACGCTCATGCAGGCGCTCACGCGCAACCCACTGGCCGAGCCGGGCCTGCTCGGCATCAGCGCCGGCGCCGCGTTCGCCATCGTCTTCTCCATCACCGTGCTCGGCGTCAGCTCGCTCTACGGCTACATCTGGTTCGCCTTCGCCGGCGCGCTCGCCGCGACCGTGGTCGTCTACTTCCTCGGCACCCGCGGCCGCAGCGGCTCGAGCCCGGTCAAGCTCGCCCTCGCCGGAGCCGCCGTCACGGCGCTGCTCGGCTCCTTCACCAGCGCGATGGTGCTGTCGGACCCGGTGGCGCTCAACCGCTTCCGGTTCTGGTCGGCCGGCTCGCTCGCCGGCGTCGACAGCGGTTCGCTGCTGCGGGTCCTGCCGTTCCTCCTCGCCGGCGTGGTGCTGGCGATCGCCAGCGGGCCGGCGCTGAACAGCCTCGCGCTCGGCGACGACGTCGCGGTCGCGCTCGGGCGCCGGCTGGGCCCGCTGCGGCTGCGCGGCGCCCTGGCGATCACGCTCCTGACCGGCGCGTCCGTCGCGGTCGCCGGTCCGATCGTGTTCCTCGGCCTGATCGTCCCGCACGCCGTGCGGTTCGTCATCGGGCCCGACCACCGGTGGCTGCTGCCCTACACCGCGATCCTCGCGCCCTGCCTCCTGCTGGCCGCCGACATCCTCGGCCGGGTCATGGCGCGGCCGGGCGAAGTGCGCGCCGGCGTGATCGTCGCCTTCCTCGGCGCGCCGTTCTTCATCTACCTCGTCCGCCGCCGCAAGCTGGTGGAGTCCTGATGAGCCTGCTGCAGGTGCGGCGCGACCGCGTCACCTTCCGCCTCGCGAAACCCGCGGTGTCGGGGCAAATCCGGCTCCGGCCGGTCGTCGTTTCGCTGGTGCTCGCGCTGCTGGCGTTCGCGTTGTTCTGCGCGGGCATGACGATCGGCGACGTCCCGCTCGGTGTGTCCGACGTCCTGTCCGCGGTGTTCGGCGGCGGCGACAGCGGCACCGGCTACATCGTGCAGGAGCTGCGGCTGCCGCGGGCGCTCACCGGACTGCTGGCGGGGCTGGCGTTCGGCGCGTCGGGCGCGGTGTTCCAGACCATCACTCGCAACCCGCTGGCCAGCCCGGACATGATCGGGATCAACGCGGGCGCGGCCACCGCGGTCGTCGCCGGGATCTCGTTCGGCTTCGGCGGCGGTCTCGGCACCACCACCCTCGGCCTGCTCGGCGGGCTGCTGACCGGCCTGCTCGTGTACGTCCTCGCGTGGCGGCGCGGCACCACCGGCTACCGGATCATCCTGGTGGGCATCGGGATCTTCGCGATGTGCACCAGCCTGACCGACTACCTGCTCAGCCGCGCGCAGATCACCGAGGCCCAGGCGTCGATCGGCTGGCTCGTCGGCAACCTGAACAACCGCGGCTGGGAGCACGTCGTCCCGCTGGCGTGCGCACTGGCGGTGCTGCTGCCGCTGGTGCTGGCCCTGTCGCGGTGGATGCGCACGCTGCAGCTCGGCGACGACGTGGCGGCCGGGCTCGGCACGCCGGTGCAGCCGGTCCGGCTCGGGCTGCTGCTGTCCGGCGCCGGCCTGGTGGCCTTCGCGACGGCGTCCGCGGGCCCGGTCTCGTTCGTCGCGCTGACCGCACCGCAGATCGCGCAACGCCTGGCGCGCCAGGCCTCCCCGCCGCTGACGGCGTCCGCGCTGACCGGCGCGGTCGTGGTGCTGGGCAGCGACATCCTGGCCCGCACGATCACCGCGTCCCCGCTGCCGGTCGGCATCGTGACCGGCGCGCTCGGCGCCCCGCTGCTGCTCTGGCTGCTGGCCAGGGCCAACCGATCCGGCTCCGGAGGCTGAGAAGATGACACCGTCCCTGCGCGTGCAGGACCTGCGCGTCGCCTACGACGACCGGGTCGTCATCGACGGCCTCGACCTCGACGTCCCGCCGGGCAGGATCACCGCGATCATCGGGGCGAACGCGTGCGGGAAGTCGACGCTGCTGCGCACGATGGCCCGGCTGCTCACGCCGAAGTCGGGCGCGGTGTACCTCGACGGCCGCTCGATCCAGGACCTCCCGACCCGCCAGGTCGCCCAGCGGCTCGGCATCCTGCCGCAGTCCCCGGTGGCCCCCGAGGGCATGACGGTCGCCGACCTCGTCGGCCGCGGCCGTGCCCCGCACCAGAGCTGGTGGCGCCAGTGGTCCACATCGGACGAAGACGCGGTCCGCGCGGCCCTGGAGGCGACGTCGATGACCGACCTCGCCGACCGCCCGGTGGACGAGCTCTCCGGTGGCCAGCGCCAGCGCGCGTGGATCGCGATGGCGGTCGCGCAGGACACGCCGGTGCTGCTGCTCGACGAGCCGACGACGTACCTGGACCTGGCCCACCAGATCGACGTGCTCGACCTGGTCGTCGACCTCAACCGCGTGGACGGCCGCACGGTGGTGCTGGTCCTGCACGACCTCCCGCAGGCCTGCCGCTACGCCGACCACGTGATCGCGATGAAGGCCGGCCGTGTGGTGGCCGCCGGCGAGCCGTCCTCGGTGATCACCGAGGACCTCGTCGAGGAGGTCTTCGACGTCCGCTGCCAGGTCACGCCGGACCCGGTGAGCGGGACGCCGATGGTCATCCCGATCAGCCGCCACCACCCGGCACCGGTGCACCAGGCCTGATTCTCCGGCAAGCTGGCGGCATGTACGTGCTGCCCGAAAAGACCACCGGCCCCGAGCGCGAGCTGCTGGAGACCATGCTCGACCGCGGCCGCCTCGCGCTCGTCGAGAACGCGCGCGGCCTCTCGGAAGCGGACGCCCGGCGCCGGCTGGTCCCGTCCTTGACCACGCCGATCGCGCTGGTCAAGCACGCCGCCGTCGCGGAGCGCCGGTGGTTCCAGTGGCTGATCGCCGGGCTCGGCGAGGACGAGATCGACGGTCCGGCCACGCCCGGGGACCCGAGTTTCGCCGTCGGCGAAGCCGAAACGGTCGATGACGTGATCGCCGAGCACGAGCGGACCACCGCCCGGTCCCGGGAAATCGCGGCCCGCTTCTCGCTCGACGACCGGTGGACGCACCCGGTCGTCGGCGAAGTGACGCTCCGGTTCGTCTACCTGTTCCTGATCGAGGAGTACGCCCGCCACACCGGCCACGGCGACATCCTCCGGGAACAGCTCGCCGCGGGCTGACGCCGCCGAGCGGGCGGCTCACGGTCCCGCGGCGGACCTCCGCATCGATCGGCTCGCCGCGCTCCGGTGGTACGGCGGGCCGATCGAGGGTCCCCCCGCGGATCCCCGATCCCGGTTCGTGCCGGCACTTCGAGGTCATCGCGCCGCGTACCGGAAAGGGCGCGGGCGACCGGGTGCCGGCCCGGCTGAAGCAGCTGCTCCCCGGTCCGGCGCAAGTCGTTCAATCACCCTACGCCTAACTGTCACCGCCGTGTGGCAGTTCAGCGTAGGCTGCCGGCGAGCTCCCCGGCCGGCTCCGCGACCACCCGGCGGTCCACCACGGACTGCAGGATCTCCCCCACCCGCACCGCGGTGTTCGACAGCAGCGACGACGTGATGCCGTGCGTGTGCTCGGTGCCGCCCTGCAGGTAGATCCCGCCGCGCAAGGGTGCTTCCGTCGTCAGCCGGTAGTCGCGCTCGACGCGGAGGCGGCCCTCTTCGTCGCGCAGGCACCGCGGGCCCAGTTCACCGAGCAGCGGTGTCGGGTCCGCGGGCCGGTAGCCCGTGGCGTAGACGACCGCGTCGGCGTCCAGGACCGTGCGCTCGCCCGTGGTCAGGGACTCGACCGTCACCGTTCCGGTGACGCTCACCTCGACCGGGCGCGAGACGTTGAACAGCCGCAACCGTTCCACGCCCAGCACCTTCTCGCGGTAGACGCGCCGGTAGAGCTCGTCGATCAGGTCGATGTCGACGGCGGAGTAGTTCGTCGCGCCGTGGTAGCGCATCAGGCGGTCCTTGACCGGCTCGCCCGCGCGGTAGAACTGGTCCACGGCTTCCGGGTCGAAGATCCGGTTCGCGAACGAGCTGTCGTCGGCCGGGCTGTAGCCGTAGCGCGCGAACACCGCGCACACCTCGGCGCGCGGGAACTCGTCGTGCAGCAACGCGGCGACCTCGGCCGCGCTCTGCCCCGCACCGACCACGACGAACCGCTTCGGGTCGGTGCCGCGCAGGGCGTCCACGCGGAACAGCAGCTCGCTGTTGTGCCAGATCCGGGCGCCGGTGGTGACCCCCTCGGGCAGCTGGGGCCGCAGCCCGGTGCCCATCACGAGGTTCCGGGCGCGCAGCGACGAACCGTCCGAGGCCTCGACGTCGAAGTAGGCGATCTCGGAGCCGTCGTACACCGGCTTGATCGCGACGACCTCGGTGCCGTAGGCGACGACGTCGTCGACCTTCGCCGCGGCCCACTCGAAGTAGTCGTGGAACTCCACGCGCAGCGGGAAGAGGTTCTTGTGGTTGATGAAGTCGACCAGCCGCCCGGCGGCGTGCAGGTAGTTGAGGAAGCTGAACTCGCTGGTCGGGTTCCGCATGGTGACCAGGTCCTTGAGGAACGACACCTGCATGGTCGCGGTGTCGATCAGCATCCCGCGGTGCCAGCCGAAGCGCGGCTGCCGCTCGAGGAAGTGCGCGGTCACCGGTTCCCCGGCGCCCGCGTTGTGCTCGGCGAGGGCGATCGCGAGGGCCAGGTTCGACGGTCCGAAGCCCACGCCGACGATGTCGTAGATCGGGACCTCTGCAGTCATGTTGCTCCCTCGCGCGCTCCGGTACGGTTCAGGGAACCCTAACCTAACTTAGGCGAGCCTCGCCTAGTACGTTCGTGGTGATGTTCGTCCCCCGACCATGAAAGGCACTCTCGAATGCGCGTGGCGATGTTCGGCTACCAGACCTGGGGGCACCGGACCCTCCAGGCGCTCATCGACGCCGGCCACGAGGTCGCCCTCGTGGTCACCCACCCGAAGAGCGACCACGCCTACGAGCGGATCTGGGCCGATTCGGTCGCCGACCTGGCGGAGGCGCACGGCATCCGCGTCCTGCTGCGCAACCGGCCCGACGACGCCGAACTGCTCGCCGAACTGCAGGCCGCCGACCTCGACCTCATCGTCGCGAACAACTGGCGCACCTGGTTGCCGCCGGAGATCTTCGAACTGCCGCGTCACGGCACCCTGAACATCCACGACTCGCTGCTGCCGGCCTACGCGGGCTTCTCGCCGCTCATCTGGGCGATGATCAACGGCGAGCCCGAGGTCGGCGTCACCGCCCACATGATGGACGGCGAACTCGACGCCGGCGACGTCGTGCTGCAGCGCGCGATCCCGGTCGGGCCCGCCGACACCACGACCGACCTCTTCCACCGCACGGTCGACCTCATCGCACCGATCACCGCCGAAGCCATCTCGTTGATCGAGACCGGCTACACGCCGGTGCCGCAGGACCGGTCGAAGGCGAGCTTCTTCCACAAGCGGGCCAAGCGGGACAGCCTGATCGACTGGACGCTGCCGCCCGCGGACCTCGAGTGGTTCGTGCGCGCGCTGTCGGACCCGTACCCGAACGCGTTCACCTACCACCGCGGCGAGGAACTGCGGATCCTGAAGGCGTCGGTCTCGCAGGGGCACTACGGCGGCACGCCGGGCCGGATCTTCATCCGGGAAGGTGACGGCGTGGTGATCGTCGCCGGGCCGGACGCCCGCCGCGGCCGGTCCCCCGGCCTGCTGGTCGAGCGCGTCCGCACCGCCGACGGGACCGATCTGCCGGCGCACGAGTACTTCAAGACCATGGGCGGCTATCTGTGCAGTGACGCGAAGCGTCTCCGTTGAGGGTGGCGGCGGGGGCATGGATGGACTGGCCGACCGGCCGTGACCGGTGAGCGGGACATCCCTTGGCGGCGGCCGCGCCGGTGAGCAGGATGTCCCGCATGGCCGGGATCAGCTTCCTCGACGAAATCCGCACCTGGGTGCTCACCGGGGAATCGAGCACGTACGCGCTGCGGCTCGACGAGGACGACGTCCCGGCCCACGTCTACTGGGGACCCGCGCTCGCCGGCTCCGACGTCGAGGAGCTGATCGGGAACCGGCTTCCCTGGTGGGACGGCTTCAACGACCCCGGCCACGGCGTCGACGAGCTGGCCGCCGACGGCGGCACCCGGTACTGGACCCCCGCACTGCAGGTGCGGTTCGCCGACGGGACACGGGCCCTCGAGTGGCGGTACTCCGCGCACGAGGCGACCGCCGATCACCTGCGGCTGCTCTTCACGGACCGGCACTACCCGCTGCGGATCACCCTGCACTACCGGCTGCGCGGCGACGTCCTCGAACGCTGGACCGAGCTGGCCGCCGACACCGACGTCGAGGTCGTCCGGGCCGACTCGGCCACCTGGGCGCTGCCGGTGTTCGAGGACTACCGGCTCAGCCACGTCACCGGCCGGTGGGCGGCGGAAACCCAGCTGCACCGGACACCGGTGCCGCACGGCGAAACCGTGTTCGCCAGCCGTCGCGGGATCACCAGCCACCACGCGAACCCGTGGGTGATGGTGGACGACGGCACGGCGACCGAGCGGCACGGCGAGGTCTACGGCGTCGCGCTGGCGTGGAGCGGGTCGTGGCGGCTGACCACCACGCGCTCTTCGACCGGACGGCTGACGGTGAGCGGCGGCTTCGGGCAGGACGGTGTGGTCCACCGCGTCGGCCCCGGACGTCCGCTGACCACCCCGGTCGCCGCCGGGCTGTACACCGACGGCGGGTTCGGCGCGGCGAGCCGGGCGTGGCACGCCTACGTCCTCGCGCACGTCCTGCCGCACCCGGACGAGCTGCGGCCGGTGCTCTACAACTCGTGGGAGGCCACCGGGTTCGACGTCACCGAGGCCGGGCAGCACGCGCTCGCCGAGCGGGCCGCGGCGCTCGGCGTCGAACTGTTCGTGATGGACGACGGCTGGTTCGGCGCCCGCACCGGCGACCACGCCGGCCTCGGCGACTGGCACGTCAACCGCGAGCGCTTCCCCGACGGGCTGAAGCCGCTGGTCGACGCGGTGCACGGGCTCGGCATGCGGTTCGGCATCTGGGTCGAGCCCGAGATGGTCAACCCCGACAGCGACCTCTACCGCGCACACCCGGACTGGGTCCTGCACCACCCGCACCGGCGCCGCTCGGAGCTGCGGCGTCAGCTGGTGCTCAACTTCGCGCGCCCGGACGTCGCCGCGTGGGCGCACGACTGGCTCGACCGGCTCGTCGGCTCGCAGGGCATCGACTTCCTCAAGTGGGACATGAACCGGCCGTTCAGCGAAGCCGGCTGGCCGGGCGAACCCGACCAGGACCGGCTGTGGGTCGAGCACACCCGCGCGGTGTACGCGCTGCTCGACCGGCTGCGCGCGGACCACCCGGGCCTGCGGATCGAGTCGTGCGCGGGCGGCGGCGGGCGGATCGACCTCGGCGTGCTCGCCCGCACCGACCAGGTCTGGACCTCCGACAACACCGACGCGCTCGACCGGCTGCGCATCCAGCACGGCTACGGCCAGCTCTACCCGGCCCGCGCGATGTCGGCGTGGGTCACGGACAACCCGAACTTCGTGACCGGGCGGGCGGTCCCGCTGCGGTTCCGGTTCCACGTCGCCATGGCCGGCGTGCTCGGTCTCGGCGGCGACATCGTGCGCTGGCCCGAGGACGACCTCGAGCTCGCCCGGGACCTCGTCGCGCTCTACAAGGACATCCGGCCCGTGGTGCAGCACGGCGCGCTCCACCGGCTGCGGCCGCCCGTCGACGACGGCGTCACCGCGTTCCAGTACGTCCACGCCGACCGGGCGGTCGTCTTCGCCTACCGGCAGTCCGCGCACTTCAACGCGCCGGGACGGCCGCTGCGGCTCGCGGGCCTCGATCCCGCCGCGCGCTACCTCGACCCGGCGTCGGGGCGCACGCACAGCGGGGCCGTGCTGCTCGCGCACGGGCTCCCCCTCGACCTCCCCGTCGGTGACTTCGCCAGCACCGTCGTCCGACTCGATCGCATAGAGATCTGATCTATCTCGCCTTTCTCCGGACGTTCCCCGGGCCCTGACGCTTGACATCGTCGAATAGGTCCGATCAAATGCGTCATACATCACATATGGTGGGTCGAGGAAGGTGGCTTGGACATGAGACGGTCCCTGGCGCTGGGAGCAGCGGCGCTCCTGGCGGTGAGCGCGTGCTCGGTCGGCTCGAACACCGGCGGCAGCGGCGACGCGGAGATCACGTTCCTGACGTTCGAAACCCCGAACCTCACCCCGGCCTACTGGGACGCCGCGATCAAACGCGTCACGGACAAGAACCCGGGCATCAAGGTCAAGAAGCTCGTCGCCCCGACCGCCGACGGCCGGACGTCCTACGCGAAGCAGCTCCTGCAGTCCGGTCAGTTCCCGGACGTGATGATCGCCGTCGACTCCGCCGGTTTCGCCGAAGCGGGCAACCTCTACGCGTGGACGCCCGAGGAGCTCAAGGACTTCCAGTTCCCGCAGGCCAACCCGGTCAACGGCAAGTACTACCAGCTCCCGGCCAACACCCAGACCATCCCGCCGATCTACTACAACAAGAAGATGTTCGCCGACGCGGGCATCGCGGCGCCGCCGAAGACGTGGGACGAGCTCGTCACCGACGCCGGCAAGCTCGAGGACAAGGGCTACGCGCCGTTCACCATCGGCGGCGGCAAGGACGGCTTCCCGTCGTCGATGATCCTTTCCGGCCTGGTCAGCACCGAGGTCTACAACACCATGCCGGACTGGCTCACCCAGCGGCGTCAGGACAAGGTGAAGTTCGCCGACCCCGCGTTCCAGCACGCGTTTTCCAAGCTCGCCGACCTCGCGGCGAAGGGGTACGTCGACAAGACCAGCGTCTCGCGCGACTACGCGGCGACCGAACAGGCGTTCCTCGACGGCCAGAGCGCGATGTACCCGATGGGCAACTGGTTCGCCGCCAACGCCGACTCGAAGAAGCACGACTTCGAGGTCGGCGTCTTCAACTTCCCGACCGAGGACGGCAAGCTCGTCGTCCCCGCCTACACCGGCGGCGGCATGATCGTGAACGCGAAGGCCGCGAACCTCGACGCGGCACGGAAGTTCGCCCTCGGCTTCCAGCTCGACAAGGACCAGCTGGACGCCTCGGTGAAGGCCGACGGCCTGTTCCCGGCGATCAAGGGCTACACGCCGCCGTCCGACGTGGGGCCGACGTTCAAGGCCAGCTACGACCTGTATTCGCAGGCCGTGCAGCAGAACGCCGTGGTGCACGCGTTCCGCTGGGAGACCGCCGACGACGGGCTGCTGCCCGGGATGAAGGACAAGGTCGACCAGGCCGCCCAGGACGTCATCACCGGCCGCAAGTCCGTGGCCGACGCGTGCACGTTCCTGGACACCGAGTGGGCGAAGGCGGGCTGACGTTCCTTGACCGCCGTCATCGCGCCCCCTTCCCCGCCCTCGGCTGCCGTGCGGCGCCGCCGGCGCAAGCCGGTCCTGCCACGGCTGGCGCACTTCGCGTCGTTCGGCGCGCCGGGCGTGCTCGTGTACCTGTGCTTCGTGATGGCGCCGATCCTGATCAGCTTCGGCTACAGCCTGACGAACTACAACCCGTTCAACCCGCCGGTGAAGTTCGTCGGCTGGGACAACTACCGGTTGCTGCTCACCGACGAGCAGTTCCTGATCGCGTTGCGGGTGACCACGATCCTGACCTTGATCGTGGTGATCGTCCCCAACGTCCTGGGTCTCGGCGTGGCCCTGCTGCTGGACCGGAAAGGCTGGCTGTACAACGCTTTGCGGAGCGTGTTCTTCACCCCGGTGATCCTCAGCTCGGTGGTGGTCTCGATCGTCTGGTCCCGCCTGCTCGACGACCGCGGGCCGGTGAATTCGCTGCTGCGCGCGTTCGGTGTCTCGCACCCACCGGGCTGGCTCTCCGATCCGGACGTCGCGCTGTATTCGGTCGCGTCGATCGTGTGCTGGCAGATGCTCGGGTTCTGCGTCGTGGTCTACCTGGCCGGGTTGCAGGGGGTGCCGCCGGAGCTGCTGGAGGCCGCGGAGATCGACGGCGCGGGGCCGCTGCGCCGGTTCCGCGCGGTCACCTGGCCGCTGCTGGCCGCGTCGCTGACGATCAACACGGTGGTGCTGCTGATTTCGGCGTTCAAGACCTACGACTACGTCAAGGTGATCACCAACGGCGGCCCGGGTTCCGGCGCGACGGCGACGATCGCCTTCGACGTCCTCCAGACGGGGTTCGATTCGAACCACGTCGGTTACGCGTCCGCGATGGCCGTGCTGATGCTGGTGATCGTCGCGCTGGTGACGACGGTGGTGCTGAACTTCCTCCGCCGCCGGGAGGTGGACCTGTGACCCGCGCAGGTTCCCGTCCCGGTTCGTTTCCCCGTTCCCTGGCCCGGCCCGCGGTGGCGTTGTTCGTCAGCGCGGTGTTCTTCGTGCCGCTGTACCTGGTGCTGGCCAACGTGTTCAAGCGCGGCGAGCTGATCGCGAAGGAGCCGGCGTCGCTGCCGCTGCCGCCGACGTTGGCCAACGTCCACGCGGTGCTGACCCGCCCGGACGGGCTGTTCTGGGTCAGCCTGACCAACAGCATCGTCGTGACGGTGCTGTCGATTCTCGTGCTGACGGTGCTGTCGGCCATGCTCGGCCATTACCTGGCGCGCTCGGGCAAGCGGTGGACGAAGGTGCTCACGGTGGTGCTGCTGGCCGGGCTGATGATCCCGCCGCAGGTCATCCTCATCCCGATCACCGACGTCCTGCGCGTGACCCGCTTGATGGCGACGCTGCAGGGGCTGATCCTGTTCAACGTCGGGTACTACGTGCCGTTCGGGGTGTTCGTGTTCACGGGGTTCATCCGCGGTGTGCCGGTGGAGCTGGAGGAGGCCGCCCTGCTCGACGGCGCAAGCCGCATGCAGGTGTTCTGGCGAGTGGTGTTCCCGCTGCTCCGCCCGGCGACGGCATCGGTGCTCATTTTCCTGGGCGTCTGGATCTGGAACGACTTCATCGACCCGCTGATCATCCTCGGCCCCAGCCAGGGAACGACGATCACCACGGGGATCTACCGGTCGATCGGCCAGTACCAGGCGGATCTGGGGAGCGTGTTCGCACTGATGTTCCTGGCGACGCTGCCGGTGTTGATCTTCTACCTGGCGCTGCAGAAGCAGTTCGTGAAGGGCCTGACGGGCGGAGCAACGAAGGGCTGAGCGGTGGCCTCATTCGAGAGCACCGCTCACGCCAGCCAGCGCACAACCGTCGCCACTTCGAGAGCACTGCTCACATACGACCACTGGCGCCCCTTGACACCACGAGAGCACTGCTCACAATCACTCCCGACATGGCGCTCCCAAACGAGAGCACTGCTCCCACAAAGCCGGGAGCGGCGCTCAGACCCGAGAGCACTGCTCACGCAAGGCGCCCGGAACAAAGACCACAGCAGCGTCAGACCTCGCCGACCTTGCCCCCGTCGACCACCAGCCGGCGCGTCACGTGCACCGCATCGAGCATCCGGCGATCATGCGTCACCAGCAACAGCGTCCCGGGGTACTTGTCCAGCGCCGCCTCCAGCTGCTCGATCGCCGGCAGGTCCAAGTGGTTGGTCGGCTCGTCGAGCACCAGCAGGTTCACTCCCCGCGCCTGCAGCAACGCCAGGGCCGCCCGCGTCCGCTCCCCCGGTGAGAGCGTCGCCGCCGAGCGCAGGACGTGAGCGGCCTTCAAGCCGTACTTGGCCAGCAACGTCCGGACCTCCGCGTCCGCGAGCTCCGGCACCTCGCGGGCGAACGCCGAGACGAGCGGGACGTCCCCCAGAAACAGCCGCCGTGCCTGGTCGACCTCGCCGACCACGACACCGGGGCCGAGCGCCGCCGCCCCGTCCGACAGCTCGACCCGGCCCAGCAGCGCCGCCAGGAGGGTCGACTTGCCGGACCCGTTCGCCCCGGTGATGGCGACCTTGTCCGCCCAGTCGATCTGCAGGTCGACCGGCCCGAGCGTGAACCCGCCCCGCCGGACAACGGCGCCGCGCAGGGTCGCGACCACCGCGCCCGCCCGCGGGGCCGCGGCGATCTCCATCCGCAGCTCCCACTCCTTGCGCGGCTCCTCGACGACCTCCAGCCGCTCGATCATCCGGTCGGTCTGCCGCGCCTTCGACGCCTGCTTCTCGGTCGCCTCGCTGCGGAACTTGCGCGCGGCTTTGTCGTTGTCGGGCTGTTTCCGGCGGGCGTTCTTGACGCCCTTCTCCATCCACGCCCGCTGCATCCGCCCGCGCGCCTCCAGCGACGCCTTCGTGTCGGCGTACTCCTCGTACTCCTCACGCGCGTGCCGCCGGGCCACTTCGCGCTCCTCGAGGTAGGCCTCGTACCCGCCGCCGTAGACGTTCACCTGCTGCTGCGCCAGGTCCAGCTCGACGACGCGGTCGACCGTGCGCACCAGGAATTCGCGGTCGTGGCTGACCAGCACCGTCGCCGCGCGCAGGCCGGACACGAACCGCTCGAGGCGGGCCAGGCCGTCCAGGTCGAGGTCGTTCGTCGGCTCGTCGAGCAGGAAGACGTCGTAGCGGCTCAGCAGCAGCGAAGCGAGCCCCGCCCGCGCCGCCTGGCCGCCCGACAGCGCGGTCATCGGCTGGTCCAGGTCCACGGCCAGGCCCAGGTCGGCCGCCACTTCGGCAGCCCGGTCATCGAGGTCGGCGCCACCGAGGGCCAGCCACCGGTCCAGGGCCGCCGCGTAGAGGTCGTCCGCGCCCGGGGCGCCGTCGGTCAGCGCCGAAGTCGCCGAGTCCAGCTCGGCCTGCGCCGCCGAGACGCCGGTGCGCCGCGCCAGGAACGCGCGCACCGACTCGCCTTCGCGCCGTTCCGGCTCCTGTGGCAGGTGCCCGACCGTCGCGGACGGCGGGTTCAGCCGCACCTCCCCGCTGTCCGGTTTCGCGAGCCCGGCCAGGGTCCGCAGGAGCGTCGACTTGCCGGCGCCGTTGACCCCGACCAGGCCGACGACGTCGCCGGGTGCCACCACGAGGTCGAGGCCGGAGAAGAGGATGCGGTCACCGTGGCCCGCGGCCAGGTCTTTCGCGACGAGAGTTGCGCTCATGAGGTAGCCGAGTCTACGACCTCGTGGTGAACTGTCAGATCAAGGTCAAAACCACCGACAGTGTGTGTCCCGTGGCGCTTTGATCACTCACTGTGGGTACCCTGTTCGGTTGTCAGTCCCGCAGCTTGTCAGTGCCGCTACACAGTGAGGTCGGTGAACAGCATGGGCGAGCCCGCTCCCCCGGTCACCCTCGGCCGCAGGCCGAAGCCGAGGGAAGGCCGCCCGTCCGCGCCCCGGCCCACGGTGAGCCGGCGCCGCGAAGTCAGTCACGCCAGCGCGCGGTCGCTGCTGATGACCGTCCTCGGCGAGTACGCGCTGCCGCGGGACAAGCCGGTCTGGACGTCGATGCTCGTCGAGGTGCTCGGCATCCTCGACATCGAGGAGAAGTCGGCGCGGCAGGCGCTGGCCCGTTCGGCCGCCGAAGGCTGGGTGGTGTCCGAGCGCGTCGGGCGCCGCGTGCGCTGGTCGC
The DNA here is from genome assembly GCA_033793495.1 of Streptomyces sp. MN03-5084-2B. Classification (GTDB taxonomy): domain Bacteria; phylum Actinomycetota; class Actinomycetes; order Mycobacteriales; family Pseudonocardiaceae; genus Amycolatopsis. Next base: position 156,945 of record JARAWT010000006.1, on the reverse strand, counting down.
TGACGCCGCCGGGACGTCGTCTGCTGACCGAGGGCGCCGACCGGATCTACGCGTTCGGCCGCGAGGAACGCCGCTGGAACGGGCAGTGGCTGATGCTGATCGTCTCCGTCCCCGAGGCCAAGCGCGACCTGCGGCACCGGCTGCGCACGCGGCTGACCTGGGCGGGCTTCGGCTCGCCGGTCGCCGGCGTCTGGGTCAGCCCGGACCTGTCCCGCCAGCGGGAAGCCCAGCAGATCGTCAACGAGCTCGGCCTCGACGCGCAGGCGATGTCGTTCACCGCCGCGTACGGCGAGGTCGGCGAGCAGGAGTCGATGGTCGCGCGGTCGTGGGACCTGACCGAGCTGAAAGACCGCTACGAGGACTTCATCGACCGTTTCACCGGCCTGCACCCGACCGGCGGCCGCGCGGTGCTGCGTGCGCAGACCGAGCTGGTCCACGAGTGGCGGCGGTTCCCGTTCCTCGACCCGCAGCTGCCGGCCGAGCTGCTCCCGGCGAAGTGGAGCGGGACGAAGGCGGCGGAACTGTTCCATCACAAACACGTCGACTGGCGCCCCGAGGCCCAGCAGTATTGGGACGACATCGTCGAAGCCGAAGAAGCAGGGTGAGCATGACTCAGCAGGTCCGCCTCGATCGTGACGGCGGGCTCGCCGTCCTGACCGTCGACGCCCCGCCGTTGAACCTCTACACGGCCTCGCTGCAGTCCGAACTCGCCTCGGTGATCGGCGAGCTGGAGACGGAGCCCGCCCGGGCGCTGCTGATCCGCGCCGAAGGCAAGATCGTCAGCGGCGGCGTCGACGTCTCGCTGTTCGAGGCCCAGGGGTCGCCCGCGGAGGCGAAGGTGCTCTTCGACGAGATGCTCGCGGTGCCGGACAGGATCGCCGCGCTGCCGTTCCCGACCGTGTTCGCCGCGCACGGCCTGTGCCTGACCTGGGCGTTCGAGGTCGCCGTGGCCTGCGACCTCATCCTCGCCGCCTCGCGGGCGAAGTTCGGCCTGGTCGAGAAGGTCGTCGGCCTGACACCGACGATGGGAGGCACGCAGCGGCTCGCGGCGCGGGCCGGTGTCGGGCGGGCCAAGGAGTTCGTGATGACCGGCGACACCTACGACGCCGCGACGCTGGAGCGCTGGAACGTCGTCAACCGCGTCCTGCCGGACGAGGGCTTCGACGACGCGGCCCGCGCGTTCACGTCGCGGCTGGCCGAGGGACCGACCCGCGCCCACGCGGCGACCAAGCGCGTGCTCGACCACTTCGCCGCCGGCGGGGTCCCCGAGGCGAACGCGCACATCACGACGATCGCGGCGGAGCTGTTCGAGACCCAGGACCTCCGCAGCGCCGTGAAGTCGTTCCTCGCCGACGGACCGGGGAAGGCGACCTTCTCGGGTCGTTAACAGTCCGTTCGGACACCGGTTGCCGCCGTTCGGGCGTGCGCGGTTCTCTTCGGGCCGGGTTACATTCGATGTGGTCTAGACCACATCGAACCCGCCTCGTGCCGCTTGGAGAACCGCCATGAGACGCACTCCCGCACGACTACGCTCCGCACTCGCCGCCTTGCTCCTCGCGCTCGGCGGTACCGCGGCGCTCGCGCCACCCGCCGCCGCAGCCGGTTCGCTGACCGCCACCCTGGCGATGAGCGGCACCACCGGCACGTACACCGTCGCCAACACCGGGACCGCGCCGGTGAGCAACTGGGCGATCACCTTCACGCTGCCCGCCGGCGTCACCGCTTCGACCGGCGAAAACGGCACAGTCACCCAGAACGGCACCCAGGTCACGCTGACCCCCGCGTACTACATCGCGACACTGGCGCCGGGCCGGACCACCTACCCCTACAACCCGACGTTCCGGCTCAGTGCAGCCGCGACGCCGACTCAGTGCCGCGTCGACAACGCCAACTGCGACGGTTCACCGGACACCCCGCCGGGCGCGCCGGCGAACCTGCACCTGGTCGCGAAGACGACCAAGACGGTCGCGCTGGCGTGGAATGCCTCGGCGGCCGGCTCGCTGCCCGTGACCGGATACGACGTCTACCGGGGATCCGCCCTGGCTGCTTCGGTCACCGGGACGAGCGCCACCGTCTCCGGGCTGGCGCCGGGCACCGCCTATTCGTTCACCGTGAAAGCCAAGGACGCCAAGGGGAACACGTCCCCGGCGAGCGCGGCCCTTCCGGTGACCACCAACGCCCCCTCCGACGACACCCAGCCGCCGTCCGCGCCGGGCGGACTGCGCTCGACGGCCGCCGATTCGGGAAGCGTCTCCCTGGCCTGGACGGCGTCGACGGACAACACCGGCGTGATCGGCTACGACGTGTACCGCGGGTCGGCGCTGGCCACGACGGTGACCACGACGTCGGCGGTGGTGACCGGACTGGCACCGTCCACTTCGTACACGTTCACCGTCCGCGCCCGCGACGGCTACGACAACGTTTCGGCACCGAGTGCCGCCGTCACGGCGAAGACCGGCGACATCGTATCCGGCTACGCGAAGGTCGGGTACTTCGTGCAGTGGGGCATCTACGGGCGGAAGTACTTCGTGAAGAACCTGGAAACTTCCGGCGCGGCGGCGAAGCTGACGCACCTGCTGTACGCGTTCGAGAACATCGATCCGGTGAACCTGACCTGCCTGTCCGGGGTCACCAAGGGCACCACGGCCAATCCGCAGGATCCCAGCCAGGGTGACGGCGCCGGCGATGCCGAGGCCGACTACTCGCGGCCGTTCGCGGCGGCGCAGTCGGTCGACGGCGTGGCCGACACCGGCTGGGAGTCGCTGCGCGGCAACTTCAACCAGCTCAAGAAGCTCAAGGCGAAGCACCCGAACCTGAAGGTGCTGGTGTCGCTCGGCGGCTGGACCTATTCGAAGTACTTCTCGGACGTCGCGGCCACCGACGCGTCGCGCAAGAAGTTCGTCTCGTCCTGTGTGGACACGTGGTTGAAGGGCAACATTGCGCCCTACGGCGGCGCGGGCGGGCCGGGCACCGCCGCCGGCATCTTCGACGGCATCGATCTCGACTGGGAGTGGCCCGGCAGCGCCGACGGCCATCCCGGCAACCACTGGAGCCCGAACGACAAGACCAACCTGACGGCGCTGATCGCCGAGTTCCGCGCTCAGCTGGACGCCTACGGCGCAACCACCGGCAAGCGGTACCAGCTGCACGCGTTCACGCCGGCGGACCCGGCGAAGGTCGCGTCCGGCTGGGACCTGTCGAAGGTGTTCGACTACCTGGACGTCGCGAACGTGCAGGGCTACGACTTCCACGGGTCGGGCAGCGACAACTCGTGGGAGCCGAACCGCACCGGCCACCAAGGCAACCTGTACGCCGATGCGGACGACCCGTACGCCTTCCGCTTCAGTGCGGAAAGCGCGATCAACGCGTACACGAACGCGGGCGTCGATCCGCGGCGGCTGACGCTCGGCCTGGCGTTCTACGGACGCGGCTGGCAGGGCGTCGCCGACGGCGGGAAGAGCGGCGAGTGGCAGTCGGCGACCGGCGCGGCGCCGGGCCAGTTCGCCGAGGAAGCGGGCACCCGCGGGTACGCGAACCTGGTGGCGGGCGTGCCGGGCTGCACGGTCCACCACGACACGGCCGCGGTGGCGACCTCGTGCTACACCGGCAACGGCGGCCAGTGGTGGACGTTCGACGACGCCTGGTCGATCGGGCTGAAGACGACGTGGCTCAAGTCGCGCGGCCTGCTCGGCGTGATGGCGTGGGAGATGTCGGGCGACACCGGCGCGTTGCTGAACGCGGTCAGCGCCGGGCTCGACTGACGTTTCGTTCAGCCCGCTGAACGCACCTGTTCAGCGGGCTGAACGCTTCCGTTGGGACATAAAGAGAAGCTTGACCCGTGGTGGTCTGGACCATGACACTGAGCCGGCGCGCACCCCCCGGACACCGTTGTCTCGAGGAGAGCCATGTCCCGCTTCCGCAAGGTCCTCGCCCTGGTCCCCCTGCTGCTGGGGGTGCTGGCCACACCCGCACCGGCCGCCCCGGCAGCGTTCACCCACCCGGGTGTATTGGTGAGCCGTCCGCAGCTGGACTTCGTCAAGGCCGAGGTGAACGCCGGCACCCAGCCGTGGAAGGCGGCGTACGACCAGGCGCGCGCCAGCTCGTACGCCTCCCTCTCGCGGACACCGAAACCACGTGCCGTGGTCGAATGCGGTTCGTATTCGAACCCGAACCACGGCTGCACGGACGAGCGCGAAGACGCGATAGCGGCGTACACGGACGCGCTGATCTGGTACATCACGGGCGACGCGCGGTACGCGCAGAAGTCGATCGCGCTGATGGACGCGTGGTCGGCGGTGATCACGAGCCACACCAACAGCAACGCCCCGCTGCAGACGGGCTGGGCGGGCTCGTCCTGGCCGCGCGCGGCGGAGATCATCAGGTACACGTATCCGAGCTGGCCGAACTCGGGCCGCTTCGCGACGATGCTGCGCAATGTCTACTTGAGCAAGGTGATCAACGGCAGCAACAGCAACGGGAACTGGGAACTGTCCATGATGGAGGCCGCGGTGGGCATCTCGGTGTTCCTGGAGGACAGGCCGAGCTACGACAAGGCGGTGACCCGCTACCGCAACCGCGTCGCGGCCTACGTGTATTTGTCTTCCGACGGATCTCTCCCGAAGACGGTCCCGGGCAGCGGTCTCTCCTCCCGCGACCAGATCGTGGGCTATTGGCAGGGCCAGTCGACGTTCGTGGACGGCCTGACCCAGGAAACCTGCCGCGACTTCACCCACACGGGCTACGGCATAGCGGCAATAGCGGACGTGGCGGAGACGCTCCGCATCCAGGGCGAGGACGTGTACGCGACCGACATCGGCACGCGCCTGCGTCAGGCACTGGGCTTCCAGTCGAAGTACCAGCTGGGTGCGGCGGTGCCGTCGTGGCTGTGCTCGGGGCAGCTGAAACTCGGCCTCGGCCCGGTGACGGAGGTGGGCTTCAACGCGCTCACCACGCGCTTGGGCATCGCGATGACGAACACGCAGACGTTGACGGAGCGCCAGCGCCCGGCGGGCTCGAACAACCTGTTCGTGGCATGGCAGACACTGACCCACGCGAGCAACCCGGCATGATCTCGCACGCCGGTCCTCCTGGCACGTTTCCGCAGGTCAGGAGGACGGGGGACCCTGGTTGCAGGGCCGTACGGAGGGCACGCTAAAGTACTTTCACGCACTCAGGGAGTGCGGGTCCGGGCTGTGGCGCAGTTTGGTAGCGCACTTGACTGGGGGTCAAGGGGTCGCAGGTTCAAATCCTGTCAGCCCGACGGACAGCGGGTTTCCGCAGCTCACCGCTGCGGGGGCCCGCTTTTTGCTGTGGTCATGAGTGTCGATCCGGTCTAGCACAGCGCTCGGTGACACCTTGACCGGAGGCTCTCCCCATGCCGACGAATTTGACCAAACAGGGTCTGCCCAGGCCCGTGGACGACACGTGGCGTTCTTACGTCGAAGAGTGGGACCGCACAGCCTGCGCGCCGCGAACCGCCCGCACACGACCCGCTACAACTACCAGCTCGCAGTCACCCAGCTCGCCGACTTCCTGGGCGGCCCCGAGTTGCCGGTATTCCTCGCGAAGATGGACATGCCTGCGGACGACGACAGCGACGCAGTGGAGGACCGATGTCGGACCGCCACCCCATGGAGAAGCTCAGCCAACCGGACAGGCAAGCTCGTACCAGTAGTGTCCGACGACGAACTCGCCCGCCTGCTCGACACGTGCCGAGGAAAGAGCTACCGGACCGGCCAAGCTGACGGCGACTGTGCCGCCGCCCGTCGAACAGATGGCGCAGCTTTCTGGATGTCGCGCAGCGGACAGCGTGGCAGGCGCGATTGCCGCTTTGCCTCGCCTACGGTCGGATGCTTGATCGTCGTGACAGAAGCTCCGCTCCAACGTCCACGAGCTCCCCGGCCGGTACGCACGAGCACGGGCCACCTCAGGGTCGGAACGGGGAATGGCGGATCGCCGCACACGTGAGCGCGACCGAATTCGCCGCAGCGTGGACCCGAGTCGCACATCGTCGAAAGAATCGAAGTACCGCCCGCTCTCGACACCGGGTTCGCCGGCCGCAACGAACCCGGTGCCGGCACCCGGCGAACCGCCGGTGGCGTGCGGTACGTGGAACCGGGTATGACCGGATTCCCTCTCTCGGCCGGTGCACTCCGGCTCACCGCACGAGCCGCAGCTTGCGTGCCGGAACTGGCCTCGCTGGTCTTCGTCGGCGGGGTCACTTACCTGGCCACGCAGTACATCATCGTGACCTGGAGTCCTGCACCCTGGGAACAATCCGGCACCGGGATGCTGGTCGCGGGTGCCGCGATCGTGCTCGCCGCCGCCCGCCGCCGGTTTCCGGTGCTTGCGCTCCTCGCTGCCGCGCTGCTGGTGGGGTGGTACCCGGCTGCCGGAGTCGCGCTTGCGATGACGTCCTACGGCGTGGCCGCACGAACCCGGTCCACCCGGTCGCGGGGTGCCGCACTGGCCGTGGCCGCGCTGATCCCCCTCACGATCGGGTTGATCGAGTCGGACTTCCAGTGGCAGATCGCGCTCGGCGGCTTCGGGCTGATCGCGGTGGTCTGCGTCGTCGGGCCCACCGTCGTGCAGGTCCTGCTGGCCCAGCGGGAACGGCTGGTCGAGGTCCTCCGTCAGCAGACGCGGTACGCGGCATCGACTGCCCGGCTCCAGGAGCGGTCCCGCATCGCGCAGGAGATGCACGACCTGCTCGGACACCGCCTCAGCCTCATCTCCCTCTACGCCGGCAGCCTCGAGCTCGACGCGGGACGCCCGGTCGAGGCCACCGAGCCGGCCCGGCTGATCCGGGCCACCGTGCAGGTCGCGATGGACGAGCTGCGCGCGACATTGGGCATCCTGCGTCAGGAGGAAGCCGGCGCGACCCAGCCGATCGACCACACCGGCACCCGCTCCGACCTCCGCCGGCTCGTCCGCCAGGCCCAGGCCGGCGGCACCGAGGTCGACCTGACCTGGTACGGCGACGACCTGACCGACAGCACGCCGCCGGTCCGGCAAGCGGTGCACCGGATCGTCCGGGAAGGCCTGACCAACCTCCACCGGCACGCGGCCGGCGCGCAAGCCCACGTCATCGTGGACCGAGGACCGGCCCGGGTCCGCGTGCAGATCGTCGACGACGGCCGCGGTGGGGCCGGCACGACCGGCTCCGGCCTCGGACTGGTCGGCGTGGCCGAACGGGTCCGGCTGCTGGGCGGCACCCTCACCGCCGGTCCCCTGCCGAGCCGTGGGTTCCGGCTGGCGGCCGAAGTGCCGCTGGCCATCCCGCCACCCGGCGCCGGCCGCGCCGAACCCGACACCGGCGAGGAACCCGACGACCGCTGGGCCCGCCTCGGCCAGGCGGTGGTGCTGGCCACGGGCCTGGCCGGGGCGGTCGCGATCCTGGTGGTCGTGTTCTCGATGCTCTCCTACGCACCGGGCATGGACGACCGGTTCGACTCGATCGGCATCGGCGTGACCCGCGGCCAGGTCACCGACTCGGTCGGCCCGGATGACTCGCTGGCCCACCGGGCCGCGCGCGGCGCGGAACCCCCCGCGTTGCCGGACGCGGACTGTTCGTACACCTTCACCTACACCGAGGAGGGCTCCACGATGATCGAACGCTACTGCTTCCGCTCCGACGTCCTGGTCGACAAGACCCGGTTCCCCCTGCCGGCGGCCTGACGCCGTGGAACCCATCCGCGTCCTGCTCGCCGACGACGAGCACCTGCTCCGCGCCGGGATCCGGCTTGTCCTGCGGCACGCCGAAGACATCGAAGTCGTCGCCGAGGCCGGCGACGGCGGCGAAGCCGTCGAAATCGCCTGCCACGTGCCACTGGACGTGGCGCTCGTCGACATCCGCATGCCGGTCGTCGACGGCCTCAGTGCCCTCGAACAGCTGACGCGGCTGGCACCTGCGGTCAAGGTCGTCATGCTCACCACGTTCGGGGAGCCCGGCTACATCACGCGTGCCCTGCGCGCCGGCGCGGCCGGGTTCCTCCTCAAGGACACCGGTCCGCAGGAGCTCATCCAGGCGGTGCGAGCCGCTGCCCGCGGCGGCGCCGTCCTGTCGCCGCGGATCACCAAGGACCTCATCGACCGGTACGTGACCACCGACAACAGCGAGGCGTGCCGGCTCGTGAGCACGCTGACCGACCGAGAGCGGGACATCCTGATCCAGGTCGGACTCGGCCGGTCGAACGCCGAAATCGCCCGGCAGCTCTTCATGGGCGAGGGCACCGTCAAGACCCACGTCAGCCGGATCCTCGGAAAACTGGGCTGCGACAACCGGGTACGCGCAGCGATCATCTCACACGAGGCAGGCATCCTGCCGGCTACTTGATCCGAGACGGTCGGGGGCTTGACACGAGCCGACCGTCTCGGCAACGCCGAAACCGTGAACTCGTCGGCAGGCCGCCCCGTGGAGCCGGGTGAGAACTTCGATCCCCGAGCACGGAGGTCTGTGAAATGCCTTCCCGGCACCGAAAGCCGAGCCGAGTCAAACTCCTGGTGGCGGCCGCCGCCATCGTCGCGGCCGCCACGGCCGCCATCGCCATCCCCCATGCGGACGCAGCCATCACCAAGCCCGCGGACAGCGGCGCCGCGGCGCGCGCCATGACCGGCACCGCCTGGTCGATCGACGCGGACACCGGGCAAACGGTCGTCACGGCCGACAGCACCGTCCAGGGCGAGAAGTGGGACCGCCTGGTGGCCGCCACCCGCGGGCAGCAATTCCGAGTCGAGCGAACCCCCGGAGTCCTCCAGCTGTTCGCCGGCGGCGGCGACGCCATCTTCACCGGCCGAGCTCGGTGCTCGCTCGGGTTCAACGTGACCACGAGCGACGGGAACCCCGGCATCCTCACCGCAGGCCACTGCGCCACCGCCGGACGGCAGTGGTCCCTGACACAGGGCGGTCGATCGGTCGCCACCGTCCAGAAGGCCACCTTCCCCGGCACCGGTGACTTCTCCCTGCTCACCTACAACAACAACGCGACCGATGCACCCAGCGTCGTCGACGTCGGCGGCGGCCGGACGGTCGCCATCATCAAGGCCGCCGCGGCGAAGGCCGGCCAGCAGGTTCTCCGGATGGGCAGCACCACCGGCCTGCACCAGGGCCGCGTCACCTCGCTGAACGCCACGGTCAACTACCCCGAAGGCCGGGTCACCGGGCTCATCCGGACCACGGTGTGCGCCGAGGGCGGCGACAGCGGCGGACCGCTGTTCACCCGAGACGGCTCCGCCGTCGGCATCACCTCCGGCGGCTCCGGCAACTGCCGGACCGGCGGCGTGACGTTCTTCCAGCCGGTGACCGCGGCTCTCCTCGCCGTCGGAGCCAGCATCGGCGGATGACTCCGCCACCAACCTGCGCACGGGGGTGCGCGGCCCGGCCCGTGCGGTGCGCGGGGGATCCAGCACCGCACGGGTCTTCCGCAATCAGATTTCACCGCACGGCCGGATCGACGGGGTCTTGCACCGCTGCCGCCGTTGGAGAACAGCATGGTTGCGAGCCCGGTGCTGGAACGCTCAGGCTCAACCGAATTCGGGGGCGATCTCGGCGGCGAAGGTACCGATGGAACGGTTACCAGGTTCGGGTCGTCGGTGTTGACCGCGAGGACGAGGTGCTCGACGCCGGAATCTCGCCACCCTCCGACCGTCTCGATGATCTGTTCCGGTGTCCCGCGCAGCCGGAACCGGCTGCCCAGGGACGTGTTGTAGCCGGGATTGCCGCCCGGACTCGCTGCGGTGCCCGGTATCTCCAGGTCGCAGCGAACCGACACCATGAGCGCCCGGCCGTCGCGGCCGGCCGCGGTGCCAGCCGTCCCCGAGCGTCGCGGCTCGCCTCATCGCGGCACCGCTCGAGCCGCCGATCCAGATCGGTCGGTGCGGGCGCTGGACCGGTGCCGGGCTGAACGCCGGCCCGGCGAACCGGTGGAAGCGGCCCGCGAAGGAAGGTCGCCGCGTCGTCCACAACACCTTCAGCACCCGGAGGGCCTCGTCCGTCCGCGCGCCGCGCGTGTGGTATTCGACGCCCAGCGCGTCGAACTCCTCGCGGATGACGCCCACTCCGGCACCGGCCGTGAGCCGTCCGCCGGAGAGCACGTCGAGGGTGGCGAGGTCCCGAGCCGCACCCTGCTCGTGACCGCGGCGACCGCGGTCAGGATCGGCAACGGCGCATAGTACGGGCGCCCGCCGAGCCGGTCGGCCAGGTAACCCGCGTGGAACACGTGCTGGCCGGCCCACACCGACTCGCGCAGAGTCACCGGACCTGCAGGAGCGGTCCCTGGCTAAACACTCCTAGACCACCTCTGGATCCCTGGACTCGTTCAAATCCCGGTCGACACCGTTCGTGTGGTGTAGCCCCAGACGGGCCGAACCGCTCGCACGTCCATCGCGCCAGGGGGGCATCAGGCAGGCTCGTGATGTGGGCGTCGCGATCGCGATCATCCAGGCCTCACAAAATCCACGCAGGAGCTCCCGCGCCCCCGAGGAGTTCGCCCCGAGGTAACGGCGAACCCTCGCGAGGTTCTCGAAGGCGCCGAGCCCTCTTTCCAGCCCAGCGGCCATCCGGTCTTTGACGAGCCGCTCGTCAAAAACGTCGAGGAGGACGGCGAGGTACTCCACCATCGCGACGACGTCGAGCCGGACGCCGGCGAGCCCACTGTGCTCCCCCTTCACAAAGCCAGTGCCAGCCACCTTCGCGGCGTACTCGCGCAGTACCCCGCTGGTCAGTTCCCCGACCGGGCGCTCGTCGAGCACGGGGATAAGGGCCGCGCCGGCGCGGCGGGCGGCCGACCGGCTGACGCGGTCCATCGCGGCACGGGTGGTGCGGTCGAGCTGGCGCTGCACGAGGTGTGCGGCGACAACGGCCAGCTGCTCTTCGGATTTGTCGCACGCTATCGTCTCCGCCGTCCGGGCCAGCTCCCGCGCGAGGCCACCGGAGAACACGTAGGCGAGCGCCGCGAACTGCTCAGGCAGGTCGCGGATTCGCCTGTTGAGCAGCGACCTTGCCTGTTCGAACGAAAAATAGTCGACCCGCACGATAGAGTCGAAGGCACTGTCGAACACCGTTCGCATCCCCATCGCGGCGAGCTCGAACTCCGCCAGCGCGTCTTCCGAGACCGACACGAGGAAATAGCAGTTACGTACGTTGAAGACCGCTTTGAGCTCGTTCAGAAAGCGTTGTGCACCCTCGCCGTCGCTGATCCGGTCGAGCTCGTCGATGCCGATGAGCACTTTCGAGTCGTACTCCGCGACGAGCTGCGCGGTCAACCCGAGGAAGTCGCGGAACCGGTCGACCAGCTCGGGATGGTTGAGTGGCACGTCGTCCCGTCGCACGCTTGCCTTGCTCTTGTACCCTACATTCGTCGCCTTCAGCGGCGTGAATCCCAGCGAAAACTCGCCTTCCTTGGTATGACTCTGCAGGAAGCGGATCTTCTCCCGCTCCTCTCTGGCCAGGGCGGCCAAGTCGGCGGGCCGGACACTCCCGTCCGGCTGGGCCGGGCTTGTCAGCCTGAGCAAGCCTCTCGGCGCCGACCCAGCTGAGCGGTTCACCAGGCCGGTCGAGGTGCGCGCGTACTCCTCAACGGCATCACACAGCTTGCCGAAGAGATGGGTGAGGAACTCCTTCGACTGGTAGCCGACGGGGGCGTCCACCTTGACGGTCAGGTCACGACGTACCCGGCGTTCCGACCCGGCGTCGCGCAGGAACTGTCCGGCACACCACCGGTCGAGCAGTGTCGACTTGCCCACTCCTCGCGGACCCGCCAGCGCGAAACTCCCCTTGCTGCGCTGTCTGAGCAGCCGTCGCAACTCGTCCGAGGCGGGGGTGTCGATCTCCACCGGCGCGTCCGAATACGTCCCGTCCAAGACCGGCAGGCAAGTGCCGTAGACCCGCTTGAGGCTCGCTCTCGCGCCGATCGCCAAGTGCAGCAACCCGTTGCCGTAAATACTGTTCAGCCATCGGTCGAACGCTTGTTGCGGAGCACGTGCGCTCGGTTTCGCGAAACGGAGGCGAAGCAGGTTGCCACCCAGAACCGTACCGATGAGCGCGACCGCCACGACGATCCCGGCGACGCTGCCGGGCACGGCGCCGAGCTGCTGGCCTCCTATCCAAACCGACGCGGCGAGCACCGCGACGCTACCCAGAACAGCGAGAACGATGCCGAGATCGACCGGGAGACGGACAAACCGGTTCAGCGCGGCGACCGCGAGGAACACCACCGGGAGACCGGCTGTCAGCGCCAGCCGCCAGCCCGAAAACGGGTCGCCGTGCCCGGTGGCCAGCCACACCAGGAGCGCGATCGCGCCGGCCGCGAACCCGAAGGCCGACTCGAACAGCGCCCGGCCGAGAAGACGCCATACGACGCCTCTCCGAGCGCGATCCGTCCGGACCTGGAACCGGGCCCGCGCGTGCAGATAATTCTGTTCCTCTTCGAACGCACGTTGGAGCAGCGCGCGACGATCCTCCACCACGCGCTCACGCAGACGGCTCACGACCGGCCGGGCCAGTCCGAGCTTCACGCACACCTCGTTCGTGAGCAGTTCCAGCACCTGCTCCGGGTCATCCTTCCCGTTCTCCCACGGCCGATCGATCTTCATCTCGATCGTGGGCGACTCGAGCATGCGCCACGGTTCCCGGAGCCACCTCACGGCCGCGTCCACCTTGCGGTTGCCGGGCAACTCCGCACAGAGGACAGCGACAATCTGCTCCGCCTCGGCGATCCGCTTCAGGCTGATCAGTGCTCCCACCTTCGCGATCCGGGCGCTGAGGTCGCGCGGATCTCGATCCAGCACGGGTTGGTAGGACTCGAGACGCGCGCGCGGCTGTTCGCCCGCGGCCGTCATGATCTCCGCACGGCAGAGGTGCAATTGCGGGCTGGTCGGTTCGCGCGTGATCGCGGCGTCGACCGCCTGGAGAGCGGATTCGAACTGGTCGTTGCTCAGGTGTATCAAGATCTTTCCGTTGGTTACTCCCGGCAAGGGCGGGCCGACCCGTTCGGAACGATCGAACTGCTCCATCGCCCGATCGCTCAGTTTGCGGTCACCGGTCACCTCCGCGCGGTGCAGAAGCGCCCAGCCGTAAATCTCGAGAACTACAGCAGGCGGGTCCGGTTGCCTGTTCACCAACTCCTCCGCCTGAGTGACCAGCTCTTCATCGCCGCTTTCGGGTCGCCGCCGCAGCTCCAGCCGAAGCAATTCCGCCTGCAGGAAACCGGGGTCGTCCTTGATGGCTCGGAGGACAGCGTCCTCGGCCGCCGGCAGGTTGTCCCGCTCCAGCCAGCACATCGCCCGTTCCACCAACGCCGGTGCGGTCGAGCTCAGCCGGGGGCGCATATTCTCCAAGACCTCTTCGGCCCGCTGGAGATGGCCCGACATTCGGTATGCCGTCGCGAGGCCGGTAGCCCCTTCGACAGATGATTCGTCCAGCTGGACCGCTCTTTCGAAAGCCGCGATAGCCGCTTCGTCATCCCGCTCGGCGGATCCACAGTCGACGGCAAGGTACGACGGGTCGTCCGGCTGACCGAGCGCGACGAGGCCGCGCGCGAGTGCCACGTGGACAGAGTCGTCCCGATCACCAAGCGCTTCAAGTTGGTCGCGTGCGTCGCTCCACCGTCGGAGCATCCACAACGCGCGCACACGTCCCGTCAATGCATGGACACTATCACCATCTTTGCCGATGACTTCGTCAAAAATGGACAAGGCAGTGGCGCCGTCGAACCGACATAACGCGGAATCACCTTTGTCAAGTTGGGTGCTCATCACACACCTCCCCACTCACAGATTGAGTAGGCCGTCGCACTCGATCTGTTACGCGGCCACCGGCTGCGGTGACCTAGCCGTGACCCAACTGTGCCGCCACAGGCACTCGCGCAGGACCACCCGTAATTGGATTCCACGTGGACGCGCGGTTCTGCTTGTTGCCGTTCCAGCGGGTGCAGCGCGCTATGCGTTTGAACCTGCTTGACGAATGATACCGATGCCCGAAATTCAAGAGCACGACTGGCTCAGTAGGCCTCGCTCAACCCACGAAACGGCGCAGGTTGAGATGGAGCAAGCGAAGCTTAAGTCTGTCGGCTTCTTCGACCGAACCCGGCCTGGAGGTCCCGAAGCGGGCTCACCCCTTGACCTCAGCCGCCCGCCTGCCGCAACCGGCATCGGCGGACCGGGCACCCGTCCGCTGAGCACCACCTCGATACCTAAATGTGATCGTTCTGCTCCAGGAAGTGAAGGCAGAGCGTGAACCTGTCCCGGCCCTGCTCCTCCGAGTAGTAGCCGTCGTATTCGCTGAACTGCTTACAGCTCGTCTCGCCGTCCGAGCTGCCTTTCACCTTGCCGATGATCCTGGCGTCGGCGCTCGGGTCCAAACAGGCGATCACGACGACGTCCGGGTGCGTGTCCGCGCCCACGGAGACGCTCGCGTTCTTGTTGTGGACACAGTCGCCGACCGAGGCGTACGACGGGTCGTGCTGCACGTTGTAGACGATCGCGCCGATCACGAGGACCGGGACCAGAAAACCCAGAACGGCGAACCGCTTGAAGAGCGCCCTGCCCGGATTCATCGGCAGGCCGGGAGCCCCCGGAAGCGGTGGGGCCAGCTTGTTGATCTTCCTTCGCTGCGGCAGGTTGAGCAGCATCGTGACCGGGTTGATCACCATCGAAGCGAGACCCCACCAGCCCTGCCACAGGCTTTTCGCGGTCAGGCTGCGGTGGGCGGCGATGCCGCAGCTGCGGCAGAACGGCCCTTCGAGCTTGAGGAACCGCATCATGATCAGGAAGCCCTGGTGGCCGCGGAAGCTCGCCTGTACGGCCGGAACCGAACCGCAGAAACGGCAGGAAAGCCCCTGGTGGCCGGGATAGCGCGGCAGCTCCGGCGCGTCCTGCGGCGCGCGGAAGGGATTCGCCTGGGCATCGGTGCCCGGCGTGGCGCCGACCGATCCGGCGTTTTCGGGCACCTGTGAAGACGGAGTGGACAAGAGTTCCCCCGGGGCAGCTCGACATGGGTTGGTGTACGGACCCCGCCCCCCGACGTCGGATACCGCGGACAGGATCGTAGCCGACGGCGCGCTCCGGCCGCAGTCATATTCGGCCGAAGACCACAGGTCACCCTTGCGCCGCCCGGCGCGAATGGGCACCACCTCCCGAGCGGCCCGGCGACCGGCGTCGCCGATCGCGCCACCGATGCCCGACGGACCGGCGCGGCACACCGGACACACCATCGAATTTGTCTGTCTGTCCGAAAGGAGTGTCCCAAAACAACCGGCAGTGCGTCGGAAGGCCGCAGCAGCGGCCGTGCTACCAGATCCCCTAACGGGTCGACGTCGTATCCACCCGTGCATCGCCGCAGCCCTCGAACGCGTGGACCCGGCCAGCAGCCGAAGGTGTCGAAGTTCGAATTGCCCCAACGTCTCCTGGACCTCACCGCAGCCATCTGGCACAACCGAACTCCCGGCCAACCCATCACCCATCCCGGCCCGCGTACGACCAATGATCAAGTGACGCATTACTTGGCCGGCAAGGAAGCCGGTCACGGCTATTCAAAGTGAAGGTCGGATTCTTCACCTTCGAGTACGGGACTCCCCCGAAACCCGAGGGGCCGGACCAGACGGAGAGACACCAGCCACTCCCGAGTCCGTAAGAACCTCACGCCACCGACGTCTTCGGTGGCGCCGGAGGATGGGACGTAGCAGCCCGGCAGCTCGGCATCAGCGCGCTCGGCGCCGAATGGGAGACCGCTGCGTGCATGACGCGCCGAGCGGCCGGGCTCCTCACCGTCGAGGGCGACGTCCGCGACTTTCCCCCGCTCGACTTCGACCGCGTGCCTGGCTTCATCGCGTCCCCGCCGTGCCAGACCTTCTCCGCGGCGGAGGAAGGGTGCGGGCCGCACGGCGCTCGACACCGTCTACCAGCTCGCGAAGACGCTGGAGCCCGCCAGGCCGTCGACTACTCCGTCTTCTCCGACGAGCGGACCGGCCTGGTCCTGGAGCCGCTGCGCTGGGTCCTCGCCGCGCTCGAGCACGACCGGCCCTACGAGTGGCTCGCCTTCGAGCAGGTCCCGACGGTCCTGCCGGGCTGGGAGCACATGGCCGAGATCTTCCGGAGCGAGGGCTACCACGCCTGCTCGCGCTCATCCTCCTCCAGCAGCCGACACAGGGTCGTTGCCCAGCCCGCCCGGCACCACCTCCACCGCCCACATCGACCCGCTCTTTTGCCGCCAGCAGCCGACCTGCCGGACGACCGTCCACTTGCCACCCGTGGGATCGGTGATCTTCACCCGGCCACGATCGCACCGTGCCGCCGGTCGCTGCCTCGGCCGACGGTCGCGCCCAGCATCGAGCCGTGGTGAATACTCTGCGGGGCACCCCAGCACGGAGGAGAACGGCATGGAACCCGACTACGCCTCACAAGGCATCGACCTGGACCGGCCCAACGCCGCCCGCACCTACGACTGGGCGCTCGGCGGCACCGCGAACTGGGCCATCGACCGGCAGTACGGCGAGCAGGCGCTCAAAGCCTATCCCCTGCTGCGCGAGGCGACCCGCGCCAACCGGGCGTTCCTCGGCCGTGCGGTGCGGCACTGCCTGGCCGAAGGCATCACGCAGTTCCTCGACCTCGGCTCCGGTGTCCCGACCATGCGCAACGTGCACGAGGTCGCCGACGAGGTCAGCCCGGACAGCCGATGCGTGTACGTCGACATCGAGCCGGTCGCCGTCGCGCACGCGCGGCTGCTGCTGGAGAAGAACGGCGACCCGGACCGGCACGCGGTGCTACACGCGAACCTATGCGACGCCGAGGCGGTCTGGGACGCCGCGTTCGCCACCGGCGTGCTGGATCCCGGCAGGCCGATCGGCCTGCTGACCGTCGCGGTGCTGCACTTCCTCCCGGACTCGACCGGCGTGCGCGAGGCGGTGCAGGCCTATCGCGAACTGCTGCCGTCCGGTTCCCGGTACGTGCTGTCGCACATCAGCCCGGCCGACGTCGACGAGGTCGAACAGGGCCAGCTGAAGAACCTCGAAAAGGTCAGCAAGCAGAGCAGCACCCCGGGCGTCCTGCGCAGCCGCGACGAGCTGATGACGTTCTTCGGCACCCTCGAGCTCCTCGACCCCGGGCTGGTCCCGGTCGAGCAGTGGCGGCCCGACCCGGCGGACGACCCGGACGTCGCTGTCCGGGCCGCGCTCGGCGGCGTCGCACTGAAGCGGTAGGTCCCCCGAACCGCGCGTCCGCCCGGGCGTGACCGCTACAGCGGGTGGCCCCTTCATGCCGCCGCAAGTCACATCGATCAGCCGTCCGTTTTCCAGGTCGGATCTGGCCACCGAACTCGTCGAGCCCGGATTGTGCGGCCACTGGTGCCTCGGGGGCCGTCCACGACGGCACCGCGTACTGCCGGCAGGGGCTCACACCGACCGGAGCGGCGCTCGCCGAAGCCGAGAGTGAGCGGCACGGCCGTGCTGGCAACGACGTCGGCTCGGTGGCCTTGGCCACGATCTCGACGTCGGTTCTCCGGTTCGGTTTGCAGGGACTTCTCGCGCCGCCGGGGATTGTGTACCAGCACTGCGCTGGGCACAGTATTGGTGCGCTTCGTGACGCGCCGCGCAGCGAAGGCCGACGAAAGGCCAACCTCAAGTACTACAGTGTTTCCGGCAGCCCGAGGGCAAGATCGGTAGCAGGGAGTCTTGGTGGTGTCCACCTTCCGCTGGCTTGAGCGTTACACCAGCTTCTGTGTGAGCGTGGTCGAGGAGTCCGACGCAGAACGCGTTCTGGCCGCATTCGGTGGTGTGCCGGACGGAGCCGTCCGTGGAGGGCCACGGGATGCCCAGGCTTTCGCTACGGAAGAGTTCGGTTTTTATCCGGTGCTGCGGGTTGTCGAGCGTGATGGCTGGTCGGCGGTCGTCGAGTTGTTCAGCGCCGAGGGTCTGCGACGTCCCGTGGTGCAGCGGCTGGCCAGGCTGGGCCGGGCGATGTCTTTCGGCCTCGGTGAGGGTGGTTACCGGCTGAGCTACACCGACGGTAGGGCAGTTTCCGATCCATCGCCGTTACACGACGGTTCGGACCTGGGCGAGTTCGCTCACCGCGTTGGTGTGTCCGGCGCTGGCTGGACAGAGGAAGATCCAGGGCGGGCGGCAGTCGAGTTCGTGAGACGCGTGACCGGAGTCGTCTTGGACGATGTCGTGCTGAAGTCGCCTGGGCTGGTGGGGCGGGCGCTACCCGTGTTACCTGAGGTGGAGGTACTGCCGCTGCCGGCGCGTTCGGAGACCGATGCCCGGATAGCGGCGGCAGTGGCCGGATCCGAAGATGCGGCCGTGCTTCCGATTGTGGCCGAGCACGTAGCTGCTTTCCTGGCGGAAGTCGGCATCGCCGAGGGGGACGTGGTCGAGGCGGTGTCGCAGCGCGGCGACGGCCGGAGGGTCGAACTCGACGACGAGTCTGCGCTCGGTGTCGCATTGCGGGAGCTCCTGGCCGAAGCATGCCTGATCACCGGCAGTGGCCCGGCGGCAGCCGGAGGGACCCGCCACGACGTCGAGCCCCTCAGGCAGCGAGTCACCGCAGGTTGGGCGGCAGCTGGATTGCTTCAGGCCGGCCCGGCGGCCGCACTCGGGCAGATGATGCATCGGCGGCGGGGCGCTGGCTGGCGTGAGCGTCTGGCCGCGGACCTGGAGCGGGTCTCAGCTGCCGGCTCGGACGCGCTCGCCGAGGGCTCGGCCGAGGTCGAAGCGAGGCGGGCACGGTCGACGCGAGTGCCCGCGAATCTGTTCAAGACACGCGCGGAAGAAGCGGGTGGCCGGGCGCAGGCCGCACCTGCCGGCAAGGTGCGGCCTGCGCCCGGCCGGTTCGTTCGTCCGGCGGACGAGGGTCAGTTGTAGACGCCGACCCAGTACTTGTCGTTGTCGAGCAGGCGGGCGCTGTTGGTCAAGGCACCGAGGTCGGAGCCGACCAGGCTGTTCTCGTCGAGCGGGACGTGCGCCCGCAGGCACCGTTCCTGGCCGGTGTAGCGGATGCCCTCGAAGTACCAGGTGCCGTCGGTGTCATCGAACCAGGGCACGATTTCGGCGCAGTCCTTGCCGGTCAAGCCGAGCTGGCCACCACTTTGCCGGCTGCGGGCGAAGGCGTACTCGTCGCAGCTGTCGTCGCGGACGTCCGGCCGTTTCACCCAGGTTCCGTCCTCGCAGATCTTCCGCCGGTTGGCCTCCGCGGCGGATTCGTTGGCGAGGCGGGTCAGCTCGACCGTGCTCCCCCAGCCGTCGGGCAGGCTCTGCGCGACGGCGATGCCGATTGCCGCGGCCTGGTGCCGGCTGACGGTCACCTCCAGCTCCGGTGTGAAATCGGGGATCACACAGCCGTCGAAGCCGGAGACGAGGTCGTCACACCGGAACAGGCTCGAGGGCGTCGACCAGTTGGCCGTCGGATTGACCGGGACGGTGTTCGGCGGCGGTTGCACCGTGAAGCTGTAGGTGGTGTTGAACCGGTCCGCGCTGTTGACCGGGTCGTCGCCGTAGCTGAAGAACGCGTCCTCGGTTTCGCCGATGGTGAACTTCTCGAGGGTGAAACCGTCACCATCGAGGGCGGAACACGGTGTGGAGCAGGCTGCGGTGAAGCTGGCGATCGGGCTGGCCAGTACTCCAGTCGCGGCGACGAGGGTGACGGCAGCGTCGTCGTTGATCTCGGTGTTGGTGGCCGAGAGGGTGATTTCGTGGGAGACGTCGAAGGTGGCTGTGCCGAGGATGGCGCCGGTGGGGATCTGGGTGACGGTGTAAACCAGGGTGATGCCGTGGATGCAGGTCTCGGAGCGGGTGATCCACCAGGTCCGTGACTCTTCGCCGCTGCACCAAGCCGCCGCGGCCTTCTTGTCGCCGGTGGTGGCCGGTTTGGCGGCGGGTGCGGTGGAGTCGATACAGAGCACCGATTGCGCCCCGGACGCGGCGTAGCGGGCCATGTCGGCCTTGACGCCGGCGCAGGTCGGTGCGGCCGTGGTCGTCGCGACGGGCGCGACGGCTCGGGGCGGCTGCGGCTTGGCGTCACTCAGCCCGCCGATTACTTGCGCGAGGCTGAACTTCGGTGGCGAGGCCGCCTCGGCGGCGCCTGCTGTCATCGACAGGGACAGGGTGACTGCGGTTGCTGTGGCGAGGAAAGCGGCTGTTCTTCGAAATCGCACGTGATTGCTCCTCGTATGGACATGATTCGCATTGACGTGGCATGACTCGTGGTGCGCGCGGCGCGTGGGCGGCGCCCGGCTCGAGGCGTGGTGGCTGGCCGAGACAGCCACCACGCGCCGCGGGCTCATGAGCGCCGTCTCGTGTCGCGGCGCTGTGACGGGCGGATCAGCACCAGCCGCACGTGAACGTGGTGTCGCAGCAAATCAGCAAGCTGGAGAACGTCTGATCCATAGGCTGCTCGTTGGCGTCGAACGCCAGGTCCTGCAGGTCGTAGAGATTCATCGGTTGTGTCACCTCCTTGCAGGGTCTCGTCTGCGGCCCCGCGCCACCAGCGCGGGGATGCTTCTGAGGGCGCCGGTCAGCGTGACCAGGGTGCGGCGGTCGTCAGGAGTGGCAGGGAGACCGGCTGGTCGTGCCAGGCGCTGCCGAGTGCGAGCAGAATTCCGGCGTTGCCCGTGGCCAGGTCCATGGACATGCGGTAGAGATAGTCGCCAGCGAAGGCGATCTCGCCGTTGAAGGTCAGCGCGTGCCAGCCGAGCAGGGAGATCTGCACGCGGATGCGCGCGTCGTCCGCTGGTGTGGTGCCGCGCGCGTGCTGGCTGAGCAACGTGATCACGCCGGCGCGGCCGGTGAACAGCCCACTGTGGGAGTGGTAAGGCCCGGCGACCGTCCGTTCGATGAGATCGAGCGCCAGCGCCATGATCTCGTGGTACCGGTGCTGCAGGTACCGGCGTAGCACGAACCCGATCCCGATGATTCCTTCGGCGAGGTACATGCGGGTTCGCTGTCCGTTGCGGAGGATGACCCCGCCGTCGGCGTAGGTGATGTTCTGCTTGAGGTCCCGGTCGATGCACTTCGCGGCGAGGTCGAGGTAGGCGTCGTCACCGGTGTGCTCGTACATGCGGATGAACAGCAGGGCCGGGCCGGCAGCGCCGCGCATCAGGCCGGTGACCGGCCGCGGCCCGGAGGTCTTCGGCGGGACCAGGTCGTCGTGTTCGATCCAGTCCGCGACCGCCTGGGCTGCGCTCAGTGCGGCGTCTTTGACCGCGGAGTCGGCGGTTTCCGCAGCGACGTGTGCGCAGTGCAGTCCCACTCCTGCGCGGCCGGAGAGCAGGTTCCAGCCGAGGTCACCGACACCGGTGGCGAGGCATCGGTCGAGGAGCGTGGTCGCGGCGTCGGTGGCGCCGAGCTGGTCGAGTACGTAGGCGACGCCGTGCAGGCCGTCGTAGTAACCGAGGCTGGACCGTGGGTCTGCGCGGTTGGCGTGGTCGACGAGCCACTGCAGATGATCGGATTGCGGCGTGCTTCCAGTGGTGGCAAGGGCGTAGAGGACACCGGCGGCACCGTGGGCCAGCGACAGCTTACCTGCCGGTTCACCGAAGAGAGCGATGTCGCCGGGGAAGAGTCGGTCGTCGCGCTCGGGGGTGGCGGAAGCAGCGATGGCGCCGGTCAGCGAGCGCCTCAGCTCCGGCCACGACTCCGGCCGCGCGTTCCACCTCGGCGCCGACTTCTTCGCCGTGGAGCCGCTTGAGCGTCCGGGTCCGACGATCACGTCGACGGCGTCGTCGAGGAATCCGTCCAGCGTCGGGAAGCGGCGGCCGATCTCGTCGGCGAACTCGACCGCCTTAGTGACGTCCTGGTGCAGCAACGGCGTGATGGGCAGGAACAGGGACAGCCGCAGACACGCCAGCGAGTAGCGGTCGATGTCGGTTCCGTGCAACGGTCGCCGCGGGGAGAACCCCGGGTTGCCGAGGCTAGGCCGCTCGGCGACGTCGGCAAGTTGCGCGATCTCGAAGTCGAGCAGCGAAACCCGATCGTCGTCGATCATGATGTTGAACGGGTGCAGGTCGCACAGGACAACCCCGCGGGCGTGCACCGCGGCGGCCAGGGCTTCCACGCGCTGACACACCTGCACCGCCCAGCGGGTGAACTCGGCCGCTTCGCCGGGGTCGATGCTGTTGCGCAGCAGCGGGCTGCGTTGCTTGAACGCCGTGCTCAGTGGCTCGCCGTCGACGAACTCCTCGACCAGGAAGTGGTGGCCGGCGAGCGTGAAGTAGTCCAGCAACGCCGGGATGCCCGGGATGCCGGCCAGCCGCTGGATGATGTCACGCTCGTTCTGCAGCCGCGCGACAGCGTCGCGGCCGTCCGGCGCCAGCCCGGCGTGCGGGCGGGCCTCCTTGAGGACGACCTTGCCGCCCGAGCGGGTGTCGGTGGCGAGGTAGACGCCACCGCCGTTGGAGAAGTGCAGCGCCTTCTCCGGCCGGTACGGCAGGCCATCGAACGTCACGGCGTTGCGCTGTGCCATTGCGTCGGCGAGGAACGCGGGGACCGAAACCCATTCAGGTACCCGGAACGACGCTCCGCGGTGGTCGGCCACGAGCTCGCCTGACGGCGTCTCGATGGCGAGCTCACGGGTCCCGTCGAGCGCGGTGCGGTAGCGCTCGGCGAAGCCGCCGTAGCGGACGTACAGCGGGCCTTGCCGCCAGCGCAGGTCGCTGAGGATGTAAGGGCCCTCCTCACCGCGAAGGCGATCATCGAGTTCGTGCAGGACGTCCTTGAGTTGCGCCTCGTCGCG
The DNA here is from genome assembly GCA_033793495.1 of Streptomyces sp. MN03-5084-2B. GTDB lineage: Bacteria > Actinomycetota > Actinomycetes > Mycobacteriales > Pseudonocardiaceae > Amycolatopsis. The sequence continues at coordinate 134,229 of JARAWT010000006.1, read as the reverse complement.
TGGGTAGATCGTGACGAGCTTGCCGCTGGAACCACGCCCGGCGTACTTCATGTTGCGCATCAGCAGCACCGCGGGGCCGGCGAGGTACTTGAACGGCAGATCGCCTGCGGCGCAGTACTCCCACACCTTGCCCAGCACCGTGTCGGCGTTGTCCATGCACGCCGAGACGTGCACCTTCCACCCCTGCCGGGGCAAACGCGCGTCCTGCGGGCTGAGCATCACCCAGTCCCCCGACTCTGTGCGCCGCCACCCGGGCGGCGGACGACGGCCGACGATCCCGAAGTCCACACCGGTCGTCAGCCGGAGTCTCTCCGCGGAGATGCGCCGAGGCGTGTCGTAGAAGTCGGGGTCAGCTGCGCAAAACGAGTCATACCGCGTGTCCACAACCCACTCCCCCTCGGTCGGAACGACGCACGTCGACGGAGATGCAAGCGACAAGGCTGCACAGCCCGCGGCCTGGGAAAACAGTTCGGTTCGCACCGGCCGGACCGCAGAGACCTACCGACCTTCGGCAACGCATGACGGTGCGCACGGCAGCGGCGAATACCGCTGGGCATCCATGGTGGTTCCCCCTTGTCGCGCCGCCGTCCCCCGGGCGAACGTCGCAATCTTGATTCCAGGTATAGCAGCGGGTAAATCCGCGGTCAAGACAACTCGTGAAATTGTTCGAACACACGGTCCCACGTCCGCGACAGCGCTTCCCCACCCGATCGGACGTTGCGAAACCGCTTACCCGCCCAGTAGGCATGATCTCCAGGGAAGTTCACTGCCGCAAGGCAGGACAAGAGTCTCTCCCATCCGCAAGATCCACTTTGCGCGGAGAGCCGGGCCGCGTCGCGCCGTTCACAAAGATGATCAACAATTCTCTGCACACGACCGCGCACAAAAAATGCTCATTAAATGTGACACTGAACCGTTCATGCGCCCATCCAATTGCCGACTCCAGCGCGGAATCATGCCCACGCCACACCAAGAACCGCAGAAAACCCAACGAAACAGGAAAACGCCATGAGATTCCGAAGAACCCGCAGCAGACGACCGGCACCAGTGACACCACGGCGGGCCCGGCGGGCTTACAGGCGTCATGTGACTCCGCACCCGACGCGCAGTGGCAGCTGGACCTGACTTGGCTCAAATCAGTGCGCACCGCGGTCGTGGATGCGGGTGAGGGCATCGCGGAGGTCGTCGGGTAGCGGGTCGACGGCAGTGAGGGTGTGCTCGCCGGCCTGGATGTTGGTGGTGCGGTAGCGGCGGGTGGTGCGCACGAACTTCTTGATCGACCAGCCGGTGGTCTGCTCGATCCACCTGCTGACGGCCAGGGCGGCGAACACGACCGTGACATCAGCCAGCTGGTGGGCATCCATGAACGCACGGATGGTCGGCAGCATCGTAGTGGTCTCGCCCCGGTTGCCCTCGAACGCGTTAACCATCAACGGAAGCCCGCTTGCGTCGGTGAGCAGCCCGATCGTGATCTGCGGCTCCAGGCGGCGTTCTTTGGAGAACCCGGGCTCACGGAACCCGTCCCCGGCATCGGTCTCGAAGTACAAGGTGGACACATCGTAGAGAACCAGTGACGCCGGCCCCGGATCAGCGGTGCGGGCGCACGCCGCGGCCAACTTCTGCCGCCAGGACTCTTTCGCGAACGCGGGCAGACGCCGCTTGAGGGTCGCGTACGCCGGCGGGTCGAAACCTGCCTCCTCGACCACCCGCAGACTGTCCAGCTTGCTGGTCGGCTCGACGATCCGTGCCAGCACCAGTAATCGGAACACCTCGTCACCACCAGCGACCTCCTCGAACCCCAACAGCTGGTAGGCGTGGCCGAGCGCGTCCCCGCAGGTACCCCATCCGCGACGACGTGATCGCAAGCGGCCCACCACCAGCACCACTGCCGGCCTGCAACGCCGCGAAGTCCGGGCCAAAGTCGAGCTCGGGCTGCCCCACAGCCAGACGCTGCCTCGCCACCGCCTTGAGGGCCTCCAACGCCGCATCGTCATGCGCCGAGCCGATGTGCTCGATGTCCCGCGACCCGCGACGCGAGGAGTGCACGATCTGCACCGCCCTGGCCCCCGACGCCGTCTTCACCGTGCGCACATACGCCACGAGAGACAGCCTGGAACCGGCCGCTTAGTGCGCAGATTTTCGCCGTTCACATGACGAAACCGCAGCTCAACAGCCAGCACCCTACCCAAGATCAGCGATCTTGAGCCAAAGTCAGGTAAGGTGACGGAATGGTCATGCGGGTGGCGATTCCCGTGCTGCCGTGCCGAGATGTGCAGGCAGCGCGGTCGTACTTCACGGACGTGCTCGGATTCGACACCATATTCACCTGGGAGACCCCACCTAGCTACGCGGCCGTGATCCGCGACACCGCCGAGTTCCATCTGTACGCCGAAAGCAGCGTCGGCCCGGCCAGGGTGACGGTTGTCGTCGACGACGTCGATTCCTGCCACGACGAGCTGCGCACCCGCGGCGCCGACATCGTCGAGCCACTGGCTGACCGGCCCTACGGGATGCGCGACTTCAACGTACGGACACCCGATGGGCACTTGTTGATCTTTAGCCAGCCGCTTACCGAGTAGGGGTGACCATCAGCGGACCAGCCGGAAGAATGACCGGACCTCGTCGACGAACAACGCCGGCTGCTCGAACGCCGCGAAGTGGCCGCCCTTGCCGGGCTCGTTCCAGTACCGGATGTTCGGGAACCGGCGCTCCGCCCACCGCCGAGACGGGTGCTGCAGCTCCTTGGGGAAGACCGAACAGCCGGTGGGTACGGTCACCGGCGCGCCGGCCGACCCGGAGATCCATTCGTTGACCTGCCGGAGGCTTTCCCAGTACAGCCGGGCGGATGAGGCACCGGTGCCGGGCAGCCAGTAGAGCCCTTGTTGCCGAGGGCGTCGATGAAGACCCACTGCGGGGTCGGGAGGGTGTGGGGGGCGGGTTTGCCGTCGTCGGCGTACTGCACCCAGACTCGGTAGACGATCTCCGAGTTGGTGCCGAGTGCCTTGGCGACGCGGTTCTCGATGACCTTGACGTCGGGTTGTTCACGCGCTTGTACTGATTGACGATGTTGGCTGGCGAGCCGGATCCGCTGAATCGGTTCGCGATCAGGCGGGGTCTCCCAGGTACTCGAACTTCAGGCAGCTCCGGTGTCCGGCGCCGGTTCGGTCGGAACCGGGCAGTTCGGCCGGTGGGGGCAACCCGGAGGGACCTCCTGGGCGTCAGTCCGGCAATGGAACGCCGGGAGGTCGCTTTGGATGTGCCGACGAATGTTCTGCTGCCGGGTGAGCGGTTGCTGTGGTCGGGACGACCCCAGCGTTTCACCCTTGCCCGGTTCGACTGGTATCAGCTCCTCTTCGGCCTGGCCTGGTTGATCGCGACCGTCGTGGTCCCGGTGGCCAGGCACCAACCGCTGTCGTTCTTGGCCTGGGTCGTCGGGGTGGGCGGTGTCGCGTTGGTCTGGGGGCCGCTCGTCGTCAGGTTGCAGAGGCGGCGCGGTGTCGAGTACGTCGTGACCGACCGGCGGATCGTGCTGGCCGATCGCTTCTCGGGGAGGACGCTCGCATCGGCGTATCTGGGCACGTTGCCGCCGCCGGTGGTCCGGATCCGGCGGGACGGCAGCGGAACCATCGTCTTCGGCGGGTTCTCGCGTGTCCCCTTGATGCCCTCTCCTTCGTTGGGGGCCCTGCTGGTGACAGGACTGGTCGCCGTGCCAGAGGCCGGGCGTGTCCGTGACGTGATCGCGTGGGCGCAGGCCGGGCAGGCCTGACCTCACTCCGGCGTCCGCTCGTCGGCATGAGCGAGTATCGGAGGCGATTCTGCGGCGGATGCGCGCACGTCCCGCGTCCGCCCGTTCGGGCCTCGGGGGTGATTGTGGCCGGCGGCGCGTCGCCCGCATCTGTCCCATAGCCATGTTGCCATGGTGTCGAAGGCATGTGCTGTCCAGATCGTGGAGCGGCATCTGACCGGGTGGCTGGCACGGGGCCAGCCGAGATCCCCGACGCCGTCTTCGCCACCGTCAGGATCGTCAAAGGCATCCGCACCTTCTGGGACGCCGTCGTCGCCGCCCGGCGGATCGGCGCCAACCTGCGTAACCTCGTTCGCGACCTGCTCAAATGCCGTGCGCCGGCGGCGCTTGCCGCCGCAGCAGCAGGGACCGGCACCTGCAAGGTCATCGACAAGGAAGATGAGCTCAAGAAGCCCATCCCCCAGGTCGACCCGGCACCCGGGCCACGCTTCGACCCGGCCACGGACAAGAAAAAGGTCGACGACTGCGCCAACGGCACCATGCCAGCCGGACAACGACTCACTCGAGTCGAGTACGGTCGGCTGGTCGTCGTCGGCTGTGTTCCGAATACGGACGGTACCGTCGCTACTGCCACTGGCCACCCGTCGGCCATCCGAGCTGAACGCGATCTTGCCCCGCCAAGCCCACGGATCGTCCCAGGTCCGCACTTGGAGTGCGGCGGACGTATTGCTGGTGACGACGTGCTTCCCATCCGGACCGAAGACCGCACCGGTAAGCGAGTCTGTTGCCCTGAACCTGATCTGGGTGCTGCTTCCTCCCAGCGTGGTACGGATGTGCGAATCGGTGGCGGCCTTCCGGAGCACAGCTTCGGCGTCCTCGGACGGCGCGGCCGTGTACGCCTCGCGGGCCAATAGCAAGCCGAGTTCGGGATCGACTTGGAGTTGCGCGCGAGCGTCGGCGACCAGCTGACGGCTCACCGCCGGCTTCCGCTGGTCATCAGCTCGACCAGCCATCGTGAGCGCGACCACCGCCAAAACGGTCACCACGACCGTGGCCGAGCTCAAACCACCGACCGTGAAACGGACCCGGCGCCGCCGAGACCGGCGCTCCCGTTCCGCGGTGTCGCGGCTCGCGGCCAGGAAGGTGCGCTCGGTGTCGTTGAGCCGGCCGGTCGGACGCCCTTCCCACGTTTCCAGGCGTGCTCCTCGATACAGCAGGTCGGCGTCTCGGTCGTGACGGTCCCACTCAACAGCCGCTTCGGTGAGCCGCCGGTGGCTCCGGTGTCCGTCACGGTCTTCGGCCAGCCAGTCGCGCAGCCGGGGCCAGTGCCGGATCAGCGCCTCGTGCGCGATGTCGATGCTGTTGTGTCCCCGAGGACAGCAGCCGCGCTTCGGTCAGCCTGGCGAGGACAAGGGCGGTGTAGTTGCGGGGCAGGTCCTTCCCGAAGATCTCGAAGGTCAGCATCTGCTGATCGGTGGCCAGGGACGAAGCCTGACGCGTGGACTGCGACGACGACGTCGTTGATCGCCGGTGCCGGCTCGGGTACTTGCGCGAGGGTGATTCCAGCTGCTTCAGCAGCCGGGTCAGTCGCGACGATGGCCTCCGTGGATGTCGTTCAACAACGGCTCCTCCGCGCCTCCACTCGACTGCGGTGAGCTGCGGCTGGCCACTGACCAGCTGGTGTGCGTTCGGACCTTCGCAGGAGATGGCGTCCGGCGCCGCCCGTCAGGTCGAACGGGTTCAGGCGCCGAGATGGCCGAGGGCGTCCTCGACCACGCGCGCGACGAACGCGGCGTCGAGCGGCTCGCGGGAGAACCAGCGACGGTAGAACAACGGGCCGGCGACGGCGGCGGTGACGTCGGCCGGCCCGCGATCCGCGGCGAGCTCGCCGCGGGCTCGCGCGCGTTCGGTCACCACACCGAACGGAGCCATCAACCGGGCGTGCAGATCCGCGTGGAGCCCGGCCAGCTCGGGCTCGCGCTCGGCGGCGTCCACGATGGAGGGCAGGACCGCCGCCCAGCGGGCGCTCCGCAGCTGCTCGGCCAGCGCTTCGGTCAAGGCGACGAGATCCCCGCCGAAGCTGCCCGTGTCGGGAACCGGAGGCGCCGATCCGATTGTCGAGCACGCCTCGACCAGCAGCGCCGCCCGCGACGGCCAGTGGCGGTAGATCGTGGTCTTGGACACGCCAGAGCGTCGTGACACCTCGTCGATGCTGACACCGCCGATGCCGCCCGCCGAAAGCAACTCGTACGTCTGGGCGAGCACCGCCGTCTTGGACCGCTGGACTCGAGCGTCGACGAAGTCCCCGGATCGGGCCACGTTGCGATCTCCGTTCCCTTTTCTGCAGCGAAACAGTACGATACAGTACCGTACTGTTTCGTGGAGCCGGACGGTCCGGCTCCACGGGAGGAGCCAGGAGAACGCCATGAAGCTCGCCTCAGTACGCCTCGTCACCGATGACCTGCCCGCCCTGACCGCTTTCTACTCCGCGCTCACCGACACCAAGCCGGTGACCCCCTTCGGGTCCGGCGACTACGCCGAACTGCACACCGAAGGCGGCATCATCGCACTGGCCAGCAGCGCGGCGGTCAAGCGTTTCAACACCGACGCCGCCGTGGCCGCCACCAACCGATCCGCCATCATCGAGTTCGAGGTCGACGACGTCGACGCCGAACGCGCCCGCCTGGCCGACCAGGTCACCGACTGGGTCCAGGAACCCACCAACCAGCCATGGGGAAACCGGTCGATGCTCCTGCGCGACCCCGACGGCAACCTCATCAACCTCTACTCCACCGGACACTGAACGGCACCGGCAGAGGAAATCAGCGGCAACACCGTCATCATCGGCGGCCGCCGCGCAGACCGGCTCGCCGACGTCCGCGCCGCCACAGTGCATCGGGCGACGAACTAGGGCGGGTTCATATGTGTGGGCGTAGCCAGATGGTGATGGGCTCCTGGCCACGAGACTGCCTGTGAGTCCTCCGCGGAAGCTCCACTACCTCGGCCCACCCGGCAGCGCGGATCGCAAACAGAAGATCGGGTAAGGAGCACTGGGCACGCGCACGAAACATTCACAGAAGGTCGTCGCGATGGGCCGGGGGACCATCGCAACGCACACCCCGAAGCCCAACGCAGTTATCTACATCCCCGGACAAGTTGGTGACCAGCTGGCATCCTTCCCATGATGAGCGACTTCGCGCTTCGTGCCGCCGCCGGCAGTGTCGTCGGCCGGCGGTATTCAGACAATTTCGACGTCGTCCACCTGGCGAAGGAACCTTTGCTCGCGGTCGTGGCCGACGGCATGGGCGATGGGGAAGGCAGCCGCGCTGCCGGTCGTACTGCCGTCGATGTCTTCATCGAGCAGATCCGCACGGCCGGCGACGCTCTCGACGCCGCAACGCTGCGGGCTGCTGTCGCGGAAGTCCAGGTGCAGGTCGGCGCGGCCGGGCGGCGGATCGGCCAGTTGACCGGCTGCACCCTGACAGCTCTGGCAGCGTCCTCGGCTGGGCTGTGGCTGGTGCAGATCGGCGACTCCCGCGGCTACCGCCTTCGAGACGGTTTGCTGGAGCAACTGACCGTCGATCACACCATGGCGTGGCTCGGTGCGGTCAACGGCTGGTACGCGTTCGATTCACCCGAAGCCCACTCCGCCCGCTACCAGCTGACCCGGTACATCGGGCACAACGCTCACCCCGAACCGGACGTGCTCAACGTCGCCCCGCGCCCCGGTGACGTCCTCCTGCTGTGCAGTGACGGCGTCACCGACCAGGTGCCCTACTCCCGGATCCGCGAAGTCCTGCAGTGGGCGGCCACTCCGGACCGGCAGGTGCGCCAGCTACTCGCTGACACCGAAAAGGCAGGCGGGGACGACAATGCCACCGCAGTGATCGTCCATGTGACGCCGGGATGAGCGCACAGCCGATTCTCCCGGACGATCCCCCTCACCCTCCACCCGCCGCCCGGAGGCGGCCTCGATGCCACCATCCACCTCTGCACCGCTGCGGAGACAAGCCGGCGGCGCGAAGCCCTTTCCCGCCACTGAAGTCGGGCCAGCCGAGCACAGTCAGCCGATTCCGAGCACGGACTTCGCCGTGGTCCAGTCGTCCAGCATCGCCGTCTGCGCCGCAGACAGGGTGACCTGGTGGGCGCACACGGCCTTCTTGACCGCGTTCTTGACGGAGTCCTTGCCGTAGGGAGTTCTCGTCACCGGAGTACGGCTCGGGCCAGAGTTCACCCGGACACGCAGATCGTCCAGCCGATCGTGGACTGGGTTTCGCGCAGCAGGCAACGGTTTGAGGTCTGACCTGCGGCGATCGCCCCGTCCGAGTGTCGCCGTCTTCTCAACCATCAGGTTGACAACGCGAAGTTGGCGATCTAGCGTCTTATTCAACCGATGAGTTGAGGAAGATGGTGGATGAGAGCACGGAGCGACTCAATCGAGCGTTCGCGGCACTGGCCGACCCGACCCGGCGTGACCTGGTGGCGCCGGCTAGCCGGCGCGGACGTGGCGGACGAGAAGTCCTCGACGATCGAGATCATCCGGAAGTTCGACGCACCTGCTGAGCAGGTGTTTCGCGCGCACGTTGGCCCTGAGCTCTACGCGCGACGGGTCGGGCCGCGCTCGGTCACCACGAGGATCACCCGGTGGGATGCGCGCGCAGGCGGCGCGTGGGCCTTCGCCAACGAGCGGGACGGTGAGCAGATCGCCTCTTTTTACGGCAGCTTCCACGACGTGCGGCAACACGAGCGGATCGTGTGGACTTCCACCTACGAAGGCGAGCCTGACGCAGTCGCACTGGAGACGCTGACCTTCGAGGAGCTCGCGGGCGGGCGTACACGGCTGAGGGTGCTGAGCGTGGTCCGGGATTTCCAGACCCGTGACGGCATGCTGTCCAGCGGCATGGACGTCGGGGTCAACGAGGGCTACGACAAGCTCGACGAGTTGTTCGTGATGGGCGCCTGAGACAACACCAGCCGTGCGGGCAGGGAATCCGGCAAGACAATGACAGACGAATCGTGAACGAGGGGGTCATGACATGACGGCGATCGTCCCGATCGTGGCGGAGTCCATCGACGGCTACGACGCCCCGGACCGCCCGTGGTCGCAGGTGCAGGCTTGCCTGGACACCGACGACGGCAGGGTGCGCCGCGCCTGGCTGTCCACCACGTGCCCGGACCGCACACCCCACACCATGCCGCTGAGCGCCATCTGGTTCGACGGCGCCTTCTACTTCAACTCCGGCGCCCGTACCCGAAAAGGCCGGAACCTGGCCGCAAACCCGCGCAGCGTACTCACGTTCTCCGCCGGCGGATTCGACCTGGTCTTCCAGGGCCTGACCAGCCGGATCACCGACGAGCCCACTATGGACCGACTGCTGGAGGTCTACCGGGCCAACGGCTGGCCGGCGCGCGTACAGAACGCCCAGTTCTACGCACCGTTCAGCGCCCCGAGCGCCGGGCCGCAGCCGTGGAACCTGTATCGGATGACCGTCAACACCGTTTTCGGAATGGGTGTCGAGGAACCGTACAGCGCAATGCGCTGGCGATTCTGAACCGAGCGAACAGGCCCGTTACGGGGTCTGCCACACGATATGGAGGATTAAATGCATCAGGTAACGTCGAAAGACGGCACGTCGATCGCGTACGACCGGTCGGGGGAAGGTCCGGCGGTGATCCTGGTGGGCGGCGGCATCGTCGACCGGTCGGAGAACGCCCCACTGGCCCCGGTGCTGGCCAAGCATTTCACCGTGTACAACTACGACCGCCGGGGCCGCGGCGACAGCGCAGACACCACGCCCTACGCCCTGGAACGCGAGTTCGAGGACATCGCGGCCCTGATCGACGAGGCCGGCGGCACGGCGCACCTCTACGGCGTGTCCTCCGGCGCGGCGCTGGCCCTGGAGGCCGCCGCCGCGGGCCTGCCGATCGCCAAGGTCGCCGCCTACGAGGTGCCCTACTCCGTGTCCGAGGGCGCCAGGGAGCGGCACCTCGAGTACACCGAGAAGGTGCAGTCGCTGCTGGCCGACGACCGCCGGGACGACGCCATGCGGTTGTTCATGCGGTTGGCCGGTGCTCCTGAGGAGGCCATCGCGCAGGCGCACAACTCGCCGATGTGGGCAGGTTCGATCGCCGTCGCGCACACCCTGGCCTACGACGCGGTGTGTCTCGGCGACGGCACCCCGCCGACCGAGCGGCTGGCCACCATCAAACAGCCGGTGCTGATGGCCACCGGCGGCACCACCGACGAGACGATGGCCGGGCTGGGCGCCGGATTCTTCGACGCGGCCGCGGACGCGGTCACGGCCGCTATCCCGGGGGCCGAGCGGGCGATCATCCCGAACCAGCGACATGTTGCCGCCCCGGAGGCCGTCGTCCCGGTCATCACCCGCTTCTTCAACGCCTAGAGAAACTGCCCCGCCGCCGCCACAAAGTCCGGCTGCTGTGCGCGTTTCACGACCGCGCGGTGTTCGGCGGCACGACACACCCACCACGCCGGAGGAAGACAACCCGGACGGGCATTGAATCCCGTCTCCGGTGCACTGCCACGAACTACCTACAAAGCAATGGACCGCGTCCGCCGCGCCGAGCTGGCCGGTCACGCGGTGGCCAAGCCGGTCAGCTCAGCCTGCCGCAGCGAACGGTAGCCCACCAGGTCGCGGACTTCGTCGATGGGAAAGGTGTAGGTCCCGTACGGGTTGACACGCTCCATCAGCGCCGGAGACAAGTGCGCCAGCACCTCCGGCGACACCGGGCCGTGTCGCTGCACGTACTCGTCCAGCGCCAGCTGCAAGTACACCGTGTCGAACGTGATGATCGCGTTGACCACCAGCGACAAGCACAGCGCCTGCTCGGTCTGCTGGTCCAGATGCCGCCTGCGGATCGCGCCCTCGTGGGCGGACGACAGGTCACGGCGCAGCGAGTGCAGCGACTCACCCTTGTTCAGCTGCCGGGTGATCCGCCGCCGATACGCCTCATCCGCCAAGTACCGCAAGGCAAACACGGTGCGTTGAATCGATCCTTACTCCACCAGGACCTGCGCCAGCGCGGACGCGTGCAGCTTGCCGACCACCGGCGACGCGGTAGCGTGCCCGTACTTCAAGCTCGCGGAAAGCCGGAGCATCTCGTCCCACTGCTCACGGATCAGCCGAGTATCAATGGTGCCGGTCAACAGCTTCGCGGCGTGGGGGAACGCCGCCGCCGGCTTCTGGCGCGACCCGAGCCGGTGCAGGGTGATCGATCCCGTATCCGGCCACCGCCGAGCCGGTGGCCGGATACGGAGTACGACACCGGTGGCCGCTCAGTCGTCATCGTTGCTGTCGGCTTCCTCGGCGCGTTCGCGGTTGCGCTGCTGCCGCTCCCGCTCGCGCCGGGCTCCGGCGAGGTTGGGCACCAGCCGCCACGGGCGGTTGTCGCGGATCATCCCGGCCAGCAGCCGCAGCCGGCCGCGCACCCCCACCAGGGCCAGGTGTTCGTCAGCGGCGCCGCGGCCGCGGATGTGCCGCGTCGGCGCCACCAGCTCCCGCAGCCGGTCGAGGAACCCCCCGCGGCGGATCGGCCTCCTTCGCCGAGCGGTGTGCCACCAGGTGCCGGACCAGGTGGACGACCAGCCGGGACGCCCGGCCGTGCAGCCGCAGGGCACCGAGCGCGGGCAGGGACACCAGCGCCACGCCGTGGTCGCCGTTGTAGTCGGACGCGATCGGAACCGTACCGGCTCGGCGCGGGAGGTCGGTGATCAGCACCAGCAGGGCCCAGCCGTGTTCGTCCCGGCGCTCCTCCGCCAGGGCCAGCACGGGAATGTCGCCTTCCTCGTCCAGCGGAAGGGACTGCGTCTCGTGCTCCACGCGCCAGGCCGTCTCTTCGCCGAGGTCACGCGCCAAGCGGGCGGGCAGGCCGTCCGCGATTCTCCCGGCGAGCTGCCCCGGCAACCCGTCGTCGGTCAGCAAGCCCACCACCAGGGCCTCCGGCGCGCGCTGGACCATCATGCTCGAGCCTTTCCTCGGGTGTCCGAAGGGAAGCTCTCCGGGTCGACCGGGGGACGTCGGCGGGGCAGCAGCGGGAGGTCGCCGAGGAGACGATCGCGGCACGCGACTGGCTCCACGTGATCCGGCTTCCGGCCCACGCACCGGCCCTCGACCCAGCCGAGCAAGGGTGGTCACATGTCAAGCGCGGCTGGGGGAACCTCATCGTGCGCAGCATCGACCAACCGGTCGCGGTGGTGAAGAACCGGCTCAAACGGATCCGTTGCCGACCCGAGACTGCGGGCGAGGAATTGCACGATCGACGTCCTGCCGACTATGTGAGCGGGGCCCTCCAGTGCGACGGCAAAATCGACTGCGGAACGCCGACCCGGTAAGCCGGCGTGGTCACCCCGGCAGCGCGGATCCCCGGACGCCGGTACCCTCTGTGACTGGCCGCCAGATCGGTCTCGAGCGGCATTCGTCCCGGGAGAGTCCAGCCCATGAGCACAGACCTGCCGGAACTCCTCGGCCGGCTGCCCGTGGCCGCGTGGGCGGCCGACGCCCGCAGCGGCGCATACTCGTTCATGTCCGAGAGGTGTCGGTCCCTGCTGGGACATCCGCCGGAGGCGTGGCTGGCCGACCCGTCCTTCGCGATGTCGGTGATCCACCGCGACGACCGTGTCCACTACGCACGGACCCGAGCGGAATACTGGGCGCGCAGCGGCCACTACGAACTCGTCTACCGCGCCCTCGCGGCCGACGGCCGGCTGGTCTGGCTGCAGGAGCTCGGCCGGGTTTCCCCCGACGGCGCGGTGCACGGGGTCCTGGTGGACGTCTCCGAACGACGTTCCGAAGCCGGGCGGCAGCGGTTCCTCGCCGAGTTCGAACGGGGCCTGCAGGAGTTCGACGACGCCGAGCAGATCATGGTCTACGCCGCCCGAAGCCTGGGCGAACACCTCCAGGCCGACCGCTGCGCCTACGCCGAAGCCGAAGACGACCAGGACCACTTCCTGATGAGCGGCGACCACGCCACCGGCCTGCCACCGCTGCCCGGCCGCTTCGCCATGTCCGCTTTCGGCGACGGCTGCGTGACCGCGATGCGCGCCGGCCGGTCCTGGGTCGTGGACGACAGCCTGACCGACGACCGGCTCGCCCCTGCCGACCTCAACGCCTACCGCGTCACCGGGATCCGCGCGGTGATCTGCGTGCCGTTGCTGCGCGGCGGCCGGTTCGCCGCCGCAATGGCCGTCCACCAGGCCACCGTCCGGCACTGGACCACCGATGAAATCGAGCTGGTCGAGCTCGTCGTCAGCCGGTGCTGGGAGTCCATCCAGCGCACCCACGCCCTGCGGGCCCTGCGCGACAGCGAGCAACGCCACCGGCTGCTGGTGGAACGCGCGACCGACGCGATCTGGGTGCTCGACCGCGACCTCGAGTTCGTCGAAATCAACCCGGCCGCCTGCGAACTGCTCGGCTACACCCGCGAACAACTGCTCGGCACCCCGATCACCACGCTGCTCGACGACGGCGGCGACCACCGCTGGCGGCAGGTGATCGCCGACCCAGGCGCCATCCTGGAAGTCAGCGAAATCCACCAGGTCCGCCGCGCCGACGGCACCGAAATGGCCCTCGAGCTCAGCATCCAGGCCACCCCCTTGGGCGTGCAGGCCATCGGCCGCGACGTCACCGAACGACGCCGCCGCGAAGCCGAACGCGACCTGCTCCTGCAACGCGAGCACGAGATCGCCGAAACCCTCCAGCGCAGCCTGCTCCCCCGCGACCTGCCCGAACTTCCCCGGCTGGCCGCGGCCGCCCGCTACCAGCCCGCGACCGTCCACGCCCAGACCGGCGGCGACTGGTACGAACTCCTTTCCCTCGGCGGCTCCCGGGTGGCGCTGTCGATCGGCGACGTCGTCGGCAAAGGCCCGCAAGCCGCCGCGGTCATGGGGCAGCTGCGGACCGCACTGGCCACCAGCCTCCTCGACGGGCACGGCCCGGCCGCGGCTCTGGACCGTCTCGACGCCTTCGCCGCCCGGACCGACGGTGCGGCCGGCACCACCTGCGCGTGCCTCACCCTCGACTGGGCCACCGGCACCCTGACCTGGGCCACCGCCGGACACCTGCCGCCCCTCGTGCTCGAGCACGGCGCACCGCGGTTGCTGACCGGAAGCGGCAGCGTCCTCGGCGCTTCCGGCTCGGCCCGCTACGAGCAGCACACGACCACGCTCTCCCCCGGCGCGTCGGTGATTCTCTACACCGACGGCCTCGTCGAGCGCCGCGAGGAGCTGATCGACGACGGGCTGCGGCGGCTGTGCGAGACCGCCGGACGCCACCATGCCCTGCCGCCGGCCCACCAGGTCACCACGATCACCGACGCACTTCTCGACACCGGTCAGGATGACGACGTCGCTGTCCTCGCGGTTCGGCTCATGCCACCGCCGCTGCACCGGCGCACGACCGCCGACACCGCCCTGCTGCGCACCCTCCGCGACGACCTCGCGCGCTGGTCCGGCCTCGTGGGACTGTCGCGCGAGGTGTACGAAGACCTCAACCTGGCCGTCGGCGAAGCGGTCGCCAACTCCGTCGAACACGCCTTCCCCGGCGACCGCGGCTACGTCACCTACACGGTGACACGCACCGCGGCCGGGCAGCTCGACGTCGTCGTGCACGACAACGGCAGATGGCGCCCCGAGCCTGCCGACAACGGTCACCGGGGCCGCGGCATCGCGATCATGACCGCGGTGTCCGAGCGGTTCGGCCTCGACCACGACGACCACGGCACCACAGTGCGCTTCACCATGGCCACAGCCGCACCCGACACCGCGTCGGCGCCCGCACCGATCACCGTCCCCGATCCGGCACCGGCCGCCATGCTTGTCGACGACGCCGTGCCCGGACGCCTGGTTCTGCACGTGCCGGGCGACCTCGATCTCACCACGATCGACGACCTCCGGCCCGCCGTCCTGCACCACCTCGACACCACAGCCGCCCCCGACATCGTCATCGACCTCACGGAGGTGAGCTACCTCAGCAGCTGCGGCATCGCCCTGCTGCTGGACTCGGCCGCGCTGGCACGGCGCCGCGAAAACTCGCTGACCGTCCGCGTTCGCGCCGGCTCGCCGCCGCTGCGCATCCTCGAGCTCGCCGGCCTCGCCGGCTCGGGGAGCACCGCGCTGGCGGTGCACGTCAGCAATCCCGGCTAGCGGGTCTGGCCGCTCACGGCTCGATGTGCGGAACGTCGCTGGACTCCCGCGCGGTGATCGACCAGGCCAAAGGCATCCTCGTGGCCCTGCACCGCATCACCGCCGACCGGACCCCCAGGTGCCGGGGAGCGCCCCGCGGGGCGCTCCCCGGCACGACTCACACCGCGGTGATCTCGAACAGGCCCACCGAGCCCTGCGCCCACAAGCGGTAGCGGGAGAACCGCGCCGCCAGCTCGGCGTCCAGTTGGTCGAACGAGTCGTCGAGGTTGTTCATCACCTCGTCACCGTTGAGCGATTCCAGGGCCTTCGGCGCCAGCTTGCCGTGCTCGACGCCGTGTGCGAGCACCGTGCTGCCGAAGATGCGGCCGCCCGGCTCGACGTAGGGCAGCACCTGGTCGAACACCGTCGCCTTGTGGGCCATCCCGCCGGGCATGCAGTGCAGCAGGAAGTTCAGCCCGACCGAGCCGAACCGCGCGTCGCCGAGATCGAGCGGCTTCAGCACGTCACGCCGGTACGCCTGCGGGCGATACCGTGCCAGCCGCGCGCCGGTGCGGCGCAGGGCGTCCTCGTTGAGGTCCAGCAGGACCAGCGAAGGGTTCTCCGACGGGAACGCCACCTTGTCGAGGAAATATCCGGTGCCGGGGCCGAGGTCGAGGTGCCGGTCGTCGACGTTGCGGTCGTAGAGCCGCCTCATGTGCGTGTTCGGGCAGCGCCAGACCCGCGAGCAGACGAAGCCGAGCACCCACAGGTCGTAGGCCGCGAGGATCGGCCGCTTGCTGTAGACGGCCGCGCCGGCGAGGACCTCGTCGGCGTGCGGCTCGAGCGCGTGGCCGGTCACTGGGCCCGCTCCTCGGCGTATTCCTTGGTGAGGCGCAGGTTTCCCATGCTGTTGGCGCTCAGCACCTTCCGCAGGTACCGCCGGGCGCCCGCCACCGTGGTGCCCTCGCCGAGCAGGTGCATCCCCTCCGGGCGGATGGTGCAGGTGTGGCGCGCCTCGAGCAGGATCCCCTCCGGCGTCTCGGTGAACAGCCAGTGGCCGGTGTGCGCCGTCATGGTGGCCGGCGGCTTGATCTGCTTGTAGACGATCTTGTTGCCGGTCAGGCAGATCCGGATCGACCGGGTCGTGTGCTCGGAGCCGTCGGCGGAGCGGGTGTCCATGTCGAAGAACTGGATCTCGGGTGTGGGCTGTTCGAGGTCCAGGGCGAGCACGTGCGGGATGCGCTCCGGCCACTTGCCGGCTTCGTACAGGTAGGCGTAGCAGTCCTCCATCGAACCGGCGACGTAGAGCGGGTCCTTGAACGAGATGACCAGGCTCTCCATCTCCTCGGCCTGCTCGGCCCGGTCGCGCACGGCCGCCAGGAACTCGCGGTTCTCCGCGGCGATCGCTTCCTCGGCTTCGCGGCCGACGGCGGGGAACTCGACCTGCACGTGGAGCGACGACTTGCCGTACGGCTGGTCCTCGACGGTCCAGGTGGTGGTGCAGGGCGCGTCCTCGCCTTCGCGCACGGCGATGACCTTCTTGCCGTCGTCGGACAGCCGGCGCCGCTCGCGCCAGGTCCGGGCCGTGTGGTCGTCGACGACCATCCAGTGCTGGAGCAGGTCGGGCCCGAGGAACTCGGCGTGCACCGCCGGGCGGTACCACTGGGGCCAGGACGCCACGTCGCAGATCAGCTCACGGACCAGCTCGGCGGGCGCCGCCACCATCACCTGGTCCTCGACGATCGAATTCTGCACTGCAGTTCTCCGTTCCTCATCGGCTCGTGCGCCCACGATCGCGGCCGGCTTTCGAGCTGCCGTCCAGCAGCGGCAGACGGCCCGCGCGCGAACCGGATTCGAAGCGGCTGGGCGACTGTCGGCGTACGCGACGCTGCGGTAGCGCGCCCGAGGTGAGGAGACACCGTGAGCCCGTATGTCGAGGTCCAGCAGTTCTACGCCCGCCACATGCAGCTGCTCGACGCCGGAGCCGCCGAAGAGTGGGCCGCGACCTTCACCGAGGACGGCACCTTCACCGGCCCGGGCGAGCCGGAACCCCTGCGGGGGCGGGCGGAGCTGATCGCGACGATGAGCAAGGCCGCCGCGGCGCAGCAGGCCGCCGGGGAGCAGCGCCGGCACTGGCACGGCATGGTGGACGTCGTCGAGCAGCCGGACGGCACCCTGCAGGCAACCTGCTACGCGCTGGTGTTCTCCACGTTCCAGGGCAAGGAACCGCGGCTGCACCGCACGTGCGTCTGCCGCGACACCCTGGTCCGCGAGGACGGCGAGCTGCGGGTGCAGGCGCGGCACGTCACGCGCGACGACCTTCCCTGAGCCGAAACGGGCCGGGCGCACCTCCAGCAGAGGTGCGCCCGGCCCGTTTTCGTTTCAGGACAGGGCATCCAGCAGCGCAGCCCAGCTCTGCCGGGTGCCGTCGGCGCGCGCGGGCAGCGCGCTGAGCACTCGCCGCCGTCCACCGCGGACCAGCGGATGACGCAGGGCGAGCATGGACAGTCCACGGCCGGGCCCGAGTTCGACGAGCGTGTGGACGCCGGTGGCGAGCAGACTGTCCAAAGCGGACCCGAACCGGACCGGGGTGACGAGCTGCTCCGCCCAGAACTCCGGGCGCACGGCCTCGTCGGCGGTCACCACCGCGGCCGTGCGGGTGGAGTGGATCGGCACCTCCGGCGGGCGCAGCTCCGCCGCGGTGAAGGCAGCCGCGAACCGCGCCGCGGCGCCGGCCATCGCCGGCGAGTGGAACGGCTGCCTCGCCGCCGCGGGGCGGTGCACGATCCCGGCGGCGGTGAGCCGGGCCGCCGCCTCGGCGAGCCCTTCGGCCGGTCCGGCCAGCATGGTCTGCGCCGGGGCGTTGTAGGCGCCGATCACGACGTCGCCGGTCAGGTAGCCCGCCAAGTCGTCCGGCCGCGCCGCGACCGCGAGGAGCCCGCCGTCGGGCACCGTCGCCAGCACGCGGCTGCGGCCGGCCAGGATGCGGGCCGCATGCCGCAGGTCGAACACTCCCGCCAGCGCGGCCGCCGCCAGCTCACCGATGCTGTGCCCCACCAACGCGGCGGGTACCACCCCGCGGGCGGCCAGTGCGCGGCCGAGCGCGTAGCCGATGACGAACAGCAGCGGCTGCGCACGCGAACCGTCGTCGAGTGGCACCTCGGGTTCGGCCGCGAGCCAGTCGCGCCGCAGGCTCGCGCCCTCGGCGCCCAGCAGACCGAAGAACTCGTCCAGCACGGCGGTGAACACCGGCTCGTGCCCGTAGAGCCCGACGGCCATGCCCGGATGTTGCGCACCCTGCCCTGGCAGCAGGAAAGCGATGTCCGACAAGGGAAACCTCCCGGCGTGGAGCCGCCGGCCCGGCGCACGGGCCGGCGGCAGGGCGTCCTACTCCGGCACGGTGCAGGCGAACAGGTGCAGGTAGGAGTTCACCGGGCGCACCTCGTCGAGGCGCAGGCCGGACCGGCGGACGAGCTCGGCGAGCCCCTCCCTGGTGTGCTTGCGGCCGCCGACGTTCAGCAGCAGCAGCAGATCCATCGCGGTGGTGAAGCGGAGTTCCGGGCTGCCGTCCACGAGGTTCTCGAGCACGAACACCCGGGCCCCCGGCCGGCCCTCGGCGATCCCGCGCAGGGTGTCGATGGTGCTCTCGTCGTCCCATTCGAGGATGTTCTTGAGCACGTAGACGTCCGCGTCGGCGGACACCCCGCGGCGGCAGTCGCCCGGCACGAGCTCGACCCGGTCCGCCAGCGCCCCGCCCTCGGCGAACCGGCTGTCGGCGTTGGCGATCACGTCCGGCAGGTCGAACAGCACACCACGCAGGGCGGGATCGCGTTCGAGCAGCGTGGCGAGCACGTGCCCCTGGCCGCCGGCGATGTCGGCGACCACCTCGGCCCCGGTCAGGTCCAGCTGCTCGGCGATCGCGGCCGCCGACAGCCGGCTCGACTGGGTCATCGCGCGGTCGAAGACCTCCGCCGACTCCGGCGCCTCGGCGTGCAGGTAGTCGAAGAACTCCTTGCCGTGCAGGTCTTCGAAGACCGGCTCACCGGTGCGGACGGCCTCGTCGAGGTGCGGCCACAGCGTCCACGTCCACGGCTCGGTCGCCCACAGGGCGCTGTACTTCAGGCTTCGCGGCGCGTCCTCGCGCAGCAGCTTCGACACCTCGGTGTGCGCGAAGCTGCCGTCCGGCGCCTCGGCGAAGATGCCGTGACTGGACAGTGCCCGCAACAACCGGCGCAGTGCCTGGGGATCCACCGCCAGCCGGCCGGCCACGGTGGAGACCGCCTCCGGCTCGTCGCCGATCGCGTCCGCGACCCCCAGCTTCGCGGCCGCTCGCACGGCGGCCGCGCAGGCGGCGCTGAGGAACAGTTCGCGCAGCTGCCGCACCGACTGGGGCAGGACCGTCGCGCTCATCGGGTCGCCTCGGCGGCCGCGCCGTGGGCGGAAATCTGCTCGTAGGGCGCGAAATCGACGCTGGCGTGCTTGAGCAGCTCGCCCAGCGGCTCGCGGAACCCGGGCTGGCTGGTGGCCTGCCGGTGCAGGTCCGCGTTCTCCCACTCCGCGATCTCGACGAACTCGAGCGGGTCCTTCGCGTTCCGGAACAGCCGGTGCGAGCGGAACCCCGGCTGGCGGGCCATGTGCTCGGAGATCCGCGCGAGGATCCGCTCGTACTCGGGCAGGTCACCGGTCACGGTCATCCGGTCGATGAAGATGAACACGTTTATCTCCCTGTCTTCGCCATCAGCTGTTCACGCAGGTCACGCCGCTGCACCTTGCCCGTCGGCGACCGGTGGACCGAGTCGACGAAGTGGACGCCGTGCAGGTGTTCGTAGTAGGGCAGCTTCGTGTTGACGTATCCGGCCAGTTCCTCCGCGGTGGCCGGCTCCGCGGAGCGGACCACCACGGCGTGCGCGACCGCCCCGCTGAACTCGTGGGGCAGGTCGAGGACGACGCAGTCGGCGACACCGGGGTGGCGCAGCAGGACCTTTTCGATCTCGCTGGGCGTCACCAGCCAGTTGTCGCACTTGAACACGTCCTTGATCCGGTCCACCACGAAGAGGTAGCCGTCTTCGTCGTGGTAGCCGACGTCCCCGGTGGCCAGCCAGGAACCGCCGACGAGATCCGCCGCGCGATCCCGGCCCAGGTACCCGAGCATCAGCTGCGGGCCCCTGACCTGGATCTCCCCCCGTTGCCCCGGGCCGAGCGGCGCACCCGTCTCGAGATCGACCACCCGGGCTTCGGTGCCGGGCACGGGCGGGCCGGACGAGCCCGCCTTCGGTCGTTCGAGACTGCCGAGGTGGGTCGACGGCGAGGTCTCGGCGAGCCCGAAGCCCTGCACCACCGGAACGCCGAACGCGGTGGAGAGCGCGTCGGCGGCGGCGGGCGCCAGTGCCGAACCACCGGACAGGATCGCCGACAACGACCGAGCCCGCAGCGAGGGCAGCTCCGGCCGCGCCGCCAGGCGCGCCAGGCCCACCGGCAGGCTGTAGAGGTGCGTGCCGCCCTCGGCGTCCGCCGTCGCGATCGCGGCGACCGGATCGTCGTCGCGCACCAGCACGTGCCGGGCCGCGACCGTGACGCCGATGGTCAGGTGCATCAGGTGGAACGTCGGCAGCTGGTTCACCAGCACCGAGTCCGGCCCCAGCCGGTGGCACCAGGCAGTCTGGGCGGCGTTGACCGTGAGGTTGCGGTGGCTGAGCCGCACCGCCTTCGCCGGTCCCGTCGTGCCGCTGGTGAACTGCAGGCAGGCGAGCGCTTCGGGGTCCGGGTCCGTGGGCGGCAACGGGTCTTCGGGCGCCGTGGCGAGCAGCTCGTCCCAAGTGGACACACCGGTGCCGTCCCCGATCAGCACGACCCGGTCCACGGCGGGCAGGCGATCGCGGATGCCAATGAACACGCGGTACTGGCCGGGGGTGACGAACACCGTGCGGGCACCGCAGAGGGCGAGCACGTGGGCCAGGGCTTCCTCCCGCAGGAGCGGGTTGACCAGCGCACTCACCGCCCCGGCCCGCGCGATGCCGAAGAACCCGACGGCGAACGCCGGATCGAGCACCATCGGCAGCGCCACGACGTCGCCCGGCCGGACGCCCAGCGCGCGCAACGCTCGCGCGCACCGCGCCGAAGCCCGATCGAGCCCGGCGTAGGTGAGGTCGCCGACGGCGAGCCGGTCCGGCGCGGCGCGGACGGCCCGGTCCAGCAGGGCGTCGACCCGCGGCCCGCCGGGCAGCGTCCCCAGCTCGGCGAGGGGGACGCCGGACACCGTCCCGTGCTCCTGTTCCGGCATGTGCGCGGGCTCCTTCCCCTGCGGTGGTTGCGGACCCCGACGCTCCGGCACGGCGTTGGGGGCCCGGTCGAGACCCCGCCGAGCCACAGCTCGAACGCGCACCGGCCCGGAGTCGAAGCCCGGTCCCGATCCTGCGGTGGTGCCCGGAAAAGGAGTGAACCGCTGATGGAGCAGAACCCTGATGTCCTCGTGGCAGGCGCGGGACCGGTCGGCCTGACCGCCGCGCTCGAACTGACCCGCCGGGGTGTGCGCGTGCGGATCGTCGACCGCGCGAGCGGACCCGCGGTGACCAGCCGTGCGACCGCCACGCACGCCCGCACCCTCGAGATCTACGAGCAGATGGGCCTGGTGGCGGAGATCCTGCGCCGCGGCCAGCGCGTCGACAACTTCACCATGCACCGCAACGGCCGCGCGATGATCCGGTTCGGCAGCGGCTACGACCGGCTGCCCACGCGCTACCCGTTCACGCTGCAGATCGACCAGGTGCTCACCGAAGAGGTGCTGCGGACGGCCCTGGCCGAGCGCGGGGTCGAGGTCGAATGGGGCGTCGAGCTGGAACGGCTGGAGCAGGACGACCACCGGGTCACCGCGGTGCTGCGCCACGCGTCCGGCCGCTCGGAGGAGAGTACGACGGCGTGGCTGGTCGGCGCCGACGGCGGGCACAGCACGGTCCGGCGGGCGCTCGCGCTGCCGCTGGCCGGGGAGTCGACGGAGACGTGGCTCATCGCCGACGCCGTCATCGACGCCGACCTGCCGCGCGACAGCCTGCACTGGATCCACGCCGGCGCGAGCACCGTGCTGATGGTGCCGTTCCCGGCGCCGGGCAAGTGGCGGCTGGTCGACACCGCCGATGTCGACCAGGCCGACGAGCCCGCTCTGGTGGCCGCGCGGTTCCAGGAGAAGCTCGCTCGAGCGCTCGGCCGCGCCGTGCGGGTCGAGCACCCGACGTGGGTTTCGGTGTTCACCATCCAGCAGCGCATGATCGAGCGGATGCGGGAAGGCCGGTGCTTCGTCGCCGGGGACGCCGCGCACGTGCACAGCCCGGCGTCGGGACAGGGCATGAACACCGGCATCCAGGACGCCTACAACCTGGCCTGGAAGCTGGCCGACGTCGTGCGCGGGCACGCCACCGAGGAACTGCTGGACAGCTACGGGGCCGAGCGGACGCCGGTGGGCGCGGTGCTGCTGCGCACCACCCGCACCGCGACGGCGCTGATCGCCCTGCGCAACGCGATCGCCCCGATCGCCCTCCCGCTCGGGCTCGGTTTCCTGGATCTGGTGAAGCCGCTCAAGCACCGGGTCGAGCGCAAGATCATGGCCACGATGTCGGGCCTCGCGCTGGACTACGCCGAAAGCCCGCTGAGCCGGCACGCCGAGGCGGAGACCGGGCTGCTGCCGGGTCACCGCCTCGCGTGGTCGCAGCAGGACGCCGCGCAGCACCCCGGCTGGCGGGCCGTCGGCGAGGAGCTCACCGACCCGCGCTGGACGCTGCTGGCCGACACCGACACCGCCGACGACGCCGGGAAGCCGGTGACGGACCTGCTCGCCGAGGTCCGCGCCCAGCACGAGGACGCCGTGTCGGTGTGCGCCCTCACCGGTTCCGCGGCACCGGCACCGGTGCGCGGGGTGCGCTCGCTCGGCGACCCCGGGCGGGCGGTGCGCGAGCGCATCGGCATCCCCGCGGGCGGGTTCGCGCTGGTCCGGCCGGACGGCTACCTCGCGGCCAAGGGCCCGGTCGCCGAGCTGGCCGCCGTGCTGCACGACGTCGGGCTGCGCCCCAGCCGCAGCGTCCAGCCCGAGGAGGTCTGAGGTGCGGATCATCGACCTGTCGACGCCGGTGGACGCGACCGTCTGGGAGCCCAACCCCGTGGTGCACGAGGTGCTCTCGCCCGCCGAAGGTGCCGTGCACATGGCCGAAGGCATGCGGGAGAACCACGGCCTCGAGTTCGACCCCGCGGTCCTGCCCGGCGGTGAGCTGCTCAGCCTCGACACGATGACGCTGACCACGCACACCGGCACCCACGTGGACGCGCCGTCGCACTACGGGACGAAGACCTCGTACGGCGTGCCGCGGCACATCGACCAGCTGCCGCTGGACTGGTTCATCGGCCCCGGGGTCGTGCTCGACATCAGCGACGCCGGCGTCGGCACGGTCGGCGCCGGCCGGCTGCGCGACGCGTGCAAGGCCATCGGGCACATCCCCGGCCCCGGCGAGATCGTGCTGCTGCGCACCGGCGCGGACGTGCGTTCCGGGACGCCGGCGTACTTCACCGACTTCACCGGGCTCGACCGGTCGGCGACGGCGTTCCTGCTCGACCTCGGCGTGCGGGTGATCGGCACCGACGCGTTCAGCCTCGACGCGCCGTTCGGCCACATGATCCGCGAGTACCAGCGGACCGGGGACGACGGCGTGCTGTGGCCGGCGCACTTCCTCGGGCGGGAGCGGGAGTACTGCCAGATCGAACGGCTGAGCAACCTGGCCGCGCTGCCCGCGCCGACCGGGTTCACCGTCAGCTGCCTGCCGGTGAAGCTGGCGGGAGCGGGCGCGGGCTGGGCGCGCGCGGTCGCGATCGTCGACGAGGACTGAGCGGGGACCGGCGGCGGGCAGGAGGGCGGCCCGCCGCCGGGTCGCGAGGGGTGCCCCGTGGTTGAGCCGGACTGTTTCCTCGGACGGAGGCGGACCGCCCGGCGGGCACGCTTTCGCTGGTACTTAGGGTGATTTCCCCTTCCGGTGGCCCGCTCGGCGCCAGTAGCAAGGAACCATGATGTTCACCTTGCTCGGCCCGCTCGAAGTCCACTTCGCCGGCGAACTCGACCTGCCCTCGGCCACCAAGGTCCGCTGGACACTCGCGGTGCTGCTGATCCGCGCCAACCAGGTCGTCGACCGCTCGGCCATCATCGACGAGCTCTGGGGCGAGAACCCGCCCCGCAGCGCGCTCACCACCGCCCAGACCTACATCTACCAGCTCCGAAAACGCTATCAGCCCCGGTTCGCCGCGCCGTTCATCGCCACCCGGGCCCCGGGGTACGTCCTGCACGCCGACCCGGAGGAGGTCGACGTCTGCGTCTTCGAGCGGCTCACCGCGGAGGGCAGCGCCGCGCTCGCGGCCGGGAACGCGGAGCTCGCGGCCGACCGCCTCCGTGCCGGTCTGGACCTGTGGCGCGGCCCGGTCCTCGCGGACGTCCCGGCGGGGACGGTGCTCAAGCCGTACATCGCGCACCTGGACGAAACCCGGATGCGGGCGCTGCGCATGCGCATCCTGGCCGACGCCCACCTCGGGCGCTATCGCGAGCTGATCCCGGAGCTGCGGTTCCTGGCCATGGCCCACCCGTACGACGAGTGGCTGCACGAGCAGCTCATCGTGGCGCTGAACGCGGTCGGCAGGCGGGTGGACGCACTGGAGACCTACCGGAAGCTGCAGCGCACGCTCGACCACGAACTCGGCATCGCGCCGTCGGAGCCGTTGCACCAGTTACACCACGACGTCCTGGTCGGTGTCGCCCGGCCGCGCTCCGCCCAGCTGAGCCTGGAAGCGCCGGCGTAGCGGCCCGGCCCGCCACCGTGCCGCTGAGGCCACCTCCCCCGCGGGTGAGGTGGCCTCAGCGGCACGACAGCCTGGTCCTCAGCGGGGTTTGGTGAGCACGATCGCGCTCTGGAACCCGCCGAAACCGCTCGCCACGCTCAGCACCGCGTCGGTCCGCTGCTCCCGCGCGGTGACCGGCACGTAGTCGAGGTCGAGCTCCGGGTCGGGCTCGGTGAGGTTGGCCGTCGGCGGGATCACCGAATGCTCGATGGCCAGTGCGCAGGCCGCGACCTCCAGCGCGCAGATCGCTCCCAGCGAATGCCCGATCATGGACTTGATCGAGCTGACCGGCACGCGGTAGGCGTGGTGCCCCAGGCTCCGCTTGTACGCCGCGGTTTCGTGCAGGTCGTTCTGCTTGGTCGCGGAACCGTGCGCGTTGACGTAGTCGAGGTCGGCCGGGGCGAGCCGGGCCATGTCCAGCGCCGAGGTGATCGCGTCGGCCAGCTCCAGCCCGTCCGGGCGCAGCCCGGTCATCGAGTAGGCGTTGCTCCGGGAGGCGTGACCGGAGATCTCGGCGTAGATGCGCGCCCCTCGGCGTCGCGCGTGCTCGTACTCCTCCAGCACCAGCAGGGCCGAGCCCTCGGCGAGCGCGAACCCGTTGCGGGTGCGGTCGAACGGCCGCGACGCCGACGCCGGGTCGTCGTTGCGCGGGGTGGTGGCCTTGATCGCGTCGAAGCAGGCCACGGTGATCGGGGAGATCGCCGCGTCGGCGGCGCCGGCGACCATCACGTCGGCGGCGCCGTCGGCGATCAGGTCACTGGCGTGGATCAGCACGTCGATCCCGGACGTGCAGCCGGTGGACACGATGCCCACCGGCCCCTGCGCGTCGGTCTCCCACGCGACCTCGGCCGCCATCGACGAGGGCACGAAGTAGTCGTAGAGGTAGGGCGCGCCGTGCCGGTCGTCGACCAGCCAGTTCCGGCCCTCGTCGCTGACGACGGCGTACTCCTTGTCGAGACTGATCGTCATCCCACAGGCGGTGCCGACCATCACGCCGGTGCGTTCCGGGGTCACCGCCCCGGCGAGGCCGCTGTCCGCCAGCGCTTCCCGCGCTGCGACGACGGCGAACTGCGTCGTCCGGTCCCACGCCCGGATCTGGCGCCGGCTCAGCCCGGCCGCCACCGGGTCGAAGTCGCACTCCGCCGCCACCCGGGACCGGAACTGCCCCGGGTCGAACAGCGAGATCGTCCGGGTGGCCGTCCGCCCGGCGGTCAGCAGATCCCAGTACTGCTCCGTCCCTATCCCGCCCGGTGCGACCACACCGATCCCGGTCACCACGACTCGCCGCATCCGGCACCTCTCCTTCGCTCCTGGTACCCGACGAGGGTGCGCAGCCGGCTTCGTATCGGCTTCGACTCATGCTGGACGCACGCGCTCGACGGCCACGCGAACGGGCGCTGGCACGGTGTGCGTCGTCTTCAGGCGCGAGGCCATCGCGCCGGTGTCACGCAGCGGAAAGGCTTGCCATGCCTCAAGAAACCACCACAGCGGTGGACCGCGCCCGGTCGGTGATCGGCCTGAACACGGCCTACTTCCGGGCGAAGGTCATGCAGACCGCGGTCGAGCTCGGCGTGTTCGAACGGCTGGCCGAAGGGCCGGCCCCGGCCGGTACCCTCCGCGACGACCTCGGCGTGAAGCACCGGCTCTTTCCCGAGTTCCTCGACGTGTTGTGCGAGCTCGGCCTGCTGGAGCGCGACGGCACGGACTACCGCAACAGCGACCTCGCCAGCGAGTTCCTCGTCCCGGGCACCTCGACGTTCCTGGGCGGCACCGCCCGGCAGCACGCCAACATGCACTACCACGCCTGGGGAAAGCTGACCGAAGCCATGCGCGAGGGCAAGGCGACCTCGCCGGTGGCGAACCTCGGGCCGGTCGCCTACCCGACCTTCTACCAGGACCTGGACAAGGCCCGGCACGTGATGGCGCACATGGACGCCCACAACGGGTTCACCGCCGACGAGCTGGCCAGGGAGATCGACTGGAGCCGCTACCGGAGCTTCGCCGACATCGGCGGTGCGCGGGGCAACGTCGCCGCGCGGATCGCGCTCGCCCACCCGCACCTGACCGGTGAGGTGTTCGACCTGCCGGCGCTGGAACCGCTCGCGAACGAGCTGCTGAAGGACCTCGGCGTCGCCGACCGCGTCCGGTTCACCGGCGGCGACTTCTTCACCGACCTGATGCCCGCGGTCGACGTGCTGATCCTCGGGCACGTCCTCGCCGACTGGCCCACCGAGACGCGCCTCGACCTGCTGGACCGCGCGTACGCCGCGCTCTCCCCCGGCGGGACCATCGTGATCTACGACGCGATGATCGACCCGGGCGGCGAACAGCTCGACACGCTCCTGCAGCGCATCAACAGCGCGATCATCCGCGACGACAACTCGCAGTACAGCGTCTCCGAGTGCCAGGGCTGGCTCGCCGCGGCCGGGTTCCGCGACGGACGGGCGCTGCGCACCGACACCATCACGCGCGACCACTTCGTGATCGCCGTCAAACCGAACTGAGGGAGACGACGTGGACTACGACGTCCTGGTGGTCGGCGGCGGTCCGACCGGCATGATGCTCGCCGCCGAGCTGCGGCTGGCCGGGGTGCGCCCGCTGGTCGTGGAACGGCTGACGGAGCCGTACCCGTTCTCGAAGGCACTGGGCATCCACTCCCGCAGCATCGAGCTGCTGGAGCTGCGCGGCATCCACGACCGGTTCCTCGAAGGCGCGCCGCTGCTGTCCGGCGGTCACTTCGCCAGCCTGCCGGTCGGCCTGAACTACCAGGCCCTGGAGACCCGGCATCCCTACGGGCTGTACCAGAAACAGGTCGACACCGAGCGGCTGCTCACCGAGCGGGCGCTCGAGCTCGGCACCGAGATCCGCCGCGGGACCGAGCTCACCGGCCTGGTCCAGGACGCCGACGGCGTCACCGCCACCCTCACCGGGCCGGACGGCGAGTACCAGGTGCGAGCGGGCTACCTCGTCGGCTGCGACGGCGGGCGCAGCCGGACGCGCAAGCTGGCCGGCATCGAGTTCCCCGGCCAGGAGCCGGGGCTGGCCGTGCTGATGGCGGACGCGGAGTTCAGCGGCGAGCTGCCGCCCGGCGAGGGCATGGGCCCGCTGCGGCCGTTCGGGGTGATCCGCCAGGACCTGCAGGCGTGGTTCTCGGCGGTGCCGCTGTTCGAACCCGGCGTCTACCGCGCGATGGTGTTCCGCTACAACCACGTCTGGCCGGAACGCGACGCGCCGGTCACCGAGGAGGAAATGCGGGCGGCGATCACCGAGCTCGCGGGCAGCGACTGCGGTCTCACCGGGATCCGCTGGCTGACCCGGCTGACCGACGTCTC
The DNA here is from genome assembly GCA_033793495.1 of Streptomyces sp. MN03-5084-2B. Lineage (GTDB taxonomy): Bacteria > Actinomycetota > Actinomycetes > Mycobacteriales > Pseudonocardiaceae > Amycolatopsis. The sequence continues at coordinate 106,148 of JARAWT010000006.1, read as the reverse complement.
GCGGCAGGCCGCCCGGTACCGCCACGGCCGCGTGCTGCTGGCGGGCGACGCCGCCCACGTCCACTTCCCGTCCGGGGGGCCGGGGCTGAACATGGGCCTGCAGGACGCGATGAACCTGGGCTGGAAGCTGGCCGCGATGGTGAACGGCTGGGGCACGGAAGAGCTGCTCGACAGCTACCACGCCGAGCGGCACCCGGTGGGACAGACCGTGTTGCGCAACACCCGGACGCAGTGCGCGCTGTTCGATCCGGACCCGCGGCTGGACGCCGTCCGCGAGACGTTCACCGAGCTGCTGCGGATCGACCAGGTGAACCGCTACTTCACCGGGCTCGGCTCGGCGCTGGACGTCCGCTACGACCTGCCCGGCGAGCACCCGCTCACCGGGGCTCGCATGCCCGACCTCGACGTGCTGACCGACGACGGCGTCCACCGGCTCAGCAGCTACTTCCACGACGGGCTGGGCGCGCTGGTCGGCGCCGGCATCCCGGTGCCGGGCTGGAAGGACCGCGTCACGGTGGTCGACTGGCGGGTGAAGGGCCCCGCGATGCTGGTCCGCCCGGACGGCTACGTCTGCTGGGCCGGCGACCCGGTGGCGGACGACGCCGGCCTGAACGCGGCGCTGCGGCGGTGGTTCGGCGCGCCGTCCTACTGACGCGGACGCGGCGACGGGGAGGGCGGGTGCACCGCCCTCCCCGTTTCTCGTGCGACGAGGAAGCCCCGTCCGTGCTCCAAGCCCTCTCGAAGCCCTGGCGGCACCGTGGGCGGCATGAGTGAACTCGAAGTCCCCGGCCGGGTGGTGGATCCGGAGACCTTCCGGTCGATCATGGGCGCGTTCCCCTCCGGAGTGACCGTGGTGACCACCGTGGACGGCGCGAATCGCCCCCTCGGCGTCACCTGCAGTGCCGCGTGCAGCGTTTCCCAGGACCCCCCGCTGCTGCTGGTGTGCCTGCACCGCGCCAGTTCCGTGCTCACCGCGCTGGTCGAGCGCGGCGAATTCGTGGTCAACTTCCTGCGCGGAAACCGGGAAAGCACCTCCGCGCTGTTCGCCTCCCGCACCGGCGACCGGTTCGCTTCGGTGCCGTGGGAGGCCAGCCCGCGCTCCGGGCTGCCGTGGCTGCCGCTGGACACCGTCGCGCACGCGGAATGCCGGGTCGTCCGCACCGTCGAGGCCGGCGACCACGTCGTCGTGCTCGGCGCGATCGTGCACGGTGCCGCCCACGAGGCGCGCGGCCCGCTCATGTACTGGCGCCGCAACTACGGGACCTGGCCCGCCGAGGAAGACACGATGGCGGTGGCGCTCACCCATGCCACCGAGGGCTGAACGCCGGACCTGGCGGTACGGGAAGCTCTCCTTCACCCCGCCGCCGGACCCTAGTTTGCACACAGTGCAAAGTTGGCGTACTGTGCAATCCATGGCCAGGCGAGAACGTCATCGAGCGCGGCGACGGCGCGAGATCAAGCTGGCCGCCGTCCGGCTCGCCCTGGCGAGCAGCCCGGGCGAGGTGACCGTCGAGGCCATCAGCACGGCCGCCGACATCGCCCCACGCACGTTCTTCAACTACTTCTCCAGCAAGGAGGAGGCGATGACGCCGGACAGCAACTGGACGGCGGAGGAACTGCTGGAACTGTTCACGGCCCGGCCGGCGGACGAACCGCCGCTGCGCTCGCTGCGCAGCGTCGCCCGGCAGATCGCCGACTCCTACGCGCCGTCGCAGGACGAACTCGAGCTCTGGCAACGACATCCCGAGCTGCTCACCCTGGCCCAGCCCGAGGACGAGGAGGAGATCTTCCCGGTACTGGCCGCCGCCGTCGCCGAGCGGCTCGGTGACAGCTCGCCGCACCCGATCTACCCGAACCTGCTCGTGACTTCGGTCTTCGGCGCCGTGCTCTGCGCGGCCAGGGCCTCGTGGTCGGTTCCGGGCAAGACCGTCGAAGACCTCGTCGACGACGCACTCGACCTGCTCGAGCGCGGACTCTAGGCACCACCGCACGACATCCGGCCCGCCGCAGCGGTGCGGCCGTGGCTTCGCCCTGCCCGCAGGTTCGCCACTTCACCCCGAAAGGCTCCGACTGTGTCCACAGAGCAAGCAGCGCCGCAGGCGGGCCCGCTCAGCCGCGGCCAGCTCCGCGTCGTCGTCGTCTCGATCATGGTCTGCATGACGCTCAGCGCCCTCGACCTCACGATCGTGTCGACGGCCGCGCCCAAGATCCTCGGCGATCTCGACGGCCTGCCCTACCTTTCCTGGCTCTTCAACATCTACGTGATCGTCGCCGGAATCACGACACCGTTGTACGGCAAGCTTTCCGACATGTTCGGCACGCGCAGGCTGTACCTGTTCGCGCTGGGCACGTTCCTCGCCGGTTCCGCGCTCAGCGGGCTCGCGCAGACGATGCTCGAACTCGTGCTCTTCCGTGGCCTGCAGGGGATCGGGGCCGGCGGGCTGTCGGTGCTGACCATGACGGTGATCGCGGAGATCGTCCCCCCGGCCGACCGTGGCAAGTACATGGGCATGTTCGGCAGCGTGCTCGGCGTCGGCGCGATCGCCGGGCCGCTGCTGGGCGGCCTGCTCACCGACGCGCTGTCGTGGCGCTGGATCTTCTACATCAACCTGCCGCTCGGCCTCATCGCGCTGGTGGCGATCTTCCGCGCGATGAAACTGCCTCCGAAGCACTCCGACAAGCCGATCGACTACCTCGGGTTCACGCTGCTCGCCGGCCTGGTCGCCGCGATCACCCTGGTGACGTCGTGGGGAGGCGAGCAGTACGCCTGGGGTTCGCCCACCATCCTCCTCCTCATCGGGGCCGCGGTGGTGCTGCTCGTGCTGTTCGTGGCCCGGCAGCTGTCCGCGCCGGAACCGATCATGCCGCCGCGGATGTTCAAGGTGTCCTCGGTGACGCTGGCCTGCCTGGCCAACCTGTTCGTGCACACCTGGGCCATGGTGGTGCCGGCGTTCGTGCCGCTCTTCGTCCAGCTCGCCATGGGCCGCACCGCGACCAACACCGCGCTGCTGCAGCTGCCGAACATCCTCGCGCTGATGGTGATCTCCACCGTCAGCGGCAACCTGATCACCAAGTGGCGCCGGTACAAGTGGGCGCCGGTGCTCGGCACGCTGCTCGGCATGGTGTCGCTGTTCCTGTTCTCCACCATGACGCCCACCACCAGCCAGTTCCTGCTGATCGCCTACATGGCGCTGTTCGGCGTCGCGATCGGGCTCTGCATGCAGCCGCTGCTGGTGGCGATCCAGGTGACCGCGCCGGAGGCCGACATGGGGGCCGCGATCGCCGCCGGCACGTTCTCCCAGCGGATCGGCGGCTCGATCGGGTTCGCGGCGATCACCGCGCTGTTCACCGGCTGGCTGAGCTCGCGGCTGGCCACCGCCGGGCTGACGGCGGACGCCGTGTCCGCCGGCTCGCTCGACGCGCTGCCGCCGCAGACGCAGGCCGTGGTCCACCAGGCCTACGCCGACAGCCTGTCGAAGGTCTTCCTCTGGACCATCCCGGTCGTGGCGGCCGGCTTCCTGTTCAGCGTGCTGCTGAAGAACATCAAGGTGGCGAACGACGTCGAGATCGACGTCTGACCCCTCGGCCCGTGTCCCTCCTGTGTGCATCCCTCCGCAGAGGACACTTCCCACGTGAAGGCCTCCTCACCGGCAACCCCCACCGGTGGGGAGGCCTTCACGGCATCGCCTTCGTCCCCCTGCAGTGAAGGCCACCTCGAGGGAACCAAATCCCTCGAGGTGGCCTTCACGACCCGCGGGCTTCGCCCTAGGCGGCGGGCTCGCCCAGCCAGGTGGCCAGGGCGGCCGCCAGGCCGCGGTCGTCGCCGTCCGCGTCGGCGGCCCAGGCCACGTAGCCGTCGGGCCGGATCAGCACCGCGCCCAGGTCGGCGGCGTCCGCCTGCTTGAGCTCCACGCGGTCGACGTGCGCGGCCCACCCGTCCGGCAGCGGGAACCGGCCGGTCAGGTCGAGCAGTGTCGCCCGGGCGGGGCGCAGCAGCTCGGCCACGCGGACCCCGCCCTCCAGCGGCACGGCGGGAACGAGCCGCCCGACCAGCGGGTGCGCGCCGTCCGGTGCCGGGTACCGCGTGTCCAGGCCGGTGAGCAGCCGGGACAGGTGCAGGTTCACCTCGTCGATCGCGAGCAGCTCGCGGATCAGCTCCCGCACCGGGTCGATGTTCTCGGCCGGGTCCATCAGGCTCAGCTGCGCCCGCGTCTCGAGGATCACGCGCTCCGCCGCGGGACGGCGTTCGGTGTCGTAGGTGTCCAGCACCTCCTCCCCCACCCGGCCCGCGATCCGCGCACCCAGCTTCCAGCCGAGGTTCATCGCGTCCTGCAGGCCGAGGTTGAGGCCCTGTGCCCCGATCGGGAAGTGCACGTGCGCGGCGTCCCCGGCGAGGAACACCCGGCCGGCGCGGTAGTTCTCCACCAGCCGCGAAGCGTCGGTGAACCGCGCCATCCAGGTGGGTTCGCGCATGCCGATGTCGCGGCCGGTCACGCGCCGCACGGCGGCGCGCAGCTCGTCGAGCGTCACCGGCCGGTCCCGGTCGGGCACCTCCCGGCCGAACTCGCAGGTGAAAACGCGGATGCCCTCGCCGGGCATGCCGACGGCCATCACCAGCCCGTCCGGGGTGCGCACCGTGCCGGGAATGCCGGACGGGAACTCGTCCGGCGCGTCGAGCGTGACGTCCCCGAGCAGTGCGGAGACCTCGCCCGCGCGGCCGGGGAACCCGATGCCGGCGAGCTTGCGCACGGTGCTGCGGCCGCCGTCGCAGCCGACCAGGTAGCCGGCGGTGAGCTCGTACTCGCCGTCCGGGCCGCGGACGGTCAGCCGGACCTGGTCCTCGTCCTGGGTGAGGCCGACGACCTCGTGCCCGCGCCGGATCTGCGCGCCGAGCCCTCGGGCGTGCTCCTCCAGGTAGGCCTCGGTGCGCGTCTGCGGGATCCCGAGGGTGAACGGGTGCTCGCTGTCGAGCCGGTCGAGATCCAGCAACGGCGGGCGGATCGCGGCGAAGTGGGTCTTCGGGATCTTGATCGCGGTGGCCTGGAACTTCTCCAGCAGGCCACGATGGTCGAGCAGTTCCAGCGTCCGGGTCTGCAGCCGGAACGCCCGCGAATGCGGGTCCGGTTCGGTGCGCCGTTCGAGCACCACCACCGACGCCCCGGCCAGCCGCAGCTCGGCGGCCAGGAACGCGCCGACCGGACCGCAGCCCGCCACCACCACCTGATGTTCGGTCATCCGGTTCTCCTTTGCGAGGTAGGGAAAACGACCGGCGGCCCGGCCCGTGCCCGTGCGGGCACCGGCCGGGCCGCCAGGATGTGGTCAGTGCGTCGGGACCGCGCCCGCGAGCAGCTCGCGGATCTCCGGACGCGGGTGCCCGGCCGCCCAGTCGCCGATGCGGGACATCCGTTCCGCGGTCGGGTCGATGAACCGGACCTCGGGGCGGTTGAAGTCGAGCGGGGGCAGCATCCAGTCCGCCGACCGGATCTTCGCCGCCAGCGACTCCGCCGCGACGTCCGCGGCCAGCGTGCCCGCGTCCACGCGCTCGCAGGCCGTGACGAGCTCCTCGTACAGCTCCGAGTAGAAGTCCGTCGGGCACCACAGACCGGGGTACTTGGTGTCGTCCAGCGCGCGCAGCGGGGCGTCCGAACCCGTGGCCCTGGCTTCTTGCAGGGCGTTGAGCACGTACTTGCCGCCGATCACGCTGCCCGCGGCCCACACGCGGAACAGCGCGTTCCACAGGTCGTAGTGCTCGAAGGCGACGAAGGCCCCGTTGACCAGGCGGTCGTTGTAGTCGAGCAGGCCCTGTTCGAGGGTCTCGACGTACTCGAACCGGTCGGCGGAGAAGTCGTCCTCGGTCAGCGCGTCGGTGAGCCGCCACGCCAGCGAGTTGATGACTTCGCAGGTGTTCGAAAGCCCGCGGGAGAAGAGCGGGTCGATGAACCCCGCGGCGTGCGACATCAGGCACCACCGGTGCCCGACCGTCTTCGTCGACGAGTACTGCATCCGGTCGGTGCGCACCCACTCCCGGACCGAGCGGGCGCCGGCGAGCTGCCGCTTGACGGCGGGGAACCGCTCGACGTGGGCGCGGAACTCCTCCTCGGCGGACAGCTCCGGGCGGAGCGGGTACCGCCGCGGGTCGAGCTGGATGCCCACGCTGCACAGGGGGTTCGTGGCGCCGGGGTGGTTGTCGAACGGGATGACCCACATCCAGCCCCGCTCGAACATGTGGTGCATGGTGCCCTGGTTGAACGGCACCGGCGGCTGGTCGGCGGGGCCGAAGCCGAGGTGGTCGTCGGCGGGCTCCACGCCGATCATGTGCGTGAACAGCGAGCGCGCGTGGTGCTTGAGCCTGCTCGGCTGCTCGCGCAGGTTCAGCTGCGTGGCCAGCGGCGAGCGGAACCCGCTCGCGTCCACCAGGTACCGCGCGCGGTGGCTGCTGCCGTCCGCACCGTGCACGACGACCTCGTCCTCGCCGAGGTCGAGGCGCTCCACCCGGTAGTTCTGCCGCGCGCGGCAGCCGTAGCGGATCGCGGTGTGCAGCATGTACGCGTCGGTGTCCTGACGGAAGTAGTGCGCCGCGCTGCCCATCGCCGACGGGATGCGGAACATGTTGGTCTCCCGCGGATCGGGCTCCTCGCCGTCCCGGTGCAACGCGAAACCGAAGTTGCTCTTCACGCCGTGCGAACTGCTGATGCGGGACTGGACGGTCTGGAAGCTCGCCAGGTCGGCGATCTCCGGGACGTCGTAGCGCGCGGCGATCAGCTTCAGCACGCTCAGCGTCTGGCCGATCGTCGACTCGCCGACGGCGAACCGCGGGTGCTGGGTGCCGTCCAGCATCAGCACCGAGAATCCCTTGCGGGCCAGGATCGACCCCAGCATGGTCCCGGAAAGGCCGGTACCGATGATGATCACATCGTTGACGTCGTCGCGTCCGGTGGTGCCGGTCATCTCGTCCCCTTCGCTCACGCCGTGGTGACCAGCGGGCTGTTGCAGGCGTCGGCGCCCCTGGCGAACTCTTCGAGCAGCGCCACCAGTTCGGCGGGCTTGGGCTGTGCCTCGTTCTCGCGACGCAGGGCCTGGGCACTCTCGCGGTACTCGGGCTTGGTGAGCACCGCGCTGACCGCGTCGGTGATCGCGCCGGGCGCCGCGGTGTCCGGGTCGGGCACCGACAGGCCGGCGCCGGTGCCGACGATCTTCTCGGCCCAGAAGTCCTGGACCGCGCTCTGCGGCATGACGACCTGGGGCACGCCGTTCGCGGCGGTGTTCATGCCGGTGCCGACGCCACTGTGGTGGACCACCGCGTCGGCGGTGGGCAGCAGCAGGCTGAACGGGAAGTTCTCGACGATCCGCACGTTGTCCCGGGCGCCGATGCCGGCGCGCGAGGCGCGGTCGACCGCCACGATGATCTCCGCGCCGAGGTCGCCGACGCCGTCGACGATCCGGCCGATCAGCTTGTCCAGCAACGTGGTGGTCAGGCCGGGGGTGACGATCACGCGCGGCCGGTCGTCCCGGCGGACGAGCCAGTCCGGTTCGACGAGCGGGCCGTTGTAGGACACCAGCCGCATCGGCGCCCACGGCACCCGGTGCGGGTCGCGCAGGCTGGGCAGGCAGGGGTCGATGTAGGCCTCGTCGAACACCGGCTCGAGGCCGTGCGGGGTGAAGAGCCGTTCGTAGACCCCGGTGAGCTCGGGCGCGCGGTAGTCGAAGCCGAACGCGAAGCCGAAGGTGTGGCCGACCGCGGGCACCCCGGCCGCCGCCGCGGCCACCAGGCCGACGGTCGCCGCCGAGTCGTGCACGACGAGGTCCGGCTTCCAGGAACGGGCGAACTCGACGGCGTCGGCCGCCTGCCCCTCGGCCGCGGCCAGGATCCGGCTGGCCATGTCCACGCGCAGGTCGGCGTCCAGCAGGTCCGGCTGGGTCACCCAGTTGCCCTTGAGCGTGCGGGGGCTCCCCTTGTAGGCGAGCCCGGCGTGCTTGTTCTGGGCCTCCTGGATGGCCTTCTCGTCACCGAGCGGGACCACCGCCAGGCCCGCGTTCGACAGCGCCTGCACACCCAGCGGGCGGACCGCGACCCGCACCTCGTGGCCGGCCAGCTGGCAGGCCCAGCTCAGCGGGACGATCCACGGGACGTGGGCACCGGCCGCACCAACAAACAGAATTCGCATCGCGCCAACCTTCCGGAGTCGGGTTCGAACCCGGACGGTAGGAAGCCGCCTTCGACACCTCTTCGAGTCCACGGCCAGCGGGCCCGGGAAAGGCGCCCGGCTGGTAGCATCGCGTTCGAAAGATATTCCGCGGAAAGGAGAACGGTATGAGGTGCGCTGTCGAGTCCCCGCGTCATTCGGAACTCTCGACAGCCCTGGAGCCGTTCTTCCATGGAACATCTGAACATCGGCATTCTCGCCCACGTCGACGCCGGTAAGACCAGCCTCACGGAGCAGCTGCTCCACCACGCCGGCGTCATCGACCGGGTCGGCCGCGTCGACAGCGGTGACACGCAGACCGACTCGATGGAGATGGAACGCCGTCGCGGCATCACCATCCGTTCGGCCGTCGTGTCGTTCCTCATCGGCGACCTGCACGTCAACCTGATCGACACCCCGGGCCACCCGGACTTCATCTCCGAGGTCGAACGCGCCTTGCGGGTGCTCGACGGCGTCGTGCTCGTCGTTTCGGCCGTCGAAGGCGTGCAGGCCCAGACCAGGGTGCTCATGCGCGCGCTGACCCGGCTGCGCATCCCGGTGGTGATCTTCGCGAACAAGGTCGACCGGGTCGGTGCCCGGTACGAGAGCCTGCTCGCCGACCTCACCGACCGCCTCGGCGTGGCGTGCGTGCCGCTGTCCGAGGTCGACGACCTCGGCACCCCGGCCGCCCGCACCCGGCCGAGACGCCTCGAACCGTCGGCCGCGCTCGCCGAGCTGCTGGCCGAGCACAGCGACGCCTTCCTGACGTCCTACCTGGAGGACGACGGCGCGCTCACGGCCGCGGACTACCGCGCGGAACTGGTCCGCCAGACCCGGCTCGGCGTCGTCTCGCCGGTGTTCTTCGGTTCCGCGCGCACCGGCGACGGCATCGCCGAGGTGACCGCGGGGATCCGCGAGTTCCTCGCCGGCGCGGCGAAACCGACGCCGGACGGCGCCCTGCGCGCCGGTGTCTTCAAGATCGAACGCGGCCGCGCCGGCGAAAAGATCGCCTACGTCCGGGTGTTTTCCGGGGAGCTGGGCGCGCGCGAGCACGTCCGGTTCCACCGGCCGGGTCCCGGCGGCCTGCTCACCTTCGAGGGCAAGGTGACCGCGGTACGGGCTTTCGAGCACGGCCAGGACACGGTGGAAGCCCGTGCCGGAGCCGGGCAGATCGCGAAGGTCAGTGGCCTCAAGGAAATCCGCATCGGCGACCAGCTCGGCGTCGCCGACCCCCGGGCCGGCGGGGCGCACTTCCCGCCGCCCAGCCTCGAGACGGTCGTGCGCCCGGTGAACCCGGGCGACACCCCGGCGTTGTTCGCCCGGTTGCAGGAGCTGGCCGAGCAGGACCCGCTGATCACCGTGCGGCAGGACGACGAAACCCGGCAGGTCACCGTCCGGCTCTACGGCGAGGTGCAGAAGGAGGTCATCAAGGAGACCCTCGCCGAGCAGCACGGCCTCGCCATCGAGTTCGCCGGCACGCAGCCGGTCTGCGTCGAGCGCCCGGTCGGCACCGGGACATCGGTGTGGGCGATCGGCGACGGCCGCAACCCGTTCTTCGCCACCCTCGGGCTGCGCGTCGGCCCCGGCGCCCCGGGCTCCGGGCTGACGTTCGGGCTGGACGTCGAGCTCGGTTCGCTGCCGCTGGCCTTCCACAAGGCGATCGAGGAGACCACGGAGGCGACCTTGCTGTGCGGCCTGTACGGCTGGGAGGTCGTCGACTGCGCGGTGACCGTGACCCGCACCGGGTACTTCAGCCCGATCAGCGCGGCGGGCGACTTCCGCAAGGTCACGCCGGTCGCGCTGCGGGAGGCGCTGCAGCAGGCGGGCACCGAGGTGCTCGAGCCGATCAGCCGCTTCGAGCTGGAACTGCCCGCCGACGCGGTGAGCGCGACCCTGTCCCGGCTGGTCGAGCTCGGCGGGCTGGTCACCGAGTCGAAGATCCGCGGGACACGGGCCGAGCTGGGCGGCACGCTCCCGACCGGCGAGGTCCACCAGTTCGAGCAGCAGCTGCCGGGGCTGTCGCACGGCGAAGGGCTGCTGTCGGCCGAGGTCAGCGGGTACCAGCAGGTGCAGGGCCCGCCGCCGAGCCGGCTGCCCGCTCTGAACCGGCTGTAAGGGCTCTCGAACGGGAAAGGGTTGTCTGGCCGGGCCGACACCCCTTTCCCGAAGGAGCCCTGATGGCCACCACGCTGAGCATCGACGAACTGCTCGACCTGCTGCGCGAAAGCGCGGGCGAGGACGAGTCCGTCGACTTCTCCGGCGAGATCCTGGACGTCGAGTTCGACATGCTCGGCTACGACTCCCTGGCCATGTTCAACACGATCAACCGCATCGAACGCGACTACCGCATCACGATCGGCGACAACATCGTCACCGAGGCGAAGACCCCGCGCATCCTGCTCGCCGAGATCAACGAACGCCTGCGCGCCCGCGACTGACCTCCCCCGCAGCTCCGGAAAGGAACGACATGTGCGGAATCGCGGGCTGGGCCGGCTTCGACCGTGACCTGGCGGCGCACCGGGACACCGTGCTCGCCATGACCGCCACCATGGCCTGCCGCGGCCCCGACGACGAGGGCGTGTTCGTCGAAGGCCCGGTCGCGCTCGGGCACCGGCGGCTCGCGGTGCTCGACCCGGCAAGCAGCAGGCAGCCGATGACGGCCCGCGGGGACGACGGCGCGCCGCTGGCGACGATCACCTTCTGCGGCGAGGTCTACAACTTCGCCTCGCTGCGCACGGAACTGGAGGGCCACGGCCACCGGTTCCGCACGCGCGGCGACACCGAAGTGGTGCTCCAGGCGTACCTGCGCTGGGGCGCCGAGCTGGCCGGCCGGCTGGACGGGATGTTCGCCTTCGCGATCTGGGACCACCGCCGCCGGGAACTGCTGCTGGTCCGCGACCGGATGGGCGTCAAGCCGCTCTACTACCACCGGATGTCCGATGGCGTGCTGTTCGGTTCGGAGCCGAAGGCGATCCTGGCCCACCCCGCGGTCTCCCGGCGCGTCGACGCCGACGGCCTGTCCGAAGCGCTGGACATGGTGAAGACGCCCGGTCACGCCGTGTTCGCCGAGCTCGCGGAGCTGCGGCCGGGTCACACGCTGCGGGTGACCCGGTCCGGGGTCACGCACCGGCGCTACTGGGCGCTGCAGGCCGAGGACCACCCGCACGACCTCGAAACGACGATCGCCACCGTGCGCGAACTGCTCGCGGCAGCCGTCGACCAGCAGATGGTGTCCGACGTCCCGCTGTGCACGCTGCTGTCCGGCGGGCTCGACTCCTCCGCGATCACCGCGCTGGCCGCGCGCCACCGTGAGGTCCACGGCGGCGAGCCGATCCGCTCGTTCTCCGTCGACTTCGCCGGTGCCGCGGCCGGCTTCACGCCGGACGCGGTACGCGGCGGCTCGGACGCGCCGTACGCGCGGGAGGTCGCCGGGCACGTCGGCGCGGCACACCACGAGGTCCTGCTCGACAGCGCCGAGCTGACCGACCCGGACGTCCGGGCGGCGGTGCTCGGGGCGGTCGACCTGCCCCCGGCGTACTGGGGCGACATGTGGCCGTCGCTCTACCTGCTCTCCCGCGCGATCCGGAAGCACGCCACGGTGGCGCTGTCCGGCGAGTCCGCCGACGAGCTGTTCGGCGGCTACCGGTGGTTCCACAACCCGAACGCCGTCGGTGCCGACACGTTTCCCTGGCTCACCTCGGGATCGGCGCGGTACTTCGGCGGGACGTCGCTGCTGGACCGCGGCCTGGTCGCCAAGCTCGACCTGCCCGCACGCCGGGAAAGCGGCTACCGTGACGCGCTCGCGGAGGTCCCGCGGCTGCCCGGGGAGACCGGGCTGCCGCGGCGGATGCGCGAGATGTCGCACCTCAACCTGACCCGGTTCGTCCAGACGCTGCTGGACCGCAAGGACCGGATGAGCATGGCCGCGGGGCTCGAGGTGCGTGTCCCGTTCTGCGACCACCGGCTGGTGCAGTACGTCTTCAACGTGCCGTGGGCGTGGAAGTCCTTCGACGGCCGGGAGAAGAGCCTGCTCCGTGCCGCTGTCGCCGACCTGCTGCCGCGGTCGGTGCTCGAACGCGCCAAAACGCCCTACCCGGCCACGCAGGACACCGCGTACGAAGCCTCGTTGCGAGCCGAGCTGGCCCGGATCGAGGCCGATCCCGACGCGCCGGCGCGGCCGCTGCTGGACCAGGGCAGGGTGCGCAGGCTGCTGGAGCGCCCGCTCGGCGGCCAGAGCCGGTCCTACGACCGGGGCGGGCTGGAGATGGCGCTCTGGCTCAACGCCTGGCTCGGCCGCTACGAGGTGCGACTCGACCTCTGAGCAGCACGAACAGGGCTCGAAGCCCACCCCACCGCTCCCGGCGACGCTGGACGCACTTCTCACGTCAGCGGAGCTGGGAGCCTGATGAGAACCGACACTCGCATCCTCGTCGTCGAGTCCAACCCCGTCTTCCGGGGCGGCCTGCGTTCCCTGTTGAGCGCGGCGGACGGACTGCGGGTGGTGGACACCGCGCCGGACGCCGAGGCCGCGGCCTCGCTGATCATGCGCGAGCTGCCGGATCTCCTGCTGCTGGGTGTCGAGGATCCGGACGCGGACGTCGGCACCCAGCTCGACCGCATCTTCGCGGCCCGCGCCGACCAGCAGGTGCTGCTGCTCGGCCGGTACCCCCGGGAGGACGCGGCGGACCTGCTGATGCGCCCGGGTGTCCGCGGCCAGCTGCCCCGCCAGGTGACCGACGACCACCTCGTGTCGGTGATCCGGGAGATCGGGCAGAACGACGAATGGATCTTCGTCTCCGCGCCACGGACGGCGCTGCCCGCGCTGCTCACCACCGACTGCGCCGTGCTCTCGCCCCGCGAGCAGGAGGTCGTGCGGCTCATGGCGCGGTCGATGACCAACCGGCAGATCGCCGGCACGCTGCACCTGAGCGACGGGACCGTCAAGCGACACATTCACAACATCGTCACCAAGCTCGGCGCCGAGTCACGAATGGACGCGGTTCGCCGCTCCGTCATTTACGCAACGTCTTTCGAATCACAACAACAGGTCAACGAACGCGATTAATCGGATTGCATTGCATTCGGATTTTCGGCCCATTTTAAATAAACGAGGCAGTCTACCGGCTGTCATCCGGATCGCACAATCGACCATCTGGAGACCACCGACTCGTCCTCGGAAGATGCACGAAGGGGCAGCACCCACTTACCCGGGCGAACATATCTCCTGCTCAGCAGCCTGACCCCGGTTCGGCAATGTCCTTTTTGTCCCGCCCTGCGGCAACTTAACCGGGCTTTGCCAAGTCACCTCAATGGCCGATTCGAAGCAGTCAGTCAATCATTAGCCTCTAGAGAGGAGCGCCCGTCTCAGGGCGCGAAACCGATGTGAATACTGGGGCAAGTACAAAACTGGGGCGCCGGCAGCAGCAGGGATTCGAGAAAAGAAATCCGGTCCTCTTCCGGGAGCATGAAGACCGGACTCGTACAGCCATGCGGATGATACGCGACGCACCGCGTTCGCCCGTGGTGACGCATCTCACGACCGGCCGCGACAGTGACTTTCCACGTGTTCGATCCTGCCGGGAGGAGACGTTTTGCCGTACGCACACAACGCCACAAGGATCCTCGTCGTCGAGTCCAACCCCGTCTTCCGCATGGGCCTGGAGACCTTTCTCGCCGCCGAAGAGAACTTCGCCGTCTGCGCGGCGGTTCGTGACGTCGACCAGGCGATCGATGTGCTGCACCGTCAGCCGGTCGACGTCGTGATGTACGGCATGGAGGACACGGCGGACCAGACTGCCGCCGGGGACCTGGCACGCCTGTTCCAGCAGCGCGCGAGCCACCGGGTCGTGGTTCTCAGCCAGGGGGAACAGCCGGGCGCGGCCGAGGCCTTCCTGGGCTCCGGCGTCAGCGCCTACCTACCGAAGGACGTCTCCGGTGAACACCTGGTGTCGGTCGTCAGGGGGGTGAGCGGGGACCACGAGCTGGTCTGCATCGTGACCTCCCGGGTCGGCATCGCCTCGATCGTCCGGCCGCGGGAGCGGTGCCTCTCGGACCGGGAGCGCGAAATCATCGTGCTGGTCGCCGAGGCGCGGAGCAACGCCGAGATCGCCACCCGGCTCCGGATCACCATCGGGACGGTCAAACGTCACCTCCGCAACATCTTCGTCAAGCTCAGCGCGGTCTCCCGGATCGACGCGGTGAACAAGGCGCGGGCCGTGGGCCTGCTGGCCGTTCCCGCCTGAGGTCCGCGCCGGGGCGGAGCCACGCCGCAGCTCCGCCCCGTGGCCGGCCTCAGCCGACGGGCTTCGGCGACGCCTCGGGCCGGTACTCGTACCGGACCAGCGACCGCCCGCCCGCCGCGACCAGCCCGATGCCGGCCACGCACGCCAGCCCGCCGGTCCAGATCGCGCGCCGGATGCCGAAGAGGCTGCCGAACAGGCCCGCCCGCAGATCACCCAGCTGCGGCCCGGCCGAGCCGACCAGCAGCTCGATACCGGCCAGGCGCCCGCGCAGCCGGTCCGGCACCACGTGGTTCCACAGGGTGCCGCGGAAGAGGTCGGCGACGAAGTTGGTCCCCCCGGCGAGCGTGAGCATCACCAGTGTCAGCCACCACCACGGGCTGAGCCCGGCCCCGACCATCGTCACGCCCCACAACGCGGCCGCGACGAGCATCGCGACGCCGTGCCGGCGAGTCCGGGCCGCCCAGCCGCTGGTCGCCGCGGCGATCATGCCGCCGGCGGCGGTCGCGGAGAACATCAGGCCCAGCGTCCACGGCGCGCCGAGGTCCGCGGCCAGGAACGCGAACAACGCGAACGGGAGCGCGAGCGCGGTGGCCACCAGGTCCACCAGGTAGCTGCCGACCAGCAGGGGCCGGCTCAGCGCGTACCGGACCCCTTCGGCCATCGAGCGCCACGAGGGCGCCGACGTGTGCTCGGCGACCGGCTGCGGCCGGACGAGGAAGATCAGGAGGGCGGACACCGCGAACGTCACGATGTCGATGACGTAGGCGATCGGCAGGCCGAGCAGGGAGATCAGCACTCCGGCGATGGCGGTGCCGGCGATCGCGGAGATGTTCGACCGCAGCGAGTTCAGCGCCATCGCCTCGGTCATCTGGTCGGCGGGCACCAGCCGGGGCACCATCGCGGTCATCGCCGGGCCCTGCAGTCCCCCGACCGCGGCCGCGGCCCCGACCGCCACGTACAGCGGCCAGAGCAGCGGCCGGTCCAGCAGCGCGTTCGCCAGCAGCCCCGCCGAGAGCAGGCCGAGGACGATTTCGGTGAGCAAGGCCATCAGCCGCCGGTCGAGCGCGTCGGCGAGCACGCCGCCGTAGAGCCCGAAGACGATCATCGGGACCAGCTCGACCGTGCCCATCAGGCCCACGGCCAGCGGCGAGCCGGTGATCGCCATGATCTGGACCGGGATGGCGAGGAGGGTCAGCACGGTCCCGAACGACGTCACGAATCCCGACACCCACAGCAGCCGGAAATCCCTGGAGGTCCGCAACGGTCTCGTGCCGGGCAGGAGCCCTCGCAGCATTCAGGACCTCCGGATCGGGGGATTTCGGCTTGGTGGAGCCAAAACCTTAACATCGCCGCTCAGCGGGACACCGGTCAGTTCTTCAGCCGGGTCACCGCCGCCTCGATCCGTTCGTCCGTCGCGGTGAGGGCGAGCCGGACGTGGTGCCGCCCGGGTTCGCCGTAGATCGTCCCCGGTGCCACCAGGATTCCCAGCTCGGCCAGGTCCCGCGCACTGTCCCAGCACGGCCTCCCCTCGGTCGCCCACAGGAACAGCGATCCAGCGGACCCGTCCACCGCGAAACCACGGTCGAGCAGGCCCGCGAGCAGCCTCCCCCGGCGCTCCGCGTAGCGGAGCCGCTGTTCGAGGACGTGGTCGTCGTCGTTCAGCGCGGCCGTCATCGCGGCGGCGATCGGTGCGGGCACGATCAGCCCGGCGTGCCTGCGCACCTCGAGCAGGCGGCGCACCAGGTTCGCGTCGCCGGCGACGAACCCGGCCCGGTAGCCCGCCATGTTCGAACGCTTGGACAGCGAGTGCACCGCGAGCACGCCCTCCTGGCGGGGCCCGCTGACCTCCGGATGCAGGATCGACGTCGGCTCCGCCGTCCAGCCGTGCTCGACGTAGCACTCGTCGTTGACCACGATCGCGCCGTGGCGGCGACCCCATTCGACGTACTCGCGCAGTTCGGCGGCGGTGAGCACGCGCCCGTCGGGGTTCGCCGGCGAATTCAGCCACAGCAGCTTCGGCCCGGGCGCGGGCGGGCCGTCGTCGAGGTCCACCGGCCGGGGGACCGCCCCGGCGAGCCGGGCGCTGACCTCGTAGGTCGGGAAGGACAACCGCGGGTACGCCACCACGTCGCCCGCACCGAGCCCCAGCGCTGCCGGCAGCCAGGCGATCAGCTCCTTGGTGCCGACCGCGGGCAGCACGGCCGACTCGTCGACGTCCGCGCCGAGCCGCCGCTTCAGGTACCCGGTCGCGGCCGCGCGGAACTCCGGTGTCCCCTCGGTGGCGGGGTGGCCGGGCGCGTCGGCCGCGGCCGCCAGCGCGCGGCGCGCGACCTCCGGCGACGGGTCCACCGGCGTGCCGAGCGCCAGGTTGACGATGCCGTCGGGGTGGCTCGCCGCGAGGTTCCGCAGCGGCATCAGGGCCGACCAGGGGAACGCGGGCAGGTTCTCGATCACGCGGTGCGCTCCTTCCGGGTGAGCTCCCGGCTCCGCACGCCGGCGCTCCAGTGGGCGTCGATGCCCCAGGCCGCGACCCGGGTGGGCCAGACGCGGATCAGTGCGTCGTCGCAGCCGGGGTCGACGAGCCGGCCGCCGGTGCGCAGCACCTCCGCGCGGCCGCGGACCTCCAGCCCGCGGGGCGCGGGCGGCGAGCCGGGAGGGACGTCGTCGACGACCAGCGCGACCCGCGGGTCGTGCGCCGCGTCCCGGAACTTGCGGCTGGTCGCGAGCTCCCGGCCGCTGATGTCGAGCGTCTCGAGCTCGGCGTTGAAGGTGAAGCCGACCGGGACGACGTGCGGACCGTCCGGCCCGGCAGTCGCCAGCCGGGCGAAGGACTGGCCGGCCAGGTAGGCCAGCTCAGCTTCGGTGAACGACATCGGATCTCCTTTTCACCAGGTGCTCAGCAGCGCGATGAGCAGGGTGCGGGCCTGGATGTTGACCTGGTCGGCCTGCGCCGTCAGCTCCATCGCCTGGCGCAGGCTCAGCCAGCGGTACCCGTCGGGCAGGGCCACCGGCCGGTCGGCGGGCAGCTCGACGACGCGGTAGCGGTTGACGGCGTCGAGGAACCGGCCGCCCTTCTCCGACTGCAGCGAGTCGTGCCGGACGGAACCGGGCGCGGGGGTGAGAACGTCGGCGAGGAACGGCACCGGCCGGTCGCCGGTGACACAGCACTGCACCGTCGGGCCGAACTCGGTGAACTGGGCCGAACCCGCGTCCGCCCGCGCGTGCAGCAGGAGCCGCAGCACACCGCCGTCCTGCTGGACGACGAGCCCGAACAGGCCTTCGGCGGCGGGTTCGATCAGCGGCTGGCTCCACCGGGTCACTTCCCGTGTCGGTGCCTCGACCCGCACTCCGACGACGCTGAAGTGCCGCCCGTCGGGACGCGCGATGCGGTCGTCATCGCGGTGCCATCCGGCGACTTCGGCGAGCCCGCACTGCCGGGCGACCGGCTCCAGCGCCCCCTTGCCGTCGATGAACCAGCTCAGCAGGTCGCGGTCCGGCGGCGGGCCGGTCAGCGAGCGGCGAAGAGCGGCCCGGTAGGGGGAGGCGGTTTCCCCGCCCGGCGGGGCGACCGGAATGCCGGAGAGCACCGTGCGCGTCTCGGAGTTGAGCAGGTTGTCCCGGCCGAGCAGACCCCACAGCTGGCCGAGGGTGAGCCAGCGGTAATCCGGGCCGATCGGCACCGCCTGATCGGTCTCGACCACGATGTTCCGGTTGTGCGTGCGCAGGAACCACTGCGAGTGCTCGGCCTGGATGCGGTCCACCAGCACCCGGCTGCGCCGCGGCGGCAGGAAGTGCTCCAGGTGCGGCGTGGGCAGGCCCTGGTGCGTGCGCAGGTAGTTGCCGCGCGTGGCCTGCACCGTCGTGGAGAGCTGGACGAGGTTGCGGTTCCCCGGCTCCATCTTGGCCTGCACCAGGAAGTGCAGCACCCCGCCGAAGTCCTTGGCCACCAGCCCGAGCACGCCGATCTCCGGCTGGTCGATGATCGGCTGGTCCCACTCGCCCCGGTCGGTGCGCGCGTGCACGCCGGTGAACCCGAAGAACCGGCCGCTGGTGTGCCGCAGATCCCCGGTGCCCGCTTCGAATTCCCATCCGGGCAGCGCCGCCAGCGGGACCCGCTCGACGACGTAGCTGTGCGCGGCCGAGCGCGCCGCGAACCATTCCGCGAATTCCGCGTTGGGCGCGATCGGGCTGTCGGTGGCCTCGGCCGAACGCGTGAACCGCTCGGCGATCGTGGGTTGCCGGGTCAGGGTCATCGCGACGTCCCCGCGGTCAGGTCGAGGCACGACCGGTCCCCCAGCAGCATCCGGTGCGTCGACGCCGCGGCCGTGCTGTCCAGTTCGGACCCACGGCCGATCAGCGAGCCGGTCACCTCGGCCAGCCCGCGCACCGCGGCGCCGGCCATGAGGATCGAGTCCGTCACGCCCGCGCCGATCACGGTGCAGTCCGTCCCGATCGACACGGACGGGCCGATCACGCTGTTCTCGACCCGGCTGCCCGCGCCGATCAGCGCGGGCCCCTGGATCGTGGACCGGACCACGGTCGCGCCGGGCTCGACCACCACCGGCCCGCGCAGCACGCTTTCCGCGTCGACGTCCCCCTGCACCCGCGGCGGCAGCTCCGCCAGCAGCAGCCGGTTGCACTCCAGCAGGTCGTCGACGGTGCCGGTGTCCTTCCAGATCCCGGAAAACCGGCTCGCCACCACCGGCAGGCCCTGCTCGATCAGCTCCGCGATCGCGTCGGTGATCTCGAGCTCGCCGCGCGCGCTCGGCCCGATCCGCCCGGCCGCCGCGATGATCGCGCTGGTGAAGAAGTACACGCCGATGATCGCCAGATCGCTCGGCGGCTCCTCGGCTTTCTCGGCAACCGACAGCACCGCGTCGCCCGCGTCGAGTTCCACCACTCCGTAGCAGTTGGGCTGGCTCACCTTCGCCACGAGCAGCCGGGCCGCCGGGCGCTCCTCGCGGAACTGTGCCGTCGCGGTGCCCAGGTCGCCGACGAGGATGTTGTCGCCGAGGTACATCACGAAGTCGTCGTCGCCGAGGAACTCCCGCGCCAGCAGGACGCAGTGCGCCAGCCCGGCCGGGCGCTCCTGGTGGAGGTAGGTGATGCGCAGGCCGTACCGCGTGCCGTCGCCGAACACCTCGGTGATCTGCTCGGCGTGATCGCCCACGACGATGCCGACTTCGCGCACCCCCAGGGCGCGAACGTTCGCCAGGCAGTGTTCCAGCACGGGCCGGCCGGCCACCGGGATCAGCTGCTTGGGCATGGAGTAGGTCAGCGGGCGCAATCGGCTGCCGGTCCCACCGGCGAGCACGAGAGCTTTCATGAGACGACTCCTCGGGTCACGGCTCTGGGCACGACGGATCGTCGGGCCCTGCCGTCGAGCCCGGTTGGAGCCCGGCGGCTGGATTCCGCCTCGAACGGGACGTCGCACCGTTCTCGGTGATGAAAGCCCGCCACCGGCGCGGGAACCGGAGTCGTGAAGGGGCATGACATGAGCGAGCTAGGCCGGCGGATCCTCGACCAGGTCCGCAGCTACCACCGGGAGCAGACCCCGGCCGGCGAGTTCGTGCCGGGTACCACGCCGCTCACCCCGGCGGGCGCGGTGCTCGACGAGGACGACCGGGTCGCCATCGTGGCCGCGGCACTGGACCTGCGGATCACCTCCGGCACCACCGCGGTGAAGTTCGAACGGCTCTTCGCACGGGCATTGGGGCTGCGCAAGGCACATCTGACGAACTCGGGCTCGTCGGCGAACCTGCTGGCGCTCTCCGCGCTGACCTCGCCGATGCTGGGCGAGCGGCGGCTGCGGCCCGGCGACGAGGTGATCACCACCGCGGCGGGCTTCCCCACCACGGTGAACCCGATCCTGCAGAACCAGCTCGTCCCGGTGTTCATCGACTCCGAGCTGGGTACCTACAACCCCGGCCCGGACCAGGTCGCCGCGGCGATCGGCCCGCGCACCAAGGCGATCATGCTCGCGCACGCGCTCGGGAACCCCTTCGCCGTCGAGGAAATCGCGCGGCTGGCCGACCAGCACGACCTGTTCCTCATCGAGGACAACTGCGACGCGCTGGGCTCGACCTACCGCGGCAAGGCCACCGGCACGTTCGGCGACCTGGCCACGGTCAGCTTCTACCCCGCCCACCACATCACCACGGGCGAGGGTGGGTGCGTGCTGACCGACAACCTGGTGCTGGCACGTGTCGTGGAGTCGCTGCGGGACTGGGGCCGCGACTGCTGGTGCCTGCCCGGCGAGGACGACACGTGCCGCAAGCGGTTCACCTACCAGCTGGGCACGCTGCCGCTGGGCTACGACCACAAGTACACGTATTCGCACGTGGGCTACAACCTGAAGTCGACCGACATCCAGGCCGCGCTGGGCCTGACCCAGCTGGAGAAGCTCCCCGCGTTCAGCGAAGCCCGCCGGCGGAACTGGCAGCACCTGCGCAACGCGCTCGAGGACATCCCGAACCTGCTGCTGCCGAGCCCGACGCCGGGCAGCGACCCCAGCTGGTTCGGGTTCGCGCTCACGGTGCTGCCCGACGCCCCCTTCAGCAGGCTGGACCTGGTGCGGTTCCTGGAGTCCCGGAAGATCGGCACCCGGCAGTTCTTCGCGGGCAACCTGACCCGGCACCCCGCCTACGCCGGCCATCACTTCCGGACGGTCGGCGACCTGGCCAACTGCGACACGATCACCGAGCAGACGTTCTGGGTGGGCGTGCACCCCCGGCTCACGCCGGACATGGTCGACTACCTTGCCGAGTCCATCTGGGACTTCGTCAAAAACGCCTGAACTCCTTGCAGGACGGAAGAAAGGACGGCCCGGTGCCGGGTGGGAACGAGCGGGACACCGTGGTGGTGACCGGAATCGGCGTCGTGGCGCCGAACGGCTGGGGCACGAAGGAGTTCTGGGCGGCGACGCTCGCGGGCCGGAGCGGGGTGGCGCCGGTGAGCCGGTTCGACACCTCGGGCTACCGCGCGCACGTGGCGGGCGAGGTGAACTTCGAGCCCAAGGACCACCTGCCCAGCAGGCTGCTTCCGCAGACCGACCACATGACCCGGCTGGCGCTGGTGGCCGCCGAGGAGGCGCTGGCCGACGCCGGCGCGAGCCCGGCAGGCATGCCGGACTTCGCCGCCGGCGTCGTGACGGCGGCGTCGGCCGGGGGCTTCGAGTTCGGCCAGCGCGAGCTGGAAGCCTTGTGGAGCAAGGGCGGCGCGTACGTCAGCGCGTACCAGTCGTTCGCCTGGTTCTACCCGGTGAACACCGGGCAGATCTCGATCCGGCACGGCATGCGCGGCCCGGGTTCGGCGCTGGTCGCCGAGCAGGCGGGCGGGCTGGACGCGCTGGCGAAGGCGCGGCGCGCCGTCCGCGCGGGCACGTCGCTGATGCTCTCCGGCGGGGTCGACGGGTCCCTGTGCCCGTGGTCGTGGCTGTGCCTGACCCGCAGCGGCACGATGAGCCCGGAGCACGATCCGGCACGGGCGTTCCTGCCGTTCGACACGGCGGCGTCCGGTGGGGTGCCCGGCGAAGGGGGCGCGCTGATGGTGCTGGAAACCCCCGAGCAGGCGCGCGAACGCGGCGCCGAGTACCCGTACGGGACGATCGCCGGTCACGCCTCGACGTTCGACCCGCGCCCCGGCTCCGGCCGGCCGCCGGGCCTGCGGCGCGCGATCGAACTCGCCCTCGACGACGCCCGGCTCACCCTCGCCGACGTCGACGTGGTCTTCGCCGACGCCAGCGGCGTACCCGGGCGGGACGCCGAGGAAGCCGCGGTGCTGAGTGCGCTGTTCGGCCCCCGCGGCGTGCCGGTGACCGCGCCGAAGACGATGACCGGGCGCCTGCTCGCGGGTGGTGCCCCCCTCGACGTCGCCGCGGCCTTGCTGTCCCTGCGCGACTCGGTGATTCCCCCGACCGTCCACATCGGGCAACCCGCCTTCGAGTCCACTGTGGACCTCGTGCTGGACCAGCCCCGGGAAGTGCCCCTCCGGACGGCACTGGTGCTCGCCCGCGGGCACGGCGGCTTCAACAGCGCCCTCGTCGTCACGGCCTGACGTCCGTTCAACCGACCTCGGAAACCTGGGGAACGAATCATGCTGGTGCTCGGTCAGCTCACCAAGTTCCTGCTCGCGGTGGCCGTGATCATCGGGATCTGCCACCTGCTCGGCGCGGTGTGCGCCCGGCTGCGGCAGCCACCCGTCATCGGTGAGCTGGCCGGGGCGCTGCTCCTCGGGCCGTCGCTGCTGGGCGCCGTCGCCCCCGGTGTGCAGAAGGGGCTCTTCGCGCCCGGGGTCCTGAGCGCCATCGACCTGGCCGGGCAGCTCGGTCTGGTCGTCTTCATGTTCCTGCTGGGCGGCGAACTGCGGATCGAGCGCCTGGCCGGAAACCGCCGCACCGCCGGCCTCGTCGTCGCGGGCTCGATCACCATCCCGTTCGCGGCGGGCCTCGGCTTCGCCTCGCTGGTGCCCGCGTGGTTCGCGCCGTCGAACGCGTCCCTGCCGGTGTACCTGGTGTTCTTCGGGCTCGCCATCTCGATCACGGCGCTGCCGGTGCTCGCCCGCATCCTCACCGACCACGGCGCCGAGACGTCCGCGACCGGCACCCTGGCCCTCACGGTGGCGGCGATCGGGGACGGCCTGGCCTGGGCGATCCTGACCGTCATCCTCGCCGCGGCGGGTGCGCACGACACCGGCCGGCTGATCGCGCGTGCGGTCCTGGCGATCGTCCTGTTCGCCGCGGCGTTCGCCGTGGTCCGGCCGGTTCTGGCCGCGCTCCTCCGCCGGGCCGAGCGGCTCGGCACCGCCGACCGCGCGGTCACGGCCCTCCTGGTCGCCGGCGCGGTCGCCTTCGCCGCCGCCACCGACGCCATCGGCCTGCACCCGATCATCGGCGCGTTCCTGTTCGGCGTGCTCCTCCCCCGCGAGCACCGGCTCGTCACCCGCGCCAACGCCCGCCTCAACGACTTCGCCGTGGTCGTCCTCCTCCCCCTCTTCTTCGCCAGCGTGGGCTTGAAAGCCAACTTCGCCGCCTTCGCGGGCTCGACAGGCTGGTTGCTGTTCGGAGGCGCCCTCGCCGTCGCCGTGCTCTCGAAGTTCGCCGGCGCCGCCGGGGCCGCCGCGCTCGCCGGCACCGGCCGCCGGCAGGCCCTGCGCCTCGGCGCCCTGATGAACTGCCGCGGCATCACCGAGCTGGTCATCGCGAACGTCGGGCTGCAGCAGGGGTTGATCACGACCCTCGGCTACACGATCATCGTCCTGATCGCCATCGTCACGACCGCGGTCACCGGCCCCCTCGCCCGCCTGCACGCCCTCGACGACGACCTCCTCCCCGCCCGCACCCTCGAATCCCGCCGGCCCTCGGTCGGCACGACCAAACCATGACCGTGTCGCGCGACGTGAGGACCGGGCTTCGTGAGCTGAAGAAGCGGCAGACGCGCCAGGCGATCTCCGACGCCGCAACCCGGTTGTTCCTGGAGCGCGGCTTCGAGAACGTGACCATCACCGAGGTCGCCGCCGCGGCGGGGGTTTCGAAGATGACCGTCTCCAACTACTTCCCTCGCAAGGAGGACCTCGCCCTCGACCACCACGAGACCTTCGCGGCGGCCCTGGCCCACACGGTCGCCACCAGGCCCACGGGCGAATCGGCGCTGGCCGCCCTGCGCCGCGAGTGCCTGGCCGCCATCGAACGCCACGATCCCCTCGCCGGCTTCCGCGGCCAGGACTTCACCCGGATGATCACCGACAGCCTCACGCTGACCACCCGGCTGCGGGACCTGCACGACCAGCGCGAAGAGGCCCTCGCCCGGGTGCTCGCCACCGACACCGCCCGCAGCCCCCGCGACATCGCCCCCGCGGCGGCGGCCGCCCTCCTCGGCACGGTCCACCGCATTCTGTTCCACCGGGTCATGGACCTGATCCTGAAGGGCCGGAGCAACCAGGGGATCACCACCGCCGTGCTCGGTTCGGCCCACCACGTCTTCGGCCTGCTGGAACCCTCCCTGGGCACCTACGCGGTCCGCTGACCACCACGTCCTCCGCGGTGACCCGGTCAGACTTTGCGGACGCGGGTCACGCGGAAGCGGAAGCTGTCCTGCCGGACGGCTTCGTAGTCGAACTCGACCCGGTCGCCGGCTTCCAGGGCGCGGAAGCCGGCCATCTCGATCGCGCTGAAGTGAACCCATGCGTCGCAGCCCGTGGGCAGGTCCGGCGAGGCGATTGCTCCCCAGCCCTTCTCCGGTTCGAAGAACTTGACGGTGCCGTACGCCATGCCCGCAGCATGCCGGACGACCACGGAGGGGGCAATCGAGCCCGGCGCCCGGCGGGCACGGGGTCTAGGCGAACCGCTCCCAGGCCGACTGGCGGGTCATCCCCAGCGCCTCGCCGATCTGGGACCACGTGCCCCCCAGGGCGCGCGCCTTGCCCACCCAGGCCGCCAGGTTGTCCTGGACCTGCGCACTCGCCGCCGACACCGGGCCCAGGTTGTGCAGCACCTGGGCGAGCGGCAGGTCGTGCTCCCACGGCGCGATCATCGGGGCGTCGGCCGGCTTTCCTTCGATCACCGCAACGCACAGCTGGACGCAGCCGTCGCAGATGAAGACGCCCGGGCCGCCGATCAGCGTCTCCACCTCCGTGTTCGGCTTCGCGCAGAACGAACAACGGGCGATCACCGCGGCACTCATGAGGACCTCCTTGTCAGGGGCGACCTTACAGACGTAAGGACACGCCTGACAAGAGGAAGGCCGCGGTCCACTCGGCGAGCTCGGTCAGCCGGGCGGTCAGCTCCTCGATCTCCGCCCAGCGGCGGTGTTCCCGCTCCAGGTCGGGCACCAGGAAGTCCTCCACCAGCAACAGGAGTGTGGCGATCTCGTAGGCGACGTCGGCGAGCTGCAGGAACGGCCGGTACTCGGCTTCGGCGCCCGTCCCGTGCCGCGCGGCCCAGTCGCGGGCGCCGTGGCCGGCGGTCCGGCACACCGACACCACCGTGCGCCGGAGGTCGGCGCGCCGGGAGCCGGGCGGTCCTTCGGCCAGCGGGGCGACGTTCCAGGCCACCGACAGCAGGCAGCACCCGGCGTCGTCCATCGACTCGTTCATCACCGGACGTACTCTGCTGACCGGCACGCACAGTCCCGTCGCTCCGACTCGCCGGGTCACCCCATCGTGTGGTCAAACCGGCCGGATCGGGTGAGCATCGGCACCGACACGAAGTCGGAAAGGGCCTGCTGGCCGGTGGTGTTCGCGTGGATGCCGTCGCCGTTGTCGTACGCCGGCCGGATGCTGTTCGGGTTCAGCGGATCCGCCAGGACCGTGTCGAAGTCGACGACGCCCGAACACGTTCCGCCGCAGGTGTTCCAGCGCCGGACGAACAGGGCGATCTCGTGGCGGGCCAGGTTCGCCCGGTCGTCGTACCCCGGCCGCGGCGTGCTCGGCGTGACGAACACCGGGATCCCGGCTGCCCGCAGGCGCGCGAACACCTCGCGGTAGCTGTCGAGGATCGCCGCCGCGTCGCAGCCGTAGGCCAGGTCGTTGGTTCCGTAGTAGTAGATGACGGCGGTGACGCCGTGCAGCGCCAGGACGTCCCGGTCCAGGCGGCTCGCCGCGTCCAGGCCCGCGACCGACGGCGGCATCGCCGGGCACGACCGGGCGCTCGTCGTCCCGGAGACGCCGGCGTTGGCGACGGCGAGCGGCGCGGACCCGGCCACGATCCGCCGGGCCAGGTCGTCGGTCCAGCGGCGGTTCGCGCCGGGCGTGCTGCCGATGCCGTCGACGACCGAGCTGCCGAACGGGACGACGACCCCCTGCAGCGCCGCGTTGTGCACGTCGACCGCGCTGACGACGTAGGTCGATCCCACCGTGGCCGTGAAGGCGTCGCCCGGGACGTCGCCGGCGTGGTCGCCCGAACCCGGCGGCGTCAGGTAGTGGTCGCGCAGCGCCGCGCCGTGGCGGCCGGGCACGACCGTGCCTTCGACGGCCATGCTCACCGCGAGGTCGGAGTCCGGGCGGATCACCAGCCTGGTTTCGTCGCTCCAGACCTCGCCGCCCGCCGGAATCGTGACGGCGGGACGGCCGGCGAAGGTCAGGTCACGCGCGAAGGTGACCGCGGCGCCGCCCGCGCTCGGCCCGGCGGTCGCGTGCCCGATGGTCAGCGGCCCGGAGCCGAAGGTGTTCTGGAACCGGACGCGCACGGCGTCGCCGCCCTGGCTGAGGTGGGTGACCACCCGCAGGGAACCGCCGCCGACCGCGGTGTCGGCCCGGCCGTCCTGCGACTGCGCCCACGACGTGAACCACGTTCGCGCGGCCCCGGCGGCGCCCGGAGCGGAGACGACGGCGGCCGCGGCCACGGAAACCGCGGCGAGAAGGGCGATCCTGCGCACGGCGCCTCCCGAGTCCACAAAGGACGAGCGACGGACAGCTCTCCCCCGATCGTAGGCAGCCGGTCACCGAAGCGACAGGGTTCTGTCCGATCTTGTCAGCGCCGCCGGATTCCGATTCGATGGCGGCATGACCGAACCCCGCATCTTCGGCGATCCCTACGAAACCCCGGACGGGACGACGGTGATCCCGGTCCACCGGCCGGTCGGCGTGTTCGCGGTCCGCGACGGCCACGCCCAGTGGCAACCGTCGGTCGACGCCACGCGCGTCGCCCTGCTGGGTGTCGGCATCGGGCTGGTCGCCGCCACCCTCACCGGCATCGCCATGGTGCACCGGCCGCCGTGGCCGGACCTGCGCCGGCGGCACTAACCCTTCGCCAGCGCCTGCACCCGGCCGATCGGGCCGTTGTAGTAGTTCTGGTCCCCCGGCAGGCCGCCGCCCCGGGCGAACTGCCAGATGCTCTGCTTCGCCCAGCCCGCGGGCAGCTCCCCGACCTCGGGGCCGTACCGCGCCAGCCACAGCGGATCGGTGCTGCCGAAGCGGGCGGTGTTGCCGGTGCAGCGCTTCCACCACGCGGTGCTCGTGTAGATCAGCGCGCTGCGCCTGACCTTCGCCAGGTACGTGCCGGTGAAGTCGGCGATCCACGCCGTCATGTCGGCCGGGTTCTTGCCGTAGCAGACGTCGCCGTAGGGGTTGTACTCGATGTCCAGCGCGCCGGGCAGGGTGGTGCCGTCGGGGCGCCAGCCACCGCCGTGGGCGATGAAGTACTCCGCCTGCTCGGCGCCGCCCGAGACGTCCGGGCGGGCGAAGTGGTACGCGCCGCGGATGATGCCCGCGGCGTGCGCGCCGTCGTACTGCTGGGCGTACTGCGGGTTGACGAACCCGGTGCCCTCGGTCGCCTTGACGTAGGTGAACTTCGCGCCGGCACCGGCCGCGGCGGCCCAGTCGACCGGTCCCTGGTGCCCGCTGACGTCGTGCCCGAGCGTCTGCCCCGCCGGGTCGGCTCGCGGAGTGCCCTGGACGCCCTCGTGGCGCGCGATCTGGGTGCCGGCGTAGTTCTCGTCCGCCAGCCGGTAGCCGGCTCGGGCGGGAGTCGCGGCCACCACGGCCGCGAGCACCGCCAGTGCGGCCGCGCCCGCCACGGTTCGGTTCATCCGGGCTCCGTTCCTCGCGAAGAGCAGATCCGGAGCCCATGCTGCCTGCCGTGCGCGTTCCCCGCGAGGCGTGTGTCACCCGATGCAGTGATCTTCAGAGTTCGGTGGTGATGATCGCCTCGACGAGCACCTCCCCGGCGGGGGTCAGCTCGACCACACCCGGACGCAGCTCGACGAGCCCGCGCGAAGCCAGCGAACGGAACTTGCCCAGCCACGGCTCGGCGAACAGCGACCGGCCGGGGAACCGGGCCGCGTGCAGGGAATCCCACAGCGGCTGCAACGTCGTCAGCGCCATCTTGACGGCCCGGGCCTCCTGGGCTTCGGGCGTGAACCGCGTCGCCGACCCCAGCGGGATCCGGCCGGAGCGCACGGTTTCGGGGTAGCGGCGGGAGTTCACGTCGGTGATCGCCTCGGACGCGCGGCAGCTCGAGCTGCCGCCCAGCCCGATCGCGACTTCGGCCCCCTGCTTGTCCTGGTCGACCATGATGGCCTTCCACTTCTCCGGCCCGAGGCCGTCGCGCGCGAAGTACATCGTCGGGTGCTCGGTGTACCCGGCCGCGCGCAGCCCCTCGGTGAGCAGCTCCCGCATCTGGTACTGCTCGCCGAGCGTCGGCCAGCGATGCCCGTCGCGCACGAGCTTGTCGCGGTAGGACGGCAGCTGCCACGCCGCCGGCTTCTCGCCGGTGACGCCGGTGCGGGTGTCACTGTAGGACGCCAGGTGCAGCTTCGTGCACACGACCGCCGTGACTTCGTTCTCCAGCACGACATCGAGGTCGCGGCGCACGCTGTCGAGAGTCTGGTCGAGCAGGCCGTACATGAGGTCGATGCTGACCCACTCGAAGCCCAGCGAACGCGCGTTGCGCACGAAGTCGACGCACATCCGCGCGGTGTGCTCGCGGCCGCACAGCCGCAGCACGTGGTCGTCGAACGACTGGACGCCGCTGGAGAGCTTGGTGCAGCCCAGTTCCCGCAGCAGCTCGAGCTTGGCCGGGGTGAACGTGCTGGGGTCGCCTTCGAACCGGATCGTCGTGCCGGGCGTGAACCCGAAGTGCGCACGGTAGAACTCCAGCAGGCGGCGGATTTCGGCTTCCGGCAGCAGCGACGGCGTGCCGCCGAAGACGTTGAACTCGCCCACCTCGGCGCCGGCCAGGTGCGGCACGGCGTCGAGCCACAGCCGCGCCTCGGCGATGTTGAGGTCGACCCAGTCGGCCGCCTTCTCGATCTTGCCCTTGACCAGCACCACGGGGTACTGGCAGAAGCGGCAGCGGTAGGCGCAGGTGGGGATGTAGGACCACAGGTGGATCGGTCCCGGCGACGAAGCCAGCTGCGCGTCCAGGTCGCGCAGGAACTCCGCCGGCGTGCCGGGGACGTTGCCCGGGAACACGTGCGCCCCGAACGGGTCCTCCTGCACGAAGTCGAGCAGGTGCCGGTTCTCGGGCGCTTCGAGGACGTCGAGCACGGCGGGCCGCGGCCACGCCGGGTCGATCGTGTGCAGTGAGCCGATCGCCGCTTCGTAGCCCAGGGTCATCAGAACACCCCTCCGTTGCCGAAGTAGTTGTGGGCCTCGCCCGACTCGCGGTCTTCGCAGTAGTAGCGGACGAACTCCGCGAACCGCTCGGCCGGCACCTCCGCCAGGCACGGCGGCAGTGGTGGCGGGTACCCGATGTCCGCGCCGACGTGCCGCCGCAGGCAGGCGAACAGCTCGTCGGCGAACTCGAAGTACAGCCGGTACGACGGCGTCTTGTAGGCGTGGATCGGCGTGAAGTCGACGACGCGCATCTCGTGCCGGATCTCGGTGATCCGCCGCGCCAGCCGCGCGGCGAGACCGGCCCCGAAGAACGCGCTGACGGCGTCGTCCTCCAGCAGTGCGGGGGTCAGCAGCACCGGCAGGACGGTGTTCTTCGGGGTGAAGTCCTTGATCGAGAACTCCCACGCCTGCTTCGCCTCGGCTTCGGTGAGGTCGAGGGGTTCCGAAGGCGCCGACGGCCGGATGTCACGCATGACGATGATGCCGTCGGAGCCGTACGCGCGGCCGGCGATGACCTCGTCGATGGCGTGGTCGACGCGCCGCGGGTTGATCTCGACGCGCGAGCGCGGCGCGTAGGTGATCGGGTCGCCGCCGTTGGCGACCTTGATCCCGAAGTCCCAGTCGTCGGACAGGTGGTTGACGAACTTGCCGTCCTGCAGCTGGTAGAAGATTTCGATGCCGCCCGCGCGTTCGTAGGCGTCGCGCTCGACGGCGAAGCCCTTGCCGTCGGGGAAGCCTCCGAACAGCGCGAAGGTGACGGCACGGCACCGGAGTGTCCGCTGGATCGCGTCCCACAGCCGCGGCCGCCCGGTGAAGTGCTCGGCGTTGTAGTAGTAGTCGCAGACGCCGATGGCGGCCTTGCTCGACTCCATCGCGGCGAACAGTTCGCTCAGCCAGTGCGGGTCGACGCGGCAGTCCGCGTCGGCGGAGACGAGGTAGTACCGCTCCCCCGGGTCGCTGTCGGGCCGGTTCCGGCTGCGGGCCGCCGCGAAGTCCATCCCCGCTCGCCTCGCGCACGAAACACCCTGCTCGGGTTCGTGGATGACGTGCAGGGCCAGGTCCGGGTGCGCGGCCGCGAAGGCGTGCGCGATGGCCACGGTGTCGTCGGTGGAGTTGTTGTCGACGAGCACGACCTCGTACCGATCCTTGTCCAGAGCGCGCTGGTCGTGCAGGGTCCGCAGCACCTCCGGGAGGTTCGCGGCTTCGTTGTAGACCGGCAGCACGACGCTCAGCCGCGTCGACGCGCGCATCGGCGGCGGGTACAGCCGGTCGACCAGGTCGTCGACGACCCGCGCGCCGAACCGCGCCTGCCCGAGTTCCGAGTTCACCCGCACCACTTCCGCCCGTTTCCCTTCGTCGGTGATCAGCTCGGCGACTTCGCGCGCGAAGGCCGCGTCCGGCAGGTCGCGGGCCCGGATGTCCAGCACCGGCGCCCGGAAGCCGTCGTAGACGACGTCGTAGAGCTCGTACCCGCTGGTGATGTACGGCGTCCCGGACGCGATCGCCTCGCTGACCGGGTTGCCGTAGCTCTCGTAGTCGTAGGAGGTCAGGAACGACACGACCGTCGCGTGGGCGAGCAGGTCGCGCACGGAGTACCGGCCGGGCACGGCCGTGTCGTACGGGGTCAGCCAGCCGCCGAACACCACGCGCTCGCGCACGCCGAGGTCGTCGGCCAGCTCGGCGAGCCGCGCGTGCTCGGTGGGCGTCTCGGCGACGTCGCCGGCGACGAACAGCCACGCGTCCGGCAGCAGGGCGAGCAGGTGCAGGTCCCGGTCGATGCGCTTCTGCGGGATGATCCGGGTGATCCGGGCCAGCAGCGGGACGTCCTCGGGAATGCCGTGGTCACGCCGGAAAGCCGCGTTGCGCTCGTCGATCCGCGCCGGGGCGATGGCGAACGAGTTGGGCAGGACGTCGATGTTCGCCAGGCCCGGCACCCAGTCCAGGGTCCGGGCCTTCGCTTGTTCGTGCAGGGCGAAGTAGTGGACGTGCGGGGAGTTCCGCGGCGCGGGGACGCCGGGGTACGGGAACGTGCCGTACTTGGCGATCCCGGGTTCGCTCTGCCACATCAGGTCGTGGTCGCGCCAGAACACGAACCGGCCGAGCCGGTGCCGGGCGCCGTAGCGGTCGATCGCGGTGTACAGCGCCTCGGTGTAGGCGAGGTTTTCCGGCAGGGTCCCGTTCTCCACCATCACCACCGTGACACCGAGGCGTTCCCAGGTGGCCACGATCCGGTCGGCCAGTGCACCGGCGATCCGGTCGATCTCGGGCCGCAGCGTGTCGTCGCCGCCCTGCACGACTTCGGTCAGGACCCGCTCGACGAACCCGCGGTCGTAGCCCCGGACCTCCTCGACCCCCTCGACGCGGTCGAGGGTGACCCACGCCGGCAGCAGCTCGGCCTCGTCGCGGTAGGGCCGGAAGAACGCGCCCTTGTCGGCCTTGATGTCGTAGCCGAGGTCCAGGTGGACGCGGTGCCCGCGGGCGGCGAAGCGGTGCGCGGTCTTGAGGAACTCGACCACGACCCCGGACAGCGGAGTGGCGTCGAAGGACACGCCCCAGAGCACTGACATCGATGTCAAACCCCCGTATCGGCCTCGCCGTCGTTTCCAGCGTAAGCGCCGGGACGTCGAACGGCCGTGTGAGCGCTTTCGTGGTTGACCGCGGGGCGCCGCAGCCTCCACAGTGACCGCATGAACCGGGCCCTCGGGGTGCTGACCTGCGGCGCCTTCCTCTCGATCGTGCTCGGGGTGCTCGGCTCCGGCGAGCCCCGGCTCGCCCTCGTGCTCGGCGCGGTCTTCGCCGTGCTCGCGACGGCAGTCTTCGGCTGGGTGCGCGGCCGCGAGCGGCTCGCGTGGAGCGCGGCCTACGTCGCCGTCCAGCTGCCGCTGGCCTTCGTGCTCTTCACGATCGACGCCGGGGTGGGGACGACGCTGTTCCTCGTCGTGCTCGTCAGCCAGTGCGTGCTGCTGCGCCTGCCGCGGCCGGCGATCGCGCTCGTCATCGCCGTGGTCCCGCTCGTGCACCTCGGGATGTCGCTGGGCGAAGGCCTGCAGGAGGGCATCGGCACGCTCATGTCGGTGCTGTTCGCCGCGATCATCACCGAACTGCTGCTGCGGGAACAGCGTTCGCGCGGCGAACTCGCCGAAGCGCACGCGAAGCTCCGTGACCACGCCGCCCAGGCGGAGCGGCTCGCCACGGCGCAGGAACGCAACCGCGTCGCGCGCGACATCCACGACGGGCTCGGGCATTCGCTCACCGTCGTCCAGATGCAGGTGAAGGCGGCGCGGGCGGTGCTGCCGACCGATCCCGGCAAGGCCGACGAGGTGCTGGCGAAAGCGCAGGACCAGGCCGAAACCGCGCTGGCCGAGGTACGCCGCTCGGTGCGGACGCTGCGGGAACCGCGGCCGGTGCCGCCGTTGCCGGAGGCGCTGAAAGCCCTCACGGAAGAGACGTCGGCGACCGGCGTCACGGCCCGGCTCACGGTGACCGGCACCGAACGCCCGCTGGCGGAGGAGCAGCGCGAAGCGCTCTACCGGGCCGCGCAGGAAGGCCTGACGAACGTCCGCAAGCACGCCGGCGCCGCCACGGCGGACGTGGTCCTCGGCTACACCGCCGCGGCGGTCCGGGTCGAGGTCCGCGACGACGGCCGGGGCGGCGACGCCGGTGCGGCGACCGGGTTCGGCCTGGTCGGGCTCCGGGAACGGGCCGAACACCTCGGCGGCGAACTCGCCTTCACCTCGACCCCCGGCCGCGGCAGCGCCCTGACCATGGAGATCCCCGGATGACGCCGGTCCGCGTCCTGCTCGTCGACGACCAGGCCCTGTTCCGCGAAGCCCTCGCCGTCCTGCTCGCCGCCCAGGACGGCATCGACGTCGTCGGCGAAGCCGGGAACGGCGAGGAAGCTCTGCGTGAAGCCGCTTCGCTGGCACCCGACGTCGTCCTGATGGACCTGCGGATGCCGGTCCTCGACGGCGTGGCCGCGACCCGGCGGCTACGGGTGGAGCACGCGCACGTCCGGGTGATCGCCCTGACCACCTTCGACGACGACGAAGACGTCTTCGCCGCCCTGCGCGCGGGCGCGGTCGGCTACCTGCTGAAGGACGTCTCCTCGGCCCGCCTGGTCGAGGCGGTGCTGGCGGCGGCGCGCGGGGAGTCCGTGCTGCAGCCGTCGGTGGCGGCGAAGGTGGTCGCGCGGTTCGCGCAGCTCCCGGACACGGCGGAGCCGCGGCCGCAGCCGCTGGTGGTGCCGCTGTCGGAGCGCGAACTCGACGTGCTGCGGCTGCTGGCCGACGGCCGCAGCAACCGCGAGATCGCCGCGGCGCTGTTCCTCGCCGAGGGCACGGTGAAGAACCACGTCACGAACGTCCTGGGCAAGCTCGGGGCGCGCGACCGCACCCAGGCGGCGCTGCGGGCGAGGGACCTCGGCCTGCTCTAGTGCTCACCGCACGCTGTAGTGGTGGTGGGCCAGATCGAGGTGGATCTCGGGGCCGCTACCCACCCGGTGCACCGAACCGTCGGCCTGGTGGATCACCAAGGTGATCTCCAACGCGTCGGCCACGACGGTGGGCGCCAGGTCGCCGGCGGCCCCCGCCCAGCTGCCGTTGGTGGCCACGGTGTTGATCAGCCGCGCCAGGTCGACGCCGTTGTCGTGCGCGAGTGTCGCCACGTTCTCGAGGTTGGCCTCGGCGAGCATCCAGTCGACCACCCGCTGCCGGAGGGCCATCGCCGCCCCCAGGTCCGTGGCACCGCTGCGAGCCTGGTTGACCGCGTGATAGAGGCAGTTGCCGTCCATCGGCGTGCCGCGCATCTCGGCCAGCAACGCCCGGACCATCGCCAGGAACCTCGTGCGGTGGACCGTCGCGAGCGCCAGCTCCCGGGTCGCCGCGAGCTGGTGGGCGGGAGAGATGCCGGCCGACATCCCGGAGAAGTCCCCGCTCATGGGAGCCGACACGTTGGCCCCCAAGAGGTTGTGCTCCTCGTTGCCCAGCATGCCGGCCGCCTCCTCGGGCAGCGCACGGGGACCGGCCGGCGCGAGGAGTTCTTCCTTCGAGTAGTCAGCCGTGGCGTCGTAGCCTTTGCGGTAGCCGGCGAGGCTCGTGTTCTTTTTCGCGCCGCGACTGGCGTAGAAGCTGTTCACCACGGTGGTCAGGTCGACGTGGTTCTGCGGAAGTTTTCCGGTCCGCAGGAAGGTGGCGGCGAGGCGGGACAAATCCGTGCCGATCGCCCCGGCCGTGAAGTCGGTGAACACGGCCAGGCCGCGTTCGGGTAGCCGGTTGTTCTCGGCGTCCGCCTGCACCCGCGCATGGACCTGCTCGCTGTCCTCCTCGAGGGTGGGGTGGTCGGCGGGGGCGAACTCCTCGTTCATCCCGTCGCCGGACGAAAGGGATGCGGAGATGGTGTAAAACCTGTCACTGGACGGCTTCGTGGTGGCGACCGCCGACGCCAGCGGAGCGTCCTCGTACTGGTCCGCATAGCGCTTGCCCAGCTCCCAGGCGGCGAAGGCGTTGACTCCCCGGCCCAGCGCGCTGAATTCGGCCCCCTTCGGCCCGAAAGCGAACGGGTGCCCGCCTTTCCCCGCGGACGCCGCTTTCGGGCCGAGCAGGGTGGGCAGCGCGTCGAACAGCAGGTTCGGTTCCGGAGCGTAGGGAAGCAGGGGATGGATCTTCGCCAGGGCATCCCGCTGGGCCATGTCCTCGGCGAGCGCTTTCTTGAACCGGTCCAGGAAGGTCGTTCTCTTGGCCAGTTGCGCTTCGGTGGGCTTCTCGGCGAGTTCGTCGGGCCATTCGCGGTTTTCCTTGCGGTACCGATCGCGAACGCCGCTGATCAGTTCGTCGTCCGAGGAGTCGAGGCGATAGCCGCCCGCCGCCAGGAGGGGGCGGACCGGTCGCGACTCTTCGGTCGCCATGTCGTCCGAGTCCCCGAGCCGGCTCTCGAAGTGCTCGAACACGTGACGCCCGCCCGGCACCTGACGCGAGCCAGCGTCGAAGTCCTGCACGGAGATGTACGGGTGCCGCCCGGTCGCGGCGAACGCCTCGGTCATGCGCCGGCACTCGTCGCTGTGCAGCACCGCGTTGCGCATGGTCCCGTAGGGGAACTTGCCGGTGAACACCGACCGCACCAGCGCGACGGGTACCCGCACTCCTTCGATGATCGCCTTGGCCGCGGTCAGGGCCGCGTCCAGGGCCGCCGCCTCGTGGGCCGGCGCGTTGACGCCGAGGACCACCGCAACCCGCCCACCGTCGGAGAACCCGCGCAGGATGGCGTCGACCACCGCCGGGATCTGGCCGATCTCGCGGTACGAAAGCATGGAGTTGACGATGAAGGCCATCGGACGGCTTTCGTCGATGCTGTTCTTCACGTGCGCCAGGTAGGCGTCTTCGGTGATCCGGGTGCCTCGTGCCCCCTGCGTCGCTTGGGTGAACAGGGCGTTCTCCGGCTGGCGCTGGACCACCGGCCGCCGGGCCGGGACGCCGGTGGCGACGAACCGGGTCACCGCGGCGTTTCCCGCACCACGTTGCAGGGCCAGGATCGCGGCGGGAGCGACCTGGCCCGGAGGATGGATCGGCCGAACGGACCTGGCGTCCGTTCTCGGCCGCGCATCCGGGTGAGCAGGCTCGGCGTTCGGCGGCTTTTCCGTTCCGTGGACGAACATGTGCGGGTCTCCCCAGGTCCGGGAACGGGGCTCGTGCCGGGCGCACCGTGATCGTTTCGCCGGCGCCAACGTACCGGACGGGCAGGCACACCCTCAACCGACGATCTTCGGGTCCGTGACCATGACCCCGGTCGTGACTTCCGGCACCTGGCAGCACGACCGGAAGCCGCGATCCTCGTCCAGGAGCAGACCTGGAGGGAACCATGACCACCACCGAAACCACCCGGACCACCGGCCGCAAGCTCGCCCGGTTCACCGGCCACTACGTCGAAATGGTCGTCGCCATGCTCGTCGGCATGGTGGCGCTCGGCCCGCTGTGGCCGTCCGCCTGGCTCGAACGCGCCGACGTCGACGCCCTCGTGATGGCCACGGACATGACCGTCGCCATGGTCCTCGCGATGGCCCTGCGCCGGCACTCGTGGCCGCGGATCGCCGAGATGGCCGCGGTGATGTACCTGCCGTTCGCGGCCTTGCTCGTGCCGTACTGGCTGGACGCGATCTCCGGCATGGCGCTGATGGTCGCCGGGCACGTGATCATGTTCCCGCTGATGCTCGCCGCCATGGTGTGGCGCCGCGCCGAGTACTGGCACTGACCATGCTCAAGCGCCTCGCGTTCGTCCTCGCCGCGGTGGCCGCCGTGCTGGTGGTCCCCGCCGTGGGCGCGACCGTCTCCTCCCTCGGAGCGCTCGACGCCCTCTACGCCCCCGGCCCGCCGCGGCCCGTCCCGGCCGCGGCGCCGGTCCCCCACGACCCGGCCAAACCGACCGCGGTGGTCGTCGTCGGCGACCTCGGTGCGGTCGTCTCCGACGCACTCGCCCCCTACGAGATCCTGGCCGCGACCGGCCGGTTCACCGTCTACACCGTCGCACCGCACCGCGACCCGAAACCGCTGACCGGCGGCCTCGACCTGGTACCCGACCTCGACTTCGCCGGCCTCGACGCCCGGCTCGGCGGGGCCGCGCCGGACCTCGTCGTCGTGCCCGCGTTCCCGGACGTCGGCAAGCCCTCCACCGAACCGGTCCTGACGTGGTTGCGCACCCAGGCCGCCCACGGCTCGAAGCTGCTGAGCATCTGCAACGGCGGCGCCGTGCTCGCCTCCGCCGGGCTGCTGGACGGCCGGCCGGCCACCGCGCACTGGCTGAAGGTCGACGCCTGGGCCGCCGAGTACCCGGCGGTCCGGTGGGGACACGGCCAACGGTTCGTCGACGACGGCACCATGGTCACCACCGCCGGGGTCCTCTCCGGCATCGACGGCACGCTGCACTGGGTCGAGCGGCTGGCCGGGCCCTCGGTCGCGGCCGACGCGGCCCGGGCCATCGGCTGGCGCCGCTACGGCACCGCGGTCCCGGTGCACCCGCCGGCCGGGATGCCGGACGCGGCCGCGATCGTCAACGCCGGGTTCCGCTGGAACCCCGACGAGACCGGCGTGCTGCTCGCGAACGGCGTCGGCGAGGTCGAACTCGCGTCGGTGTTCGACACCGAAGGCCAGTCACTCGCTTCACGAACCCTGGCGCTGAGCGCCGACGGCGGCCCGATCCGGTCCCGGCACGGGCTGACCTTCCTGCCCCGGGCCGCCCTCACCGCCGCGGCGGACCTCGACCGGCTCCTCGTGCCCGGCGCGACGCGCGGGGTCACGCCGCCACCCGGCGGACCGGCCCCCGAGTACGTCCACGACCGGCCGCGCTTCCCGTACGACACCGCCGTGAGCGGGCTGTCCCGCCGCACCGACGTCGCCACCGCGCGGTGGACGGCGAAGGTACTGGAACTGCCCGAGGACGACATCGTCTTCGAAGGTCAGGCCTGGCCCTGGCTGCCGACGGCCTGGCCGATCGTGCTGGTGCTGCTGGGTTCCGCGGCGGTCGTCGGGGTCGTCCGGCTCCGGCGGAACCGGTTCAGCCGGCCGGCTTGAGCTTCAGGTGGAAGTTGTCCAGCGTCGCCGGGAGTGGGCGCTCGGGGGACAGAACCGGCCCCGACGCCTGCTCGTACCGGTGGTCGCGCAGCAGGTTCGCCACCATCGTGCTCGCGCAGAACAGGACCAGGTCGCGGCCCGGGCAGATCGCCGGGCCCGCGCTGAACGGGACCAGCGCCGGGTTCTCCGCCGCGCGGCCGTCGAGCCAGAGGTCCGGTTCGAACCGGTCGGCGTAGGGCAGGTCCGGGTCGCGGTGGAAGAACGGGGTGAAGATCAGCACCGTCGTCCCCGCCGGTCCCCAGGAGGTCTCTTCGGTCGTCTCCCGCAGGATCATCGGCGTGGTCGGCCACAGCCGGATCGCGTCCAGCACGCACGCGCGCAGGTAGCTCAGCTGGTTCGGCGCCGCGAGGTCGACGCCTTCGAGGTCGGTGCGGGCGCGCTCCTGGGCCGCCGGGTGGCTCGCCAGGAGAGCCAGCGTCCGGTAGGTCGCCATGCCCGCCGCGTCGAACGCGAACAGCCAGTGCGCCACCTGCTCGGGCGCCGTCTCCTCACCCGACTCGGCGATCAGGGCGGCAAGGCTGCCGGGCTCGGCGCGGCCGAGGTGAGCGACGACCCGCTCGCGGAACTCCGCGCGCAGCTGCTTGCGCTTCGGGTGCGCGTACGCCCAGTTCGCGTCGAGCCGCAGGCGTTCGAGCTGGTCGGTCACCGTCGTGTCGTCGCGGGCGCCCGAGCCGAGCACGATCCGTCGGACCAGCCGCCACCAGGCGACGTTGAAGGTGTCCCAGTCGAGCACTTCCGAGCTCCGCAGGGCGGCCGCCTCGTCGGCGACGGCCCGGGCGAACGGCGTCGCGAGCTCGTGCAGCGGACGGCCGGGTTCGAGGACGGCCTCGGTGAACCGGCGGCGGGCGGGGCGGTCGGCCGCGTCGGAAATCAGGACGCCGTGTGGCTGGAAGTGGCCCAGCGCGGCGCGTTTCTCCACTGTGGACGGACTGAACGGCGTCGGCGCACCGGCCAGCACCCGCTTCACGTCCGAACCGGACAGCGCGAGTTCCACCGACCGGCCGGGGACGCGCAGCTTCAGCGGACGGCCGTAGTGGCGGTCGCGCAGCTTGCGCAGCAAGCGGACGGCGGGCCGGTCGAACTGCAGCTTCCCGGCCACCGCCAGCGCCTTCGGACGGCGTTTGATGACCCCGCCGGCCAGCGTGGGCAGGGCGACCTGGACCGCGACGCGCAGGGTTTCGGCGACCGAGGCGGTCTCCGGCCGCGTGCGGTGTTCCCGGGTGGACGTCATGGCGCCCGGCTACCCGCCGGGACCGGTCCGGAAACGCTCCTCGGCCGCGCAGGACGACGTTCAGCGCGTCGCCGGCGTGGTCCAGGCAGTCGACGCAGATCACCGCGTCCCGCGCGGCGCAGTCCACGCGCAGCAGCGGCCGCCGCAGCCCGAGGAACGTCCGGCGCTCGCGGCGGCCGCAGAAGTCGCACACCGCGGCCAGCGGCGACGTCACCGCCGCCAGCACGTCGCCCGCGCCGCTCTCCCGGTCCGCGCCGTCGCGCACCACCCGCAGGCCGGCGCGCACGCAGTCCACGCAGATCGGCCCGTTCCGGCCGGGCACCCGGGGGTCGCGCCGCCTGCCGCAGAACCGGCACGCCCCGCCCGCCCCGTTCGTCGCCGTCACCGCGGCCTCCTCGGTTTCGCCGCTCGCACGCCGGGAATCCGGGCCGCGACGCGCCTCTTGCACCACGCTACCCCGGTTCCCGGCCGGTCGCGGTGCGTCCCGGGTCGATCGGGCAGGAGGAGCTCTTTGTCGTCGTTGACCATCTTGTTCGGGGTGGCGGGCCTGCTCGCGCTCGCCGCGGCCATCGTGCCGAAGCTCGTGGCCGACCGGCCGTTCTCGGTGCCGCTGGTGATGCTCGTGGCCGGGATCGTGCTCGGGATGCTGCCGCTGCCCGCCCCCTACGGCAACGGCTGGAGCGACCCGGCCGCCCACCTGCACGGCGTGGAATCCTTCGCCCAGCTGGGCATCCTGGTCGCGCTCGCCGGGGCCGGGCTGTCGGTCGACCGCCCGTTCGGCCTGAAGCGCTGGGGCTCGACGTGGCGGCTGCTCGCCATCACCATGCCGGTGTCGATCCTCGCGATCGCCGTGCTGGGGTACTGGTGGCTCGCGCTCGCTCCCGGTGTCGCGCTGCTGCTGGCCGCGGCGCTGGCACCCACCGACCCCGTGCTGGCGGGCGACATCGGCGTCCCGCACCCCGACGTCGAGCCGGAACTGGCCCGGAACAACGAAATCCGCTTCACGCTGACGACCGAAGCCGGGCTCAACGACGGGCTCACCATGCCGTTCGTCATCCTCGGCCTGGCGTGCGCGAGCGGGCAGCCCCGGATGGACCTGTCCTGGGTGCTGGTGGACCTGCTGCTGCCCCTGGCCGTCGGGGTCGTGGCCGGCCTCGTGACCGGGCGGCTGCTCGGCTGGGCGATCTTCCGGACGTCGTCGGACCGGCTGCGGCTGGCCGAGTACGCCGACGGGCTGGTCCTGCTGGCGCTGGCGTTCGTGCCCTACGCGGTTTCGGAAGCCGCGCACGGCAACGGGTTCGTCGCCGTGTTCGTCGCGGCCGTCTCGGTGCGCACGCAGGAGCGCGAGCACGAGTACCACGGCGTCCTGCACGCCTTCGGCCACCAGCTGGAACGGCTGTTCGTCCCGCTCGCGCTGCTGGGGCTGGGCCTGGCCATCGGCGACGGCCTGCTGCGCGGGCTGCGGCCCCTCGAGGTCGTGATCGCCGTCATGGCGGTGCTGGTGGTCCGGCCGGTGGTGGGCTGGCTGTCCCTGCTCGGCGCGTCGTCGCCGGGGCGGCCGGCCACCGCGGCGATCGCGTTCTTCGGGGTGCGCGGCATCGGCACGCTGTTCTACCTGGCCTATGCGCTCAACCGGCTGCCCGTGCCGCAGCAGGACGTGCTGTGGCGGGTCGGCGCGATCGCCATCGCCGTCTCGGTCGTCGTGCACGGCGTCCTCGCCGAGCCGGCGATCCAGCGGATCGAGCGGATGGGCGGGCACCTGCCGGCCGATGTGTAGCTTCCGGACCAGTGGGTAACCCGGAGGCAAGGCCCTTTTGGCGACTGGCCGATCCGGAAATGTCGCCGCGACGGAAGGTGCACCCTGATGAACGACAAGCTGGAAAACAAGGGCGAAGAGCTCAAGGGCCGGGCCAAGGAAGCCGTCGGTGACGCCACCGACAACGAGCAGTGGCAGGCCGAGGGCAAGTCCGAGCAGGCCAAGGGCTCGCTCAAGCAGGCCGGCGAGAAGATCAAGGACGCCGTGAAGGGCGTCACGGACAAGAAGTGACCCGTTCTCCGCTGCCGCACCCCGGGCTCCGGGGTGCGGCAGCGGGTTCATGTCCGGGGGCAGGACGTGCTCGAGGGCTGCACGCTGGACCGCGTCGACGTCGGTGACGTGACGCTGCGGCCTTCGGCGGGATTCAGCGGTAGCGGGAGGCGAGTTCCGGGCGCTGCCCGCCGAAGGCGGCGAGGTCGGCCCGGAAGACGGTGTCGAGCAGGCCGGCGTCCTCGACACCGGGCGCGGTCACCACTTCCCCCAGCTCGAAGCCGCGCAGGGACGCGGTGACGACGTCGGCGGCGGACATCCGGGGCACCGCGCTCAGGTCGAGGCCCTGGCGCTGGTGGAACTCGGTCGCGACGACGCCCGGGCACAGGACCTGCACCTGGACGCCGGTGCCGTCGAGTTCGGCGTTCAGGGTCTGGGACAGGGCGACGAGGTAGGCCAGGGAGCCGGCGTAGACGGCCCGGCGGGGCAGCACCGAGGCGTCGGCGGGACCGCTGAACGCGATCATCCCGGCGACGTTGACGATCTTCCCTTCACCGCGTTCCTGCATGCCCGCGACCGCGGCGCGGGTGAGCATGGTGGGCGCGGCGACCTTGACGTTGACCAGCTCGGCGGCCTTTTCGGCGGGCAGCTGGGCCAGGGGCATGTAGTGGGCGACGCCGGCGTTGTTGACGAGCAGGGTCAGCGGCTCGGCGGCGCAGAG
The DNA here is from genome assembly GCA_033793495.1 of Streptomyces sp. MN03-5084-2B. GTDB lineage: Bacteria > Actinomycetota > Actinomycetes > Mycobacteriales > Pseudonocardiaceae > Amycolatopsis. The sequence goes on along the minus strand of JARAWT010000006.1, from coordinate 64,076 downwards.
GGCGGCGATGGTGGCGACGCCGCCGCCGGTGGCCAGGTCGGCGGCCACCGTGCGGACCGCGACGTCCGGGTGGGCGGCGGCGAACTCGGCGAGCCGGCCTTCGCGGCGGCCGGTGACGATCAGGTCGTAGCCGTCGGCCGCGAGGCGTTCGGCGAAGGCCCGGCCGATGCCGGACGTGGCGCCGGTGACGAGGGCGAGCTGGTTCATGGGACGCGTTCCTTTCCGTCGGCCCCCACGATCGGCCCCGGGCGGGAGGGCAGGAAGTAGCCCCGTCTTCCTGGGACCGGCAGTACCAGGACAACCGCCCGCCCGGCTTGCACAATCTCCAGGTATGGCGAACACCGGACTCGGCACGGCCCTGCGTCACTGGCGCGACCGCGTCTCACCCCAGGCCGCCGGCCTGTCCGCGGCCGGCCGCCGCCGCGCGGCCGGGTTGCGCCGCGAGGAGCTGGCCCAGCTGGCCGGCATCTCCGCCGACTACGTCATCCGGCTCGAGCAGGGCCGCGCCACCAGCCCTTCGGTGCAGGTCGTCGAGGCGCTGGCCCGGGCCCTGCGCCTCAGCGGGGACGAACGCGCGTACCTGTTCCGTCTGGCCGGCCTCGCACCGCCGGGCCCCGGCACGGTCCCGCGGCACATCACCCCCGGCGTCCACCGCATGCTGGACCGGCTGGTCGGAACCCCCGTCGCCGTCTTCGACGCGGCCTGGAACCAGCTGCTGGTCAACCCGCTCTACACGGCGCTCATGGGCGAGTGGCACGGCAGGGACCTCAACGGGGTGTGGCGGAGCTTCCTGAGCCCGAACGCCCGCGTGCGCGACACTCCTGGGTCGCGGGACACGCTGCAGGCGGCCCTGGTCGCCGACCTGCGCCGCACCGCCGGCACCTACCCCGGCGACCGGGACCTCCGCTCGCTCATCGCCGACCTCCGGCGGCACAGCCCGAGGTTCGCCGAGTTGTGGGAGGCGGGGGCCGTCGGGCAGCACGAGTCGGCCCGCAAGACGATCGACCACCCCGACGTCGGCTCGCTGACCCTGGACTGCGACGTCCTCAGCGTCGCGGGCTGCGACCTGCGCATGATGGTCTACACCGCCGAGCCGGGCACCGACGCGGCCGACCGCCTGGCGCTGCTGGGCGTCATCGGGACGCAGTCGCTCGTCGAGGAACGGTCTCAGCCGGGTTAGGGCGCGGCCTGTGCTTCGGTTGCCCTGTCGTGGTTTCCGGTGTTCTGTGGTGCGGACATCGGCCTGGATCTTCTGCCCGATCGAGTGATGAACCCGTGTTCGATGATCGGTAACTTGGAGGCATGACCGACGACGCGGGTTTCTCTTCCGAGGCGGTGGCTCTGGCCGACCGTCTCGGCGAGTTGCTTGCGCGTAAGCGGTCCGCCGAAGCCGAAATCGGTGCCCTGCTGGTGGAAATCGAGCAGCGCGGAGTGATGGAGGTATTCGGGTATCGCTCCGCCGCCCGCCTCTACGAACACCTCGCCGACGTCTCCCGGCAGGAGGCAGCGCGGGTGGTGAAACGCGCCCGCATGATGAATCCGGGCCGCAACCTTGATGGCAGCCCGATCCCCGCTCTCGCGCCCGCTACCGGCGCGGCCGCTCTTACCGGGCAGCTGAGCACCCCAATGATCGATGTGATCACCGGTGTGCTCGCGGAAGTTCCTGTCGAGCACCGGGACAGCGCCGAAGCGAACCTGCTGACCTTCGCCGAAGAAGCCGGGCACAAACAAGTCGCCGCACTCGGTGCCCGCATCCTCGCCCACCTCAACCCCGACGGCCCCGCACCAGACGACACCGAACCCACCACCCCGACCCGGGAACTGTTCCTGCGCCGCAAAAGAACCGGGATCTGGGAGCTGAACGGCCGGTTCGACGACGAAACCGGCACCCGAGCCAACGCACTACTCGACGCCCTCGCCGAACGCCGCACCAGCGACGACGGCCCGGACCTCCGCACTCTGCCCCAACGCTACGGCGATGCCTTCTCCGACGCGGTCGACCTCGCGTTGAACTCCCCGGACCTGCCGATACAGGCTGGGGAACGAGCCCACGTGATGGTCGCGGTGTCGCTGGAGGATCTGAAGTCCGGAGTCGGGGCGGCCACGCTCGGCGACACCGGCACGATCTCGGCCGCCGAGGCTCGGGTGCATGCCTGCGACGCCATGGTCATTCCTGCGGTGCTGGGTGGGAAGAGCGAACCGCTCAACCTTGGGCGCCTCCGCCGCCTCATCTCCGCCGGACTGCGCCGGGCGCTGTTCCTGCGCGACCGGGGCTGCGCCTTCCCCGGCTGTCATCGCCCACCACGGCACTGTCAAGGTCACCACATCCGGCACTGGGCAGACGGCGGCCCCACCGAACTGAACAACCTCGTACTCATGTGCGCCCACCACCACCGGCTGCTGCACCGCTCGGGCTGGGAAGTCCGCATCGCCACCGACGGACTCCCCGAGTTCCTCCCACCCATCTTCATCGACCGGCGCCGAAAACCCAGGCGCAACAACCTCCACCAACCACTGCCCTTCGCAGCCTGAACACGGGACAGGCCCGCAGCCCCACGGCTACGGGTCTACACCCACGAGCCATTCGGTGCGGCCTTACAGCGCACTGCCGCTGCTCATAGGTCAGGCCAACCCGCGCCGGCCCCGGCCCGATCCACGGCATCGGCGGATCGCGTGCTCGGTCAGCGGTCACCGGCTCCATCGGGAGTACGTCACCTCTCGGCGGGGATCACCCGGTCGTGCGGCGGGTGCCGTCGCCGAGCGGCTCGGTGTGGCCCGCCGCGTCCAGGCGTTCCAGCAGGGGAATCATCACCCGTCGGGTGCTGTCGAGAGCCTTGCGGGCCTCCGACACCGTGAACGGCTGGCGCAACCCGCGCAGCCGCTCCACCGCCCGCTCGGCCACGTCCGGGCCGAGCACGACCCCGTCGGCGACCGCGGTCAACCGGCCGAGGCGGACGGCCGCGGCCAGCTCGCGGCGGCCGAGGCCCAGTGCGCGCAGCTCGTCCGCCTCGGGCGCGCGGAACGGGTGCTCGGCGAGGCGCTTCACGACCACATCCAGGGACTGCTCCACCGCGGGGGCGAGCCCGGCGCCGGGACGGCGGACCAGACCGCCCGTCACCTCGAACCCGGTGCCCCGCAACACCGGGACGACCAGCTCCGCGGCGGGCAGCCCCAGGCGCTGCCGCAACGCCTCCACCGGCACGCCCGCCGCCGTGCTGTCCCACGCGCCCACCACCGAGGCCGCCTGCGCGCGTAACGCCGCGAAGCGCTCCTCGTCCGCACACCAGTCGCCCAGCCGCTCCCCCGTCGGACGCAGGCCCATCGCCGCGAAGTCCCCGGCACGTACAAAACCCTTGCGGCGCAGGTAAGTCCGGGCGAGGTCGGGGTCGGCCAGCTCGCGGCCGCGGGCCCGTGCCGCGCCGCGGCGGGACAACGCGGGCGGGTCGACGTCGAGGACGTCGAAGCCGGTGGCGATCCGGTGCTCGCCCGGATCGCGCAGCAGGCCGCGGTCTCCCGCGCGCAGCGGCAGCGCGGTGGCGGTGGTGAGCCGCGCGGTGTCCGTCCCCAGTGGACGGACGCGGACCGGCGACGCCGCCGTGCCGAGGTGCAGCACCAGCTCGCGGTGCAGGTCGGCCGCGGCCGCGCCGCGCAGGCGGACGTCGAACTCCGTCGTGCTGCGCCAGCGGCCGGGCGTGAGCAGGACGTCGCCGCGGCGGACGTCGCCACGCGCGGTGCCGCGCAGGTTGACCGCGACGCGGGCCACGGCACCGACCCGGTCGCGCGGTTCGCCGAGCGCCTGCAGGGCACGGACCTTCACCCGCGCCGAACCCAGCTGCAGTTCGTCGCCCACGGCGATCGTGCCCGCGGAGAGGGTTCCGGTGACGACCGTGCCTGCCCCGGAAACCGTGAACGCCCGGTCGATCCACAGCCGGACGTCGGCGTCCGGGTCGGGGGACGGCAGCCCGGCGGTCAGTGCGCCGAGCGCCGCGCGCAGGCGGTCGAGGCCCGCGCCGGTGGTGCCGCTGACCGCGACGCTCGGGACGTCCCCCAGCGACGTCGCGGCGATCTCCCGCCGCGCGAGGGCCGTCGCGGCGGCCGGGTCGGCGCGGTCGGCCTTGGTGACGACCAGCAGGCCGCGGCGGACGCCGAACGCGTCCAGCGCCGCGAGGTGCTCGGCCGACTGCGGCATCCAGCCCTCGTCCGCGGCGACGACGAACAGCACCGCCGGGGCCGGCCCGGCACCGGCGAGCATGTTCGGCACGAACCGCTCGTGGCCCGGGACGTCCACGAACGCGACGTCCTCGTCGCCGATCCGGGTCCAGGCGAAGCCGAGGTCGATGGTGAGACCGCGGCGGCGTTCCTCGGCCCACCGGTCCGGCTCCATCCCGGTCAGCCGCCGCACGAGCGTGGACTTCCCGTGGTCGACGTGCCCGGCGGTGACGATCACCCGCATCGGCGGACGGCTTCCCGCAGCTTCGCGTCCTCGTCCGGGCGCACGGTCCGCAGGTCGAGCAGACAGCGGTCCTTGACGACCCGGCCGGCCACGGCGGGTTCGCCCGTGCGCAGCGCGGCCGCGTACCGCGCGGGCAGGCTCACCGCGACGCTGGGCAGTTCGACGCCGGGCGCGCCTCCGCCGCCGACGGCCGCCACCGACGTCACCACCAGGGCATCGACGTCCCCGAGCGCTTCGACCAGCGCTTCCGCGCGTCGTCGCAGGCTCGTGACGGACACTTCGAGCGCGGCACGCACCGGGGGCGCCGGCCCACGCAGCGTCGCTTCGAGGGCGGCGAGGGTGAGCTTGTCGACGCGCAGGGCCCGCGCGGCCGGGTGCCGCCGCAGCCGCTCGACGACGCCGGTGTCGCCGAGCACCAGGCCGGCCTGCGGGCCGCCGAGCAGCTTGTCCCCGCTCGCCGTGACGATCGTGGCGCCCGCCCGCAGCGCGCTCGCCGCGTCCGGCTCGTCCGGCAGGAGCGGGTGCGGGGCGAGCAGGCCGGAGCCGATGTCGGCGACCAGCGGCACGCCGAGCCCGGCCAGCTCGCCGAGCGCCGCTTCCGCGGTGAACCCGGTGACGCGGTAGTTCGACGGGTGGACCTTGAGCACGAACCCGGTGTCCGGGCCGATCGCCGCGGCGTAGTCTCCGGCGGTCGTCCGGTTCGTGGTCCCGACCTCGCGCAGCCGGGCACCGGCCGAGGCGAGGAGGTCCGGGATGCGGAAGCCGTCGCCGATCTCGACCAGCTCGCCCCGGCTCACCACGATCTCCCGCCCCGGAGCCAGTGCGAGGGCGCAGAGCAGCAGGGCGGCGGCGTTGTTGTTGACGACGTGGACCGCACCGGCGTCCGGCACGGCCGCGTGCAGCGCCGCCAGCGCGCCGAGGCCACGGCGGGCCCGCTCACCGGTCGCGAGGTCGAATTCGACGTCGGTGGCGCCGCCGGCCGCGGCGAGCGCGTCGAGCGCGGCGGCCGAAAGCGGGGCCCGGCCGAGGTTGGTGTGCACGACGACGCCGGTCGCGTTGACCACCGGCCGCAGCGAGGACGCCCTCGCCGGAAGCCGCGCGAGTACGGCGTCGACGAGGGACTCCGGCGCGATCTCGCCGGACCGCGCGGCCCGCTGGACTTCGTTGACCACGGCTTTCACCAGGTCCCGGCCGAGTGCCCCGGCGGCCTTGGCGATCCGGGGCTCGGCCAGGACCGCGTCGGTCCGCGGGATCGCGCGGCGCGGGTCAGTCATGGCGGAGGCGGACGGGAATCGAACCCGCCAGCGGCAGTACCTGCCGTTCGACGGTTTTGAAGACCGCGCCGGTCACCAGGCCGGATACGCCTCCCTGCACCATGGCAGCCATCCTGCCAAGTCCGCGCCCGGCGGGCACGATGAACGGGTGGGTTACCGACTGACGCAGTACGCGCACGGCGGCGGCTGCGCGTGCAAGATCCCGCCGGGCGAACTGGAAGCGGCCGTGGCCGGCCTCACCGGCGCCTCACCCCTTTCGCCGGCGGGCGAGCTGCTCGTCGGCCTCGACACCGGCGACGACGCGGCCGCCGTCCGGATCTCCGGGGACACCGCGCTGATCGCCACCACGGACTTCTTCACCCCGGTCGTCGACGACGCCTACGACTGGGGCCGGATCGCCGCGGCCAACGCGCTGTCCGACGTCTACGCCATGGGCGGCACGCCGGTGGTCGCGGTCAACCTGCTCGGCTGGCCGCGGGAGACGCTGCCGTTCGAGCTGGCCGCCGAGGTCCTGCGCGGCGGCCTCGACGTCTGCGGCGAGGCCGGCTGCCACCTGGCGGGCGGGCACAGCATCGACGACCCGGAGCCGAAGTACGGGCTCGCGGTGACCGGCGTCGCGGATCCGTCGCGGTTGCTGCGCAACGACGCGGGCCGGGCGGGCGTGCCGCTGACGCTGACGAAGCCGCTCGGCACCGGCGTGCTGAACTCGCGGCACAAGGCCACCGGGGAACGGTTCCCCCAGGCCGTCGACACCATGACGACGTTGAACGCGCCGGCGTCCCGGGCCGCGCTGGCCGCCGGGGCGGTCTGCGCCACCGACGTGACGGGCTTCGGCCTGCTGGGCCACCTGCACAAGCTGGCGCGGGCGAGCGGCGTCACGGCCCGGGTGGACCCGGCGGCGGTCCCGTACCTCGACGGCGCCCGGGAAGCGCTGCGCGACGGCTACGTCAGCGGCGGCACGCGGCGGAACCTCGACTGGGTCGCCCCGCACGTCGACCTGTCCCGGATCTCCTCCGAGGAGGCACTGCTGCTGGCCGACGCGCAGACCTCCGGCGGCCTGCTGGTCGCCGGGGAGCTGCCGGGCCACCCGGTGATCGGATCGCTGGAACCGCGCTCGGAGCACACGGTCGTGGTGGGCTGAGTTTCCGTCCCGGCCGCCCCGGGTACGCGGGGAAGAGACCGATCAGGAGGTGTGCCATGCCCGATTCGGACCGGACCAGCCTCGAACAGCACCTGGCCGAGACCGAGTACCCGTGCGGCCGCGACGAGCTCCTGCGCCGGGCCGCCGCGGCCGGCGGCGGCGACTCCGTGCTCGGCTCGCTCGGCGGGCTCCCGGACGGCGACCGGTACGAGAACTTCGACGCGGTGTGGGAGGCGGTCTCCGCCAAGCACATCGGCGGGGCACCCTGACCGCGGTTTCGCCGAAATCGTCGGTGCCGGTGGTTAGGGTGGCGCCATGACCACACTGACCGGCCGCCCGCACACCGCCCTGCTCGTCGTCGACGTGCAGAACGGCGTCATGGAGACGGCACACGACCGCGAATCCGTCCTCGCCAACCTCGTCACGCTGGTGGACAAAGCCCGGGCGGCGGGCACCGAGGTGGTGTGGGTGCAGCACTCCAGCGAGGAACTGCCGCACGGGAGCCAGACGTGGGAGTACGTGCCGGAGCTGGTGCGCGGCGAAGCGGAACCGCTGGTGCACAAGAAGTACGGCGACTCGTTCGAGGACACCGACCTCGAGGAGGTTCTGGCGGCCCGCGGTATCGGTGCCCTGGTGGTGGCCGGCGCGCAGACGGACGCGTGCATCCGGTCGACGCTGCACGGGGCACTCGCCCGGGGGTACGACGTGACGTTGGTGGCGGACGCGCACTCGACGGAGGACCTCTCGGCGTACGGGGCGCCGCCGCCCGGGCAGGTCATCGCGCACACGAACCTGTACTGGAAGTACCAGACCGCGCCGGGGCGGACCGCGGGCACGGTGGAAACCGCCGAGGTGGAGTTCGCGGTGACGGCACCGGCCTGAGCCGGATGGTGCCGGTGGTCCGCAGCGTGGTTCTCACCCGCCGCGCACCTGGTCGCGCAGGGCTCGCGCCACCCGGCCCATCAGGACCTCCGCCTCCGGCTGGAGGACCGCCGGCACTCTCGACTCCGTCAGCGCCACCACCGCGAACACGCCGCCGTCCGCGTGCTCGACCACGCCCATCTCGTGCCGCAGGTTCAGCAGCGTCCCGGTCTTCGACGACCACCGGGCCGCGTCGGACGCGAAGTCGGGCGTCAGGCGATGGCGGATCATGTTGTTCGCCATCAGCTCGCGCACGCCGGCGGCCACCGACGGGTCGATCTTCGACGGCGTCCACAATGCCTGCAGCAGCGAGAGAAGCGCCCGCGCCGAAGCCGAGTTCGCGCGCGTGACGTCGAGCTGCGGGAGGCGGTGGCCCCGCCCGGCCGTCGACGCGCCGATCGCGAGCGCGTGGGCCAGGTCCGCCTCGCCGGCGTCGAACCGCTCGGCCGGGGTCTCGACGAGGTCGCGCATCAGGTGGCGCACCGCGATCCCGTCCAGCCCCCACTCCCCCAGCAACTCCGTGACCGCCGACGGCGGTGTCAGTCCGAACAGGACGTCGGCGGCCGTTCCGTCGCTCAGGGAGGTGCTCAGGTACAGCAGGTCGCCGAGGGCGACCCGGGCCGGGTACCGGAAGCGGGTCAGGCCGATCGGTCCCGGGGTGGTGACGCCGCCGGGCGCCACCTCCAGCTGGGTCGCCGCGTCGAGCTCGCCGCGGCGGATGCGCTCCAGGGTCGCCGCCGCCAGGGGGACCTTGGCCAGGGACGCCAGCGGGTACTCGCGGTCGGGGTCGATGCCGAGCTCCGCACCGGTGCGCAGGTCGCGGACCAGGAACGAGCCGCGCAGGCCGCCTTCGTCCAGCGCCGCGCGCAAGTCGCGGACCAGCGCTTCGGCCATCACCGGACGGCTCCGAGGCACCGGCCCACGGCGGCGTGCAACGTCGTCCGCAGCCGGTCGGCGTCCTCGGCCAGCGCCGCGGCGACGCCGAAGCCGCGCACCGGTTCGCACTCGCCGACCGGGCGCCAGGCCAGCCCCAGTTCGCCGGCCTGCGCGACCGAGCACAGCAGCAGATCCGCCGAGGCGAACACCTCCGCGGCCGCCGCGGTGAGCGAATCGGCCACCGCCACCCGGTCCGGGGACAGGCCCACCGCGTCCCGCACCCGCAGCACCCGGTCGCGGACGTGCGGGACGTCGTCCTCGGGCTGGATCCAGACGCGCCGCCGCACGCCGGCGGAGCGGCCCGTCCGCAGCGTCTCCAGGTGCACCACCCGCCCCGGCGGTGGCGCCACCCCGGCCACTCCCAGCGGCACGGACCACACGGCTTCCTCCGCCGGGACGGCGGTGAGCGCGGCCCGCACCTCGCTCGTGCGGGCGAGCTCGGCCCGCTCGCCCGGCCCCGCCGTGCGGAATTCGAGGTGGATCTCCAGCGCCCGGGCCTCCGCGGCGAGCTCCGCGAGCTCCCGCACCCCGCACGTCGCGGGCACCGCCACCCGGACCGGCCGCAGCCGGGCACGCTGCGCGTCGTGTTCCATCGCTTCGGCCAGCTGCACGAGCCGCCGCGCCGAGGGCAGCACGTCCCGGCCGAACGGCGTGAGCCGCGCCCGGCGGGTCGAACGATCGAAGAGCCGCTCCCCGAAGTGCCGTTCGAGCGCCGCGATGCGCCGGCTGGCGACCGGCTGCGGGATCCGCGCGAGGGCCGCGCCCGCCGTGAAGCTCCCCGTCTCGCTCACACTCACGAACGCCCTGCAACCGCCGACCAGATCCACGACCTGATCTTATGCCGGATTCGCATCGAACCGCGCAGTTCCGTCTTGGACAGCATGAACGAACGTCGTGAAACTGCGGAGGACGATCATGAAACCGGAAGGAAGTCTTCGTGCCGTTCCCCCGAGCCAGGTGGGCCGCGCTCGCCGCGCTGCTCCTCGTTCCGTTGACCGCCTGCACGGCCACCGCACCGACGCCGACGTCAGCACCGACGTCGGCCGCCGCACCGGCAGCAGCACCGCAGCCGGACTTCGCCCCGCTCGAGCGCAGTTTCGACGCCCGCCTCGGCGTGTACGCCCTCGACACCGGCTCCGGCCGCGAGATCGCCCACCGCGCCGACGAGCGCTTCGGCTACGCCTCGGCGCACAAGGCGTTCTCCGCCGCCGCCGTGCTCCAGCGCACCGCCATCGCAGACCTCGCGAAGGTGCTGACCTACAGCCGAGCCGACCTGCAGGAGAACTCCCCCGTCACCGAGAAGCACGTCGACACCGGCATTTCGCTGCGCGACGCGATCGACGCGGCACTGCGCTACAGCGACAACACCGCCGCGAACCTGCTGTTCCAGCAGCTCGGCGGGCCGCCGGGACTCGCCGCCGCACTGCGCGCGATCGGCGACACGACCACCCACGTCGACCGGACCGAACCCGCACTCAACGACCTCGCCCCGGGCGACATCCGTGACACGAGCACCCCGCGCGCGATGGCCGGCACCCTGCGCACCTTCGCCCTCGGCGACGCGCTGCCACCGGAGAAGCGAACGCTGTACACGGACATGATGCGCGCCAACAAGACCGGCGCGACCGTGATCCGGGCGGGCACGCCGGCCGGCTGGGCCGTCGCCGACAAGACCGGCACCGGCGAGTACGCCACGCGCAACGACATCGCGGTCGTCTGGCCGCCGGGGCGGGCACCGATCGTCCTCGCGGTCATGTCCAGCCGCCAGGCCGAGAACGCCGAACACGACGACCGGCTCATCGCGCAGGCCGCGAAGCTGGCCCTCGACGCCTTCCAGCGAGGCTAATCGAAGAGCCGCCGCACCTCCGACGACACGTCGTCGAGCCACGCGGCCCGCTGCGCCGCGCCGGCGTCGGCCACCACCCGCAGCACCAGCCGGCGCACCTCCGGCTCCCCGAGGTAGGGCGTGAGGCACCGCCGCCAGATCGCGTCCAGGGGGTCGCCGAACAGGGTCCGCTCGCGCTCGGCCGTCGTGTCCGAGGTGTTGACCACCAGCAGCCGCCGCAGGGACAGCAGCGACTCGGGTGCGCCGCCGGCGTCGTCGAGGCGGTAGGCCACGCCGGGAACGAGGATCCGGTCGAGCCAGCCGCTCAGGATCGCGGGCGGTTTGCCCCACCAGTTCGGGTGGATCGCGACGAGCCCGCCCGCGGTCGCCAGCTCCTCCCGGTGCCGCCGCACCAGCGGATCCGGTTCGGCGGCGAGGAACTCCTCCGCCCGGGTTCCGCTGGTGTAGGCCTCCTCCGCCGTCAGCACCGGGTCGAAGCCTTCGGCGTACAGGTCGTGGAAGCACACCGGACGCCCGGCGCCGGTCAGCGCGGCGACGACCCGGTCGGCGAGCGCGTGGTTGAAGCTGCCGGGCCGGGGGTGTGCCAGCAGGACCACCACCGGCTTGTCGTCGAGCACCATGATCGCGCCATCCTGCCACGGCGGCACGCCGGGGCGCTCCGGAACGAGCGGGTCAGCCCGCGTTGGCCAGCAGGCCCGGCCCGGCCGGCGCGCCGGCGACCAGGCACGCGTGGCACGGCATGCCGCGCACCCCGTCCAGCACCTCGGCTTCCCCCGGGAAGATCGACTCGCCGCACAGGGCCGTCAGGTGCGCCGGCACCGGGCCGGCGGGAACGGGGATCAGGTGGCAGACGCGTCTGCTTTCGCCGACGACGCCTCGGCGTAGCCGCACCAGTGCGAGCATCCCACCGTTCTCACCCATGCCAGCAAGGTAGGCGAAGATCGGCGTCCCGACTTCGTGCCGCCGGCCCAACGATCTTGGGCCACGGTGGTCCGGGACACCAAAGTCACGCCGAGGAGAGCACCGCCGAGCCCAGCCTGCGGCACAGGGCGAGGGCCAGCTCGACGTCCAGCCGTTCTTCGCCGAGCCCGCGCGGCAGCAGCTCCTGCGCCTTGCGGACGCGGTACTGCACGGAGTTCTTGTGCATCGTCAGCTCCGCGGCCGCCGCGGTGTAGCTGCCACCCGTGGCCAGGAAGACCTGGAGCGTTTCGCGCAGGCGGCCACAGTTCTCGTCGTCGGCGGACAGCGGGCCGAGGGTGCTCGCGACCCACAGGCGGGCCGCGTTCAGGTCGCTCGTCATCAGCGCCACCGTGCCGACCTCCCGGAAGGTCAGCACCCGGTCGCAGTGCTCGCCGGCGGCCAGCGCCAGCGCGTGCACCCGGCGGGCCTGCTGGTGGGTGTCGCGGAAGCCGGCGACGCCGGTACCCGGGTCGCCGACGGTCACCCGCACCCCGGCCGCGGCGTCGGCGAGCGCCGCGTCGAGGTGCTCGCGCCCGACCGTCGTGCCCGGGTCCAGGGGGAGCCACACCCAGGCGCTGGCCTCGTCGCGCGGGACGAACAGCGGACGGCCCTGCCCGCGGACGCGCTCGAACACCCGGCCCGCCACCGACTCCAGCAACGACAGCGCGTCGTCGACGAAAGCCTCCGACGCGTGCCAGACGATCATCCCCACGTGCGTGCCGCGGAGGCGGTAGCCGATCAGCGCCTCGGCGGCGTCGACGTCGGGCGGGCCGCCGTTCCCGTCGAGCAGGTCCGCCACCTTCGCCGCCCGCGCGGCACTGCGGTTGAGCAACCAGCGGTCGCGTTCGTCCTGGTAGACGCCGACGAGCTGGCGCACGACCCGGGTGATGAACTCGTAGGCGACCCGGAGCAGCCGGCGCATCATGGCGCCGAGCAGGGCCGCGTCGTCGACCAGCCGGGTGCACTCCTGGAAGCCGAAGTCGAGCATCGCGGCCTGCCCGAGGTCGTAGGCGCGGATCAGGTCGAACACCGGCGTGCCGCGCTGCGCCAGCCGGCGCGCGTACTCGATCGCCGCGGCCGGCGGCTCGACACCGGCGGGGTCGATGCCGTGCCGGAAGATCTGCAGCGCGGTCTCGATGTTCTGGTACACGCTCGCCGACAGCAGGCTCACCATGCGCTCGTCGTCGTTGACCAGCTGCGGCAGATCGGTGGCGTACAGCTGGACCAGCTCGCCGGTGAGTTCGCCCGCGCGGCCCTCGAGGGTGGCGGCGATCTGCCGGATGCGCTCCGAGACGACTTCTTCGTCCACCATGGAGCCACCTTAGGGGGTGACACCTCAAGCCGGGCGAGGAACTCGTCGATCAAGTCGAACGAGGGCGCCGCCGCGGCCGGTGCCGTCCGTCCGGATCGGACCGGACTCCGCGGCCCCCGCGCCGCACGGCGGAATCAACACATCATTCGGGTGCGTCGAATACTGCATTCGGATCCATCGATTTTGTTAAGTCGTCCGTTAAGCAGCGGAGTCGAAAGACTCGAAAATAATCCCGAAAGTGCGGGCGCGATTATCCGGCGGTCCCGACCACACGGGAAAGATCACCCATACGGCGGCTTTGCCTTGCGCCACAAGGCCGACACCCCTAGACGACCACCCCTAAACGTTTTCGAAACTCGCTTACCTGACATTTGGCGCTTGTGGCAACTCTCCACTGGCGGTATATCTGGATGACCGGAATTCGCACCCGGCCGGCCGCCCCGCCGGCCGGTTCGATGCCGGCCTCTCCCCCCGCTCACCGGAGGCACCATGCATCGTCTCGATCCCGCCCGCGACCACGTCGTCGGGCTCTACCGCATCGTCGTCGGCTTCCTTTTCGCCTGCCACGGTCTCAAGACCCTCTTCGGCCTGTTCGGCGCGAAGTCCACCGCCGCCGTCGGGACCTGGCCCGGCTGGTGGGCCGCGGTCATCCAGCTCGTGTGCGGCGTGCTCGTCTGCGTCGGCCTGGGCACCCGCGTCGCCGCCGTCCTGGCCTCCGGCTCCATGGCGTACGCCTACTTCACCGTCCACCTGCCGACCGGCCTGTTCCCGATCCAGAACGGCGGCGAAGCGGCCGCGCTGTTCTGCTGGTCGATGCTGCTGGTCGCGTTCATCGGCCCGGGCCGCTTCGCGCTGGGCAACCTTTCCGTCCGGCAGCGGTCTTCCGAGCCGGCGCGGGCGGGCGTCACAGTCTAGGAAGGGCGGGAGATCCCGACGCCGCTGCGCGCGTCGGGACCGTACTTCGCCAGCTCCGCCGCGAGGTCGAGACGACCGGTCGAGGCACTCTTCGCCCGGTCCTCTTCGGTCAGCAGGTCAGCGGGGATGATCCAGACGACCTCGAACTCCAGCCCACTGGGATCCTTGGCGTACAAGGACTTCGTGGTTCCGTGGTCGGACGAGCCGACCAGCGCGCCCGCTTCGGTGAGCCGGGCAGCGAGCCGCTCGAGGTCTCCGAGGGTGTCGACCTCCCACGCGAGGTGGTAGAGGCCCACCGACGTCCGCCCGGCGCCGGAATCCGCGGCGTCCGTGCCGATTTCGAAGAGGCCGAGGTCGTGGTCGTTGACCGACCCGGGCGCCCGCAGGAACGCCGCGCCCCGGTGCGCGTCACCGCCGTCGACGTAGCCGAAGCCGAGCACGTCCCGGTAGAACGCCACACTTTCGGCCAGGTCCCGGACGTAGAGCACGGCGTGGTTGAGGCGGAAGATCGACATCGGGGCTCCGTGCTGCGCGCAAATCGGTTGAAGTTTCAACTTAATGGTAAGTGCACCCCTCCCGCCGGTCAAGGCAGCAGGGCCGACCCCCACAGCCGGCCGAGCCACGCCGCGTACCGCTCGTCGGACCACTCGCGCCGCTCCACGAGCTGGTGCCACAGGGAGCCGTCCGTCGTGGACCACAGCACGTCCCGGCACTCGGATTCGGCCACCGCCAGCTGCCCGGTGACCGCGGCGGCCCGGGCGTGCTCGGCCATGGCCGCCAGCCGCTGCCGGTCGATCTCCTCGAGCATCGCCGCCGCCGCGGGTTCGCTCGCCGCCGCCGCGCGCACCGCCAGGTGCAGCCGCGCGGTCCGCCGCATGGCCGCGGTGTTGAAGACGGCCAACGCGGTGAACCGGGCCCGCAGGTCGGGTTCGGCGAACAGGGCCCGCAGCTCGGGGCGGTCCAGCAGCGGCACGTCCTGGTCGTCCCCGCCGACGGCCACGTCCCACGCGCGGTGCAGGAGCGCGGGCTTGTTCTTGAACGCCGAGTAGACCGTCTCGGGGGCGACGCCCGCTTCGGCGGCGACGTCCGCGATGGTCGTCCGGCCGTAACCACGCGTGACGAACAGGTCGTGCGCCGCGCCCAGGATCCGCCGCCGGTTCTCCCTCGCCTGCTCCCGGCGCCGGCTCGAGTCGTACTGGCGCTTGACGGGCCCGCTCATTCGATACATCCTCACTGTATTGAAAACAGCACGACTGCATTGGAGTCATCATGCCAGCACTCACCGAAGCGTTCCTGGCCGAGATGCTGCCCCGGCAGACCGCCGCCGAACAGGCCATCCACCAGGGCGACCAGGAGCCGCGCGCCGCCCTGTGGTCCCACACGGACCCGGTGAGCCTGTTCGGGGCCTGGCTGCCGATCCGCACCGGCTGGGCGGAAGTCGGCGACGCCTTCAAGCGCGTCGCGGCTCAGTTCTCGGATTCGCGCGACTACCGCTTCGAGGTCGTCGCAGCCGGCGCGAGCGGCGACCTGGCCTACACCATCGGCTTCGAGCACAACATGGTGTCGATCAACGGAACGCCCACGACGTACACCCTGCGCGCCACCCACGTGTACCGCCGCGAAGACGGCGAATGGAAGATCGTCCACCGCCACGCCGACCAGCCACCGGACGAACCCGGGCCGGAGGAAACGATGCCCGGGGCCCACTCTCGGTAGGCCCGGCGACCGACCGGGCGACAAACCTTCGACACCGCATCGAGGCCCTGGTCAGAGCGCCGGACGGTTCGTAGGGTTGGGCCACCGCGGGACACCCGTCAGCCGTCCCGCGGGCGGCGGTGCCCCGGACCCGACCTTTCCCCGAAGCCACGTCCAGGGCATCGCCGCACCACCACCGGACCCGCTTCACCGTCGCGTCTTGGACGCATTTACATACATACACCATGTATGTAACCTGGCGGCATGAGCGACCGCAGCGCATCCCTGGGTCAAGAGCACCGCGTCCGGCTGCCCGCGGGCGAAGTGCGGTACTACGAGCGGGGCGCGGGCACCCCCGTGGTCTTCATCCACGGCGTGCTGACGAACGCCGAGCTGTGGCGGAAGGTCGTCCCCGACGTCGCCGCCGCCGGGTTCCGGTGCCTGGCCCCGGATCTGCCGCTCGGCGCGCACGACACGCCGATGCGCGCGGACGCCGACCTCTCCCCCGCCGGCAACGCCGACCTCATCGCGGACTTCCTGGAAGCGCTGGACCTGCGGGACGTCATGCTCGTCGCGAACGACACCGGAGGCGCGCTGACGCAGATCATGCTCAGCCGCCGTCCCGAGCGGGTCGGGCGGGTCGTGCTCACGCCGTCCGACTGCTTCGAGTACTTCTTCCCGCCGATCTTCAAGGTGCTGCCGCCGCTCGCCCGGATCCCCGGCTCGATGGCGGTGCTCGGGCAGCTCCTGCGGATCCGGGCGCTGTACCCGCTGCCGGTCCTCTTCGGCTGGGTCGTCAAGCGGCCGCTGCCCGACGCCGTCGCGCAGGCCTACCTCTCGCCGTTGCGGAAGTCCGCCGGCGTGCGCCGGGACCTGCGGAAGCTCCTGCGGGCCGTGCACCCGCGGCACACGCTGGCCGCCGCCGAAGCGCTGCGGACGTTCGACCGGCCGGTGCTGCTCGCGTGGGCACCGGAGGACAAGCTGTTCCCGATCCGGCTGGCCCACCGGCTCGCCGCCCTGCTGCCGGACGCGAAACTCGTGGAGGTGCCGGACTCCTACACCTTCCTCTCCGAGGACCAGCCCGCGGCGCTGGCCCGCCACGTCGTCGGGTTCGCGGGCGCCATGGCAGATTAGGCGGGTGCGACGTACCCAGCAGGACCGTTCCGCCGGCACGAAAGCCGCCCTGGTCGCCGCCGCGCGCGAGCTGTTCGCCGCCCGCGGCTACCCGGCCGTGCCTGCCGACGAGATCACCCGCGCCGCCGGGGTGACCCGCGGCGCGCTGTACCACCACTACGCCGACAAGCAGGGCCTGTTCCGCGCGGTCGTCGAGGAACTGGAACGCGAGCTGACCGAAGAGGTCCGGGCCGCGTTCGCCGCCGCCCCGGACCCGCTCTCCGGCATGCTGCACGGCCTCGGCGTCTTCCTCGACGCCTGCCTGCGCGAAGAGGTCCAGCGCATCTCCCTCACCGACGCCCCGGCCGTGCTGGGCTGGGACGTCTGGCGCGAGATCGAGGCGGAGTACGGCCTCGGCCTGATCGTGGCCGTGCTCGAGCAGGCCAGTGCGGACGGGCTGATCGTCGAACTGCCCGTCCGCGCCCTGGCGCAGCTGGTGCTCAGCGCGGTGATGGAGGCGGCGCGGATGATCGCCGCGGCCGACGACCCGGCGCGGACCCGCGCCGAGGTCCAGCAGGTTCTCGGCGGCTGGCTCGGGAGCCTCCTGCGGACCTAGCGCGTCCGGTAGGTGCTCAGCACCGCGGGCCCGACCTGCGTGCTCGACACCAGCCGGAGGTCCGCGGGCGCCGCGCCGTCGAAGAGCCGCCGGCCGTCCCCGGCCACGCTGGGGAACACCAGCAGCCGGTATTCGTCGACCAGGTCGTGCTCGACCAGCTCCCGCACGATCCCGATCGAGCCGATGACGATCAGGGTGCCCTCCTCGCGCTCGACCGCTTCGACGAGATCCCCTTGCAGCAGCGAGGAGTTGTGCCAGGCGGTGAGGTCGGTCAGGGTCCGCGAAGCCACCAGTTTCCGGGCCGCGTTGAGCCGGTCGGGGAACTCGCCCGTCCGGCTGGGCCAGAGCTTCGCGAACAGCTCCCACGTGGTGCGGCCGAAGAGCAGGGTCCCGTCCTCGAGCAGCGGGCCGAGCCGGAACTTGTCCCCGGCCACGGCCTCCGGCCCGCCGTGCCGGAACGCCCAGCCGCCGACGGCCGTGCCGGCGGAGCCGTCCGGGTCGTCCACCACGCCGTCCACGGTGACGAACTCGACGACGATCACGCTCATGTCTGCTCCCGGTGCCTCTGCGCCGCGCCCCGGTGGCGCGGCCGCACCGGTACCTACCGGCGGCGGGCGCCGGATTCATCGCACCGCCGCCGGATCGGCCGCCGGCTACGCCGTGACGAGGGAGAGGCCGTAGGTCTGCAGGATCTCGTTGACCGGCTGGAACCACGTCTCGCCGCCGGAGCCGCAGTTGCCCCAGCCCCCGGAGGTGACGCCCTGGGCCTGGTCGCCGGTGATGAACGAGCCACCGGAGTCGCCCGGCTCGGCGCAGACGTTGGTCCGGGTCATCTGGTAGACCGCGCCCTGGGCGTAGTTGACGGTCTCGTTCTGGCCCAGCACCGTGCCGCAGTGCCAGTGCGTGGTCGACCCCGAGCGGCACACCGACGTGCCGACCGGCGCCACCCAGGACCCGCGGACGAGCGCGTCGCTCACCGTGCCCCAGCCGAGCACGACCGGCGCGGTCCACCAGCCGCCGCCGATGCGGATGAACGAATAGTCGTTGCCGGGGAAGGAAGAGCCGGCGAAGGTGCCCATCCACGAGCCGTCCCAGCCGACGACCGAGCTGCCCGGGCCGCCGCAGTGCCCGGCGCTGACGAAGCCGCCCTGCACCGAGAAGCCGATCGAGCAGCGGGTGTTGCCGTTGATGTAGTACGGGTCGCCGCCGACGGTGCCGGCCGAGAACGGCTCGGCGGCCGGCGCGGTCGCCACCGTGACCGGGCCGGCCTCGGCCGCCCGGGCCAGGAAGGCGTCGACGTCGGCGCCGCGCGCGCCCGGCCGCACAGTGACCACGACGCTGCCGGCCCGCGGATCGGCGCGCCAGCCGCTGACGGCGGCCGGGGCGGGCGCCGCCTTGGCCGACGCGTCGATCGCGGCCTTCGCGGCGTCGAGTTTCGCCGCGCTGGTCCGGGCCGCGACGGGTTCGGCGCCGGTCCACCGGACGGCGTCGGCCGCGGCGGGATCGGTCACGCCGACGACCAGCTTGCCCCGCGCGGGGTCGAACCACGCGCCGCCGAACGCGGCACCGGCGGCCCGCTGCGCGCCGGGCAGCACCCGGGCAGCGGTCATCTCCTGGGTGAGCCGGGCCGACGCCTGGGCGGCGGTGAGCCCGAGGTCCCGCTGCATGGCGGCGATCAGCCCGGGCGACGCCTGAGCGGCCGCGGGGGTGAGGGAAGCGGAGGCGAGTGACGCGGTGAGGACGGCGGCACCGCCGAGAGCCAGGGCGATTCTTCGACGCATGGGAACTCCTCCAAGGCCGGGGGAAAGAAACACACCGTCCGCAGAGTGTGCGGGCCGACCTCGCGCCAGGTCCAGATTTGTCCGGTCTTCTGTCCGGAACCGCCCTGTTGCCGTCCACTGTGGATGCTAGAAGCACGCTGCTTCACAAGGGATTTCCCGCGCACGACCGAGACGCGGACCGGCCTTCGGGCCGCCCGCGCCTGGTCACCCCTTGCCTCGCGACGTTGGTCTGAACCAGTAGAACACGGGGTCGCACGCGGCGACCCGAACCGGAGTCTGCCGGGCACCGGACGTGCCCGGCCGTCCCCCGCCGCGCCCGCGCGGACGCGGCGGAAAGCCATCGCGGAATGCGCGCAGAGCGCCGCCCGGCCACCGGAAGAACGGCGGCCGGGCGGTTCCCTGCGCGAATCAGATCTGGTGCACCTGGTAGGCGATCAGGTGGGCGGGCACCAGCAGCGCGCCGGAGCACTCCGCGACCGCCGGGCCGAATCCGTACGGCACCGGAAAGCCGGCGACCAGCCAGAACGCGCTGCCGTTGGAACACTGCGCCAGCACGCGGTATCCGTAGCCCTCACCGGGAAAGCAGCTGACGGACACACCCTGCCCGAACAGGGTCCCGTAGCGCTCGCCGAAGCAGCCGGGTGGCGCGAAATCACCGGTCGCCGCGGCCGCGGGCACGACCGACAGACCGAAGAGGGAAAACACCGCGATCGCAAAAACCGCGCATTTCCTGACCATGACCACTCCCTAGCGCCGAGAACCCGACAACTCGAGCCTAGAAGTGCACGAGAATTACCGGCAATTCATCGGGCCAGTGAATCGGCGCGCAGCGGAAAGTCACCCCGCTGCTCCATCCGGGCTAGCCCGGGCCCCTGGACGGATGGCGGGTTCCCCGCCACCGCCCGCGAATCCGGTGCCGTCCGGCGCGGAGGCGCTCGTGGGCCGGGCTCGGGTGACCGCGTCCGAAGAGGACGGTCAGTGGGCGAAGGCGTTGAGGAAGCGGTCGCGGAAGGAGTCCATCTTCCAGATCGGCGCCTGGGCACCCGGGTGGAGGCCGTCCTGCCAGCCCCAGCCGGCGATCCGGTCGAGCACCTTCGGGTCCTTGGCCACGATCGTGATCGGCACGTCGTGGACCGCGCCCTGCGGGGTGACCACCGGCGGCTGGTGGTCGCCGAGGAACACCAGGACCGTGTTTTCGTCGCCGTACTGCTTGACGAACGAGATCACCGTCTTCAGCGAGTAGTCGGTCGCGTCGCGGTAGGCCTCGCGGATCTTCTCCGGGTCCTTCCAGACCGACTCCGGCGCTTCGCCCGCCGCGGGCTGGGGGTCGAAGACCGAGCCGTCGCCGACCTGGTTCCAGTCGACCAGCCAGGGCCGCGGCGACCAGGGCGCGTGGCTGGAGACGAGGTCGACCTCCGCCATCACCGGCTGCTTCGCCGCGTTCGCGAGCTCTTTGCGCTGCAGCATCGAGAGCGAGAACTGGTCGGGCATGGTGGCGTAGGCGTACCCGGGCCCGTGGTAGCCGATGGACCGGGCGTCGTAGTAGGCGTCCGGGTGGTAGAACTTCTGCCCCTCCGGCCAGTCCTTCGTGTGCGCGGGCACGTCCCAGACCGTCCGCCAGCCCGCCCGCTGGAACGCCCCGCCGAGGGTCAGCCGGTCACTGGCCAGGAGGTCGTTGTACCGCTGCTGGTTGTCGATCCACATCCCGGACTGCACGGTCGAGTGCGCCAGCCAGCTGCCGCCGCCGAAGGTCGAGGACGACAGGAACGCGCTCCTCGCGCCGATGCCCGCCGCGCGCAGCTCGGCCGTGCCCGCGTCGAGCGTCGGGCCGATCTTCGCCCCGATGACCGGGTCGTCGAGCGCGACCCGGCCGTAGCTCTCCACGAACGTCAGCACGACGTTCTTGCCGCGCAGCCCGTTCAGCAGCTGCGCGCCCGGGGTGGCCCGGAACGCGTCGTCGGCGGCCACCTCCCCGAACGGCCGCTGGTCCCGCAGGTCGGCGCCGACCTGGCGCAGGTCGCCGTAGGCCAGCGCGGCGGCGCTCTGCGCGGCGACCGGCTGTCCCGGTGCGAGCTCGACGCCGAACACCGACGAGACGATCCAGACCACGGCGAGGACGGCCACGACCCGGGTCGCCCCGGTCCGCCGTCCGGCGGCGACGCGGCTCAGCCGCAGCATCGCCAGCACCATGAGCACCACGACGGCCACCGCGAGCAGGCCGGCACCGATCAGTGCGGCGATGGTGGCCGCGTTCCCGATCTGCCCGGCGAGGAACTCGACACCGGCGTGGAAGAAGCTCCAGTCGTAGATCGGGTCGAACGGCTTCTCGAGGGTCGCGTAGAAGCCGGTGTCGAGGGCCTTCATCAGGGTGAGCAGGCCGAGCCCCAGCCCGACGAGCACGGCGGCGACCCGGCGCGCCCGCGGCGGCAGGACCAGCAGCAACGCGCCGATGACCAGTCCCTCCACCGGCACGCGCGCGAGCCCCGCGGCGGAGAACGAGCTGAGGTCGTCCGGGGCGAGGAGCCCGAACAGGACGAGCAGCGCGGCCAGCACGGTGAGGACCCGGCTCGCGACGACGTGGTGGCGTCGCCCGGGCCGGGGCAGCCCGAAGTCCGGCAGGGCCGTCCCCGGCCCCGGGGTGCGGCGGACGCGCCGCACCAGCGGCAGACCGATGTTTCCAACCATGGCGAGCCTCACGTCGTGGTGCACGGGGGGTGACCGCCGGCCCGTGCGGCCGGGCGGCGATCGTCACCCGATATACGGCCTGCGGGGGCCCGCGGTTCAAGCACCCCCGGGGCCCGGGCGGCCGGAGGGTGTGCTTCCGGGACGATCCGGACGATCGGCCCGGACCCGCGCCGGACCGGCGTCGCGCTACCCGCCGGCGATCTTCCCAAACCCCGCACCACGGCTTTCACCCGCGCGAACACCCGAAATCCCCGGCACAGGGGAGGGAGCGTTGCGGACCCGCGCCACCGGTGTTCTCCTCGGGGTGTCCGAAGATCGAATCCGCAGCGGAGGCCCACGATGAATCTGTTCGACAAGGCCAAGGAAGCGCTCGGGAACCACCCGGACCAGGCCGACCAGGGCGTCGACAAGGCGGCCGAGGCCGCCAAGCAGCGCTTCGGCCAGCACGCCGACAAGATCGACCAGGGTTCGGAGAAGGCGAAGGAGTTCCTGCGCAAGCAGGGTGGCGGCGGGCAGGACGCGCCGCCGCAGTGACCCACCGCGGGTGATTCCCAGCCGTCCGGGGGAAGCACGCTTCGGCGCCCCCGCGGCTGGGTACCACCGGCTCCGTGGTCGCCACCTACCTCGTCCCCGTCCGGACCGCCCTGCTCCTGTTCCCGTTCGTCGTGCTGGCCGTGATGCTCCCGGCCGCCTTCGTCAGCTACCGCCGCCGCGGGCGCGCCGGCGGGTGGCCGACGTTCGTCTTCTACGCGTTCGTGTTCTACCTGCTGGCGATCGCGACGCAGACGGTGCTGCCGCTGCCCGCCGACCCGGCGTACTGCGCGGGCCACACCTACGCGAGTTCTCCGCAGCTGCGGCCGTTCTACTTCGTCGAGGTGGTTTCGCAGCGGGCCCGCGGGCACTGGGGTCCCGGTGCGCTGCTGCACAACCCGGCGGTCTGGACCACCGCGCTCAACGTCGTGATGCTGGCGCCGCTGGGGTTCTACGTCCGCTACGCCCGGCGGATGCGGCTGGTGCCCGCCACTCTGGTCGGCTTCGGCGTGTCGCTGTTCTTCGAACTCACGCAGCTGACCGGGCTGTGGTTCCTCTACCCGTGCCCGTACCGGCTCTTCAGCGTCGACGACCTGATCCTCAACACCGCCGGCGTCGTCGCCGGGTGGCTGCTGGCCGGCCCGCTCGGGCGGCTGCTCCCCTCGCCGGAACCCGAACACGACCGGCGCCGCTACGCCGCGAAGGTCACCTTCACCCGGCGGCTGTTCGCGCTGGCCACCGACCTGCTCGGGTTCGGCGCGCTGCTCGGGTTCCTCTTCGGCCTGCTGACGCTGTTCGGCGAGGACCTGCGCCACCGCGACACGCCGGTCGTCATCCTCGCCCTCGTCTGGTTCGTGGTGCTGCCCGCCGTCACCGGGTCGACGCCCGGCAAGCGGGCGATGCTGCTGCGGGTGGCCCGCCGCGGCGGGCGGCGGGCCGGGCCGGTCGCGCTGCTGGTCCGCAACGGCGTCCTGCTGTCGCCGCTGTGGCTCACCTGGCTGCTGCTGGACCTGGACCGCTGGGACCTGGCGAACCACCCCGAGCAGCTGCTCCTGCCGGTGGCGCTGGCCGCGTCGGTGTTCGTGGTGGGTGTCTGGACGCCGCTGGCGGTGCTGCTCGACAACGAGCACCGCGCGCCCTACGAACGGCTGACCCGCACGATGAACGTCGCCGTCGTGCCGGAGGTGACCGCGGAACCGGTGCCGGTGACCGCCCCGCCGGAGGAAGTCCTTAAAGGACGGTGAGGGGACACTGCGCTGCCCGGGGTCGACAGCGCTGGTAGATTGCGTCCGGAACGGGTTGAGCCGCCAGCCCGGGTCCGCCCGTCCCCTCCTGGAGCTTTGATGACCACCGACGCAGCGCGCCCCCGGCAGCGGCACTCCGGTGACGGCTGGTCGCTCGAAGCGCACGAATCCGGGGACCTGACCACCTACACCCTGCGCGGCGAGTTCGACTTCGCGGCCTCGGCGAAGCTGGCCGAGCTGCTCCCGGCCGGACCCGGTGCCGCGCGGATCGTCGTCGACATGGCCGAGGTGGCGTACTGCGACTCCAGCTGCCTGCAGGTCCTGCTGCGGCCGGCCCGCGGGCTGCGCGCGGCGGGCGGCCGGTTCGCCGTCGTGTCGGCCGCTCCGGCCGTGACCCGGCCGATCGCCCTGCTCGGCCTCGGCGACGTCATGCCCGTGCACCCCGCGCACGAATCGGTCGCAGCTTCCTGGAGGGCGGTGTGACGACCTCGGACACCCGTGTCAGCGAGCCCGGTTCCGGGCATGAAGAAGGGGAGAGCCTCCCCGCGGAGGCCGGCACGGCGAAGGAGGCGGACGTGAAACTCCGATCTGTCCGGCACGAACTCGGCATCTCCCCCGAGCTCTCCGAACTGGCGCGGGTCCGCCACTGGGTCCGGACGGTCCTGCGCGGCTTCCCGGCGCACTTCGTCGGCACGGCGGTCATGGTGGTCGACGAGCTGACGTCGAACGCACTGCGCCACGGCCGCGCGCCCTACCACGTCCGCCTGCTGCCGGGCGCCGCCAAGCTGCGGATCGAGGTCGACGACAGCGGGGGCGAGAACGCCCGCCGCCGGGCTCCGTCCGACCACGGCGGGCGCGGGCTCCTGCTGGTGGAACGCTGCGCCGCGGCCTGGGGCCAGCTGCGCCGGCCCAGCGGCAAGACCCTGTGGGCCGAGCTGGCCACCGACCCGGATCCGGCGGGCGCGCGTGGCTGATCCGGCGCACACCGCGCCCGCCGTCGCGCTCGACGGCACCGAGGGCTGGTCGGCGGCACCCGCCGCGGCCGTGGTGCTCGACCGTTCCGGGACGATCCGCGCCCTCAACGAAGCCGCCTGCCTGCTGTTCCCCGCGGCCGGTCCCGGCCGCGGGGCGGCCGGTGCGGTCGCGGACTGGCTCGCCGTCGCCCACGGCAGCGGCGTGACCGAGGTCGTCCGCGGCGAGGTCGGCGAGCGGGCCTTCGCCGCGCACCCGGTCCCGCACGGCGAGGCCGTGACCTGGTGGCTCCTCGACGAGACCGAGGTCCGCTCAGCGCGCGAAGCACTGGCCCGCGAGCAGGAGCGGACCAAGTTCCTCAGCGACGCCTCGGCCGCGCTGCTGGGCTCGCTCAACCTGGACCGGTGCATGGAGGTCGCCGCCCGGCTGGCCGCGCAGCACCTCGCCGACGCCGCGTTCGTCCTGGCCCCCGCGGCGGGCGCGAGCTTCCCGGCCGTCTCCTGCGTGCGCGGTGGCGAGCCGGTCCGGGCCCGGCTGGACATCGACCCGGAGGACCTGCCCGGCCTCGGCGAGGCGCTGCAGGGTTTCCCGCCGGTGCCGTCGCGCTGGCTCGACCCGGACGCGGCGCCGTCGTGGGTGCTGCCGGCGGGCTTCGGGCCGGTCGGCTCGATCGTGGTGACGCCGTTGCCCGGCCACGGCGTCCCGGCCGGTGCCCTGGTCCTGCTGCGCCGGGG
The DNA here is from genome assembly GCA_033793495.1 of Streptomyces sp. MN03-5084-2B. Taxonomy (GTDB): domain Bacteria; phylum Actinomycetota; class Actinomycetes; order Mycobacteriales; family Pseudonocardiaceae; genus Amycolatopsis. The sequence continues at coordinate 38,947 of JARAWT010000006.1, read as the reverse complement.
CGACCGGGCGTCGTTCACCGGCTCCGAGGAGCTCTTCGCCCGGCTGTTCGCGGCGCGGGCGGGCGCGGCCATGTCGGCGGCACGGGTGTTCGCGCTGCAGGCGTCGATCACCGACACGCTGATGCGCGAGCTGCTCCCGCCGACCCTCGACCAGCTCGGCGGCGTCGAGTTCGCCGGCCGCTACCGCCCGGCCCGCGACGGCGAGCGGATCGGCGGCGACTTCTACGACGTCCACCCGGTGATCACCACCGAGGGCGACGAGGCGCTCGCCGTGCTCGGCGACGTCTGCGGCAAGGGCCTCGACGCGGCCGTGCTGACCGGCAAGATCCGCACCACACTGCGGGCGCTGCTGCCGCTGGCCGGCGACCACCACCGGCTGCTCGACCTGCTGAACCGCACGCTCGGCGAGAACGCCGACGCCCGGTACGTCACCCTGGTACTGGCCTCCGCGCGGCGCGAGGGCGCCACCGTCCGGCTGCGGGTGACCTGCGCGGGGCACCCGCCACCGCTGGTCGTGCGGGCCGACGGGCGGGTCGAGGAGGCCGACAGCCGGGGCACCCTGATCGGCGTGCTGCCGGAGATCGAGTCCTCGAGCGCGGACCTCACGCTGCAGCCCGGGGAGACCTGCCTGCTCTACACCGACGGGATCGTCGAGGCGAAGGGCGGCCCGCTCGGGGACGCCATGTTCGGCGAAGAGCGGCTCAAGCAGGCCGTGACCGAGTGCGCGAACATGCCGGCCGACGCCGTCGTCGAGCGCGTGCAGATGCTCGCCGCGCAGTGGATCGGGCGCGGCACCCACGACGACATGGCCGCGCTGGCGATCACCGCGCCGCGCGGGCAGCACCTGGCAGCGGTCGGCGGCCACGGCCGTGGGAGGTATACCGCGTGAGCACCGCCACCACCCCCGGCACCGGAGTGGCCGAGCACGCCGAACGGCTCTGGGAAGCCGTCACCGTGGGCGACGAATACGCCGCGGGCGACATCGTGGTCCGGGCGCTCGGCGACGGGACCGACCCGGAGGCGGTGCTGCTCGACGTGATCGGCGCGGTGCAGCGGCGGGTCGGCGGCGAGTGGGCGGCGAACCGCCTCAGCGTCGCCCAGGAGCACGCCGCGACCGCGATCAACGACCGCGTCATCGCCACCTTCGGTCATGTGCTGAAGCGGCCGGAGCCGCACCTCGGCCGGATCACCGTCGCCTGCGTCGACGGCGAGTGGCACGCCATGCCGGCCCGGCTGCTGGCGGAGGTCCTGCGGCTGCGCGGGTTCCACGTCGACTACCTCGGCGCGCAGGTGCCGGCCCCGCACCTGGTGGCCCACCTGCACCGGACCGGCCCGGACGCGGTGGCGCTGTCCGGCTCGCTCGCGACGCGGCTGCCGACCGCGCACGCGACGATCACGGCGTGCCAGGCCGCCGCGACCCCGGTCATCGCCGGCGGCGCCGCCTTCGGGCCCGACGGGCGCTACGCGCGACTTCTGGGCGCGGAAGCGTGGGCGCCGGACGCGCGGGCGGCCGCCGACCGGCTGACCGAGCCGCTCCCCCGGCCGTACGCCGCCCACCAGCCGCTCGACGCCCTGCCGCACCTGGCCGACCAGGAGTACACGCTCGTCACGCGCAGCTCGGGCCGGCTCGTGAAGGCGGTGCTGGCCGGCCTGGAGGAGCGGATCCCGGCCATGCGGGCCTACACCGACCTGCAGCGCCAGTACACCGCCGAGGACCTCGCGCACATCGTCGAGTTCCTGGCCACCGCCCTCTACGTCGGCGACGGCGAGCTGTTCACCGGATTCCTGACCTGGACGGCCGGGATCCTGACCGCGCGGGATGTCCCGGCGGCCTCGCTCGTGCCGGCCCTCGAACTGCTCGAAGCGGAACTACGCGACTTCCCGCGGGCGACCGGCATGCTCCGCACCGCACGAACGGACCTGGCGGGGCCGGCCGCCGGATCGGAGCGGCCGGCATGACCACCGGACTGACCTGCACGTGGACTTCGGACTCGGGCACGGCCCACGTGACGATCGTCGGTGACCTCGAGTTCGCCACGACCGGGACGCTGCTGCGCCTGATCACCGGCCGGCTGACCGGCGAGGTCCGCGAAGTGCGGCTGGACTGCGCCCGGATCGGCTTCTGCGATTCGTCGGGGCTGTCGGAGCTGATGAAAGTCCACCGCGTCGTCACCGACGCGGGTGGCCGGCTGCACCTGGACCACCGGCAGCCGGCGCTGGACCGGCTGCTCGCCCGCACCGGCACGGCCGCCTACCTCACCGGCGAAGCGCGCGATTCCCGCGCCCGCCTCGATTCCTGAGCGGCGGGCGGGTCAGCGGTACGGGCCCTGGCCGACCGGGCGGACGACGATTTCGTTGACGTCCACCGTGGCGGGCTGACCGACCGCGTAGAGAACCGCGCGGGCGATGTCGGCCGGCTCGAGCTTGGGGTCCCGGGACCGCTCGGGCGGGATGCCGCCGGTGTCGACCAGGCCGGGCTGGAGCAGGGTGACCCGGACGCCGGTGCCGACGCATTCGGCGCGGATGTTCTGCGCCAGGCCGGTGACGGCCCATTTCGTGGCCGAGTAGAGGTTGCCGGGCCGGACCCCGCGGCCGGCCGCCGAGCCGGTCAGGACGAGGTGACCGCCCGAGCCGACCAGCGCCGGGAGGGTGGCCCGGGCGGTCAGCGCGGGGCCGCAGACGTTGGCGAGCACCATGTCCCGCCACTCCTGCGGCGGCGCGCCGCCGTCGCCGAGGAACGACGTGACGACGCTGGCGCCGGCGTTGGCGAAGACGACGTCCAGCCGGCCCCACCGCTCCCGGACCCGGGTGACGAGCCCGTCGAGCTGGGCCCAGTCGGTGACGTCGCAGGCGGCCGGCCAGACCCGGCCGGGGTCGCCCAGTTCGGCGGCGAGGGTGGTCAGGCGGGCCTGGTCGCGGGCGACGAGGACGAGGCGGTAGCCGGCTTCGGCGGCGAGCCGGGCGGTGGCGGCGCCGATGCCCCGGGAGGCACCGGTGATGAGGAACACGGGATCGGTCACGGGACGCAGGCTAGCCAACGAACCCGAAATGGTCTAGACCATAGAACACCTGTCACTCCAGCGAGGAGAATCCCGTGGACTTTTCCGAAGACTTCGGCACCGCGGTGCGCGAGCACCTCCGCCTGATCGAAGACCGCAACGCCGCCACCCTCGACGCGGTGGCCGGGCGGCTCCTCGACGTCGTCCGCGCCGGCCGGCTGGTGCACACCGCGGCCGCGGGGCACAGCCTGGCCGCGGTGCTGGAGACCTTCTACCGCGCCGGCGGCCTGGCCTGCGTGCGCCCGCTGTTCCACCCCGGCCTGCTGCCGCTGCACGGCGCCCAGGCCAGCACCCGGCTGGAGCGGGTTCCCGGCCTGGCCGCGCTGCTGGTCGCGCAGGCGCAGGTCCGGCCCGGAGACGTCGGGGTCGTCTTCTCCAACTCGGGCGTCAACGCCTTCCCCGTCGAAATCGCCGACGAGCTCAAGAAACGCGGTGCCTACGTCGTCGCGTTCTCCTCCCGGCCCCACATGGACAGCGCCCCGGCGCGGTCCTTCGCCAAGCTCGGCGAGGTGGCCGACGCGGTCCTGGACACCGCCATCCCGCCCGGCGACGCCGTGGTCCCCACGCCCAGCGGCACCACCGGGGCGCTGTCCACCCTGTGCTCCACCTACCTGTGGAACCTGCTGCTCGTCCGGCTGACCGCGCTGGCCGGCGACGTCCCCGTCCCGCTCTGGCAGAGCTCCAACCTGCCGGGCGGCGACACCGCCAACGAGGGCCACCTCGAGCACTACGGGGTTCAGGTGCCGGTGCTCTGACGGCGGGACAGCTTCGACGGCCACCAGATGCGCCGCCCGACGTCGACGGTCAGCGCGGGCACCAGCAGCGACCGCACCAGCAGCGTGTCGAGCAGGACCCCGAACGCGACGATGAAGGCGATCTGCGCGAGGAACAGGATCGGGATCACCGCGAGCGCCGAGAACGTCGCCGCGAGCACGACCCCGGCCGAGGTGATCACCCCGCCCGTCAACGACAACCCGCGCAACGTGCCTTCGCGCGTTCCCCGCGTCAACGCTTCCTCCCGCACCCGGGTCATCAGGAAGATGTTGTAGTCGATGCCGAGCGCCACCAGGAAGACGAACCCGAACAACGGCACCACCGGGTCGGCCCCCGGGAAGTCCAGGAGGTGGTTGAACACCAGCGCCGACACGCCCATCGTCGCCGCGAACGACAGCACCACCGTCGCGATCAGCAGCAGGGGTGCGAGCAACGACCGCAACAGCAACGCCAGCACCAGGAAGATCACCAGCAGCACGATCGGGATGATCAGCGCCCGGTCGCGCTTCGACGTCTGCTGCGTGTCCAGCTGGATCGCCGTCGGGCCGCCCACCTTGGCGTTCGCCTCCGGGACCGCGTGGACGGCATCGCGCAGCCGGCTCACGGTCGCGACGGCCGCCTCCGAGTCGGCCGGGTCCGTGAGCACCGAAAGGATCTCGACGCGGCCGCCGACCACCTTGGGGCGGCCGTCGGGGCCGGGCACCGGGAACGACTGCGCGACTCCGTCCGTTGTGGACGCCTTCAGGACCGCGGGCAGCGCGGCGACGTCGGCGATCGTGACGGCGGGAGCGCCGACGCCGCCCGGGAAGTGCCTGCCGAGGATCTCCTGGCCGGTCCCGGATTCCACCTGGGTCAGGAACACGTCCGACTGCGCCGTGCCGGACGCCTTGAGCTGGGGCAGGAACGCGACACCGACGCCCAGCACCAGCGCCGTCACCACCCAGACCGTGCGCGGGCGGCGGCCGACCAGGCGCGCCACCCGGCCCCAGATCCCGGACGTCTCCGGGTGCGGCGAGCCCAGCGCCGGCTTGAAGGGCCAGAACGCGCCGCGCCCGCACAGGGCCAGCACGGCGGGCAGGAACGTGGTCGACGCCAGCAGCGCGGCGCCGATGCCGATCGCCGCGACCGGCCCGAGCCCCTTGTTCGAGTTGAGGTCGCTGAACAGCAGGCACAGCACGCCGAGCACGACCGTCCCCGCCGACGCGGTGATCGGTTCGAGCGTGGCGCGCCAGGCGAGCTTGAGGGCGTCGAACCGGCTCGGCGTGTCGCGCAGCTGCTCGCGGAACCGCGCGACCAGCAGGAGCGCGTAGTCGGTCGCCGCGCCGAAGACGAGGATCGAAAGGATGCCCTGGCTCTGGCCGTTGAGCGCGAGGACGTCGTGCTTCGCCAGCAGGTAGACGACGAGGCTGGCGAGCCCGAGCGCGAACACCGCCGACAGCAGCACCAGGAACGGCAGCAGCGGGCTGCGGTAGACCGCGATGAGGATGAGCGCGACCACGCCGCCCGCGACGAGCAGCAGGATCCCGTCGATGCCGCCGAACGCCTTGACCAGGTCGGCGATCTGCCCGGCCGGGCCGGTGACGAGCACGGTGAGCCCGGCCGGCGCGCCGCCGAGCCGCTCCCGGACCTCCTTGACGACGTCGGCGGGGTTGCCGTCGGCGAAGACCGGCACGGCCAGCTGCACGGCCTGGTCGTCCCGGGGTGCCGGCTGCGGCTTGCCGAGCGGGCCGGCCACCCCGGGCACGCTGCCCAGCTCGTGGGCCTTGGCATCGAGGAACCGGCGGTCTTCGCCGGTCAGGCCGCTGGCGCGCTCGGCGACGACGGTCGCGGGCAGCACCTGGCGCGGGTTGAACGCCTTCTGCTCGTCGGCCACCTCGGTGGCTTCGGCCGAGCGCGGCAGGAAGGCGGCGTTGTCGTTCTTCGCGACCTCGCTGAGCTTGCCGGCGAAGGGCCCGCCGAACCCGCCCAGGCCGAGCCAGGCGATCACCAGGAGGGCCGGGATCAGCCAGCGGAGGCGGCGCGGGTTCTCGTTCATGGTCGCTAAGGTCCTTTCGAGCGCGAGCACGCCCAATTGTTCAGCAAGCTGAACATTCTGCACGATGAACCCCGACGACCCCCGAGTGACGGCGAGCACAGTACGTGAACACAACCCCCGAACCCGACCTGAGCACCTGGCCGACCGGCCGGCTGCTGGCGGTGGCCGCGCGGCTGGTGGAGCAACGCTGGGTGGCCGTGCTCGACGGCATGGGCCTCACCCACGCCGGCCTCATCGCGCTGCACACCCTGCGCGACGGACCGCTCCCCCAGCGGACGCTGGCCCAGCGCTGCCAGGTCACCGACCAGACGATGAGCCGCACGCTCGACCGCCTGGCCAAGGCGGGCTTCGTCAGCCGGGCCGCGGACCCGGCCGACGGGCGCCGCCACCTGACGCGACTGACCACGCGCGGCCGGGCCGTGCACGAACAGGCCGTGCGAGCCGAACCCGCGCTGCTCGGCGGCCTCGGCGACGACACCGCGTTCCGCACCGGCCTGCTGGACCTGATCACCCGGCTGTCCGCGGGCGATTGAGAGCGCGCCCGGCTGGGTAGCTCTTCCTACATGTGGATCGCGGTGAGCACCCCAGTGGCCGTCCTGATCGCTACCGTCCTGATGGAGCGGTTCGAACGACGGTGCCGCTTGGCGCCCGGCCCGGAAACGGAACGGAGCTGATCCCCGCGGGGTGAACCGTGTTCAACGGATTTCCCCCGTCCGGCGCGCGCGGCAAACCCGCCCACCGGACTGGGGGTTCCGGTGAGCGGGCGCCGTGACAATGACCGCCGTAATTCAGCAGGTCTTCCACGCGAAGTGGTAAATCGTGTCCACGCTCGCGTGTTCGGAATCCATTTCGATGTAACTGCCGCCGGACGAGGAACCCGCGTCCGCCCGCAGTTCCGCATTGATGTTCAGGTTGCGGCTCTCACCGCATGGAGCGAACACCAGCTCGGCCACGTCGGTGGTGTCGGTGGCCCGCCACACGCCGTGGAACGGCCCGGGGAAGGTGTGCCGGACCCGGGCGGTCGGGGCCGTCCCGGCGAAGTAGTAGTTGGCCTGTTCGAGCGCGCTCGCCCCGCCCTCGATGTGCGCGAAGCCGCGGTACTCCGCCTGGGCGATCGCGTACGTGAATCCTTGCGGTACGTGGACGAGCACGTTGATCTGGCAGTTCTTCCGGGCTTCGAGCGCGGCCGCGCCGCCGCCGGCCTTCGCGGTGAAGTTGCTGTAGCGCACCGTGAACGAGGTGTTGTCGGACGCGACGTCGGCGGACGCGGTGGCCGTGCCCGCCGGGCAGCCGGAGCCGTTGATCGTCTTGATGTCGAGCGTGATCTGTTCGCTCGGGACCGATGCCACCGAGGAATCGACGGGAGCGAGGAGGGTGGACAGAATCATTGCGCCTACGACCGACATACCGAGCATGACGCTCCTCCAAATGGGCCACGGTGCCTAGGTGGTGATGATGATCGCGCGCGGAGAGGATCGTAGCGCGATCGCAACCTTTTCGACGGCCACTGAACGGAGTAACACGAGACGCGCCGTTGCACGGGAAATCCATTTCCCGCCAATTCACCTTTCCCAGGGCTCGATATTCGGGGAATCGAAGGTCAAGAGGGGCGGCCCGCATCGTCGACGCGAAGGGAACGCGGCGGGGTGCGGCCGCCGAGCAGCGCTTCGGCGTCCAGCGTCACCACCGTGCTCCCCCGCTCCGCGAACCGCCGCGCCACCAGCGCGCCCGGGTCCTCGACCGGGTCGGCGCGGCCGGACAGGAACGCCCACTCGTGCTCGTCGGAGCCGAAGTACAGCACCGCGCCGAACACCTCGCGGAACCGCCGCCAGGACGCGCGCAGCGTCTCGTTGCGCCACAGCGTCGGGCAGCCCGCCTGGCAGGTCACCACCCCGCCCGGCGCCAGCAGGCGCGCGCAGCGGGCGAGGAATTCCGTGCCGTACAAGCGATTGTGCTGCGCGGCCGGATCGGTGGTCTCGTCCGGCAGGTCGATCACGACCACGTCGTAGGTCTCGCCCCGGTCTTCGGCCGCGGCGAGGAAGGCCCAACCGTCCGCATAGGACACCCGGATCGGCCCGGCCCCGCGCTCGGCCCGCGCCAGGTCCGCCGGGGTGTAGCCGTAGGGCAGGTGCTCGGCGCAGGCGCGGACGGCCTGTTCATCGATGTCGACGTGGTCGACCTGCGACGCGCCCGCGGCGACCGCCAGCTCGCTCGCGACCCCCTCGCTCGATCCGACGATCAGGACGCGCCGCACCCGCTCGGCCAGCAGCAGCGCGGGCACCATCAGCGCCTCGTGGTAGACCAGCTGGCTGGCTTCGGTGCTCTGGCGCTCGCCGTCGCAGAACAGCGAAACCCCTTGCGCCGTCGTCCCGATCAGCACCTCCTGGTACGGCGTGCGCTCGTGGAACCGCACGTCGCCCACCTCCCAGACGCGGGTGAGGCCGTCGCCGACCGGTTCGTGGATCAGGGGCATCAGCGTTCTCCCCGGTGGAGGACCGACAGGTGGACCGGCGCGGCGTGCAGCGACTTCGCCAGCAGCCGCAGGGCGTGCTCGGGATCGGCGCGTTCCCCGCAGGTGAACACGTCGGCGAAGAGGGACCCGTGCTCCGGGTAGGTGTGGACCGACGCGTGCGACTCGGCCAGCAGCGCGATCACGGTGGCGCCCTGGGGCGCGAACCGCTGGGCCACGACGTCGAGGACCGTCGCGCCCGCCTCCGTCACCGCGGCCCGCAGCAGCTCCCCGAGGCGCACCGGGTCGTCGAGCAGGCCGGGGTCGACGCCGTGCAGCTCGGCCAGCACGTGCCGCCCGGTGAACCGGCCGACGTCAGGCATCTCCCCACCTCCCGAGGCAGTACGTGCGCAGCGGCTCGATCCCGTTGAACCCCACCGACGCGTAGCTCGCGGTGTAGGCCCCGGTGCCCGGCAGGTCGAGCCGGTCGCCGGGGCGCAGGGAGAGCGGCAGCCGGTACGGCGTCCGCTGGTAGAGCACGTCGTCGCCGTCGCAGGTCGGCCCGGCGAGCACCACCGGGCCGTCCGGGCCGGCGTGGGCGTCGACGGGGTCGAACCGGTAGGCGATCGCCTCGTTCTCGGCCTCGGCGAGCCCGTTGTAGCGGCCGATGTCGAGGTACACCCAGCGCCGCCCGTCCCGGTCCGCGACCAGCACGACCTCGGTCCGCAGCAGCCCGGCGTCCGCGACGAGCACCCGGCCGGGCTCGAGCAGCAGCTCCGGGCGGCCTTCGGGGAACGACGTGTCGAGAGCGGCCGCGATCGTCGACGCGTACGCGGCCAGCGGCGGGACGGTGGTCCGGTGGGCGGTCGCGAAGCCGCCGCCGAGGTTGAGCCGCGTCATCCGGACGCCCTGCGCCGCGGCTTCGGCGAACAGCTTCGCCGCCGTGGCGATGCCGATCTCCCAAGCGGAGACGTCCGGCTGTTGCGAGCCGACGTGGAAGGCGATGCCCGGCCGCAGTCCCCGGGCGGCCGCGCGCAGCACCAGGTCGAGCGCTTCGGCCGGGGCACAGCCGAACTTCCGGCCGAACGGGGTGACCGAGTCCGGCGCGTCGAGCACGATCCGGATCGACACCGCCGAGCCCGGCGCGTACCGGCCCAGGTGGTCGACGTCGGCGGGGGCGTCCGAAGTGAACTCCCGGACCCCGCGCTCGAAGGCGAACGCGATGTCCCGCGGTTTCTTGATCGGGTTGCCGTAGGCGATGTCCGCCGGATCGGCGCCGCGGCCGAGGCACAGCTCGAGTTCGGCCGGCCCGGCCACGTCGAAGCCGGTCCCGGCCGCCACCAGCGCGTCGAGCACCGGCGGCGCCGGGTTGGCCTTGACCGCGTACCGGACCAGCGCGCCGGGGAACGCCGCGCCGAACTCCCGCGCCCGGCCCGCGACGACGTCGGTGTCGACGACCAGGCACGGGGTCGGCGGGTTCCGCTCGGTCAGGAACCGGCGGATCCGGGTGAAGTCGGCGCACACGGGCGCCAGTGTCGCAAACCGGCGTCAGACGAACCGCCACAGGTGGTCGGGTGTGCCGTTGTCCTCCCACTGGGTCACCTGCGCACCGTCCGCCGTGGACTGCTGGTCGACGGCCATGACCTTGCCGCTGCGGACGTTCACGAGCTTCGACCAGCCACCGCCGACGTCGACGATCCGCCAGTCGTGGTCCGGGGTCCCGTTGTCGCGGTACTGCTGGACGTGCGCGCCGTTGTCGAGGCTCTGGTCGTGCACGGCGAGCACCTTGCCGCTGTTGCGGTTGACGATCCGGACGGTGCCGTCGCCGCTGTCCACGACGGCCCAGAGGTGGTCGGGGGTGCCGTTGTCCGACCACTGCGTGACCTCGGCGGTGTCGGCCAGCGAACTGCCCGAGACGGCCAGCACCTTGCCGGACCGCTGGTTCTGCAGCTTCCGCCACACCGTCGTCGACGCGGCCGGGCGGGTCAGCAGCGCCAGGTAGCCGCCGGCCACCGGGCGGGCCTGGAAGCCGCGCTGGGTGGCGTCGGCGACGACGTACCAGTCGCTGAACGGCACGCGCTGGGGGGTGGTGTTCGCGTAGCTGTAGACGCCTTCGACGAAGGTGGTGCGGATGTTCGGCCGGTCGGCGAGCCAGGCCGCGGTCCACAGTTCCCAGTCGGCCTTCGTGTAGTTGTTGCGCGGGTCGAGCAGGACGCCGTGGGCGCCCGCACGGGCCTGGTACCAGGCGGCCTCCTGTGCCGCGACGCCGAGCGGCACGAGGTCGAGGCCGAGCACGCGGTCGGCGAATCCGTTGTACTTCAGGCTCCAGGTGCCCGGCTGGTCGTAGGCCAGGCGCAGGTGCTGACCGTCCTCGGCGAGGGTCACCCACTGGCTGACGTAGCTGCGCGAGGTCGAGCGGTACCGCCGGACGTCGGCCGCGTTGCCGGTCGAGGCGGCGATGATGCCCATCGCGCCGACGCCGATGATCCCCTTCAACGCCAGGTTCGCGCTGTGGGCGATGAAGCCGGTGAAGTCGTCGGTCTGGTTCTGGAAGCCGGGGTCGAGGGTGGTGGCGACGAGGTACTCGGCCCACTGCCGCAGGATCCGGTAGTGCGTGGTGGCGAACGCGGTGGCCTCGGCCGCCGGGAGCCGCTGCACCAGCGCGGCCGCCATGATCAGCAGGTTGGCCGACTCCTCGACCGGCATGCTCTCTTCGTTGCCGTCGTTGTGCCCGGTCGCGTCCGGGTAGTGGGTGCCGAGGTCGTGTTCGGCGAACGCCATCGGCCAGCCGCCGCGCTCGGCGTAGTCGAGCAGCGGCTCCAGCAGCAGGCGCAGGTAGGCCGGCGACAGGTACAGGTAGGCGGGGAACGCCGGGTAAGTGACGTCCACTGTGGACATGTTGCCGTTGGAGGAGATCTCCTTGAGGAACGCCCAGGGCGCGCCGCCGCGGTCGACCAGCTCGGTGCCGCCGAAGGCCTGGCGCAGCGCGAGCGCGCAGATCCCGGCGTAGTGCTCCCCGGTGCTCCCGCCGCCCGCCGCGGCGACGGCGTCGTCGTGCAGCCGCTGGTCGATCGCGGTGGCGGCGGTCAGTGCGGCGGCGTAGTCGTTCGCGAACCACACCGCCATGTCGGGCCAGCTGCTCCAGTAGTGCGTCCACCAGGGGCGCAGCTCGGTGCCGAGGTAGCGGACCGCGGGGGTGCGGACGTGCCCGATCGAGAGCGTGAACGGGGCCGAGCTGCCGCCGGCCGGGATCGTGCCGAGGTTCTTGGCGAAGGCCAGCACCGGCCAGCGGTCGTTGATCGCGCGCGGCTGGGCGGGGTCGCTGGTGTTGTTCAGGACGCCCTGGCCGGCCGAGGCACCGCGGACGACGGTGTCCTGCCCGATCTGCCAGGTGGTCCCCGACGTCGGGGCGGCGAGGACGAGCGAACCCCAGCTCGCCTGGTCGCCGTTCTCCTGCAGCACGCCCGGGCTCGCCGGGGTGCAGCTGAGGAGCGTGTAGCCGCCCGCCTGCTGCTGTGCCCAGGTGACCGGGGTGGCGGTGTTGCCGTGCACCCACTCGGCGGAGGTGTCGAAGTGCAGGTCGACGGCGTGCGCGCGGCCGTCGGCGCTGGCGGCCTGGAGCGTGACGTACCCGAACGGGACGCACTGGCGCTGCAGGTTCGCCGGGTCGACCGGGGAGAAGAAGGTGACGGTGAGGTTCACGCCGCCGCCGGTGAGGACGTAGGTCGAACGGGTGCCGGTGACCTGCAGGCTCAGCTGCGTCATCGGGGTCGCGGCCGGGCTGCCGGGCGCGCCGGCGAAGAGGTAGGCAGCCCCGTCGATGCGCGCGAGGCCGCAGAGCGCGGTGATGTGGCCGGTCCAGAAGCTCGACCAGGTCCCGGCGAGGGTGTCGGCGGGCTGCCAGGTGGACAGGTAGGGCGAGCGGACGATCAGCGGGGTGGCGGGCGGCCGGATCGGGCTGAAGGTGCCGGCGGCGGCGGTCCCGGGCAGCCAGAGAGCGGCGGCGACGGCGGCGGCCGAACCCCCGGCGAGCCGGAGGAGGTCGCGGCGGGTGAGGTGAGCGCGTTCTCGAGAGGACATCGATGGCCCCTTCCAACGGCGGACGAGCCGGGCAGGAACTTTTTACATCGTTGGTACAACGTTGTAAATCCGCCGAAGGACGGGGCCGCTTCGCGGTGCGGACCAGCGGCGGCGCAGGTCCGCACCGGCGGGGACCGGTCAGGCGGTGCGGCCCGGGCGGTCCGACGGCGGCCACACGTACGGCAGGTCCGGCGGTACCCCCGGGAACCGCGCGCCGTAGTGGCCGGGGTCCTTCCGCACCAGCGCCGACCGGTGGCTGCGGTGCAGCGACTCGTCACCCAGCCAGGGCGGCACGTCACCCGCCTTCGTGAGCTCGGCCTGCGTCCGGACCTCGGCCCTGCCCACCGACCGGGTGAACTCCTCCCCCAGCTTCGCCGCGCACGTGTCCGCCGCGCCCAGCTCGCGCCACACCGCGCAGACTTCGAGGCCGTAGCGCGTCAGCGCTTCCTCGTAGCCGGTCCACATCTTCGCCGCCGGGTGGTGGCGCCAGCCGTAGCCGGGGAGCACGAGCGCGCGCAGTACCTGCAGCGCCTCGACGCGCTGCTTGCCGAGGCGGCGGCGGTCCAGCGCACGGGCGCTGGCGGCGAAGTCGCGGCACGGCAGGAACGTCTGCATCCGGGCCGGGTACCCCGCATCCGGTCGCCGACGCGTCCCCGTCGTGGCCCCGGGTCCGGGGCCACGACGGGGACCTTCACTCCCGGCCGCAGCGGCCACGGGCGGTGACGGCCGCTTCCGGTTCGACGCTCACCCGCGGGCGCAGGGGCCGGGCTTCGAGGCCCTCGACGTCGATCACCAGGAACCAGTGGGCGTTGGCCGGGATGTGGATCTTGAACATCGGCGCGGTGGCCACCCCGCCGTGCATCCGGTAGTACTGCCGGCGCCGGTAGGCCTGGAAGTTGACCGCGGTCAGCAGCCTGACGTTGGCCATCGCGTCCAGGCGGACGGTGACCACCGCGTCTCTTCGCACCTTTCCCAGGTCGAACACGCTCGCTTCCATTTCGTCCCTCTTCCACGCGTGGTTTTCGGTTCGAGTACGGCAGTCGCGGGCAGCGCGGATCGCGCCGCGGAGCACACGACGAGCGGAAGATCGGAACGGACTAGCCGGGCCCGGTACCCGGTTCGGAGGGCCGCCACAGCGGCACGAAGACCCCGTGCGTCCAGGTGGACGCCCGGAGGTGGTGCGGGGCGTGGCCCGCGGTCAGGAAGGCGGGCGGGATGCCGGCGCCGCCACCGGAGGCGACATCGGACGACGGCCCGGGCGCGCCGGGGTGGGCCGGCGCGTTCCCGGGACGGTGACTGCCGAGCCCGGCCTCGGGATGGTGCGCCGGGCCACGGCGCGGGCCGGCCGCGGCGCTGGTGGCGACACAGGCCCGGCGCCCGGACGCGACCGGGTACGCGGCCTTCTCGAGGACCGCCGGGCCGGTCGTGAGCTGCGCGACCGGCGCCGGGCCGCTCGCGGGCGCGGGCGTGGGCGCGGAGGAGCGGAGGACGGGCCGGACGACGGAGCCGGACGCATCGGCGGCATCGGCCACCGGCCCGGCGACGGGCCGCCCGGCATCCCCGGCGGCGGGGGTGAGGAGGCCGGTCACGACGGGTGAAGCGGCCCCGGCCACGGGCTCGACGACACCGCTCAGGGCACCGACGAGCCCGGCGGCGGCGTCGGTCACCGGCGAGAGCAGCGCACGCGAGACAGGCTCGACGACGGGGAGGACGGAACGCACGACGGGCGCTACAACCGCGGCGGCGGTGCTGGTCACCGGCGAGAGCACTGTGCCGACAACCCGCGCCACCGGCTCGGCAGAACGCACGACCCCGGCCACCGGCGCTACAACCGCCGCAGCAGCTCCGCCCACCGGCGAAACCACCGAGCCAACAACCCGCGACACCGGCTCGACGGAACGCACGACCCCCGCCACCGGCTCCACAACCGCCGCAGCAGTCCCGCCCACCGGCGAAACCGTCGCCGCGACAACCCGCGCCACCGGCGCAGCAGAACCCACCACCCCAGACACCGGCCCGACAACCGCCGCAGCAGTCCCGCCCACCGGCGAAACCGTCGCCGCGACAGCCCGCGACACCGGCTCGGCGGAACCCACGACTCCCGCCACCGGCTCCACAACCGCCGCAGCAGTCCCGCCCACTGGCGAAACCACCGAGCCGACAACCCGCGACACCGGCACAGCAGAACCCACCACCCCAGCCACCAGCCCGACAACCGCCGCAGCGGCTCCGCCCACCGGCGAAACCACCGAGCCAACAGCCCGCGCCACCGGCGCAGCAGAACGCACGACCCCCGCCACCGGCTCCACAACCGCCGCAGCAGCTCCGCCCACCGGCGAAACCACCGAGCCAACAACCCGCGCCACCGGCGCAGCAGAACCCACGACCCCAGCCACCGGCCCGACAACCGCCGCAGCAGTCCTGCCCAGCGGCGCAGCGGAACCCGCCACAGCCGCCGGCTTCGCAACCGCGGCCGCGCTCGAAGAAACCGGCGTGGCAGCACGCCCGACCGGCTCCCCGGAACGCGCCACCCCCACCACCGGCTCGGCGACCGCCGCCGCGGATCGCCGCGTCGTCGCCGGACCGGAAACCGCGGCCGTGCTCGAAGAAACCGGCGGAGCAACCCTCGCCGCAGCGCGCCCCGCGTCCATCGGCGGTACCGGCTTCGCCACCGCGGCAGCGCTCCCGGAAGGCGCGGCGGGGCGCGGCGCACCGCGGGCCGGCGGCTGAGCCGCTTCCGAAATCCCGCGCGGGACCACCGCGGCCAGCACCGCGCCGATCGGATCCCGGGGACCCGGTGGCGCGGCCGGCGCCGCGTCGGCGTGGCCGGACGTCAGCCAGGTCACCAGCCAGAAGCCCGCCACGGCGCCCGCCACAACCAGCAGCCGGCGGGCGGCGACGGACGCGCCGCCCCCCTCGCGAGCCCGGGTCACGTCGGCGAACCTCCACGGTGAGAACAGGCCTGGGACGTACCCTCCAACGGCTCCGGCCACACCCCTGCTACGGGCCGTCCGGCGCTACCACTCGTCCGGACTAGTACTTCCGTCTCAGCAACCCTGACTTGAGACTCCAGTCGGGTGAGATCGATGGACCAGGTGTCCGGTTCGGGATGCGTCCGCCGAAGTCAGGCTTCCTGCGCCCGCCGTTGGCCGGACAGCGTGCCGAGGGCCGTGACGCCGTGCTGCAGCCCTTCGCGGAACGTCGCGCGCTGGCCCGGGCTCAGGTCGGCCAGAAGCGCGTTTTCCAGCTCCGCCACCGCCGGCGCGCAGCCGGCCAGCAACGCCCGCCCGGCGTCGGTGAGGTCGGCCAGCAGCACCCGCTTGTTGCCCGCCTTCGGGGTCCGCGCGATCAGGCCGCGCTTCTCGAGCGTCAGCACCATCTCGTGCATGGTCTGCGGCCGCAGGAACGACCGGCGGGCCAGCTGCGCCGACGACAGCGCGCCGCTGGCCTCCAGCACGGTCAGCGCCGTGTACTGCAGCGTGGTGAGCCCGAGCGGCCGCAGGGCGTCGTCGAGCAGTGCCCTGATCACCAGCTCGAGCCGTTTGACCAGGTACAGGGTCAACGGCGCGCCGGCGGGGTGCTCCTGGGCGGAGGTGCTCACGGCGCCCATCATGGCACGCGGCCGCCGCTATGCTCCGATCATGGACCTCGGTCGGCAGACCCGCGTGCGGCACGCGCTCGACACCTTCTTCCGCACCGCGCAGCCGGCCGCGGAAGACGGCGTCCTCGAGCTGTTCCACCGCACCGCCGAAACCGTACCCGCGTACCGGAAGTTCCTGCGGGAACACGGGATCGAGCCGGCGAGCGTCGTGACGATGGCCGACTTCCGGCGGCTGCCGCTGGTCGACAAGGCCGGCTACCACCGGAAGTACCCGCTGCCCGAGCTGTGCCGCGGCGGCACGTTCGACGGGCTCGACATGATCGCCGTCTCCTCCGGCTCCAGCGGCCACCCGACGATCTGGCCGCGCGCCCTCGAAGACGAGCTGCACGTCGCCCGGCGGTTCGAAACCGTCCTGGTCGACGCCTTCGCCGCCGGAGAGCGCAGCACCCTCGCCGTCGTCTGCTTCCCGCTCGGCACCTGGGTGGGCGGCCTGTTCACCACCGCGTGCGTGCGGCACCTCGCCGCCAAGGGCTGCCCGATCACCGTCGTGGCGCCGGGCAACAACAAGGCGGAGATCCTGCGGGTGCTGCCCGAGCTCGCGCCGCACTTCGACCAGGTGGTGCTACTGGGCTACCCGCCGTTCGTCAAGGACGTCGTCGACACCGGCACGGCCGCGGGCGTCGACTGGCCCGCATACGCGATCAAGCTGGTGCTGGCGGGCGAGGTGTTCAGCGAGCAGTGGCGCGAGCTGGTCGCCCGGCGGGCCGGGATCTCCGACCCGGTCCGCCACATCGCCTCGCTCTACGGCACCGCCGACGCGGGCGTGCTCGGCACCGAAACTCCGCTCTCGGCGGGCATCCGCCGGTTCTTCGCCGGCCGCCCGGAGCTGGCCCGCGAGGTCTTCGGCGACGCGCGGCTGCCGACGCTGGTGCAGTACGACCCGGCGAGCCGCTTCTTCGAGGTGCACGAGGGCACGCTGGTCTTCACGGCGGACGGCGGCATCCCGCTCGTCCGCTACCACATCGCCGACGACGGCGGGCTCCTGCCGCACGCCGAGCTGCTCGCCTACTGCGCCCGGCACGGCTTCACCCCGGACACCGGCGGCCCGGATCTGCCGTTCGCCTACGTGTTCGGCCGCTCGCTGTTCACGGTGTCGTTCTTCGGCGCGAACGTCTACCCGGAGAACGTGACCGTGGGCCTCGAGCAGCCCGGCATCAGCGACACGGTGACGGGCAAGTTCGTCATCGAGTCCATCGAGGACGCCGACCGCGACCGCCGGCTGCGCGTCACGGTCGAGGTGGCCCCGGGCGCCACCGCCGACGCCGGCCGGATCGCGGCGGCCGTGCGGGCCCAGCTGGTGCGGCTGAACAGCGAGTTCGCGCACTACGTCCCGGCGGAGCGGCAGCTGCCGGACGTCGTCCTGCGCCCGGCGGGCGACCCCGAGTACTTCCCGGCCGGGGTCAAGCACCGCTACACGCGACCGTCCTGACCCCGGCCGCCGCCCTTCGCCGATTTCGGCGGCGGGGTTCTCTGGCGCGTCCGGGGGACAGTGGATATCCTGCGCGGCATGCCGGGTCGTCGTCCGATGGCCGGGTGCCCGTCACGCAGGGGGATCTCATTCCTACCGTCGAAGAAAACCACAACCGCTGGACGAACTACGAATGGTCCGACAAGGGCGATGAGTGGTCGATCGGCTACGGCGGCACCGAAAGCATGTGGGCTTGGGCCATTCAGCCCAGGATCAGTCCCTTCTTGCCGTCGGCGCACACCCTGGAGATCGCGCCCGGGTTCGGCCGCGCCACGCAGTTCATCCTGCCGGCCAGCGACAAGTTGACCTTGGTCGACCTCGCCGAGCCGTGTATCGAGGCCTGCAAAAAACGGTTCGATGGCCACGACAACATCGAATACCACGTGAACGACGGCCGGTCGCTCGACATGGTCGCCGACGGCACGATCGACTTCGTGTTCAGCTGGGATTCCCTGATCCACGTCGAGGACGACGTGATCGAAGGCTATCTGGCGCAGCTCGGCCGCAAGCTGCGGCCCGGCGGCACCGGCGTCTTCCACCATTCCAACATGGACTCCTACCGGGACCGGAAAACCGGCGAGCTCACCATCGGGAACGAGCACTGGCGCGCGACGAGCATGTCGGCCGCCAAGTTCCAGCAGTTCTCGGAGGCGGCCGGCCTGCGGTGCGTCGCCCAGGAGCTGATCCCGTGGGGCGGCACCGACTTCACCGACTGCATCTCGGTCTTCCGGCGTGACGCCGGCCGGACCCGGCGCTCGCGCACCACGCAGGTCCGCAACAGCCACTTCTTCGAGCAGGTCCAGCAGCGGCAGGCGGCGGAGATCCGCGAGATCACGAGCCTTTACCGCACTGCCTGACCAGGCCCGCGGCGGCACCCGGCGACGCGCGCCGGGTGCCGCCGTGCGCTAAGGCCGGGCCAGTTTGCGGAAGCGCTCCCGGCGCTCGTCGGCCGACGAGCCGTCGGCGATGTCGTCGTCGAACCACGAGCACAGGGCCGCCCACAGCTCGGCGCGGGCCGCGAAGTCGTCCGCGGCCACCGGGGTCTGCTCGAGTTCCGCCACGTCCGCCACCAGGTGGTCCAGGCGGCGGTCGCACAGCCGGACGTACTCGCGCACGACGATGTTCGCGTCCAGGTTCGTCTTCGCGCGCGGGCCCGCCGCCCCGCGCAGCTGGGCGTGGAGGCTTTCCTCGCAGTACAACGGGAAACCGGAGATGGAGCCCGGGTAGCCGGACTCGGCCGCCCACTCGCGGAACGCGCAGATCGCCTGGTAGCGCGTGTACCAGTCCTGTTTCCCGGCCGCCAGGCTCGCCAGTTTCCGCCAGGCGTCGCGGTCGGCCGAACGCCAGCGGTCGAGGGTGCGGCCGTCCGGGGGCGCGCCCCCGTCGAGCGCGCGGACGCGCCAGAAGTGCGCCCGGCAGCCCGCGATCTCGGCGACGAGCCGCCGGACGTAGCCGACCTGTTCCCAGACGTGGGCGCGTTGCGGCCGCAGCGGCGCCGCGCGGTCCGGGGAGAAGGTCACCATCTCGAAGACGCGGAACAGCTCGTGGCCGCGCAGCGCCACCAGGTCCGGGTCCTCCCCCATCACCCAGGAGCGGCGCTCGGGCAGCCGTCCGCTGTGGCTGATCGTCGCGGCGTGGTAGAGCTCGCGGACCGCGCGGCGGGCCACCTCGTCCCGCGCTTCGCCGAGCAGCCGCGGGTTGCGCGCGCGGTCGCGCAGGTCGCGCTCGCCACGCGGGCCGACTTCGAGCATCGCGACCGCGTACACGCTCGCCGCGTTGTAGCACTCCTCCCACGACCGGCGGGATCCCGCCGCTTCGACGGTGGCGTCGAGCGCACCCGGGTCCGGCGGCCAGCGCCGGTCCGGGCAGACGTCGGCCAGCCGGACGCGGCTGCCGGGGTAGGCCGGCTGGGGCTCGGGCACCGCGCCGGTGACCGGCTCGACGTCCGCCATCGCGCGCCGCACCACCGACCACACCAGGGAGAGGTCGAGGGCGCGGTTGGTCAGCTGCTTCCAGCTGCGGCGCCAGCGGCGGCCGAACCGGCGGTAGTCCTCGATGAGCCGCTCGATCTCGTACTGCGACAGCGCGCCGAAGTACGAGCGCATCTCCGCGGCGCGCTGGTTGTACTCGGCCAGCTGCGCCGGGGTCGCCTCGCTGACCAGCAGCTCCTCGACCGGCACCTTCAGCACGCGCTTGTGCAGCTCGAGCCGCTTCTCGCGCGGGATCGCGTACGGCCGCGTCCGGACGTCGAGGTCGACGTACCGGCGGAAGCGCAGCTCGATCGCCGCCCGCAGCTCGGCGCGGCGCTGCGCCCGCGCGTCGCCGGGGGCGCCCGCGGTGGTGCGCCGCACCCACCAGGAGCCCGCCACGGAGTCGCCGTGGCCGAGCACGAGCGCGTGCCGGTAGCGGGCGATGAGCAGGGCGACGTCGCGGCCGCGCCCGGCGTGGCGGGGCTGGCGCGCGAAGTCGGGGCCGATCCACCAGCGGGCCAGCCGCGGGTGTCCCCGGCTGCAGACGGTGATCACGTCGTCGTAGGTGGCGAGCGCGTCGAGGTGCAGGTCGAGCTGTTCCTGCAGGGCGGCGATCTCGAGCCTGATGTAGACGTTGGCCGGGTCGAGGCTGACCGCGCGGTAGTACTCGGCGAGGGCCTCGTCGTAGCGGCGGTAGGCGATGAAGTGGTTGGCGCGCTGGTAGGCGTCGAAGAGCTCGTACGGGATCTTCGCGCCGCGCCAGGCCGCCCAGTGGATGTTCGACCGGACGTACGCGCTGCGCGGGATGACCAGCGCGGCCACGGCGTTGGCCGCGCGGTGCAGCACGCGCGCCCAGTTCGCGTCCTCGATCACCAGCGGGCTCGCGGCGAACCGCGGGACGCGCACGAGCTCCAGGATCAGCTGGTGGCGGCCGGGGGTGTTGCCGGGCCGGACGGTGCCGGTGACGGTGAACGCCGCGGGCGGCTGGGCCAGCCGGATCACTTTCGTGACGGCCTTCCACCAGCCCTCCGCGGCGTCGCCGGCGTGCTCGACGATCTGGAGGAAGTCGTAGGAGCTGCCGGCGCCCGGGACCGGCGTCGGGGTGTAGAGGCGGGAGTCGTTGAGGAACCGCTTGAAGGTGGCGGTCAGCTCGACGGCGGAGTCGATCTCGCGGTCGTGGCTGTCTTCGGGCCGTTCGTCGGCGAACACCCGGATGTCGATCTGGTTGGCCCGGTAGGCGGCGGCTTCCAGCCGGGCCTTGCCGGTGAAGTACAGCGTCAGCACCGCGGAGACGACCACCACGGACGTCTGCAGCACGGTCCAGGTGATGACGGTGGCGACCTTCGGGTCCCGCACGAACGTCCAGGACTGGAAGAACGGCAGGTAGGGCACGACCGCGAAGCCGGCCGCGACGAGTCCGGCCGCCACCGCCGCCAGCCACCACCGGATCCGGTGGGCCGCGGGCAGTTCCGCCTGGTCGAAGCCGACGTTGCGCCGCGCGTGCACCGTCGATCACCCCCTCGTGTCAGGTTACTCGCACAGGGGGTCCATTCTGTTACGGGCCGTTATCCGCGAGATCGGCGATCACCTGGGCGTGGCACGCTTCGGGGACGCACCAGCATCCGAGGCGGCGGCCGCGCAGCCCGGGCAGCAGGTCCAGGAGGTCCGGTCGCGACAGCAGGTACTCGCGGTACCGGGTGACGACGTCCTCGCGCGTCCCGTCGCGGCCGGGCCGGAACGGGCTGGCCAGCTTCGACCCCTCGAGGTGCCAGCCCCCGCGGTGCATCGCCCGCCCGACGTAGACGACGTCGGCGTAGTCCGGATCGTCCCGGTGCCCCTTCAGGTTGACGACCGTGGTCGGCATGCGGCCTCCTTCGGCGGCGGCAGTGGTGCGTTGTTCACCGGTTCGCTCTCCATCCGGTTACACCCGATGGTTCATCTAGTGCAGATGCACTATGCTGAGGGTTCACGGTTGAGCCGTCAGCCGCTGCCGGACGTTCCGCGCCCGGGCCGGCAGGCTGCCCCGCCCGGCATCCCGTCGTCCCGAAATCGTCCGGTCCGCCTCCGCTGCCCGACGAAAGGTGTGTCGCGATGGTTCCGCAACCACGCTCGGCCGACCACCAGCTCACCGCCACCGACTGGCTCACCACCGGCGGCCACCTGTCCCTGCGCGTGCTCTCCCGCGGCGCCGGCACCCTGCTCGTCGAGGTGACCGGCGAGGTCGACCTCAGCACCGCACGCCACCTCGACGCCGTCCTGCAGGACCGCGTCCGCGGCGACCTCCGCGAACTCGTCCTCGACCTCGCCGGCGTCACGTTCTTCTCCGTTGCCGGGCTGAACTCGCTGCTGCGGGCCCAGCTGCTCGCCGACTCGGCCGGGGCCCGCCTCACCGTGGACGCCGGGCGGTCCCGCGCGGTGCGGCGGCTGTTCACGCTGCTGCCGACCGAGTTCGACTGCGTCGCGAACGTCCGCCCGGCCCCGTGAGCGCTCACCCGGCCGCCTGACGGCCCAGCCGCCG
Source organism: Streptomyces sp. MN03-5084-2B (assembly GCA_033793495.1). GTDB lineage: Bacteria > Actinomycetota > Actinomycetes > Mycobacteriales > Pseudonocardiaceae > Amycolatopsis. The sequence goes on along the minus strand of JARAWT010000006.1, from coordinate 16,933 downwards.
GACCGCCTCGACGATCGCCGCGTTCGGTACGCCTTTCACCAGGTACTCGGTGACACCGGCGGCCTCCAGCCCGGCGATCGAGGCCCGGTCGGCGTAGGCGGAGAAGGCCAGGATCGCGGTGTCCGGGCTGCGCCGGGCGATCTCGCGGGCCGCCCGTGCCCCGCCGCCTCCCGGCATCCGGACGTCGAGGACGGCGACCGCGGGCCGGTGCCGCTCGGCGAGCAGGATCGCCTCGTCGGCGTCACCGGCCACCGCCACCACGGCGATGCCGTCCTCGGAGTCCAGCACCTCCTTCAGGACGTCGCGGATCATCACGTCGTCGTCGGAGATCAGCACGCGCAGCTCGGTCACGGTTCGAGCTCCGTCGCGTCGGGCAGCAGGGGCAGCCAGAACTCGACGACGGTGCCTTTTCCGGGCGTGCTGTCCACCGAGAGCCAGCCGTGGGCCGCCTCGGCCCGTTCGTGCATCTCGACCAGCCCGAAGTGACCCGAACCGGCGTCGCCCCCGGCCGTGCCGACGCCGTCGTCGCCGATCCGCACCAGCGTGCCGTTGTCCACTGTGGACAACGTGACGGCGACCCGGGTGGCGCGCGCGTGCTTGTGGACGTTGCTGAGCGCCTCCTGGCAGATCCGGTACACGGTGATCGCCGCTTCGGGCGACGGTTCGGCGGTGAGCTCGTCCCGCACCTCGTGCGTCAGGCCCCAGCGGCGCGCGACGTCGTCGGTGTACGCCGAGACGGCCTCCACCAGGCCGTGCCGGTCGAGTTCCGGCGGCCGCAGCCGGGAGACCAGGCCGCGCAGCCGGGCGATCGCGGCGGCGACCGACTCGTCGAGGGTGGTCACGGCGCTCGCGTGCGGTTCCGGCAGCCGCGAGGCGAGCAATTGCAGCCGCATGCCGACGGCCACCATGGACTGGATCGACTCGTCGTGGACGTCCCAGGCGATCCGGCGCCGCTCGACCTCCTGGGCCTCGACCAGGTGCCCGACCAGCCGCCGGCGTTCCCGCAGCGCCTGCTCGGCGTTGCGGCGTTCGGTCATGTCGCGGGTGACCTTGCCGAACCCGTGCAACCGGCCCTGGTTGTCGTACAGGGCCGTGATCACCACGTTGGCCCAGAACCGGGTGCCGTCCTTGCGGACCCGCCACCCCTCGTCCTCCAGCCGCCCTTCCGCGGCGGCGGCCTCGAGTTCCCAGGCCGGTTTCCCGGCGGCGACGTCTTCGGCCGGGTAGAACACCGAGAAGTGCTGCCCGATGATCTCCTCCGCCGGGTACCCCTTGATCCGCTCCGCGCCGGCGTTCCAGCTGGAGATGTAGCCGCCGGTGTCCAGCATGAAGATGCCGTAGTCCTGGACGCTCTGGACGAGCAGGCGGAACCGTTCTTCGCGCTCCCGCAGCGCCAGCTCGGCCGCGCGGCGTTCGGTCATGTCCCGGGTGACGTTGCCGAAGCCCTGCAGCCGCCCTTGGCCGTCGTGCAACGCCGTGATCACCACGTCGGCCCAGAACCGGGTGCCGTCCTTGCGGACCCGCCACCCCTCGTCCTCCAGCCGCCCCTCCGCGACGGCGAGCTCGAGCGCCCGGGCCGGCTTCCCCGCCGCCACGTCTTCGGCCGGGTAGCACACCGAGAAGTGCTGCCCGACGATCTCCTCCGCCACGTACCCGTTGATGCGCTCCGCCCCCGCGTTCCAGGTCGAGATCCGGCCCTCGGTGTCGAGCATGAAGATCCCGTAGTCGAGTACTCCCTGCACCAGCAGGCGGAACCGGTCGTCGTCCATGCGGCAACTCTGCCGGATCGGCGTCCGCCCGGCACGGCCGGCGGCCGGCTCAGCCCGCGAGCTCGACGGGCGAGGCGGGCAGGACGCACCAGACCACTTTCCCGCGGCCGTGCCGCTCGGTCCCCCGGACCGAAGACAGGCGGTCGACGAGGGCGAGACCCCAGCCACCGTCGGCCCCCGCCGGGCGCCGCACCGGGGGCGCCGGGTTGTCGTCGAAGACCTCGATGCGGACGTCCGCGCCGTCGACGCTCAGCCGCAGGACCGGGTCACCGCCGCCGTGGCGCAGCGCGTTCGTCGCGAGTTCGGTGACGACCAGCAGCGCGTCGTCGACGGCCGCGCCGTCGGTCCAGGCCAGCAGCACGAGCCGGGTGAACCGGCGGGCGAGGGCGAGCCCGTTCGCCGAGGCGGTCACCACGCACTCCGCGGTCAGCGGGACAGGGATGTTCACCCGGCAAGCCTGCTCGAAGCGCACCCGGCGGCGCGAGATGCAAAAGCCCTCATCCGCCTGGTGCACCTGCATCAGCCGATGAGGCCCTCCCGGCGGGCCACCGCGACGGCTTCGAGCTTCGACCGCGCGCCGAGCTTCTCCAGCACCCGCTGGACGTGGTTGCGCGTGGTGTTGCGGGAAACGCCGAGGCGCCGGCCGATCTCTTCGGTGGTCGCGCCTTCGGCGAGCAGGTCGAGGGTTTCCCGTTCCCGCGCGGTCAGCGCCGCGCCGTTGCCGGCGCCGCGGCCGGTCAGCCGGTCGAAGACGCCGGGCAGCAGCTCCGGATCGAAGACCACGCCACCGGCGGCCACGTCCCGCACGGCGGATTCGAGCACACCGAGCTGGGCGGACTTCAGCAGCAGCCCCGCCCCGCCCGCCTTGGCCACCTGCACGGCGACCGCGGGCGTCGCGTCGCCGGTCAGCACCAGCACCCGCGCCCCGCCCGCACCGAGCTGGGCGACGACGCCGAGGGCGTCGCCGTCGGCGAGCCGCCGGTCCAGCACCACGACGTCCGGGGCGTGCTCGAGCGTGTCGGCCACCGCCTCCACCCGGGACCGGGCCCGGCCGACCACGGTGATCCCGTCGGCCCGGTCGAGGGCCAGCTGCAGCGCCTCGGCGACCATGTCGTGATCTTCGACGAGCAAGACACGGACGGGACGGGGCTCATCGGCGCTGCTCACGGTGTTCCCTCACTCCGGTGGTGGCTGTGACAACCGGGGGCTTCGCCCCGAGGCCGGGGGCTTCGCCACCCGGACCCCCGAAAGCGGTGTGCCGGCCCATCCTAGGCGCCCGGGCGCGGGATCGCCGCCGATCACCAGGCCGGGGAACTCGGCCGCAGCAGCCCTTCGGGGCCGGTGACCGGCAACCAGTCGACGAGGTCCTCGTGGTGGCCCGCCGCCCGGAACACCGGCGGCCGGAACGAGCCGGCGGGCGGGCCGGCGACCCGCAGCACCTCGAGGAACCGGGCGACCGCGCGCGGAGCCGGGAGGACCTCCGGGCCGCCGAGGTAGGCGAGCACCCTCGCCGCGCCCCCGCCCGCGGGCTCGACGACCGCCGACCAGCCGTGCACCTCGTCCCAGATCAGGGCCAGGTCGTGCCCCGGCCGGTCCGGGAGCGTGCGGTCGAGGGCGACGTACCCGGAAGCGGGCACGTCGAGGTCGAGCGAGCACGATTCGAAGCCGACGCCGACCGCCCGCGCGACCCGGGCGAGATAGGCCCGCAGTCCCCGGGCGAAGTGGTATTCGATGTCCCTGCCGAAGCCGATGAGCGTGTTCATGGTTTCCGCCTCCCGCACCCGCTGCAGGCCGGAATACCCGATTCGGCGGTGGATCACACTTTCGTGCTCATTCTTCGATGGCACCGCCCACGGAGCGGAGATGCGCGCGGAAAGTCAACGACGGATTCGTTTTACGGGCCGCAAGGAATTCACCGAACCGCACCTGCTCGCGCAACGGTTCGCCGCCGCGGATCCGGTCGGCCTGACGGCGTTCGGTGTCGCGGATTCCTTCGGCGAGGGTGCACAGTTCACCCGCGCGGGTGAGCGGGACGAAGAGGACGCCGTCGTCGTCCCCCAGCACGAGGTCCGCGGGTCCGATCCGCCAGGTCCCGACGATCGCCTCGGCCAGCCCGCCCTCGACGCGCGGCCCGAGGCCGAGCGGGCCGGTGGGCAGCGAGCCGAGGCTGAACACCGGCAGCCCGATGGCGCGGATGTCGGCGGTGTCGCGGTGCAGGCCCCAGATCACCACCCCGGAGAGCCCGGCGGCGCGCGCTTCGAGGACCACGAGGTCCCCGACGCAGCTTTCGTCGAGCCGGCCGCCGTTGTCGACCACCAGCACCCCACCGGCGGGGGCGTCTTCCAGGGCTTCGAGGAAGACGTCGACGCTGCCGACGTGCCGGGCCGGGACGGCCGGGCCGAACAGCCGGCTGCCGGGCACGACCGCCTGCGTCCCCGCAGGTGCGCACCGCACGGGGAGCCCGGCGCGGATGCACGCGTCGGCGAGGTGGGCGGTGGTCAGCGTCGCGAAGCGCTGTCTGAGTCCTTCGTGCTCCATGGGCCGAATCTAGCCAGCGGTCTCGCCGGTGAGCCACGCCAGGTATTCGGCGCTGCCGCCGACGATCGGGGTGGCGATGACCTCCGGCAGGTCGTAGCCGTGCCGCCGGCGCAGGTGCTCGGTGAGCGCCGGGACGCGCTCGGCGGTGGTCTTGATTTCGACCCGCCACTCCTGGCCGGCCTGCACGGCGCCGTCCCACCGGTAGACGCTGGTGATCGGGCCGACGATCTGGGCACAGGCACCGAGGCGGGCTTCGACCGCTTGGGTGGCGAGGTCGCGGGCCGCTGCTTCGGAGTCGGTCGTGGACGTCACGATCACGTGTTCTGCCGCCATGCCCGCGAGGCTACCGGCGCAGCCGGGGCATCGCGGACGCGGATTCACCCGGAATTCGAGACAGCGCAACCCTTCGGCGGCCAGGATGGGCGGCGCCCCCGTTCCCCGACGTGAGGATCCGAGGATGCGCCGCCCGCCCGCACTCGCCACCGCCGTGCTCACCGCCGCCGCCCTGCTGACCCCGGCCACCGCCCACGCCGCGAGCCCGCCGTTCGCGTCCTCCGTCTTCGAAGCGACCCACAACAGCTATTCGGGCAACGTCGACGGCGCCAAGAACTCCCTCGCCTACCAGCTCGACCACGGCGTGCGGTTCCTGGAGCTCGACGTGCACGACAACGGCTACGCGACCTCGCACGACTACGCCGTCGGGCACGACTCGCCCGGCAACCTCGTGGACCACGGCGGCGGCAACCCGGCGTCGAACGACCTCCGCGACTGGCTGGCCGTGGTGAACGCCTGGTCCGCGCAGCACCCGGCCGCCGCCCCGATCGTCGTCATGCTCGACCTCAAGGACGACCTCACCGACAACCCGTCGTTCGCCGCGGGCAACCTGACCGCGCTCAACCAGGAGCTCGAGTCGGTGTTCGGCACGCGGCTGCTGCGGGCGCAGGACTACCCGGCGGCGCAGCCGGACGTCGACGCGCTGCGCGGGCGCGTGCTGCCGCTGCTGTCCGGCGACGGCGGCTCCCGCACCGAGTACAAGCGCGACGTCGGCTACCACCCGGCGGTCGCGCTCAACGGCCGCGGCCAGGTCGTCGAGGTGCACGACTCCGGCGCCGGCGCGCTCTGGTACTGGACCGGCACCTACGGCGCCGACGGGCGCGTCACCTGGCTGCGGCACGGCAAGTACGACAGCGGGCAGACGCCGGCCGTCGCGCTGAACGACAACGGCGACCTCGTCGAGGTCCACCAGTCACAGGGCGCGAGCACGCTCTGGTACCACGTCGGCAAGCTCGGCGCGGACGGCGAGATCACCTGGCAGGCGAGCCACCAGTACGACAACGGCGTGCTGCCGACCGTCGCCTTCACCGACGCGACGCACCTGCGGGAAATCCACAAGAGCCAGAACAACAGCCAGAACTGGGACTGGGACGGCGTCCTCGCGGGCACCACGGTGACCTGGACCGGCAACGCCAAGACGTCCGACGCGCGGTTCGCCAAGGCGACGGCGGCGAGTGCCGGTCGCACGGTGTCGGTGTGGACCGGCGCGGACGGCCCGACCTCGGCGCAGACGCTGCGCGCCGACACCGACCGGGTCGCCGGCGACCGCATCCGGTACCGGCAGGTCGCCTTCGACGAGTTCCAGAAGGGCGACAGCGCGGAACTCCAGCAGGGTGCGCTCTTCTACGGCGCGCCCGCGACGGAGTCGGCGTTCATCACCTCGGCCCGGCAGGCGGGCCGGCTGGTCCGCGGCTGGGACTTCGACTCCGCGAGCCAGGCGACTTCGCCGCTGGCGAACTACCCGGCGACGAACCACCCGTACGACGCCTGGTACCGGAACCTGCTCGCCCAAGCGGGCGCGGTCGAGTAGCCGGCGAGGAGCCCGGAACTGTCGGTGCCCTCCGGTAGCGTGGAAAACGGGGGGCGCCCCGCGGGCCTGACGGCGGCCGTCAGGGCTTCGCCAGTGATCGGTAAGCCGCCGCGGCGAAGCTCGGCGGCATGAAGAACCTCACCGCCCTGATCTCCGGCGCGAGCATCGCCGGCCCCGCGCTCGCCGGACTGCTGACCCGCCACGGCGCCACCGTCACCGTCGTCGAACGCGCTCCGGCGCTGCGGCCCGGCGGCCAGGCCGTCGACTTCAAGGGCGCCACCCACCGGACCGTCCTCGAGCGCATGGGAATCTTCGACGAGGTCCTGCGCCGGCAGACGGGCGGGCAGGACCAGACGATCGTCGACGCCGCCGGACGCGCGCAGGCGGTGATCCCCGGCGAGTTCACCGGCGGCGAGATCGAAATCCGCCGCGGCGACCTGGCCGAGATCCTGTACGCGCGGTCGGACTGCGAGTACCTCTTCGGCGACACGATCACGTCCCTGGCCGAAACCGCGGACGGCGTCGACGTCACCTTCGCCCACGCGCGGCCACGCCGGTTCGACCTGGTCGTCGGCGCGGACGGCATCCATTCGAACGTCCGGCGGCTGGCGTTCGGCCCGGAAGGCGGCTACGTGCGGTACCTCGGCTACCACTACGCGCTGGCCGAGCTCGGCGAAGACCTCGGCGTCGGCGAAGCGGAGATGTACAACGAGCCGGGCCGGATGGCGGCCGTCGGCGGGCCGAAGGCGTCGGCGTTCTTCGTCTTCGCCTCGCCCGAACTCGGCTACGACCGCACCGACACCGAGAAGCAGCGGCAGCTGCTGGTGGACGCCTACCAGGGCGCGGGCTGGCGGGTGCCCGAGCTGATGGCCCGGATCCCGCAGGCCCGCGAGTTCTTCCTGGACTCGCTGAGCCGGGTCACGATCGACCGCTACTCCCGAGGCCGGGTCGTGCTGCTCGGCGACGCCGCCTACGGCAACACCCTCGGCGGCTTCGGCACCGGCCTGGCGATCGTCGGCGCGTACGTGCTCGCGGGCGAGCTCCTCGCCGCGGACGGCGACCACCGGGTCGCCTTCGCCCGCTACGAGGAGCTGATGCGGGACTACGCGAAGGTCTCGCAGCGCGGCAGCGCGGGCCCGTTCCTCGCGCCGCCGTCACCCCTGCGGATCAAGCTGCGGGACTGGACCTTCCGGTCCCGCTTCCTGCTCCGGCTGATGCTCAAGGCGACCGACAGGTTCGCCACGGACATCGAGCTGCCGGACTACACCTGGGGGTCGTAGGCCAGGTTGGGCCGCAGCCACTGCTCGACTTCGGCGATCTCGACGCCCTTGCGGCGGGCGTAGTCCTCGACCTGGTCGCGGCCGAGCCGGCCGACGGTGAAGTACTTCGAATCCGGGTGGGCGAAGATCAGCCCGGACACGCTCGCCGCCGGCGTCATCGCGAACGACTCGGTCAGGTCCATGCCCAGTTCGCCGGCTTCCAGCAGCTCGAACAGCTCGCGCTTCTGGCTGTGGTCGGGGCTGGCCGGGTAACCGAGCGCGGGGCGGATGCCGCGGAACCGCTCCGCGTGCAGGTCCTCGAGCTTCGGCTGCGCGTCCGGCTCGAACCAGTCGCGGCGGGCGCGCAGGTGGATGTGCTCGGCGAAGGCCTCGGCGAGCCGGTCGGCCAGCGCCTTGACCATGATCGCGCGGTAGTCGTCCTGCTCGGCTTCGTACCGCTTGGCCAGCGTCTCGGCGCCGTGGATGGCCACCGCGAAGCCGCCGAGGTGGTCGCCGACCGGCGCGATGTAGTCGGCCAGGCAGCGGTTCGCGCGGCCTTCCGGCTTGGCCGTCTGCTGCCGCAGCATCGGGAACTTGACGTGCGTGTAGTCGCCCTCCAGCACGATGTCGTCGCCTTCGCTGTGCGCGGGCCAGTACGCGTACGCGCCCTTCGCGGTGAAGCTGCCGTCGGCGATGATCTGGTCGAGCAGCGTGTTCGCGTCGTCGAACAGCTCGCGGGCGACCGGCTGCTCCAGGATGGCCGGGTACTTGCCCTTGAGCTCCCAGGCCAGGAACAGGAACTGCCAGTCGACCATCTCGCGCAGTTCGGCGATCGCGGGCTCGACCACGCGGACGCCGGTGAACGCCGGGGTCGGCAGGCCGTCGAACGCCACCTTTTCCGGGTTCGCGCGCGCCTGCTCGAGGGTGAGCATCGGCCGCCGCTGCTTGCTCGCGTGCTGCTCGCGCAGCACCTCCTGGTCGGCCCGGTTCTTCTCGGCCAGCGCGATCGAGCGGTCCGGGTCGAGCAGGTCGGACACCACGCCGACCACGCGGGAGGCGTCGAGGACGTGCACCGTCACGTTGTCGTAGGCCGGGGCGATCTTGACCGCGGTGTGCTGCTTGGACGTCGTCGCGCCGCCGATGAGCAGCGGCAGCTTCAGCCCGCGCCGCTGCATCTCGGTGGCGACCGCGACCATCTCGTCCAGCGACGGCGTGATCAGCCCGGACAGCCCGACGGCGTCGGCGCCTTCGGTCACCGCGGTGTCGAGGATCTTGCCCGCCGGCACCATCACGCCGAGGTCGATCACCTCGTAGTTGTTGCAGCCGAGCACGACGCCGACGATGTTCTTGCCGATGTCGTGGACGTCGCCCTTGACCGTGGCGAGCACGATCTTGCCCTGGCCGCCGCTCGACGCGAGCCGGCCCTCCTGGCGCGCCTTTTCCTTCTCCGCCTCCATGTACGGCTCGAGGTAGGCGACCGACCGCTTCATCACGCGCGCGCTCTTGACCACCTGCGGCAGGAACATCTTGCCGGAGCCGAACAGGTCGCCGACGACCTTCATGCCGTCCATCAGCGGGCCCTCGATGACCTCGAGGGGCCGCGCGAACTGCTGCCGCGCCTCTTCGGTGTCGTCTTCGATGAAGTCGACGATGCCGTGCACCAGCGCGTGGGACAGCCGCTCGCCGACCGTGCCTTCGCGCCACGAGAGGTCGACGACGCGCTTGGTGCCGCTGCCCTTGACGTTCTCGGCGAAGCTGACGAGGCGGTCGGTCGCGTCTTCGCGACGGTCGAAGAGCACGTCCTCGACCAGCTCGAGCAGGTCCTTCGGGATGTCTTCGTAGACCGCGAGCTGGCCGGCGTTGACGATGCCCATGTCCAGGCCGACCTGCACCGCGTGGAACAGGAACGCCGAGTGCATCGCCTCGCGGACGACGTCGTTGCCGCGGAAGGAGAACGACAGGTTCGAGATGCCGCCGCTGATGTGGACGCCGGGACAGCGTTCCTTGATCCGGGGCAGCGCGTCGATGAACGCCTTCGCGTAGCCGTTGTGCTCGGCGATGCCGGTCGCGACGGCGAGGACGTTCGGGTCGAAGATGATGTCTTCGCCCGCGAAGCCCGCCTTCTGCGTGAGCAGGTCGTAGGCGCGGCCGCAGATCTCGACCTTGCGGTCGGCGGTGTCGGCCTGGCCGCGCTCGTCGAAGGCCATCACGACGACGCCGGCGCCGTAGTTCCGGATGATGCGGGCCTGGGCCAGGAACGGCTCCTCGCCCTCCTTGAGGCTGATCGAGTTGACCACGCCCTTGCCCTGCAGGCAGCGCAGGCCGGCTTCGAGCACGCTCCACTTGGAGCTGTCGACCATCACCGGGATCCGGGCCACTTCGGGCTCGGTGGCGATCAGGTTGAGGAACGTCGTCATCGCCTGCTCGGACTCGAGCAGGTCGGCGTCCATGTTGACGTCGAGCAGGTTGGCCCCGCCGCGGACCTGCTCCAGCGCGACGTCGACGGCGCCCTGGTGGTCGCCGGACTCGATGAGCCGCCGGAACCGCTTGGAGCCGGTGACGTTGGTGCGCTCGCCGATCATCACGAACCCGGTGTCGGCGCCGATGCCGAACGGCTCGAGCCCGCTGAAGCGCGTGTGGGTGCGCGGTGCGGGCACCTCACGCGGGGTGAGGCCCTTCGCCGCCTCGGCGATCTTCGCGATGTGCCCCGGGGTCGTGCCGCAACAGCCGCCGACCACGTTGACCAGGCCGTCCCGGATGAACCCGCCGATCAGCCCGGCCGTCTCCTCCGGCGTCTCGTCGTAGCCGCCGAAGGCGTTCGGCAGCCCGGCATTCGGGTGACAGGCGACGTAGGCGTCGGCGAGCCGCGAGAGCTCCTCGACGTGCGGGCGTGCCTCCGCCGCCCCCAGCGCGCAGTTCAGGCCGACAATCAGCGGTTTCGCGTGCTCGATCGAGCTCCAGAAGGCCTCGACGGTCTGGCCCGACAGGGTCCGCCCGCTCAGGTCGACGATGGTGACGGAGATCCACAGCGGCAGGTGCGGGGCGACCTCGCGGGCGGCCGCGATCGCGGCCTTGCAGTTCAGCGTGTCGAAGATCGTCTCGATCAGCAGCAGGTCGACGCCGCCCTCGGCGAGCCCGGCGATCTGCTCGGCGTAGGTGGCCTTGACCTGCTCGAACGTGACCGCCCGGTAGGCCGGGTCGTCGACCTTCGGCGACAGGCTGAGCGTGACGTTGAGCGGGCCGATCGACCCGGCGACGAACTTGCCGCCGGCTTCGTCGGCGGCCTGGCGGGCCAGCTGCGCGCCGCGGACGTTCATCTCCCGGACGTGCGCCTGCAGGCCGTAGTCGGCCTGGGCGATGCTGGTGGCGGTGAAGGTGTTGGTCGTGGTGATGTCCGCGCCCGCGGCCAGGTACTGGCGGTGGACGTCGAGGATGACGTCCGGGCGGGTGAGGTTCAGCAGGTCCGGGTTACCGGTGACGTCGTGGGTGTGCTCGCCGAAGCGGTCGCCGCGGTAGTCGGCCGGGGTCAGCCCGGCGCCCTGCAGCATGGTGCCCCAGGCACCGTCGAGCACGGCCACCCGCCGGCCGAGCAGCTCACGCAAACGCACGCTCGAATCGAGCGCAGCGGACTCGTGCGGGGTGTTCACCGGCAGCCTCCCTCGGTCGGGAGGCGCCCTTGGTTGGTCATTCCCGGCCGAGCGTGGCGGACCCGGTGGTCCGTTGCAGCGCCTCTCGGCCTGTGGTCCACGGTATCGGAACCGGGCCCGGGCACGCCATCCCGCCCCGCCGGTGCGTCCACCGACTGGGACAGCGCCCTCGACTGTCCACAGTGGAGAATCCGGTCCACCCTGCACCTCCGTCGTGCCCGCGACTACGGGCCCCGAGTGTGCCAGCCCGGCCTCGAGCCACCCTAAAGGCCACCCGAAGCACCCGGGCGACTCCGGAGCGTGACCACCCGGCCGGCTTGAAAACTGAAACACGTTCTAATACGCTCCGCGGGTGGACTACGGAATCGTGCTGTTCACCAGCGACCGGGGGATCACCCCGGCGGCCGCGGCACGCGCCGCGGAAGCCGCGGGGTTCTCGACCTTCTACGTCCCCGAGCACACCCACATCCCGGTGAAGCGCGAGTCGCCGCACCCGCGCACCGGGGACGCGTCCCTGCCCGACGACCGCTACAGCCGGACGCTCGACCCGTGGGTCGCGCTGGCGACGGCGGCCTCGGTCACCTCGCGCATCCGGCTGTCGACGGCGGTGGCCCTGCCGGTCGAGAGCGACCCGATCACCCTCGCCAAGACGATCGCCAGCCTCGACCACCTCTCCGGCGGGCGGGTCACGCTCGGCGCCGGCTTCGGGTGGAACGTCGACGAGCTGACCGACCACGGCGTGCCCGGGAACCGCCGCCGCACCGCGCTGCGCGAGTACCTCGAGGCGATGAGTGCACTGTGGACCCAGGAGGAAGCCGCCTACGACGGCGAGTTCGTCTCGTTCGGGCCGAGCTGGGCGTGGCCGAAGCCGGTCCAGGCGCACATCCCGGTGCTGCTCGGCGCGGGCCCGACCGAGAAGACGTTCCGCTGGATCGCCCGCCACGCCGACGGCTGGCTCACCACGCCGGCCGACACCGACCTCGACGGGCACGTGGCGCTGCTGAAGGAGATCTGGAGCGACGAAGGCCGCGACGGGGCGCCGGCGATCTGCGCCCTCGGCGAGCGGCCCGACCCGGAACGCCTGGCACACCTGGATTCCCTCGGCGTCACCGAGACGATCTTCGGCCTCCCCGACCGCTCGCCGGACGAGGTCGAAGCGTGGATCGCCCGGCTGGCCGGGAAACTCACCCTGTCCCCCGCCCGAGCGGGCTGAAGGGCACCTTCGTTTCATCCGACGCGGTGAAGGTGCCCTTCCTCGCATCAGATGCAAGGAAGGGCACCTTCAGCCCGCGGGTCAGCTCTTGGCGGCTGCGACCCCCTGGCGCGCCCGCAGGTCCAGCTCGATCTGCTCCAGCGTGCGGCCCTTGGTCTCCGGGACCAGCCACTTGGTGAGCACGAACAGCACCACGTTGATCCCGGCGAACAGGAACATCGAGCCGCCGATGCCGAGGGACTTCGGGTCGGAGATGATCGGGAAGACCGCGCTCACGATGCCCGTCGCCGCCCACAGGACGACGCTGCTGACCCCCATGCCGGTGGCCCGGTACTTCAGCGGGAAGACCTCGGACATCATCACCCAGACGACCGCGCCCCAGCCGAGCTCGTAGCCGACCAGGTAGAGCACCATCATCACCAGCATCAGCAGGCCGCGCGTGCCGGTGTCGTGCACGTTCAGCACCACCAGGCCGGCCGCCACCAGCGTCAGCACCATGATGACGTTGCCGATGAGCAGCAACGGCTTGCGGCCCCAGCGGTCCACCACGAACACGACCCACGCGGTGAACAGGAACTTCGTCACGCCCAGCAGCACGCCGGACAGCAGCGCGGCCTGCGTGGCGAAGCCGAGGCCGATCAGCATGGTCGGGAAGTACGCGTTGATCGCGTTGACGCCGCTGAACTGCTGGCCGATCGCGAGCAGCAGGGCCACGACGAGCATCGGCCGCACGAAGCCGGAGAACAGGTCGCGGATCCGCGGCTTCTCCTCGGTGTCGAGCCGGATGACCTCGTGGATGGTCGCGATCTCCTCGTCGAGGTCCACGGCGTTGCCGTGCGCGCTGACCAGCACCTGCCGGGCCGCGTCCTCCTGGCCGTTCTTGACCAGCCACCGCGGCGTCTCCGGCAGGAACACCAGGCCGGCGAGCAGCACCACCGCGGGCACGATCGCGCCGGCGAACATCCAGCGCCACGCCGAGATCGGGCCGAGCCAGTAGCTGACCAGGAAGGCGATCAGGATGCCCAGCACGATGAAGATCTGGTTGAGCGCGCCCATCGCGCCCCGCCACTTCGCCGGGGCCAGTTCGGACAGGTAGGTCGGGACGGTCGACGAGGAAAGCCCGATGCCCAGCCCGATGACCAGGCGCGAGAGGACCAGCAGCACGAACGTCGGCGAGAAGCACGCCGCCAGCGTGCCCACGATGACGATGCCCGCGGCGACCATGATCGTGCGGCGGCGGCCGAGTGCTTCGTTGGTGCGGCTGGACAACAGCGCACCGGCGATGGCGCCGACCGACAGGCTGGCGGTGATCACGCCCTTGTCCCAGCTGCTCAGCGCCCACAGTTTCCCGATGAACGGGAGCACCCCGGAAATCACGCCGAGGTCGTAGCCGAAGAGGATGCCGCCGAGCGCGCCGAAGAAGTACAACGTGGTCCGGCCGATGTGCCGTGGAGCTGCCGGTGTCGGTGACGTCCTTGCCGGATCGGTCATTGCCGGGTCGCCTCTTTCGTAGGTCCAGTCCAGCCAGCGGCCACCACACTCACACGCCGCAAAAAGGCGGGCAAGGAGGTCCGCGATAACAATTCAGAAACCTGATCGGCGTTCACGTACGTGATTCCGGCAAATCCGGCGCCACCCCACCGGAAATCCACTGTGGACTGTACCGCTCACCGAAATCGTCGAACGCTTTACAACGCTCGGAACGCTGGTTTACCTTCCCTCTGGAAGCGCTCCCAGAGTGTGGAGGCCAAGGTGCACAACGTGGTGCCAAGAACACATTCCCCGTCCAGGTTCCGCTCGGCGAGACGGCTGTTCGCCGGCGCGCTCGCCGTGCTCGTGCCCGCCGCCGTCGCGGTCGTCGTCGGCGCGCCGGCTTCCCCGGCCGCGCCGGCGGCCACCACCTGGCGCAACGCGGAGATCGCCGGCGGCGGGTTCGTCCCCGGCGTCATCTTCAACCAGACCGAGCCCGGGCTGGTCTACGCCCGCACCGACATCGGGGGCGCGTACCGGTGGAACACCGCCACCGGCCGCTGGCTCCCGCTGCTGGACTCGGTCGGCTGGACCGACTGGGGTCACAACGGCGTCGTCAGCCTGGCCACCGACCCGGTCGACCCGAACCGCGTCTACGTCGCGGCCGGGATGTACACCAACAGCTGGGACCCCAACAACGGCGCGATACTCCGTTCGGCCGACCGCGGCGCGACCTGGCAGGCGGCCGCGCTGCCGTTCAAGCTCGGCGGCAACATGCCCGGCCGCGGCATGGGCGAACGACTCGCCATCGACCCCAACCGCAACAGCGTCCTCTACCTCGGCGCGCCGAGCGGCAACGGGCTCTGGCGCAGCACGGACTCCGGCGTCACCTGGGCGAAGGTGACCGCCTTCCCCAACCCCGGCAACTACGCGCCCGACCCGAGCGACACGACGGGCTACTCCAGCGACAACGAGGGCGTCACGTGGGTGACGTTCGACCCGACGACCGGCACCCGCGGCAGCACGACGCAGACCATCTACGTCGGCGTCGCGGACAAGCAGAACACCGTCTACCGCAGCACCGACGGCGGCACGACGTGGGCGCGGCTGGCCGGCCAGCCCACCGGGTACCTGGCGCACAAGGGCGTCCTCGACCCGGTCGGCGGCTACCTCTACCTCGCGACCAGCGACACCGGCGGCCCGTACGACGGTGCGAAGGGCGACGTCTGGAAGTACGCCACGAAGACCGGCACCTGGACGCGGATCAGCCCGATCCCCTCCGACAGCTCCGACGACTACTTCGGCTACAGCGGGCTGACGATCGACCGGCAGCACCCGAACACGCTGATGGTCGCCACGCAGGTGTCGTGGTGGCCGGACGTCGTCTTCTTCCGCAGCACCGACGGCGGCGCCACCTGGACCCGGATCTGGGACTTCTCGAGCTACCCCGACCGGTCCCTGCGCTACACCCAGGACGTGTCTTCGGTGCCGTGGCTGACCTTCGGCGTCCAGGCCGCTCCCCCGGTGCCCTCGCCGAAGCTCGGCTGGATGACCGAGTCGGTGGAGATCGACCCGTTCGACTCGAACCACCTGCTCTACGGCACCGGCGCGACGATCTACGGCACGTCCGACCTCACGAAGTGGGACAGCGGCGGGAAGATCACGATCAAGCCGGTCGTCGGCGGCCTCGAGGAAACCGCGGTCCTGGACCTGATCAGCCCGCCGTCGGGTGCTCCGCTGCTGTCGGCCCTCGGTGACATCGGCGGGTTCCGCCACGACAGCCTCGACGCGGTCCCGGCCACCATGTACACGCAGCCGGTGTTCACCACGACCACCAGCCTCGACTACGCCGAACTGTCGCCGGCGACGATCGTGCGGGTGGGCACGCTCGACCGGTCCGCGCGGCCGAACGACAACCGGATCGCCTTCTCCACCGACGGCGGGAAGAACTGGTTCCAGGGCGCCGAGCCGGGCGGGAACGCCAGCGGCGGCACGGTCGCCGCGGCCGCCGACGGCAGCCGGTTCGTCTGGAGCCCGGACGGCATGAACGTCAGCTATTCGGTCGGCTTCGGCTCGTCGTGGACGGCGTCGACGGGCATCCCGGCCGGCGCGGTGGTCGAGTCCGACCGGGTCGACCCGAAGCGGTTCTACGGGTTCGCCGCGGGCAGGTTCTACCTCAGCACCGACGGCGGCGCGACGTTCACCGCGACCGCGGCCACCGGGCTGCCCGCCGGCTCGGCGCACTTCAAGGCGATGCCGGGCGTCCAGGGCGACGTCTGGCTGGCCGGCGGTTCCGGCACGGCGTACGGCCTCTGGCACTCCACTGACTCCGGAACGTCCTTCACCAAGCTGGCCAACGTCGCCGAAGCCGACAACATCGGGTTCGGCAAGGCGGCTTCCGGCCGGACGTACGCGGCGTTGTACACGATCGCCAAGATCGGCGGGGTGCGCGGGATCTTCCGCTCGGACGACGCCGGGGCCTCGTGGACGCGGATCAACGACGACCAGCACCAGTACGGCAACATCGGGGCGGCGCTGACCGGCGACCCGCGGGTGTACGGGCGGGTCTACGTGGGCACGAACGGCCGCGGCGTGATCATCGGCGAGTCCGGCGGCACCCAGCCGCCGCCGACGAGCACCACGCCGACCACGCCGACCACCACGACCACGACTCCGACGACCACCACCACGCCCACGACGACCACCACCCCGGTGCCGTCGGGCTCCTGCACGGCGGCCTACACGGTCACCAACCAGTGGCAGGGCGGGTTCCAGGCCTCGGTGAAGCTGGGCAACACCGGCACCACGGCGGTGACCGGCTGGACGGCGACGTGGACGTTCGCCGACGGCCAGCGGGTGACCCAGGCGTGGAACGCGCAGGTCACCCAGACCGGCGCGGCGGTGACGGCGCTGGACGGGGGCTGGAACCGGACCATCCCCGCCGGCGGGAGCGCGGAGTTCGGCTTCACCGGCAGCTCGGGGACGGCCAACGGCAAGCCGGCGGCGATCTCGCTCAACGGGCGGGCCTGCACGACATCCTGACCCAGCGCCTGGAAAGAGTCGTTCATGACGTCGGACGTCATGAACGACTCTTTCATGACGTCCGGGCCGCGAGCGGGAAGGGGGTTTCAACCCACCCCCAGGCGGTTGAAACCCCCTCCCCGCTCGCGGCC
>JARAWT010000069.1:0-54881 GCA_033793495.1 Streptomyces sp. MN03-5084-2B | reverse complement strand
CCCGAACCCCTCCCGCCCGAGGACGTCGACCGGCTCTACGCCCGGTACCAGAACGTCTACGGCCAGCACTGACCTTTCCCGAGGAGAACGATGACGCGCGCGTCGAAACCCCAAGTCTGGTTCCTCACCGGCAGCCAGGGCCTGTACGGCGAGGAGACCCTGGAGCAGGTGGCCGGCCAGTCCCTGCACATCCAGCAGCTGCTGGCCGCCTCCGGCGGGCTGCCCGCCGAGATCGTCGGCAAGCCGGTGCTGACCGAGGCCTCGGCCATCCGCCGGGTGCTGCAGGAAGCGAACACCGACGCCGACTGCGTCGGCGTGATCGCCTGGATGCACACCTTCTCGCCCGCGAAGATGTGGATCACCGGCCTGGACGCCCTGCGCAAGCCGCTGCTGCACCTGCACACGCAGCTCAACGAAGCCCTGCCGTGGTCGACCATCGACATGGACTTCATGAACCTCAACCAGGCCGCGCACGGCGACCGGGAGTTCGGGTTCATCCAGACCCGTCTCGGCGTGCCGCGCAAGACCGTCGCCGGGCACGTGTCCGACCCGGCCGTCGTCGCGCGGATCGACGCGTGGGCGCGCGCGGCGATCGGCGCCGACCACCTGCGCAACCTGCGGCTGGCCCGGTTCGGCGACAACATGCGCGACGTCGCCGTGACCGAAGGCGACAAGGTCGAGGCCGAGCTGCGCTTCGGCGTCTCGGTCAACACCTACGGCGTCAACGACCTCGTCGAGCTCGTGGACGCGGTGTCGGATGTGGACGAGCTGGTGGCCGCCTACGCGGCGGACTACGACGTGGTGCCGGACCTGGCGGCCGGGGGAGCGCGGCACGAGTCGCTGCGGTACGCGGCCCGGATCGAAGCCGGGCTGCGGAAGTTCCTCACCGACGGCGGCTTCGGCGCGTTCACCACGAACTTCGAGGACCTCGGCGGGCTCCGGCAGCTGCCCGGCCTCGCGGTGCAGCGCCTGATGGCCGACGGCTACGGCTTCGGCGGCGAGGGCGACTGGAAGACCTCGGCGCTGCTCGCCGCGGTCAAGGCGATGGGCGTCGGCAAGGCCGCCGGAACGTCCTTCATGGAGGACTACACCTACCACTTCGGACCGGGCAAGCCGAAGATCCTCGGTGCGCACATGCTGGAGGTCTGCCCGAGCATCGCGTCCGCGAAGCCGTCGTGCGAGATCCACGCGCTGGGCATCGGCGGCCGCGAGGACCCGGTCCGGCTGGTGTTCGACGCCGCCCCCGGCCCCGGCGTCGTCCTCGGCCTGGTCGACCTGGGCGACCGGTTCCGCTTGGTGGCCAACGAAATCGACGTCGTCGCGCCGGACGAGCCGCTGCCGAACCTGCCGGTCGCCCGGGCGGTCTGGGAGCCGGCGCCGTCGCTGTCGACGTCCGCGGAGTCGTGGATCACCGCGGGCGGTCCGCACCACACCGTGCTCACCCAGGCCGTGGGTACGGAGACCCTTCGCGACTTCGCGAACCTGCTCGGTGTAGAACTGCTGGTCATCGACAAGGACACGACCCCGCACGACTTCGCCGACCGCATCCGCTGGAACCAGGCCTACCACCGGCTCGCTCAAGGCTTCTGAGAAAGGAAGAAAGAACGATGAAGTTCACCAGAGGAATCGCGGCGGTCGCCGCCGCGGGGCTCGTGCTCACGCTGTCGGCGTGCGGCTCGAGCCAGAAGACCGCCGACCAGACCCCGGCGCCCGGTGCCGCGAGCGCCGAGGGCGCCCTGGTCGGCGTCACCATGCCGACGAAGTCGTCGGAGCGCTGGATCCACGACGGCGACAACATCAAGGCCGCCCTGGAGAAGCTCGGCTACAAGGTCGACCTCCAGTACGCCGAGAACGACATCCCCACCCAGGTGAACCAGATCGAGAACCAGATCACCAAGGGCGCCAAGGTCCTGGTCATCGCCTCGATCGACGGCACGGCCATCACCACCCAGCTGCAGGAGGCCGCGGACAAGAAGATCCCGGTCATCGCCTACGACCGGCTGATCCGCAATTCGCCGAACGTCGACTACTACGCCACCTTCGACAACTTCAAGGTCGGCGTCGAGCAGGCGAACTCGCTGGTCAAGGGCCTGGGTGACGGTGCCGGTCCGTTCAACATCGAGCTGTTCGCCGGTTCGCCGGACGACAACAACGCGACCTTCTTCTTCAACGGCGCGATGTCGGTCCTCAAGCCCCTGATGGACAGCGGCAAGCTGGTCGTCAAGAGCGGCCAGACCGACTTCGCCCGCGCGGCCATCCTCCGCTGGGACCCGGCCACCGCGCAGAAGCGCATGGAGGACCTGCTCACCAAGACCTACACCGGTGGCGCGAAGGTCCAGGGCGTGCTCTCGCCGTACGACGGCCTGTCGATCGGCATCCTGTCGGCGCTGAAGAGCAACGGCTACGGCACCGCCGGCCAGCCGTACCCGGTCGTCACCGGGCAGGACGCCGAGGTCGCCTCGGTCAAGTCCATCATCGCCGGTGAGCAGTACTCGACGATCTTCAAGGACACCCGCAAGCTCGCCGACACCACCGTCAAGATGGCCGACGCGGTGCTGAAGGGCCAGAAGCCCGAGGTCAACAACACGAAGGACTACGACAACGGCAAGAAGGTCGTCCCGTCCTACCTGCTGCAGCCGGTCACCGTGGACAAGACGAACTACCAGAAGGAACTCGTCGACTCGGGCTACTACACGGCAGGTCAGCTGAAATGACCGAACTGCTCGGCATGCGCGGGATCACCAAGACCTTCCCCGGGGTCAAGGCGCTGTCGGACGTCACTCTTTCCGTGCGCCGCGGGGAAATCCACGCGATCTGCGGGGAGAACGGCGCCGGGAAGTCCACCCTGATGAAGGTGCTCTCGGGCGTCTACCCCCACGGGACGTACGACGGCGAGATCACCTTCGACGGGCAGCGGTGCGAGTTCGGGTCGGTGCGCGACAGCGAACGGCGCGGGATCGTGATCATCCACCAGGAACTCGCGCTGTGCGGCCAGTTGTCGATCGCGGAGAACATCTTCCTCGGCAACGAGCAGGCCAAGCGCGGCTGGGTCGACTGGAACCGCACCAACCACGAGGCCGACGCGCTGCTCAAGCGCGTCGGCCTCGCCGAAAACGCCACGCGGGCGGTGCAGGAGCTCGGTGTCGGCAAGCAGCAGCTCGTCGAGATCGCCAAGGCACTGTCCAAAGAGGTCAAGCTGCTGATCCTCGACGAGCCCACCGCGGCGCTCAACGACGACGACTCGGCCCACCTGCTCGAGCTGCTGCGCGGGCTGCGGGACGAGGGCGTCACGTGCGTGATCATCTCGCACAAGCTCGGCGAGGTGACGGCGATCGCCGACACCGTCACGATCCTGCGTGACGGCCGGACGATCGAAACGCTCGACGCCGCGGGACTGACGGAAGAGCGCATCATCACCGGCATGGTCGGCCGCGACCTCGAGCACCGGTTCCCGCCGCGGGAGCCGGAGATCGGCGAAGAGGTGCTGCGGATCGAGGACTGGACCGTGCACAGCCCCACCCAGGCCGGGCGGGTCGTGGTCGACCGCGCGTCGCTTTCGCTGCGGCGCGGGGAGATCGTCGGGCTCGCCGGGCTGATGGGCGCGGGCCGCACCGAGCTCGCGATGAGCGTGTTCGGCCGGTCGTGGGGCAAGGACATCTCCGGCCGGATCCTCAAGCACGGCAAGGAGATCGAGGTCCGGTCGGTGCAGGAGGCCGTCCGCCACGGCATCGCCTACGCCACCGAGGACCGGAAGCGCTACGGGCTCAACCTGATCGAGGACATCCAGCGCAACGTGTCCGCGGCCGGGCTGGGCAAGCTGGCCAAGCGCGGCTGGGTCAACGAGCACGCCGAGCACGACACCGCCAACCGCTACCGCCGTGACCTGCGGATCAAGGCACCGAGCGTGCAGAGCGTGACCGGCAAGCTCTCCGGCGGCAACCAGCAGAAGGTCGTGCTGGCCAAGTGGATCTTCACCGATCCGGACGTGCTGATCCTGGACGAACCGACCCGCGGCATCGACGTGGGCGCGAAGTTCGAGATCTACACGATCATCAACGAGCTGGCCGCCCAGGGGAAGGCCGTCCTGGTCATCTCCTCCGAGCTGCCGGAGCTGCTCGGGCTCTGCGACCGGATCTACGCGCTGTCGGCGGGGCGGATCACCGGCGAGGCCAAGCGCGAAGAAGCCACTCAGGAACTGCTGATGCAGTACATGACTAAGGAACGGGAATGACCACGACCGAAGCGCGGCCCGCCGTGCCCCCGGTTGAGCGCTCCAAGCGGAGGATCTCGATCAACCCGCGCCAGAGCGGCATCTACGTCGCGTTCGCGCTGATCGTGGTGCTGTTCGAGGTGCTCACCGGTGGCGCGCTGCTGGAGCCGCAGAACATCTCCAACATCATCGTGCAGAACAGCTACGTGCTGATCCTCGCGATCGGGATGATCCTGGTGATCATCTCCGGGCACATCGACCTGTCGGCGGGGTCGGTGGTCGCGATGACCGGCGCGGTGTCGGCGGTGCTGATGGTGAACTCGCACGTGCCGTGGTTCCTGGCGGTGCTGATCACCCTCGTCGTCGGCGCGGCGATCGGCGCGTGGCAGGGCTACTGGGTCGCCTACTTCGGCATCCCGGCGTTCATTGTGACGCTCGCCGGCATGCTGGCGTTCCGGGCCCTGACGCTCACGGTGCTGGGCAACCAGGGCATCGGCCCGTTCCCGGACACGGTCCGGACGCTGTCCAACGGCTTCACCTCCGGCTACCTGGGCAACATCGGCCTCGGCCCGCTCGGCGGCGCCGACCTGGTGTCGCTGCTCGCCGGTGTGGCCGCGGTGGCCGGGATCGTGTTCACGCAGTGGCGCAAGCGGGCCGGGCGGATGGGCTACGGCCAGGACGTCGATCCCTTCCCGGTGTTCGTGCTCAAGATCGCCGGGATCGCGGTGCTGGTGCTTGCGCTGGTCGTGCAGCTGGCCCGGTTCAAGAACCTGCCGTGGGTGCTCATCCTGCTGGCGGTGCTGGTGCTCGGCTACTCGCTGGTGGCCGGGAAGTCGGTGTTCGGCCGGCACATCTACGCCGTGGGCGGCAACCTGCAGGCCGCGACGCTCTCGGGCGTCAAGGTCAAGCAGGTGACGTTCTGGATCTTCGTCAACATGGGCGTGCTGGCCGCGCTGGCCGGCATCATCTTCGCCGGCCGGCTCAACCAGGCGGGCCCGACGGCGGGCGTCAACTTCGAGCTCGACGCGATCGCGGCGGCGTTCATCGGCGGCGCGGCCGTGCAGGGCGGCGTCGGCAAGGTGGTCGGCGCCATCACCGGTGGCCTGATCATGGCCGTGATCAACAACGGCATGTCCCTGATCGGTGCGCCGAGCGAGCGGGTCATGCTGGTCAAGGGTGTCGTGCTGCTGGCCGCGGTGGCCTACGACATCTGGACGAAGCGCCGCGCGGCTTCCTGAGCCGGGCATTTCGAGAGGGGGCCTTTCCCGAGTGCGGGGGAGGCCCCCTCTTCGTGTGGGTGACGACCTTCGTCGGAAGGCGGTTTCGAAGTCCTCGAACCGCATTGACCGGTGGCCGGACGGGCTGTGACAGTCCCGGGCATGCGCCGCCTCGTCTTCGCCCTGATCACCCTGCTGCTGTGCGGGTTCTGCGTCCCGGCCGCGGTGGCCGCCCCCGGGCGCGCCCGCACCGAGACGGTGCTGGCCACCGGCTGGCGGTTCCACCTCGGCGACGTTCCCGGCGCCGCGGAACCGGATTTCGACGACACTTCCTGGGCGCCGGTCTCGCTGCCGCACACCTGGAACGCGGCCGACGGCGCCGACGGTGGCGGCAACTACCGGCGCGACGTCGGGTGGTACCGGACCCGGCTGACCGTCCCGGCCGGGGGCAGGCGGGCGTTCCTGCAGTTCGACGGCGCGAACCTGGTCACCGACGTCTACGTCGGCGGTCGCCGCGCGGGCCGGCACGAAGGCGGCTACTCCGGCTTCCGGTTCGACATCACCGGCCTGGCGCCGGCCGGGCGGCCGGTGTCCGTGGCGGTGGCGGTCGACAACCGGAAGAACGCGGACGTGGCCCCGCTCGACGGCGACTTCACCCTGTTCGGCGGCCTCTACCGCGACGTCCGGCTGATCACCACCGACCCGGTGCACGTCGACGCGCTCGACTACGGGGGGCCTGGTGTCACCGTCCGCCAGAACGCGGTGACCGCGGTGGCGGCCGACCTCACGGCGACGACCCGGGTCACCAACGACACCGCGGTGCCGCGGCCGGTTCCGGTCCGCACGGTCGTCCGGGACGCCGCGGGCCGCGTCGTGGCGGTCTCGGCCACGGTGGTGACCGTGGCACCCGGCCGGACCGTGCCGGTGACGTCGGCCCTGCGCGTGCTCCGGCCGCACCGGTGGAACGGCGTGCGGGACCCGTACCTGTACTCGGTCACCGCGGAGGCGGGCGGGGACGCGGTGACCGTCCCGCTGGGACTGCGCACCTTCGCCGTCGATCCGGACCGCGGCTTCTTCCTCAACGGCGTCCCGTACCCGCTGCACGGGGTGAACACCCAGCTGCCCAGCCGCCCGGACCGGGGGGCGGCGGTCTCCGATGCCGACGTCGACGCCGACTACGCGCTGATCGCCGAGCTGGGCGCGAACGCCGTCCGGATGGCCCACTACCAGCACTCGCCCCGCGAGTACGAGCTCGCCGACCGGCTGGGCCTGGTCGTGTGGACGGAGGTGCCGCTGGTCGGCTTCGTGACCGATTCCCCGGCCTTCACGGCGAACGCCGCGACGCAGGCCCACGAGCTGGTCCGGCAGAACGTCAACCACCCGTCGGTGGCGCTGTGGGGCCTGGGCAACGAGCAGTACGTCTCCAGCCCGGCCGCCAACGCCGTGCTGGCCGGGGTCCAGGACGTCTTCCGCGCGGACGACCCGGACCGGCTCACGACGTACGCGCACTGCTGCCTGTCCGACACCGACGCCCTGGCCGGGCACGCGGACCTCACCGGCTACAACCGCTACTACGGCTGGTACCTGCCCGGTGCGGCGAACCTCGGGAAGTGGGCGGACGACCTGCACCGCGCCGATCCGGGGCGCCGGATCTCGGTCTCCGAGTACGGTGCCGGCGCGAGCGTCCGGCAGCACGAGCAGCACCCCGCCCCGCCGGTGCCCGGCGGTCACTGGCACCCGGAGGAGTACCAGGCGGAGGTCGCCGAGGCGTCGTGGCGGGCGATCGAGGCCCGGCCGTACCTGTGGGGCAGCTTCGTCTGGGTGATGTTCGACTTCGCCTCGGACGGGCGCAACGAGGGCGACCGGCCGGGGATCAACGACAAGGGACTGGTCACCGACGACCGGGCGACGAAGAAGGACGCGTTCTACTGGTACCAGGCGAACTGGTCGTCGCGGCCGGTCCTGCACATCACCTCGGCCCGCGACACCGTCCGGACGACCGCGACCACCGACGTCAAGGTCTACGCCGGCACCGCGCCGGTCAGCCTCTCGGTCAACGGCGTCCCGCTGGGAACCCGGGTGCCCGACGACCACATCGCCGGCTGGTCCGGTGTCGCCCTGCAGCCGGGACCCAACGTGGTCCGGGCCACCAGCGTGCAGGACGGCCGGGTCCTGACGGATTCCGTCACCTGGACCCGGCCGGCCTGACCGGTCACTGGTTGCAGCGCTTGCCGGTGTTGATGCAGTTGACGACCTGGTTCATCAGGCGCTGGCCCATGACGTTGGCGAAGTCGTCGTGGTCCGAGCGCGGGTTGTGCTTCTCCTGCGCGAAGGCGTCCACTTTGTACTGACCCTTGACCTGGATGTTCCGCGGGATGTTGTAGACCAGCTTGATCACCAGCTGCGGCACGTTCTGGAAACCCTTGGGGCACTTGCCCTGCTGGTCGGCGAACACGATGTGCGTGCGGTGGTTGGCGCTGTCGATGTTCTTGCCGTCCCAGCAGTTCGGGAAGGCGTGGATGCGCTCGACCTTGCTGTTCTGCGGGCAGATCGGGTAGTGGTCGGTGAGCCGGTCCTCGAAGCCGGTGCAGGTCCAGCTGGGCCGGGCGTTGGCCGGGCCGTTGGTGCTCTGCTTGGCGTCGCCGTAGAGGATGCGGAGGAACTGCGGCATCGCGACGACCTTGCTCGCGCCGCCGCTGGTGAACGTGATCGTCGCAGACTGGACGCGCTGGATCTCGCCGTCGTTGTCGCCGACCTCGTTCTTGTCGTTGACGCCGGGCAGCTCCGCCGGCTGGCCGTTGCTGTTCTGGCCGCCGTTGTCGAGGCCGCCCTTGCCGTTCTGCTTGAGCGCGCACTGCGCGAGCCCGCCGAGGTTCGTCGGCTTCGCGGCCCGGCGGCCGATCGCGATGGCGATCCGGTCGATGGTCGAGACGCGCTTGTCCTTGAGCGGGCCGACGACGGCGTTCTGGATGTCCTGCGGCGTCTTCAGGTCGCCGTTGGCGATCCGCTGGTTGGCCTCGTCGATCTGCTTGTCGAGCAGGTCGAGGTTGCGGTTCACCTCGTCCATGGCCTGGTCCGGGACGTCGGGCAGCTTGCTCGCGACGTCCGGGCAGTCGACCTGCGCGCTCGCCTTGTCCTTGGCGCTGCCGGCGCGGTCGGGCTGCTTGGCAGGCGGGTTCTTTTCGGCGTCGCCGGTGTCGATGCGGACGACGGGCCAGAAGTAGGCGGACTTGTCGCCGTTCTTGCAGGTGGTGCCGGCCTTGACGAGGCTCTTGTTGTTCGAGTCGGCGTTGGTGGAGAGGTTGCCGACGTAGTCGTGCAGGTGCTGGGCGCCGTTCTTGATCCCCGGCTGCGCGATGAAGTTGTCCGGGTTGAAGTGCTGGTTCTCGTTGCGGCCGCAGTCCACGGTGAACGTGCCGCGAGCGCCCTTCTGCTGCAGTGCCTTGTTCACGTTGATCCCCGACGGGACCTTCGCGATGTCGATGAAGAACGACGCGTCGGCCTCGTCGGCGCTGGCCTCACCGGTGCGGCCGGTGGTGGTCGCGACGACGATGCCGCCGACGGCGAGTGCCAGGGCCAGGCCACCGGTCGCGATCTTCGTGCGGCGGGTGATGCGATGTCTGCCCGTGGCGGGGGTGCGGGAAGTATTCCGGGCCATGTTCACCTCGTTCGGTTTTCCGGGCACGCCGAAGAAAGCCTGCGTGCCCGGGCTGGAGACGCGCGGAACCCGGGGAGTGGCACCGGGTCGCGGGTATCGGGGGACGCGACCGGGGGTCACTGGTTCCGGCATTGGGGGGAACGGACCCCGTCGGGGTCCGGTTCAAGCCGCGACATCGCCGTTACCGGTTCGTTATTTATGGAAGGTGAACGAAGTTCACGTCTACCGGTGTGATCGCTAACATCTACCCATGTCCGTGGACGACGCAGGTCCCGACGGCCCGCTCCGCGCGCGGCCCGTCCGACGGCGGGGCACGCTCGGGGTGATCGCGACCGGGTCGTCGGCATCCGGGCCGGTGCTGCACGGTCTCCGCACGGCCGCCCGTGAACAGGAGTACGTGCTCAGCGTCTTCAGCGTGTCGGGCCGGAGCGGCGCGGCGGTGCTGGCGGCGGTGGCCGGCCTGCAGCTGCAGGGGGTGGCCGGGATCGTGGTGCTCGACGGGTACCTGCTGGCCGAGCTGGCTCCGGTCGCCGGCATCCCGCTGGTGCCCGCGGCCTCGACCGACCAGTACGCGGGAGCGCGTCAGGCCACCGAACACCTGCTGCAACTCGGGCACCCGACGGTCTGGCACCTCGGCGGCCCGGAGGAAGGCCCGGTGGCCCGCGCCCGCGAGCGCGGCTGGCGCGAGACGCTCGAACGCCACGGAGCGGAGGTCCCCCCGGTCGTCCGCGGCGACTGGTCCGCCCGCTCGGGTTTCCGCGCCGGCCAGTCCCTGGCGGTCGAATCCGGCGTCGGCGCGGTGTTTTCGGCGAACGACCACATGGCACTGGGGCTGGTGGCGGCGTTCGCGGAGGCGGGCATGCGAGTCCCGCGCGACGCCCACGTGGTCGGCTTCGACGACGTCCCCGAGGCGGCGTACTTCGCACCCCCGTTGACCACGGTCCGCCAGGACCACGTGGCGGCGGGCCGCCGGACGCTGGCGACCCTGACGGCCCGCATCGACGGCGTGGCGGTGCCGGCGTGGGGAACGGTCGAAGCCGAGCTGGTGGTGCGCGAGAGCAGCCGCTGCCTCAAGGGCGCCTAGCGCCGCCCGCTGCCCGATCAGCCCAAGCCGCCCCAAGGTGGCCTTCGGTGCGTTGAACGCACCGAAGGCCACCTTGGGTGCGTTGAACGCAACCAAGGCCACCTTGGGGCGCTTGAGCCGGCAGCGGGTCAGCGGGTCAGCGGCAGGGCTGCCATCCCGCGGAGTGCCGGGTTGGGGCGCCTCGCCACCTCGCCCTCGATGCGCAGTGCCGGGAACCGCTTTCCCAGCTGTTCGAGCAGCACCGTCATCTCGAGCCGAGCCAAGGCCGCGCCGAGGCAGAGGTGCAGGCCGTGGCCGAAGAAGAGCCCCCGGCCGCCGTCACGGGTGATGTCGAAGCGGTCCGGGTCGGCGAAACGGGCGGGGTCCCGGTTCGCCGCTCCGGCCAGGAGCACGATGGCCTCGTCCGCCGGGATCTCGTTCCCGTCGAGCACCACCGGGCGGACCGCCGTGCGCTGGCTCATCTGGGCGGCCCCGTCCCAGCGCAACACCTCCTCGGTCGCGCCGGGCGCCAGCCCGGGATCGCCGGCGAGGAGGGCGAACTGGTCCGGGTGGGTCAGCAGCGCGTGGATGCCGTTGCCCAGCGCACCCGCGGTGGTCTCGTACCCGCCGCCGAACAACACGATGAGGGCGTTGAGCACCTCGTCCTCGGACATCGGCTCCGCGCCGTCGGCCGGCCGGGCCAGCAGCGCGGACGTCAGGTCGTCTCGCGGCTCCGCGCGCCGCCGCGCGATCAGCTCCGTGAAGTAGGCCCGGAACTCGACGGCGGCCGCGTCGACCTCGGCGCGCAGCTCCGCCGGCATCGTGGGCTGGACCTGCCTGCCGATCAGGTCGGTGACGCGGCGGAGCCGGTCGTGGTCGGCTTCGGGCACGCCGACGAGGTCGCCGATCACGGCCATCCCGAGCGGGTAGAGGACCGTGCCGACGAACTCCGCCGCGGTCCCGTCCGCCGTGGCGTCGGCGAAGCGGTCCAGCACCCGGTCGGTGGCCCGGCGGACGGCGGGCTCCAGCTCCTGGACGCGCCGGACGGTGAAGTCGCGGACGAGCCGGCGCCGCTCGCGTGTGTGCTCCGGCGGGTTCTTCCACGGCAGGAGGTCGGCCAGCAACGCCATCGCGGCGTTGTCGCGCCAGCCCGGCGTGTGCCGGTCGCGCCACGAGGCGTCCAGCACCCGGAAGGTCTCGCCGTCGGCGAGCACCTGCTGGCAGTCCGCGAACCGGCTGAGCACCCAGGCGCCGAAGGCCTCACTGCGGAAGATCGGCGTCTCTTCGCGGAGCTTCGCGTAGACCGGGTACGGATCGGCGAGCCCGGCCGGGGGGGACAGGGACAGCAAGGCCTGGTCGGCGGCTGCGGACACGAGTGCTCCCTCCGGTGGCGAAACGATGCCCGCAGTCTTCTCCTCCGCATCGCGCCGGGGCAGGGCCCGGACCCCGGCGTCACCCCGATGGCAGAGTGGCGGCCAGCGCGAGCAGGGCGAGCCCGGCCGCCGGGGCGAGGACGAAGGCGGCGGAGGCGCCCAGCGCGTCGGCGGTGTGCCCGGCGAGGAACGCGGCCAGGGCGGAACCGGCCGCACTGGCGGAGTTGTTCCAGGTGAACGCCCGGGTGCGCACCGCCGGGTCGACGGCCCGCTCGTTGAGGACGTTCAGCAGGACCAGCGTGGGCGGGATCGCCGCCTCGGTGGCGACCACCGCGGCGCCGAGCCAAAGCGCGGACGGTGCCAGGGGAAGCAGCAGTGCCGTGGCCGTCAGGTACGCAGCGGCGACGACGAGCCGGCTACGCGCCGGGGCGTGACGGCGCCGCAGTCCGTGGAGCCAGCCGGAAACCAGCCCGGCGACACTCCCGGCGGCCATGACGGGCGCTGCCGCGGAGGGCACGCCGTGCTCCGTGGCGAACGCGCTCACCGAGACGCCCATAGTGCCGAAGTACGCCCCGACGGCCAGGTTCAGCAGGGGGAGGCGGAGCAAGCGCGGCCGCGAGGAACCGGCGCGAGCGGCCGGTGGCGCGGTGCGGCGCTGGAGGGCCAGGGCCGCCCCGCCCCCGACGATCAGGGCCGCGGCCAGCGCACTGGCCAGGGGTGCGTGGCCGGCCGCTCCGAGCGCGGTGACCAGTACCGGCCCGAGGAAGAACGCGGTGGCGTTGGCCAGTGCCTCCAGCGCAAAGGCGGTGGGGAGGTCGGCGGCCCGCAGCAGGTGCGCCCAGCGGACCGCGGACAGGGCGCCGAGCTGGGGGACGGCCGCGCCCGCGCAGCCGGCGAAGGCGATGGCGGCCGGGGTGGGCGAGCAGAGCACTCCGGCGATGGCGATCCCGTGCGCGGCCACGGAAAACGGCAGGACGCGGGTCTGGCCGAACCCGTCGGCCAGGCGGGCGAGCTGCGGGCCGAGCCCGGCTTCGGCGAGGGTGAACGCCGCCGTGGCGAGGCCGGCGGCGCCGTAGGAGCCGGTGCGGGCGTGGAGCAGCCACAGCAGGCCGAGGCCGGTCATGGCGATGCCGACGCGTCCCGCGGCGGCGGTGCAGAAGAAGGCGGCGGCGCCGGGAATGCGCAACACCGAGCGATATCCGGATGACATGGGGGAGGTCCTCGCGGCCGCCGGCAAGGGCGGCGGGACACGGCCCGGCCGATGCGGGTCCGGACGGCTGGAGCCGACCCTGGCAGCTCCGGCCCGGATCGGGCAACGGGTTTACAGCTTGAGCCGGTCGCCCAGGCCCCGGACGTGCTCCGGCTCGCCGCAGCCGAGATCCTGCTGGCGGCGGCGTTCCGCGACGAACGCCCGGCCGAGACCCGTCCGGTCCGAAGTGGACATACTCCGGCGCAGCTCGTTCAGCAGCCCGCGTTCCTCGCCGCGGACGTGCGCGTCCACGACGTTCTCCAGGCGCAGCAACGCCTTCTCGAAGTCGTCGCCCTCCAGTACCGCCAGGAGGTCGTCGGCGAAGGGGGAACCCGGTGCGTCCGGGCGGACGATCCGCTCGGTCGCCGTCGCGTGGGCGACCAGCAGGGCCGCCAGCTCCGCCACCAGTGCCGGCCGGTCGGCTTCGGCGTTGCGCAGGTCGCGCAGCAGCTGCTCGAACCGGCGGTGGTCGGCCAGCAGCACCTCGACCAGGTCCGATCCGGGCGCCGCCGCGGCCGGGGCCGGGCGCATCCAGCCGAAGGTCAGCTCCACCGCCTGGCGCCAGTGCGCGTACTCGGAGTCGCGGCGGACCGGGTCCATCGCCGGCAGCCACTGGCCGGCCCGGTGCCAGTTGCGCCGCAGGCCCTCCAGGTCGGGCCAGTACCCGACGGACAGCCCGGCCGCGTAGGCCGCGCCGAGCGACACCGTCTCCGCCACCATCGGGCGCACCACCGGCACGTCGAGGACGTCGGCGATGAACTGCATGAGCAGGTTGTCCGCGGTCATCCCGCCGTCGACCTTCAACGTCGACAGCGCCAGCCCCGAGTCGGCGTTCATCGCGTCGACGACCTCGCGGGTCTGCCAGCCGGTCGCCTCCAGCACCGCCCGCGCGAGGTGGCCCTTCGTGATGTACGACGTCAGCCCGGCGATCACGCCGCGCGCCTCGCTGTGCCAGTGCGGTGCGAACAGCCCGGAGAAGGCGGGCACGATGTAGCAGCCGCCGTTGTCCTCGACCGTCCGCGCGAGGGTCTCGATCTCGGGTGCGCTGCCGATCAGCTCGAGGCCGTCCCGGAACCACTGCACCAGCGAGCCGGTGACGGCGATCGACCCCTCGAGCGCGTACACCGCGGGCTCGTCGCCGATCTTGAACCCGACCGTGGTGAGCATCCCGTGGGTGGACAGCACCGGCGTCGGACCGGTGTTGAGCAGCAGGAAGCTGCCGGTGCCGTAGGTGCACTTCGCCTCGCCGGGCGCGAAGCAGGTCTGGCCGAACAGCGCCGCCTGCTGGTCGCCGAGCGCCGCCGCGATCCGGATGCCGGGGACCACCCGCGAGGTGGTGCCGTAGACCTCCGTCGAGGACCGGATCTCCGGCAGCATCGCCCGCGGCACGTCGAAGAACTCCAGGAGCTCGTCGTCCCAGTTCAGCGTGCGCAGGTTCATCAGCATGGTGCGGGAGGCGTTGGTGACGTCGGTGACGTGCACGCCGCCCTCGGCGCCGCCGGTCAGGTTCCAGATCAGCCAGCTCTCGATGGTCCCGAAGAGGACGTCCCCGCGTTCGGCGCGCTCGCGCAGCCCGGGCGTGCGTTCGAGCAGCCAGCGGATGCGCGGCGCGGAGAAGTACGTGGCCAGCGGCAGGCCGCACAGCTTCCGCACGCGGTCGGCGCCGGGTTCGCGGGCGAGCTGTTCGAGCATGGCGTCGGTGCGGGTGTCCTGCCAGACGATCGCCCGCCCGACCGGGTTGCCGGTGCGCCGGTCCCACACCACGGTGGTTTCGCGCTGGTTCGCGATCCCGAGCCCGACGACCTGCCCGGCGGTCGCTCCGGCGTCGGCCAGGGCCTGCGGCACGATCCGGGAGACGTTCCGCCAGATCTCGGTGGCGTCGTGCTCGACCCAGCCGGGGCGCGGGAAGTGCTGCTGGTGTTCCCGCTGCACGACGGAGACGAGCCGGCCGCGGGCGTCGAACAGGATGCACCGGGTGGAGGTGGTGCCCTGGTCGATGGACATCACGTACCGCTGGACCATGCCCCTCCCTTCACCATCGGGACGCACCCAGGTCCCGCGAAACCGCCCGCGCCGCGTCGCGGACCTGGGTCAGCAGCCTCGGGCTCGGGGCGCCGTCGGGCTCGCAGATCCGCTCCGCCGCGCCCGACACCCCGATCGCGCCGACCACGATGCCGCCGTGGCCGCGGATCGGGGCCGCGATCCCGGCCTCGCCCGAGATCATCTCGCCGTTCTCGGCCGCCCAGCCCGCCTCCCGTACCTTCGCGCACGCCCGCTTGATCGCCGTCTGGGTGACCAGGGTGCGGCGCGTGTAGGGCTCCGGGGTCGCCTTCAGCGTCGTGTCGTAGGCCAGCAGGACCTTGCCCAGCGCGGTCGCGTGCAGCGGCAGCAGCGTCCCGACGTCGAGGGTCTGCAGGCTGTCGTCCGGCCGGAACACGTGGTGCACGACCAGCACCCGGCCCTCCAGGGGCGCGCCGATCCGGACGGCCTCGCCGCTGCGGGCGGCCAGCGCGTCGGCCCAGTTGATCGCCCGGGAGCGCAGCTCGTTGACGTCGAGGTAGCTCGTGCCCAGGTGCAGCAGCGCCGCGCCGAGCTGGTACTTGCCCGTGTCGCGGTCCTGCTCGACGAAGCCGACGCCCTGCAGCGTGCGCAGGATCCCGTGCGCGGTGCCCTTCGCCAGTTCGAGGGACTCGGCGATCTCGCCGACGCCCAGGCGCCCCGAGCCGCGCGCCAGCAACCGCAGGATCGCGGCGGCGCGCTCGATGGACTGGATCGGACCGGGCACCGCGAGACCCTAACCCGACCGGCCGTGATTCGACAATGTCGAACATCCACTTCGGCCGTTCGACAATGCCGACCGGCGTCCGTTGACCGGCCTGACACGCGAACTTAACTTTCATCCACCAATAGGGGGACAAGGTCCTTTGTGGAGGAAAGCAATGGTGCGAAGCCTCAAGGCCCGTGGACTCGCCGGCGAGATGGCCGCCGAGTTCGTGGGGACGATGATCCTCATCCTGTTCGGGTGCGGGGTGGTGGCGCAGGTCGTCGCCGCGGGCATCGGGGACCACGACAGCATCGCCTGGGCCTGGGGCCTCGGCGTCACGCTCGGTGTCTACGTCGCTTCGCGGATCAGCGGCGCCCACCTGAACCCGGCCGTGACCATCGCCCTGGCGGTGTTCAAGGGCTTCGAGTGGCGCAAGGTCGCCCCCTACGCCCTGGCCCAGACCGCCGGTGCGTTCCTCGCCGCGATGCTGGTGCGCTGGAACTACACCGAGGTCCTCAACGCCAAGGACCCCGGCCTGACGATCAAGACCCAGGGCGTGTTCTCCACCCTTCCGGGTAACGGCACGCTTCCCGTCGGTGACTGGGCCGCCTTCCGCGACCAGATCATCGGCACCGCGATCCTCGTCCTGGTGATCTTCGCGATCACCGACCTGCGCAACACCGCCCCGGCCGCGAACCTCGCCCCGGTCGTCGTCGGCTTCCTCGTCGTCGCCATCGGCATGGCCTGGGGCACCAACGCCGGCTACGCGATCAACCCGGCCCGCGACTTCGGCCCGCGCCTGGCCTCCTGGCTCACCGGGTACGACACGGCGTTCACCGACCAGTACGGGTTCCCGTACTGGTGGATCCCGATCGTGGCGCCGGTCATCGGCGCGGTCATCGGCGGCGCGATCTACAAGTACCTGATCGAGCGGCACCTGCCCGCCGACGCGCCGCTGGACAGCATGCCCGCCAAGGACCTCGAGCCCGCCAACTGAGTAGGAGAACTTCCATGCCGGACTTCGTCGGTGCCGTGGACCAGGGCACGACCAGCACCCGCTTCATGATCTTCGACCACGGCGGCAACGAGATCGCCCGCCACCAGCTCGAGCACGAGCAGATCCTGCCCAAGCCGGGCTGGGTCGAGCACGACGCCACCGAGATCTGGGAACGCACCCGCTCGGTCATCGCGACCGCGCTCAACAAGGCCAACCTGACGGTCAACGACCTGGCCGCGCTCGGCATCACCAACCAGCGCGAAACCACCGTCGTGTGGAACCGCCGCACCGGCCGCCCGTACGGCAACGCGATCGTCTGGCAGGACACCCGCACCGACCGGATCGCCTCCGCGCTGGAGCGCGAGGGCAAGGGCGACATCATCCGCCGCAAGGCCGGCCTGCCGCCCGCCACCTACTTCTCCGGCGGCAAGCTGCAGTGGATCCTCGAGAACATCCCGGGCGTGCGCGAAGACGCCGAGAAGGGCGACGCCCTCTTCGGCACCACCGACTCGTGGCTCATCTGGAACCTCACCGGCGGCCCGGACGGCGGCGTGCACGTCACCGACCCGACCAACGCCTCCCGCACCATGCTGATGGATCTGGAGACCCTCGACTGGGACGACGAACTGCTGTCGTTCTTCACCGTCCCGCGGCAGATGCTCCCGGCGATCCGGCCGTCGTCGAACCCGGGCTTCGGCACCACCCGCGCGGACGGCCCGCTCGGCGGCGAGGTCGCCATCACCGGTGTCCTCGGCGACCAGCAGGCCGCCACCGTCGGGCAGGTCTGCTTCCGGCCCGGCGAGGCCAAGAACACCTACGGCACCGGCAACTTCCTGCTGCTCAACACCGGCCAGGAGCTGGTCCGCTCGCAGCACGGCCTGCTGACGACGCTGTGCTACCAGTTCGGCGACGACAAGCCGGTCTACGCGCTGGAAGGCTCGATCGCGGTCACCGGCTCGGCCGTGCAGTGGCTGCGCGACCAGCTGGGCATCATCAGCGGCGCGGCCCAGAGCGAGAGCCTGGCCCGCCAGGTCGAGGACAACGGCGGCGTCTACTTCGTCCCGGCGTTCTCCGGCCTGTTCGCCCCGTACTGGCGCTCCGACGCCCGCGGCGCGATCGTCGGCCTCACCCGCGCCACGACGAACGCCCACATCGCGCGGGCCACCCTGGAAGCGATCTGCTACCAGACCCGCGACGTCGTCGAGGCGATGCAGAACGACTCCGGCGTGCCGCTGGACGTGCTGCGGGTCGACGGCGGCGTCACCGCCAACGAGCTGTGCATGCAGCTGCAGGCGGACATCCTCGGCGTGCCGGTGTCGAAGCCGGTCGTCGCCGAGACCACCGCGCTGGGCGCCGCCTACGCGGCCGGGCTGGCGGTCGGCTTCTGGAAGTCGACCGACGAGCTCGAGCAGAACTGGAACGAGGACAAGCGCTGGACGCCGACGTGGAGCGACGAGCAGCGCGCGGAGGGCTACGCGGGCTGGCAGAAGGCCGTCGGCCGCACGCTCGACTGGGTCGACGTGCAGTGAGCAGGAGGAGGAACACCGTGACCCCGCTTTCCCCGCAGTACCGGGCGGATACGCTGCGGAAGCTGGTCGATGAAGAGGTCGACGTGCTCGTCGTCGGCGGGGGAGTGACCGGGGCCGGCGTCGCGCTCGACGCCGCGTCCCGGGGGCTGTCGACCGCGCTGGTCGAGGCCCGCGACTTCGCCGCCGGCACGTCCAGCCGGTCGTCCAAGCTGATCCACGGCGGCCTGCGCTACCTGGAACAGCTGGACTTCAAGCTGGTGCGCGAAGCGCTCAAGGAGCGGGGCCTGCTGCTGCAGATCCTGGCCCCGCACCTGGTGCGGCCGATCAAGTTCCTGGTCCCGCTGCAGCACCGGGTGTGGGAACGCGGCTACATCGGCGCCGGCGTCACGCTGTACGACACCCTCGGCGGCGCCCGCGCGCTGCCGCGGCACCGGCACCTGTCCAAGCGGGGCGCCTTCAAGGTGGCCCCTGGCCTGGCCGACGACGCCCTGATCGGGGCGATCCAGTACTACGACGCCCAGGTCGACGACGCCCGGCACACGATGACGATCGCGCGCACGGCCGCCGAGCAGGGCGCGTCGGTCCTGACCCGGACTCGCGTGACTTCGCTGCTTCGCGACGGCGAGCGCGTCGTCGGGGCGAAGGTCGTGGACCGCGAGAGCGGCGTGGAGTTCGAGATCCGCGCTCGCACCGTGGTCGCCGCGACGGGGGTGTGGAGCGACGACATGGCGGAGGCGGCCGGGATCCCCGCGCCGTTCACCGTCCGCGCGTCGAAGGGCATCCACCTGGTGGTGCCGCGCGAGAAGATCGACCTCGACACCGGGCTGATCCTGCGCACGGAGAAGAGCGTCCTGTTCGTCATCCCGTGGGGCCGGCACTGGATCGTCGGCACCACCGACACCGAGTGGGACCTCGACCGCGAGCACCCGGCGGCGAGCCGCGCGGACGTCGACTACGTGCTCGAACACCTCAACGCCGTCCTGCGTACCCCCGTGACGCACGACGACATCGAGGGCGTGTACGCGGGCCTGCGTCCGCTGCTGGCGGCGAAGGCGGCCGCGACGACCAAGCTGTCGCGGGAGCACGCGGTGGCGCACCCGGTGCCGGGCCTGGTCATCGTGGCCGGCGGCAAGTACACGACGTACCGGGTGATGGCCGCGGACGCGGTCGACGTCGCGGTCGAGGAGCTCGGCCGCCCGGCCCCGCCGTCGTGGACCGACCGGCTCCCGATCGCCGGTGCCGAGGGCTACCACGAGCTGTGGGAGGACCGGTACGCCGTGGCCGCGAAGTCAGGGCTGCCGCTGACCCGCGTCGAGCACCTGCTGCAGCGGTACGGAACGCGGATCTGGAACCTCCTTTCGCTCGTCGAGGAGGACCCGTCGCTCGGGGACCCGATCACGGAGACGTCGGAGTACCTCCGCGTGGAGGCGGCCTACGCGGTTTCGCACGAGGGTGCGCTGCACCTGGAGGACGTGCTGACCCGGCGGACGCGCATCTCCATCGAGGAGCGCGACCGCGGCGTGGCGGCGGCGCCGGTCGTGGCGGGCTTGATGGCCCCGCTGCTGGGCTGGGATTCGCACCGGACCGACCGCGAGGTGGCGAACTACCTGGCCCGCGTCGAAGCGGAGCGCTCGGCCCAGGAAGCCCCGGACGACGCGGCGGCGAACGCCACCCGCCTCGCGGCCCCGGCGCTGCTGCCGAGCTAAACCGGTCACCGCCGTCGCGCGTGGACACCCCGGAACCGACCTGCAGGGGAGGAACAGGGATGTTGAGAGGTGTTCTCGCGACGGCGGCGGTGGCGGTGGTGCTCACCGCGGTCCCGGCGAGTGCGGACGAACCGGTCGCCCCGGTCGACCTGGGCACGCTGCCCGGGGGACTGACCAGCTACGGAGATTTCGTCTCGAACGACGGAACTGTGTTCGGGATGGCGTACGACAAAGCCAACAACCCGCGCGGGGCCCGGTGGGACGCGGCCGGCCGGATCACCGAGCTGCCGCCGCAGCCGGGCTACGCGTCGGTCGTTCGTGCCGCGCTCACCGACGACGGGGTGGCGCTCGGGAACTCGATGTCGGCCAGTGCGGTCGCCGGGCGGGCGACGCTCTGGGGCGCGTCCGGGGTGCCGGTGGACCTGCCGCCGGTGCCGGGCTACCCGTCTTCCAGCGTCGCCGCGATCAACGCCCGCGGCATCGCCGTCGGGTATTCCTACGGCGCTTCGGCTCCGGACACGGCGGTGAAGTGGGACACGACCCAGGGCACGGTCACGGCCATCGGCCACGGCCGCGGCTTCGCGATCAACGACGCGGGGGCGGTCCTCAGCTCGTACCAGGGGGAGTCGGAGTACCGGGACCCGGCGGGCAACCTCGTGCCGTTGGAAGGCGGCGGCACACCCGCCGACCTCGACAACGCGGGCACGGTCGTCGGCTCGAGCGGCTCCCACGCCGCGAAATGGGATGCGGCGGGACACCTCACCGTGCTCGACACCACCTGGAAGTTCAGCGCGGCGGAGGAGATCGGCGAGGACGGGACGATCTACGGCAGCGTGGAGGCGGGGGACGGCACCAAGCAGCTGGCCCGCTGGAGCCGGGCCGGGCAGCTGACCGTGCACCCGAACCCGGACGGCGTGTGGACCCGGTTCATCACCGCGAACGACACGGGCAGCGCGCTCGTGGAAATCGGCTCCGTCAAGTACTTCGTCTGGGGGCCCGGCGGCGGGCTCACCGCGCTGGGGCGGCTGACGCAGGAGGCCTTCTGCACCGCCGAGGACCTCAACGACCGCGGCTCGGTCACGGGCGCCTGCACGGTCCGGAGCCGGAACCTGCACGCCCTGCGGTGGGACCTGCCGGTCATCGGGAACGGGTGAGCACGCCCAGCTCGGTGAGCACGTACCGGGCGTTGGCCGAGATGACCGGGTTCGTGTGCCGGTAGTACGGCAGCTGGATCACGGCCATCGACAGCGCCCGGCCACGGCCGCGGGCCCAGGACGCGTCGTCGGTGTCCACGAACTCGCGGAAGGTGCGGCGGGTGTCCGCGGTCAGCAGGTTCCACGCCGGGATCAGGTCGATCGCCGGGTCGCCGAGGCCCGCGGTCGCCCAGTCGAGGACGCCGCTGAGGCGGCCGTCGCGGAGCAGGAGGTTGCCCGGCATCAGGTCGCCGTGCAGCCGGCACGGCGGGCCGGTCCACTGTGGAGCTTCGAGCGCCTCGGCCCAGACGGCGAGGGCCGCCTCCGCGTCGAGCGGCTCGTCGGTGCCGCTCAGCTCCTCGATCGCCCGGCGGGTGGCCGTGTCGACGTCGGTCAGCGGCTTCCCGCGACGGGTCGGGGGACCGTCCGCCGGGTGCGCCCGCAGCGCACGCACGAACTCCGCCAGGTCGCGGGCGGGCGCGTCGCGGCCTTCGCGCGCCGGTGTGCCGTCCAGCCAGCCGTGCACCGCCCACGGCCACGGGTAGCCCTCGGCGGGCTCGCCGACCGCGACGACGGCCGGGACCGCCACCGGCAGCTCGCCGAGGATGCCGAGGGCCCGGCTTTCCTTCGCGATGTCGTCGGCGCCGCCCGCGGTGAGCGGCAGCCGGACGGTCAGGCCGTCCCCGAGGCGGTACACCGCGTTGACCGTGCCCCCGGAGGCCAGGGGAGTGAGGGGGAGCCGGGCCCACCGCGGGAACTGCGCGTCGACGAGCCGACGGACCAGGGCGGTGTCGATGGCGTGCTGATCCGCGTGCATCCGCATGATCCCACCGAACCACCCAGGTCAACGGGGTTTCCGTGAGCCAGGGCACCCCGGATTGCACGACGATGCATCGCCGTGCATAATCATTCGCATGTCCAAGGTGCTCACTTCCCTGCCCGTCGGCGAGCGTGTCGGTATCGCCTTCTCCGGTGGCCTCGACACTTCCGTAGCGGTCGCGTGGATGCGCGACAAGGGCGCGGTGCCCTGCACCTACACCGCCGACATCGGCCAGTACGACGAGCCCGACATCGAGTCGGTGCCCGGGCGGGCCGGCCAGTACGGCGCCGAGATCGCGCGGCTCGTCGACTGCAAGGAAGCCCTCGTCGAAGAGGGGCTCGCGGCCCTGACGTGCGGCGCGTTCCACATCCGCTCCGGCGGCCGCAGCTACTTCAACACCACCCCGCTCGGCCGCGCGGTCACCGGCACGCTGCTGGTGCGCGCCATGCTCGAGGACGACGTCCAGATCTGGGGCGACGGCTCCACCTACAAGGGCAACGACATCGAGCGGTTCTACCGCTACGGCCTGCTGGCCAACCCGTCCCTGCGCGTCTACAAGCCGTGGCTCGACGCGGACTTCGTCACCGAGCTCGGCGGGCGCAAGGAGATGTCCGAGTGGCTGGTCGCCCACGACCTGCCCTACCGCGACAGCACCGAAAAGGCCTACTCGACCGACGCCAACATCTGGGGCGCCACGCACGAGGCCAAGTCGCTGGAGCACCTGGACACCGGGATCGAGATCGTCAAGCCGATCATGGGCGTGGCGTTCTGGGACCCCGAGGTCGAGATCCCCGCCGAAGACGTCACGATCGGCTTCGAGCAGGGCCGCCCGATGACGATCAACGGCAAGGAGTTCGCCTCCGCCGTCGACCTGGTCCTCGAAGCCAACGCCATCGGCGGCCGGCACGGGCTGGGCATGTCCGACCAGATCGAGAACCGGATCATCGAGGCCAAGAGCCGCGGCATCTACGAGGCCCCCGGCATGGCGCTGCTGCACGCCGCCTACGAGCGGCTCGTCAACGCGATCCACAACGAGGACACCCTGGCCAGCTACCACAACCACGGGCGGCAGCTCGGCCGGCTGATGTACGAGGGCCGCTGGCTGGACCCGCAGGCGATGATGCTGCGCGAGTCGCTGCAGCGCTGGGTCGGCACCGCGATCACCGGCGAGGTCACCCTGCGGCTGCGCCGCGGCGAGGACTACTCGATCCTCGACACGACCGGCCCGGCGTTCAGCTACCACCCGGACAAGCTGTCGATGGAGCGGACCGAGGACTCGGCGTTCGGCCCGGTCGACCGGATCGGCCAGCTGACCATGCGCAACCTCGACATCGCCGACTCGCGGGCGAAGCTGGAGCAGTACGCCAGCCTCGGCATGGTCGGCGGCTCGAACCCGAAGCTGATCGGCGCCGCCCAGGCCGCTTCGACCGGCCTGATCGGCGCGATGCCCGAGGGCGGCGCCGAGGTGATCGCCTCGCGCGGCAAGACCGACGACGTCGAGCTGCTCGACAACGCCGCGATGGAGTTCGGCACGGACTGATCGTCCACGACCCGAAGGCCACCACGCTCGCCGAATGCGGCACGGTGGCCTTCGGTGCGTTCAGGGTACGAGCACGACCTTGCCGGTGACGGTGCCGGATTCGGCCAGTGCCAGCGCTTTCGCGGCTTCGGTCAGCGGAACCCGGGCGGCCACCTGTGCCTTCAGCTTTCCCTGCGCCGCCAGGTCGAAGACGGCGGCCAGGTCTGCGGCGAGGCGGGCGCGGAACCGCTGGAGGTTCCGCTTGCCGCCCCAGACGTTGTAGAAGTGCGCCCGGCGGCGGTTCGGCACCGCGTTCCACCACAGCAGCCGCACGAGGAGTTTCAGCACGGCGGGCTTCGGGTTGCCGCCGGTGTTCACCGTCGACGCGCTGCCGTAGGCGAGCAGGGCGCCTCCCGGGGCGAGCAGGCGGAACGAATCGACGATGCCGGGGCCGCCGACGTGGTCGAAGACGGCGTCGACACCCTGGGGAGCCAGTACGCGGACCTGCGCCGGGACGTCGCCGCGGTAGTCGAGCGCGGTGGCGCCGAGCGCGGTCACGACGTCGAGGTTGCGCGCCGACGCGGTGCCGATCACCGTGATCCCGGCCGCGCGGGCGAGCTGCACGAGGGTGCTGCCGACGCCACCGCTCGCGCCGTGGACCAGGATCGTGCCACCGGGCCGCACCTTCGCCCACCGGTGCAGCATCTGGTACGCGGTGATGCCGTTGACCACGAAGGTCTCCGCTTCGCCGGGGTCCAGGCCGTCGGGCACCGGCACCAGGTCGCCGGCGGGGACGGCGAGGTGGCTGCTCCAGCCGCCGATCTTGGTCATGGCGGCCACGCGGCGGCCGATCAGGGCGGGGTCCTCGGCTTCGAGCACGGTGCCGACGACGTCGTAGCCGGGGACGAACGGGAACGGCGGCTGGTCGTAGTACTTGCCGCGGCGCATCTGCTGTTCGGCGAAGGAGATCCCGCTGGCCTCGACGCGGATCAGGGCTTCGTCGGCGGCCGGGGGCGGCAGTTCGCGGTGTTCGACGCGCAGGCCGTCCGGCTCGACGAGGCCGGGGAGGACGATCTCGGTGACGTTCACGGTGCTTCCTTCCGGGTGTGAGTGACTGGTCAATCACTCGATGGGCGAGAAAACGGCCCCGGGGTGGGGCCGGGTTTCAGTTCTTGCCGGGGTGGCGGATGCCGGCGGACAGCACGGCGGCCCAGTCGCCGGCGTGCTCGTCCAGCTCGAGGGTGGTGATCAGGTGGCAGAGCTGGCCGTAGGCGATGAACCGCTGGACTTCGTCGTCGGCCGCGCCGGAGCGGGTCCGGGCGAACTCGGTCACCTTGGCCAGTCCGCGGCGGACGGCGTCGGCGATCTCGGGGGTGTCGGCGGCCGACTGGGCGTGCACCTGCAGCATCAGCAGGTTCCGGTCGGCGATCAGTTCCGCGTAGGCGCCGCCCATCTCGTGGAGGATCTTCCCGGGGTCGGCGTCCTCGACGCGGGCGGCGCCGTTCGAGAGCGCGTGCACGACGAGTTCGTAGCACCGGTCCAGTGCGGCGACGAACAGGGAAACCTTGCCGGGGAACAACTTGAAGACGTACGCGGGGGAGATGTCGGCGCGGGCGGCCACCGTGCTGATCGGCGTGCTGTGGTAGCCGCCGCGGGCGAACTCGGCGATGGCCGCGTCGACGACGGCGTCCCGCCGGGCGTCGGAGGTGGAGAGCGTGGCACCGCGTTTCGTCATGTGAGTGACTGTACACTCACTCTCGTTCGCCGGTCAACTTCCCTGGTCAGGGCAGCCTGACGGCGGCGACGGCCGCGGCCACCCGGGAGGCGAGATCCGGGTCGGCGAGCTCGGGGAGCAGCCGGTCGACCGGGGTGAGGCCGGCGAGGGCTCGCGCGCAGGCGGCGTGGACGTCCGGATGCGCCTGGGGGTCACCGCTCCGCGGCCCGTCCTGCAGCAGGCCGGGCAAGGCGAGCAGGGGAGCGACCGGGTCGCCGGGTGTCACCAGTGCCGGTCCCGGGCCGGGCTCGTGGCCGCCGGGCAGGTCGATCACGACGTCGACGTCCCGGGCGAGCTCGGCCAGGGGGAACGCCGCGGCGTCGGCCGGGTGCCACAGCATGAGGTCGGCGGTGCCCGCAGCGAGCAGCACGGGAATCAGCAGCGGCAGGGCGGACGGCGCGGCGACCAGGACCCGCGCGTCCGCCGGGGTGCGGCCGCGTCGGAACAAAGCCACCTGGGCGGCGGTCGTGAGCGCGATCGCCAGGGTGTCCTCTTCGGTGAACACCGTGAGCTCACCGGCCAGGGCGAGTTGGGCGGTCCGGGTGGCGGCGCGGTCGGCGCCGGTGAGGAAGACGGCGTCCGCGTCCATGGCCCGGATGGCGGTGATCAGCCCGGCCGGGTCGCCGGGCACCGTGCGCGCGAGGGCGCGGAGCGGCGTGAGCTCGGTGAGCAGCCGCGCGGTCTCGCGTGCCGGACCGGCCTGGTCGCCGGCCACCGTGAGGAGGAACTCGCGCACGCGGCATCCTTTCCCGGAGCGTCCGCTGGTGTAACCTGTTGAGCAATTGCGAATGTTAGCAACTCGGTAAGTGATAGGAGGCGGCCGGTCGTGAACGAGTTCGAGCTGAACCTCCGGCGCCGCGTGGCCGTCGTCCACCGCGAGCTCGCGGCGGCGCGGGCGGGCGGCGAGGACTACGTCTCCGAACTGCACGCGGCCCGGCTGGAGGAGCTGTACGACCTAGCCCGACGGCACGGCATCGACGTCATGTCACCGGCGGACGTCGAGGTGCCGAGCCCCCGGCAGGAGCCGTCCTGACCGGCGTGGGGGAGTGCGCCGCGCGGCCGGGGTGGCGGCACGGCAGGATCGACGCCATGCGCACCATCGGACGGCAGGGCGGCTCGTGAGCAGGCCGCTGTACCAGGTCAAGGCCGATTTCTTCAAAACGCTCGGGCACCCGGCGCGGATCCGGATCCTCGAGCTGCTGAGCGAACGCGAGCACGCCGTGTCGGAACTGCTGCCCGAGGTCGGGATCGAGCCGGCGAACCTGTCGCAGCACCTCGCGGTGCTGCGCCGGGCCGGGCTGGTGACCACCCGCAAGGAGGGCTCCGCCGTCCACTACTCATTGACCAGCACGGACGTCGCCGAGCTGCTCGCGGTGGCGCGGAAGATCCTGACCGAGGTGCTCACCGGCCAGATCGAGCTGCTCGGCGATCTCCGGACGGCTTCGGTCGCGGCGCGCCGCCAGGGGGAGTGACCGGCGGAACCGGGCACCCGCCGGAATCCGCCCGGCGGCCCCGAGCCGATGCCGGAATCCGGCGTCCCGGAATCGCCGGGATCCGCCGGAACCGATTTCCCGTCGACGCAATCCTCCCTTGGTAGGTACCGGATCGGCGTGGTTGGCGCGGAGTATTCCGTGCCACCACGTCGAATCGTCACCGGCCGGAGGAGCACTTCGTGAAAACCACTTCAGGAGTCCTCTGTGGACTCGTCGCGCTCTCGGTCGCGGTCGTCGCGCTGCCGGGCCCGGCCACGGCGGCCACGGCGGCCGTGGCGCGGACCGGCCTCGGGATCACCATGCAGGCCCAGCAGAAGGACCAGTGGTGCTGGGACGCCAGCGGCAACACCATCGCCGCCTACTGGGGAGACTCCCTGACCCAGACCCGGTTCTGCCAGATCGCGCACAACGAGTCCGGTAGCGACTGCGCCAACCGGCAGGGCTACCTGTCCGACCAGCAACGCGTGTTCCGCTACCTCGGCTTCACGAACATCGGGACGTACGACTCCAGTGGCCGGACGCTTTCCTTCACCGGTGTCAAAAGCCAGATCGACGCCGGAAAGCCGGTCGGCACCCGGATCGGCTGGCGT
This sequence comes from Streptomyces sp. MN03-5084-2B, assembly GCA_033793495.1. Classification (GTDB taxonomy): domain Bacteria; phylum Actinomycetota; class Actinomycetes; order Mycobacteriales; family Pseudonocardiaceae; genus Amycolatopsis. The sequence continues at coordinate 27,726 of JARAWT010000069.1, read as the reverse complement.
TCCGGCGGCGGTCACATGCACGTGCTCTACGGGTACGACAATTCCGGTGGCGCCACCCGTGTCGAATACGGCGACCCGTGGCCGAACAACAGCCGCTACAACTCGATGAACTACGACACCTACCGCTCGAACAACCAGTTCCAGTGGACGCACACGCTGTACGGGATCGAGGGATGAGCATGCTGCGGAAAGCCATGGGCGTGGCCGTGCTGGCCGGCGCCGCGATGCTCACCACGAACGGCGCCGCGAGCGCGGCGGACGGCCCCGCGGGCGCGCCGACCCCCGCCGACACCGCCGCCATCGGCCAGGTCACCGGCGGCCAGGACACTCTCGGCCGCCTCGCCGGGACGAAGTTCCCCGGCAGCCACGCGGCGTCGGCGGCGCAGCCGACGGCCGACCCGCGCACGCAGGTCCCGGTCTACGAGCCGACCGCGGCGTTCGTCGCCGGCAGGTCGGAGGTCCCCGCCGCGCTGGCCTACGTCGCCGTCCCGGCACGGACCGGCGACGGCACGGCCGCCACCGTCTGGGCGGAACGCCGGGGCCCGGCCTGGACCGTCGTCAACGTCGCCTCCGGCGACTACGAGCGGCAGTACGCCCAGGCGGCGGCCGGCGGCTACCTCCTGCACGAACCGCAGGTGAACGCCTGGTACGCGGTGCACGGCGACGCCGTGACGGTGCTGGACGGCTCGGTCACCGGCCTCGCCGCGGGCACGAAACTGTCCCTGCCGGAGTACCGCGCGGCGCTGCACGAGCGGTACGCGGACAAGCTGCCGGGCTCGGCCTACGACCGCGACGGCGCGGGCGGCGGCTACGGCGGCCGGGAACGCGCGGTGCCCGCCGCGGACCCCGGCGGCGTCCCCGCGCTGCCGTTCGTGCTCGGCGGTGCCGCCGTGCTGGTGGCCGCCGCGGCCGCGGTGCCACGGCTGCGGCGGCAGTAGGACGACGAGGGGCCGCCGGAGCGTCCGGCGGCCCCTTGGCAGCCGATCATGGTCAGGTCACAATGCGCCATGCCCGTTTCGCCCGGTGCGCCGGAAGCGGCGCGCCCGGGGCCGAGCGCGCCGGACCTCGCGCTGGTGGAGGCGCTCCAGCGCGACCCGCGGGCACCGTGGACGCGGCTCGCGGCCGCCCTCGGCACCGACGCGACGACGGCGGCCCGCCGCTGGGAGCGGCTGCAGGCCGCCGGGCTGGCCTGGCTCACCGCCTACTCGACCCCGCCGACGACCACGGTCGGCTACGTCGATCTCGCCTGCCGCCCGGACGCGCTGAGCGCACTGACCCGCGAGCTCTGCGGCTGGCCGCCGGTGTTCAGCGTCGAGCGCACGACCAGCCGGTTCGCGCTGTTCCTCGGCCTGGCCGCCCGTGACCTCGACGCACTGGACGCACTGGTCACCGGCCGCATCGGCACCCTGCCCGGCGTGCGGGAGGTCCGCTTGGCCGTCGCGACCCGGGTCTACCGCGAGGGCAGCGGCTGGCTGGTGGACGCGCTCGCCCCCGAGCAGCGGGCGGTGCTGGACGACACCGCCGTGCAGGCCCGGCTGCTCGTCCCGCAGCAGTGGGACGACCGGGACCTGCGCGCGCTGGTGGAGTCCCTCGGTGAGGACGGGCGGCGCAGCTACGCCGTGCTGGCCCGCGACTGCGGGATGAGCGAGTCGGCGGTGCGGCGCACCCTGGCCCGGATGCTGCGCAACCACGAACTCGACTTCCGCTGCGACCTCGCGCACGTCCCGGCCGGCTGGCCGGTGATCGCGGGCTACCGCCTCGACGCCCGCGCGACGGAGCTCGATCGCGCCGGCACGGCGATCGCGCAGCTGCCGGAGACCCGGCTCTCGGCCGCGGTGGTGGGGGTGGGCAACCTCGTCGTCTCGGCGTGGCTGCGGGTGCCTGCCGACTGCACGGACTACGAGACGAGGCTGGCGGAGGCGGCGCCCGGCGTGCGGGTCCTCGACCGCGCGATCACGCTGCGGATGCCGAAGCGGATGGGCCGGCTGCTCAGCCCGCACGGCCTCGGCGGCCCCCACCAGGCGATCATCCCGGCCCGCTGAACTAAGGTCGGAACGACCCCGGGGGAATTCCATGAACCTGCGCGAGATCCTGCACCGCCACGTCGACGACGGCACGCTGCCCGGCGCGGTGGCGATCGTGGACACCGGCGGCAGGCGGGAGGTCGTGGCCGCCGGCTCGGTCGACGTCGAGGGCAGCCGCCCGATGGCCGAGGACACGCTGTTCCGCTTCGCGTCCATCACCAAGCCGATCACCGCGGCCGCGGCCTTGGTGCTGGTGGACGACGGCACGCTCGCCCTCGACGACCCGATCGGCCGCTGGCTGCCCGAGCTGGCCGAGCCGAAGGTGGTGCGCACCCCGTCGAGCGCGCTCGACGACGTCGTCCCGGCGAAGCGGCCGATCACGGTGTTCGACGTGCTCACCGGCCAGGCCGGCTGGGGCTTCCCGTCAAACTTCACGCTCCCGGCCGTGCAGGCGCTGGCGGGAGTGCAGGGTGACGGCCGGGAGGTGCAGAGCTTCCCCGAACCGGACGTCTGGCTCGCGCGGCTCGCCGAGGTGCCACTGCTCCACCAGCCCGGCGAATCCTGGCTCTACGACACGTGTTCCACGCTCCAGGGCCTGCTCGTCGCCCGCGCGTCCGGGCAGTCCTTCCCGGAGTTCCTCGCCGAACGGATCTTCGCCCCGCTGGGCATGACCGACACGGGTTTCGTGGCCGACCCCGGCCGGTTCACCGCCTTCTACAAGAAGACCGCCGGCGGCCTGGTGCTCGCCGACCCGCCGGACGGCCAGTGGCGCACGATGCCCGCGCTGCCGCTGGGCAACGGCGGACTCGCCGGGACGGCGGGCGACTGGGTCGCGTTCGGCCGGATGCTGCTGGCCGGTGGCGATGGTGTGCTCACGCCCGAGGCCGTCCGGCTGATGACCACCGACCACACCACCGCGGCGCACCGCGAGATCGGCGCGCTCTTCCTGGAAGGCCAGGGCTGGGGGATGGGTGGCTCGGTGGACATCGCCGTCTCCGAGCCGTGGCACGTCCCCGGCCGGTACGGCTGGGTCGGCGGGACCGGCACGACCGCCCACGTCGTGCCCGCCACCGGCACGGTGGCCGTCCTGCTCACCCAGGTCGGCGAGGACAACCCCGTGGCGCCGGGCTGGATGCGGGACTTCTGGCGCGCGGCGGCCGCGTAGGGTCGGGAGTGGATCTCGTACGGCGGAAGGACACAGCGGGTGGGCGAGTCGAACTGGGCCGGGAACCTCACTTACGGCGCGGACGCGGTGACGACCCCGCGGACCGTCGCCGAGGTCCAGGAAGCCGTCGCGGGTGCGGCGCACGTCAAAGCCCTCGGGAGCCGGCACTGCTTCAACACGATCGCGGACTCCCCGGGCGGGCTCCTGCTGGACCTGCACACCCTTGACCTCGGAGTCGAAATCGGCGACGGCACCGTGACGGTCGGCGGGTCGGCCCGCTACGGCGACTTCGCGCAGCAGCTGCACGATGCGGGGTTCGCGCTGCCGAACCTGGCGTCGCTGCCGCACATCACGGTGGCGGGCAGCGTCGCGACCGGCACCCACGGCTCCGGACGGCGGCAGCCGGGGCTCGCCGCGGCCGTGTCCGGGATCGAGCTGGTCACCGCCGACGGTTCGCTGAGGACCTTCACCCGCGCCGACGCCGAGTTCCCCGGCCTGGTCGTCGGGCTCGGCGCGTTCGGCGTCGTCACCCGGCTGACCCTCGACGTCGTTCCGGCGTTCGACGTCCGGCAAGACGTCTTCGACGACCTGCCGTGGGAAGCCGCCTTCGGGAATTTCGACGAGATCGAAGACGCCGGCTACAGCGTCAGCATGTTCACGAACTGGGCGAACGACAAGATCGACCAGGTGTGGGTCAAGAGCCGCGTCGACGCTTTCACCGAGCGCGCCGGCCTGTTCGGCGCGGTGCCCGCCGACGGTCCGCGCCACCCGGCGCACGCCGCCGGCATCCCGGCGGACAACTGCACGCCCCAGCAAGGGGTGCCGGGCCCGTGGCACGAACGGCTCCCGCACTTCGCGCTGGCGTTCACCCCGAGCGTCGGGGACGAGCTGCAGTCGGAGTACTTCGTGCCCTACGAGCACGCGGTGGCGGCGATCCGGGCGGTCCGCGAGATCGGCGACCTCGTCGCGCCGCTGCTGCTGGTCTCGGAGATCCGCGCGATCGCCGGAGACGACCTCTGGCTGAGCCCCTGCCACGGCGGCGACCGGGTGGCGCTGCACTTCACCTGGCAGCCGCGGCAGCCCGAGGTCGAGGCGGTGCTGCCGGTGCTCGAGGAGCGGCTGGCGTCCTTCGGCGCGCGACCGCACTGGGGCAAGCTCTTCCACGGCGTGCCGGGGGAGTACCCGCGGCTGGCCGGGTTCCGGGCGCTGGCCGAGCGGCTGGACCCGCAGGGCAAGTTCCGCAACCCCTTCCTGAACCGCAACGTCTTCGGCGGCTGACCCGACCTGATGTCATGAACGAGTCGTTCATGACGCCGGACGTCATGAACGACTCTTTCATGACATCCGGCGCGTGAGCCGTCAGCCGGTGGGTGGGGCGGTGGTGGCGCGGACGATGAGGTGCGTGTCCAGCACCTGCGTCGTGTGCTCGTCGGCCTCGCCGTCGAGCAGGCCCAGCAGGATCGTCACCGCCGCACGGCCCGCCGCCTCCGTCGGCATCGCGATCGTCGTCAGCGGGGGCGCCGAGATCGCCGCGAAGACGAGGTCGTCGAAACCCACGAGGCTGATCTCGTCCGGTACCGGCACGCCGCGGGCGTTCAGCCGCGCCAGCGCGCCGAAGGCGACCAGGTCGTTGTAGGCGACGATCGCCGTCACGTCCGCCGCCAGCGCCAGGTCGGCACCCTGCAGGCCGCCTTCGAACACCGGGGGGAACGGGCCGAACTCGACCACGTCCGTGCCGTGCTTCCGCGCGGTCTCCGCCAGGCCCAGCTTGCGCGCGCGGTTCGCCCACGACGCCCGCGGCCCGCCCAGGTAGGCGCACCGGCGGTGGCCCAGCGCGGCCAGGTGCTCGATCGCCTGCCGCATCCCGTCCGCGGCGTCCATCACGATCGACGGGATGCCGGGCACCTCCCGGTTCAGCAGCACCAGGGTCGTCTGCCCGGCGAGCGCGCGCAGCTGGTCGTCGGTCATGCTCGGGCTGCACAGCACCACGCCGTCGACCTGCTTGGCCATCCGGCGGACGAGGTTCTGCTCGGTCGCCGGGTCCTCGTCGCTGTTGGCGAACAGCACCGCGATGTCGTCCTGCCGGGCGCGGGCCTGGACGCCGTTGAGCACGCCGGTGAAGAACGGGTTGCCGAGGTCCGAGACGACGATCCCGATGTGCCCGGTGCGGACCGCGGGCCCCGGCTGCGGCGTGCCGGCCGCGTGGTAGCCCAGCTCGTGCGCCGCGGCCAGCACCCGGGTGCGGGTCTGCTGCCGGACCAGGTCCGGGGACGTGAACGCGCGCGAGACGGTCGAGATCGAGACGTTGGCCCGGCGGGCGACGTCGTGGATCGTCACGGTCACGGCTACTCCTCGGCAGGCTCCCCGGCAACATCATGGAAACGCCTGAGAGCGTTGTCAACAAATCCTGCAAACCCTGCAACCGAAAGTGGTCTATTCCAGTAAGCGCTATCTCGAAACACGCGCGGCCGTTCGGAGCATCGTCGCATCGACGAATTCGACAGAACCGTCCTGATGATTGACACGTTTGTCGCGCAGACCCTACGGTGACGACCGGAAGTTTCTCCCAAAGCCTGACCCATTCGTCAGTTCCGTGCGGGCCGCCACCGGGTCCGCCGATCGGAGATCCATGTCGGGGAGCCGGAGCCGCACCGTCGCGGACCCGCCGAGGCTGGCGGTCGTCGGCACGTCCGGCTACGCCTTCAGCTACCTGCACCGCGCGCGGATCCTGCACGACGAAGGAGTGGTCCGGTTCGCCGGCATGGCCGACATCCGGCCCCCGTCGGCCGCCGCCGTCGCGCTCCTGCCGCCGGGCGGTACCGCCCACCCGGGTGTCGACGACCTGCTCCGCCGCTGCCGCCCCGACATCACCGTGGTCGCGACGCCGCCACACGCGCACGTCCGGGCCGGCGCCGCCGTGCTGCGGGCAGGCAGTGACCTGCTGCTGGAGACCCCGCCGGTGCTCGACCTCGACGGCTTCACCACGCTGGCGCGGCTGGCCGCGGAGACCGGAGCGGCCTGCCAGACCGGGTTCCAGAGCTTCGGCTCCCCGGTGCTGCCCGTCCTCCGGGCGGCGATCGCCGCCGGCCGGCTCGGTGACGTGACCGGCGTCGGTGCCGCCGGGGCCTGGATCCGCACCGACGCCTACTACCGCCGCAACCCGTGGGCGGGCCGCCGCTGGCTCGACGGCGAGGCCGTCGTCGACGGCGCCCTGACCAACCCGTTCTCCCACGCCGTGGCCACCGCCCTGCTGGTCGGCGGGGTCGCCGGGCGCGACCCGGCGGAGATCGCCCTGGAGCTCTACGGCACCCGCGACATCGAGGCCGACGACACCGCGTGCCTGCGGATCCGGTTCGGCGACGGGCCCGAAATCGTCGTCGCCGCCTCGCTGTGCGCCGAACAGGACCACGAGCCCTACGTCGTCGTGCACGGGGAGCGGGCACGCGCGAAGTTCTGGTACAAGAGCCACCGCCTCGAGATCGACGACGAGCGGTTCCACCTCGGCGAACCGGCTGACCTGCTGCGCAACCTGATCGCCCACCACCTCGATCCGGACGGCGTGCCGCTGCTCGCGCCGCTGTCCGGGACCCGGGCGTTCGCCTCGGTCGTCGAAGCGGTGCGGGACGCGCCGTCGCCGTCGCGGATCCCGGCGGGCTGGATCCGCACGGTCGGCGAAGGGGCGAGCCGGCACCCGGTGGTGCGGGGGATCGGCGAAGAGGTCGCCGTCGCCGCGGACCGGCTGGCGCTGTTCTCGGAAATCGGCGTCCCGTGGGCGAATGCCGCGCGACGGCGAACGGGCGGCGCGGCCGCCGAACGCACCGGCTAGCGCCCGCCGGTGCTCATCGCGCTGAGGGACGGGACGCCCACCCGGATCCGGTAAGCGCTTTCTGAACCTGCCCTCGTTCAGCCCGCTGAATGCCAAAACCGTTGCTGCACAAGGGCTATTCTTCCGAATTGGTCGTTGACACCGGAGTGGCGCACTGCCTACCGTGAGCCCCGCTGACAGCGTTTTCAGAAAAGTGCTGACCGGCTGAGGACGGAGAGTTCGATGGGGCGGACAACTGAGCGAAGGACCCAGGGGCGGGGTGTCGCCGCGCTGGCCGTGGTGGTCCCGCTGCTGCTGACCGGGGTGGCCGCCTGCGGCTCGGACTCCGGGGGCGGCGGCGACGTGACGATCAACTTCGTGTGGTGGGGCAGCGAAGGGCGGGCGAACCTGACGAAGAAGGCCGTCGAGCTCTTCCAGCAGAAGAACCCGAAGATCAAGGTGCAGACGTCGTTCTCGGCGTATCAGGCCTACTGGGAGAAGCTGGCGACGCAGACGGCCGGGGGCAAGCCGCCGGACGTGCTCAACGTCGACAGCCGCTACCTGGCCGAATACGGCGGCCGCAACGTCCTGGCCGACCTGAACTCCGGTGCCGGCAAGGCGATCTCGCTCGCCGACGTCAACCCGGAGTTGGCGGCCACCGGCGTCTACCAGGGCAAGCGCTACGCCGTGCCGTGGGCGCAGAACACCCCGGCGATGATCTACGACCCGGCGGCGTTCACGGCGGCCGGTGCCGACCCGGCGAAGGGGATGACCTGGGACCAGTTCGCCGAAGCGACGCAGAAAGTCAGCTCGGCGGGCGGCCAGACGCGTGGGGTGACCGACTTCGGCATCCTCGACACGACCCTGGAGATCTGGCTGCGCCAGCAGGGCAAGCAGTTCTACACCCCCGAGGGCAAGCTCGGCTTCACCGCCGACGACCTGCGGCGTTACTGGCAGCTGGCGAGCAAGTTCCGGGAAACCAAGGGAGCTTCTCCGGCGGACGTCACCGCCTCCTACAACACCTCGCCCGAGCAGGCCCCGCTCGGCAAGAAACTGACCAGCTCGGAGTTCGCCTACGACAACCTCCTGCCGGCGTACCAGAAGGCGAACGGCAAGCCGCTGAACGTGGCGCCGTACCCGAGCGGCGCGAACGGCGAAACCGGGCAGTACCGGCGGCCGGCCATGTTCCTGTCGGTCTCGGCGCGCAGCCAGCAGCAGGAGGCGGCGGCCAAGCTCGTCGACTTCCTGGTCAACGACCCCGAGGTCGGCAAGATCGTCGGTACCGACCGCGGCCTCGCCCCGAACCTCAAGGTCCGCGCGCAGCTGGCGGCGAGCGCGAAGGGCAACGACAAGACGCTCTACGACTACGAAACCGCGCTCGAACCGAAGCTCGGGGCCGCGCCGCCGGTGCCACCGAAGGGTGCCGGCGCGATCCAGAAGCTGCTGCAGCGCACGTACGAGGAAGTCGCGTTCGGCCGGATGAGCATCGACGACGCGGTCAGCCGGTTCATGACCGAAGCCCAGAAGGGACTGTCCTAGCCGATGACGACCCTGCGCACGCCGGACCCGCCGGTCGCGCCCCCGGCGCCCGCCGCGCGCGGCCGCCGGGGCCGGCCGGCCGGGCGCCGCCGCAAGAACCACCCGGAGGCGTTCGCCTTCCTGACGCCGTGGCTGCTCGGCGCGGTGGCGCTGACCGTCGGCCCGATGGTGGTCTCGCTGTACCTGTCGTTCACCGACTACGACATGTTCACCTCGCCGAAGTGGGTCGGCTTCGGCAACTTCACGCACATGTTCACCGATGACGACCGCTACCTGCAGTCGGTGAAGGTCACGCTGATCTACGTGCTGGTCTCGGTGCCGTTGAAGCTGACGGTGTCGCTGCTGGTGGCGATGCTGCTCAACACCCGCCGCGGCGCGAACGGCTTCTACCGGGCCGCGTTCTACGCGCCGTCGCTGCTCGGCGCGAGCGTCGCGGCGGCGCTGGTGTGGCGGGCGCTGTTCATGGGTGGCGGCCCGGTGAACGAGGTGCTGGCGTTCTTCGGCTGGCACACCCCGAGCTGGGTCGACGACCCGCAGTTCAGCCTCGCCACGATCGTGCTGCTGGGCGTGTGGCAGTTCGGCGCGCCGATGGTGATCTTCCTGGCCGGGCTCAAGCAGATCCCGGCGGAGCTGCACGAGGCGGCCGCGATCGACGGCGCGGGGGCGTTCCGCCGGTTCCGCCACATCACGCTGCCGATGCTCTCGCCGGTGATCTTCTTCAACCTGGTGATGGAGGCGATCCACGCCTTCCAGGCGTTCACCCCGGCGTTCGTCATCGGCGGCGGCCGCGGCGGCCCGGCCGACGCGGACCTGTTCTACACGCTCTACCTGTTCGAGGTCGGCTTCCAGGACTTCCGGATGGGCTACGCCTCGGCGATGGCGTGGGTGCTGCTGGTGGTCATCGCGATCGTGACGGCCATCGTGTTCCGGACGGCGAAGCTCTGGGTGTTCTACGACGATGCGGAGGACAAGAAATGACCGTGCTGCCGCGCACGGCGCGGTCGTTCGGCTGGCACGTGCTGTGCCTGGTCATCGTCGCCGTGGTGCTCTACCCGCTGGTGTGGCTGGCGTTCGCGTCGGTCAAGCCGCCGGACGAGATCATCTCCCGGCTGGCACTGCTGCCGACCCGGTTCGTGTTCGACGGCTACACGAAGGGCTGGGAAGGGGCGGCGGGCGTCGGGTTCGGCCGCTTCTTCCTCAACTCGTTCCTGGTGGCCGGGCTGTCGGTGGCGGCGAACGTGCTGTCGTGCTCGCTGGCCGCGTTCGCCTTCGCCCGGTTGAAGTTCCGGTTCCGCGGCGCGCTGTTCGCGTTCATGATCACGACGTTGATGCTGCCCTACCACGTCACGCTGATCCCGCAGTACGTGATCTTCCAGCAGGCCGGGCTGGTCAACACGTTCGTCCCGCTGATCCTGCCGAAGCTGCTGGCCACGGAGGCGTTCTTCGTGTTCCTCATCGTCCAGTTCATGCGGGGCATCCCGCGCGAGCTCGACGAAGCGGCGATCATTGACGGCTGCTCGGTCTACCGCACGTTCTGGCACGTGGTGCTGCCGCTGTCGAAACCGGCGCTGGTGACGACGTCGATCTTCACGTTCATCTGGACGTGGAACGACTTCTTCACGCAGATGGTGTACCTGAACGACACGGAGAAGTTCACCGTGCCGCTGGGGCTGCGGCTGTTCGTCGACACCAGCAGCGAGTCGAACTTCGGCGCGATGTTCGCGATGTCCGCGCTCGCGCTGGTCCCGATCGTGCTGTTCTTCCTCGCCTTCCAGCGGCTGCTGGTGGAAGGCGTCAGCACCAGCGGCCTGAAGGGGTGAAGTGATGCGGACCCAGTGGAGAACCGGGCTCGCCGACTTTTCGGACTGCCTGCTGGCGGGGGTCCTGGTGGCGTTCGCCTCGGTACCGGTGGTGACGGCGGCGCCGGCGTTCGTGGCGGGCTGCCGGGTGCTCGACCGCGCCCGGCACGACGTCGGCCGTCCACTGTGGACGACGTTCTGGGCCGACTTCCGCGCGGTCGCCCGGGGTGGCGTGGGCTTCGGGCTGACGTGCCTGGCGGCGGTGCTGCTGTTCGCGGTGGACCTGGAGGTCGTGGCCTCGATGCCGGGCGCAAGGGTGTTGCGGCCGGCACTGTGGGCGCTGGCGGTGGCCGGTGCGGTGGTGGCGGTGCGGGCCTGCGAGCTGGTCGCCACCGGTGGCCCGGCCGCGATCTCGTCGCCCGCTCCGAGCGGGAATCCCGCCGGCGGCGGGGCGGTGGCCGGCACCCCGGTCTGGCGCCGCGCGTTCGCCGCCGCCGCGCGGGAAACCGCCGCGGCCCCCCGGAACGGCCTGCTGCTGGCCGCCGCCCTCGGCATCGCCGTCCTGCTCGTCTGGATGCTGCCCGTCCTGGCGCTCGTCGTCGCCGGGCCGCTCGCACTGGCCGCGGTCGCGACCGGTGGCCGCCGATGAGGCCGACGGTGGTCGTCTTCGGCATGGCCGGCTACGCGGGCCAGCACCTCCGCCGCGCCCGTGCCCTGCACGACCGCGGCGACCTCGTCCTCGCCGGTGCCTGCGACGTCCGCGAACCCTCCGAAGACGCCCGCGCCCCGCTGCCCGCGGGCGCGGTGATCACCCAGGACGCGGCCGAACTGCTCGCCCGCACCACCCCGGACATCGCCGTGGTGGCCACGCCGCCGCACACGCACCTGCCCCTGGCGAAACTCGCCCTCACCGCGGGGTGCCACCTGCTCCTCGAGAAACCACCGGTGCTCGACCTCGCCGCCTTCGCCGAACTCACCCGGCTCGCCCGCGGCCGCGCCTGCCAGACCGGCTTCCAGAGCTTCGGCTCCGCCGCCGTCCCGCTGGTACGAAGAGCCATCGAGAACGGCGAGATCGGCACGGTCACCGGGATCGCCGCCGCGGGGGCGTGGATCCGGCGGGACCGGTACTTCGCGCGCGCCGAGTGGGCCGGCCGCCGCCGCGTCGGCGGGCAGCCGGTGGTCGACGGGGCGCTGACCAACCCGTTCGCCCACGCCGTCGCGACCGCGCTGCTGGTCAACGGCACCGCCGGAGACCTGCCGGAGCGGACCGCCGTCGAGCTGTACCGGGCCCGGGACATCGAGTCCGACGACACCGCCTGCGCCCGGCTGAGCTTCGCCGGGGCGCCGGACGTCGTTGTCGCGGCCACGCTGGACGCCGAGGCCGACCACGACCCGTACGTGCTGGTCCACGGCACGAAAGGCCGGATCCGCTGGCACTACAAGACCGACCTGCTCACCATCGACGGCGAACGGTGTGAGGTCGCCCCGCCCCGGGACCTGCTGGCCAACCTCGTCGCGCACCTGCGCGACGGCGAGCCGCTGCTGGCCCCGCTGGCCGCCACCCGCGCCTTCACCGCGCTGGTGGAAGCGGTCCGCGACGCCCCCGAACCACGGCCGCTGCCGGTCGAATGGGTCCAGGCCGTCGACGCCGGGCCCGAACGGCACTTCGTCGTGCCCGGCGTCGATCGGGACGTCGACACCGCGGCCGAGCGGCTCGCGCTCTTCTCCGAACTCGCCCTGCCCTGGACCGGCGCCGCCACGCGCGCCTGAACGAGAGAGGTGATGGCGGTGCGTCGCCACGCGATCGTCGGCCTGGGCTCCCGGGCCCAGCTGTTCGCCCGGGCCCTGTCCGGCTCCCCGCGGGCGGAGCTCGCGGCCTTCTGCGACCACAACGAGACCCGCATGCGGGTCCACAACGGCTGGCTCGGCACCGCGATTCCCGCCTACCGGCCGGCGGACTTCACCGCCATGCTGGCGAAGGAACGCATCGACGTCGTCGTGGTGTGCACCCCGGACCACACGCACGCCGAGTACGTCGTGGCCGCGCTGGAGGCCGGCTGCGACGTCGTCACCGAGAAGCCCATGACGACCGACGTCGAAGGCGCGCGGGCGATCCTCGTCGCCCGGCGCGAAACGGGCCGTTCGGTGCGGGTCGCCTTCAACTACCGGTACAACCCGGTGCACCGCCGGGTGCGGGAGCTGCTCGCCGGGGGCGCGATCGGGACGGTCGGCGCGGTCGAGTTCAGCTGGCTGCTCGACACCGCGCACGGCGCCGACTACTTCCGCCGCTGGCACCGGGACAAGGCGAACTCCGGCGGGTTGCTGGTGCACAAGTCCGGCCACCACTTCGACCTCGTCAACTGGTGGCTCGGCCGCGGCCCCGAGACGGTGTTCGCACTGGGCGGGCTGTTCTTCTACGGCGACCGGAACGGCCGCCGCCACCGCACGGACGGCGACCGGTTCGCGCTGGACCTCGAAGCCTCACCCCGGCTGCGCGCGCTCTACCACGACGCCGAGCAGGAAGACGGCTACCTCCGGAACCAGGACGTGTTCGCCCCCGGCGTCACCATCGAAGACGACCTGTCGGTCCTGGTGCGCCACCGCGGCGGCGCGGTGCTGAACTACCACCTGCACGCCTATTCGCCGCGGGAGGGCTACCGCGTCGCGTTCTCCGGCAGCGAAGGGCGGCTCGAGCTGGACGTCCGGGAGAACGAGTACGCGGCCGGCGCCGAGCCGGTACCGAAACAGGCACGCGCCCGGCTGACCGTGCAACGGCACTGGGAACCGCCGGAAGCCGTGTTCGACGGGCTCCTCGGCGAAGGGCACGGCGGCGGGGACGAGCGGATGCTCGCGGAGCTGCTCGGCGACGCCGAACCGGACGCGCTCGGCTGCGCCGCCGACCACGACGCCGGCCTGCAGGCCCTGCTGACCGGGCTGGCCGCCAACCGATCGCTGGTCACCGGCCGGGCCGTGTCCGTCGAAGAGCTGCTGGGGGAGATCGGGGAACCGGCGTGAGCCGGGCCGCGGTGGGGGACAGCACACCGGAGGTGACCGAAGAGGCCGACGGCCGGGTGTGCGTGCGACTCGGCGACATCGTGCTGGCCGAGTACGTCGTCGAGCCGCCGACGCCGGCCGGGGACTCGCCGAAGCCGTACCTGCACCCGCTGCGCACCACGGCGGGCGAGATCGTGACGGCGGTCCGGCCGCACGACCACACCTGGCACAACGGCCTGCAGTTCACCATGGCCCACCTCTCCGGCGAGAACTTCTGGGGTGGCCGCACCTACGTCCGCGGCCGCGGCTACACCCCGCTCGACAACAACGGCACCATCGGGCACGTCCGCTGGGAGGGCATCGCCGACGCCGGCGGGCACTGCGAGCTGCGGCACGAGCTGGCCTGGCGCACCGCGGCCGGCCGGCGCTGGCTCACCGAACACCGGACGCTGCGCTTCGGCGACGTCTCGCTGCGCGGCGGCCACTGGACGCTGAGCTGGTCCACCCGGCTGCGCAACACGAGCGGCCACGAGCTGCGCTGGGGGAGCCCGGTCACCGAAGGACGGGACACCGCCGGCTACGGCGGCCTCTTCTGGCGGGGGCCGCGCTCGTTCGTCGGCGGCACCGTCCGGACGTCGGACGGGAAGTCCGCGGCCGACGCGATGGGCCACCGCGCGCCGTGGCTCGCCTTCACCGGGCAGCACGACGAAAGCCTGCGGACCTCGACGCTGCTGTTCGCCGACAGCCCGGGCAACGCGGCCCACCCGACGGCCTGGTACGTCCGCGCGGAGCCGTTCCCCGTGGTCAGCTTCGCCGCGACCTACCACCGGCCGTGGCTGCTCGAACCGGGCGAAGAACTGGCACTGACCCACCACGTCGTCGTCATCGACGGCGCCCCGGACGCCACCGGGCTCGCCCGGCTCGCGGCCCGGGTGATCCGGAGACAGGACACCGACTAGAGGAGCCGACATGCGCTGGAAGGCTTTCGCGGGCACCCTTGCCCTGCTCGGCCTGACGCTCACCGCAGCACCCGCCCAAGCCCACGGCCGCGACCCCGGCCGGGTCGTCCTCGGCGCCCACGACGGCTGGGCCGCCGCGACCACCGGCACGACCGGAGGCTCGGCCGCCGCCCCCGGTGACATCCGCACGGTGACCAAGCGCTCCGAACTCGCCGCCGCGCTGTCCGCGCACCCCGGTGCGCCGAAGATCGTCTACGTCCGCGGCACGATCGAGGGCAACGTGGACGCCGCCGACCGGCCCGCGAGCTGTGAAAGTTTCGCCGACCCCGCCTACAGCCTTCCGGCGTACCTGACGGCCTACGACCCGGCGACCTGGGGGAGAGTGCCACCGTCCGGACCGCTGGAGGAAGCGCGCGAGCGGTCGCAGGCCAACCAGGCGAAGCAGGTCGTCCTCGACGTCGGCCCGAACACCACGATCGTCGGGCTCGGCGGGCACGCCACGCTGCACGGGCTGACCCTGCGCGTCACCGGCGACAACGTCATCCTGCGGAACCTGCACTTCTCCGACGCCCACGACTGCTTCCCGCAGTGGGACCCGCTCGACACCGCCGACGGCAACTGGAACTCCGAGTACGACAACCTCGACCTGGTCGGCGCCACGCACGTCTGGGTGGACCACAACGAGTTCAGCGACGGCGGCAACGACGAGCAGCCGACGTACTTCGGCCGCAAGTACGAGGTCCACGACGGCCTGCTCGACATCGTGAACGGCTCGGACCTGGTCACGGTCTCCTACAACCGGCTGCACGACCACGACAAGACCATGCTGATCGGCAACACCGACAAGCCCACCTACGACGTCGGCAAGCTGCGGGTCACCCTGCACCACAACCTGTTCTCCGAGATCGGCCAGCGCGCGCCGCGGGTGCGGTACGGCCAGGTGCACGTCTACGACAACCTCTACCTGGTCGGAGATCCGGCCGCCTACACGTACTCGCTGGGTGTCGGTGTGCAGTCCCGGATCTACGCGGAGAACAACGTCTTCAAGATCCCGGC
Source organism: Streptomyces sp. MN03-5084-2B (assembly GCA_033793495.1). Lineage (GTDB taxonomy): Bacteria > Actinomycetota > Actinomycetes > Mycobacteriales > Pseudonocardiaceae > Amycolatopsis. Next base: position 12,385 of record JARAWT010000069.1, on the reverse strand, counting down.
CGGGCTGCCGCTGGGGCAGCTGGTGCACTACTGGAAGGGCACCGTGCTGCACGCGACCGGGACGCTGGTGGCCCAGAGGGACCAGTGGCCGCGGGCGGTCGACCTGCTCGCCGAATACAACGCGGCCAACGACCCCGATCTGGGGACGGACGTCGGCTGGACACCAGCTTTCGTCGAACGTCTCGACCCGGCGTGGGCGGTCCCGGCGCTGGTGCTCGCCAAGGCCGGACCCGGTCGCTGAAACCTTCGACAGTTTCGGCGTTTTCTGAAAACCACCGCCGGCGGCGACCATCCGGGCGACATGCACGCCGCTGCGGCGAACGACATTGACACGGCCTGCCGCCAACCCGAAACTCGGGACCGAGAAAGCGCTTTCACAACCCGGTCGGACGTTTTCCATCAGCGCCGATTGAACGCACGAGACCAGGGAGTGACGAATGATTCCCCCATCCATGTCCCGGATCGTCCGGGTGGCGGCGGTCGCCGCGCTCGTGGTTTCCGCGGCGGTCGGCACCGGCGCCACCGCGTCGGCCGCGTCGTGGCCCACCCCGAGCAGCAGCGTTCCGGTGGGCGCGACGATCAAGGTCACCAGCGGCACCTACGACGGCGGGCTCAAGCGGTTCTACGGCACTGGCGACCTCGGCAGCGGTGGCCAGGACGAGGGCCAGAGCCCGATCTTCCAGCTCGCCAACGGCACCACCCTGAAGAACGTCGTCCTCGGCAGCCCGGCCGCCGACGGCGTGCACTGCCTCGGCACCTGCACCCTGCTCAACGTCTGGTGGGAGGACGTCGGCGAAGACGCCGCGACCTTCAAGGGCACCTCCGCCTCCCAGACGATGACCATCGACGGCGGCGGCGCGCGCAAGGCGTCGGACAAGGTGTTCCAGCACAACGGCCCCGGCACGATGTACATCCGCAACTTCCAGGTCAACGACTTCGGCAAGCTGTACCGCTCCTGCGGCAACTGCAAGACGCAGTACAAGCGCAACGTCGTCGTGGACAACGTCACCGCGACCGTGCCGGGCAAGGCGCTGGTCGGCATCAACACCAACTACGGCGACACCGCCAAGCTGACGCGGATCACCATCGTCGGCGACTCCAGCCGCAAGATCGAGCCCTGCCAGAAGTACAAGGGCGTGACCAGCGGCGAGCCGACGAAGACCGGCAGCGGCCCGGATTCGACGAACTGCCTCTACACCGCGGCCAACATCACCTACAAGTAACCGACCCGCGCCGGGGGTGGCGGCCGCCGTCCGGTACCCCCGGCGCGTTCCCTCGTGGAGGCGTCATGCTCAAGACCCTGCTCGTCGCGTCGGTGGTGGCGGGAGCGTCACTGGCCGCTCCGGCCGCCGGGGCCGCGGCGGCGAACGTCGTCGTGGCCAAGGACGGCTCCGGCACCTACACCACCGTGCAGGCCGGCATCAACGCGGTCTCGGCCGGCGGCACGATTTCGATCAAGCCCGGGACCTACCGCGAGGTCATCTCGGTGCCGTCGGGCAAGACCGGCGTCACCATGCGGGGCACCACCGGGAAGGCCGCCGACGTCGTCATCGACTACAACAACGCCAGCGGCACCAAGAAACCCGACGGCTCGACGTACGGGACGTCGGGCAGCGCGACCGCCACGATCGCGGCGAACGGCTTCACCGCCACCGCGCTGACCTTCCGCAACTCCTTCGACCGGGGCGCCCACCCGCAGATCAAGGACACCCAGGCCGTTGCCGTCAAGACCACCGGCGACAAGATGGTCTTCGACAACGTCACCTTCCTCGGCCACCAGGACACGCTGTACGCCGACACTGCGGCGGTGGGCACGGTCGGGCGCCAGTACTACCGCGCCTGCGCCATCAGCGGTGACGTCGACTTCCTCTTCGGCCGCGCCACCGCGGTGTTCGACCGGGTGACGATCACCGCGCTCGACCGCGGTTCGAGCAGCAACAACGGCTTCCTGACCGCGGCCAGTACCCGCCGGTCGAACCCGTACGGGTTCCTGATCACCGGGAGCAAGGTCGTCAGCTCGGCCGCCAACGCGAGCTTCTACCTCGGTCGCCCGTGGCACCCGGGCGGGGACGTCGACGCCATCGCCCAGGTCCTGATCCGCGAGACGGCCCTGCCGGCGGCGATCAAGCCGGCGCCGTGGACCGACATGTCGGGCTTCTCGTGGAAGGACGCGCGGTTCACCGAGTACCGCAACACCGGCCCGGGCGCGGGGACCGGAACCGACCGGCCGCAGCTGCCCGCGGCGCAGGCCGGGAACTACACCGCGCAGAAGTACCTCGCGGGCAGCGACGGGTGGAACCCCGTGCACTGACGCCCGGGGCCGGGCGGGGAGACCCTCCGTCCGGCCCTTGACGCACCGGCCCGTCACCCCCGACTATTTCCCCGTCAGGCGCTGTTAGCGTTAACAGCGTCTCGGATCAGCGTCGACCCCGAGGACCCTTCCATGAGCCTGCGCCGCCTCCCGGCCATCATCGCCGTCGCCGCCGCCCTGCTGAGCGCCCCCGCCGCGCAGGCCGCGACCTACCCCGACCCCGGCTACGTGACCGGGGACATCGAGGCGGTGCACGACCCGGCGATGATCCGCGCCGCGGACGGCAGCTACCTGCTCTACTCGACCGACCAGTACCTGCAGATCCGCCGCTCGACCGACCGGATCCACTTCACGAAGATCGGCTCGGTCTGGCCGAACGGCGCCCCGTGGACCGCGCCCTTCACCGACCCCGCCAAGCCGGAGTACCTGTGGGCGCCGGACATCTCGTTCCACAACGGCAAGTACTACCTCTACTACGCGGCTTCGTCGCTCGGCTCCCGCAACTCGGCGATCTTCCTCGCCACCAGCACCACCGGCCTGCCCGGCAGCTGGACCAACCAGGGCATCGTCGTGCAGACGAGCACGAGCAACGACTACAACGCGATCGACCCGAACCTGTTCGTCGACTCCTCCGGCCGCTGGTGGCTGAGCTTCGGCTCCTGGTGGACCGGGATCAAGATGATCCGGCTCGACCCGGCCACCGGCAAGCGCAGCACCACCGACACCGCGCTGCGCGGCATCGCCCAGCGCACCGGCAGCACCGCCGCCGAGGAGGCGCCCTTCATCATCCAGCACGGCGGCTACTACTACCTGTTCGTCTCCTGGGACCTGTGCTGCCAGGGCACCAAGAGCACCTACCGCGTGATGGTCGGCCGCTCGACGTCGATCACCGGGCCGTACACCGATCGCAACGGCGTCCGGATGACCGCCGGCGGCGGCACCCAGATCCTGGCGAGCCACGGCGCGGTCCACGGCCCGGGGCACGTGGCCGTCGTCCACGACACCGACGCCGACGTGCTCGTCTACCACTATTACTACTCCGACGCGACACCGCTGACGGGCAAGCTCGGCATCAACCTCATCGGCTACGACAGCGCCGGCTGGCCGTACGTGTACTGACTTCCGTATAACGACCTATACCGCGTCCGACCGGGGAGTCCCTTCATGCGCCGGTTCCTGTCCCTGTTCGTCACCTTGCTGATCGCGACCGGGCTTTGTACGGCACCGGCGTCGGCCGCCGCGGCTTCGCCGGTGCAGCACCAGGTCACGTTCGACAAGTACTCGCTCATGCTGGACGGCCGCCGCCAGGTCGTCTGGTCCGGTGAGTTCCACCCGTTCCGGCTGCCCAGCCCGGACCTGTGGCGGGACGTGCTGCAGAAGATGAAGGCGACCGGCTACAACGCGGTCTCGATCTACTTCGACTGGAACTACCACTCGCCCGCGCCCGGGGTGTACGACTTCAGCGGCGTCCGGGACATGGACCGCGTGCTCGACCTCGCCGCCGAAGCCGGGCTGTACGTCATCGCCCGGCCCGGTCCGTACATCAACGCCGAAGTCACCGGCGGCGGTTTCCCGGCCTGGCTGAGCACCCAGGCCGGCCGGGCCCGCAGCGACGCGCCCGACTACCTCGCCGCGTCGGACGAATGGCTGTCGCAGATCGACCGGATCATCGCCCGGCACCAGTACACCGACGGCCGCGGCCCGGTGATCCTCTACCAGATCGAGAACGAGCTGGCCGCCACGGGCACCGCCCAGCGCAACTACATCGCGCACCTTCACGACAAGGTGCGCGCCGACGGGATCACCGTCCCGGTGTTCCACAACGACAAGGGCCGCAACGGCATCTGGGTGCCGCCGGGCTCCGGTGTGCCCGGCACCGTGGAAGGCAAGGTCGACCTCTACGCCTTCGACGGCTACCCCGGCGGCACCTGCCGGACCGACGCGACGCCGGGCAACCCGAACACCGCGCCGGACTGGGGGACCTACGGTCCGGGCGGGGCGAAGGGCGGCGCGAGCGCGTCGCCGAACACGCCCGGGTTCGTCGCCGAGTTCGGCGGCGGCTGGTTCGACTACTGGGGCAGCAACGGCACCTACCCGTGCACCGCGGTCCGGCAGGGGCCGGGCTACGAGCGCGTCTTCTACGGCACGAACCTGGCGAACGGCCTGACCATCCAGAACTTCTACATGACCTTCGGCGGCACGTCGTGGGGTGGGCTCCCGGCGCCGGTGGTCTACAGCTCCTACGACTACGGCTCGGCCATCGACGAAGGACGTCAGCTGCGGCCGAAGGCGTTGACGATGAAGGAGATCGGCTCCTTCCTGGCCACCGTCCCGGACCTGGCCAAGATGGACCGCGGGGCGCCGGTGACGCCGTCGTCGGCGGCGGTGAAGGTCTACCACAACGTCAACCCGGACACCGGCGTGCACTTCTACCTGCCGGTGCACAACCCCTCGAATGCCACGACGGACGACAGCTTCACCTTCCCGCTGTCCACATCGGACGGTGACTACACCGTGCCGCTGCGGCTGACGGGGCAGGACGCCAAGTACCTGGTGGCGAACTTCGACGTCGCCGGTCAGCACCTGGTGTACTCGACGTCGGAGCTGATGGCCCAGGCCGCCGGGACCGTGCTGCTGCACGGCCGGCCGGGGGAGGACGGCGAGACCGTGCTGCGGTACGCGACGCAGCCGCGCGTGGACGTCCTCGCCGGGAACGTCACGACGACCTGGTCCGGCACCGACCTGCGCCTGAACTACCGCCACGACGGGCTCGCCCGCGTCCGGATCAGCGGCGGCGGCCGCCCGGCCGTGACGCTGCTGCTCGCCGACGACAGCACCGCGGACACGTTCTGGCCGGTGGACGGGATGCTCGTCCGCGGGCCGGACCTGGTGCGGACCGCCCACGCCGGGTTCGTCCTGACCGGCGACACGAAGGCGCCTCGCGACCTCGAGGTGTGGGGCGCCCGCGGTCCGCTGCTGTGGTGGAACGGTGCTCCGGTGCCGGCCCGGCCCACGGCGTCGGGCAGCCTGCAGGCGCTGTGGTCCCTGCCCGGACCGGCCGACCCGCGGTTGCCCGAGCTGACCGGCTGGCGCTCGGCACCCGGCTCGCCGGAAGCCGAACCGGGGTACGACGACTCGGCGTGGCCCACGGCGGACCGGACCACGACGAACAGCACCACCCCGCCGCCGGCCGGGCAGCCGGTGCTGACCGCGGACGACTACGGGTTCGGCGTCGGCGACGTCTGGTACCGCGGGCGGTTCACCGGGACGCCGGGGGAGCAGGTGAGCCTGCGCTACGGCGGCGGGGGCGCCGGGCTGCTGCAGGCGTGGCTGGACGGGCAGTACCTCGGCCAGCACGTCGTGCCGTCCGCGCTGGCCGCCCCGCCGACGACGGCCACCGCGGCGTTCACCGTGCCGGAGGGCGTGCGCGGCGACGGCCCGCACGTGCTGTCGGTGATGGTCCGCAACAACGGTCACAACGAGGACGGCGGCGTCAACGACGCGCACAAGGAAGGCCGGGGGCTGATCTCCTCCTCGCTGACCGGGGTGACGTGGAAGCTCCAGGGCGGCACGGCGGACCCGGTGCGCGGCCCGCTGAACAACGGCGGTCTGGCGGGCGAACGCGCGGGCCGGCACCTGCCCGGCTTCCCCGACCGCTCCTGGGCGCCTGCGGCGGTGCCCGCACCGGCGGCCGACCCGGGAACGACGTGGTACCGCACGACGTTCTCGCTGCGGATCCCGCGCGACCAGGACACGTCGGTGGGCCTGACGATCGGCGACCCGGCCAAGCCGCGCTCCGGCGGCCGGTACCGGGTACTGGTGTTCCTCAACGGCTGGAACGTCGGCCAGTACATCGGGGACGTCGGCCCGCAGCACACGTTCGTGCTGCCGACCGGGATCCTCGACCCGCACGGCCGCAACACCCTGGCCCTGGCGGTGACCAGCGACGGCGGCCCGGGCAACGGCCTCGAGAAGGTCGTCCTGACGGACCTGGGCACGGCCCGCGGCGGAGTCGGAGTCCGGCCGGTGTTCTCACCGCCCTGGCGCCCCCACCCGTGACGGCCGGCTCTTCGGTGTGGTTTGGGGTCCGCGGTGAGGGGGTAGAAGCTGATCACTCACCGCTGATTTCCGTTGGTTTCGGAGGAAGGAGCCCCCTGGATGAGCGCCCTCGACCTGTCCGCGATGCTGCTGACCGCGACGACCGCGGAGACCCGCCCGGGAACGCTGCGGGTGACGGTCACGGGCGAGATCGACATGGCGACCCGCCCCCGCCTGGACGCGGAACTCGACCGCGCGGTCGCGGCCGGACCCCGGCGCCTGGTGGTCGACCTGCTGGGCGTGGGGTTCTGCGGGGTGACCGGCGTGGCGTCACTGGGCCGCCTGCGGTCCCGCTGTGCCGAGGCGGGGATCGACCTGGCGTTGAAGCCGTCCGGCGTGGTGCGGCGCGCGCTGGATCTCGCGGCGGTCGCTCCGCTGTTTCGGGTCGAGGGCCGGGCCGAGCAGGTCATCGCGCAGTAGCCGGCGGTCCGTCGGCAGTTCCGGAGCTCGCGGCCGAATACCGGGCGGCGCAGCTCGTCGCCCGGTAGCCGAAGGTCCTTTCCTCCTCAGCGAAGCACGGCCTCGGGGCGGTGCGGCGAGCGCGGGATCTTCGCGGGGGCCCTGCTGTGCCGTATCGAGGGCCGCCAGAGCAGCTCATCGCCTGGTAGCCGGCGGGCCGCCGAAGGTCCGTTCCTCCTCGGCGAAGCACGGCCTCGGGCGGTGTGGCGAGCGTGAGATCTCGCGACGGCCCCGCTGTTCTGCATCGAGGGCCGCCAGAGCAGCTCATCGCCTGGTAGCCGAGGGGCCGCCGAAGGTCCGTTCCGCGGCGGCGAAGCACGGCCTCGGGGCGGTGTGGCGAGCGTGAGATCTCGCGACGGCCCCGCTGTTCTGTATCGAGGGCCGCCAGAGCAGCTCATCGCCTGGTAGCCGGCGGGCCGCCGAAGGTCCGTTCCTCCTCGGCCGCCGCGGCCAGTTCGCGGTCCGCGGCCGCTTCGTCGCCCGGCGAGCCGCGGCGCCGCAATGCCTCCGCGTGCCGGCGGCGGGAGAACACCACCGCCGGCCAGTGGGCCAAGGCCAGGTTGTGCCGCACCGCCGCGCGCAGGTGGATCACCGCCCGATGCGGGTCGCCGGCGGTCAGGGCCGTCGTCCCGAGCGGGTGGTGGACCGAGCCGAAGCAGGCGATGCCCAAGCTCGCCATCGCGGGCAGGTGGCCGAACGGCGCCAGCAGCTCGTGGATCCGCGCCGCCGTCGCGCCGTCGTCCAGCAGGTAGGCCGTTTCCGCGGCGCCGCACAGCGAAGTCAGCCAGGTGCTCGACCGCGGCAGCGATCCCAGGTCTTCGCCGCACAGCCGGGCCAGCGCACCCGAGGCCGTGCGGCGGTCGCCGGCCGAGGCCGCCGCCACGGCGAGCGCCGCGTAGTACGAGTTGTCGATCGGGCTGAGCGTCGGTGAGTGCATCAGGCCGTCGAGGACCGGCACGAGCTCACCGAGGCGGCCCTGGAACCACCGGATCGCCACCAGCTGCGCGCCGTACCAGCCGAGCGCGTCGAAGTCGCCCGCCGCCTGGCCGACCTCGGCGCAGGCCTGCGCCCCCGCTTCGGCCTCGCGGAAGCGGCCCGCGCGGATGGCCAGCATGACCTTGAGCGCGTCGGCCACGAACCCCGCCGCCAGGTGCTTGCGCTCGGCCAGCAGGTCGTCGAGCTCGCCGAGCCGGCGCTCGGCGTGCGGGTCGCCGGCCAGGAAGAGGTCGACGGTGTCCCACAGCACCGCCATCACCAGGTCGGTGCGCCGTCCCGAGCGGCCGCTCACGCCGACCAGCTCGGTCGCGAGTGCCTGTCGCAGCGCCGTGTCGTCCGGGCCGAGCAGGCAGTGGTGGGCGACGCTCAGCGCTTCCGCGTGCGCGACCGGGTCGCCCGCCGCCCGCGTCCGCTCGGCCGCGGCGAGCACCCGGTCGTGCGTGCCCGCCTCGTAGTCCAGCTCCGCGGCGAGCCGCGCCTGGAGCCGGTGGCCCAGCGTCGAGCCGGGGTCGACCTGGTCCAGGGCGTGCCGCAACCGCGTCAGCAGCGACGCCGCCGCGACGGCCGTCCGGTGCTCGTGCACCCACACCCCGCCGAGGCCGAGGGCCGCGCGGGCGAGCGAGGTGGCGTCCCCGGCCCGCTCGGCCCGGACGTAGGCGGTTTCGAAGTGTTCCCGGCTGGTCCGGAGGTCGCCGTCCTCGAGCAGCGCGTGCTCGCCCGCGGTGAGGGCGTCGTCGTCGGGGGTGGTCACCACCGCGGTCGCCCGCGTGGCGAGCAGCGCCGGGTGGTGGGCGAGCACCCGCCGGTGCACCTGCGCCAGCACCGGCGACGGCTCCACCCCGGACACGGAGATCAGGCCCTGCCGGGCCCGGCGGAACGCCTCCAGCGCGTCGCTCTGCCGCCCGGCCCGGTAGAGCGCCGTCATCAGCTGGGCCCACAGCCGCTCGTGGCCGGGGAACGCGGCGGTCAGCCCCTCCAGCTCGGCGATCAGCCCGGTGTCCTCGCCGGTCGCGAGGTCGGCGTCGATCCGGTCCTGGACGGCGTTGTGGCGCAGCCGGTCCAGCCGCATCCGTTCCGCCGCCAGGGTTTCCACTTCGCCGAACTCCTCGTAGGCGGCGTGGCCGTGCCACAGCGCCAGCGCGGCGGCCAGGTGCTGCCGGGCCGCGGCGGGCTCCCCGGCGGCCAGTACCCGCCGTCCCTCGGCGGCGAGCCGTTCGAACCGCGCGGCGTCGAGGGCCTGCGGCGCCAGGCGCAGGACGTACCCCGGCGGCCGGGTGAGGATGGCTTCGGAGCCCAGGGTGCCGCGGAGCCGTGACAGGTAGGTCCGCACCGTCCGGTCGGCCTGCGCGGGCGCGTCCTCACCCCACAGTGCCCGGCCCAGCGCCGGGACGCTGACCACGCGGCCCGCCTCCGCCGCCAGCACCGCCAGCAGGGTCCGCAGGCGCGGGCCCCCGACGTCCCGCGGCTCGCCGTCCAGCCGCACTTCGAACGGTCCCAGCACCCCGAGGTCCACCCCGCCCATGCCCGCCCCTCCGCGACACGGTTGTCCCGCGCGCTCCGGCGTACAGGAGCGGGCCGGACCGCCTCGGATACGTCCGACGCCAGGTTGAATTTCCGTCGACGAACTGTCGACGGATTGTCGACGGGCGCTGCGAAGCTCGGCTGGCGCGGACCGGGAGGGTCCGCGGCCACCGGTTCTTCGGGAGGAAGTCCATGAAACGCATGATTCGGGGTCTGGCACCGGTTTTCGCCCTCGCGGCGACGGGGGCGGCGGTGCTGGCGGGTGCGCCGGCGGCGTCCGCCGCGCCGGCGCACAGTGCGGCGGTCCTCGAGGTGAAAAGTGCGACGTGGGGCCAGCTGCACGTCGGTGACTGCGAGCAGGACAACGGCACCATGGTGATCCGGTCGGACGGCACGGGTGACTGGAGCGCGACGACGCTGACGTTCCAGACGCACTCCGGCGACGTCTGGCACTCCAGCTTCGACTTCAAGACCACGGCCGGGACGAAGCTGTTCTCCGCGGGTACGTTCGACAGCCCGCGGATGAACGACGGCAACCCGCCGCCGCGCTACTTCTGGACGAAGCACTTCACCTACGACGCGTCGCTCTTCGGCGCTGTCAACATCTTCAAGACCATCCAGCACTCGAGCTGCTGAGCGGGGACGGAGAACCGCCCTGGGTCACGGTGCGCCGGGACCCAGGGCGGTGCCCGCGACCGCCCCGCCGGGGCGGGGTTCCTTCAGCTCGACGAACATCGCGTGGCTCGGCGTGGTGCCGACGTTCTCGCCCGAGTGCTCCTGGGCCGCGACCCAGCGCACCGCGCCGGCGGGCAGGTCCACGCCGACCTCGCGGTCGCCGGCGGAGATCCGGCGGCTGAACGCGCCCAGGGTGATCATCACCGTGTCGGGGTGCCGGTGCGGCGCGGTCCGGTCGCCGGGGACGTCCTGGTACTCCAGGACCCGCACCCGCTCGTTCTCGAAGACCACCCGGTACAGCTCGGGGTTCGTTTCGGCCGGGTCACCGCTCATGGCCGCCTCCTTCGTGGGACGTGAGTACCATGATGGCATGGAAGTCCCGTATGAGTCCACGGGCCGCAGCCGGCAGAAGGGGCGGACCCGGGCCGCGCTGGTCGCGGCGGCCCACGAGCTGCTGGCAGACGGCGTCTCGCCGACGGTCGAGGACGCCGCCGAAGCGGCCGGGATCTCCCGCACCACGGCCTACCGGTACTTCCCCAACCAGCGCGCGCTGCTGCTGGCGGCGTACCCGGAAATCCAGGATGACGCGGGCCTGCTGCCCCCGGACGCACCCGCCGACCCGGCCGCCCGCCTCGACCTGGTGATGGCGGCGTTCATCGGGTTCACCCTGCGCTGGGAGCCTCAGCTGCGCGCGCAGCTGAGGCTGTCCCTGGAACCCGGCGCGCCGCAGCCGGTGCTGCGGCGCGGCCGGGCGATCCGCTGGATCGAGGAGGCCCTGGCCCCGCTGGCGGACACCCTCGACGTCCACGCCCTGGCGGTGGCCATCCGCTCGGCGACCGGCATCGAGGCCCTGGTCTGGCTCACCGACATCGGCGGCCTCGACCGCCCGCGGGCGGCCGAGGTCCTGGCCGGCTCGGCCCGCGCGATCCTGCGCGCGGCCCTCGACGCGGCTAGCTGATCGGCACCGTCGCGGTACAGCTGTTCGCGCCGTTGTCGAACGTCGCCGAGGCCGTGCCCCCGGACGCGACCGGCACGGTGGTGCCCGAGGGCAGCGTGAAGGCGGTGTTCCCGGTCGTCTCCGCGGACTGGGAGTTCACCGTGTGCGTCGTCGCTGCGCTGCGGTACGAAATCCGCAGCTGGACTTGGCCCGCGCTGTTGCCGATGTACGGCCCCGACACGGTGTACCCACCGAGCATGCGGTGATCGCCGCCGACGGTCTCGTACCGGAGGGTGAACGTGCCTCTGAAGTCGCCGTTGTGGCAGACGGCCGTCCGCTGGACGAGCGTGCCCGCGTCCGCCGCGTGTGCCGGTTGCATCGCGCCGGCGCCCAGCGCCGCCACCACGGCGACCAGCCCGGCCTGTACCGCTGTCTTCATCTTTCTTCCTCCCTCTTGCTTCCCGCCATCCTGCCCGGGACCGCTTCCGTTTCGCTTCCCCTTTTACGCCGTGGTGCGGACCAGGTGGACGGGGCAGGCGGCGTGGTGCAGCAGGGCCTGCCCGGTGGAGCCGAGCAGCAGGCCGGGGAACCCGCCGCGGCCGCGGTCGCCGACGACGACCAGCTGGGCCGTGCCGGTGCGTTCGACGAGTTCCTTCCGCGGGTGCGCGTGGACGACGACCTGCTCGATCTCGACGTCCCCGGTGTCGTGGGCCAGCACCCGCTCGCCGAGCAGCCGGCGGCCCGCCTCGGTGACGCACCGCGGGTCCCGGTGCGGCGGTGGGCTGTCCGCCCACGCGTGCAGCACGACCAGCGGAGCGCGGCGGGCCCGGGCTTCGGCAAGGGCGGTCGTCAGGACCCGGGCGCCGGCTTCGCTGCCGTCGACGCCGGTGACGACGGGCCGCGCGGCCGCGCCGGGCTCGTCCCAGCTGTCCCCGCGGACGACGACGGTGTCGCAGCGCGCGTGCGTGCCGACGGCCGCGGCGACCGACCCGGCGAGCAGGCTGGTGAGCCTGCCGTGCCCGGCCGACCCGACGACGAGCAGCGCGGCCGTCCGCGACGCCTCGACCAGGGTCTGGGCCGCGCGATCGGGATCGAGCCGGGTGGCGGCACCGGGAACGCCCTGCGCGGCGGCGAGTTCCTGCGCCGTCCGCAGCGCGCGCCGGCCCCGGGCGCGCAGGGCGTCGAGCATCTCCTCGGGCGGCGGCAGGATCCCGCCGGCGAGCAGGGCCGGGACGTCGAGGGCGTGCACGATCTCCAGCGGCGCCTCCCGCAGGCGGGCGGCCCGCGCGGCCCAGCGGACGGCGTCGAGCGATTCGGCCGACCCGTCCACCCCGGCGACGATCGGCGCTCCGGCGGCGGTCACCCCCAAGACTGTAGGCCCGCAACCC
>JARAWT010000068.1:0-56160 GCA_033793495.1 Streptomyces sp. MN03-5084-2B | reverse complement strand
CTTCAGCGCAACCCTCCGCGCCTGACGTCACCGGCCCCTCCTGCCTGGGCGGGAGGGGCCGGTGACGTCAGGCGCGGAGGGTTGCGCTGAAGCGCTCGCCTGCGGCGGCCACGGCCGCGTCGCGGGCCTTGGTGGCCTCGTCGACCGTCAACGTGCGGTCCGGGGCGCGGAAGCGCAGCTTGTACGCCAGCGATCGCTTGCCTTCGCCGACCTGCTCGCCCGCGTACACGTCGAACAGCGTGATGTCCTCCAGCAGCTCGCCCGCGCCCTCGCGCAACACCGACGCGAGGTCGGCCGACGGGACCTCGGCCGCCGCCACCAGGGCGACGTCCAGGAGCACCGGCGGGTAGCCCGAGACGCTCGGCGCCGGGCGGGAGTCCGGGAGCGGGATCGCGTCCAGGTCCAGCTCCATCGCCACCGTCCGCGGCGGCAGGCCGAGGGCCTCGACCACCTTCGGGTGCAGCTCACCCGCGTGGCCGACCGGCCAGTCGCCGACCCGGAGCTGGGCGCAGCGGCCCGGGTGCCACGGCGGGAGGTCGGCCGCCTGGACCGTCAGCTCGACGCCGGCCGCCTCCGCGATCGTGCGGGCCGCCTGGACCGCGTCCGCCCAGTTCGCCGGCTCGCCCGCGCCCCACCAGCCCGCTCGGCGCCGGTTCCCGGCCAGGACCACCGCCACGTGCAGCGGCTGCTCCGGCACCGCCGCCTCCAGCAGGGCCAGTTCCTCGTCCGACGGCCGCCGGTCGACGCCGAGGTCGGGGACCTTCAGCGGGTTCGGGGCCGGGAGCACCACCTGGCCGATGTGGTACAGCGACACGTCCTTCATCCCGCGGGACACGTTGCGCTGCATGGTGTCCAGCAGGCCCGGCAGCAACGTCGTCGCCAGCCGGTTGCGGTCGGCTTCCAGGGGGTTGCGGACCACCACCGCGTTGCGGCGGACGTCGTCGGCCGGGAGGCCGAACGCGTCCCACACCGCGTCGCTGACGAACGGGAACGGGCGCACCTCGACGTAGCCCGCCTCGGCGAGCGCCCGGGAGACACCGCGGACGCGCCGCTGGCCGTCGGTCAGGCCGCGGCCGGCCGGGGCCGCCGGGAGCGTCGACGGGATGCTGTCGTAGCCCTCCAGCCGCAGCACCTCTTCGACGAGGTCGGCCGGCTGGCGCAGGTCACCGCGCCAGCTCGGCGGGATCGCCGTGACCAGGCCCGTGCCGTCGTCACCCGTGCCGACCGAGACCTTGCAGCCGATCTGGGTGAGCCGGCGGACGGTGACCCCGCGCTGGTAGTTCACGCCCGCGACCTTGTCGGGCAGATTGATCGGCATCACGACGGCCGGGTTCGGCTCGACCGCGCCCTCGTCGGTGCGGCCGGGCTGGATGGCGGCGTCGCCGTACTGGCGCAGCAGCCGGGCGGCCAGCTCGACCGCCGCCGCGCAAAGCTGCGGGTCGGTGAACCGCTCGAACCGCTTGGCGGCCTCGGAGAACAGCTTGTGCCGCCGCGCGGTGCGGCTGATCGCGGCCGGGTTCCAGTGCGCCGCCTCGAGCAGCACGTCGGTGCTCTCCGGCGTGATCTCGGTGCTCGCGCCGCCCATCGTGCCGGCGAGCGAAATGACGCCGCTGTCGTCGGCGATCACCACGTCGTCCGGGTCGAGCGCGCGCTCGACGTCGTCCAAAGTGGTCAGTTTCTCGCCCGGCTTCGCCCGGCGCACCACCAGATCGCCCTGGATGGCCTTGGTGGCGAACGCGTGCAGCGGGTGGCCGAGCTCGAGCATCACGTAGTTCGTGACGTCGACGGCCAGCGAAATCGACCGGATGCCGGCCAGCATCAGCCGCCGGCGCATCCGCCACGGGGTCGGCGCGGTCGCGTCCAGGCCGGTGACCCGGCGCAGCACGAACCGCGGGCAGCCTTCCGGGTCCTCGACGCGGACCGGCCAGGCGTCGCCCTCCGCCGCCGGGACCTCCAGCAGCGCCGGGTCGCCGAACGGCACGTCGAGCGCGTTCGACAGTTCGCGCGCGAGCCCGCGGATCGACAGCGCGTACCCGCGGTCCGGGGTCGGGGCGAGCTCGATCACCGAGTCGTCGAGGCCGAGCAGCTCACTCGCGTCGTCACCCGGGCTGGCGGTGCCCGGCGGCAGCACGAGGATGCCGGTGTGGTCGTCGCCGAGACCGAGCTCGCGCGCCGAGCAGATCATGCCGTCGCTGATCCGGCCGTAGGTCTTGCGGGCGGCGATTTCGAAGTCGCCGGGCAGGACGGCGCCGGGCAGCGCGACGACGACCAGGTCGCCCTCGGCGAAGTTGCGCGCACCGCAGATGATGCCGCGGGTCTTGATGCCGTGCGGGCCCTCGTCGAACTCGCCGGCTTCGTCGTCGTCCTCGTCGTCGAGTTCCTCGTCCGGCTCCTCGGCTTCGTCGGCGGGCTCGCCGACGTCGACGCGGCAGAAGCGCACCGGCTTCTTGAACTCGGTGAGCTCCTCGACCTCGGCCACCCGGCCGACGACCAGCGGGCCGGTCACCGGACCGAGCTCACGCAGGTCGTCGACCTCGATGCCGATCCGGACGAACGCGTCGGCCAGGTCCTGCGGCGTGACCTCGTCCGTGAGCTCGAGGTGTTCGGTCAGCCAGCTGACTGGGACTCGCACTACGCCTCCGTTCCGAAGGGAAGGGTGAAGCGGACGTCGCCCTCCACCATGTCGCGCATGTCCGGGATCCCGTTGCGGAACTGCAGGGTGCGCTCGATGCCCATGCCGAAGGCGAACCCGGAGTACACCTCGGGGTCGACGCCGCAGGCGCGCAGCACGTTCGGGTTGACCATGCCGCAGCCGCCCCACTCGACCCAGCCGGGGCCGCCCTTCTTCTCCTCGAACCACACGTCCACCTCCGCGGACGGCTCGGTGAACGGGAAGAAGTGCGGGCGCAGCCGCGTCTTGGAGCTCTCGCCGAACATCGCGCGGGCGAAGGCGTCCAGCGTGCCCTTGAGGTGGGCCATCGTGATGCCCTTGTCCACCGCGAGGCCCTCGACCTGGGTGAACACCGGGGTGTGGGTCGAGTCGAGCTCGTCGGTGCGGTAGGTCCGGCCCGGGCAGACGACGTACACCGGCAGGTCGCGGTGCAGCAGCGTGCGGGCCTGGACCGGCGAGGTGTGCGTGCGCAGCACCAGGCCCGAGTCCTCGTCGCCGACGTAGAACGTGTCCTGCAGCTGGCGGGCCGGGTGGTCCTTGCCGAAGTTCAGCGCGTCGAAGTTGAACCACTCGGCTTCGAGCTCGGGCCCCTCGGCGATCTCGTAACCCATCGCGACGAAGGCGTCCGCGACACGCTCGGAGATGGTGCTGATCGGGTGCCGGGCGCCGCGCGGGACGCGGTCCCACGGCAGCGTGACGTCGACGGCTTCTTCGCGCAGCACGCGCTCGTCGCGCTCCACCTGGAGCTCGGCACGGCGGGCGTCGAAGGCCGCCTGGACCGCCTGGCGGGCCTCGTTGACGCGCTTGCCCGCCTCGGCCTTCTCCTGCTTGGGCAGGGCGCCGATCCCGCGGCGGGCCAGGCCCACCGGGGACTGGTCACCGAGGTGGGCCGGCTTGACCTCGGCCAGCCCTTCGAGCCCGGTCGCGGCGGCGAACGCCGCTTCGGCGGCCTTGACCGCCTCCTGCAGCGTCTCGGGGGCGAGTACCGCGCCCTGTGCTTCCTTCTCCGTGGCTCCGGACATAACTCCTCGGCGTCCGCTGGGACTGGTCGTTCACGCGCCGCCGCACACGGCACGCGAGAGGTCAAAGGCGGGAAAAGTCTAGGGGATCGGCTCCGCACGCCCCCGGTCGCCCCGGGGGCGTGCGGACGCCCGGTCAGCGCTGACGGAAGGCCGCCGAGAAGTCGACCGACGCGAACTCGCCGGGCACGACGCCCTCGGCCGCGTAGCGGTACAGCGCCGTCTGGTAAATGCCGCTCAGCGTCGTGGTGAAGACCGCGACCAGCAGGGTCCAGACGATCGCCAGCCCGACGCAGACGAAGATGGTGGCCGTGCCGCCGAGCAGGAAGCCGGCCCCGAGGAGCAGGACGTACCCGGCGAAGGTCAGCAGGAAGCCGACGAGGCCGATGCCCGCGGTGCCCGCGACGTTCTCGCCCCAGGTGCGGCGGAACAGCTCGACCGACCGCTTGACACCCGCCTTCACCCCGGCGCCTTCGAGCATCACGATCGGCAGCACGAGAAACGTCGTGAGCCGCCAGGCCATGCCGATCAGGCCGCTGATGATGCTGCCGAGGAAGCCGAGCCGCTCTTCGATCGTCCGGAGCACCACGCTGACCGTCGCGGTGACGCCCGCCCAGCCGAGCAGCGCCGGCCAGCGGCGGCCGGCCGCGGCGAAGCCCGCGCCGACGCCGGGCATGCCGCCGTCACCGCGCAGCGCAACGTCCGCTTGGGAGATCAGGGCGGCGTTGAAGAAGATCGTGACGAACGCCGAGACGAGGTAGAACGCCGCGAGCAGAACGTACGTGCCGGCGGTGGGCCGGAAGTTGTCTGCGTCGAGGTGGACGGTGAAGAACGCCGGTGTCAGGAACACCGCGGCGACCAGCAGCCCGGCGATCCCGGCGAGCACCGGGAACCACGCCAGGCCCTTGTGGGCGCGCAGCACCTTGAACGAAGCGGAGAACAGCGCGAACGAACGAGCCAGCCTGCCCATCGAAACCCCCCGGAACAGCCACAACGGATGATCGGAGCAGCTTACCGCCGGGTCAGCGCCGCGCCGCCATCGCGCTCGTGTACACGCAGACGGCCGCGGCGGTGGCCAGGTTCAAGCTCTCGGCCTTGCCGTACAGGGGGATCCGGACGGCGAGATCGGTCCGGCCGAGGACGTCGGCGGGCAGGCCGTGGGCCTCGTTGCCGAACACCCACGCCGTCGGTGCGGCGAGGTCCACCCGATCGAGTTCGGCGTCGGCGTAGCCGTGGGCGGCGAACGTCCGCAAGCCCGCAGCCGAGCAGGCGGCCAGCGCGGCCGGGACGTCGCGGACGCGCGCGATCGGCACGTGGAAGAGGCTGCCGGCGGCGGCGCGGACGCACTTGCCGTTGTGCGGGTCGACCGTGTCGCCCGCCAGGACCACCGCGTCGGCGCCGGCCGCGTCGGCGACGCGGATGACCGTGCCCGCGTTGCCGGGGTCGGCGACGTCCACCAGCACGACCACGAGCCGGGCGGCCGGGGTCACGGCCTCCTCGAGGGGCCGGTCCAGCAGCGCGCAGACGGCCACGATGCCCTGCGGTGTGACGGTTTCCGACAGGCCGTCGGCGGCGCGGTCGGTGATCGGCGAGACGCCGACGCCGGCCGCGCGGGCCGCGTCGACCAGGTCCGCGTGCTGCTCCGCCGCGCGCGCGGTGACGAACAGCTCGTGCACCGTGCCGTGCTCGAGTGCCGCTTCGACGGCGTTGGCGCCTTCGGCCAGGAACCGGCCGGTCTTGTCGCGTTCCGCGCGCCGCGTCAGCTTGCGCGCAGCAACGACCCGGGGGGTCCGTTCGGTGAACGGTTCCGCCCCGGGTCGGGGAAAGCTGCCGGTCAGGCCGACTTCGCTTCGCCGGTGTTGACGTTGGCCTTGGCGAGCTCGGCCAGCGCGGTGAAGGCGGCGGCGTCGTTGACGGCCAGGTCCGCGAGGATCTTGCGGTCGACCTCGACACCCGCAGCCTTGATGCCCTGGATGAACCGGTTGTAGGTCACGCCGTTGGCACGGGCGGCCGCGTTGATGCGGGTGATCCACAGCTGGCGGAAGTCACCCTTGCGGGCACGGCGGTCCCGGTAGGCGTAGTTCAGCGAGTGAAGCGTCTGCTCCTTGGCCTTGCGGTACAGCCGCGAACGCTGGCCGCGGTAGCCGCTGGCCAGTTCGAGAGTTGCGCGACGCTTCTTCTGGGCGTTGACCGCCCGCTTGACGCGTGCCACGGGTCCATCCTGTCGATCTCAGGGGGCGAGGGGGACGCCCCGGGTGGTTACAGCAAGTTCTGCGGGATCAGATGCCGAGCAGGCGCTTGACGCGGCTGACCTCGGTCTTCGACACCTCGGTGGTGCCTTCGAGGCGGCGGGTCACGCGGCTGGACTTCTTCTCCATGCGGTGGCGCCGGCCGGTCATCTGGCGGCGCAGCTTGCCCGTACCCGTCTTGCGGATGCGCTTGGACGTCCCGCTGTGGGTCTTCATCTTCGGCATTTCTGTCCTCTTTCGTGCGGCGGCTCACCGGAGAACCGGTGAGCCGCTGACTCGTGCTGGTCGGCGCCTACGCGTCGGGGGTCGGCTCGGGGGCCGCCTCGGCCTTCGCCTTCGGCTTCACGTTCTTGTGCGGGGCCAGCACCATGATCATGTTGCGACCGTCCTGCTTGGCCGACGACTCGACGAAGCCGAGCTCCGTGACGTCTTCGGCGAGCTTCTGCAGCAGCCGGTAGCCGAGCTCCGGCCGGGACTGCTCGCGACCGCGGAACATGATCGTGACCTTGACCTTGTTGCCCGCCGCCAGGAAGCGCGACACGTGACCCTTCTTGGTCTCGTAGTCGTGCTGGTCGATCTTGGGGCGCAGCTTCTGTTCCTTGATGACGGTCAGCTGCTGGTTCCGACGCGACTCGCGGGCCTTCTGCGCGCTCTCGTACTTGAACTTGCCGAAGTCCATGAGCTTGCACACCGGCGGGCGGGCCTGCGGCGCGACCTCGACGAGGTCGAGGTCGTTCTCCTGCGCCAGGCGCAGCGCATCCTCGATCCGGACGATGCCGACCTGTTCGCCGGCGGGTCCGACGAGACGGACCTCCGGCACCCGGATTCGGTCGTTGATGCGTGTCTCGGAGCTGATGGGGCCTCCTTGGTCCGAGGAATGTTTCCTGTTCTCGTTCGACCTGGTGCCCACATAGCGAAGGCCCCGACACCGTTCGGTGCGCGGGGCCCACTCTGTTTCCGATCGTGCCCGCGAAGGCACTTGTTCACCCTGGAAGGGTGAGACCGGACCCGGCCACCTGTACGGTGACGCGGGTGGGAGCGGGGCTCCACTTGCCGCCCCCGATCGCTCGGGGGCTGGTCGCTCGTGGAAGGGTACCAGACGTGTCTGAACAACCCTCCGAACAGGCCCCCTATTCCCAGGACGACCGCCACCTGGCCGAGATCCCCAGCGTGGAGGTGATCAGCCGTGCGGCGGTGATGCTGCTGTCGGCCGGCGCCGAGCGGCTCGGTCTCGCCGACGCCG
Organism: Streptomyces sp. MN03-5084-2B; assembly: GCA_033793495.1. Classification (GTDB taxonomy): domain Bacteria; phylum Actinomycetota; class Actinomycetes; order Mycobacteriales; family Pseudonocardiaceae; genus Amycolatopsis. The sequence goes on along the minus strand of JARAWT010000068.1, from coordinate 48,978 downwards.
ACCCGGCGACGTCCCCGCACCGCGACCTCGACGAAGCCCGCCGGCTCATCACCGCGCTGGCCGGGCTCGTGACGGCCTCCGCGGAGTACCTGGGCCTGCACGCCGGTCCGCTGCGCGACGGCCTGCAGTCGCTGCAGAAGGCGTTCCGGGAGGCTTCGGCCGTGCCCGACGAGCCCGGCCAGGGTCCCGGCGAGAAGTACACCGGCCCGGTCTACTGACCCGACGGCCTGAAGGGCACCCTCCTCGCAGCTGACGGGAGGAAGGTGCCCTTCAGTGCACCAGACGGAAGGAAGGGCACCTTCAGCCCGGCGGGGCGCGGGTGAGGCAGACTTCCGGGTCGCGCTGACTCCACTCGTCACCGGGGTGTTCGCGCTCGCCGGGGTGCTGCTCGGGGCGTTCCGTTGACGATCCCGTTCACCGACATCTAACATGTTAGATGTGAGTCTCTCGAAGGTCAGTCGCCCGTTGCTTCGCGACGAGGCCTACGACCGCATCCGCCGGGCGATCGTCGACGGGACGCTGCCGCCCGGGGCTCCGCTGCGCGACGGCGACCTCGCCGACCAGCTCGGCCTGTCCAAGGCCCCCGTTCGCGAGGCCCTGCGGCGCCTCGTCGACGACGGCCTCGCCGACTCGAAGCCGCAGAGCTACACCCGGGTCTCCGAAGTGATGTCCCCCGATGTTCTCGACGCCCGCGAGATCGTCCGGCTGCTGCACGAGTTCGCCGTCAGACAGGCCGCACCGAAGTGCCGCCCCGCCGACATCGCCGCCATGCGCGCGGCCAACGACCGCTTCGCGGCCGCCATCGAAGCCCGGGACATCGCCGCCGCCGTGCAAGCCGACGACGACCTGCACGACGTCCCCGTCCGCCTGGCGGGCAACGCCGCCGTCGCCGCGACCCTCGACCGCTACACCCCCCTGCTGCGCCGCCTGGAGCACGCCCGGTTCAGTTCCGCGCTGGCCTGGAACTCCGTCGAGCGCCACACGAAGCTCATCGACGCGCTCGAGAAGCACGACACCGAAACCGCCGTCGCGGTGATCTCGACCATCTGGACCGAACTGCTGGAGGACCGATGACCCTCGCCGACTTCCCCCGCTACCCCCTGCTCTTCGGCCCCTCGCCGGTGCACCCCCTCGAGCGCCTCACCGAACACCTCGGCGGCGCGAAGATCTGGGCCAAGCGCGAGGACGTGAACTCCGGCCTCGCCTACGGCGGCAACAAGACGCGCAAGCTCGAGTACCTCGTCGCCGACGCGCTCGCCCAAGGCGCCGACACGCTCGTCTCCATCGGCGGCGTGCAGTCCAACCACACCCGCCAGGTCGCCGCGGCCGCCGCGCGGGCCGGGCTGAAGGCCGTGCTGGTGCAGGAAAGCTGGGTCGACTGGCACGACCCGCTCTACGACAAGGTCGGCAACATCCAGCTGTCGCGGATCCTCGGCGCGGACGTCCGGCTCGTCGAGGCCGGCTTCGGCATCGGCTTCAAGGAGGCGTGGGAGAACGCGGTCGCCGAGGTCGAAGCGCGAGGCGGGAAGCCGTACGCCATCCCCGCCGGCGCCTCCGACCACCGGCTCGGCGGCCTCGGCTTCGCGAACTGGATCGTCGAACTCGAAAAGCAGGAAGAAGAACTCGGGGTGTTCTTCGACACCGTGATCGTCTGCTCGGTCACCGGCAGCACCCAGGGCGGGATGGTCGCCGGGACCACGATGGGCAAGAAGCGGCGCATCCTCGGCATCGACGCCTCGGCCAAGCCCGAGGAAACCCACGCGCAGGTCACGCGAATCGCGCGCAACACCGCCGAGCTGATCGGTTCCGGGGAGATCCCCGACGTCGAACTCGACGACCGCTACCACGGCGGGATCTACGGCATCCCCGACAAGTCCACTGTGGACGCGATCGAGACCTGCGCCCGGCTGGAGGGGATGATCACCGACCCGGTGTACGAGGGCAAGTCGATGGCGGGCCTCATCGACCTGGTCGGCCGCGGGGAGATCGGCAAAGACTCGAACGTCCTCTACGCCCACCTGGGCGGGCAGCCAGCCCTGAACGGCTACACGAGCGTCCTGGGCTGACCGTCCCGCGCCAGGTCAGTCCAGCACGCAGAGGACGTCGATCTCGACGAGCAGCTCGCCCGGGAGGCCGACGTAGACGGTCGTGCGGGCGGGCTGCGGCGCGTCGCCGATCAGCTCGTCGTAGACCTCGTTGAACGGCGCGAAGTGCGCGGTGTCGGTCAGGTACACCCGGACCATGATGGCGTCGGCGAGGCTCGAGCCCGCCGCCGTCAGCACGGCCTCGATGTTCTTGAACGTCTGCCGGGTCTGGCCCGCGACGTCGTCGCCGACGATCTCGTTCGTGGCCGGGTCGAAGGCGACCTGGCCGGCGACCTGCAGCAGGTTCCCCTTGCGGACGGCCTGCGAGAACTTCGCCGGCGGCTTCGGCGCGTTCTCGGTGGAAACTGCCGTCTTGCTCATCAGTGCCCCTTTCCGTTCTCCGTCCATCCACTGTGGACGGAAGCTTCCTTCGTGGCGGCCCGCAGCTCCGGCACCAGCGCCAGCAGGCCTTCGTAGTCGAGCAGCACCTTCGGCACCGACATCGACGCGGCGGCCAGCACCTCGCCGCCGGTCCCCCGGACCGGCGCCGCGATGCAGTGGATGAAGTCCTCGTGCTCGGCGTTGTCGACGGCGTACCCGCGCTGGGCCACGCGCTCCAGCTCCGCCAGGTATTCCGAAGCCGTGGTGATCGTGTTCGGCGTCCGCACCGGGTACTCGATCGACCGCGCGATCTCCTCGCGGCGGGCCGCGGGCATGGCCGCGACCAGCACCTTCCCCACCGCCGTGCAGTGCAGCGGCGCGCGCTTGCCGATGCGCGAGTACATCCGCACCGAGTGCCGGCCCTCGAACTTGTCGATGTAGACGACTTCGCCGTCCTCGTAGCTGGCCAGGTGCACGGTGTGCCCGGTGCGCGCGTTGAGGGCAGCGAGCGCGGGGTGGGCGCTGCGCCGGACGTCGAAGGAGTCCAGCGCCTGGTTGGCCAGGTCGAACATGGCGCTGCCCAGCCGGTAGTGGCGGGCGCCTTCGCGGCGGACGAAGTGGTGCTGCTCGAGGGTGCGCAGCAGCCGCAGCACCGTCGACTTGTGCACGCCGATCTCCTCGGCGAGGTCGTCGAGGGTCCGCGCGTCCTGCGCGATCGAGTTCAGCAGCGTCAACGCGCGGTCCAGGCTCTGACTCACGTGCGCACCACCCCTTCGCCGGTCAGCCGGACCGAACGCCACTCGTCCGGGTCCGCGTGCAGCAGGGTATCCACGACCTCCGGCGGCAGCGGCACCCCGACGTCGTCGTGGGTGAGCAGGGTGACGGCGGCCTGGAGGTGCCCCTGCCGCAGCCGTTCCACCGGCTCGGCCCCGCGCAGGGTCGCGGCGAGGAAGCCGGCGGCGAACGCGTCACCGGCGCCGACCGGCTCGACGACGTCGACCCGCAGCGCGGGCGCGAACAGCGGCTCGTCTTCGACCAGCGTCGCGCCGCGTTCGCCGTGCTTGACGACGAGCGTGCGCGGCTGCGGCAGCAGGGCCCGCAGCTCGGCCGGGTCCCCGGTCCCCCACACCCGCTGGGCTTCGTCGTCGCCGGTCAGGACGATGTCGGCCTGAGCGGCCAGGTCGGCGAGCAGGCGGGGATCGCGCTCGACCCACAGCGCGGGCCGCAGGTTGACGTCGAACGAGATCAGCCGGTCGCCGCGAGGCATGTCCAGCAGCGCGCGCACCAGCGCGAGGCAGCTGTCGGACAGGGCGGGCGTGATCCCCGACAGGTGGAGGACGCGGACGCCGTCGAGCTTCAGCCGGGCCAGCAGCTCAGGCCCCATCCCGGACGCGGCCGAGCCCGCCCGGTAGTAGCGCACGGGGCTGCCGCCGGCGCCGCTTTCCTTGACGTAGAGCCCGGTCGGGCGCAGCGGATCGACATAGCACGCGCTGACGTCGACGCCGTGGGACGCGACCTCGCGCAGCATCGCCCGGCCGAACGGGTCGTCGCCGACCGCGCTCACCCAGCCGCTGCGAACGCCGAGCGTCGGCAGGTTGCAGGCCACGTTCGACTCGGCGCCGCCGATGGTGCGCACCCAGCGCTTCACCTCGTCGGGCGGGCCGGGTTCGGCGGGCACGAACAGCGCCATCGTCTCGCCCACGCACAACACCTCGGGCCCGCTCGTCACTGTCCGTCTCCCTGCCCTTCACCCCGTTGACCTGTGGCGACCCGGATGCTACACCTATGGCACTCAAAATGCGCAACAGTCGTTGCAACATACGCAACAGAGGTCGCCGCCGATGAAACGTTGCCAGATGAACACCGCCGCGCTCGAGGCGCTCCGCCAGGAGCGGATCGACTGGCGCTTCCGCTCGGCCGCCCCCGCGCTGGCCGGGCTCACGCTCGAAGAGGCCGCGGACCGCCGGCTCAACCTGTTCACCGACGGGTTCTTCGCCCCCTTCGTCGTCCTCGACGAAGAAGCGCTCGAACACAACCTGCGGACGATGGCCGCGTGGTGCGCCACCCGAGGCGTGGTGCTCGCCCCGCACGGCAAGACGACCATGGCACCCGAGCTGTTCGCCCGCCAGATCGAACACGGCGCGTGGGGCTTGACCTGCGCGAACGCCGGGCACCTCCGGATCTACCGCGCCTTCGGCGTGTCCCGGATCCTGCTGGCCAACCAGCTGCTCGACCCGGCCGGCCTGCGCTGGCTGGCCGCCGAGCTGGCCGCGGACCCGGACTTCGAGTTCTTCTGCTGGGTCGACTCGGTCCGGGGCGTCGAGCTGATGACCGCCGCCCTCGAAGGCGCCGAGCGCCCGGTGGACGTGCTCGTCGAACTGGGCGCCGACGGCGGCCGCACCGGCGTCCGCGACACCGCGACCGCGCTGGCGATCGCCGAGGCGGTCCAGGCCAGCCCGGTGCTGCGGCTGCGCGGCACCGGCGGCTACGAAGGCGCGCTGTCCCACGACACCGACGAAGCCGCACTGCACAAGATCAGCTCCTATGTGGACGGCCTCCGCAACCTGGCGATCTCCCTTTCCGGCAAGGGACTCCTCGACGGGCAGATCATCGTCACCGCCGGCGGCAGCGCCTACTTCGACCAGGTCGCGGACGAGCTGACGAAGCCGTGGCCGGACGGCCTCGACGTGCTGCCGGTGCTGCGCAGCGGCGCCTACCTGACCCACGACGACGGCTTCTACCGCGAGATCTCCCCGCTGGGCGACCACCCGCGCATCGACGGCGTCGACTCCTTCCGGCCGGCGCTGCGGGCGTGGGCACAGGTGACGTCGAAGCCGTCGGACGAGCTCGCGCTGCTCACCCTCGGCAAACGGGACGCGTCCTTCGACGAGGGCATGCCCGAGCCGCAGCTGCGCCGGACCCCGAGCGGCCCGGCCGAGCCCCTCGAAGGCCACGTCGTCGCGAAGCTCAACGACCAGCACGCCTTCCTGACGCTGCCGCCCGGATCGCCGGTCGAGGTCGGCGACTGGATCGGCCTCGGCCTCTCCCACCCGTGCACGGTGTTCGACAAGTGGCCGCTGCTGCCGGTGACCGCGGCCGACGGCGAAACCGTGGTCGGCTACGTCCGGACGTGGTTCTGATGGACGTCGTCGTCCGGAACGCGCTGGTCGCCGACGGCACCGGCGCCCCGCTCGCCCGCCACGACGTCGGCCTCGCCGGCGGGAGGATTGCGGAAGTCGCCGACGCGGGCTCGCTCACCGGCGGCCGGACCATCGATGCCGACGGCCTGGTGCTCGCACCCGGGTTCATCGACATGCACTCGCACTCCGACCTGCAGCTGCTCGCCAACCCGGACCACCCGGCCAAGATCACCCAGGGCGTGACGACCGAGGTGCTCGGCCAGGACGGGCTGTCGTACGCGCCCGTCGACGACGTCGTGCTCGACGCGCTGCGGCAGCAGCTCGCGGGCTGGAACGACGACCCGGCGGGGTTCGACTGGAACTGGCGCTCGGTCGGCGAGTACCTCGACCGGCTGGATCAGGGCATCGCGGTCAACGCCGCCTACCTCGTGCCGCAGGGCACGGTCCGGATGCTCGCCGTCGGCTGGGACGACCGCCCGGCCACGGACGCCGAGCTGGACCGGATGAAGGACCTCGTGTCCAGGGGCTTGACCGAAGGGGCGATGGGGATGTCGTCCGGCCTCACCTACACGCCCGGGATGTACGCGGAGACGAGCGAGCTGGTCGAGCTGTGCCGGGTGGTCGGCGAGCTGGGCGGCTTCTACAGCCCGCACCACCGCAGCTACGGCAAGGGCGCGCTGGAGGCGTTCGCCGAGATGATCGACGTCTCGCGCCGGTCGGGCTGTCCCCTGCACCTGGCCCACGCGACGATGAACTTCTCGGTCAACAAGGGCAAGGCCCCCGACCTGCTGACGCTGCTGGACGACGCGCTCGACGAGGGGTGCGACATCTCCCTCGACACGTATCCGTACCTGCCGGGCGCGACCTACCTGAGCGCGCTGTTGCCGAGCTGGGCCACCGAAGGCGGGCTCGACGCCACCCTCGCCCGTTTGTCCGATGTGGACGAACGCGAGCGGATCCGCGCGGCGATCGAAGAGTCCGGTTCGGACGGTGCGCACGGCGTCCCGATCGACTGGGACGCCATCGAAATCAACGGTGTCCGCAACGAACACAACGCCCACCTCGTCGGGCGCAGCGTCGCCGCTTCGGCCCGCGCGGCCGGGACCGAGCCGGCGAAACTGTACTTCGACACCCTGCTCGACGAGCGGCTCGGGACGTCGTGCCTGATGCACGTCGGGCACGAGGAGAACGTCCAGGCCATCATGCGGCACCGGACGCACACCGGCGGCAGCGACGGGCTGCTCGTCGGCGCCCGGCCGCACCCCCGCGCGTGGGGCACGTTCCCGCGGTACCTGACCCGGTACGTCCGCGAACTGGGCGTGCTGGACCTCGCCGAGTGCGTCGCCCACCTCACCGGGCGGGCCGCGCGGCGGCTGCGGCTCACCGACCGCGGGCTCGTCCGCGCCGGGTACGCCGCCGACCTGGTGCTGTTCGACCCCGGAACGATCACCGACACCGCCACCTTCGAGGACCCGCGGCAACCCGCCACGGGCCTCACCCACGTCTTCGTCAACGGCGTCGCCGCCCTCGACGACGGCCGTCCCACCGGCGCCCTCGCCGGACACTCCCTGCGCAACCCCCGGAGAGCCCGATGATCCACTGGCTGCAACACACCACGGGCGGGCTGCTGACGCTCGCCGCCGTCTCGATCGCCGTCCTGCTGGTGCTGATCATCAAGCTCAAGCTGGAACCCTTCATCGCGCTGATCGTCGTCGGCCTGCTGACGGCGCTGGCCGCGGGCCTGCCGGTCGGCACCATCGTCGGCTCGGCTCAGAAGGCGTCGGACTCCCTGCTGGAGAAGGGGTTCGGCAGCATCCTCGGGCACATCACCGCGATCATCGGCCTGGGCACGATCCTCGGCTCGATCCTGGAACGCTCGGGCGGCGCGAAGGTGCTGACCGGGGCGTTGCTGCGGTCGTTCGGCGAGAAGCGCGCGCCGCTGGCCATGGGCGTCGCCGGGTTCGTCTTCGGCATCCCGGTGTTCTTCGACATCGGCATCTTCGTGCTGGCCCCGCTGGTCTACGTCGCCGCGCGCCAGGGCGGCAAGTCGCTGGTGCTGTACGCGATGCCGCTGCTGGCCGGCCTGTCCATCACGCACGCGTTCCTGCCGCCGCACCCCGGCCCGGTGGCCGCGGCCGGCCTGCTGCACGTCGAGCTCGGCTGGATCATCCTGATGGGCCTGGCCTGCGGGATCCCGGCGTTCCTCATCGGCGGCGTGCTGTACTCGACCTGGATCGGCAAGCGCATCGTCGTCGACGTGCCCGAGGACATGGTCTTCGCCGAGGAAGAGGGCGAGCGGGAGGAGAACCCGCCGTCGCTGGGGCTGGTCGCCGCGATCATCGCGGTACCGCTGGTGCTGATCCTCGCCGGGACGTTCGGCAGCATCTGGCTACCGAAGGGCTCCGCGCTCGCCGGCGTCGCCGCGTTCATCGGCACCCCCGCGGTCGCGCTGACCGTTGCCGTCCTGCTCGCGTCCTGGCTGCTGGGCCTGCGCCGCGGGTTCACCGGCAAGGACCTCAACGAACTGGCCGCGAAGTCGCTGCGGCCGGTGGCGATGATCCTGCTGGTCGTCGGCGCGGGCGCGTTCTTCGGCGCGGTGCTCTCGGCGACCGGGATCGGCAAGGCCGTGGCCGACTCGCTGCACGACGCCGGGCTGCCGGTGCTGCTCGCGGCGTACGTGATCAGCTGCGGCATGCGGATCGCGCAGGGTTCGGCGACCGTCGCCATCGTGACCACGAGCGGGATCATCGCGCCGACCGTGGCCCAGCTCGGGTATTCGCAGATCCAGCTGGCGTTGCTGGTGATGGCGATTTCGGCCGGGTCGATCATCGCTTCGCACGTCAACGACGGCGGGTTCTGGATCGTTTCGCGGTACTTCAACCTCACCGTCCCGCAGACGCTGAAGTCCTGGACCGCGCTGGAAACCGTGCTTTCCCTTTCGGGATTCGGGGCTTCGGCATTGCTCATGGCCGTGGTCTAGACCATACTGGAGCCTGTCACCGCCGAAACCCGTTGGGAGACAATGACGATGACCGGACTTTCCCGTCGCACGTTCCTCGGCGCCGCGGCCGGCGCGGGCGCGGCCACCGTGCTCGGCAGCCAGCTCGCGTCGGCGGCCACCACGCCGAAAGGCTGCTTCGCCGGAGGAACCGTGTACATCGGCAGCTACACCACCGGGGCGACCGGGCACGGCCTCGACGTCGCCAGCCGTTCGGGCGCGGCACTGTCCCTGACCCGGACGATCCCGCGGATCACCGACACGTCGTGGTTCGACCGCAGCGCCGACGGCAAGACGCTGTACGTCACCAACGAAGGCGACCCGGCCGGGTACGTCTCGGCGCTGAGCCTCGCCGACCCGGCGAAACCGAAGCTGCTGAACAAGGTCTCGTCCAAGGGCGGCGCGCCGACGCACCTTTCGGTGCATTCGAGCGGGAAGTACGTGCTGGCCGCGAACTACAGCTCGGGCAGCGTCGTCGTGCTGCCGATCCTGGCCGGCGGCAAGCTCGGCGCGGCCACCGACCTGGTGACCCACCACGCCGATTCCGGGCAGGCGCACGCCCACCAGGTCGTCAACGACCCGACCGGCCGCTGGGTGCTGGCGGTCGACCTCGGCGCCGACTCGGTGTACGTCTACGGCTTCGCCGCCGGGAAGCTTTCGCTGCACCAGCAGCTGAAGCTGCCGTCGGGCGCCGGGCCGCGGCACCTCGCGTTCGACCGCACCGGGAAGTTCGCCTACATCCTGCAGGAGCTGCGGGCGGAGGTGACGGTGGCGAGCTGGGACGCGGCGGCGGGGAAGCTGAAAGCGCTCTCGGTGGTCCCGGCCGTGCCCGCCGGGACCACCGGGGACCGGTTCCCGGGCGAGATCGTCGTGTCGGGCGACGGGAAGTTCGTCTACGCCACCGTCCGCGGGCCCAACACCCTGGCCACCTTTACGGCTTCCGGCGGTTCCCTGAAGCTGGTGTCGAGTGTGCCCACCGGCGGGAACTGGCCGCGGCACGTGGCGCTCGACCCGTCCGAGAGCTGGTTCTACGTCTCGAACCAGCGTTCCGGCACCGTCACCTGGCTGCCGCGCGACCCGGCCACCGGCCTGCCGGGCGCGGTCGCCGGGCAGCTCGCCGTCGGCAGTGTCAACTCCGTCTACTTCGCCTGGTGAGGTTCCCCATGAGACTGCTGCCGTTCGTCGCCGGGCTGGCCCTGCTGGCCGGCTGCGCACCCACCCAGTCCGCGCCCGCGGGCGGCGGCGGGGACGACAAGACCGGCACCGTCCGCGTCTGGCTGTTCGACGAAGCCAACCGCGCGCCCAAGGAGGCCGCGGTCAAGGAGGCGATCACCGAGTTCAAGGCCGCCCACCAGGGTGTCGAGGTCGACGTCCAGTGGGTGCCGGTCGAGGGCCGTGCCGACAAGTTCTCGGGTGCCTTCAACGACCCGGCCAACGCCCCGGACGTCGCCGAGTTCGGCAACACCGACGTCTCCAGCTACGCGGCCACCGGCGCGCTGGCCGACCTGACCGGCGACCTCGCGGCGTGGCCGGAGGGCAAGGACCTGATCCCGACGGTGCTGGACACCGCGAAGTCCGGTGGCCGGACCTACGGCCTGCCCTGGTACACCGGCATCCGCGCGCTGTACTACCGCACGGACGTCTTCACCGAACTCGGCCTGAAGCCGCCCGCGACGCTGTCCGAGCTGACCGACACCGCCCGCCGGATCCGCGCCGCCAAACCGGACCTCTACGGCATCGCTGTCGGCGGCAAGTACACCTACGCGATGCTGCCGTTCCTCTGGGCCAACGGCGGGCAGCTGGCGCAGGAGCAGGCCGGCAAGTGGACCTCGACGGTCACCGGCGAGCAGGCCAAGGCGGGTGTGACGCAGTACGCGAACTTGCTCAAGGACGACATCTGCCCGCCCGCCCAGTGCGCCAACCTGACCGGCACGCAGAGCGTCACGGCGTTCGCCGGCGGCAAGGCCGGGATGACGATCGGCGGCGACTTCAACCGCAAGGCCGTCGAGCAGGGCGCGGTGAAGGGCAAGTACGCCGTCGTGCCGATCCCGGGCACGACTGTGGGCAGCGTCGCGCCCGCGTTCGCCGGCGGCAACCTGCTGGGCGTGTTCAAGGCGAGCAAGCACCGCAGCCTGGCGCTGGAGTTCGTCGAGCTGCTCGGCGGCGCGAGGTACCAGGAGAAGATGTACACGGCCATGGGCAACCTGCCGACGCTCAGCAGTGTGCAGCAGAAGCTCGCGGCGAACGACGAGTTCCTCAAGCCGTTCGTCGACACCCTGAAGGCGGGCACGAAGTTCGTCCCGGCGACCCCGGCGTGGTCGAAGATCGACAGCCAGAACGTGCTGCCGACGGCCGTCCAGCAGATCGCCACCGGCGGCAAGGACCCGGCGGCGGCGCTGGCCGACGCGGCCGCCGCGATGAACAAGGCCTTCGGCTAGTGGTGACGCTCCAGGAGGCCCCTTCCGCCACGGCGCCCGCGCGGCGGCCGCGGCGGAAGGGGGACGGCCGGGCCGCGGCGCTCTACCTCGCCCCGGCGGGCGTCCTGCTCGCCGCACTGCTGGCCTACCCGATCTACCAGCTGGTCCTGATCTCGTTCTACGACTACGGCCAGCCGCAGGCCGCGGGCAACGCGCCCCTGGTGTTCCTCGGCTTCGCGAACTACGCCGACCTGCTGTCCCAGGCCCAGTTCTGGACCGTGCTCGGCAAGACGGTCGGGTTCGCCGCGGCCTGCGTTCTCGGGTCGCTCGTGGTCGGCACCGGGCTCGCGGTGCTGGCTTCGCGGGTGCGTGCGCTGCCGAGGATGCTGCTTTTCCTAGCTGCGCTGGGCGCGTGGTCGACACCGGCGATCGCCGGCTCCTACGTCTGGCTGTTCCTCTTCGACACCGACTTCGGCCTGGTCAACGAGGTGCTCACCGGGCTCGGGCTGCCGTTCGAACACCACTCGTGGACGTTCGGCACGCTCGGCGCGTTCGGGCTCGTCGCCGCCGAGGTGATCTGGTGCTCGTTCCCGTTCGTGCTGGTCACCATGTACGCCGGGATCAAGGGCGTGCCGGACGAGGTCCTGGAGGCCGCGTCGCTGGACGGCGCGTCGGCGTGGCGCACGACGGGGACGATCGTGCTGCCGATGGTGCGGCCGCTGCTGATGATCGCGACCGTCCAGTCGATCATCTGGGACTTCAAGGTGTTCACCCAGATCTACGTGATGACCAACGGCGGCGGCGTCGCCGGGCGCAACCTGGTCCTCAACGTCTACGCCTACCAGCAGGCTTTCGCCGGGCAGGAGTACGGCCTCGGCTCGGCGATCGGAGTCGTCATGACGCTGTTGCTGCTGTCGGTCACCGGGCTGTACGTCCGGTCTCAGCGCCGGAGCGCGGCATGGCTGTGAAAGTGAAACGTCCCGGCCGGCTGGTCGCCGAGGTCGTCACCGTGGTCATCGCCGGCATCGTCGCGTTCCCTCTGTACTGGATGCTGCTGTCGGCGGTGAAGCCGCCGGGCGAGATCCAGTCGGCTGCACCGAAGCCGTGGACTTTCCACCCGTCGTTCGACAGCTTCTCGCGTGTGCTCACCGTTTCGGGCTTCGGGCGGTACTTCGTCAACAGCCTGCTCGTGGCCCTGGTCGTCGTGGCGCTGTCGCTGGTGTTGTCGTTCCTCTCGGCGGTGGCGTTGACGCGGTTCCGCTTCCGCGGGCGCACGGTGCTCCTGGTGATGACGCTGGTCGCCCAGATGGTGCCGGTGGAGGCGCTGACCATCCCGCTGTTCTTCCTGATGCGGTCGCTCGGCGGCGCGGTGCCGGCGCTGGGTCTCAACGAGCTGGGTTCGCTGGTCCTGGTGCACCTGGCGTTCAGCCTGCCGTTCGCGATCTGGATGCTGCGGGGTTTCGTCGCCGCGGTGCCGGTGGAGCTCGAAGAGGCCGCGAAGCTCGACGGCGCGTCGCGGATGCGGTTCACCTGGCAGATCCTCTTCCCGCTGGTGGCGCCCGGGCTCGTGGCCGTGAGCGTGCTCGCGTTCATCCACGCGTGGAACGACTTCCTGTTCGCCAAGACGTTCATCGTCTCCAAGACCGAGAACCAGACGCTGCCGCAGGCGATCCTGGTGTTCTTCAAGCCGGAGGACACCGACTGGGGCGCCGTGATGGCGTCCTCGACGCTGATGACGATCCCGGTGCTGGTGTTCTTCGTCCTCGTCCAACGACGGCTGGTGTCCGGCATGGCCGGCGCCGTGAAGGGCTGACATGGCTTTCGACACGCTGCTCCCCCGCCCGGTTTCGGTGACACCTCTGCCTGGTTCGTGCCCGTGGCCGTCCACTGTGGACGTCCGGACCGCTTCCCTGCCGCCGGAGGGCTACCGTCTTTCGATTTCCCCCTCCGGTGTCGTCTTGGAGGTGGCCGATGCCGCCGGGGAGGTCCACGGGCGGGAGACGGTGCGGCAGCTGGCGGGGCCTGCCGCGTTCCGGGTGGCCGGGTTCGCGCCTTCGTCGCTGCCGTGCGGGGTCGTCGAGGACCACCCGCGGTTCGGGTGGCGCGGGTGCCTGCTGGACGTCGCCCGGCACTTCCGGACGAAGGCCGAGGTGCTCCGGTTCGTCGACCTGCTGGCCGCGCACAAGCTGAACGTGCTGAACCTGCACCTCACCGACGACCAGGGCTGGCGCTTCGAGGTCCCGGCGTTCCCCCTCCTGACGTCGGTGGGCGGCTGGCGGCCGTCGTCGATGGTGGGCAGCGGGGGCGTGCAGGACGGCCGTCCGCACGGCGGGTTCTACACGGGTGACGACCTGCGGGAGATCGTCGCTTACGCCGCTTCGCGGGCGGTCACGGTGGTGCCGGAGATCGACATCCCCGGCCACGCGCGGGCGGCCCTCGCGGCTTATCCGTCGTTGGGGACGTCGTCCTCCTACGAGGTATGGACTTCCTGGGGTATCAGCACCTCGTTGCTCTCGCCGAGCGAGTCCACTTCGGACTTCTTCCGGCAGGTGTTCGACCACCTGCTGGAGATCTTCCCGTCCCCGGTGATCGCCCTGGGCGGCGACGAGACGCCGGGCGCGACCGACGAGCACCGCGCGTTCGTCCGGCAGCTGGCCTCGCACCTGGTGGCTCGCGGCCGCACGCCGATGGGCTGGGACGAGGTCCTCGACATCGACGGCCTCCCGCCGATGGTGATCGCGGCGTGGCGCAACAAGGACGCGGGCGTGCGGGCGGCCTCCCTCGGGCACGACGTCGTGATGTGCCCGGAGCAGCACGTGTACCTGGACCACCGGCAGTCTCCGGATCCCGGCGAGCCGATCCCGGTCGGCGAGGTGCACACGCTGGAAGACGTGTACGCGTACGAGCCGGCACTGAGCGGGGCGCGGCTGCGTGGGGTGCAGGCGCAGGTGTGGAGCGAGCACCTGGACAGCGCGCGGCGGGTGGACTACATGGCATTTCCGCGGTTGTCGGCGTTCGCGGAGGTGGCGTGGAGCTCCGGTTCCCGGGACTACGCGGAGTTCCTGCCGCGGTTGCGGGACCACCACCTGCCGCGGCTGGACGCGCTCGGTGTGGAGTACCGGCCGCTGGACGGGCCGCATCCGTGGCAGACGCGGCCCGGGGTGCCCGGGCGGCCGCGGTGATCACGGCAGCAGCGTCACCGTGACCGACTTCGCCGGGCCCACGTTCCCCGCCGCGTCGACGGACCGGTACTCGATCCGGTGGTTGCCGTAGCCCGGCTTCCGGTCGGCGAACGGCGAAACCGTGAGCCCGCCCGAGCCGAGGTTGCCGTACGCCAGCCCGTCGATGTCGGTGCCGAGCGCGGTGAACAGGTACGGCGCCTTCGGGTCCGTCGGCCAGCCGAAGTACTTGTGCCAGCCGTCGCCGTCGACGCGGAACTCCGGCATCCCGTCCGGCGAGGTGAGCCGCATCGTGAACGAGCCGTGGTACACGGGGCCCGGCGGCAGCTCCGCCGTGGTCTGCGGGCCCGTCGCGTCCACCGTCCACGTCAACGTCGTGCCGCCGGTCGTTGCCGTGAGCGTGTGCGAGCCGCGGTCGACGTTCAGCGCGTAGTCGGGGCCGGTCCCGGCCGGGCGGCCGTCGAGCCGCCACGAGACCTGCGGGATCGAGCCGGTCGGCTCGCCGGTTTCGACGTAGACGACGTCGTGCCCGCCCACCGGCCGCGCGGTCGGCGTCGACGCCACCACCGCCGGGCCGCCCGCGGGCGGCGTGACCACCGCGGTGTCGACCGTCCAGGTGCGGGTGGCCGTCGGGCGGGCCGCCGGGTCGCGGACGAACGGCGTCGGGTCGGTCACCGTCGCCGTCAAGGTATGACGACCGGGCTTCACGTGCGCGGAACGCAGGTCGACCGCGTCCCGTCCGGCCAGCCTCGTGCCGTCGAGCGTCCACGTGACGTCCAGGCGGTGGCCCACCGGGTGCATCGGGCGCACCCGGACGACGCGGTCGGCGCCGATCGTCCCGGCCGGGGTGCCCCCGGCGACGAGCGGGACCTTCGCCGCGATCCGCTGCGTCATCCGCTCGCGGCCGACCTGGTCGAACGCGTAGCCGAGCGTCTTCATCATCGAGTGCCTGCTCGGCCGCCAGACGCCGGTCTGCGCGTACAGCCCGCCTTCGAAGCGGCCGATCGTGCCGCCGGACTCGCTGGGCTCGCCGAGCCAGCGCCACCACTTCGCTTGCTGGGCACGCATTTGCTGCTCGGTCAGCAGCGTGTGGTGGATCGAATCCGGCTCGCCGCCTTCGTACGCGCCGCCCGGCACGGCCCGCGCGTAGTAGTCGTACTCGTCGTCGAGGCCGCCGAGCGAATGGCCGAGTTCGTGCGGCGAGATGAGTGCGGACAGGGCGTTCCCGCCCGACGCCGTCGCGTAGGTGCCGCCCGCGCCGCCGTAGGTGGTGCTGTTGCCCAGCGCCAGGATCTGGCGGTTCTCGCGGGTCGTGCCGGGCACGAGATCGGCGTACCGCTGCGCGGCCGCGTCGTCGACGGTCAGCAGCCGCTGCACGCTCTGCGGGTTGCAGCCACCCCAGAAACCCATGTCCAGCGGGGTGTTCCGCCGCGGTGCGGCCAGGCCGGGGTCACAGTCCACACCGGACTCCGGTGAGGCGATGGAGACCGCGTAGACGTTGAAGTAGCTGCGGTAGGACTTGAACGGCTCGAGCGACCACAGGGTGCTGACGTGCCGCTCGACGTCGGCGAAGAACTTCGGCTGCTCGGCGGCGGTGTAGCCGTCCCCGAGGACGACGAGGTTGAACCGCTGCGCGACCGGCCCGGTGACCTGCACCTCGGTGACGGTGGCTGCGGGCTCCCCGGCGTGCGCCGGAGTGGCGAGCCCGACGGACAGGACGAACGCTGCGAGGAACCCGGCCCACTTCCGCATGCTCCCGGTCTACCGGAGTGCCTTCCGCGCCGGAACCGCCGGAAGTCGGGCTATCCTCGGCAAATGGGGAATCGCGGGGGGATCATGGTGGCGGGCGGGGCATTGGCGCTGCTGACGGCGTGCTCGACACCGGCGCCGGTCGCACAGACCACACCGGCCACCACCACTTCGCCGGCGAAACCGGCGAGCCCGGCGACCCCGGTCCCGACCTCGGACGCGCCGGCGCTCGGCCCGGGGCCGGGTTCCCAGCCGCCGACCACGCCCCAGCCACCGCCACCGCGGTCTCCGGGCGAGGTGACCTCGGCGTGCCCGTTCCTCGGGGTGACCGAGTCGAGTGCGGTGCTGGGTGTTGTCCTGGACGAGTACGCGGTCGAACAGGCGCCGACGACGCAGCGGGACGCCAAGACGTACCAGTGCCACTACGCCAGCCGGACCGGCGGCCGGCAGCTGCTCGACCTGTTCGTCACCGTCGTCCCGGGCACCCGGCAGTTCGCGGCGCTGGTCACGGAATGGACGAAGGACTGCAAGGGGCCGGCGGCGCCGATCGGCGAGGTGGACGGCACCACGCGCACCTGTTCGCTGGACGGCACCAACGCCGGCGACGTGCTGGTGCTGGTCGCGAAAAAGTCCCACGGCCAGACCCGGCTGGCCGAGGTCTACCTGCGCCCGTTCGCGGCCCGGGTGTACACCGGGATCGCCCAGCTCCTGAACGACCGGCTGTAAGCCGTCATACGCGAGTGAGCCGGTACCAGACCTCCGGCCGCCCGACCTGGCCGTAGTGCGGCTCGCGGTGGGCCATCCCGGTGTCCGCCAGGTACTCCAGGTACCTCCGGGCCGTGACGCGGGAGGCACCGATCGCCGAAGCCGCCGCGCCCGCCGAAAGTCCTTCCGCCGCACCGGAAAGCGCGTCGGTGATCGCCTCCAGGGTCTGGACGCTCATGCCCTTCGGCAACGGCGGTTGCTCGGTCGTGCGCAGCGCGCCGAGGGCCCGGTCGATCTCCGCCTGGCCGGTGACCTCGCCGGACGCGTCGCGGAATTCCGCGTAGCGCTCGAGCTTTTCGCGCAGCGTCGCGAACGTGAACGGCTTGAGCAGGTACTGGACCACGCCGACCGACACCGCCGCCTTCACCAGGCCAAGGTCGCGGGCCGACGTCACGGCGATGACGTCGATCGGCAGCCCGGCCGCGCGCAGGGACCGGCAGACCGCCAGCCCGTGCGTGTCCGGCAGGTAGAAGTCCAGCAGCACCAGGTCGACCGGCTCGCGTTCGCAGAACCGCAGCGCCTCGCCGCCGGAGTGGACCACACCGGCCACCGCGAACCCGGGGAGCCGCTCGACGTAGACCCGGTGTGCCTCCGCCGCCACCGGCTCGTCCTCCACCACCAGCACGCGGATCACCGGGCCGTCTCCTGCCGCGGCAGCCGCACGGTGAACACCGCGCCGCCGTCGCGCCCGACCTCGACCGTGCCGCCGTAGCGCCGCACCGCCTGCCCGACGAGCGCGAGGCCGAGCCCGTGGCCGTCCTCGGCCTTCGTCGACCAGCCGCGGCGGAAGACGTCGGCGCCTTCGGGCACGCCCGGGCCGGTGTCGGCGACGCGCAGCAGCAGCCCGTCGTCGTCGGTGCGGGCGGTGACGACGACCGACGGCCTGCCGCCGCCGCGCACGGCCGCGTCGAGGCCGTTGTCGATCAGGTTGCCGAGGATGGTGACCAGGTCGCGGGCCTCGATGCCGAGCGAGACGTCGTCGATCACGGTGTCCGGGGTGACCGTCAGCTCGACCCCGCGCTCGCTCGCTTCGGCCGCCTTGCCCAGCAGCAGCGCGGCGAGCACCGGCTCGGCGACCGCGCCGACGACCCGGTCGGTCAGCTCCTGGGCGAGCACGAGCTCCGCGGTGGCGAACTCGACGGCCTGCTCGGGCTTGCCGATTTCGACGAGGGAAACGACCGTGTGCAACCGGTTCGCCGCCTCGTGCGCCTGCGACCGCAACGCCTCCGCCAGGCCGCGCGCGGTGGTCAGCTCCCCGGTCAGCGACTGCAGTTCCGTGTGGTCGCGCAGGACGACGACAGTGCCCTGCGAGCGCCCGCCCGAGCGGACGGGGGTCGTGCTGACCAGCAGCACGCGGGAGTCCGTCAGGTGCAGTTCCTCGGCCCGGTTCTCCTCCGACGTGAACGCCTCGGCCAGCCCGTCCGGCAGCCCCAGCGTCCCGAGGTCGCGGCCCACCGGGTCGGCGTCCAGGCCGAGGAGGGTGCGGGCGCCGTCGTTGCAGAGGCCGATCCGCCCGTCCCGGCCGACGAGCAGCACGCCTTCGCGGACCGAGTGCAGCACGGCTTCGTGGTACTCGAAGAGGTTGCTCAGCTCGTCCGGCGCGACGCCCCGGGTCTGGCGCCGCAGCCGGGCGCTGATCAGCCAGCCGCCGAGCGCCCCGACCAGCACGACCGCACCCGCCACGCCGAACAGCGGCCACAGCCGTTCGCGCAGCTCGGCCGAGATCGCCGCGACCTTGATCCCGACCGCGACCAGCGCGATGACCCGGTGGCCGGCGTCGAACACGGGGACGACCGTGCGCACCGACGGGCCGAGCGAGCCGGTGTAGATCTCGGTGTGGTCCTGGCCCTGCTGGGCCTGGGTGATGTTCCCGATGTAGCGCCCGCCGATCAGCGCCGGGGTCGGGTGCGTGTAGCGGATCCCGGCCGGGCTCATGATCGTGATGAAGTCGACCGCGGTGTCCTTCTGCACGCGCAGCGCGAACGGCTGCAGCGTCACGCTCGGGTTCGGCGTGGTCACCGCGGCGACGACGGTCGGCGCGTCGGCGACGGTCCGGGCGATCGCGCTCACCTGGTCCTCGGCGTTCTGCTCGACCGCACGCCCCGCGTCGATCCAGGCGAAGGTGATCCCGGCGCCGGCCAGCACGCAGAGCACCACCAGCTGCAGCACGAGCAGCTGGCGCGCCAGGCTCCAATGGGACCGCAACGTCGGAGGCACCTCCTCATACCAGCACACCGCGCGGGCCGCTGTCCGAACGGGACGGTGCGATCATCACACGAACTCAATGAACACAAGTGAGCCGGATCACCGAACTCGGCCTACAGTGTGCCGCAACCTGAACACCCCCGAGCTGGAGGCAACGGTGCCTACACCGACCCCCGACGCGGCGCCGCGCCGCGACAAGACCCGCTACCTGTACCTGGCCGTGATCGTCGCGGTCGCGCTCGGCATCGCAGTCGGCTTCCTCTTCCCCGGCTTCGCCAAAGGCTTGAAGCCGCTGGGCGACGGCTTCGTGAACCTGATCAAGATGATGATCTCGCCGATCATCTTCTGCACCATCGTGATCGGCGTCGGGTCGGTCGCGAAGGCGGCGAAGGTCGGCAAGATCGGCCTGATGGCGTTGGTCTACTTCATCGCGATGTCGACCTTCGCGCTGGCGATCGGCCTGATCGTCGGCAACCTGCTCCACCCCGGCACCGGGCTGCACCTCAACCCGGGGGACGTGAAGAAGGCGCACGACTCGGCGACCGGCTCGGCAGGCCCGGTGGAGTTCGCGCTCGGCATCATCCCGAAGACGCTCATCTCGGCCTTCACCGAAGGCCAGGTGCTGCAGACGCTGCTGGTCGCGCTGCTCGTCGGCTTCGCGCTGCAGAAGCTCGGCCCGAAGGGCGCGCCGATCCTGCGCGGCATCGAGCACATCCAGCGGCTGGTCTTCCGGATCCTGGCGATGATCATGTGGGCCGCCCCGATCGGCGCGTTCGGTGCCATCGCCGCGGTGGTCGGCGCGACCGGCGTCAACGCGCTGAAGAGCCTCGCGGTGATCATGATCGGCTTCTACCTGACCTGCCTGGTGTTCGTCTTCGGCATCCTCGGCACGGTGCTGTGGGTGGGTGCGCGGGTGAGCATCCTGAAGCTGCTCAACTACCTGCGCCGCGAGTTCCTGCTGATCCTTTCGACGTCGTCGTCCGAGTCGGCGCTGCCGCGGCTGATCGCGAAGATGGAGCACCTGGGTGTCGGCAAATCGGTCGTCGGCATCACCGTGCCGACCGGGTACTCGTTCAACCTCGACGGCACCGCGATCTACCTGACCATGGCGACGCTGTTCATCGCCTCCGCCCAGGACGCGCCCCTCTCGGTCGGCGAACAGATCGTGCTGCTGCTGTTTATGATCATCGCCTCGAAGGGCGCGGCCGGCGTCAGCGGCTCGGGCATCGCGGTGCTCGCCAGCGGCCTGCAGTCGCACCGGCCCGACCTGGTCGGCGGCGTCGGGTTCATCCTCGGCATCGACCGGTTCATGTCGGAGGCCCGCGCGCTGACGAACTTCGCCGGCAACGCCGTCGCGACCGTCCTCATCGGGAACTGGACGAAGGAGTTCGACCGCGACCAGGCGCACCGGGTGTTCGCCGGCGAGGAACCGTTCGACGAGGCCACCATGCTCGACGAACACGAACCGGTGAAAACCGAGCCGGAGGGCGAAAAAGTCCCGGCTTGACCCCTGAACGTTCGTGCCCATGCCCCCGCTGTGCACGAACCACCGCGGGCCGCGGTGCGAGTCTCCCCGACCTCGCACCGCGGCCCGTTCCACGTGTTCAGCCGGCGGCGTCGTAGGCGACGCGCGCGGCCGCGATGTCCTCGCGGTGCTGCTCCGCCCAGCCGAGCAGGCCGTTCAGCGACTGGTACAGCTTCTTCGCCATCGGCGTGGCCTCGTACTCCACGCGCGGCGGGACGGTCGGGTAGACGGTGCGGACCAGCAGGCCGTCGCGCTCGAGGTTGCGCAGGGTCAGCGTCAGCATCCTGCGACTGATGCCCTCGACCGCGCGCTCGAGCTCGGTGAACCGCACCGGGCCGCGGATGGCCTCCAGGAGGATGCCGATCGCCCACTTGCCGCTGATCCGGTTGATGACCTCCAGCACCGTGCAGACGTCGAGTTTCTCCGGGTCGATCTCGGTGACCTGCACAGATACACCGATGTTCCCCTGGGACATGAAAGTGCCTCCTTCCCGGCGGCCCAATGGTCACACATGATGGGTGCTGTTACAAGAAGTGCCCTGGCAACACCAGGGGAACTCTCGACTGGAGGGGCCTGACATGGCCGAGAACCACCCCACCCGCTCCCGCGGCCTCGCGCTGGCGGTGCTGTGCGCCGCCTCGCTGATGGTCGTGCTCGACAGCAGCATCGTCGCGGTGGCGTTGCCGGCGATCCAGGCCGACCTCGGCTTCACGGCCGCCGGGCTGTCCTGGGTCTTCACCGCCTACCTGGTCGCCTTCGGCGGCCTGCTCCTGCTTTCCGGACGGCTGGGCGACCTGCTCGGCCGCCGCCGCGTCTTCCTCGGCGGCCTGAGCCTGTTCACCCTCGCCTCGCTGGTCGCCGGCCTGGCCACGAACGCCGCCGTCCTGGTCGTGGCCCGGTTCGCCCAGGGCGTCGGCGGCGCGCTGGCGTCGGCCGTGGTGCTGGGGATGATCGTCACGATG
The DNA here is from genome assembly GCA_033793495.1 of Streptomyces sp. MN03-5084-2B. Taxonomy (GTDB): domain Bacteria; phylum Actinomycetota; class Actinomycetes; order Mycobacteriales; family Pseudonocardiaceae; genus Amycolatopsis. The sequence continues at coordinate 27,573 of JARAWT010000068.1, read as the reverse complement.
TACCCCGAGCCCCGCGCCCGGGCGAAGGCGATCGGTGTCTACAGCTTCACGCAGGCGGCGGGCGCGTCGATCGGGCTCATCGCCGGCGGCGCCCTGACGCAGGCACTGAGCTGGCACTGGACGTTCTACGTCAACCTGCCCATCGGCGTGGCGGCGCTGCTGCTGGCCGTCCGGGTGGTCTCGCCGGACCGCGGCACGGGCCTGCGCGCGGGCCTGGACGTGCTCGGCGCGGTCCTGGTCACCGCCGCGGTGATGCTCGGCGTCTACGGCATTTCGGCGGCGTCCTGGGGCGCGGTGGCCGCGGCCGTCGTCCTGCTCTCGGCGTTCGCGGTGCGGCAGGCGAAGGCGCGGACGCCGCTGCTGCCGCTGCGGCTGTTCCGGATCCGCGCGGTGACCGGCGCGAACGTGGTGATGGTGCTGATGGTCGCCGGGATGCTCGGCTTCCAGTTCGTCACGGCGCTGTACCTGCAGCAGGTGCTGGGCCTCGACGCGCTGTGGACGGGCATCGCGTTCCTGCCGGTGCCGCTGGTGATCGCGGTGGCGTCGCTCGGCTTCGCCGACAAGCTGACGGCGCGGTTCGGTCCGCGGGCGGTGCTCCTGGCCGGGCTCGGCCTGGTGATCGTCGGTCTGCTGCTGCTCACCCGCGCCTCGGACTCCTACTTCGCCGACGTCCTGCCGCCGCTGCTCCTGATGGGGCTGGGCGCCGGCGCGGCCATCCCGGCGCTGATGGGCCTGGCCATGGCGGACGTCCCGGCTGCCGACGCGGGTGTCGCGTCCGGGCTGATCAACACGACCCAGCAGGTGGGGGCGGCGGTCGGCACGGCGGTGCTGGCCGCGGTGGCGGCGTCCCGCACGGAGAGCCTGAGCGCACTGGACCACCGCGAAGCCTTGGCGGCCGGGTACCGCCTGGCCTACGGGCTCAGCGCGGGCTTCCTGATCGCCGCGGTGGCACTGGGCGGCCTGGTCCTGACCCGCCGCACCCGGAAGGTCGCTGCCCCGGGGCCGGAGCTCTGCGTCGCCGGTCAGGCGTGACCCGGCCCGTGACTCGCGTGATCGGATACGTAACTCGCGTGATTGAAGCCGGAACTCGCGAGTTACGGCTTCGATCACGCGAGTTACGGCTTCAGACACGTGAGTTACGGGCTTGATCACGTGAGGTAGGCGGAAAGCCCACGGTGGCCCCGCCGCATCATCAGCGCGTGGTTCGCGCGGAAGAGCGGCCGGGCCACCGTGTCGAAGCGCCGCAGCAACTCCTTCCGGGCCTGGACGTCCTGCGTGATTTCCAGGAGCGTGCCCGCGCCCGCCGCGCGGACCGCTCCCGCCAGAGTCCCGTCGAGGTCGCCACTGAGCCTGACCCGCATCAGGCCCCTGCGCTCGTCCTGGTGGTCCCGGTGCATCCGGACGACGATCCGGAACGGCAGCCGGGACCGGCAAACCAGCTCGGCGGTGTCGTCGTCCACACGGCGCACCGCGCGGACGTCCGACCACCACCGCGGGTAGCCGGCGAGGTCGGTGACCACGTCGAACACCCGCCCGGGCACGGTTCCCGGCAGCAGCCAGGTGCTGCGGAACCGGTAGCGCGCGCCCGTCACGTCACACCTGGGCCGAGACCAGCTTCCGGCCGTCCACCGTGACGATGTCGACCGACTTCACGTCGTCGGGCGCGACCAGCGCGGACCCGTCGAGCTTGAAGCCCTGGTTCTCCCACTTCTCGGACACCTGCCAGCTGCCCGCGGTCACCGCTTGACCTTCCTTGGTGACCACTTGGAGCAGGCACTTCTCGCCGGCTTTGACGCCCTTGACGTTGACCTCCGTCTTGACCCAGCCCTGAGCCGGGATGACCGACGCGGTCAACTGCACGCCGGTCGTCGGATCCCGGCCTTCGACGGTCTTCGTGCCGGGCGTTTCCGGCCCGGGAGCCGCGACGCCCCCGCCGTTGTCCGGAGCCGTCTGGCGGCCCACCAGGATGCCGCCGCCGAGGGCGGCCACCACCAGCACCGCCGCCGCGACCAGGGCGAGACCCCGGCGGGACGACGTCCGGCCCGAGCGGGCCGGCGCGAAGCGCTCTTCCTCGTCGCGCACCCGGCGCAGGGTCTTCTGCAGCAGCAGGTCCCCGCCCTCGGGCGGCCCGTCGAGGAACGCCTCGGGCGGTACCTCGTCGAGCGAGTCGCGCAGGGCCACCAGCTCGTTCAGGTCGAACCGGCACTGCGCGCAGGTCTGCAGGTGCCGCCGCTCGAAGTCGGCCGCCTCGTTGGGATCGAGCGCGCCGAGGGCGTACGCGCCGAGCTGCGTGTGACTCTCGTCCACCGAGTTCATCGCGCCACCTCCGTTCCGCTCGAAATCATCGCTGCTCTGAGTGCTCGTAGTGCGTAGTAAGACCTTGATTTCACGGTACCCGGTGCGACGCCCAGTGTTCTCGCCGCTTCGGCCACCGTCCGTCCCCGGTAGTAGATCTCCACGAGGACCTCTCGATGCTCGTTGGACAGCCCGTCCATCGCACCGAGCACGGTCATCGAGTCGACCACGCCCTGGGCGTGGTCGCGCTCGACGGCCGGGGTCGGCACGCCTTCGGCCGGTTCGGCCACCTCCTGTGGCCGGGCCGCCCTGGCTCGCGCCCGGTCGGTGACCAGGTTGCGCGCGACGGTCAGCAACCAGCCGCGCACCGAGCCTTTCCCGTCGTTCTGCAAGTCGTCCGCGTGTTTCCACGCACGGACGAGCGTCTCCTGGACCACGTCCTCGGCTGCCGCACGATCCCCGGTCAGCCTCGTCGCGTAGGCCAGCAGGCTTCGCCCGTGTTCGGCGTACAGCTGCCGAATCAGGTCTTCGCCTTTGGCCTTCTTAGGCCGCCTGCCTCCTATGGCCACCCTCGTCCTCCCGACGGTGTTCTGAGTCGTCGAGGACAGTAGTGCAACCCTCAGCTCCACCGGCGGTGCGTGCGCCGAGCGCAGCGCGACCATGGTGTTCATCGGCTGCCCGTCCTTCCTCGTTTGCCCGGAAACCCGTCGTCCGTCAGGACCCTGACCCACCGGCTTTGCTGCCCGCGGTGATCTTGCTGCCGTCCGGGGCGATCGCGAACCACGTGCCGTTCGCGCCCTGGCCGTTCATGTCGCCCGCCGCCTTGTCGCCCGCGAACTCGTACAGCGGCCAGCCGTTGAGCGTGATCTGCTTGCTACCGTCCTTGCGGGTCGTCGTGCCGACCTGGGTGTCCTGGATGCCCTTGAGCATCGGCGTGGCCACCCCGGCCAGCATCGGCTGCCAGGACTTCGTGCAGTCGCCGTCGCAGTTCGACGTCGGCGGCTGGGAGATGTCCTTGTCGAACCGGTAGAGCGTCTTGCCGTCGGCGTCGGTGACCACCGAGCCGACGCCGTTGACCGTGCCGACCTGGAGCATCTTGTGCCCCGGCTCCCCGTGTTGCGGTCCTTGGGCGCCGTCCGCCATGTCACCGCAGGCGGACAAGGAAGCGACGGCGAACAGCGCTGCCGCGCTGACGACCACCGGCCGGATACGGTTCATGACGTTCTCTCCTCGGTGAGGGCGGCTCCACCATCCGGCGGACCTCGACATCCAGAACACGGCGGCAGGCGCAAAACGGTTCAGCCCGGTTTTCGCCCCATTCGGTGCCGGTTCGCCGCCGGATTGGTCAGTCCCGGTGATCGGCACGATCTTGTCGCCGTGCGGGCGGGTTCCTAGGCTGCTCACGTCCGCCCCGTCCGTTCCGGGAGGCCGCCGTGCCCGGCAAACCCCTCGTCCTGGTCGCGCTGCTGGCCGCGGGCTGTTCCACGGCTTCTCCGCCCGCCTTCACCGCGACCCTGACTTCGCCCACCGTCGTGGTGCTGACGTGGCGGGACGACGGCGCCGGGCACCGCGTCGAGTACGCGAACGATCCGGCCGGGCCCTGGACGACGCTGCGGTTCCTGCCCGCGCACACGATGAGCTACCGCCACCCGGACCTGATCCCGGAGACGCCGTTCTACTACCGGGTGCAGCCGTTCACCGGCCCGGTCTCGACGGATGTGGTCACGGCGACTTCGGACGGCACGGTGACGGTCACCTGGCCCGACCGCACACGCGACGAAGCCGGCTACCTGCTGGAGATCCGCCGCCCGGGCGCGCCGGACTTCGACCCGGTCGAGGTGACCGACCCGGACGTGACGACCTGCCTGCTCTCGCTGCTGCCCGGCGAAGAGAGCTCCGCCTTCCGCGTCCGGGCGCTGCACTACGGCCCGCTCTCCCCGGTGGTCCACCAGACCACCGGGAAGGAGCGGTAGCCGCTCACTCGGCCGTGAGGACCGTCTTCAGGAACTGGCCGGTGTAGCTCTCCTCGATGCCCGCCACGTGCTCCGGTGTGCCCTCGGCGACGACCTGACCGCCGCCCGAGCCGCCCTCGGGGCCCATGTCGATGATCCAGTCGGAAGTCTTGATCACGTCGAGGTTGTGCTCGATCACGATCACCGAGTTGCCCTTGTCGACCAGCCCGTTGATCACGCCGATCAGCTTGTTGATGTCCTCGAAGTGCAGGCCGGTGGTCGGCTCGTCGAGGATGTACACCGTCTTGCCGGTCGAGCGCTTCTGCAGCTCGCTGGCCAGCTTGACGCGCTGCGCCTCGCCACCCGAGAGCGTCGGCGCCGGCTGGCCGAGCCGGACGTAGCCGAGGCCGACGTCCACCAGCGTCTGCAGGTGGCGGTGGATGGCCTTGATCGGCTCGAAGAACTCCGCGGCCTCCTCGATGGGCATGTCGAGCACGTCCGAGACGGTCTTGCCCTTGTAGTGCACCTCGAGGGTCTCCCGGTTGTACCGGGCGCCCTTGCAGACCTCGCACGGGACGTAGACGTCCGGCAGGAAGTTCATCTCGATCTTGATCGTGCCGTCGCCGGCGCACGCCTCGCAGCGGCCGCCCTTGACGTTGAAGGAGAACCGGCCCTGCTGGTAGCCGCGCACCTTCGCCTCGGTGGTCGCGGCGAACAGCTTGCGGACGTGGTCCCAGACACCGGTGTAGGTGGCCGGGTTGGACCGCGGGGTCCGCCCGATCGGCGACTGGTCGACGCGCACCAGCTTGTCGACGTTGTTCAGGCCGTTGACGCGCGTGTGGCGGCCCGGCACCTGGCGGGCGCCGTTGAGCTTGTTCGCCAGCACCGTCGCGAGGATGTCGTTGACCAGCGTCGACTTGCCCGAGCCGGACACGCCGGTGACCGAGACCAGGCAGCCGAGCGGGAACGAGACGTCGAGGCCGCGCAGGTTGTGCTCGCGCGCACCCACGACGGTCAGCTGCCGCTTCTTGTCGATGGGCCGCCGGATCGCCGGGATGTCGATCTTCCGCCGGCCGGACAGGTACTGCCCGGTCAGCGACTCCTTGCTCTTCAACAGCTTCTTGTACGGACCGCTGTGGACGATGTGGCCGCCGTGCTCGCCCGCGCCGGGGCCGATGTCGACCACCCAGTCGCTGGAGCGGATGGTGTCCTCGTCGTGCTCGACGACGATCAGCGTGTTGCCCAGGTTCCGCAGCCGGGTCAGCGTCTCGATCAGCCGGTGGTTGTCGCGCTGGTGCAGGCCGATCGACGGTTCGTCCAGCACGTACAGCACGCCGACCAGGCCGGAACCGATCTGCGTCGCGAGCCGGATCCGCTGCGCTTCACCACCCGAAAGAGTGGCGGACGCGCGATCGAGCGAGAGGTACGTCAGGCCGACGTCGAGCAGGAAGCGCAGGCGGGCCTGGATCTCCTTGAGCACCGCGCCGGCGATCATCGACTCGCGCTGCCCCAGCTCCAGCTCGTCGAGGAACTGCGACGCCTCCGCGATGGACAGCGCGCAGACCTCGGCGATCGACATGTCGCCGCGGGTCTTGTGCGCCAGCGTCACGGCGAGGATCTCCGGCTTGAGCCGGGTGCCCTGGCAGGCCGGGCACGGCACCTCGCGCATGTAGCCCTCGTACCGCTCGCGCATGTACTCGGACTCGGTCTGCTCCTGGCGCCGCTCGAGGAACGGGATGACGCCCTCGAAGGCCGCGTAGTACGAGCGCTGGCGGCCGTAGCGGTTCTTGTAGCGGACGTGGACCTGCTCGTCGACGCCGTGCAGCACCGCCTTCTGGGCGCGCGCCGGCAGCCGCCGCCACGGCGTGTCCATCCGGAAGCCGATGGTCTCCGACAACGACTCGAGCAGGCGGACGAAGTAGTCCGCGCTCTGGCCGCCCGACCACGGCGCGATGGCCCCTTCGGCCAGCGACAGCTCGTCGTCCGGGACCACCAGCTCCGGGTCGACCTCCTTGCGGATGCCGATGCCGGTGCACTCGGGGCAGGCGCCGTAGGGCGAGTTGAAGGAGAACGAGCGGGGCTCGAGGTCCTCGATGGCCAGGGGGTGGCCGTTCGGGCAGGCCAGGTTCTCGGAGAAGCCGCGGACCCGGTGCGGGTCGTTGTCCGGCAGGTCGACGAAGTCGAGCTCGATCAGCCCGTCGGCCAGGCGCAGCGCCGTCTCGACCGAGTCGGTGAGCCGCTGCCGCGAGCTCGACTTGACGCTCAGCCGGTCGATGACCACCGCGATCTGGTGCTTTTCCTGCTTCTTCAGCTTCGGGGGGTCGGTGAGCGCGTGGACCGTGCCGTCGACGACCACGCGCGCGTAGCCCTGCTGCTGCAGGTTCTCGAACAGGTCGACGTACTCGCCCTTGCGCCCGCGCACCACCGGCGCGAGCACCTGGAAGCGGACGCCCTCGTCCATCTCCAGCACCTGGTCGACGATCTGCTGCGGGGTCTGCTTGCTGATCGCCTCGCCGCACTTCGGGCAGTGCGCCTTGCCGGCGCGGGCGTAGAGCAGACGCAGGTAGTCGTAGACCTCGGTGATCGTGCCCACGGTCGAACGCGGGTTGCGCGAGGTCGACTTCTGGTCGATCGACACCGCGGGCGAGAGGCCCTCGATGAAGTCGACGTCCGGCTTGTCCATCTGCCCCAGGAACTGGCGGGCGTACGCCGAGAGCGACTCGACGTAGCGACGCTGCCCCTCGGCGAAGATGGTGTCGAAGGCGAGGCTCGACTTCCCCGACCCGGACAGGCCGGTGAACACGATCAGGCTGTCGCGGGGCAGGTCGAGATCCACGCCGCGGAGGTTGTGCTCGCGGGCACCGCGAACAACGAGGCGATCAGCCACGCCAGGGTCCTCTCAATGTCTTCTTCAGCTGCGGTCGCTCACCCGGTTTTCAGCTGCACGGGTGGCCGCGGTCCATGCTACGAGCCACCACCGACAAAAACGGGTTCCGCGTCCTTGACCTGCGGTTCTTCGGGCTTTCGACGTCTGGTGAGCCACCGGTGGGCCGGTCGTTCGACCCCCGCGGTGACCGCCCAGCCGGCCAGCACGGCGGCACCGAGGATCACGGGGAGCCGCAGCCAGCCGGGGAGGCCGGCGTCGAGCAGGACACGGGCCAGGATGTAACCCAGTTCCTGGTGCACCAGATAAAGACCATACGAGATGCCCGCGAGCCAGGTGACGGCCGGGGCGATCCGCGCCAGCCCCGGGAACCGCCAGTCCGGGCCGCGGGCGGCCAGGCAGACCAGTAGGAGCAGCACGGCGAACCCGATCGTGGAGGGCCAGCGCAGCGCGTCCTGCGGCAGCGCGACGTGGAACGGGAACACCTGCAGGTCCTGGGCGGCGACGGCGGCGGCCACGAAGAGCGCGGCGTGCCAGGTCCCGATCCGGCGTTGCGCCCAGAACCAGATCGCGACGCCGATCGCGAAGACGTGCAGGCGGTGCAGCCCCAGGCCGTAGTAGAAGGTCTCGACGACCGGGCTCGCCGTCCCCGGCGCGAAGACGAGGAACCGGAGCGCGAGCGGGACGAGGATCAGCGTCCACAGCAGGGCGACGGTCAGCCGGTGGGTGCGCCACGGCCGCGGCCACAGCAGGGCCGCGCCGGTGAAGGCCATCAGCTGCACCGGCAGCGTCCAGTAGGAGCCGTCGAGGTAGTAGAAGGTGTCCGAGCGGATGCCCCACTCCTGCACCATGCCGAGGTTGGCGACCAGGTCCAGCCCGGTCGGGATGTACCACGGCGAGGGGTTCGTCGGCGGTCCCGGCGGCACGCCGAACAGGAACCCGGTGACCCCGGGTGGGTAGGGCAGGCCGCTGAAGGAGATGGCGGCCCACCGCGTGATGACGTACGTCACCAGAACGGCGACCAGGTACGCGGGCACCAGGCGCGCCACGCGGCTCCCCAGCCACCGGCGGGGGTTGCCCTTGCGGAGGCTGGCGCACACGAAGAAGGCGGAGATCACCAGCAGGATCGCGGCGCCGAACTGCGCTGTCACCCGCACGGGGTACCCCGTCAACTCCGGGTGGAGCAGGGCGCCCTGGTGGGTGACGTGCCCGAGGACGACCGCGAAGACGGCGACCACCCGGAGAAGGTCCCAGCTGATCCGGCGCGGCGTCGGGGAGGTGGGCACGGTCGTCCTGAGGTCGGGGCTGGCGGGGTTCGCCGTGAGCCTACGTGGCGGGGTGACCGCGCGCTTGTGCGGGTGGAACCGCTTGGAACGAAACGACTACCGTGTGCACGGTGAACATCGTGGACACCTACACCGGGCACGTCGACCCGGGCGGCGACGCCACCCGGCGCACCCTGGACGCGCTCACCATCACCAAGCTGTCCGTCGGCCCGATGGACAACAACGCGTACCTGCTGGTGTGCCGGGAGTCGAACGAGGCGCTGCTGATCGACGCGGCGAGCGACCCGGAGCGCATCTCGGACCTGATCGGCCACGGCCCGGACCGGCCTTCGCTGAAGACGGTCGTCACGACCCACCAGCACCAGGACCACTGGCAGGCCCTGGGCGCGGTGGCCGGGGCGAACGGCGCCAACACGGCGGCCCATCCCCTGGACGCCCCGCCGTTGCCGGTGCCGCCGGACTTCCTGGTCGAGCACGGCGACACGCTGACGGTCGGCGAGGTCACCCTGTCGGTGATCCACCTGCGCGGGCACACCCCGGGCTCGATCGCGCTGCTGTACCGGGACCCGGCCGGCCACCCGCACCTGTTCACGGGGGACTCGCTGTTCCCGGGCGGGGTCGGGAAGACGGCGTCGCCATCGGATTTCGAGTCCCTGCTGGACGATGTCGAGTCACGGATCTTCGGGGAGCTGCCCGACGAGACGTGGTTCTACCCGGGCCACGGGGACGATTCGACGCTGGGTGCGGAGCGCCCGAAGCTGACGGAGTGGCGCGAGCGCGGCTGGTGATCCCGCCGCGGCCGCGGTGAACGCGGCATCCGGAAGGGCGCGCTGCGCCGCGCGCCCTCCGTGAATTCGGGCACGACACCGGCAACTACCACGAGTAGTGCCGACCTCACTCATCGGACGCATCAGGTGCACCTGTCCGGCGGACGTCCTCCGAGGTGATCTCGCTCGACACTGAGAAGTTCGGGGTCACATCGCCGCCTTGGGGAGGAAGCCGGATGCCCGATGCTCGCCCGCTCGTGGCCGTCAAATGCAAGCTGGGCGAATTGAGCGCCCTCGACAACCTCCGCTCCGGCCGTGATGCCCAAGTGCGGGTGATGGTCGAGCTGCTCGATTCCGCAAAGCCCGGCGGACAGATCCTGCCGGCCCTCGTCAGGGCCGCGGTGAGCGCGGCGGAGTACGGCCGGACCCTGTGGCTCGATACGACCTGGCTGGCCCTCGGTAGCCCACTGGCACGACAACCGGGAGGGGTCTTCGAGTATCTCGACAACCTCATCGAGTCGGCGGTGTCGGAAAAGCTCGGCCTTCTCGCCACCGATCTCGCCGGCTTGGTCCCCGTCGTCTCAGCCGACGCGTCGGACGACGAACTGCGCCGGGTGCGGCTCCTGATCGAACACAAAGACCGTGACATCGCCATCCGGATACGCCGGCCCGGCAAGTCGGCAGCGGAACTGTGCGAGCGGATCCGATCGATCACGCGGCAAACCGGCGCTCGGCCGGGCCGCGTCCACGCGGTGATCGACGCCGGATTCGTCGAAACCCTCCGCACCGACCGGGTGGCCGCGATCGCCGAAACCCTTGCGGCGGTGTCCGGGTTGCTCGGCCCCGGATCGACCACGCTTCTCGCCGGTTCGATCCCGGCCACTCGGACCACGTACGCGACGATCCTGCGTGACCGCCCGGAAGTCGCCCTCTGGAACGAACTACGGCACAGCACAGCAGGCGAGATCAACTACGGCGACTACGGCGTCGCCCACCCGACGCCGCCCCAGTCCGGGGAAGGGGCCCGCAGCCCCTATCCCTACCTTTGCTACACGGTTCCGAAAAAGACCGTGATCCTGCGCCGCAAGAAAGAAGAAGGCGACGCGCCCGCCGAGTTGTTCGCCGACATAGCCGAGGAACTGGTCGAGCGGGAGGACTTCGCCGGCCCCGGTTACTCGTGGGGCGACCACGAGCTGACCCGGTGCCGGCGCAGCGGCGGACGGACTGCGGGGTCGGTGTCCCGGTGGGTCGCGATGGCCACCTCCCATCACCTCGAACACGTTTCCCGCCGTACCGCGGCCGACCTCTGAGCCCGATCGTCCGGGCTCACCGACACGTTCGGCGCAGCCGGGTAACGCTTCAGCCGTCAAAACCCGCCACCGGACAACGCACCGGACGAACCGGGCGTCTCCCGCAAACCCAGCGCTGGGACTTCCATCGGCTCACTCCGCCAGGAGGCCCACATGTCCAGACCCGTCCGACGCGCGCTCATCGCCGTCACCCTGCTGCTCGCCGGGATGCTCGCCGCCTCGGGAGCGGCTCAGGCCGCTGCCACCACGCCCGCCCTGATCAACATCCGGACCGGGCTCAACCCCGGGTTCGACCGGATCGTGCTCGACCTGTCCGCCGGGGCCGTGCCCGACAACCTCAGCTACCAGCTCGTCGACGAGCTCACGGCCGACCCGAGCGGGGAGATCGTGTGGCTCACCGGGGAGTACTTCATCAACGTCTCCGCCTTCCCGCTCGTCGCGCACGACGCGAACGGGAATCCCACCTACACCGGGCCGCCGAAGTTCCGCACCCGGAACCTCGCCAATGTCATGGCCATCGCCCTCACCGGCGACTTCGAGGCGCAGACCTCGATCGGGATCGGGGTGCGGACGCGGACCGCGGTGAACGTCTTCACGCTCACCGGGCCGAACCGCGTCGTCATCGACGTCGCCCACTGAGCCCACCGGCGGCGGGCGGGGGAGTCATCCGCGCTCGTACGGCGTCTTCTCCCCCGCCTCCACCGCGAACGGCAGGTGGTTGCCCGCCGGCGGCAGCGGGCACGTCGCGAAGTCCGTGAACGCGCACGGCAGGTTCACCGCGCGGTTGAAGTCCAGCGTCACCGAGCCGTCCGCCGCCGGTGCCCCGACCGGCAGCGACCGGTTGGCCGCGTACGTCGTCACGCCGCTCGTCCCGTCGGTGAACAGGATGCTGAGGCCGCCGTCCTTGCCGTTGAACGCCGTCAGCGCGTGCTCGGCGCCGTCGTGGGAGAAGCGGACCACACCCGGGGCCGTGTAGACGTGGCTGAGGCCTTCGACCACGGCGCCGACCGTCGTCGGGCGCGGGGAGTCGAACGGCTCGAACCGCCCGGACAGCGCCCAGGACGGCGACGGCTCGTACGCCGGGACGCCGCGGAACTCGCGCAGCACCTCGGCCTTGGGGTCGTGGACGCGGATCAGGTAGCCGGACCGGCGGGCCACCTCGATCTCGACGTCACCGGACAGCACCCGCGTGCCCGCACCGCTGTTGACCAGCTCGAACCGCCGGACACCGGTGATCGGCTCGCCGTCGTGCGCCAGCGACGCGCCGGCCGGGTCGACGTAGGCGGCGTCGGCGTCCTGCCACCAGCGGCCGGGGATGCCGGGGTACTCGCGCGGGGCGTCGGTCAGCCAGTCCAGCGAAACCAGCGCCAGCCAGCCGTGCGGCTCGGCCAGGTCCGTCTCGCGCCGGGCCTTCCAGTCTTGCCACTCGCTCGTGAACGTGCTCATCGCGGACCCCTTTCCGTCGGCTACGACCATGCCAACCCGGTGTTCGCGCGGCTATTCCGCGTCCCAGCATCCGGACGGCCGGTCAGGCCTCCGGCGGCTCGAAGGACCACTGCAACCCGTAGCTGAGCCCCTGGTGCAGGTCGTGGAACTCGAGGCCGACCTCACCGACCCGGTTCACGGTCAGCGCGTCGCCCGAGTCGACGCCGTCGTCGATCACCCGGCCCGGCACGCCGTTGAGGCGCCACACCCGCGACGGCGGTGCCGCCCGGTCGAACCGGACCCGCACCGAGAAGTGCTCGCAGCGGCGCAACGGGGTCATGGCGTAGTACGGGCGCAGTTCGGTGCGCCGCGGCGTGAACCGGATGCCGTACTCGTGGCGCTGGCCGAGCCGCAGCGGGTTCGGCAGCCGCATCACGAACTGGGCGTGGCTCGCCGACACCTGGCGCGCTTCGACTATTTCGCCGCCGAACAGCGCGTCCGCGGTGATGTCCGGCATCGGGTCGCTGCCCGGTTCGGCCGGCACGCTGAACGGCAGGACCAGCTCGTCGAGCTCGTCGACCTCCGCGACGATCCGGCGTTCCTCCTCCAGCTCCGGCGGGTCGCGGTCGAGCCGGAGCATCGCCTTCATCGACTCGACGTACCAGCCGGCCAGCGGGTGCAGGTCGGCGCGGGGATCGGGCGCGCCGAGCAGCTCGTCGAGCCGGCGGAACGCCAGGTCGATCCGGCGGCGGGCGGTGCGCGGGTCGCGGTCGAGGACGCTGGCCAGCCACGAGATCCGCCGGTCGAGGAACTCCCCCGCGGCCTCCTCGTGCAGGCCGAGCGCCGCCAGCGCGGCCAGCTTCAGGTCCGGCGGCAGCCGGCCGCACAGGTCGGTCAGCCGCAGCACGAGCTTCTGGCGCGCGGCCGCGGGCTGGTCGGTTTCGGTGATCGCGCACGCCGCCCGCAGGCAGGGGCCGATCCGCTGGTGCAGATCGGCGGCGTCGAGACCACGGCCGCGGCGCAGCTCGTTCAGCTCGCGCACGAACGGGAAAGTGTGCTCTTCCGTCGTCCCACCCCCTCGTTCCCCTGCCGAAGATTTGCCCACGTTAGCAGTTTCCGTTCTCCGAAGTCAGGACAGATTGCGGACACCGGTATTCGGGAATACCCGCACCGGCCGACCCCCCACGAGCCGGCCGGTGCGGGTCTCCCACCGGTCAGTTCGCCCCGAAGATCAGGGCCCAGATCGAGTGACTCTCCATCAGACACACCTCCTCATCGCTGTACCCAGGCCGAGTCGGGAAGCGGCGCGGAGCCGTGGAACGTCGGCGCGGCCGGTTCCGCCGCGTTTCCGGCGGCCAGCGCGAAACCCGCGACGGCGCCGACCACGAACGCGGCGAAAACCGATTTCACCAGGGTCAAAATCCTGCAGTAGACGTTCACGACACGGGCTCCCCGACCTCGCTCGAAATGAAATCCGGCCGGGCGGCATCGTTTTCTTTCCCGGCCGGATTCCAGGATCACCCGGGCGGGCTGTCCGTCAGATGTCCGCTGTCACGGGCCTTGTGTGCCGTTTGGCTCAGAGTGGGCGAAGGCGCGCAGGACGCGCAGCTCGCGGATGAGGAACCGGCGACGGCCGGTCTCGACGATGCCGCGCTCGCGCAGCACGCGCAGCGCCCGGGCGACGGTACGCCGGGCGGCGCCGATCTGCGCGGCGATGTCCTCCTGCGACAGCGCGTCGACCACGACACCCTCCGGCACGGTCCGGCCGCGCTCCTCGGCCAGCCGGACCAGAACCGCCGCGACGCGGCGGCTGACGTCGAAGGCGGCCGCGTCGATCCGCGCGCTCTCGGCGTTGCGGAGCCGGGCCGCGACCGTCTTGATGGTGGCGACGGCGATCGCGGGCCGGGTGTGCAGGACGTCGACGAACGCCGCGCCGGTGAGCTGGAAGACGGTACAGGGCTCGATCGCGCGCACCGACGCCGACCGCGGCCGCCCGGTGACCGCGGCGAGGTCGCCCAGCACCTCGCCGGGGCCGCGCAGCCCGAAGAGCAGTTCGCGGCCGTCGTCGACGATCGTGGAGACGCGCACCCAGCCGGCGACGAGCACGTGGACGTGGTCGGACGGATCGCCCTCCATCAGCACGACGTCGTTCGCGCGGAACCGGCGGCGGGTGCCCCGGGCCAGCAGGTACTCGCGATCGGTGTCGGCGAGGTAGGCCAGGAGCGCCCCCTCCGCAGTCTCGTCGTGCCCGCCCATGGCTCCCCTCCGCAGGTTCACCGTAACCCGGAGTGGCGGCCTGGGGCGAGCACGACGACCGGTAGGGTCGCCGCGTGGACGTGGAGATCTACACCGACGGTGCGTGCAGCGGGAACCCCGGACCGGGCGGCTGGGGTGCGGTGCTGCGCTACGGCAGGCACGAGCGCGAGCTGTACGGCGGCGAAGCCACGCCGACGACGAACAACCGCATGGAGCTGACGGCCCCGATCCGCGCCCTGGAGAGCCTGACCCGGCCGTCGCAGGTGCGCGTCTACACGGACAGCACGTACGTGCGCAACGGGATCACCCAGTGGCTGCCCCGCTGGAAGGGCAACGGCTGGCAGACGGCGGCACGCGCACCGGTGAAGAACGCGGACCTGTGGCAGCGCCTGGACGCGGCGATCGGCGAGCACACGGTCGAGTGGCTGTGGGTGAAGGGCCACGCGGGCCACCCGGAGAACGAGCGCGCCGACCGGCTTGCGGTGCGCGGTGCGCAGGAGGCCCGGGAGAGCGGGAAGCCGGTCAACTCCGGTTAGTCCGAAGTGGACGGTCGTGGCACAATGCTCCGATGCCTCCCGCTGCGTGCCCGTGCGGCCTCACCGAGTCCTACGCCGCCTGCTGCGGCCGGTTCCACGACGGCGGGCTCACCGCTCCCACCGCCGAGCTGCTGATGCGCTCGCGGTTCAGCGCCTTCGCCGTCGGCGACACCGGGTACCTGCTGCGCACCTGGCACCCCGACACGCGGCCGCGCCACCTCCGGCTCGATCCCGGCCAGGAGTGGACGCGGCTGGAGATCCTCGGCCGCACCGGCGGGGGCCTGCTGCACCAGGAGGGCACGGTCGAGTTCCGCGCCCACTACCGCCACCGGGGCCGGGACGGCTTCCTCGAGGAGAACAGCCGCTTCCGGCGTGAGGACGGCCACTGGGTGTATCTCGACGCCGAGTGAGACCGGCGTGCTAAACAGTGCGGCGATGGGAAAACTGACGCGCCGGGCCCGGGCCAAGGCGGACTACCTAGGCTTCATCGGGGCGCGGGAGTGGCCGCTCGCGGCGTCCGGGCTGGGCGTTGCGCTCGGGGTCGTCACCATCCTGCCCAGCGCCGTCGGCGTCGTGCTCTCCGTCGTCGCGCTCGCGCTCGGCGTCGCCACCTTCACCCGGGACGTCCGGCTGCTGCGCCGCCGGTGGGCCGGCTTCGAGTTCACCACCATCGCCGCGCCCTTCCCCACCGCGGAGCTGCCTCCGCCGCCCGCTTACCCGGACGCGGCCTACCTCGTCGTGCCCGCCCGCGGAACCGCGCTGGTCAGCGCCGCGATCGACCGCGACCTGTGGGAAGAACGGCACACCGTCGACGTCGCCGAGGAGCCCTACCGGCTGCCGCCCGCCCTCAAGGCCACCGCGCCGCACGTGCTGCCGCTGCGAGCGCGCGGCAGGCTGCTGTTCAACGGCCCGATCGTCGGCATGCGCGGTGATCCGCTGCCCGCCGCCGGTGCCCGGCCCGCGCCGATCCGGCTGCACCGGGCGCGCTTCTTCGACGCCGTCTGCTCGAACGAGCTCGCCGCGCTCCGCATCACCCGCACCGACACCGGCGAAGAGTACGACCTGCGCAAGGCCGAGCTCACCGACACCGCCGGCGCCCTCCGCGAGCTGAGCAGCAGCACGCTGGCCGACCTCGTCGGCGTCTCGACGGTCGCGTTCACCACCGACGGCAAGCTGGTCACCGTCCGGCAGTCGCCGCTCAACTCCGTCAGCGGGCTGCTGCTCGCCCCTTCGGGCAGCGGCTCGCTCGAACCTCGCGACCTGCGCACACCGGAAGGCGGCCCGCGCCGGTTCCTGCACACCGCGGTCCGCGCCGGGATGGAACGCGAGCTGTGCGAAGAGAGCGGCCTGAGCCCCGCAGACGTCCGCGAGACGAAGGTGACCGGCTTCGCGCGCTGGATGGAGCGCGGCGCCAAGCCCGAGTTCTTCGGGCTGACCGAGCTGGCGGTCGACAGCGCCGAGGTCGCCCGGCGCCGCCCGGTCAGCGGCGAACGGCTCTACAGCGCCGGCCTGACGCTCTTCGACGTCGACCTCCCCACGATCGGCGCCGCGCTGGCCGGCGGTGTCCCGCTCAGCGAGGCACTCCCGCACCGGCTCTGGGAAGACGGTTCCCTGCCGCTGTTGCTGGCCCTGCGCGCCGCGGCGGCGTGGCAGGCCGCCCGCGTCTGACGAATCACCCCTGTTCCCGGCGTGAGCGGGCCGCTACCATCGTCGCAATTGTTAGGAAAGTTACCTAACGATGGTCCGCTGTCCCCCGCCGCCGTGGGTGCCTAGGAGGCGCGCTAGTGAGCTATCGGCAGAGAAGAACCCGGACTCTCCTCGCGGCGGCCGTGCTGGCCGTCGCGGTGACCGGGGCGACCGTCCCGGCCGCGACCGGGCAGGTACCGGTCAAGGCGGTCGTCACGGCCGCGGCCCCGGCGACCGCCGTCCCCGGCTTCCTGATCCAGACGTCGGCGCAGGTCAGCGACGACTCCGCGGTCTCCAAGCCCGGCTACAACACCTCGGGCTGGTACCCGGTCGGCCCGCGCTCGACCGTCTACGCCGGCCTGCTGGCCAACGGCAAGTACGCCGACCCGTTCTACTCGACGAACATGAAGAACGTGCCGACCGCGGACTTCCAGGTCCCGTGGTGGTACCGCACCGACCTCACGGTCGCCGACACCACCCAGCGCACGTACCTCGACTTCAGCGGCGTCCTGTCCAAGGCCGACGTCTGGGTCAACGGGACCCGGATCGCCGACAAGACGCAGGTCAACGGCGCCTACACCCGCCACGACCTCGACATCACCGCGCAGGTGAAGGCCGGCACGAACAGCATCGCGTTCAAGGTCTACCCGAACGACCCGAACAAGGACCTGTCGATGGGCTGGATCGACTGGGCGCAGACCCCGCCGGACCAGAACATGGGCATCGTGCGGGACGTCCTCGTGCGCCGCAGCGGCCCGGTGGCCCTGCGCGGCGCCCACGTCGTCACGAAGCTGACCGGGCTGAGCCACGCCGACCTGACGGTGAAGGCCGACGTCCGCAACGACTCGGCGGCCGCCGTTTCGGCGACGGTGTCCGGCACGGTCGCCGGCAAGGCGATCAGCCAGACCGTCTCCGTGGCGGCCAAGGAGAAGAAGACCGTCACCTTCGGCGTGGTCGGGATCGACAACCCGCAGGTCTGGTGGCCGGCCGGAATGGGCGGGCAGCCGCTCTACGACCTCGACCTGACCGCGAGCGTCGGCGGGACGGCGTCGGACACCTCCCACTCGAGCTTCGGCGTGCGCACGGTGACGGCGAACAAGAACTCGAGCGGCGGCCGGGCGTACACGATCAACGGGCGCCCGCTGCTGATCAAGGGCGGTGGCTACTCGCCGGACCTGTTCCTGCGCTGGAACGCCCAGGCCGCCGCGGACAAGCTCGCCTACGTCAAGGACCTCGGGCTCAACACCGTGCGCCTGGAGGGACACATCGAGCCGGACGAGTTCTTCGACCTCGCCGACCGGATGGGCGTGCTGACGCTGCCCGGCTGGGAGTGCTGCGACAAGTGGGAGGGCCAGGTCAACGGGGACGAGAAGGGTGACCCCTGGACCGCCGCCGACTACCCCGTCGCGAAGGCGTCGATGACCGCGGAGGCCGAGCGGCTGCGCGACCACCCGAGCGTCATCTCGTTCCTGATCGGCAGCGACTTCGCCCCCGACGCGACGATCGAGAAGAACTACCTCGACGCGCTGTCCGCCGCGGACTGGGCGACGCCGGTGGTCCCGGCCGCGTCGGCGAAGTCGTCGCCGCAGCTGGGGTCGTCCGGGATGAAGATGAACGGGCCGTACGACTACGTCCCGCCGAACTACTGGTACGACAAGGCGCACAACGACCTCGGCGGCGCGTGGAGCTTCAACTCCGAGACCAGCGCGGGGCCGGACATCCCGACGATGGACACGCTCAAGCGGATGATGTCCTCGAGCGAGCTCGACACGATGTGGAAGAGCCCGTCGACCGCGCAGTACCACCGGTCGTCGTCTTCGACGTTCGCCAACCTGAAGCTCTTCGGCGACGCGCTGACCGGCCGCTACGGCAAGCCGTCGAGCCTGGCCGACTTCGTCCGGAAGGCGCAGCTGGCGCAGTACGAGAACGTCCGCGCCGAGTTCGAGTCGCACTCGCGCAACTTCAGCGACAGCTCGAACCCGGCCACCGGGATCATCTACTGGATGCTCAACAGCGGCTGGACGTCGCTGCACTGGCAGCTGTTCGACGCCTACCTCGACCAGAACGGCTCGTACTTCGGGGCCAAGAAGGCGAACGAGCCGCTGCACATCCAGTACTCGTACGACACGAAGTCGGTCGTGGTCGTGAACCACAACCACGACGCGGCGTCGGGCCTCACCGCGTCCGTCAAGCTGTACAACCTGGACGGGACGGAGAAGTTCAGCCAGTCCAAGGCTGTCTCGGTGGGCGGTGACGGCGCCAAGACCACGGCGCTGACCATCGGCTCGGTGAGCGGGCTGTCGACGACGTACCTGGCGAAGCTGGTGCTCACGGATTCGTCGGGCAAGGAGGTCAGCCGGAACGTGTACTGGCTGTCCACCAAGGCCGACACCCTGGACTGGGGCAACAGCGACTGGTACTACACGCCGACGACGTCGTACGCCGACCTGTCCGGGCTGAACGGCCTGGCCCAGGTCTCGCTGGGGTCGGCCGCCACCACGACCACCAACGGCGACGGCACCACGACGACGAAGGTGACGCTGACGAACCCGGCGTCCGGCAAGGTGCCGGCGTTCTTCGTCGACGCGCACGTGGTCGGGGCGGCGGGCGCGCCGGTGCTGCCGGTGCGGTGGACCGACAACCAGGTCACCCTCTGGCCGGGCGAGTCGGCGACGTTGTCGGCGACGTACCGGACCGCGGACCTCAAGGGCGCCAAGCCGTCCGTGCGGGTCGCGGGCTGGAACACCGGAACGCAGACGATCCCGGCGGACGGCTCGGTCGACCCCGGCACCCCGGCGGACTACCAGGCCGAGGACGCGACGGTCACGAACGGCGCCGTGGAGTCGAACCACCTCGGCTACACCGGAAGCGGGTTCGTCAACTACGACAACGCGACCGGCAGCGCCGTGGAGTTCACGGTGAACGCGGCCGCGGCGGGCCCGGCGAACGTCGTCCTGCGGTTCGCCAACGGCACCACGGCGAACCGCCCGATGGACATCTCGGTCAACGGCACGAAGGTGGCGTCCGGAGTGGCCTTCGGCGGCACGGGCAACTGGGACACGTGGCAGACGGCCACGATCCCGGTGACCCTGACGGCGGGCACGAACAAGATCAAGGCGACCGCGACGACCGCCAACGGCGGCCCGAACGTCGACAAGATCACCGTCTAGGTCCGGGCCGGAGGCGGCACTTTCACGGGAAAGTGCCGCCTCCGGTCATTCCCAGAGGAGGCGCTGCTCGCGGTCCGGGTCGCTGACGGTGGTCGAGACGTCGTCGAAGAGGTGCGTGACGCGGTCCGCCGTCGTGTACGGCGGCCAGCCCGGGTCGCCGGTCGAGATGAACCGGACCCACGCGTCGAACATCTCCGTGGCCACCGCCTGCATCCGCTCCGCCGGGAACGGGCGCCCGGCGAACAGGAACCGCCAGTTGCGGTTGCGGATGTCGTCGAACACCAGCGGCAGGTCGAGCCCGTGGGCCGCCCCCAGCCCGCGGCCGCGCGGGGCGATCCGCCAGTCCAGGCGGTACATCCACGCCTTCGGCTGCGCTTCGGCGAACCGGATCGCCGGGATCCACCAGTCCCCCGCCGTCAGCGCGCGGTTGCGAACCTGGTCCTCCGGCCAGCCGAGTAAGTCGTTATACGCCGCAACGGCCTTTTCGACCTGCTCGGGGGACAGCATCGTCGAGCCGACGCCCAGCAGCTTCGCGCCACCCGACTGCAGCCAGCTGAACAGGTCCTCCTCGTCGGCCGTCGTCCCGATGAGCAGCGGGACGTCCCGGACGCCGTCGAGCGGCCGGCGCGGCACCAGTTCGTCGCCGACGACCACGCGGTAGGTCACCTTCGTGCCCGACGCCGCCGAGACCCGTTGCTGGGCCTCGAGAATCCGCGTCACCGGGAGGGTGGTGAGGTCCTCGGGCCGCACGTCCAGCTCCTGCAGGACGGCGTCGGCGACGGCGGCTCCTTCGGCCGGAGTGTGCACGACCGAGCCGACGCCGGTGCCGCTCTGCACGATTGCCCGGTGGACCAGCCCGCGGGTGGCGGGCACGGCCAGCAGCGTCCCGACCGTCCGGCCGCCGTTGGACTGCCCGGCGAGCGTGACGCGGCCCGGGTCACCCCCGAACGCGGCGATGTCGTCCCGCACCCATCCGAGCGCGGCGACCTGGTCGCGCAGGGAGAGGTTCGCATCGGCGACCCCGGGCAGGTGCAGCATCCCGAGCACGCCGAGCCGGTAGGCGACGGTCACGACGACGACCCCTCGCCGCGCGTACGCGGACGCGTCGAACTGGTGCGGCGCGCCCATCACGCCGCCCCCGCCGTGGATCCACACCAGCACCGGGTACGAGCCGGGTTCCGCGGGCGCGTAGACGTTGAGGTAGAGGCAGTCCTCGTCGCCGGTGAAGCCGCGCCCGGTCAGTTCGGGCTGGGGTGCGCGGGGCGCCCACTGCGTGGCGTCGCGCTCGCCGGCCCACGGCTTCGCGGGCCGGGGCGCGCGAAACCGCAGCTCCCCCACCGGCGGCTCGGCGTACGGCACGCCGAGGAACGTCCGGACCCCGTCCCGTTCGGACCCGCGCAGCGCGCCGGCCGTGATCTCCACCGTCGTCACGCCGCCAGCCTAGGGACTTGCCCTGGAGCGCGCTCCAGCGTGTTGACTGCTCCCATGAGCGCAGCCGAGAACAAGCAGCTCCTGAAGACGGCGTTCGACGCCTGGGCGACCGGCGACATCCGCCCGCTGATCGCCGCCATGGCCGACGACGTGACCTGGACGGTCAGCGGGCACAACAGCTGGTCCGGCCGGTTCAGCGGCAAGGACAGCGTCCGCCGCGACCTGCTCGGCCCGCTGGGCGCGCAGTTCGAGGGCACGTACACGAGCACCGCGAGCCGGTTCGTGGCCGAGGACGACGTCGTCGTGGTCGAGACGCAGGGCAGCGTCGCGACCAAGGCCGGGGCGCGGTACGACAACAAGTACTGCTTCGTCTTCCGCGTGGAGGACGGCCGGATCCGCGAGATCACCGAATACATGGACACCCAGCTGGTCGCCGAGGTCCTCACGGCGCCGGCGCGGGCGACGTCGTGAACGACCCTTCCACGACATCCGGCGTCATGAACGACCCTTTCCTGACATCGGCGACGACCGGCCCGGCCCGGTGACGCCCGCCACGGCGGCCGGGTGATGATTACCCCGTGCACATAGCGGCAGAGATAGTGGCGCTGGTCGTGACCGTCCTGGTCGTCAGCGCGGTGGCGCGGCGGCTGGACTGGTCCGCCCCGCTGTGCCTGATCGTCGTCGGCGTCGCCGCCTCCTACGTCCCCGGCGTGCCCGAGGTCCACCTCGACCCCGAGGTCGTGCTGCTCGGCCTGCTCCCGCCGCTGCTGTACTCGGCGGCCATCCAGACGTCGCTGGTCGACTTCCGGAAGAACCGCGGGGCGATCGGGCTGATGTCGGTCGGGCTCGTCGTGTTCACCGCGCTCGGCGTCGGCCTGGTGGCCTGGGCGGTGGTCCCCGGGCTCCCGCTGGCCGGCGGCATCGCGCTCGGCGCCGTCGTGGCGCCGCCGGACGCGGTCGCCGCCAGCGTCGTCGCCCGGCGGGTCGGGATGCCCCGCAAGCTGATCCGGCTCCTGGAAGGCGAGAGCCTCTTCAACGACGCCGCCGCGCTGGTCGCCCTCCGCACGGCCATCGCCGCGCTGGCCGGGTCGGTCAGCCTCTGGCAGGTCGGCGCGGACTTCTTCCGCGCGGCCATCGGCGGCGCCGTGGTCGGGCTGGTCGTCGGGTTCGCGGCGGCGTTCATCCGCGCCCGGATGGACGAGCCGGTGCTCGACACGGCGCTGTCGTTCGCCGTCCCCTTCATCGCCTACATCCCGGCGGAGGCGATCCACGGCTCCGGCGTGCTCGCGGTCGTCATCGCCGGGCTGATCCTCGGGCACAAGGCGCCGCAGATCCTGTCCGGCTCCACCCGGCTGGCGTCCCGGCTGAACTGGCAGACCATCCAGTTCCTGCTGGAGAACATGGTCTTCCTGCTGATCGGCCTGCAGCTGCGCCGGATCCTCGCCGAAGTCGGCGAGAGCGGGCTGTCCCTGATGACGCTCACGTGGATCTGCGTCGCGGTGCTCGGCGCGACCATCCTCACCCGCGTGCTGTGGATGGCCGGGATCGGCACGGTCAAGCGCGTCAAACGGCGTCTCCTGCCCGGCAAGGTCAAGGCGAAGATCTGGCCGTGGCGCTACTCCGCCGTCATCTCGTGGGCGGGCATGCGCGGGGTGGTGACGCTGGCGGCCGCGTTCGTGCTGCCCGCGGACACCCCGCAGCGGGCGGTGCTGGTGCTCGCCGCGTTCGTCGTCGTGGCCGGCACCCTGGCCGTGCAGGGCATGACGCTGCCGCCGCTGATCCGGAAGCTGCGCCTGCCCCGGCCGGACCCCGCGGAGGACGCGCTGCAGGAGGCGGCCGTCCTGCACGACATGACCCGCGCGGCGCTGGCCAAGCTCGAAGAGATCCGGACCGACGACGACCCGCCGGAGATCATCCAGCGCCTGCGCGACCGCCTGCAGCACCGCGCCGACTCGGCGTGGGAGCAGCTCGGCCGGCAGAGCGCGCTGGCCGAGACGCCGAGCGACGCCTACCGCCGGCTGCGGCTGGCGCTCCTGGAAGTGGAGCGCGACCAGTTCCTCAAGGCCCGCGACAGCGGCAGCGCCGACGACGACGTCCTGCGCCGGGTCCTGGAGCGGCTCGACATCGAGGAGTCGATGCTCGACCGCGACGAGGCCGAGCCCGACATCGAAGGCCGCGAGCTGCGCACCCCGGCCGCGACGGCCGGGTCGTGCAAGCACCTGGCCCACGAGTGGGTGGACAAGGACCCCAGCTCGGCCGACAGCTGCGCCGCCTGCCTCGCCGAAGGCACGACGTGGGTGCACCTGCGGATGTGCCTGAAGTGCGGCAACGTCGCCTGCTGCGACTCCTCGCCGCGCCGCCACGCGACCCGGCACTTCCACGAATCCCGCCATCCGGTCATGCGCAGCTTCGAACCGGGCGAGACGTGGCGATGGTGTTTCGTGGACAAGCAACTCGGCTAATGTCGGAAGCATGAGCACGCCCGAGCAGGAGATCGAGTACCGCCAGTTCCGCTTCAGCCCGCCCCCGGGCGCGACGGAGATCTTCCTGGTCCGGCACGGCGAATCGGCCCCCGCTCGCGGCGACAACCCGTTCGACCTGGTCGACGGCCAGGCCGACCCGGACCTCGCCCCGGAGGGCCGCGACCACGCCCAGCGCGTCGGCGTCCGGCTCGCCGGCGAACGGATCGACGCGATCTACGTGACGACGCTGCGCCGCACCGTGCAGACCGCCGCGCCGCTGGCCGAGAAGCTGGGCCTGACCCCGGTCGTCGAGCCGGACCTGCGCGAGATCCACCTGGGCGACTGGGAGAACGGCCTGTTCCGGAAGTACACCACCGACGGCCACCCGATCGTCGACCGGCTGTGGGCCGAGCAGCGCTGGGACGTCATCCCCGGCGCGGAGTCCGACGAGCGGTTCGGGGCCCGGCTGCGCGGCGCGCTGACCCGCATCGCGGCCGCGCACCCCGACCAGCGCGTCGCGGTGTTCACCCACGGTGGCGTGATCGGCGAGGTGTTCGCGCAGGCCACCCGCGCGGTCGAGCGGTTCGCCTTCCTCGGCGCCGACAACGGCTCCATCTCGCACGTGGTGCTGCACGGCGACCGCTGGATCGTGCGGCGCTACAACGACACCGCCCACCTGGCTACTCCGCTCGGCTGAGCTTCCCGGCCGCGACGAGCTGCACCGTCACCAGGATCGAGACGGCCTCCGCGGCCAGCAGCCCGATCAGCACGAGCACCTGCGTCATCCCGGCCTGGAGCGGGCCCGCGCCGCCCAGCAGGACGCCGACGTAGGCGCCGGGGAGCGTCACCAGGCCGACCGTGCGGGTCTGGTCGAGCGCCGGGATGAGGGCGTGCCCGGCGCTCGGGCGGCAGATCTCGAGGGCGGCCGGCCGGGGCAGGAAGCCGAGGGCGAGCGCGGCCTCGTACTCGCCGTGCCGGGACTTCAGCTCGTCGAGGGCACGGCGGGCGGCCTGCGACGTCGCGGTCATGGCGCCGCCGATCACGATGCCGGCGATCGGCACGACCGCGATCGGCTCCAGCGGGACGACTCGAGCGCCGAGGACCAGGGCCAGCACGGGCGCGACTCCGGCGGCGATGGCCAGCGCCGTCCACGGGAGGTTCCTGCGGGTCCCGACGCGGCGCGCCGACGTCACCGCGGCGATCCCGAACATCAGCAGCACGAAGAGGCCGGTGAGCGGCGCCGAACGCAGGACGGCGGTGATCACCAGCGACACGAGGGCGAGCTGGGCGACCGCGCGGGCGGCGGCGATCAGCACCGCGCGCCCCGAGCCGAGACCACCGGCCTTGACGACGACCGCACCGGCCACGGCGAGCAGGACGAGGACCGCCGCCAGGGCGGGTCCGAAGGTGATCGCGGCGTTCACGCCGCCGATCCTGCCGCTCAGACGGCGCAGCTGAAGAGGCGGTCCGGCTCGGTCTCGGTCCGGTCTGCGACGACGACGCCGTCGACGACGATCCGGCACCGCAGCGCGCCGGGACCGGGGTTGCGGGCGGCGATGCTGTAGAACTCGGTGCGGCCGACGGGGCCGACCCGGGTGAACTGCGTGGACCACGGCGTCGCGACCTCGGACTGCTGGGTCAGCGCCGAGCCCGCGGCCGCGTAGGTGACGTTGCGGGCGCCGTGCGCGCCGAGCAATTCGTAGACGACGCTGTGGCTGACGGCGTGGACCGCGGCCGGCGCGACGGGTGCGACGGCGGGTTCCTGCGTGCCGGGGCCGCGCGCGGACCGGGGCACGATGTAGGCGGTCACGGCGAAGGCCGCGGCGAGCACGCCGAGGACGACGACGAAGCTGCCGGCCGACCGAGCCCGCCCGGCGCAGTCGCGCTCGGACCGGGTCGCGGTGGGAACGCCCATGGAGAGGTCTTCTCTCGTCGCGCGCACTTCCGTCGAGTGCGTCGACCTATATCTCGCCGTGACCTAACGGCGCGTTAGCAGCTCTTCGCGGGAAGTTCGATGTTCACCCGGACGGGTGTCTCTTTGGGGAGCCCGCGGGGATGATCGGGGGTGTGTACGAGGAGGCGGCACCACCGGCGGAGTTGCGGGACGTGGCCAGGTGCGTGTGGCGGTCGGCTTCGGAGGGACCGAAGCGGATCGTCCCGGACGGGTGCGTGGACTTGGTGGTGGGCGACGGCGTGGCCTTCGTCGCCGGGCCGGACACAGCGGCGTGGTGCGCGGAGACGGAGGGAGTGCTGCACGGCGTCCGGTTCGTGCCGGGCCGCGCCGCGGCGGTGCTGGGCGTGGCGGCGGACGAGCTGCGGGATCGGCGGGTGCCGGTCAGCGAGCTGTGGGGACGGTCTTCGGCGGAGCGGCTGGCGGAGGGGGTGCTGTCGCCGGTTTCCGCGGTGGCGGGACGGCTGGCGGAGCTGCCGGTGGCGGATCCGGCGGTGGCGGAGTTGATCGCGCGGCTGGAGGCCGGGGTCGGCCGGGTCGGTGACGCGGCCGGAGGGCTGGTCCGGCCCGGTGCCGCGGTGCCGGGTGGAGCGGGTGCCGGTCGAGGCAGCGCCGTGGCGGCGCGGGCCGAGGATCCGGCCTTGTCCGGCGCGGTGAGCGAGCGGCGGCTGCGGCGGCGGTTCGTCCAAGCCGTCGGCTACGGGCCGGCCACCTACCTCCGGGTGAGCCGGTTCCGGCGGGCCGTCGCGCTGGCTCCGCACGTCGGGGGCCTGGCCGCGCTGGCCGCCGCCGCGGGGTACGCCGACCAAGCGCACCTCAGCCGGGAGTGCCGGGCGCTGACCGGGCTCACGCCGGGCCGCTACTTCCGTCCACTCTCCACTGTGGACGTTGCCGTCCGTGATCGACTCCGTTCGGCGTAACCCCTGCGGTCAACCGGAAGTGGGCGTTCCCCCAAAAAGGTAAGCGGACGGTAAACCACTACCAAGAGCGCTATTCTCCCCTCGACGAGTGATCAGGGAGGGCGTGTGGCCACCATCAGCGACGTCGCGGCCAGGGCCGGCGTCTCCACGGCGACCGTGTCGCGCGCGCTCAACGGAAAGTCCACAGTGGACCCCACGCTGGCCGCCCGGGTCCAGGAGGCAGCCGCGGAGCTCGGGTATCACCCGAACGGGCTGGCCCGGAACCTCCGCCGCCAGGAGACCGCGGTGCTCGCGCTGATCATCTCCGACGTCGAGAACCCGTTCTTCACCGCGATCGCGCGGGGCGTCGAGGACCTGGCCCAGCGGTCCGGGTATTCGGTGGTGCTCTGCAACTCGGACGAGAACGAGGACAAGGAGCGGCGCTACATCGAGGTCGCGCTGCAGGAGCGGGTCGCCGGCGTGGTGCTGTCGCCCACCGGCCGGTCGACGAACGTCGAGGGCCTCCGCCGTCAGGGCACGCCGCTGGTGGCGGTGGACCGGCCGCTGCAGGCGGCGGAGGGCGACCAGGTCCTGGTCGACACCCGCCACGCGGCCGCCGAAGCCACGCGGCACCTGCTCGCCGGCGGCTACCGGCGCGTCGGCTGCCTGACCGGGCCGCCGGGTGTCCGCACGGCCGCAGACCGCTTGGCGGGGTACACCGACGTCGTCGGTGAAGACAACGTCCTGTTCCGCCGCGCGGAGTACCGCGCCGAGGGCGCCCGGCTGGCCGCGCTGGAGCTCCTCGACGAGCCCTCGCCGCCGGACGCGCTCCTGGTCGCGAACAGCACGATGGCCATCGGGGTACTGGAGGCCCTCGCGGCCCGCGGCCTGCGCCCGGGCAGCGACGTCGGCATCGTTTCGTTCGACGACGCACCGTGGACGACGCTGGTCGACCCGCCCCTGACGGTGGTCGCCCAGCCGGCGTACGAAGTCGGCAGGGTAGCGGCACAACTGCTGCTGGCCCGCATTTCCGACAGCAGCCGCGACGCGACCACGACGACGCTCGAGGCCCGGCTGATCGTCCGGAAGAGCTCCCGCCGCTGACACCGAAGGACCGGGAGCCCACCCGGAGGGTCGGCTCGTGTACCCGGAGGGTCGGCTTGCGTACCCGGAGGGTCGGCTTGCGTACCCGGAGGGTCGGCTTGCGTACCCGGAGGGTCGGCTTGCGTACCCGGAGGGTCGGCTTGCGTACCCGGAGGGTCG
>JARAWT010000067.1:0-57615 GCA_033793495.1 Streptomyces sp. MN03-5084-2B | reverse complement strand
GGTCGGGCCGGCGCGCTCTATGGCCCGTTCGACGTAATCCGTTCGGGGGTATGGAGACTACCTACTGGCAAGTCGCAACTTCGATCTTGCGTCTCGCCGGCGAGACGCAAGATCGAAGTTGCGTCGCGGAACCGGGATACTGCTTCACGCGTTGGGAGTTGGCGTCCACAAGCTGGTTCACGCTGGCCGGAAATGCCGTCGGCGCAACATGTCCGGGCTCGTCTGTCGCAGAGCACGGTGGGTGATCGTCGCCGAAGATCGCCGGGCCGGCCCACGTCTCCCCGGGAAAGTCCCGGGGAGCGGTACGGCCGACGAGGACCGCCGACGCCTGGTCCCGGAATGGGCTCGTGATGCGACGGCGAATTTGCGGAACATTTCCGCGTTCGTTCGGTGAGGTTGACGTCGCGGGCTGTCGTCGGACGACGGCGTGAGCCGCGCTGTCACCGCTTCGATTTCCACCATGCCGGATTTTCGGCGTACCACGCAATCGTCGAGGCCAGGCCGTCGTCGAATGAAGTCTTCGGGGCGTACCCGATGCCGCGCAGCTTGGTGTCGTCGAGCGAGTAGCGGCGGTCGTGCCCCTTGCGGTCGGCCACCCGCTCTATCGCGGATTCGTCCGCGCCCACCGCCTTCAGGATTCGCTCGGTGAGTTCGATGTTGGTCAACTCGGCGGTGCCCGCGACGTGGTACACCTCACCGGGTTCGCCGCGTTCCGCCACCAAGCGGATCGCGCGGCAATGGTCATCCACATGGATCCAGTCCCGGACGTTTCCGCCGTCACCGTAAAGCGGAACCTTTCTGCCCATAAGCAGGTTCGTGACGAAGAGCGGGATCACTTTTTCCGGGTACTGGTACGGCCCGTAGTTGTTGCCGCATCGCGTGATCGAAACCGGCAGGCCATGGGTGACGGCGTAAGCCGAGGCGATCAGGTCGCCGCCGGCCTTGGCCGCCGCGTACGGCGAGCGAGGCCGCAGTGGCGAGCTCTCGGTCCAGGATCCGGCATCGATCGTGCCGTACACCTCGTCGGTGGAGACCTGCACGACACGGGGCGTGCCCGCGTCGAGACAGGCTTGCATCAGTGTCTGGGTGCCCAGCACGTTGGTGCGCACGAACTCCGACGCGCCCTCGATGGACCGGTCCACGTGTGACTCCGCGGCGAAGTTGACCACGACGTCGTGGCCGGGAACGACCTCGCGGAGCAGGTCGGCGTCGCAGATGTCGCCTTCGACGAACTCGTGGGCGGTGTCCTGGATGTTGGCACGGTCGCCCGCGTAGGTGAGTCGGTCCAGCACCGTGATCCGCGCGTCGTCGGCGGTGCGGACGAAGTGCGAGCCGATGAAGCCGGCGCCGCCGGTGACGAGGATTTTCATCGCTTGTGGGACCTTTCGTTGGTGGTTCGGCGGGCTCAGCCCGTGTGGTCGTCGGACAGGATCGTGGTCACCGTGGCCGCGAGGCCGGCGACGTGCGGCGGGCGCAGGGCCCCGACGTGGTCACCCGTCGCCCGGTGCACCCGCAGGCCGCCCAGGGCCACCCGCCGCCAGCCGTCCAGATAGTCCTCGAACGACCTGCCGAACATCTCCCGGTAGCGGTCATGGGACAGGTCTTCGCAGACGATCAGATCGACTCGGCCCGCGTACTCGGTGAACCGGTGCTGGGTGCGGATCTCCAGCAGATCGCTCCAAGAGCGCAGCCGCAGGCCCCATGCCTGGTTGAGGTCCTCGTCGCCGGTGATGTCGTCGAGCAGATCGCCGAGCACCGCGTCGCCGTCTTCGACCAATTCGCGGAGCACCGTCTCCAGTTCACCGTGCCGGTCGGACCTCGAGCCGGGGTCCGCGTCGCCGAGCGAGTCGAACACCTTGCGAGCCCGGCGCAGCACCTCGAGGTTGTCCAGGAGGCGGCCGTCGTGCGCGGAGACGACGTCGTCGAACGCGTCGAGCAGGACCAGCCGGTGCGGCCGCCCGCTTTCGTGAAGCTGCCGTGCCATCTCCCAGGCGATCCCGCTGGAGCCGCACCAGCCGAGGATGTTGAGCGGCCCTTCGACACCGGAGGCGTCGATCTCGGCCAGGTAGCTCGTGGCGATCTCGGCGGCCGTGCCCGGGACCTCGAGATCGCCGTGCAGGCCCGGCCACTCGAAGGCGGCCACCCGACACCGTCCGGCGTACTCGTCCGCGAGGTCGCGGAACCAGTGCGCGCTGCCACCGCCGGGGTGCAGGCAGAACAGTGGCGTGTCGGCGCCCTCGGCGTTCAGCCAGTACAGCGCGCGCGGGCCCTGCTCACCCCGGTGGCTGACGGCTTCGGCGAGCCGCCGCACGGTCCGTTTCTCCAGGATGTCGGCGAAGGTGATCTCGATTCCGTTCTCGCGGCCGAGCCGGGCGACCAGCCGCAGCATCAGGAGCGAGTGCCCGCCGAGAGCGAAGAAGTCGTCGTCGCGGCAGACCTTGCCGAGTCCGAGCAGTTCGGCCCAGGTCGCGGCGATCGCTTCCTCGACAGGACCCTCCGGCGGCGCGGACGTCGTCGCGGCCGCGGCGGGTTCGGCGTCGGACACGGTCAGCGCGGCCCGGTCCACCTTGCCGTTGGCCAGCCGGGGGAGCGACGTCGTCGGGACGAAGTACGTCGGCACCATGTGCGACGGTAGCGAGCGGACGGCGTGTTCGCGGATCTCCGCCACCGAGTCCGTGCCCTCGTGCAGGACGAGGTGCGCGGCCAGCCGGGGACCGGCCTCCCCGGCGACCGGCTGCACCACGACGGCACGGACGTCCGGGTGCGTCGCCAGCACGTGCTCGATCTCGCCGAGTTCGACGCGGAAGCCGCGCACTTTCAGTTGGTGGTCGCGGCGGCCGAGGATCTCGATCCCACCGTCGCGACCGCGGCGAGCGAGGTCGCCGGTCGCGTACATCCTCGCGCCGGGCTGATCTCCATACGGATCGGGCAGGAACACCCCGGCCGTCGTCGCCGGACGGCCGAGATAGCCTCGCGCCAGGCCTTCTCCGGCGATGTGGATCTCGCCGGCCACTCCTTCGGGTACCGGCCGCAGCCTGTCGTCGAGCAGATAGACGCGGGTGTTCGCGGCGGCGTGCCAGCGCGGTGCCGCGTCGCCGTGATGGCGGGTGCCGAAGCAGTAGACCGTCGCCTCGGCGGGGCCGTACATGTCCCACAGCGTCGCGTCGTCCGCGGCCAGCCGCGCGGTGAGGTCCGCGCCCATCGACTCGCCGCCGGACACCCGGCGGAAGCCGGGCGGCGCGGTCCAGCCGGATTCGGACAGCAACCGCCACGTCGTCGGCGAGGCCTGCATGAAGGTCCCGCCCGACGAGCGCAGCACCCGGGCCAGCGCCAGTGGGTCGCGGGCGGCGTCCTCGCCGGCCAGGACCAGCTTGGCGCCGCTGGCCAGAGCGGCGAACACGTCCAGCTGCCAGACGTCCACGATCGAGGGCACGACGCTGACGACCACGTCGGAGGCTTCGAGCTCGATGTCGAGGTGCAGCGCGGCGACCCGTCCGGCCAGTGCGCCGTGCCGCACCATCACGCCCTTGGGGCGCCCGGTCGAGCCGGACGTGTGCACCACATAGGCCAGTGCGTCCGGATCCGACCTGTGGCGCGGTCCTGCCCCGGCCGCGGCGGTGCGAGCGGGCACCAGGGCTTGCGGCCCGTCCGCCGGCAGCCGCCTCGCGACGTCACCGGTGGTCAGGACGATCCGGACACCGGCGTCCCGCAGCACGGAGGTGACGCGCTCGACGGGATGCGCCGGATCGGCGGGGACATAGGTCGCGCCGATCCGCAGGACACCGACGACGCTCGCCACGAGATCCGGGACGCGTGGCAAGGCCACGCCCACCAGATCCCCGGGCCGTGCGCCCGCCGCGGCCAGCTGCGCGGCGATCACGTCGGCGCGGGCGTCCAGTTCCCGGTAGGTGAGCCGTTCCGCGCCCGCTTCGACCGCGACCGCGTCCGGGCTCTCCAGGATTCGGTCGGCGACCAGTTCGGTCACGGACCGGTCCGCCGAGGGCAGGCTGGGGCCGCGCCCCTCGGCGATGAGCCGGTCGCGTTCGCCGTCCGGCAGCAGCGCCGTGGCGGCACCGTCCGGGTCAGCGGCCATTGCCTCCAGCACGTTCCGGTACATCTCGGCCAGCATTTCGGTGTACCGCCGCCCGATCCAGGCGGACTTCGCCACCAGGATCAGGTCGCCGGCTTCGGTCAGGGCGCACAGCGGGAACTCGTTGAGGGAGACGTCGGTGCTGCCGTCGGTGTCCACCGCCTCGCGGTCCAGCACGTGGAAGTTGAGGTAATTGAAGGCGACGTCGAACAGCCGTCCACCGCCGGCGAACCGGTGCCGCATCTCCGGCATCGGGTACCTGCGGTGCGGCCAGAGCGCGACCTCTTCGGCGAACACCGCGTCCACCAGTTCCCGCCAGCTGCCCGTGCTAGCGGCGGGCGAGACGAACGGGACCGTGTTGAGGAACATGCCGCGGACCAGGTCGCCGCCTTCGACCTCGGTGCGGCCGTTGCACACCAGGCCTGAGTAGACCTCCTCGCCGCCGGTCACCGTGCGCCAGACCGCGACATGCGCGGCGAGCAGGACTGCCTTGAGCGAGGCACCGGACACGTCGGCGAGCTTGCGCAGCCCCGCTTCCAGGTCGCGGTAACGGATACGCAGGTGGTAGTCCTCGGGACCGTCGGGGGCCGCCCACTCCCGCGGGATCAGCAGCGGGGTCGCCCGTGAGGTCCGGTCCAGCCAGAACTCATGGTCGGCCGGATCGGACAGGCTGCGCTGCTCCTGCGCGATGAAGTCGGCGAAGCGCACAGTGCTGGGACTGCCCGCGGGCGCGGGCGAGCCGTCCCGGATCGCGCGATAGTGGGCGACCAGCTCGGAGATGATCGAGTTGTGGCTCCAGCCGTCCAAAATGGAGTGACACTCGGTTTCCGACAGCAACCAGCGGTCGTCGCTGAGCTGGTGCGCGTGAAAGCGGATCAGCGGCGCTTCGGCCAGATCGAACAGCCGCTCCCGCTGACGGGCGCGGAATTCGTCCATGTATCGCCGTTGCTCCTCGGGGGAGAGGCCGCGGAGGTCCCAGTGGTCGAACTCGACCTGCGCGGTCTCATGCACGAGCTGCATGGGTTGGGCGTAGCTCGAGAGATCGAACGAAGTTCGCAGGATCTCATGCTCCGCGATCACCCTTTCGACGGCCTTCGCGACGGCGGCTGGGTCGTAGGAACCGTCTTCGCGGATCATGTACGTGGTGATGTTGTGGTAGTTGTTCCGCCCTGGGTTGGCGTACATCTCGTAGACCATCCCGGCCTGCATCTGCGCCATCGGGTATGCGTCCGCTATCCCGGCCGGGATCTTCGCGCGGTCCTCCGCCGAGATCAGCGCGAACGGCGCGGTGCCGCTGAACTCGGTGCTATTCGGGTCGTCGGAGCCGGCGGCCGCGAGCTCGGCGACGGTCTGATGCCGGAACAGGTCCTGTACCGAGCACTCGAAGCCCGCGCTGCGGAGCCTGCCGACCAGCCGCACGGCGAGGATCGAGTCGCCGCCGTTGGCGAAGAACGGATCGTGCACGCCGACCCGGGGCAGGTCGAGGATCTCGGCGAACAGCCGGGCCAGCATCTCCTCGGTGGAAGTGCGGGGCGGGACGTAGGTCGTTTCCGCTTCCTGCGAAGACCTGTCCGGCGCGGGCAGCGCGCGCCGGTCGATCTTGCCGTTGACCGTCAGCGGCAACTTGTCGAGGCTGATGAACAGAGAAGGCACCATGTAGCCGGGCAGCCGGTCCGAGGCGTGTGCGCGCAATTCCCCCGGCGTGACCGCGGTGCCGGGGGACGGTACGACGTAGGCCACCAGCTGGCGGTCGCCCGGTGCGGATTCGTGCACGACGATCACCGCGGTGTCCACCTCCGGATGCTCGGCGAGGCAGGCCTGGACCTCGCCGAGTTCGATCCGGAACCCGCGGATCTTCACCTGGTCGTCGAACCGGCCGAGGAAGTTGATGTCTCCGTTGGCGAGCACCTGCGCCTTGTCCCCGGAGCGGTACAACCGCGCGCCCACCGGGCCGAACGGGTCCGGCACGTAGCGCTGCGCCGTGAGCCCGGGACGGCCGAGATAGCCGCGGGTCACGCCGGGGCCGCCGACGTAGAGCTCGCCTGGGACGCCGACGGGGACCGGGCGCATCCGCTCGTCCAGCACGTACATGGTCAGGTCGCGCATCGGCCGCCCGATGGGGCTGCGTGCGCCAACGAGATCCACTGTGGACAGTGTGCGGTAGGTGACATGCACCGTCGTCTCGGTGATGCCGTACTTGTTCACCATCACCGGGCGAGTGTCGCCGAAGCGCTCCCACCAGGGGGCGAGCATGGCGACTTCGAGCATCTCGCCCGCGAAGATGATCAGCCTGAGGTTGAGGTCGTCCAGCTGCGAGTCGCCTTCACGGGTGAGTTCCACGAGATTACGGAAGGCCGACGGGGTCTGGTTGAGCACCGTGACGCCCTGCTCGGCCAGCAGCTTCGCGAAGTCCCACGGCGAACGGGTGACGTCCTGAGGCACTACGACCAGCCGGCCGCCGTACATGTACGTGCCCCACAGCTCCCACACCGAGACATCGAAGGCATAGGAGTGAAACAGCGGCCAGACATCGTCCGGGCCGAAGCCGTACTCCTGTTCGTTCGCTGTCAGCAGGCGGACCACGTTCGCGTGGGTGACCTGGACGCCCTTGGGTCTGCCGGTCGACCCTGAGGTGTAGATGACGTAGGCGAGGTCGTCGGGCGTCGCCGAGATGACCGGGGCACTCGCGGGCAGTTCCTCGAGGCGCGCCTGTTCCTCGGGGGAGTTCAGCACGACGACCTCGTCCGCGGTGACGAGCTCGGTCAGCTCCTGTTCGGTCACCACCACGCGTGCGGCGGAGTCACGGACGACGAACTCGATCCGGTCGGCCGGATGTGCCGGGTCCAGTGGGAGGTAGGCCGCGCCCGCCTTGAGCGTGGCGAGGATGCCGACGACCTGGTTCACCCCGCGCGGCAGGCACAACGCGACGAGGTCCTCGCGACCCGCGCCGAGCGCCCGAAGCCGGTGGGCGAGCCGGTTGGCCCTGATGTCCAGTTCGGCGTAGCTGAGGTGCGTTTCGCCCGAGGTTAGCGCGACCGCGTCGGGCCGCACTCGGACGTGCTCGGCGAACCACTCGTGCAGGCACGGCCCATCGGGCGCGGTGCCGGCGGCCGGTGTCAGCGACCGCGCGGACTCCTGCTCGCTCAGTAACGGCAGGTCGGCGACCTTGGTGTCCGGCCTGGTCACCGCGGCTTCCAGCAGCCGGACGAAATGCCCGGTCATCCGGCGCACGGTCGAGGCGTCGAAGAGCGAGTGCGGGAAGGTCGCTTCACCCGCGATAGAGCCGTCTTCACGCTCTTCCAGCGTCCAGGTCAGGTCGAATTTGGCCTGGCTCGACGCGATCGGCATCAGCTCGCCGGTGAGCGCGCCGGCCTCGAACCGGAACGGCTCGTTGTTCTGCAGGATGAAGTTCACGCCCACCAGCGGATGAGTGGAGAGATCCCGTTCGTCCACCAGCGCGTCGACTATCCGTTCGAAGGGCACGTCCTGATGGGCGTACGCGTCGATCGCGGTCGCGCGAGCCCGGCCGACCAATTCGGTG
Source organism: Streptomyces sp. MN03-5084-2B (assembly GCA_033793495.1). Taxonomy (GTDB): domain Bacteria; phylum Actinomycetota; class Actinomycetes; order Mycobacteriales; family Pseudonocardiaceae; genus Amycolatopsis. The sequence continues at coordinate 49,984 of JARAWT010000067.1, read as the reverse complement.
AACGTCGGGTCGTCCGCCAGATCGGCACGCAGCACCAAGGTGTTGACGAACAGCCCGACGAGGTTCTGGACATCCGGGTGATTGCGGCCGGCGATCGGGGTGCTGACGCCGAAATCGGTCATGCCGGTGTAGCGGTGCAGCAGCGACCAGAACGCCGCCAGGTAGACCATGAACGGGGTGCCCTGGTTCGCCGCGGCCAGCTCGGCCGCCTTGGCGCGGACGGTGGCCGGGATCTCGAAGCCCACCGTCTCGCCCGAGGGCTCCCAGACCGGGGGGCGGGGACGGTCGGTGGCCAGTTCGAGGACGGGGAGGCCGTCGAGCTGCTCGCGCCAGTAGCCGAGTTCGCGCTCCAACCGGGGATCGTCGGCGTGCTTCCGTTGCCAAGCGGCGAAATCCCGGTACTGCAGTTCGGGCTCCGACAATGACCGGCCCAGGCACAGGTCGGCGAGGTCTCGGGCGAGAAGGCTGCCCGACCAGCCGTCCGCCGCGATGTGGTGCGCCACGATGGCCAGCACATGGTCCCGCGGTGCGAGCCGGAACAACCGTGCCCGCACGACCGGGCCTTCGGCGAGGTCGAACGGCCGCACCGACTCCACCGCCAGCAGATCGTCCACTGCGGACTCATCCGCCGGGCCCGCGGTGAACTCGACGGCCGGGTCCTCGAGTACGACCTGCACCGGCTCGCCCTCGGCGTCCACCGTGTACCTCGTGCGGAGAATCGAGTGCCTGCGCACCAGTTCCGTCAGCGCGTTTTCCATGGCGTCGGCGGAAAGCTCGCCGCGGAGCCGGAAGACCATCGGCAGCAGGTACTCGGTGCCACCCGGGCGCAGCTGGTCCAATACCCACATCCGGCGCTGCGCGAACGAAAGCGGAAGCGGCTCGCCCCGCGGCGCGACCGGGATCTCACGCCCCGTGGGAACGGCCTGCTCACCAGATCCGGACTGCCGGCGCAACCGATCACGCAGAAGCTGGGCGCCGCGGGTCTTCTTGCGCTCGGGCATGTCAGTGCTCATGGTCACTTTCCTCCGGTAGTGGAGCCTCCGCGGGCGCTGCCTCCGCTTCGGCGAGTTCCTCGAGCGCGGTGGCCTGCGCCGCGACGGTCGTGGCTTCGAACAGCGTTCGGAGCGGGATTTCGAGGCCGAACCGACGTTGCAGGCGGGTCATCAGCCGGGTGGCGAGCAGCGAATGTCCGCCGAGGTCGAAGAACGTGCCGAGCACGCTCACCCTGGGGAGCCCGAGGACGTCGGCCCATTCCTGGGCGATCGCCTCCTCGATCTCGTCGCGCGGGGCCACGAACTCGTCCTCGCCGAACTCGTCCGGGCCGGGCACCGGCAGCGCCTTGCGGTTGATCTTCTGGCTGGTGAATTTCGGCAGGGCGGGCAGTGCCACGAAGGTCGCCGGCACCATGTGCTCGGGCAACCTTTCGCGCAGGTGCTCGCGTAGCGCCGCGATCGACGGCGCCGCGCCGTCCAGCGGCACGACGTAGCCCACCAGCCTGCGTTCCCCGGTTTGAAGCCGATGCACGGCGGCGGCCGCCTCATGCACCTCCGGATGCCTGGTCAGCGCCCCCTCGATCTCACCGAGTTCGACGCGGAAACCTCGGATCTTGACCTGGTTGTCCACCCGGCCGAGGAACTCGATCCGGCCGTCCGCCCGGTACCGGGCCCGGTCGCCGCTCCGATAGAGCCGCGCGCCCGGTTCGTCGCCGAACGGGTCGGGCACGAACCGGCTCGCCGTCAGCGACGGACGGTGCTGGTAGCCGCGGCCGAGCCGGTCACCGCCGAAGTAGACCTCGCCGGTGACGCCGACCGGGACGGGGTTCATCGCCTCGTCGAGGACGTACACGCGGGTGTGCGGGATCGGACGGCCGATCGGCAGCGCGGTCTCGCCGGGACCGTCCGAGACCTCCGCGGCCGTTGCCCGGTAAGTCATCCCGAAGATCGTGGTCTCGGTGTGCCCGTAGAGACAGACGAATTCCGCGGCCGCGCCGATCGCGAGCCATCGTCGCGCGTCGTCGCGGGTCACCACGTCCCCGGCGACGATCATCAGCCGCAGCGAGGCCAGCCGCGGATCGTGCGGCTGGAGTGTCCCGACGACTTCGCGGTAGTACGCCGGGGCGATCGCCACCTGGGTGACGGCGTACTCCTCGACTCGGTCGGCGAACTCGGCGGGCGCGGTGATCCCCGGTTCGCTGACCACGACGCTCCCGCCGACCAGCAGCGGTGCGATCATCTGCTCCACCGACGGGTCGAACGTCAAGGGGGCGAAGAACAGCACCCGGTCGGCCGGGCCGGTGCCGAACACCTCGGACGCCACCCGGCAGTGGTGCGCGAACGCACCGTGACTGATCATCGCGGCCTTCGGGCTTCCGGTGGATCCGGAGGTGTAGATCATGTACGCCAGGCGATCCGGATCCTCCGGGGGAAGATCCATCGGGGGGACGTCCGCGACGATGTCGACCGCCACCACCGGCGCGTCCAGTTCGCGGACCCGGTCGAGGAACCGGCGCTCGGTGACGATGGCCGCGGGGGAGAGGTCGTCCAGCATGAGGTTCAGCCGTTCGGCAGGTTGATCCGGATCCAGTGGTACGTAGACCCCGCCCGCCTGCAGCACCGCGAGCAGTGCGACGACCGCCGACGGGGAACGCTCCATCAGTACCGCCACCGGCGCCTCCGGGTACACCCCCGCCATCAGCAGCCGCTGGCTCAGCGCCCTGGCCCGGCCGGAGAGTTCGGTGTAGGTCAGGTTCCCGTCGTCACTGACGACGGCGATCGTGTGTGGTGTGCGGGCCGACTGCTCGGCGAACGCCGACGGTACGCACTCCGGTTCCAGCGTGGTGCTGCCCGGCGTGCTGCTCCACTCGTGGAGCAGCACGCTTCGTTCGGCCCGGCCCACCATCGTCTGACCGCTCAGCCGCAGCGTGGGCCGGGCGGCCATCGACTCGGCCAGCGAGGCGAAATGACCGGCGAACCGCTGGATCATCGCCCGCGAGAACAACGCTTCGGCGTACTCGAACTCCATCTCGTAGCCGCCGTCGCCGTCCGCGGTGAGCAGCAGCGTGAGATCGAACTTCGCCGCGTTGTACCCCGAAGGGGGACGTTCGGTGGTGAGCCCGTCCAGCCGCGGCGTCGCCAACGGCGTCTCACGCAGTCCGAAACTGACGTCCACCAGCGGAGAACGGCCGTGTTCCCGCTGTGGGGCGAGTTCCTCGACCACGCGGTCGAAAGGCAGGTGGGCGTGTTCGACGCTGTTGAGGACCACGTCTCGTACGCGGGCGAACAGCGTGGCGGGTGCCGGATCGTCGGAGAGGTCGACGCGCACGATCACGGTGTTCAGCAACGGCCCGACCAGATCCCTGAGTTCCGGCCTGGCCCGATCGGCGATGACCGTTCCGACGGCTAGGTCGTCTCCGCCGGTGTAGTGGCGCAGGGTGGCGAGGAAGACGGCGAACAGCGTCATGAACGGTGTCGCGTCCTGCTCGCGGCCCTGTGCGGTCAGCGGGCCCGCCACGGACGACGGCAGCGTGACCCGCACCGCGGACGCCGCGAAGTCCCGGCCGCGGTCGCGGGGCTGATCGGCGGGCAATTCGAGCGGTTCGAGTCCGGAGAGCTCTTCCCGCCAATGAGCAAGCTCCCGTTCGATGACGTCTTCGGTGAGGTGAGCGTGCTGCCAGCGGGCGTAGTCGGCGTACTGCAGCGCGGGTGGCTCCAGCCCGGCCGCGGTGCCGCCGCGGGCCTCGCGATAGAGCAGCGAGAACTCCTTGATCAGGATCTCCTCGGACCAGCCATCTCCGGCGATGTGGTGTGTCACCAGTACGAAAACGTGGTCCTGCTCGCCCAGCCGGATCAGATGCGGCGCGAACGGTGCCCGTTCGGTGAGCGTGAACGGCTCGGTGACCAGTGTTCGCACGACCTGGGTAAGGCCGGCTTCCTCGTCCAGTTTCGTCACCGGCAGGTGGACCGGCCCGTTCGGCTCGACCACCTGCTCCGGTGTGCCGTCCTCTCCTGCCGGGTACCGCGTGCGTAAAATCTCGTGCCGCTCGCGCAGCGCGGCCAGCGCCGTCTCGAGCGCGTCGACGTCGAGTTCGCCGCGCAACCGCAGGACGAGGCTCATCTGGTAGCGGGCCGCTTCGGGGTCGAGGCGTTCCAGCAGCCACAAGCGAAGCTGTGTCGACGACAGTGGGACCGGGCCGTCCTGATCGGACGGGACGATCGCCGGGCCATCGGGAGCGAACCGGTCCGACCGGGACGAGCGCGAGATCTTGGCGGCCAGCCGGGCCGGGGTGCGCGCGTCGAAGACGTCCCGGACCGCGACCTCCGCCCCGACCGCGCGGATCCGGCTCGCGAGCCGGATCGCGAGCAGCGAATGCCCGCCCAGCGCGAAGAAGTCGTCGTCGATGCCGACATCGGGCAGGTCCAGCAGTTCCGCCATCGCGGCGACGACGAGTTGCTCTTCGGGTTTGCGCGGCGTCGCCGCGCCGACGGTCCGCACCGAGCGCGACGGCTCGGGCAGCGCCGCCCGGTCGACTTTGCCGCTGGTGGTCAGCGGCAACCTGTCCAGCGTAACGAATATGCTCGGCAGATACGGCTCGGGCAGCCGGGCGAGCAGGTGCGCGCGCAGGCTCTCGTGATCGGGCGCAGTTCCGCGTGGCACCAGATACCCCGCCAATTCCCGGGATCCGTCGGGCCCGACGCGCGGGACGACGACAACCGCGGCGACGTTCTCGTGGCTGCCGATCGCATGCTCGACCTCTCCGAGTTCGATGCGGACACCGCGCACCTTGACCTGGTGATCGTCGCGACCGAGGAACTCCAGTGGGCCGTCCGCCCGGCGCCGTGCCTGGTCACCGGTGCGGTAGGCACGCGCCCCGGGCGGGCCGTAGGGATCCGGCACGAACCGCTCCGCGGTGAGGCGGGGATTGCCGAGGTAGCCTCGCGCCAGTCCTTCGCCACCGAGGTACAGCTCTCCCGGCACGCCGACCGGATTGAGTTCCCCGCCGACGGACCGGACGGTCGCCCGCATCCCGGCGACGGGTTCGCCGATCGGGACGGTCGTGGCGTCATCGTCGTCCACGGTCCAGGTGGTCGCGTTGACCGAGCATTCGGTCGGGCCGTAGAGGTTGACGACGTCGGCCCGCGGCAGCGCGGAACGCAGCGCGGCGACTAGGTCCCGTCCCAGCGGTTCCCCGCCGGAGAACACCCGCCGCAGCGAGGTGCAGCGGCGCAGCCCGGGCTCCTCGGCCAGCAACCGGAAGAGCGAGGGGACCCCCTGCATCGCGGTGATCCTCTGCTCGGCCAGTTCGGCGACGAGTACTGCGGGATCCCGTTCGGCACCCGGCGCCGCGAGCACCAGCGTGCCACCCGACACCAACGGCACGAAGAACTCCCACACCGAGGCGTCGAAGCTGACGGAAGTCTTCTGCAGTAAGCGGTCTTCCGGGCCGAAGCGGTACTGCTCGATCATCGCGATCACCACGTTCGCGAGCCCTCGGTGAGGTATGGCGACGCCCTTCGGCCGTCCGGTCGAGCCTGACGTGTAGAGCACGTACGCGACCGCTTCCGGGTCGGTCACCGACGGCGCCACGTCCGCGCGGAGACCGGCGGTCCCCGGTGGTGACGGCGGCACGATGGTGACTCCCTTGCTCCGCAGCCGGTCGTCGTCGGCCACCACGACCTGGACATCCGCGTCGTCTACCAGCCTTTTCAGTCGCTCCGTGGGATGCGCCGGATCGAGCGGCAGGTAGGCGGCACCGGCGCGCAGCACACCGAGGATGGCCACCACGAGGTCGGTCCGCCGGGGCAGGCAGACGCCGACGACGTGCTCGGACCGGACGCCGAGGGCCCGCAGATGGTGGGCGAACCGGTTCGCCGCGCGGTCCAGTTCCCGGTAGCTCAATTCGGCCTTGCCTCCGGAGACCGCGGTGGCGTCCGGTGTCTCCAGCGCCTGGCGCGCGATCAGCTCACCGATGCCCCCGCCGAAGGGCCTGACGTTCGCGTCGCCGATCAGCGCGTGGATCTCGGCGGCCTCCAGCAGCGGTAACCCGTCGACGGCGGTGTCCGGGCTTCCGACCGCTTCGCGCAGCAGCTTCAAGTAGTGCACTGCCAGCCGTTCGACGGTATCTGGGGCGAAGAGCGCCGTCGCGTACTCCAGTTCGCCGTCGAGCGCGCCGTCCGCGGTCCTGGTCAGCTCCAAGGTCAGGTCGAACTTTGCGGTATGCGACGGCACGGGCACGGTTTCGACGCGCACGCCCGGCAGATCGAACCGGCCAGCGGTGTCCTCGCGGTAGGCGAAGAGCACCTGGAACAACGGGTTCCGGGACAGGTCGCGCTCCGGCGCCAGTTCCTCCACCAGCCTGTCGAAGGGCAGTTCCGAGTGTGAGTATGCCTCGATGGCCGTGTTCTGCACCTGTTTGACCAGTTCGGTGAACGTAGTCCGGCCGGTAAGTTCCGCGCGCAGCACCACGGTGTTCGAGAAGAACCCGATCAGCTCCTCCAACGCGGCTTCGTCGCGGCCGGACACCGGCACCCCGACGGCGAGGTCGGTACGGCCGGAATACCGTGCGAGCAAGGCGAAAAAGGCGCTGAGGAAGACAGTGAACGGAGTGACGCCGGTGGTACGCGCCAGCTCTTCCGCGGCGCCTGCCGGCTCCGCCGGGACCCGGAACCGGTGCACCGCCCCGCGCGGATCGCGCACGGCCGCGTGCGGCCGATCGGCCGGGAGTTCGGTGGGCTCCAGGCCGTCCAGCCGGGTCCGCCAGTAGTCGACCAGTTCGCGCAGCAGCGGGCCGGTGAGCCGCTCCCGTTGCCAGACCGCGAAATCCGCGTACTGGACCGGGGGCGGAGGGGCGTCGGAACCCAGATACGCCGACCGCAGCTCCGCGCCCAGGTTGTCCATCGACCACGCGTCGATCGCGATGTGGTGCAGGACGAGGACGAGGACGTGCTCGTCGGTGCCGGTGCGGACCAGCCGTACTCGGAGCATCGGACCAGTGGCCAGGTCGATCGGGACACTGAGTTCCGCGGCGACGACGTCGTGCGGATCACCGTCCTGGGGCGTCAAGGTGATCGGCTCCGGCGCCGGGTCCACCACCTGGACCGGTGCGGAGCCGGGCGCGGCCACATAGCGCGTGCGTAGCACCTCGTGCCGGGCGATCACCCGGTTGAACGCCGCGGCGAGTTCGTGCGGCCGTATCGGGCCGTGTATCCGGAGCACGGTCGCGACCAGGTACTCGACCCCGCCCGGGGACATCTGCTCCAGCGACCAGAGACGCTGCTGGGCGAAGGACAGCGGGCGCGCGCCGGTACGCGGTACCGGCCGGATCGCCAGGCCCGTGACACGGCGTTCCTCTTCGGGCGCGGTCCTCGGCTCATGAAAGCCGAACCGGTCGTTGAGTAGCGCTAGGGACCGCTCGCCCGCGAGCCGGGCGAGAGCCGCAACGGTCTGTGCGGCGAAGACGTCCCGAACGGACATCGGGACGCCGAACCGTTCCCGCAGGCGCAACGCCACCCGCGTGGCGAGCAGCGACTGTCCGCCCAGGTCGAAGAACCGGGCGTCCCGGGAGACCCGCTCGATGTCGAGCAGCTCACCCCAGACGCCGGCGATCTCCTGCTCCGCCGGGGTCGCCGGCTCGGCACCAGCTTGGCCGGTGACCGTGTCCGGCCGGAGCCGCGGCAGCGCCAGCCTGTCCACCTTTCCGTTACCCAGCAAGGGAAGTTCGGGCAAAGTGCCCCATAACGTCGGCACCATGTGCGCCGGAAGGCGTTCGGCGAGGTGGGTCCGGAGCTCGGCTACGGTGGCGTGCTCTCCGGGATCGGTGACCAGATGCGCGGCCAGTCGCGGGTTGCCCGGATCCGTGCGGTCGACGACCACCGCCGCGGCACGGATCGCGGAGTGCGCGGTGAGCGCGCTCTCCACCTCGCCCGGCTCGACCCGGAATCCGCGGATCTTCACCTGACTGTCGCGTCTGCCGACGAAGACGAGCGCGCCCTCGCGCGTCCGGCGGGCGAGGTCACCCGTCCGGTACATCCGAGCACCTGGTTCGGCGGAGAACGGATCGGGTACGAACCGGTCGGCGGTGAGACCGGGCTCGCCGAGGTAGCCCCGGCCGACACCCCGGCCGCCGACATGGATCTCGCCGACCACGCCGAGCGGGACCTCGCGCAGCGCGTCGTCGAGCAAGTACGCGGTGGTGCCCGGGATGGGGCCACCGACCGGCACCGGACCAGGCTCCAGATCGCCGGCCGCGGCGCTGAACGCGCAGCAGGCCACCGAGATCTCACTGGGGCCGTAGCTGTTGACCACGCGGGTCTCCGGTGCGTACTCGGCCCAGCGGGACAGCTGCTCGCCGCGCAACTCCTCGCCCGCCACCACCAACGAACGGGCGGCGCGGAACGCGGGGACAGGCAGGGTCCCGGCGAGCATGTTCAGGTGCGTCGGCGTGAGCTTGACGAGCCCGTACGGATCGCTCCGGCGCGTCATCGCCTCAGCGAGCAGGTCGGCCCCGGCCTCGCTGCTGTCCACCATGTCGACCGTGGCGCCCGCGGCGAGCACCGGATAGAGCGCGGTCAGAGCGAGGTCGAAGGCGAGAGAGGTGTGCAGCGGCGAGCCACCCGCGGGGCGTAGTTCGCCGACCGCCCAGTGCGTGTAGTTGGCCAGGCCGCCGTGGGTGACCATCGCCGCCTTGGGGCGCCCGGTCGAACCGGAGGTGTACACGGCGTAGGCGAGGTCGTCCGCCGAGATCCCGGCCTCGGGCGCGGTATCCGGCAGGTTCCCGATCCGGGCGCGTTCGGCCGCGTCGTCGGGCGCCAGCACGGTGACACCGGCTGGCGGCTCCGGGAGCGTGCCCGCCGGGGCGACGACGATCGCGTCGGCGGTGTCCTTCAGTGCGATGTCCAGCCGTTCCAGCGGATGGGTGAAGTCCAACGGGATGTAGGCGGCGCCGGATTTCAGTACCGCGAGCAGCGCGACGACGAGGTCGGTGTCGTGTGGCAGCCGGACGAGCACGAACCGGCCCGGGCCCGCGCCGAGTTCGCGGAGCCGGTGCGCGAGCCGGTTGGCAGCGCGGTTCAGCGCGCGGAAGGTCGTTTCGGTGCCGCCCGAGCGGACCGCGACACCATTCGTGTCCTGTGCTCGCGCGGCGATCATCTCCGGCACGGTGCGGGTTTCCGGCGCGGCCGGGCCCTGAGCGAAGTCGCGGCGCGCGCTGTCGTCGAACAGGATCCGTTCGACCAGGACTTCCGGATTCCGCGCCACTTCGGTCAGCAGACGGACGAAATGTCCGGCGAACCGCCGGACGGTGTCCTCGTCGAACAACGCGGTCGCGTAGTCGATCCGGCCGTCCAGGCCGCCGTCGTTCCGTTCGGTCACGTGACAGCCGATATCGAACTTCGCCCCGGCCGGACCGGGCAGCTCGAAGCCGACGTCGTCGGCGACCGGGTGCATGGTGAACAACGTGCCGAAGAGCGGATTCCTGGACAGGTCGCGATCCGGCGCCACGTCCTCGACGACGAGGTCGAACGGGACGTCCGAGTGCGGGTACGCGGTGATCGCGCTGTCCCGGACGGCGGCGAGCAACTCGGTGAACGAGGCCTGTTCCGGGAAGCGGGCGCCAAGCACGATCGTGTTCACGAACAGGCCTGCGACGTCCTCGATCTCCGGCTGGCCCCGGCCGGACACCGGGATGCCGACGTTCAGATCGGTGTTCCCGGTGTAGCGCCGCAGGAGCGCGAAGAAGCCGGAGATCAGCGTGATGAACGGTGTCGCCTCGTGTGCGCGGCCGATCCGGTAGAGCTCGCTCACGACATCCGCGTCGACGGTGAACCTGATCGCGGCCCCATCGGTGTCGCGGACCACGCCGCGCGGGTGGTCGGTGGGCAGTTCGGTGGCTTCCAGCCCGGCGAGGCGGTGACGCCAGTAGCCGAGTTCCTCCTCGAGGAAGTCGCCGGTCATGCGTTCCCGTTGCCACACCGCGTAATCGGTGTAGCGAACCGGCGGTTCCGGCAGCGCCTCGCCGCGGTAGGCGGCGGTGAGCTCCTTGGCCAGCAACGTATTCGTGTGATCGTCGGTGGCGATGTGGTGTAGGACGAACAGCACCACGTGGTCGTCATCGGCGAGGCGTGTCAGCCGCACCCGCACCGGGGGAGTGGCCGCGAGGTCGAACGGCTTGGCGAGTTCCTCGGCGAGGATGTCGCCAGGGGCGGCGTGTTCCAGCACCAGGGTCCGCCGTCGCTGGGGCTCGATCACCTGGACCGGGACGCCGTCCACATCGGCCGGGTAGCTGGTGCGGAGGATCTCGTGCCGCTCGAACAACCGGGTCAGTGCCTCGTCGAGCCGCGCCGGGTCCAGCGGGCCGGTCAGCCGGACTGCGAGCGGCTCGAGATAGGTCGTCGCGGTGGGGTCGAGCTGCTGGATGAACCACATCCGTTGTTGTGCGTAGGAGAGGGGGGCGGCACCGGACCGTGCGACCGAGCGCACGGGCGGCAGTGAACTGGCGGCGGTGGTGAGCCGCGCAGTCAGGCCTGCGACCGTGCGCGTCTCGAACAGCGCGGAGATCGACAGATTGACGCCGAATTCGCCGCGCAACCGGTTGGCCGCCTGGATCGCGAGCAGGGAATGCCCACCGAGCGCGAAGAAGTCGTCGTCGGCGCCCAGAATCTGGCGGCCGAGCACCTCGCCCAGCACCCTCGCCACTACGTGCTCGGCGAGGGTGATCGGTGCCCGCCCCGTCTGCGGCGCGGGTTCCGGGGCCGGGGGAGCGGGCAGCGACTTGCGGTCGATCTTCCCGTTGGGCGTCGTCGGGAACTCGCGCACCGCGACGAACTGTGCGGGCACCATGTACGGCGGCAGCGAACGCAGGCACAGCGCGCGCAGCGCCGCGTCGTCCGGTTCGGCGTCCGCTGCCATCCGGAGGTAGGCGACCAGCTGCTCGTCGACAGGGTGCACAACGGCTGTCGCGACGTCGGGGCTCGCCGTCAGCACCGTCTCGATCTCACCCGGCTCGACCCGGAAACCCCGGATCTTCACCTGGTTGTCGGTCCGGCCCAGGATCTCCACGACCCCGTTCGCGCGACGGCGCGCGATGTCGCCGGTGCGATACAGGCGCGCGCCGTGTCCGTGATGGGGGTCTGGCACGAAACGCTCCGCGGTCAGCCTCGCCCGGCCGAGATAGCCCAACGCCACCCCGTCGCCGCCGATGTAGAGCTCTCCTGCGCCGTCGAGCGGCACCGGGGCCAGGCCCTCGTCCAGAACGTAGAGCGTGGTGTTGGCGACAGCGGCGAAGGAATGTGGAACACCATCGGAAAGCTCGGTCACCGACGACCACACAGTGGTCTCGGTCGGGCCGTAGAGGTCCCACAGACGCAGCCCGGCCGCGCAAAGCCGCTCCGCGAGTCCCGGGGGCATCCTCTCACCGCCGCAGAGCGCGGTGAACCCCGTTGGCGGGCGCCATCCCGAATCCAGCAACAGCCTCCAGGTGACCGGCGTCGCCTGGAGCACTCGGGCCCCGCAGCGTTCGATGACCGACGCGAGCAGTTCCGGGTCCCGCGCGGCTTCCTTGCCGGCGACCAGCACCCGGCCGCCGACGATGAGCGGCAGGAACAACTCCAGCGCGGCGATGTCGAAGGACACCGTGGTCACCGCGGGCAGGACGGCGCCGGGTTCCAGTCCGGGCCGTTCCCGCATGGACCACAGGAAGTTGGTGAGCGCGCGATGCGGGATCAGCACACCCTTCGGCAAGCCGGTGGAGCCGGAGGTGTAGATCGCGTATGCCGGATCGCTAGGTGCGGCGAACCTGGGCGCCATCCTGGCCGAGGAGTCCATATCGGACAGATACTCGATCTCGACGACCGTGCCGTCGGTGACCAGAAGCCCTTTCCGGACGGTGCGGGAGGTGATCAGGAAACGGGACCCGGCATCCTTGATCACGTAACCGAGTCGCTCGGCCGGATGCTCGGGGTCGAGTGGAACATAGGCCGCGCCCGCCCGATGTACCCCGAGCAGCGTCGCGACGAGGTCGGTGCCACGGGGCAGCGCCACCGCGACCAGTTCGCCCGGCACCACACCGAGTTCACGCAGCCGGCCGGCCACCGCGTCGGCGCGGGCGAGCAGCTCCGTGTAGGTGAGCTTGATGTCCTCGTGTTCGACGGCGACCGCGTCCGGGCTGCGACGGGCCTGCAGGTCGACGAGTTCGGCCATCGTGCCGGCGGGCGGCAGGGTCGCGGTGTCATGCGGCGCGGGCAGGACGGCATCCCGCTCGGCGTCACTGAGCAGGATGAGGCCGCCGAGCGGGGCGTCCGGACGTGCGGCGGCGTCCGCGAGGATGGCGCCGAGGTGGTCCGCCAGCCGGTGCGCGGCCGGGTCGCTGATCAGCGACGTCGCGTAGACCAGCTCGGCGGTCGTCGAACCGGCTTCGCGTCGCAACCGGAAGATGAGGTCGTAGCGGGTCGCGGTGTCGGCGGTTCGAAGGGGCAGCGCGTCCAGTGCGCCGAAGTCGGCAGGTTCCTCGTCGACGACCTCGAGCACAACACCGAACCAGGGGTTCCGGGACAGATCGGCGCCGGGCGCCAGCTGCTCGGCCAGAGCGTCGGCGTCCGCGCCGCTCGCGCCCCGGTACTGCGCGGCGGCTTCGGCGACGGCGTCGCGAAAGGACAGTGCACGTGTGAGATGCAGCGGCACCGGCACCGTGCGGCCGTCCTCGTGCACACCGACGACACCGTCCCAGCGCCCGCAGTGCCGCGCCAGCACCGTATGCGTCGCGGCGAGGGCGGCGGGAACCGAGATCTCCCCTCCCGGTAATGGGACCGGCACAGAAGAGACCGCCGACCGCCAGGTGGCGGGGCGGCGGAGGTCGGCCGGGGTCTCGGCGGCCGGGGTCGCGCGCAGCCGCGCGATCCAGTCGGTTCCCGGTGGCGACGGCACCAGGCCGGCCCGGGCGCGCCGGTCTGGTGCCCCCGCGTACCGCGCGCCGATCTCCGCGCACAACCTGGCCAGTCCGGTGCCGTCGGTCGCGGCCTGGTGCGCGACCAGGACGAGCACGTGATCGTCCGGGGCGAGCGCGACCAGCCCGGCCGCGAACGAGAAACGATCCTGCAGTGACGTCGTCAGCGTCCGGGCCAGCTGCGCCGCGGCCCCGATGTCCACGGCCTCGACCTGCAGCCACGGCAGGTCTTCGGCGGCAGTGGCGGTCAGATCCGGTACGCCGGCCCTGCCGAGGCACCGGACCAGGAGCCGGGGGTGCCGTCGCACGACGTCGCGCACGGCTTCGACGAGCGCCCGCCTGTCGAGCAGCCCTCGAAGGCGCACGCTCGTGGTAGTGGCGAAAGCCGTGGTGTCGCCCAACTGCTCGAGAAACCACAGGCGGCGCTGTAGTGGTGCGAGGGTGCCGTCCCCGGCGGGCTGCCTCGGCTCCGTCGTCAACGTGCCTCGATCACGTCGTCGCCGGCCATGCGCCTGCGCAGGCTCAGCGGCCGCATGTCGGTCCATACCCGTTCGATGTGGTCGAGGCATTCCTCACGAGTTCCGGCGGTTCCCTCTTCGCGCCACCCCGCGGGCAGCTCGCGATCAGCGAACCAGATGGAATACTGCTCTTCGTCGTTCAGCACGACCAGATAGCTGTACCCAGACGACATGTCTCCCTCTCGGATGGCTCGACCGGACGGCTACGCCGCGGCGTGCGCGCACTCCGCCGGGTATTTTCGCGGAATGCGTTGTCGGTGCCCGAAAATTCATCGTAACGTCAGCGAATTAAAGGTCAATTCTTACGTGTTAGAATGTCCGCGACTCAATTCGCCGATTGCTATTTGTTTGAGGGTAATAGTGGTGGCACTGTGTAGTCAATGCGGGCTACCGGTGGTTTGCCGACTGTCCCGCCAGCGGGACTTTCCCGCGCCGTCAGGGTGGTCGGGTGGCGCGTGTGGTGGTCGCGAGTGGCGAGTCGCGTTCCAACGTCATTCGCCACTCGCGACCACGCCAACCGGCCGGTCGATGTCCTGCTGTCCCGCCAGCGGGACTGATCGCCCCGTCCTGGATCGTCAAGATCGCACAGGAATGGACAGCTCGGATTCCATGCTTGCTTTCTGTGACGTCGAGGACGATGGTTTAGGTCGATCAGGTGATGCACGTAATCGGCTCCCGGTTCTCGCGTCGCCGATGAGTTCGTCGCGGAGACCTCGCAGGACTTACTGATCAGCGCAGCGTCGGCGGGTCCTTCGCCGGGACTTCTCCGCGAGTCGCGCGCGGCCATGAGTTCGTCGCCAGAGGGCGACGAGAATTCGAGATCAGCGTCAGTTAAGGGGTGCGAAAGAATGATTCGCTCGGTGGTAATCGTCGGCGGCGGAACGGCAGGCTGGATGACGGCCAGCTACCTCAAGGCCGCTTTCGGTGAACGCATCGACGTCACGTTGGTGGAGTCGGCCGCGGTCTCCCGGATCGGTGTCGGGGAAGCGACATTCAGTACGGTGCGGCACTTCTTCGACTATCTGGGGCTCGACGAGGCCGACTGGCTCCCCAAGTGCGCGGGCGGCTACAAACTCGGGATCCGGTTCGAAGACTGGGGAAAGCCGGGCGAGTACTTCTACCACCCGTTCGAACGGCTGCGTGTGGTCGATGGCTTCTCGCTCGCCGAGTGGTGGCTCGAGCTGGGAGACCGTAGCCGGCCGTTCGACCGGTCCACCTTCATCACGACGGCGCTCTGCGAGGCGAGACGCTCGCCGCGGATGCTCGACGGTTCGCTCTTCGCCTCCGGGCTGGACAACGACCTGGGCAAATCGACGCTCGAGGAGCAGCGTTCCCAGTTCCCGTACGCCTACCACTTCGACGCCGACGAGGTCGCGAAGTACCTCGGCGGCTACGCGCGCAACCTCGGTGCGAAGCACATCGTCGACGACGTGAAACACGTCGAACAAGACGAGCGTGGCTGGATCAGCAAGGTGCACACCGCCGGGCACGGTGCGATCGAGGGTGACCTCTTCATCGACTGCACCGGATTTCGCGGGATGCTCATCAACAAGACTCTCGGCACGCAGTTCGAGTCCTTCGAGGACGTGCTGCCGAACAACCGCGCCGTCGCGCTGCGCGTACCGCGGGAAGAGGCCACCGACATGGCCCCCTACACGACGGCGACCGCGATGAGCGCGGGCTGGCGGTGGACGATCCCGCTGTTCCGCCGCAACGGGAACGGCTATGTCTACTCCGACCAGTTCATCACCCCGGAAGAGGCCGAGAGCGAACTGCGTGCCGCTGTCGCCCCGGACCGGGATGATCTGGAGGCCAACCACATCCGCATGCGCATCGGCCGCAACCGCGAGTCGTGGGTCAAGAACTGTGTGGCGATCGGCCTTTCCAGTGCCTTCGTCGAGCCGCTGGAGTCGACCGGCATCTTCTTCATCCAGCACGCCATCGAGCAGCTGGTGAAGCATTTCCCGGATTCGGGTTTCGATCCGGTGCAGGTCTCGGCCTACAACAACCGGATCGCGAACGCCGTCGACGGCGTGAAGGAATTCCTGGTCTTGCACTACAAGTCCGCGGGTCGCGAGGACACGCCGTACTGGAAGGAAGTGAAGCTGCGCGAAATGCCGGAAGGGCTCGCGCAGCGGATCGCGCTCAGCGAGGTGCGGCTACTGGACGAGGAGACGATCTTCCCGTACTACCACGGCTTCGAGAGTTATTCCTGGAACACCATGAACCTGGGCCTCGGCCGCTTTCCGGCGCGCCCGCAGCCCGCGTTGAAGCATGTGGACCCGGCCAACGCGCTCAAGGAGTTCGCCAAGCTGAAGGCGGAGGCGGACGAGATGGTCGCCGCGTTGCCCAGTTGCTACGAGTACCTGGCGAGCATCAACGACTGACCGGGGCGACGATGCGGGGGATACGCGATGGACGTTGAGTCTCCGGCGCCCTCGGGCGGTTTCGCGGAAGTAGATGCCTTCCGCGGATTCATGAGCTTCTACTTCACCGGGGTATCGGTGGTCTGCGCGATCGACGCCGGCGGACGTCCGCATGGGCTCACCTGCAATTCCCTGAGCAGCGTGACGATCTCCCCGCCGACCCTGCAGATCGGTCTCAACCTGCGCAGCGGGACGCTGGCCGCGGTCCGGGAACGGGGGTCTTTCGGGGTGAACCTGCTGCACGAACGCGCGGAGCAAGCCGCCAGGCTCTTCGCCTCGGCCGAACCGGGCCGGTTCGAGCGGACGCCGTGGCGGTCCTCTACGCACCTGGGGGTGCCGTGGCTGGTGGACGACGCTTTCGCGATGGCGGAGTGCCGGGTGGCCCGGATCGTCACCATCGGCGACCACGCGGTGGTGTTCGGGCACGTGACGCATGTCGAATGCGGACCGGGCGCACCGCTCCTCTACGGGCGGCGCGCGTTCACCCGCCTGCTCGGGCAGGAGGCACGGACATGACCCGGACCGCACCGCCGCCCGAGGGACGGCTGGCCGCCCCGCGACGCCGGCGGACTGTCCTCGGCTTCGTCATCGCATTGCTGGCCGCGGCCGCCGTGGTGGTGTTGTACGGCACCGGCGCGGCGGGCGGGCAGTCGGAAACGCTGTCGAAGTTCCTCGTCGTGGTGGCCGTGATCCTGGTGGTGAGCCACCTGTGCGGCGAGGTGATGCGCAAGATCGGCCAGCCGCCGGTGCTCGGCGAGATCGTCGGCGGCATCTTGCTCGGCCCCTCCGCGCTCGGCCTGCTCTGGCCCGGTTCCTCGCAGTGGGCCGGGCAGGACGTACTGCACAGCGTGGACAACGTCGCCCAGTTCGGGCTGGTCGTGTTCATGTTCCTGCTCGGCTGCGAACTGCGGACCGGACATCGCGGTGGGGGACGTCAGATCGGCGCGGTGATCGCGGGCGGGATGGGGCTGCCGTTCGTCGCGGGGATCGGTCTCGCGTTCGCCGCCAGCCCGCTCTTCGCCGGGACAGGGGCCTCGACGTCGCACTACGTGCTGTTCTTCGGCCTGGCGATCGCGGTGACGGCGGTCCCCGTCCTGGCCCGGATCCTGGTGGACCTCAAGGTCGACCGGACCGAGGTCGGCGGGCTCTGCATGGCGAGTGCCGCGATCGGCGACGGCCTCGCCTGGCTCGTCCTGGCCGGCTTGCTGGCGGGCACCGGGAAGGGGCACCCTGGTGGTCTGCTGGTAACCGGGGTGCTGATCGCGCTCCTGGTGCTCGTCGCGTTCCTGGGGGTACGCCCCTTGCTTGCCCGAACGCTCGACCGGGTCAAAACCGACCAGGTGCTGACCGTGATCCTGGTCGTCGGCGCGATGCTGTTCGCCGGGCTGACCCAGGTGATGTACCTGCATCCGGTGATCGGGGCCTTCCTCTTCGGGGTCGTCGTGCCGAGGGGATCACCTCGGGTGGACCGGACTTGCAAGCAGTTGCAGGGGTTCACCGTGCTCATCCTGCTGCCGCTGTTCTTCGCGGGGGTCGGGCTGAAGACCTCGATCGGGATGCTGGGCGCGGATCTGTGGCCATGGTTGATGTTCGCGGCCGTGGTCGCGGTGGCGGTGCTGTCCAAGGTGGCCGGTGCGGCGGCGGGCGCGCGGCTCGCCGGGCTGAACGCGAGACGCTCGCTCGTGGTCGGCATGCTGATGAACTGCCGAGGTGTCACGGAACTGGTGATAGCGGCGATCGGGCTGCAGGCCGGGATGATCAACGAGGTCTGCTTCACGATCCTCGTCTTCATGGCGGTGGTGACGACGGCGACCACGGGGTTCGCGGTTCGCGCCGCCAAGAGACGTGGGCTGATGGACGACAAAGGCGATGCGGTCGTGGCCGCGTAACGGCCCGAATCCAGGCGGTCACATTATGGAATTACGTCATGTGGACTGGGTAGTCTTAAGTTCGGAAAATGCGTTGGCGAACCGCTCCGCGCAGGCGCCGAGGAAGTGACGAGCGCAGGCGGACGTAATTGTGCTGCCGTCGAATTCAACATCTGGAGGTGTGTAGTGGTGTCGGATCAGGACGTCGCCGGTCAAGCCAAGAGGTCTTTCGCGGAACGTGTCGGGAACGTCCCGGTGGGCGGGCTTGTCTCGCTGCTCGGCGGCGGGATGGCGGCGGGAGCCGTCGACCTCGCGACCGGCATGCCGTCCGCCCCGGCGACCGACGAGCGGCTCATCGAGGCCGCCTGCGCCGCCCTGCGTGCTGGTGTCAATCAGTACGAAAACCCTGCCGGCAACCCGGAACTTCGTGCGAAGATCGCGGCGGGGTTCACCACGCCCGCCGATCCCGCCACTGAGGTGACGGTCACCGTGGGCGGTACCGAGGCACTGCTCACCGCGTTGCTTTCGATACTGAATCCCGGTGACGAGGTCGTCGTCTTCGAACCGTATTACGATAATTTCCTCGGAACCCTTTCCTTGGCCGGTGCCGTGCCGCGCTTCGTGGAGCTCAAAGCGCCGAAATGGCGTTTCGAACCTGAATCGCTCAAGAGCGTGTTCGGTCCCAGAACAAAGGCCGTGCTGCTGAACTCGCCGCATAATCCGACCGGGCATATGTTCAGCAAGGACGAGCTGGAGTTCATCGCCGGGCTGTGCCAGAAATGGAACGTCACGGTGATCAGCGACGAGGTGTACTCCTGGTTCACCTTCGACGGCCGCGAGCACCTTTCGGTCGCGGACATCCCCGCGCTGGCCGAGCGCAGCATCGTCGTCGGCAGCCTCTCGAAGAGCCATGCGCTCAGCGGCTGGCGTATCGGCTACCTGCGCGCCGCCCCGGAGATCACGAGCGTGCTCCGCCGGGTCCACATCGCGACCACCGGTGGCACCACCGCGCCGCTGCAACGGGCGGTACTCGACGCGCGTGTGCTCGAGCCAGGCGTGTGGAATCCCGCACCGGAGCTGCAGAAGAGGCGTGACTCGGTGACCCGGATCTTCACCGACGCGGGGCTGACATGCCACGTGCCCGACGGTGGGTGCTACACGATGGCCGACATCCCGGTCGGCCACGACGGGGACTGTGAGTCCTACGCCAGTGGCCTGGTCGCCAGCGCCGGCGTGCTCGTCGTCCCCAGCACGATCCTCTACGACCGCAGGGAGCTCGGGGAACGGCGTGTCCGGATCGCGTTCAACAAGGCGGAAAGCGTCATCGACGAGGCGGAGCGACGGCTGACCGGCGGTTCCGCGGCGGAAGAGCAGCCGAGCTGACAGCGACGCAACACTGAGTCCGGCACCAAGATTGGGAGAGCTTCTGTGACTACCTCGACAGCGCGCACGACGGCCGGCCGCTCCGCGGCGGACATCTTCAATTCCGCGGTGGCCGCCACCGCGGTAGGTGCCGCGTGGGATCTCGGCGCGCTCGATGAACTGAACGAGCGACGTGTCCTGCTCGTGGATCACTTCGCGACGGAGAACGACCTGGACCCGGACGCGACCGCGGCGATGTTCCGGGCGCTGGCCTCGGTCGACATCGTGCGACGCGACGGCGAGAAAATCGTGCCGGGCGCGGCGTTCGACGAGGTGTATCTGGCGAAGCCGCTGTTCTACTGGTTGTGCCAGGGCTCGTGGGAGCTGTTCGCCAATATGCCTTCGTTGCTGCGCAACGAGAACAGGATTGGCGACTTCCACCGGCGTGACGCCCGCGCGGTCAGCCACGCCAGTCGGGCGGCGAACAACGAGTTCTTTGATCCGCTGTTCTGGAAGGCGATGGAGAGCGTCGGCGAAGTCGGTTCGGTGGCGGACCTCGGTTCGGGCAGCGGTGAGCGGTTGATCAAGATCGTCGAGCGCAACAAGGAGGCCCGCGGGATCGGGGTGGACATCTCGGCGGCGACGATCGAGATGTCCGAGTCCGAGGTGGCGAAGCGGGGACTCGCCGGCGACATCTCCTTCGTGCGGGCGGATGTCCGGCAGCTCGACGAGCGCGCCGAGTTCGCCGACGTCGAACTTCTGACGTGCTTCATGATGGGCCATGATCTGTGGCCCAGGGAGGACGCGATCACCTCGCTGCGCATGCTGCGCCGGGTGTTCCCGAAGGCACGTCGGTTCTTACTGGGTGACACCGTCCGCAGCGAGAACGTGCCGGACGACCGGATTCCGGTGTTCACACTCGGTTTCGAGGCCGGGCACGCGCTGATGGGAACCTATATCCCGACGTTGAGCGAGTGGCGCGAAGTGATCGACAGCTCTGGCTGGCGTTGCGCGGCCGTGCACACGAACAGCGAGCTGGCCGGCACAGTCGTCTTCGAACTCGAGTAGACCTGCTTGCCCTGTGTTCTCCTGCGCCTCGAGATTGCCCCCTTTCCGTGATGTGGAGGATTTTCTGTGACTGCTGACCGAAGGCTGTTCACCAGTGAGTCGGTGACCGAAGGCCATCCGGACAAGATGTGCGACGCGATCAGCGACACCATCCTGGACGCGATGCTGGCAGCGGATCCGCGGAGCCGGGTCGCGGTGGAGTCGCTGGTGACCACCGGCCAGGTGCATGTAGCGGGTGAGGTGACCACGGATGCGTACGTCGACGTGCCGACGCTGGTGCGCGAAACGGTGCTGTCCATCGGTTACGACTCGTCGGCCAAGGGGTTCGACGGCAACTCTTGCGGCGTGAACGTGGCGATCGGTTCCCAGTCGCCGGACATCGCGCAGGGCGTCGACACGGCCTACGAGTCGCGGTTGGAGAGCGCTCTCGACGATCTGGATCAGCAGGGTGCCGGCGACCAGGGATTGATGTTCGGTTACGCCTGTTCGGACACCCCCGAGCTGATGCCGCTGCCGATCACGCTGGCGCACCGGCTTTCCCGGCGGCTGACCGAGGTGCGTCGCAGCGGTGCCGTCCCGTATCTGCGCCCGGACGGCAAGACCCAGGTGACCATCGAGTACGCCGGCGACCAGCCGGTGCGGCTGGACACGGTGGTCATCTCCAGTCAGCACGCCGAAGGCATCGACCTGGACAAGATGCTGGCGGTGGACCTCCTCGAGCAGGTGATCAAGCCGGAGCTCGCCTCCGCCGGGCTCGACGCGGCCGAGCCGAAGGTACTGATCAACCCGACCGGCCGGTTCGTCATCGGCGGCCCGATGGGCGACGCCGGGCTGACCGGCCGCAAGATCATCGTCGACACCTACGGCGGCATGGCCCGCCACGGCGGTGGCGCGTTCTCCGGCAAGGACCCGTCCAAAGTGGACCGTTCGGCGGCGTACGCGATGCGCTGGGTGGCCAAAACGGTTGTCGCCGCGGGACTGGCCGAGCGGGTGGAGCTCCAGGTCGCCTACGCGATCGGCAAGGCGGCCCCGGTGGGGTTGTTCGTGGAGACCTTCGGCACCGAGCAGGTGGCGCCCGAGAAGATCCGTGCCGCCATCGACGAGGTCTTCGACCTGCGCCCGGCCGCGATCATCCGCGATCTGGACCTGCTCCGTCCGATTTACGGGCAGACCGCGGCGTATGGCCACTTCGGCCGCGACGACCTCGACCTGCCATGGGAGCGCACCAACCGTGCGGCGGCTCTGAAGGACGCGGCCAAAGCTTGACCCCCTTTTCAGTACCGTGAAAGAGGAGAGTGCTCGCATGCGCATCGCGGTGACCGGGTCGATCGCAACCGACCACCTGATGTCCTTCGCCGGGCGGTTCAGTGACCAGTTCGTCGCGGAACAATTGGAGAACGTCTCACTGTCCTTCCTCGTGAACAATCTGGACATCCGCCGCGGGGGTGTCGCCGCGAACATCGCCTGTGCGCTCGGCCGGTTGGGGCTCTCACCGGTCCTGGTCGGCGCGGTCGGCCGGGATTTCGACGATTACCGCTCCTGGCTGGAGCGCCATAGGGTGGACGTGGGGTCGGTGCACGTCTCGGCGGACAAGCACACGGCGCGGTTCCTGTGTACGACCGATGAGGCGCAGAACCAGATCGCCTCCTTCTACGCCGGGGCGATGAGTGAAGCGCGCGAGATCGAGCTGGGCGCTGTCGCCGACCGCGTCGGCGCGCTGGACCTGGTGCTCATCGCGCCGAACGATCCGGTGGCGATGCTGCGACACACAGAAGAGTGCAGGCAGCGCGGCTACACCTTCGCCGCCGACATCTCTCAGCAGCTGGCGATCATGCCGGGTGAGGATGTGCGCAAACTCGTCGAGGGCGCCGCGTACCTGTTCACCAACGAGTACGAGGCATCGCTGCTGCTCAAGCACACCGGCTGGACCAGGGAGCAGGTGCTGGGACGGGTGGGCAGCTGGGTCACCACCTATGGGCCCAAGGGCGCGACTGTCGAGGGCCGAGGGCACGAGCCGATCTCGGTGGACGCCGTGCCCGGCGTCGACGTGGTGGAGCCGACCGGCGCTGGTGACGCGTTCCGGGCCGGGTTCCTCTGGGGACTGAGCACGAAGATGAGCTTGGAGCGGGCCGCCCAGGCGGGCTGTGTGCTCGCCGGGATCGTGCTCGAATCCGTCGGGCCTCAGGAATACACACTGGACCGTACGGACTTCTCCGGTCGGGCGGCGCGCGCCTACGGCGGCCGGGCGGCGGCGGAGATTGAGTCGAAACTGCGGGTCTAGTACGGCAGCAGCACTTGGGGTGATCTTGGCTGGTGGGGGGTTTAGTTGCCCCGTTGGCCATGAGGGCAGCCGCCTCAAGATCCTCTTGCTGTGACGCAAAAGATCGGTGAGGCGGCTGCGGCTGCCATCGTAGAGGGTGAGCGGGCGGTGACGAACCTGCGCGTATTGCACGGCCGGTTGCGGCCGTGCTTCGCGCGGATGGAGCCGTTCGGGCAGACCCGCAAGTACCTGACCGGGTTGATGAGTGATCTGCCGCGGAAGAACGGGTGGAGCATCGCCGAACACGCAGGTGACCGCACACCGGATCGGACACAGCGACTGCTCAATCACGCGGTCTGGGATCACGATCAGGCCCAGGGCGTGGTACGGCGATTCGTGGTCGAGGCGCTGGGCGACCAGCCGTTGCTGGTGGGGGCGCTGGACGAGTCCGGCCAGGAGAAGCACGGCAACGCGACGGCTGGGGTCAAGCGGCAGTACATCGGCTGCGCCGGACGGGTCGCGAACGGCGTGAACACGGTCTACTGCTCGTACGCGACCCCGGGCGGGCACGCGCTAGTCGGTGCCCGCATCTATATACCCGAAGAGCAACTACGCCGACCCCGGACGCCGCGCGGCGTTGGGTGTCCCCGCCGGCGTGGAGTTCACGACCAAACCACAGCTGGCGCAGGACATTCTCGCCGACATGATCGCCGATGCGACAATCCCGCCGTGGATCGCCGGTGACGAGGTCTACGGCCGCTCCGGGAAACTCCGCACCTTCTTGGAGGACAACACGATCGGGTACGTGATGCGCGTCGGGTGCGCCTTCACCACCGAGGTCACACCCGGTCGGCGGATGCGCGCCGACGCCACCGTGAGCACGCATCTGACCGGCCGCAAGCACCGGCGGCGGTGGCAGATCTGCTCGGTGACCGGCTCGAAAGGCGAACGTTCCTATGCTTGGGCTTGGCTGGCCACCACCAGCCCGCAGCTTTTTCTGTTGATCCGCAAGCACCTGGTCACCGGCGAGCTGGCCTATCACTACTGCCACGTCCCGCCTGGGCGGCCGGTCACGCTGATGGCCCTGGTCCGGGTCGCGTGCCTGCGCTGGCCGGTCGAGGAGGGTTTCGAGTTCGGCAAGGACCATTTCGGGCTCGACCATTCCCAGGTCCGGCTCTACACCGCGCTGCTGCGGCACATCGTGCTGGCCCTGGCCGCGCTCGCGGTCTGCGCGGTCACCGCCGCCCAAGCCAGAACCCGTGCTCCAGTACCGATCCTGCCGGTCACGTCCGACGACACACTGCCCGCCGATCCCGGTCTGATCGCGTTCACCATCGCCGAGGTCAAACGGCTCTTCATCCTGGTCACCCGCCGCCTGCTACCCGAAACCCACCACCTGGACTGGGTTTGGTGGCGACGACGCCACCAAGCCCGCGCCCGCTGGTACCACCACCGCACCCGACTACGCCGTAACCAGCAAACATAACCCAAACAGCGAGTGCTGCTGCCATACGAGTTGAGAAACTCTCTTTGCTCCCGCGTTGTGTTCTTTAACGCATAGTGGGCGCGTTCGAGTGCGTGATATCGGTTGACTCACCGGTGGGCCATTCTGCCGGGCAGTGTGTGCCGGGGGCCGGTGTTCGGACGGTGAGCAGGTAGGCATCGATCGCTGCCCGGGCGCAGGTGCTCAACTGGTAGTTGCCGTGTCCGGTGCCGTCGTAGGTGAGCAGGGTGGCGGTGGGCAGTTGGCTGGCGACGTTCTGCGCCCACTGGTAGGGCGTGGCGACGTCACGCAGGCTGTTGGTCATCAGGATCGGCGGGGCGTGCGGCACGCGCAGTGGACGTTGCGGATTGTTCACCGCGCCGGACCAGCCGAGGCAGGCGAGGATATCACCGTAGAACGGGGTCAACCGGGTGTGTGGTGCGACGGCTTCGGCTTGTGTCCGGTAAGTGCTCAGTGCCGCGTAGCTGTTGGCCTCGCGCCATTGCCAGTCACTGCACCAGATCGGCTGCGTGGTTTTCGACAGGTCATCGTCCGTATTTGTCGATCGGGCCGATCGGGTCGTCGGGGTGCCCTCCGCAGCCGACTTGAGGAACTCTGCCAGGCTGGGCCACCTGACTGGGGTATACATCGCCCATGAGGCCTCCTCGCGGAGGTCGCTGGGCTTTATCCAGCCCAGTTTGCCCGCGGTGGCCTTGGCGTAGAGGTCGTCCCAGAGGACCAGCACGTCCCGGTCGTGCAAGACGCAGGACGTGGTGCGCTGACACCAGGCCGCGAAATCGGTGAAGGACTGCTCGAGGGCCAGGTTCTCCGGCACGAGGCTGTCCGCGACTCCCGCGCTGTGGTCCATATTGGAGTCGAGGACCAGGGCACGCAGATGCGGACCGAACAGTTCGGCGTACTGCTGGCCGACCTGGGTCCCGTAGGACTTGCCGTAGTAACTGATCGTGTTCTCGCCGAGCAACTCACGCAGCGCATCCATGTCCCGCACCACACTGGTGGTGTCGACATGGTTGGCCAGCGCACCGTTGTGCTGTATGCAACTCTGGGCGACCCTGTCATTGTGCGCGAGCACCTCACCGAAGTCCTTTTCGGACTTCGGTTGCCATGGCCACGTCTCGTTGAGCACACCGTCGTCGCATTTGAGCTGTGCACTGCGGGAAACGCCGCGCGGGTCGAAACCGATGATATCGAAGTTGTCCAACAACGTCTGGGACAGCGCATGATTTTCCGAGATGTCGAAGGCGTAATCGACCCCGGACCCCCCTGGCCCGCCGGGATTGACCATCAGCACGCCCTTGCGCTGCTCGGGTTTCGCCGCCTTCGCACGGGCGACCGCGATCGGCACGGTCTGCCCGGCCGGATTCGCCCAGTCGATCGGCATGTGCACGGTCGCGCAGTCCAGCGCCGGATGCTCGCCGCAGGGTTGCCAGTCGATTGACGATACCGGGCGGGCCACGCCTGACGACCCCGCGCCAGTGGCGCCCGCACTACCGGTCTCGGCGAGAACAACCGTCAGCGCGCAGACCAGCGCTGTTGTGCCACGTAACAGCCTCATTGAATCATCTCCATCTGTCGTGTTGTGTTCATTCAGTCGTGGCGCACGACGGTCCGGCGGTAGTCACGGATTCCCACGACGGTCAGCGCCACGACGATTGCCCCGACACAGCAAACCTGCGCGATCACCACCACGCCGAACGGCATGATTCCGTTTTTCAGCACCAGATTCTGGATCAACGCCAAGGCGATGCACAGGGCCAGCGCCAGCGTCCGTGCCGGGCGTGGTCCGGTGCGGCGCCGCAGCAGCAGATATCCGGCTCCGGCGATCGCGCACAGCCAGACGAGCGGGGACAAACCGGTGATCCGGTGCAGTGCGCTCGGGAAGACGAACTTGAGCGCGAGGGCGGGGGCAAGGACCAGGCTCGCGCCGATGGCCCACCACCACGGCCGCGCCAGTGGCAACGGGGCGTCGACGTGGAAGGCCGCAAGCACCAGCACCAGTGGAAGCCACTGTGGAGCGAAGTACACGACCGGCCCGGGGCCGAGATCGGACCAGTGCCTGGTCAGGAACAAGATCGCGCCCGCGGCCAGGATCGCCCAGGCGGCGATCCTGGCCAGGCGGCGCCACCCGTCCACCAGAAGTACGAGCGGGATCAGCGCGGCGGCGAGCAGGACGAGGTCCCTGGCCAAGTAGGACGTCAACGCCGCGTGGTAGAGGGAGCCTTGGTCGGAGAATGCCAAGAGCGACCAGAGGTTGTCGCCGACTTTGCCGGCGGATCTGAGCACACCCCAGAGCAGGCCGAGGAGCGCGACCTGCCGCACCAGATCGCCGAGGGCGACCGCACGGGCGGGTGCCGCCCTGGCCGCCAGACGGGTGCGCACACCCAGCGCCAGCAACGCCCACAGTTCGCCCCACAGTGCCGCGCGGGCCCGCTCGCCGTGCAGGTCGAGCAGGGTGCCGACCATCTCGTCGCCGCGTTCTGCGCGGTACCACGCCGGGAGTATCCGTACCAGCGTGCGGTACTTAGCCTCGGCGCTGATCATGTCCGCACTTCCGCCGCACGGGGCCACTGGCCGCGGGCTCGTAACACCGTGCTGGCGGCATCGACGTTCGCAGCCAGCCGCCGGGTCTGCTCGACCAGCGCCGCGCTGCCCGCCCCGGTCAACCGGTAGTAGCGACGGAGTCTGCCCTGGTGAATCTCCTCCCGGTCGTGCTCGGCCCAGCCGTCGGCGACCAGCCGGTCCAGCACGCCGTAGAGGGTGCCGACACGCAGCCGCACCCGGCCCTCGGACACCTCCAGCACCCGCTGCACGACTCCGTACCCGTGCCGCGGCTTCTCCTCCAACGCGACCAGCATCAGGAAGGTCTGCTCGGACATGTCTCGCTCGACCATGAGTCCACATATATCATAAGACGATATATATCGGTGTCCGTTGCCTCGTCCTCCGCGAAATTTCCGAAGCAGCCGCGGGCCGGCCAGGTTGAGGGCAGCCGCTTCAGACGCTTCGTCCCGCAATGCCAGACCAGTCCGGTGCGCACGGCGATCATCACCCCGGACGGTGGGAAGCTGGCCGCGACGCGGAAAAGCAGTAGCGGTGCACGACGGGTCGGCTGCACGTGGTGGCCCGAAGAACTGCAGTTCAGCCAGCGCGCGTGGCTCATGTGGCCAGGCCTTCGGCCGTCCGGATCAGGAGTTCGCTGGCCGCCCGGTCGCGGGCACCGGCCGCCGGGTGCTCCGCGTGTGCCCGTCAGTGTCCGACCGCGGCCCTGGCGGCCTCCGCGACCGACGCCTCGGCGCGCATACCGAGGCTGTTCCGGGGGCGGCGCCTTCCGCACCCAGCAGACGGGCGGATTCGGCCGACGCCCAGCGGAGCACCTCACAGCGCCTTCCCCACCTCACCAGCGATCAACGGCTCAGCCACGTTCAACGCCAACGTCACCACACTCGACGCCGACAACAGCCGCCGAGCCGGCAAATCACCTCAACAGGCGCATCCCGCAACGACAGATACCGAATCGACACCAGCAGCCCGACCACCGACAAATCCACCGCAGGCGCCACCAGCGGCGCAACCCAACCGGCACCACCAGCCGAAGGACCAACGTGAACACGTTTGTGAGGTAGACCTGGGGGCGCGGTGTCGGTGTTGCCACCGGTCGTTTCCCGCAGGCCCATGCACCGCAACCGATCCTGCCCACGGGGTCAGACGACCCACCGAACGATCCCGGTCTCATCACGCTCACCGTCGCCGAGATCAAACCCCCTGTTCCTCCTGGCCACCCGCCGCCAGCAACCCGAAACCCACCACCTGCGCTGGATCTGGTGGCGACGACGCCACCAAGCCCGCGCCCGCTGGTTCCACCACCGCACCCGACTACGCCGTAACCAGCAAACATAACCCGCACGGCAAGTGCGGCTGCCGTACTAAGACGGTGATCTCGGACGTGGCCGGTGAAGTAGAGGTCAACGTGCCACGGGATCGGGAGAGCACATTCGAACCGCAGATCGTGAAGAATCGGCAGCGCCGGCTCACCGAAGTGGACGAGATTGTGCTGTCACTGTATGCGAAGGGAATGACGACCGGGGATATTTCGGCGCACTTTGCCGAGATTTATGGCGCTGCGGTGTCGAAGGAGACGATCTCGCGGATCACTGACAAGGTCGTCGCCGAGATGCAGGACTGGGCTAACCGCCCGCTCGATCCGGTGTACGTGGCCGTGTTCATTGACGCCATCCACGTCAAGGCCCGCGACGGCCAGGTCGCCAACCGGCCCGTCTACGCCGCCATCGGCGTCACCGTCGACGGTCATAAGGACGTCCTGGGCCTGTGGATGGGCACAGGCGGCGAGGGCGCGAAGTTCTGGATGAGCGTGTTGATCGACCTGAAGAACCGCGGAGTGCGGGATGTGTTCTTCCTCGTCTGCGATGGGCTCAAAGGCCTGCCTGAGGCTACCGGGAGGTCATTTCGCTCACAACAGCACTAGCGACCCCGCTGCCCCCGACGTCACGACGCCATGGGCGCATCCGCGATCCGGCGCAATCACCTAACTTCCTGGCAGTGAGATGCCGTAGCTGCTTTCGATCGACAGCTGACCCACGGGGGAAACGGCTGGTTGGTTCTGTTCCCGGCCTTGCGCCGCTCGGTCAGAGAATCGAACCCCGCACGTTGCGGAAGCCATGCGAAGGTCTTCTCCGCTCGGCGATCACGAACGAGGGAGCATTTATGCTCCATAAACGGCGACGATCGACGTCGATTGACGCCGAATCAGGACATGAGCGAATGCAAACATCCCAGCTGGATCGACTGACGTCGACTCACAGCTAGAACCTCCAGTTAACCGGAGGGTTCTTGGTTCGAGTCCAAGCGGGGAGCAAAGCCCAGGTCGCAGACCTGGGCTTTTTGCTATCCCTGAGTGGAGTTGCTCGACGCCGGCGACGCCGTGGTGACCAGCTGTCGCACGTGCCGGGGTCAGCTTCGACCGGCCTGGAGCTGGTGGAGCTGGGCCGAGACCGCGACGGCGGGCTCGTGTTTGCCGAATGTCTGCCACAGTCGAAGTGCCCGGCTCAAGTGTGTCCGCGCTGCCACCGGGTCCCCGTACCCGATGTCCAGTTCGCCGAGCAGTTGCCAGCAGCTGGCTTCGCCCAGCCGATCCCCGTCGCGCTCGAACACCTTGGCCGCGCGGGTCAGTACCTCGGCCGTCCGCGCGCTGTCCCGGCGCTCCGCGTGCACGCGGCCCATGCGCAACAAGGTGTACGCAACGCATCGTTCGTCGTGCAGGTCGTCGAATATGTCATGGGCCGTCCGCAGGCATTCCAGTGCTTCGTCGGAATCCTCATACAGCCGGCTCATCTCCCGGAGCACAACGGCTTCCCGGTGAACGTCGCCCAGCTTGCGCGACAGCGCCAGCGCTTCGTCGAACCAGGTCCGGGCGTCGGCGGTCCGCCCCTGGGCCAGGTGAATTCCCGCGACGCCGTTGCGCAGCTGGGCCTCGATGTGCTGATCGCCGGTGGCGATCACCAGATCCAGCGCCCTGATCGCCTGGTCGAGCGCATGCTCGTAACGGCCGTGCACTCGCTCGATCGTGGCGAGGGCCGCTGTCGCGAGTGCTTCGCCGCGCCGGTCGCCGGCTTGCTGGTGGAGCGCGAGTGACCGGTGCAGGTTGGGCGTCGCGCTGTCGAACTGGTCGCGGTAGATCTGCACCTGCGCGAGATCGTTCAGCAGCACCGCTTCGCCGCGTCCGTTCCCGGCTTCGCGCACGGTGCCCAGCGCGATTTCGTGGCCGCGCAGCCAGTCCTGATGCAGGCTCCTGAGGTCGTAGTACGGCACCATGGCGACTGCCAGTTCCCAGGCCGCCTCGTGCAGGCCCCAGTCGGCGGCCAACGTGACCGCGTCGAGCACGGTGGCACGCTCGGCGTCGAACCAGCCCAGGGGGTCGGCGGCGGCCCGCCGCCGGACGTCCGCGGGCCCGGGGCGCCGTGGTGCCGCGCCGGGAGTCGGCCGGAACAGGCTGGGTGGCAGGTGCCCGGCCGCGTGTTCGGCGAGGTCCAGCCAGGTCGCGAGCAGGTGCGCTACGGCCGCCTGTCGCATCGGCAGGGGATACGTGGCCGCCGTTTCCGCGGCGTAGTCGCGCAGAAGGCCCGGCAACCGGTAGCGGGGCCGGCCGGTCTCGTCGGTGCCGGAGATCTGGACCAAGTTGGCATCCAGCAGGAGGTCCATGACGTCGTCGGCATGGGCTCGGTCCAGCAGCGGGCCGAGCACCCAGGACGGTACCGGTCCGCAGAACAGGCCCAGCAAGGCGAAGCCCCGCACCGCGTCTGCGGGCAGGGACCGCAGGCTCAGCTCGAAGCTGGCCCGCACGCCCAGTTCGCCGACGCGCAACTCGTCGAGCCGCTGCGATTCGTCGTCCAGCCGTTCGGCCAGCACGCGCAACGGCCACTTCGGCCGTCCGGCCAGCTTGGCGCCGGAGATGCGGATCGCCAGCGGCAGGTTGCCGCAGGCCCGCAGGATCGCGTCCGCCTGCTCGGGTTCGGCTGCCACCCGGGATTCGCCCACGATGGAGGTGAACAGCTCGCGGGCCGTCGCGGGTTCGAACACGTCCAGTTCGACGTGCCGGGTGCCGGGCAGGTCGCTGATCGGCGGACGGGTGGTGATGATCACGGCACAGCTGCCGGTCGAGGGCAGCAAAGGCCGTACCTGACCGGCGCTGTCCGCGTCGTCGAGCACGATCAGCATGCGTCTTCGGGCCAGCATCGATCGGTACAGCGCTGCTCGCGCTTGCAGGTCGTCCGGAATCCACTCGCCGCGGACGCCCACCGCGCCGAGCAGTTCGGCCAGCAGGACTGCGGGATCCCGGGGCCGCGGTGACGTTCCCGCGAGGTCCAGGTAGAGCTGGCCGTCGGGAAAGCGCGCGGCCAGGGCGTGCGCGGCGTGCACCGCCAGGCTCGACTTGCCGACGCCCGGCGCGCCGGTCAGCACCACGACCGATGGCGGCCCGTCCTCCGAGCCGGAAGACACCGTGCCGGAGACTCGCGCCAGTTCTTCGGCGCGGCCGGCGAAGTCGGGGATGTCGGGCGGCAGTTGCCGCACCGGATCCACCCCGGAGACAGCCTCCGTCAGCGCCGGGTCGGCACGCACGATCTGCTCGTACCGGTGCCGGATGGACTGGCCGGGATCGACGCCGAGCTCTTCGGCCAGGAGCGTGCGCAACTCGAGGTACCCGGCCAGCGCGTCGGCCTGCCTGCCCTGCCGGTAGAGGGCAAGCATCTGAAGCTCGCGCAATCGTTCCCGCAGCGGGTGGCGCGGGACGAAATCGGCCAGCCGCGACACCACCTCGGCGTGCTCGCCGAGCGCGAGCTGCGCCTCGGCCCAGTCCTCCAGCGCACCCGCTCGCGCCTCGGTCAGCCGGTCCGCTTCGGCCTGGACCATCGGTGTGGCGGGGACGTCCTCGAACGGTGAGCCTCGCCAGAGCGCGAGCGCCGCGTCCAGGTGCCGCGTCGCCGTGCCGGCGTCGCCCGCGCGCAGCGCCGCCCGGCCCTGTTCGGCCAGGGCGGCGAACCGGCCGGCGTCGATGTCCTCGAAACCGGCGCACAGTCGGTAGCCTGGTGAGCGGGTAACCAACAGCTGATCGCGATCGGCGTTCAACAACCGCCGGAGCCGGGCCACGTAGCCGTAGATCTGGTTGTCCACCGTTTTCGGTGGACGCTCACCCCACAGTTCGACGGCGATCCGGTCGGCCGAGACCACCCGGTCCGGCTTGGCCAGCAGCACGGCCAGCAAGGTGCGCCACTTCGCCGCGCCGACGCGCCGCCACTCGCCGTCGTCGAGGAACTCGAGCGGGCCGAGAACCCGAAACCGCATGTCCCTCCTTGCCGGCATCACGCAACTTCAGCCGAATCCAAACAACACGACGTACATGCCGGATACAGGTTGCCTACACATCCGGTTGTCACTGTCTGTCCCCGCAGGCGCATCGCGCCTGGTCAAGCTCGAAAAGCGGGGTATGCGGCCCTGCCGGCCAGGGAGGCATGGCGCGGATGGCGCGACGGAGATCACGTCGATTGCGGTTCCTGTGGCTGGGGTGGGGGGCGGTGTCGGCGCCGGCCAAGCTCGTCGCGCTGGGCCTCGTCGCCGTCCTGGTGGGCGGCGTCGCGGCCGACGGCCGCCTCGGGCTGCCCGCCGGCGGCGAGCCGGGGTACGCGCACGGGCCCGCGCAGCGCTGGGGATCGGCATCGTCGGCCGATGCGCGGACCACCGGAAATCCGTCACGCAACCACACGCTGCCGGACACGCTGCGCAGCCGCTACCCCGCCGTGAAGTGGCAGGAGAACGCGGGATCCGTCGGGACGCCGCCCGCTCCCGCGACGACGGGCTTCGACCCGGCGGCCAGCCGTGAGCTCCCCGAAGCGCGGACCGCCAACGACCGCACCTACGCCAACCCCGACGGCACGGAGACCACCGAGTTCTCCACCGTGCCGGTGAACTACCGCACGCCGCAGGGCTGGGCGCCGATCGACACCACGCTCACCGCGGACGGCGACTCAGGCTGGCGAAACACCGCCGACTCGGCCGGGCTGCGCTTCGCGCCGACGTCGGCCGGTCAGTTCGCCACCATGACAGTGTCCTCGCCGGACGCCGGGCAGGTGTCCTTCGGCCTCGACGGCGCTTCGGCGGTCAACGGCACGGTGAGTGGCAGCGCGATCACCTATCCCGGGGTCCAGCCGCACGTGGACCTCAAGCTCGAGGCGAAGCCGGGCGGAGTCAAGGAAACCCTGGTCCTCGACTCGCCCGCGGCCCCGACGTCGTACGTCTTCCCGTTGCGGCTCGACGGCTTGACCCCGCACCTGGACCACGGCCAGGTACTGCTGGCCGACGCTTCCGGTGCCACGAAGGCGGTCATCCCGGCGGGGGACATGCTGGACGCGGGCGCGGCACGGTCGGCCGGAGTCACCTACCGGCTCGTGACCTCCGGCGGCGGGCCGGCGCTCGAGGTCACGCTGGATGCCGGATGGCTCCGCGATCCGGCGCGGCACTACCCCGTCCAGGTCGACCCGACCGTGCAGCTGCCGGTGAACGGGGGAGCGGCCGACGACGCCATGTACGTCCAGGAAGGCGTCGGCTCGGCGAAGGGCGACCAGGACCTGCTCGTCGGCACCGTGAACGGGCACAGTTCCGCGTCCTACCTCAAGTTCTCGAGCCTGGTCGGCAAGCTCCAGTACCACACGATCTTCGGCGCGCAGCTCTGGCTGACCGAGTACAACTCGGACTCCTGCAAGCCGCGCGAGCTCACCGTGAACCCGGTGACCGGCTCGTGGTCCGGTGGTTCCGGCTACAGCTACCCGGGCCCGGCCGTGGGCGGTTCGCTGGCGAGCAAGTCGTTCGCGCACGGGTACATCGCGTTCGGCCACTCGTCGTCGGACTGCCCGACCGCGGGCGAGACGATCAACCTCGGCACCGCCGGGCGCGACCTGGTGCAGCGCTGGGTGGACGGCACCCAGGCCAACTACGGCCTTTCGCTGCGCGGCTCGACGGACTCGTTGTCCGGCAAGTGGTTCACCGGCACCGCCACGGCCAACCCGCCGAAGCTGTACGTGACGCACAGCCCGTACAACGCGACGTACTCGATCCCGAACCCGGTGCCGAACCCGGCCGTGCTGCAGAACCAGGACGGCAAGATCAAGGTCGCGGTCACCAACAAGAGCGCGGCCGCGTGGCCGCCCGGCGACTACTACCTGGCCTACCGCGCCTACAACACCGCCACCGGCGCCTCGGTGACGCAGCAGCGCTCGGCCAACCTGACCTCGACGGTGGCCAGGGGCGGACGCGTGACGCTGGACGCGACCATCAAGGCCCTGCCACCGGGCAAGTACTTCCTCGACTTCACCATGGTCAAGACCGGCGGCCCGGTGTTCACCGACCACCAGGTGCCCCCGGGCCGGCTCGTCCTGCAGGTCTTCGACATCCCGCCGGTCGTCCAGGAGCTGTATCCGTTCAACGGCTACCAGGCGCAGACCCTGACCCCGCAGCTGTGGGCACGGGCACTGGACATCGACGCGCCACCGGGCTCGTCGCTGCAGTTCAAGTTCCAGGTCTGCCTGCGCGACGACTCCGGGAACCCGGTCAGCTGCACGGATTCCGGCTACCAGGCCAAGCAGGCGTGGACCGTCCCCGCCGGGACGCTGAGCTGGACCAAGGCGTACCTGTGGCGCGCCTACGTCAAGGACGCCAACAACGAGGTGAACTCGCCGTACTCGACGATCCTGACGTCGGTACCGCAGCCGGACATCACCTCGCACCTGGCCGGCGACCAGAAGCAGGCCTTCGACCCGGTGGTGGGCAACTACAGCACCGCGGCGGTCGACGCCACGATCGTGACGGTCGGGCCGCAGCTGAGCCTGTCGCGTACCTACAACAGCCTCGACCCGCGCCGTGACGGCTTGTTCGGCGCCGGCTGGTCGACGACCTACGACATGAAGCTGGTGCCGGACAACGACGGCTCCGGCAACGTCGTGGTGACCTATCCGGACGGTCAGCAGGTCCGCTTCGGCAAGAACGCCGACGGCAGCTACGCCGCGCCCGCCGGTCGTACCGCGTCGCTGACCGTGGACTCGACGTCGTGGAAGCTCCTGGACAAGTCCGGCACGACCTACCAGTTCTCGCCGGCCGGCCGCCTGAGCCGGATGACCGACAACGCGGGGCACACCGTCGTCCTGACCTACGACACCAACACCGGCAAGCTGTCCAAGGCCCAGGTATCCACCAGCGTGACCAACACCGCGGGACGCGCGCTGAACTTCTCCTGGACCGGCAACCACGTCTCCTCGATCCAGACCGACGCGGTCAACGGTGCTCCGCTGAGCTGGGCCTACACCTACACCGGCGACGTGCTGAAGACGGTGTGCGGGCCGGGAAACACCTGTACCAACTACGACTACACGGCCGGTTCGCACTACCGCAGTGCCGTGCTGGACTCCCATCCGGAGTCGTACTGGCGGCTCGGCGAACCCGACGGCACCTCGGCGGCCAGCGAGATCTCGGTCAACCTCGGCAAGGACGTCGGCACGTACGCCAATGTCACGCTCGGCACGGCCGGTCCGCTTGCTGGTTCGACGGACACCGCGGCGTCCTTCAACGGCACGACGTCCTCGGTGAACCTGCCGAAGGGCACGCTGAAGAAGAGCCGTGACGCGGCGGTCGAGCTGTGGTTCAAGAAGTCGCTGACCGGTTCCGGCGGCCCGCTGCTCGGCTACCAGGACAAGGCACTGGGCGCCGCGTCCACCACCGGCGTGCCGGTGCTGTACGTCGGCACGGACGGCAAGCTGCGGGGGCAGTTCGCCACCGGCAGCATCAACCCGATCACGTCGGCGACCGCGATCACCGACGACAAGTGGCACCAGGTCGTGCTGTCCTCGATGGGCACCACGCAGACCCTTTACCTGGACGGCGCGAAGGTCGCCGACCTGACCGGCAAGCAGATCGACGCCTCGCTGCTGACCTTCAACCAGGTCGGTGCCGCCTACGCCACCACGCCGGCGTCGTGGCCGTCATGGGGCAACGCGGCGCAGCGTTCCTTCGGCGGGGCCATCGACGACGTGTCCCTCTACAGTGGACCGTTGGGCGCGGCGATCGTCGCCGCGCACTACAAGGCGGGCACCACCGCCGCCGACCAGCTGGCCAAGGTGACGCTGCCGAGCGGCAAGGTCGTCGCGTCGGTGACCTACGACGTCGTGCGCGACCGGGTCAAGGAGTACACCGACCACAACGGCGGCACGTGGAAGCTCGGCACGCCGACGGTTTACGGCGGGGACACCGATCTGCGTCGCAGTGTGGAGGTGCTGGACCCGGCGAACCGGCCCAGCCTGTACGAGTACGACGCGATCGGTGGCTGGCTGCTGCGCCAGGGCAAGCCCCTCGGCATCGAGGCCCGCAGCGAGGACACGCCGGGCGAGCCCGCCGAAACGCCGCCGCCACCGGTCGAAAGCTGCACGCAGCCCGACCCGAACGATCCGGCGTTCTGCACCACCATTCCCGGCGACTCCGGCGGACCGGTGTTCGTCCGCTACGACGCCGACGGCGTGAGCATCCGGACGTACGGCTACGACAGCAACGGCAACCTCGCCACGGTCACCGACGAGAACGGCGACGCGACGACGATGACCTACGACGCTCGCGGGGACGTCGTCTCGACCACCACGTGCCGGGCGGTGAACGACTGCCAGACCTCGCGCACGACGTACCCGGCGACGATCGCCAACCAGTACGACCCGAAGTCGTACCTGCCGACCGAGTCCCGCGACGCCCGTTCGGCGAGCGCGACGGACAACACCTACCGGACCACGTACGCGTACCACACGACCGGCCAGCTGACGACGCAGACCAGTCCGGACGGCAGCCAGATCACGAACGCCTACACCTCGGGTGCCGAAGCGGCATTCGGCGGCGGCAACGTGCCCGCCGGGCTCCCGGCGACCACGACGGACGCGCGCGGCAAGGTGACGCGGTACGCCCACTACGCCAACGGCGACCTGGCCCAGGTGACCGCGCCGTCCGGGCTCGTCACGCAGTACACCTACGACGCCATCGGCCGTACGACCACGAAGAAGGAGATTTCCGACAGCTTCCCGGGCGGGGTCGTCACGACCTACACCTACGACGGCTGGTCGCGCCCGGCGACGGTGACCGGGGCGGCGACCACCGACGCGGTGACCGGCGTCAAGCACCAACAGCAGACCACGACCACCTACGACGCGGACGGCGACCCGATCCGCGTCCAGGTCGCGGACATCGGTGGCGGCGGCGACCCCGCCCGGGTCACCACGACCGACTACGACGAGCACGACCGGCCGATCCGGGTCACCGACCCCGACGGCAACGAAACCAGCTCCGGCTACGACCAGTTCGGCAACCTCACCTCGGTGACCGACCCGAACGGCAACCGTTACGACTACGCCTACACCGCGCGCAACAGCGTCGCCGAGGTGCGGCTGCGGAACTGGCACAGCGATCCGGCAGGCGCACCGCCCACCGGCACCGGCGACTACCTGGTGCTGCAGGCCTACAGCTACGACTTCGCGGGGCGGCTGGCCAGTTCGACCGACGCGATGGGCAGGCGGACGGAGTACCAGCGCTACGGCGACGGTCTGCTGCACCGCGCGGTGCTGAAGAACTTCCACAATGCCGACGGGTCCACAAAGGACTACGTACTCGAGGACGACAGCTACGACGCCGCGGGCCACCTCACCAAGCAGGTGACCGGCAACGGCACGACGGTCACGCAGCACACGCCGGACCGCAACGGCCGTCCACTGTCCACGGTGGTCGATCCGGGTGGGCTCGCGCGCACGACCGGCTTCACCTACGACCCGGCCGGGAACGTCACCCATGTCGCGGTTTCCGGCAAGGCGTCGAACGTGCCGTGGATCGTCTCGGCCACGCCCGCGACGACCGACTACACCTACGACGACGCCGGCAACCGCCTGACCATGACCACGACGGACGGCACCACGTCGCGCACCACGACGTATGCCTATGACCAGCGTGGCCTGCCGACCGCGGTGACCGACCCGCGCGGCAACGCGGCCGGTGCGGACAAGGCGGCGTTCACCTCGCGCCTGAGCTACGACGAGCTGGGCCGCTCGATCGGCGGGACCGGTTCGGTCCGGCAGGTCGAGTCCGGCGGAAATCCGGCAAGCCCGGTCGCGCCGACGACGAAGGTCGGTTACAACACCTTCGGCGAGACGGTCGAGGTGACCGACGAGCTGAACAACACCACCCACGTGGCCTACGACAACGCGGGCCGGATGACCAGCCGGACCGCGCCGAGCTACCTGCCGCCGGGCGCGAGCCAGGCGCTCACGCCGACCACGCGGTACGAGTACGACGCGAACGGCAACGTCACCACGGTGACCGATCCGCGCGGCAACGTCATCCGCAGCACCTACGACCAGCTCGACCGCACGGTTTCGGTCGACGCGCCGAGTACGACCAACGACGACCGCGCCGTCACGTCGTACACCTACTCACGCACCGGCGCCGTACTGTCCACTGTGGACCCGACTGGTGCGCGGAGCGAGTCCACGTACGACGATCTGGACCGCCAGGCGACCGGAACGCAGGTCGAACGCCGTCCGGTGCCGGCGGCATACACCACGCTGATCCGCTACGACGACGCCGGGAACGTGGTCGGCCAGACCTCGCCGACCGGGGCCACGACGGTCAACGGCTACGACGCCGTCGGCGAGCTGACCACGACGACCGACCCGTCCGGCATCCCGGCCCAGTACGGGTACGACTTCGCGGGTCGCCAGGTCCGGGCCACCGACGGCCTCGGCCGCACTTCGCAGACCGGCTACGACCTGCTGGGCCAGGTGGTCGCCTCGGCCGACCTCAAGCCGGACGGCACCACGCTGCGGACCTCGCGCTACGGCTACGACCTGGCGGGCAACCGCACTTCGGTCACCGACGCCCTGCAGGCCACCAGGACGTTCGCCTACGACGCGGCGAACCAGCTCGTCAGCCAGCTCGAGCCGGTCGACGCCAAGACGAGCATCACCTCGTCGTTCGGCTACGACGCCGCGGGCAACATGACCCGCTTCACCGATGGGCGCGGAAACGCCACCATCACGACGTACAACAGCCTCGGCCTGGTCGAGTCCACGATCGAGCCGGCCACCGCGGCCCAGCCGAACGCCTTCGACCGGACCTGGACCACCGGCTTCGACGAGAACGGCAACGCGGTCCGCGACGTGGCACCGGGCGGCGTCGTCCAGCAGGTGACCTACGACGCGGCCAACCGGCCGACCGACGGCACCGCCACCGGGGCCGAGACGCCGACGACACCTCGCCACCTCGGCTACGACCTGGCCGGGCGCGCGGTCAGCACCAACGCGGGCGCGGGCCTGAACTCCTACGTCTACAACGACCGCGGAAACCTGCTCAGCTCGACCGGTCCTTCCGGTACCGCGGCCTTCGCCTACGACGGAGACGGCAACCAGACCAGCCGGGCCGACGCGGCGGGTACGACGAACTACGGCTACGTCAAGGCACGGCTCGATTCGGTCACCGACGGGCTGACCGGGGTCAAGGAGCAGCTGGGCTACGACGGCGCGGGGAACGTCAAGACCGTCGGCTACGGCGCCGGGCGCGTGCGGACCTTCGGGTACGACGACTTCGGCCGGGTCGCCACCGACGTCCTGACCAACTCGGCGTCGAAGCAGGTCGTGAGCACGACGTACCACTACGACCTGAACAACCAGCTGTCCGACAAGACGACCGCGGGCACTGCGGGCGCGGGCACGATCAGCTACCAGTACGACCAGTCTGGGCGGCTCACCAGCGACACCACCGGTGGCGTGACGACCGGGTACGAATGGGATGCCGCCGGAAACCGGACCAAGGCGGGGCCGGCCACGGCCGCCTACGACGAGCGCAACCGGCTGCTGACCGCGGGCGGCACCAGCTACACCTACACCGCGCGCGGCACGCTGGCTTCGCAGACCGGTTCCGGTGGCTCCGCGCAGTTCGGCTACGACGGCTTCGACCGGCTGACGGCGGCCCCCGGGCAGACCTACAGCTACGACGGGTTCGACCGGGTCGACAGCCGCAACGGCACCGCGTTCACCTATGCCGGACAAGACGGCGACCCGGTGTCCGACGGCAGCGAGACCTATGCCCGCGGCTCCGGCGGCGAGCTGCTCGCGGTCCGCTCGGGCGGCAGCAACCGGCTGACCCTGAGCGACCGCCACGACGACGTGGTCGGCGCGTTCGACCCGGCCGACACGGCGCTGAACGGACTGTCCGGATCGACGGCGTACGGCCCGTTCGGCCAGGTCACCGCGCACACCGGGACCACCGGCAACCTCGGCTACCAGGGCGACTGGACCGACCCCGGCACCGGCCGCGTCGACATGGGTGCGCGGTGGTACGACCCGGGCACGGGGTCGTTCGGCTCCCGGGACAGCATGTCGTTGTCCCCGACCCCTTCCAGCAACGGAAACCGTTACCTGTACGGCAATGCCGACCCGGTGAACAGCACCGACCCGACCGGCCACTGGGGCATCAAGTTCGACACGTTCGACCTCGTCGTGCAGGAACTCAAGATGCTCTACAACGTCGTGAAGCCGACCAGGATGGCGGACGACTCCTGCGAGGCCTACTACGGGATGTCCTGCGCCGCCTTTTTCCGCAGTGCGCACAAAGAGTCGGTGCACGACATGTTCTGCGACACGCACCCCTGGACCGGGCAGTGCGGTGGCAGCGGCCGGTCGCCCTACTCCTGGGGCGGCGGCGGTGGCGGCTCGCACGGCGGTGGTGGCGGTAACGGTGGCGGTGGTGGTGGCGGCGGGTCCTATGTGGACTGGGCGAAGAAGGCTGCCGAAGAAGCCGCCGAGGCCGCCTACCGGCGGGCCCTGCGCCTCACCGAGGAAGCGCGTGACGCCGCGGAACACGCGGCCAAGACCGTGACGATCGCGGTGGGCGCGGCGGCGACCACGGCCGTGACGAACCTGCCGACGCTCGTTTCCTCCGCGCCGACGGCGGCCGCGGCGGTGGTGTCCACGGTGGAGAACGTGGTCACCGACACCAAGGCCCAGGCCAAGAACATCTACCAGGCGGCGGTCGACGCGGCCGGGGCGGTCGTCACCGTGGTGTCGACGGCGTCGCAGGTCAACACCGAACCCGAGAACAAGACGCAGAACAAGAGCAGGCAGGGCCGGGACTGCCGCCAGCAGTTCCCGGAACCGTTCTACTTCGAGCGGGACTCGGCCAACGGCGACCGTGCCGTCGGTGTCATCGCCTGCGTCACGAAAGCGGATCTCGGCCAAGGCACCGGCACCACGAGTTCCATCAGGCCGCCCGGCTACCAGTGGGCCATCAGCTTCACCAAGGCGATCGGCGGCGGGGACCCCCGTGCGTGGGTCAACAACTGCCATTCGCTCGCTTCGGTGCTGGGCGGTAGTGGCACGGATCTGAGGAACCTGTCGACCTGCAGCCGCAGCACGAACGCCAGCGTGATCGACAAGGCGAACGACCGGGCCCACTCGCCGAACATGCGCTGGTTCGAAGACAAGACCGAGAAAGAGCTGAAATCGGGCAAGGTCGATTACGTCCTCTACACGGTCATCCAGCACTACCACGGACCCCGTACGGTGCCCTACGAGTACGACATGAATGCCGAGGGCGCCGACGTCGAGACCGGAAACACGTTCTCCCTGCACAAGCCCATCGAGAACAAGGTGTGGAGCCCGAAATACCACAAATGGATGAACATGGGCGAGGGGATCAAGGACGGGAATCCGGTGCCCGTCGGGAGCACGCCGTAGCCACGAAATGGTAATCGCACAAGGAGAAAATGCAGTGCTCAGAAAGATGACAGTGGCACTGGCGGCGCTGGTCGCGCTCACCGCCGTGACCACGGCGCCGCACGCCCCCGCGGCGCACGCGGACGCGGCTCTGCACGGTGGCGACTACGTGCCGCTGCCGTCGACACCGGTGGTCCTCGACACCCGCAACGGCACCGGCGGGATCAGCACCGAGGTCGGCGCCGCCGCCACGGTGGACTTCCCCGTGCTGGGTGTCGGCGCCGTGCCCACCACGGGTGTCGGCGCGGTGCTGGTCCGGGTGTCGTTGATCAAGCCGACCGTGGCCACCTGGGCCGAGCTGTGGCCGGACGGCACCGCCCGCCCGACCCTGACCATGGTCTCCGCGGCCGCCGGCGAGCAGATCTCGAACACGGCGGTGGTGAAGGTCGGCAGCAACGGCAAGCTGTCGCTGTACAACTCGGCGGGCAAGACCGACGCCGTCGTCGAAGTGCAGGGCTACTACAAAGCGGAGCAGGGGACGACGGGTGGCGGGTTCTTCCCGGTGACGCACACCCGGGTGATCGACACCCGCAACGGGACGGGCACGTCGACCGGCAAGATCGCGGCGGGTGCCACGCGCACGGTGACCATCACCGGCAGCCTGGTGCCGGCGGGAGCGGCGGCGGCATCGGTGAACCTGACCGTGCCGGGCGCGACGGCCGCGGGCTGGCTGGCGGTGTCGCCTGCCGGCGGCACCGCGCGGCCGGTGTTCAACTACGAGACCGGCTCCACCCAGTCGGGTGCCGTGCTGAGCCTGCCGGCGAACGGGCAGGTCACCTTCACCAACAAGGGCAGTGCCGCCGTCGACCTGATCGTCGCCGTGGACGGCTACTACTCGTCGAGTTCGACGCAGGGCGCCGGCTACCGGCAGGTGGCCGGCCGGGTGCTGGACACGCGTTCCGCCGGCGCCGGGCTGCCGATCGCCGCGAACGGCACGCTCGACATCCAGGTGGGCGGCACCAAGGGGCTGCCGACGCGTGGCATCGAAGGTGTGGCGCTGAACCTGATCGTGGTGAGCCCGCAGAAGTCCGGGTATCTCAAGGCGTGGCCGGTCGGTACGACCGAACCGTCGGTGTTGTCCGTCATGGACTTCGAGGCGGGGAACTGGCGTGACAACATGGTGGTGCTCAAGCCGGGCACGGACGGCAAGATCCGCGTCCGCAACACCAGCGCGGGCACCGTCCACCTGATCGCCGACCTGCAGGGCTGGTACGCCGACCCGCTGCCGGGCGTGCCGGTCGCACGGAACACGCGGATCACGGCGATGCAGGCGGCTCCGGTCGCGGGCGCCACCGTCGGCACCCTCGAATACTCCTATGTGGACAACTCGGGCCGGGTCGTCTACGGCCACCAGTCCGATGTGGACAACTTCGGTTCGGTGCAGTGGACGGTGATCTCGGGGAACGAGGCGTTCTCCGGGCAGCCGACGCTCACCCAGCTGTCCGACGGCCGGGTCCAGGTGGCGGCGCAGTACTCCGACAGCGACATCTGGACGGACACCCAGACCACCGCGGGCGGCCCTGCGTGGAACGCGTGGTCCGACTTCGGCGGTTCCATGGCTTCGGCGCCGGTGACGTCGAAGCTCGCCGACGGGACCGTCGTGGAATTCGCCGTGGACGCCGACGGCAAGCTCTGGGCGTACGCGCAGGCCGGCTCCGTGCCGTTCTGGCGCAGCCTCGGTGACCAGGACCT
This sequence comes from Streptomyces sp. MN03-5084-2B, assembly GCA_033793495.1. GTDB lineage: Bacteria > Actinomycetota > Actinomycetes > Mycobacteriales > Pseudonocardiaceae > Amycolatopsis. The sequence continues at coordinate 6,998 of JARAWT010000067.1, read as the reverse complement.
GACCGCGACGCTGTCGGTCGTCCAGGTCCGCGACGGGGTGCGGGTGTTCGGCCTGAACGGCGCCGGCGCGCTGAAGACGATCGAGTACTACAACGACGGCAGCCTGTCGGCGTGGGCCGATCTCGGCGGCTCCGGGCTGTCCGGGCAGCCCGCGGTCGTCGTGCGCCCCGGCTACCTGCTGCAGGTGTTCGTCCGCGGCGCCGACGGCACGATCGTGTCGAAGCTGCAGAACGGCGACGGTTCCTGGCCCGCGGACTACACCGCGATCGGGAACTTCGTCTCGGCCGGTGCGCCCTCGGCGATCCTGGACCCGGCGCTGGGCCGCGTGGCGGTCGTCGTCCGTGGCACGGACAACGAGATCTACCACGTCTGGGAGGCCGCGACCGGGAGCAACACCTGGGGCGACTGGACGAAGACGATCGCGGCGACCGATCCGGCCGCGACGGATCCGGCCACGACGCCGTATGTGAACTCCAACGGGCAGTCCTGGCTGATCACGTTCCGGAACTCCAACGATGCGGTCCGGTTCTACGACCGGCAGCTCCCGACCTCGTAACGCACGAAGGATCAGGTTCCCGGGCCGGTCGCCGCCATCCTCGGCGACCGGCCCGTTCCGCTTGGCGGTCCAAAGCCGCGGGCCGTGCTGGTGCAGTCGACTAGGCCGGCTCCGAGCAGCGGCTCACGATCGCGTCCGGTGGGCGATCTCCGCGGCGTCCGGGGGAGTGGTCGGGTAGACGTCGGCATCGAAGAACCGCGCGAACGGCAGGGTTGCCAGGGTCTCCGCGACCTGCGCTTCGTCGTCGGCGACGACCTCGATGAACGTCGCCCGTCGGGCGGGGGAGACGTAGTGGGCGCCGATCCGGCCTTGTGCGCGCAGCACTTCCAGCTGCTTCCGTTCGTCCTCTCGCAGTGCGGCGAATTCCGTGAAGTCGGTGTCGTCGCGGAGGGTTGCGAACACCATGAACGTGGGCGTGGCAGTGGTCGGTGACATGGTCGGTCCTTTCGGGGGGTGACCAGTGATGTCAGCTGATGACATCACCGTACCACGTCGATGTCATCAGCTGACATCACTGTGCGGGTTCGAGTGCCGTCGCACTAAACTCGCAGGATGGGACGATGGGAGCCGGGAGCCGGCGGCCGGCTGCGCGAGGCTGCGCTGAACCTGTATCTCGAACGCGGCTTCGACCAGACCATGGTGAACGACATCGCCGAACGGGCCGGCGTGACCGCCCGCACCTTCTTCCGCTACTTCGCCGACAAACGCGAGGTCCTCTTCGACGCGGCGGCCGAGCTGGAAGAGAAGTCGCTGGCCGCGCTGGAGGCGGCGCCCGCCATGGCGTCGGCGCTGGAGCTCGTCGAGGCCGCGCTGGAGGCGGTGGCCGGCACCATCGGACACGACCGTGAGCTCGCGCGGAAGCGGCACACGGTGATCATGGCCAACGCCGAACTCCGGGAACGCGAATTGATCAAGCTCGCCCGGATGACGGCCGCGCTCACCGACGGGCTCCGACGGCGGGGTATCGGCGCCGCCGAGGCCGACCTGGCCGCCGAAGCCGGCTCCGCGGTGTACCGGGTCGCCTTCCGCCGGTGGGTCGACGCCGACGGCGACCTGGACCTGCGCGATGCCATCGGCCAGTCGTTCGCCCAGCTTCGAGCCCTGACCGCAGCCGGCTGAAACCCCCGCAGTCGCCTGCACGTCGCAACCGACCGGGTGCCCGCTGAACTGAGCCCGGTGGGAAGCGGCCATTCGAGTGAGAACAGCCCCAGTGGCGTGTGAATCGCGTTCATCATTGTCCGAACGGTGAGCTCGTGTGGGACCGGCGAAACCGGTGGGGGCGTGGTGATGACGAAATCGACGGCAGCGGTTCACCGTACGATCGTCGTGGTCGATGTCGAGGGGTTCGGCGCATGGCAGCGGACGAATCACCACCAGCTCGCGGTCCGGCGGGGGCTCTACAGCTGCCTGCGGACCTCCTTCGACCGAGCCGGCATCCCTTGGGAATCCTGTGAAACGGAAGACCGCGGTGACGGCGTCTTCGTCCTCGCGCCGCCGGAAGTGCCGAAATGTCTCTTCGTTGAGGCACTTCCCGCTAGGGTGGTGGACGCACTCGCGGAGCACAACCACCTGCACGGGCCCGAAGCCCGCATCAGGTTGCGGCTCGCGGTGCACGCGGGAGAAATCAACTACGACGACCACGGCGTCACAGCCGCGTCGGTGAACCTGACGTTTCGCCTCGCGAACTCTTCCGAGTTGAGGGCCGCTCTGGCCGGGTCGCGGGGCATCCTCGCACTCATCACGTCGAACTGGTTCTTCGACGAGGTGGTGCGGCACAGCATCACGGCCAGGCCGGGCACTTACCGAAATGTGACGGTCTCGGCCAAGGAGACCGTCACTTCGGCGTGGATCGCCCTGCCGGACAACCCCTACGGCGACATCGTCGACCCAGCGAGACAACCCACTCCCCCGGCGGGCGCCGAACGCCGCGTGCTCCCGGTACCCCGGCATCTCCCGGCGAGCACCGCCCATTACACCGGCCGCCTCGCCGACATCGCCAAGCTCGACTCGTTGGTGGTCGAGCCCGGGACGAGCGGGCCCGGAGAAACGACGATATTCCTGATCGTCGGCGCTGCCGGTATGGGCAAAACCGCGCTGGCCGTTCACTGGGCACACGCTGTGAGAAGCCGGTTCACCGACGGCGACATCTACATCGATCTGCACGGCTACGACCCGGTCGTGCCCACTCCGCTCGAGCAGATCCTCGAACGGGTGCTCAGAGCGCTGGGTGTCACCACCCGGAACATGCCGACGGACCTCGAGGGGCAGACGGCGCTCTACCGCTCGCTGCTGGCCGACCGGCGTGTCCTGATCGTTCTCGACAACGCCGCCACGCCAGAGCAAGTCCGCCCGTTGCTCCCCGGATCGGCGACGTGCCGGGTGCTCATCACCAGCCGCCACCGGATGTCCGGCCTGGTCGCCCGGGAGGGCGCCGCCCGGTTGACCCTCGATCCGCTCCACCCGACGGAGGCGTACTCCCTCCTCGAGCAGATCGTCGGGGAAGACCGGGTCTCGGTCGAGGGTGCCGCGGCTGCCGAGATCACGCGAGCCTGCGCGTGCCTTCCGCTCGCGCTGCGCATCGCCGCCGAGCGCGTCGCCGCGCACCCCAGGCTCACCCTTGCCGAACTCGCTCGCCAGCTGTCCGGCGAGCGCGACCGGCTCGACCTGCTGGCCGCGGACGACGACGAGAGCACGGCCGTGCGCGTTGTGTTCTCCTGGTCCTACCGGGCGCTGCCGCCGGCCGTTTCCCACGTGTTCCGCTTGCTCGGCCTGCACTCCGGCCCGGACATCTCGATCCCGGCTGCCGCCGCGCTGACCAACCTCACCATCGAGCACACTCAGCGCAACCTCGACGCTCTCGCCAGCGTGCATCTCGTGGAGGAGGTCGACCACAACCGCTACCGCCTCCACGACCTGCTTCGGCTGTACGCCGCGGAACGCGCCGACGAGGACGAAACCGAAGCCGATCGCAGTGACGCCAAACTGCGGCTGCTGACGTGGTACCTGCATTCCGCCGACGCCGCCGACCGCCAGCTCGCACCACGTCGACGACATGCCCCGCTCGGCGAGCCACCCGCCGGCTGCCGTCCGCTGACCTTCGAAACCCCGGGGCGGGCTTGGCAGTGGTGCGAGGCGGAACGCCTCAACCTCGTCGCCGCGACTCGGCAGGCCTCGGCCGAGTCGCACCTGGACATCGCTTGGCAGCTCCCCACCGCGTTGTGGGGCTATTTCACCCTGCGGACTCCCTGGGTCGACTGGATCAGCGCCTACCGCATCGGGCTCGACGCGGCCGAGCGGCAGGCCGACCGCAGCGGATACGCCTGGCTGCTCGCGGGTCTGGGAATCGCCTACCGCAACCTCCGCCGGTACGACGATGCGATCGACAGCTTCGAGCGCGCACTCGATGTCTGGCGCGAACTGGGCGACCGTTACGCCGAGGCGTGGACCCTGGGAAGCCTGAGCATCGCCCTGTGGGAGCTGGAGAGGTTCACCGACGCCTTGGCCCGTTCCCAGGAGGCGCTCACCCTGTTTCGCGCAGTGGACAGCCCGTACGGCGAGAGCCAGGCCCTGCACTGCTTCGGTGACGCTTGCCGCGGTCTCGGACGGTACGTCGAGGCGATCGACTACCTCCAGCAGGCACTGCACTTGCGGCGCGGGAGCAGCGACCCGGGCGGTGAATCCCAGATCCTCAAAAGCCTCGGGGACACCTACCGGGACCTCGACGAACTCGACAAGGCCGAAGAGCACTACCGGCAGGCGCTCGGGATGTGGCGCGAGGTCGGCGACCGCTGGAGCGAAGCGAGGAGCCTCACCTCCATCGGTGACATAGCGAAGCTCCTGGGCAACATCGACACGGCGGTCGAATGCTGGCGTCAGGCACTGGCGATCTGCGAGGAACTCGGCGCCCCGCAGACCGCGGAGATCCACGCCCGGCTGGAACACGCGGCAAACGCCTCTTCAGGCAAGGGGCGATGAAATCTTCGCTCCTGCGGCTCAGCGGCGAGGGCCGTCGCGCAGCACGCCTCGGACGTGGTCGACGGACAGCGATTCCGGGTCGAAGCCGGTCAGGATCCAGGTTGCGCCCGCCCGCGTGTACGGCGAGGTGTCTTCGCCCGGCTCGACCTCCGCGACGTAGTCGAACGGCCCGGTTCCGTCGCGCAGCGCCGCCACCTGGGCCACGGCTTCGGCGAAGTGGTCGGCGGAGCCGAGGTTCACCGGGAAGTAGCCGTCGAGGCGCGCGGCCCGGCGCATCGGGCGGAGCTTGCCGGGGAAACCCGCCGCCCAGACCGGGATCCGGTGGACCGGTGTCGGCAGGAAGCGGATGCCGTCCACCGTGTAGTGCTCGCCGTGGTGGTGCACGACGTCGCCGGACCAGGCAGCGGCGAGAACCGCCAGCGCTTCGTCGAGCATGCGGGCGCGCACCCGGTCGTCGCACTCCTCGCCGGTGCGGGAGAACTCCTCGCCGAACCGGTCGCCGCCGAGGCCGACGCCGAGCGTGAGCCGGCCCTCGCCGAGGCGGTCGAGGGTGGCGGTCTCGCGGGCGAGCTTGGCGGGGCGGCGGCGGGTGATCGCGCTGACCATCGGCCCGAAGCGCAGCCGCGACGTCGTGGCGGCGATCGCGGCCAGGGTGATCCACGGGTCGGCCACGGCGGTCACCGGCTCGCGCCAGCGGAGGTGGTCCCACACGAAGAAGCCGTGCCAGCCCGCCTCTTCGGCCTCGGCGGCGAGGCGCGCGACGAGGCCCGGGTCGGCCAGGTCGTCGAAGAGCGGGAGCCAGAGCGCGTGCTGTGAGGTCATGCCGGTGACGCTACGGGCCCAGTCTCATCGTGAAAAGCAATGAAAACCGGTCAACTCGATAAGCCCTGCCGATGTTCACTGTGGTAGCGGAACTCGTGCAGGGACACCGTTCCGGCGAGGGCTTCGACGCCGATCATGCGGCCCGTGAAGCCGGCCGCGACCTCGGTGGACAGGTAGCGGCCGTCGAAGGCGCCGAGCACCCGGGCTTCCTCGCCGAGCACGGACAGCTCGACGAGGTCCGGCTCGTCGGCTTCGTGCAACGGCCCGGACGGCTCCGGCCGGAGCGCCCGGATCCGCAGCGACACGACGGAACCCGCCGCGACGTCGGTGACGGCCTGGACGACCGGGCCGATCGCCAGCGTCGCCGTCACCTTGGTGCCGTCGGCGATCAGGCCGTACCAGTGCCGGTCGTCGATGCGCACCACGAACGCGGCCGTGCCGCGGGAAACGTCGAGGCGGGCCACCGCCGTCCAGTACTCGTCGAGGGCGCGGGTCAGCAACGGGTGCCCCGTGGTGAGGACCAGCTCGCCCGGACGGACCCGGCGGGTGAACGTGCCGGGCCCGGCGCCCGGGGCCACCCAGCGCGGGTGTGGCTCGGCGAAGTCGTCCGTGAAGCTGTTGTCCTGCAGCGGGACCGGGTACCGGTCCTCGGCCACCACCGGCCAGCCGTCCACCCAGTCCACGCCCGCCAGGAACGTCTCGCGCCCGTTGACGTGGAACTGCGGCGTCTTCCCGCGGGGCCGGACGCCGAGGTGGACCATCGCCCAGCTGCCGTCGGCGCACTCGACCAGGTCGGCGTGCCCGGTGTTCTGCACCGGGTGCGTGGTGCTGCGGTGGGTCAGGATCGGGTTCGCCGGCGCCGGTTCGTACGGGCCCTCCAGGGAGCGGGCGCGCGCGACGGTGACGGCGTGGCCGCGTTCGGTGCCGCCTTCGGCCAGCAGCAGGTACCACCAGCCGTCGACGCGGTACAGGTGCGGGCCTTCGGGGGCCGCCAGGCCGGTGCCGTTCCACAGCAGCCGCGGCTCCGCGAGCATCGCTCCCGTCGCCGGATCGATCGGGACGCTCGCGATGCCCCGCAGCCCGAGCCGGAACGACGCCCACGTGAGGTGGCAGACACCGGCGTCGTCCCAGCAGAGGTCCGGGTCGATGCCGTCCGCTCCGGGCACGGGCACCGGGTCCGACCACGGGCCGGCCGGGTCCTCCGCAGTCACGATCAGCTGGCCCGGGTGCGGGACGTTCGTGGTCACCAGGTGGAAGAGACCGCCGTGGTGCCGCAGCGTCGGCGCGAAGACGCCGGTGTTCGCGGCGCCCTCGCCCGGCGGCAGCTGGCTCGGCCGGGTCAGCGCGTGGCCCACGAGCTCCCAGGAGACGAGGTCGGTGCTGCGCCGGATCGGGACGCCCGGCACGTACTCGAAACTCGAATTCGCCAGGTAGTACGTGTCCCCGACCCGGCAGATCGACGGGTCGGGGTGGAACCCCGGAACGATCGGGACCGTCATCGCTGTCTCCTCACGGGTGCCCGCCGCCGTCCGCGGCGGGCACCCGCGCGGGTCAGGCGTTGCAGGTCTTGTTGCGGTTGATGCAGTTGACGACCTGGTTCATGATGCTCTGCGACATCACGTTCGCGAAGTCGTCGTGGTCGGAC
>JARAWT010000066.1:0-58401 GCA_033793495.1 Streptomyces sp. MN03-5084-2B | reverse complement strand
CGCCCGGCCCGCCCACCGCCCCCGACGTCGCCAAGGCCGAGCAGTCGCTGACGGCGGCCGGCTACACCAAGACCGCGGGCACCTGGCGCAAGAACGGCCGGGCGCTGTCGCTGGTCATCGCCTCCCCGGCGGCCCAGGAGCCGTACGCGACGATCGCCAAGGAGCTCACCAGCCAGCTCTCCGCGCAGGGCATCGAGGTCAGCCCGATCACGCCGCAGCCGCGCGACCTGTTCAGCGGCCTGCTGGCGATGCCGGTCGTGGGCGGGGTCCAGCAGCCGACCGGCGACTCGGCGGGCAACGTCGGGATCGACATCGCCGTCGTCCCGCAGGCGGTCGGCGGCGACACCGCGTCGGTCCTCGCGTCGACCTTCGGCTGCCGACCGGAGCAGACGGCCGCGGGCGTGGACAAGACCAAGCCCGTCGTCCCGGGCAACGCGGCCGGCTTCTGCGACCCGGCGCTGCAGGCGTCGATCGACGCGGCGCTGTCCGGATCGACCCCGGTCACCGAAGCGCTCACCACTCTTGAGCCTGAACTTTGGCGCCAGAACGTGGTGATCCCGCTGTTCCAATTGGCTGACACCCTGGCGATCGGATCGGGCATCTCGGGCGTAACGCCTGGTCCCCCCATGGTGGGCCCGTTCGGGTCCGCGGTGAACTGGACTCGCGGCCCGAAGTAATCGGTTGGCTACGCATTCAGTACTACCGGGTGATCTTTACCAACGCCTTCGAGTGGGACACTGTGAATCCATGAGGTAACCGTCGTATTTCCGGATGTCGACTGGAAGTCACCCTTTGGTCACGATCGACCCGGAACTGGTGACTGTCGGTGCTTTTCCTTTCTAGCGTGCTCCCGCAGTGCGCCAGTTGAGTGTCGCTTGGCGTGTCGTAGGCTCCGGCCCAACCAAACCGGAGCGGTGTGGGCCCTTGTCCCGATATTCAAGGGCTCAGTGCTAGGAGGGCACACTTCATGAGGAGATCCAAAGCAGTCTCCGCTTTGTCGCTCGTCGCCGGCGCTTCGCTGTTGCTGAGCGCCTGCAACAGTGGTGATTCGGGCTCGGGGAACACGGACCAGAACGGATCGTCGACCGACGTCAAGGCGATGGCTGTCGGCAAGGCCGAGACCGGTGACCTGTTCAAGCTCGCGGACACCCCGGGGTACGACGGCACGGTCACGATCGGTATCGACGACGGGTACTCGGGGTACAACAACCAGTCCCCGGACACCAACAGCTCGTACAACAACTACGTGTTGACCGCGGTGCTCTCCGGTACGTTGAAGCTCGACGGCAACAACAAGATCCTGCTGAACAACGACGTCTTCGAGTCGTGGGACGTCACGCAGAAGGACCCGCAGCAGGTCACGTACAAGATCAAGCCGAACATCAAGTGGTCGGACGGTGCGGCCTACGACTGCAAGGACATGTACCTGGCGTGGCTGTCGCAGAGCGGCCAGGCCAAGGGTCCGGACGGCAAGACCCCGTTCAACTCGGCGTCGACCACCGGTTACTCGCTGATCAACAAGGCCGAGTGCAAGGACGCGCTGACCTTCGTCACCGACTACAGCGAGCCCTACCTCGACTACAAGGGCCTGTTCAACGCGCCGGCGATCATGCCCGCGCACATCCTCGAGGCCAAGACCGGCATCGCGGACATCACCAAGCTGGCTCCGACCGGCGACCCGGCCCAGCTCAAGAAGGCCGGTGACTTCTGGTCGAACGAGTGGAAGGGCTTCAAGGCGGACATCATGCCGTCGTCGGGCCCGTACAAGATCACCGCGTTCGACGCCAACCAGAAGGCCGTCACCCTGGAGAAGAACCCGCTGTGGGCGGGCGGCAAGGGTGGCCCGTCGAAGATCATCGTGAAGGCCATGGAAGACACCAAGGCCATGGCGACCGCGCTGCAGAACGGTGAGATCGACGTCGCTGCGTCGACCCAGCCGGACGCCACCGCGGCCCAGACGATGAAGGGCCTCGCGGCGCAGGGTGTGACCTACGGTTCGGCCTCGCAGCTGACCTACGAGCACCTGGACCTGAACTTCAAGCGCGTGTTCGCCGACAAGGACCTGCGCAAGGCCTTCATGGAGTCGGTCAACCGCAAGGAGATCACGGACAAGCTGCTCAAGGAGGTCCAGGCGGACGCGGCGCCGCTGAACAGCGTCGTGTTCTTCCAGGGTGAGCCCGGTTACACCGACCTGTACAGCAGCAAGGCCGGCCTGGGCGCCGAAGCGGCGGCCAAGACGCTGACCGACGCCGGCTGGACCAAGGGCGCCGACGGCATCTTCGCCAAGGGCGGCACGCGTGCCTCGTTCACGATCACGCACAACCAGAACGCGCGCCGCACCCAGACCGTCGAGATCATCATCTCGCAGGCCAAGGCGGCCGGCATCGAGGTCAAGAACGAGACCGACGCCAACTTCCTCAAGGGTGGCCGCGTCTCGACCGGTGACTACGACGTCGCGCTGTTCGGCTGGTCGTCCCAGCCGTTCAAGGCGGAGTCGAAGTCGATCTACGTCTGCCCGGACAAGGGCGGCGAGCAGAACTACCAGAACCTCTGCGACCCGAAGATCGACGACGCCTACAACGCTGCGGTGAAGGCCACCGACGAGCAGGTCAAGCTGCAGAAGTACCAGGAGGCCGACAAGGCCATCGCCGACGACTACGCGACCCTGCCGCTGTTCCAGACGCCGAGCATGTGGGCGTTCAAGGGCATCGACCGCGTCTACATGCAGTCGTACGACGGTGTTCTGTGGAACGTCGGCGAGTGGGAGAAGAAGAAGTAGGGCTCGCCCCGCGTCTTCTTTCCCCTCGCTCCAGATGACCTGGGAGGTACCGGGGTTCGGCCAAAAGCCGGGCCCCGGTACCCACCGGAAGTAGCTGTTGACCGTAGGGTTACCGCCACTACGGTAGACAACCGGGTAGCGGTCCAGCGCACTTCTGACGACCAGGCCCGGATGAGGAGCAGTTCGTTGAACCTGGTGATCTACATCCTTCGCCGTCTGGCGATATCGATTCCCGTCCTGCTGGTCGGGACTTTCCTGTGTTTCGTCATGGTCGCCGGCACCGGTGACCCGCTGGGCGAGCTGCGGCAGAACCCGACGATCAGCAAGGAAGCGCTGGCCGCGACGGCCGCGAAGCTCGGTCTCGACCAGGGCATCGTCCCCCGCTACTTCACGTGGCTCGGTGACTTCCTGAGCGGGAACTGGGGCATCTCCATCGCGCAGGGCAACGCCCTCGCGCCGGTCGCCCCCAAGGTGATGGCGGCGTTCGGCGTCACCCTCAAGCTGGTTGTCGGCGCCGAGATCCTCGCCCTGATCATCGGCATCATCGTCGGTGTGCTGGCCGCGGTGAAGCAGTACTCGATCATCGACTACCTCGCGACCACCCTCGCCTTCCTGCTCTTCTCGATGCCGATCTTCTGCGTCGCGATCGTGCTGAAGAACTACGCGATCGAGATCAACGGCTGGGTGCGCGACCTCGGCCTCGCCGACGTCCTCGGCAACCCGTGGCTGCGCACGACCAGCCCGGAGCAGCTGAAGACCGACGGCGTCGGCGACTTCATCACCAGCACGATCGGTGCGTACCTGCTGCCGACGCTGTCGATCATGGCGATCAGCTTCGCTGCGTACAGCCGGTTCCAGCGGGCCTCGATGCTCGAGGTGCTGGGCTCGGACTACGTGCGCACCGCGCGCGCCAAGGGCCTCGGCAACGGGCGGGTCATCTTCCGGCACGCTTTCCGCAACGCCCTGATCCCCGTGACGACGCTGTTTTCGGTGAACTTCGGCTCGGTGCTCGCCGGCGCGATCATCACCGAAACCGTCTTCAACTGGCACGGTATGGGCACGTTGCTGGTGGAAGCCGTCTCGAAGAACGACACTCAGGTGATGATGGGTTGGCTCGTGGTGATCGCCAGCAGTGTCATCGTCGCCAACCTGATCGCCGACCTCATGTACGGCGTCCTGGACCCGAGGATTCGCGTTGGCTGACTTGAACTCTCTTCTCGCGAGCGAAACCGCCGCTGCCGAAGGCACGTTGCCGCCGGAAGCGCTGCCCGAGCCGCGCAGCCAGGGCAAGCTGGTCCTGCGGAAGTTCCTCCACCACAAGCTGGCGATGGCGTCCACCGCCGTGCTGATCCTGATCGTGCTGCTCAGCATCGTGCTGCCGCTCTTCTGGAAGCACAACTACGAGGACAGCTCGTTCCCGTCCTTCGCCAAGCCCAGCGCGGACTTCCCGCTCGGCACGACGCAGGTCGGCAAGGACATGGTGGCGCAGGTGCTGCGCGGCACGCAGTACTCGCTCCTCATCGCCCTCACGGTGTCCATCCTGGCCACCGTGGTCGGGGTCGTGCTCGGGGCGATCGCCGGCTACCTGCGTGGGTTCTCCGACTCGACCATCTCCCGGGTGACGGACCTGTTCCTGATCATCCCGCAGATCGCCGCGGCGGCCATCCTCGCCAAGGTGTTCGGTGGCGGTTCCTGGTACATCGTCGCGCTGGTGCTGGCGGCGTTCGCCTGGATGCAGATCGCCCGGATCACCCGCGCCGAGGCGATGTCGCTCTCCCAGCGCGAGTTCGTCGACGCGGCTCGCGCCTCGGGCGCCGGAACGTTCCGGATCATCTTCAAGCACCTGGTGCCGAACATGGTCGGCAGCATCACGGTCAACGCGACCCTCGCGGTCGCGCAGGCCGTGCTGGCGGAAGCCGCGCTGTCGTTCATCGGCCTGGGCGTCCAGCTGCCGGACACCTCGCTCGGCCGCGTCATCCTCGAGAACTACGCCCAGCTGCAGACCCGGCCGGCGCTGTTCTTCGGGCCGTTCGTCGTGCTCGTGCTGATTTCACTGACGATCAACTTCATCGGTGACGGTCTTCGCGACGCCTTCGACCCGCGCCAGCGGAGGATGAAGGCCTGAGCTCGTCGTCGGGCGAAAGGGCGCCGTGAGGTGCCCCGATTGATCGCGGATGTGGCCTTTGGCCGATCTCTGCCTGTCGGAGATCGGCCAAAGGCCACACTTCGTTCCGGCGGCCGGCCGTGGGGAGTTTGCATGAGCAACCCGACTTCGAGTAAGTTTGTATCCGACTCGAAGTGGGGAGCGACGAGTGAGGGTGACGTTCGGCCTCCTCGGCCGGATCACGATGGAGATCGACGGGCAGCCGGTCGAAATCGGGCACGCACGCCAGCGGCTCGTGCTGGCCGCACTGCTGGTCAGCCCCAATGACGTCATCGCCACCGACCAGCTGATCGATCGGGTGTGGGGCGAGGATGCGTCCGCCGGCGCGATCAAGACGCTGCGCAGCTACCTGACGCGGTTGCGGACGGTGCTGGCCGGTGCCTCTGTGGCCATCGAACGTTGTTCAGGCGGCTATCGCCTGGTCATCGAGGATGAGCTGGCCGTCGACCTGCACCGGTTCGCCCACCTGTCGACCCGGGCACGGGCGACCGTCGAGCCGAGAGCGGCCGCTGAACTGTTCTCCCAGGCGCTCCGCCTCTGGCGCGGAGAAGCGCTGGCCGGCGCCGACTCGCGCTGGGCGGACGAGGTCCGGGATCACCTGGCCCAGCAGCGCGTCGCAGCGGAGCGCGAACACACGGACCTGAGCCTGGAACTGGGCAGGCACGCCGAGCTGCTGCCCGCGCTGCTGGCCGACGCGCGACAGCACCCGCTGGACGAGCGGCTGGCCGCGCAGGTGATGCTGGCGCTCTACCGAACCGGCAGGCAGAGCGAGGCACTGGCCCACTACCGGCAGCTGCGCGAGGAACTCGTCGGGGAACTGGGGACTGAGCCCGGCGCCGAACTGCACCAGCTGCACCAGCGCATCCTCGGAAAGGATCCGGCACTGCTCGTGGCCGGTCCGGCCCTGCCCGAGCAGCGCGGATCCAGAACGCCGCGTCAGCTGCCGGCTCCGCCCGCCTGGTTCACCGGACGCGAAGCCGAGCTGACTGCGCTCACCGCCACTTTCGGGGCCGCGCGCGCCGCGGCCACGATGGGGATCGCCCTGCTGAGCGGCCCCGGCGGGATCGGGAAGACATCGCTGGCGATGCACTGGGCGCACAGCAACGCCGCGGACTTCCCCAGCGGGCAGCTCTACGCGAACCTCCACGGTTTCGAAGCGGACTCGTCACCCGTGTCCTGGGTTTCGGTTCTGCACGGCTTTCTCCACGCGCTGGGCGTGTCCGGCGACTCGTTGCCTGCCGATGTGGAGGCGCAGATCGCGCTCTATCGCAGCACCGTCGCTGGCAAACGGATACTGGTCGTCCTCGACAACGCACACGACACCGCTCAGGTCGCGCCGCTGCTGCCGGGAGACCCGGCGTGCGCGGTGCTCGTGACCAGCCGTGGCCGGCTGACCGGCCTCGTCGTTTCACACGGCGCGCATCCGCTGCCGCTCGACGTCTTGCCGTCGTCGTCGGCACGTGCGCTGCTGGTGAAGCGCCTCGGCAACCGACGACTCGAGCACGACGCCGTCGCAGCAGCGAACGTGTTGCGGTCCTGTGCCGGCTTTCCGCTCGCGCTGAGCATTCTGGCCGGGCGCCTCGCCGCCCAGCCGTCGCTGTCCCTGTCCTCGCTGGCCGACGTGCTGGCCGACGCCACCGCGCGGTTGGACGCCTTCGACGACGGTGAGCCCAGCGCGAGCCTTCCCGCGGTGTTGTCCTGGTCGTTCGACGCGCTGACGCCGGAACAGGCACGCGTGGCCGAGCTGCTGGGGCAAGCCCCCGGGGGCGATATCGAGGTGACCGCGGTCGCCAACCTCTGCGAGTTCTCCCCGGCCAAGACCGACTCGATCCTGCGTTCACTGGAGCGGGTCTCCCTGATCAAGCAGGTCGGTCCCGGCCGCTACCTGATGCACGAACTGATCCGGCTGTACGCCGCCGGGCGGACCGGTCCGGATCCGGATGCGGTGCGCAGGCTGGTCGATTTCTACACCGGCACCGCTTTCGCCGGGAACCAGCTGCTGCACCCGCGCGGCGTGCTGGTCAACACCAGCATTCCCGGGCGGGGCCGGTACCCGCAGGAGCTGCCCGGCCGGGCCGACGTGCTCGCCTGGTTCGACGCCGAGCACGCCAACCTGCTGGCTGCCCAGCAGTGGGCGTCCGCCCACGGCCGGCACGACAACGTGTGGCAGCTTGCGTGGGCGTTGACCGCCTACCACCACGGGCGAGCCCATTTCCACGACGACCTCGCCGTCTGGCGGGCTGCGGTGCAGGCCGCCGGCCAGTTGTCGGATACCGCTGTCCAAGTGGTGGCGAACCGGCGGCTCGGCCTCGCCTGTGCCCGCGCGGGCCGCCACGACGAGGCCGAGTCCCACCTCGATCGAGCGCTGCACTTGGCCGAGCGCGTCGGCGATGTCTCCGCGCAAGCCATCATCGAGCACAATCTCGCGCAGTCGTCGGAGCTTCGCGGAGACGACCGGCGCGCGCTCGTGCACGCCGAGCGCGCCTTGCGGTTGTTCGAGGCGCTGGACGACCCGGTGTGGCGCGCTCAGGCACTCAACGGTGTCGGCTGGTACCTGACCCGGCTCGGCCAGCACGACCGCGCACGCGGGCACTGCGAAACGGCGCTGGCCATCTATCGCGAACACGGCCACGTCGGCGCGGCCGACGTCCTCGACAGCCTGGGGCACATCGCCCACCACACCGGCCGGTACGCGGACGCGCTGGACCGCTACCACGAGGCTCTGGTCCTGTACCGGGACTCGGGCAACGCCTTCATGGAAGCTGACACGCTGGACCACCTCGGCCGCGCCTACGCCGCGTTCGGAGAGCACGATCAGGCGTTCGACGCCTGGGCCCGCGCCCTCGAGCTGTACCGCGCGCAGGGGCGCATCGCACGAGCCGACGACGTGACGTCGTTGATGGCGTCCAAGACCCCGGCCGACCAGGTCTTCTGACCGGCGCCGCGCGTCCGGCCGGGTGGGTTCAACCTTTGTTCAACCCCCTCCCCTTAGCGTTCACGTCTGTCAGGAAGCGCGGCCTCAAAACCGGCGGTGACCGGGGAAAAGTCACCTGAGTGGGGGAGCCGGCGGTACTGGCCGCGTCCGCCATCCGAACTCGACCTGTCCGCGGCTTCGCGCCTTGAGATCAGGAATCGAGCTTCGCAATTTCCCGAGGAGGTGAAAGTGATGGAGGAGAACACTTCGGTGAAGGCCGAGCCCGCCGCTCCGGCCGACGTCGAGGACGCCGAACTGCTGGAGCAGTACGGCGTGCTCGTGTCCGCGGAGTACTACAACCGCTCCTGATCGGGCATCCCGGCCACCCGCACCGCGGCTGCGGCGGGGCGAGTGCCCCGTCTGCTCCTCCGAGGGATCTCGGGGGAGCAGACGGGGACCGCACCTACCGACCATCCCCAGAGGAAGAACATGAACGACGTCGATGTGATCATCGTCGGTAGTGGTCCCGCGGGTGTCTGCGCCGCGCTGCCGCCGGCTTCGGCCGGGCGGTCCGTCCTGGTGCTGGAGCGCGACACCTTCCCCCGCCACCACATCGGCGAGTCGCTGTTGGCGCGCACCGTCCCCTACCTCAAGCGCCTGGGCGTCTGGGACCGCCTGCACGAGCAGGGGTACGTCGTGAAGCCGGGCGCGCTCTTCGTCTGGGGAGGCAGGGACGAACCGTTCGTCCTCGACATGCCGGAACCCGGCTACTCGTTCCAGGTGCCCAGGGCGTCCTTCGACAATCTGCTCCTGCAGGAGGCGGTCGAGCGAGGCGCCGATGTGCGCCAGCAGTGCCGGGTGGTGGACGTGCGGCAGCTCGACGACGGGGTCGTGGTCACCGCGGTCGGTCCCGACGGGGAGTTCACCGCGCGTGCTCGCTACGTCGTCGACGCCTCCGGCGGCAACTCCCTGTCCGCCCGCGCCCTGGGGGCCCGTTCCCAGGAGTACGACGGCGCGCGCATCGCGGTCTCGGCCTACTTCACCGGTGCCACCGCCATCGCCGAACCGCACTCCGGGCGGATCATCACCGAGGCCTCGGCCAACGGCTGGATCTGGTTCATCCCGCTGTCACCGGACACCGTCAGCGTCGGCCTGGTCTCGGACGCCCGGAGGCTCCGCGCGTCGGCCTCGCCGCGGCAGGCGCTGTTCGAGGAGCTGGCCACCGCCGGGTTCACCGCCGGCCACCTGGCGGACGCCACCGCGACCAGCGATTTCCAGGTCATCCGGTACGCCAACCACCGGATGATCGAGCCCAAGTGGAGCGGCCGCATCGTTCGCGTGGGGGACGCGGCGATGTTCGTCGACCCGCTGTTCTCCACCGGCGTGCACGGTGCCGTCTACAGCGGCTACATGGCGGGCTCGGCGCTGGCCGGCTGCCTGGCGGGCGAGGTGGAGCCCGCCGATGCCGCGCAGGTCTACAACGCACACTGCGACGAGTACTTCGAGCGCACCAGGGAAACCGTACGGCTGCTCTACGGTTTCCACCCGGGGGACACCCCGTTCTGGAAGGACCGTTCGATTCCGGAGATGACCGCCGCCGAGGCGGCCGGGTCGCTGGCCGCGCTGGGGGTCCCCGGCGCGGCGATCTTCCACACCATGCGCCACGGCCTGGCGATGCCCGCGGCGTTCCGAGCCGCGCTCGCCGACGTCGTCTGGCCGTCGGCGCCGTCGCCGGTCGAGGTGGGCCGGGTGCTGGCTCTGCGCGACAACGTCGAGGTCCGGTCCGGCCTCGTGTTCCACGAGCTGGGCCTGGTTCCCGGCTTCACCATCACCAGCTCGGACGGCTGCTCGGCGTCGATCAGCATCCCGGACGCGGGCACGCACGGCGCCATGCTCCGGGAGCTGGCGGCCCAGAGCGCCGCGGGCACCGGCCTGCGCATCGGCGATCACCACAGCGGACTGCTCGCCGGTGCCCTGGTCTCCAGCGGCAACGCGTCAATCGCCTGATCCGCGGGCGGAGAGGACAACAACGATGATCATCGGTACCCAGGCCCGCGTCATGCGGCCCTACGTCGACCTCAGCCTGGAGCCGGGCGGTCCGCTGCACATGCGGGACCTGGTCCGGGTCGCGGGCTCGGCGAACCTGCCCGGCGCCGCCCCGATCCCGGCTCAGGTCGTGCACCCGGCCGGCTTCCGTGCGACTCTCGCCGGACAGGCAGCGCCGCTGCGGTGCGCGGTCACCAGCCCGACCGAGGTCGCTCGCGACGACGCGAGCCCGGCGTGGGCGAGGCTGGTGGCCGGCTTCACCGAGCGCACCGACGTGGTCTGGACCGCGGAAATGCTCTTCCGCCTCGGTTTCTTCTCCGCCTTCGGCGAGTTCCACACCGCCGCCCAGGCCCCCGAAGATCCGCGGTGGTCGTCTTACCTGGCGGTCCTGGCCGCGCTGGCCCGCCAGCGCGCCGCGGGCACCCGCGATGACGACCTGGCCATGGCCGGGCTGGCCTCCGACGAGCGGCTGTGGGCGCCCAGCAGGCTGCTCGCCGCCGCGGCCACCATGGTCGCCTCCGCCACCCGGCGGCCGGCCGACGCCGAGCGCACCCGCGAGATCCACGCGCTGACCCTCGGCCTCGCCGCCGAGGTCGAGGAGAGCGGCGACCCCGACGCCCTCCCGTTCCTGGCGACCTACTGGCGGGCCGCGGCGTTCGTCCCGCACCTCGACGGAGACGTCGCCACCACGCTCGGCTGGCTGGACCACTGCCTGGAGCTGGCCGACGCGGTCCGCCCGGTGATCGGCGAGATCCCGTTCCGGATGACGGCCTACCCCGTGCTGGAGACCCGCGCCCGGGTGCTGCGCCTGGCGGGCCGCCGGGAGGAGGCGGCGGCGGACTTGCGCACGCTGGCCGGGCTCGACCCCGAGGACAGCCGCGTCCTGATCAAGCTCGGCGACACCTACCGGGAGATGGGCCGCGCCGACGACGCCGAGGTCTGCTACCACCGCGCCAGCACCCAGGTGGGCGTGCTCGCGCCGCTGGCCCACCTCGCCCTCGCCGACCTGCTGCGCACCCGGGGCATGCTGACCAAGGCCGGGATCCACGTCGACGCGGCTCGCCGGATCGACCCGACGGTGCCCGGCGCCGCCCCCCGGGGCCGGACCGAACCCGCGTCGCGCCCGGCCGAGGTGTCCACCCCACCGCACCCGACCGTCGAGCCGGACGCTGCCCGCGCGGTGGAGATCCGGCACCACACCGCCGTGAGGCGCAAGCGCGTCCTGGCGGCGCTGGAGGGGACCATCGCCGCGCGGGCCGGCGATGCCGCCGCCGCGCGGCTGTCGGCCGCGGTCCGGGAGATCAACGGTCTCCAGGGGACCGGTACCGGCGCGCTGCTGTGCGGCGCGACCTTCTCCTTCTGGCTCGGCGAAGCCATCGCGCTCGCGGCGACCGGTGCGGGCGATGCCGACGCGCTCGCCGACGCCCTGCCGCGCATTGTGGCGGACCAGCGCGAGCACGGTGCCCCGGCGTTGCGCGTCGGGGTCCCCGACGACGAGCTGGAACGGGGCTTCTACCAGCGCTTCCTGGACCGCATCAACGCCGAGGACCGGATGCGCGGCGGCCCCGGTGACGTCGCTCTGTGCGCCGACCCGGCCCAGATCGCCCGGCTCAACGGGCTGATCCGGCTCATCGAGACCACCTCGCCCGCCCTGCACGCCGAGCTGGCCGCGATGATCCAGCACGTCGTGCCGTTCACCAGCGAGGTCAAGACCGCCATCACCAACGCATCCGTGCACGGCACCGTCTTCATCCGGGTGCCGCTCGACGACGACTCGATCACCATCGACCGGTTCGTGCACGAAGCCGCCCACGTGCTGCTGAACCTCGCCCTGGAAGCCGCTCCTTGCCACGACCACGGCTCGATGGGCCTGATGATGCCCTCGCCGTTCCGGGAGGGCCCGCGTCCGGTCGAGGGCGTCCTGCACGGCGTGTACGTCTTCTGCCGGGCCGCGGCCGCCGTCGTCAAGGCGCTCGGCGCACTGGACAACCCGGCCATCGCCCTGGCGCGCATCCAACGCAGCCTCACCCTGATCTCCAGCGGCCTGCTGCTGCTGCAGAACTTCGGCGAGCTGAACGAGTTCGGCCTGCGGATCGCCGGCGGGGTCAACGACGCCGCCGCGGTGATCATGCGCGACTTCGGCGTGGCGCAGTTCTGATGGCCGCCCCGGACACCGACTTCGCGATCCGGCTCGACATCGGCGCGACCGAGGGGCAGATCGTCGCCGACCGGGCCGCAGCGGTCGAGCGCCGGGCGGCCCGGTTCCGGCCGGCCGGTGCCACCGGCGGGGTCCGTCCCGCCGAACCGGAGAGCACGCACCTGCTCCGCGGAACCTGGCGCGCTCCCTGGCTGCGACCCGAGCAGCGCGCCGCGCTCCGCGCCCACCTCGAAGCCGCGGTAGGCGCGGCGGCGAGCTGCACCGTCGACTGCCCGCTGTGCACCCTGGAAGCTCCCTACGCCGGCCTGGAGCCCCAGGGGCTCGCACCGGTCGGGGTGAACGCGCTCAGCAGCGGCATGATCGGCCACCTCGCAGCAGGCACGCCGGACCTCGGCTACCCCGAGAAGCGGGTGCGGCTCGCGCCGCCCGAGTCCGCTGCGCGGGCCAGGGACCGGCTGGCCGCCGCGCTCGCCTTGCTCGAAGCGCACCTGCCGTGGTGGGCAGACCTGCGCGACGAGGCGTGCGCGCGAATCGTGCTGGTGGAGAGCGAAAACCTCTTGGGGTTCTCCTCGGCGTTGGTTCCCGACACGGTCTTCCTCAACGCCGAATGCGGTGTCGCTCAGTTCGTGGAGCGGCTCGTGCACGAGGCCACGCACTGCCAGGTCTACCGCATCCAGGACTCGCTCAAGCTCACCGATGCCCCACCCGACCACCTGATCGCCTCGCCGCTGCGGCGCGACCCGCGACCGGTCCTCGGTGTGCTGCACGCGACCGTGGTCAGCGCGCGGGTGCACCTGGCCGCCGCGGCGATGGCGGACGCGGGCGAGCACCGCGACGAGTTCACCCGGATGGCGCGAACCGCGGCGGCGGACGTCGCTTTCGGGGCCGGCGAACTGTGCGACCGGGGCATACTCACCGAGCACGGCCGAGTCCTGGTTCTCGCGGCGAGCGCGGCAACCACGTGGTGGGGGGAACCGCATGAGCCGAACAGGTGAGCCGCTCGTCGACGCGGCCGGGATCCACGCGGCGTACGGCAAGACGCCCGTCCTCCACGGCATCGACATGCGCGTGGCGGCAGGCGAGATCATGGCCGTGGTCGGGCTCAACGGCGCGGGCAAGTCGACCTTGATGCGCTGCGTCGCCGGGCTCAAGCGGCCCACCTCGGGCCGGGTGGTCGTCGGCGGGGTCGACGTGCACGGCGGCGGTCAGGCCAACATCGCTCTCGTGCTGCAGGGCGTGGCGATCGAGCGGCAGCTGACCGGCGTGCAGTACCTGCGGTTCGTGGCCCGCACCCGCGGGGTCTCGCGGGCGGAGGCGCGGTCGCTGGCCACCGCGGTGATCGACGAGCTGGATCTCCGGTCCTTCGCCGGGCGCCGGTGCAGTGAGATCTCCGGTGGGCAGGCCAGGCGGCTGCAGCTGGCCGGGAGCCTCGTGCGCCGCCCGGACGTGCTGCTGCTGGACGAGCCGACGACCGGGCTCGACGCCGTGGCCCGACGGCACTACTGGACGGTGCTGCGCGATCTCGCCGATCGAGGACTCGCCGTGGTCGCCGTCACCCACCACGTGGACGAGGCCTCGCTGGCCGACTCCGTCCTCGTCATCTCCGATGGCCACGCGGTTTCCTCCGGCAGGCCCGAGCAACTCGTCGGCGAGGCCGCGCTGAGCGTGGTCGAGGTCGTCTGCGGCTCTCGCGAGCAGGTGCGCGCCGTCGCGGACGCCCTGCCCGCGGTCGACGCCGAGCGCAAGGACAAGGTGATCACCCTGACCACCGCCGACCCCGGCACCGCGCTGGCGACCGTCCAGGGGCTCGGGCTGCCCGGGGTCTCCCTGTCCGTGCGGCCCGCGGCGCTCGACGACCTGCTCATCCGCTTGGCGAAGGAGAGGCAGTCCTGATGACGGTACGAATCCGGACCGGCAGCACCACGCCGTGGGCGGTCCGGGCCTGGCACGTGCTGGCGGGCTTCTGCGCGCGGGATTGGGCACTGCACTTCCGCTCACCGCTGTCCGTGGTCGGCACCCTGGCCGGCCCTCTGCTGCTCCTGGTGGCGGTCGGGATCGGGCTCGGCGGCAGCGTCGCACCGGGACAGCAGGAGAACATCCTGGCCCTGATCGTCCCGGGGCTCTGCGCGATGAGCGCGTTGCTGGTCGCCTCCCAGCGCAGCGTCGCGGTGTTCCACGACCGCTCTTCCGGGCTGATCGACGAGATCGTCACCGGCCCGGTGTCGCGGCCGGTCGTGGTGGTCGCCCAGGCGCTGTCCAGCGCCACTCTGGCCACCGTGCACGGCCTGGTCATGCTGGTCCTCGCGGTCGTGCTGGGTGCGGGCTCGCTGCCCGGTTCCCCGGTGGCTTTCACCGCAGCCATTGCGGCGTTCGCGCTGCTGAGCTCGTCACTGTGCAACGCGATGGCTTACGGGGCGAGCAAGCCCGGCACCATCCAGTCCCTGCTCAACCTGGTGATCAACCCGCTGTTCTTCCTGTCCGGGGCGCTCTACGACGTCACGACGACCGTCGTCCCCGTTCGCGTGCTGGCGCTGGTCAACCCGCTGCACTACGCGGTGCGGCTGATCCAGGCCGCCTACGCCGAGACCCCGCCGGACGGGGCCCTGTCCACCGCGGGAGCCCTTGCCGTCGTCGTCGCGGTGGTCGTGGCCTGCTGGGCCATGGCCGTCCGGTTCTCCCGGCGGGGGTAGGCCATGACCACGAGGATCACGGTCGCGTACGCCGTGCCCCACGAGCTGCCGGACGGGTCCGGGGTGGCGCACGTCGTGGAGCACCTTGTCGGGCACGGGCCCACGGGCGGGCCCCGTTACGCGATGCCGGCCCTGCTCGACGGCGCCGGTCTCGACACCTTCACCGGACTGACTTTCCGGGGCTTCACCTGCTACGTCGCCACCGGTGACGAGCCCGCCACGGCGGCGCTCGACGAGCTTTTCCAGGGCGCGCTGCGCTCTCCGGTCAGCGATCCCGCGTCCATCGCGGCCGAGCGGGGCAGCTGGGCCGGCGGCGAGTGGCGTCCGGGCTCGGTGGCGGACGAGCTGCGGCTGCGCGAGTCGCCGTACCGCGTCGCGGTGTCGGCGGCCACCGCGGCGGTCTACGCGGGGGAGCCGCTGGCCCACGACCCGGCGGGCACCGCCGAGGCGCTCCGGCACCTCGACCCCGAACGGATCACCGGCTTCCAGCGGGACTGGCTGATCCCGGACCGCGTCAGCGGCGTGCGGCTGGATCGCGCCGGATCGGTGGAACGCTTCGGCGCGTGCGCCACCTGGTCTTGGCACCCCCGCACCCGGGTTTCGGCTACCCGGGCCGGGACGGGGTGGGCGCTGGCCTGGCGGGTCGGATGCGCGCGTGGGCTCGCCGTGGCAGCCGCCCGGACGGTGGCCGCCGCGCTGCGCACGCCCGCGGTGCGCGCCGCGCTTCTGAACGCGGGCCTCCGGGTCGAGTTCGGCCCGCTGGTGGACGCCACGGTCCCCGACCCGGTGCTGGTCCTGGTCGTCGGGTGCGCCGTGGAGGGTGTCGAGGGCGCGGAGATCGCACGCCGGGTCGGCGACGCGGTGCTCTCCACCGGGTTCGGCGGGCTCGACACCGCGGCGGCAGGCCGGGCCGCCGCCACCCCGGCGCCGCTGGTCGAGGACGAGTGGGGATCGGTGGCGGTCGATCTGCTGGTCGCGACCATGGCGGGTACCGACGACCCGGCCTCGGACATCGCCGCCGTTCTCGACGCGGCTCGGACCGTGCTGTCGGCGGAAGTCACCGTGCCGGCGCCGGAAGCGGGTTTCCGGGTGCTGGGGGCCCCGTCCGGGATGCCGCAGGGGGCAGCCGTCGGTGACGTCGTGGTCCGGCGTTCGCCGGAAGCGGGTTTCCGGGTGTTGCGGGCCTCGTCCGGGTTGCCGCAGGGGGCAGCCGTCGGTGACGCCGTGGTCCGGCGTTCGCCGGAGGTGGGTTTCCGGGTGCTGGAGGCCCCGTCCGGGGTGCCCGAGAGGGCAGCCGCCGGCGACGTGGTGGTGGTCGAGCACGGGGGGGCCTGGCCGCGGGGGCGCGCGGGCGCGTCGGTCCGCTACTACCCGTTCTGCCCCGAGTCCCTGTCCGGCCTGACCGGGATGCGGCGGTGGGGCCGGGTGCCCGCTGCGGTCGGGGTGGAGGGCGTCGGCCTGCGGGGGATCCCGTACCTCGAGCTGACCGTCGTCGCCTCCGACGCCGGCGGGGTACGCGCCGCGCTGGAAGCTCTGCCGGACGCCCCGGGGACCGCAGTGGCAGCGGACACGTTGCCCGCGTTGCCCACGCTCGCGGCGGCGCTGGCCGGGGTGGCCCCCGCGTCGGCGCAGGTGGGGCTCGCCGGGTTCCGGTTCGGGACAGCGCCCGCCGACCGGTCGGTGTGGACCGGACCGGGCGGGTTCGGCGTCATCGTGCTCAGCGGCGTCCGCGAGGGGCGGGCCGCAGTGCGGGATGCTGCGTGCGAGGCGGTCGCCACGCTTCGCGCATGGGTCGATGCCCGGGAACCGGAGCCCGGTGCCCCGCGGGCCGTGCCGGTCGTCGACCAGGGCGGCGGAGTCTGGTCGCTGGACGCGGAGGGCCTGCCCCGGTCGACCGCCGTGGTGGACCTGACGGCGGTGCCGTTCGCCGAGGTCGTCGGCCAGGTGCGGGCCTTCGTGCGCGATCGTGGCGTCTACGCCGTCGACGGGCGCCTCCACCCCCGGTGGGGGGCCGGCCTGCTCACCGTTTTGGGCTGCGCCGACGGGTTCCTGCGGCAGGCGCTCGCGGGCGTCGGCGGCCGCGGCGGGGCGGGCTACGGCCTCGCGCCCCGACCGGTCACCCTCCCCGAGGCCCTGGTCGCGGGCCAGCACGAAGCCCTCGACCGGCGCTTCGGCACCGACAGTTCCGAGCGCGCGCGGCTCGCGCGGCCGGTGACCCACCTTCACCAGGGAAAGGCCGTGATCACGTGACGCTGCTGCACCTGCGACCCACGGCGCACCGCGTCGTGCGGGGCGGGCGGCTGGTACTCGGCCACCGCGATCGCCACGTGGCGTTGGCGCCTTACGACGTGCTGCACGAGGACGTTCTGCGCTTGCTCGCCACCGGCGTCGAAGAGGACGCCCTGCGCCGCGCCGTCGAAGACCGGCACGGCCGCGCCGGGTGGGCCCGCGCCGAGGCGTCGCTGGCGCGCCTGCTCGACGCCGACATCGTCCGCCGCAAGCAGGCCCCGCCGCCGCTTCCGGGCCGGTACCAGCGGACCCTCACCTACCTCTCCCAGTACGCCACGTCCGATGTGGACGAAGTCGCGCTGCTGAGCAGGCTGCGGGACTCCGTCGTCACCGTGGTCGGTGTCGGCGGCCTGGGTAGCTGGCTGCTCTCCGGTCTGGCCTGCCTCGGCGTCGGCGAACTGCGCATCGTGGACTTCGACGTCGTCGAGGGGTCCAACCTGAACCGGACCCTGCTCGTCGGCGCGGGCGACGTCGGCGCCCCCAAGCTCGAGGCCGTGTCGGCTCGCCTCGGCGAGCTGACCGAGGACACTGTGGTCCGCAGCTTCCCGGTCGCTGTCGGGGCGGACCCGCTGCCCGCGGAGGTCGTGGCAGGCGCCGACGTCGTCCTGTCCACCGCCGACAAGCCCGCCTGGGTGGTGCGCCGCGCCGTGGCCCTTGCCTGCCTGGACGCGGCCGTGCCGTTCCTGTGCCCCGCGGGGTTCCGGGTCGGCCCGTTCCACACCGCGCCCGGCGACGCGTGCGTGCTCTGCGACTACACGCGCCGCTGCGCGGTCGTCCCCGGCTTCGCCGAGTCGGTCGCCGAGCAGCAGCGGGTCCCCGCCTCCGAGCCCGGCTCCGTCCCGCACATCGCCGCCGCGGTCGCCGGCGTGGTCCTCCAGGACACGCTGCGGGTGTTGACCGGGATCGAGGAGCCCGCCACCCGCAATCGCGTGTGGAACGCGGGCTGGGACCTGTCCGCCACCTATCAGGACGTGTCACCGGCGCCGGGCTGTGCCTGCCGCTGACCCGCTCCCCGCCGTCCCACACCGAACGAGGCTGCCCCCATGTGCTGTTCCGCGCTCGCCGCAGGCTCCCCGCCTTCGCTGGGCCAAGACCGCGTGCTGGTCTTCCTCGCCCAGCTGTGCGGCCTGCTCGTGGTGGCGTTCCTCTGCGGTCGCCTCGCCAAGCGGTTCCGGCTGCCCGCGGTGGCGGGGGAGTTGCTGGGCGGCGTGC
Source organism: Streptomyces sp. MN03-5084-2B (assembly GCA_033793495.1). Lineage (GTDB taxonomy): Bacteria > Actinomycetota > Actinomycetes > Mycobacteriales > Pseudonocardiaceae > Amycolatopsis. The sequence goes on along the minus strand of JARAWT010000066.1, from coordinate 40,149 downwards.
TGCTCGGGCCGTCGGTGCTCGGCAACCTGCCCGCCGAGCTGTCCGCGTGGCTGCCCCAGCGGGATCCGCAGCAGCTGGCGCTGCTGGAGGTGGTCGGGCAGATCGGCCTCGTGCTGCTGGTCGCCCTCGCCGGGGCGCACACCGACCTGAAGCTGCTGCTGCGGCAGCGGCTGACCATCGGGCGGGTCAGCGGGTGCGGGCTGCTCGTGCCGCTGGCCTTGGGCGTGGGAACCGGCTTCCTGCTCCCGGCGTCGCTGCTCGGGGGCGACCGGCTGCCCTTCGCGCTGTTCCTCGGCGTCGCCTTGAGCCTTTCGGCGATCCCGGTCATCGTGAGCATCCTGACGGACCTCGGCCTGGACAGGCGGCCGTTCGGCCAGCTCGCGACCGCGAGCGCCGTCGTCGACGACACGGTCGGCTGGCTGTTGCTGGCGTTGCTCACGACCACGGTCACCACGGGCATCACCGTCGGCGCCGTGGCGGTCTCGGTCGGGTCGCTGCTGCTGGTGGTCGGCGCCGCCGCCACCATCGGCCGCCGCGCCGTCCGGGCCGCGCTCACCGCGGCGGCCAGAGCCGCCGACCCCCGGGCCACCGTGGCGCTCGTGATCATCATGGTCCTGAGCTACGCGGTGCTCACTCAGATCGCCGGGTTCGAAGCCGTCCTTGGCGCGTTCCTGTGCGGGATGACGATTGCCTCCCTCGACCTGCCCGACGACGTGCTCGCCCCGCTGCGCACCGTCGTGACCTCGACGTTCGCGCCCGTGTTCTTCGTGCTCGCGGGCATGCGCATGGACCTCTCCAGCCTCGCGGACCCGGCCGTACTGCTCCCCGGTATCTGCGTCCTCGCCGTGGCCGTCCTGGGGAAGTTCGCGGGGGCCTACGCGGGGGCCCGGTGGAGCCGAGCGGGTCACTGGGAGGCGATCGCCCTCGGCGCGGCGCTGAACGCCCGCGGGGTGATCGAGGTGGTCGTGGCCACCGTCGGCCTGTCCTTGGGCATTCTCGTAACGGCGTCCTACACGATCGTCGTTCTCATCGCCATCGTCACCTCGGTCATGGCCCCGCCCATCGTGCGCCTGGCCGTGGCCCGCATCCCCGGCGAGAGCGGAACCGCCCCCATCCACGATGGGCGCGTTCCCCGCTTTCCGGAGACCGGGATCAACAGATTCCTGCCCCGGTCCTGACGTCGGCACTGCCGACTCCGATGGAGAGCCGGCAACGGGCCTTCCGGCCCCAGGGAACGCGGAAGGGCCCACCCGAGCTTCGGGTGGGCCCTTCCGCGTCAGTCCGTCAGTCGGCCACCGGGGCCAGCTTGCCGGCCTCCCAGGCCGCGCGGCGCTCGGCCTGCAGCACCGGGTCCGCCACCGGCGCCGCCGACAGCAGGCGCTTCGTGTACTCCTGCTGCGGCGAGTGCAGCACCTGGTCACGCGTGCCGACCTCGACGAGCTTGCCGTGCTGCATCACCGCGACGCGGTCGGCCAGCAGGTCGACCACCGCCAGGTCGTGGCTGATGAACAGGCAGGCGAACTGCAGCGACTGCTGCAGGTCGAGGAACAGGTCCAGCACGCGGGCCTGCACCGACACGTCCAGCGCCGAGGTCGGCTCGTCCGCGATGAGCAGCGCCGGGTCCAGCGACAGCGCCCGGGCGATGGCCACGCGCTGGCGCTGGCCGCCCGACAGCTCGTGCGGGTAGCGGTTCATGTAGTGCCCGCCCAGCTCGACCTTGTCGAGCAGCGAGCGCACCCGCGCCGACAGCTCCTTGCCGGCCAGCACCTTGTGCAGCACCATCGGCTCGGCGATCGACTCGCCGATCGTCATCTTCGGGTCCAGCGTCGACGCCGGGTCCTGGAACACGATCGAGAAGAACCGGCGCAGCGGCCGGATCTCCTTGGCCGACATCGTCGTGATGTCCTTGCCCGCGATCGCGATCGTGCCCTGGGTCGCACGCAGCAGGCCGACGGCGCAGCGGCCGACCGTCGACTTGCCCGAGCCCGACTCGCCCACCAGGCCGACGATCTCGCCCTTGGCGATGGTCAGCGAGACGTCGTCGACCGCGCGGTTCTTGGCCTGACCGCGGCGGCCCGGGTACTCGAGGACCAGGTTCTTGATCTCGAGGGCCGGCGCGGCCTCCTCGATCACGGCTTCCAGCTCGGCGTCGGCCAGCCGGATCTCCTCGGCGATCTTGGCCGCCTCGGTGCTGTCGCTGGCGATCCCGGCGTCATCGAGCAGGCGACGGCCCTCGGGACGCTGGCCGAGCACCGGCACCGCGGCCAGCAGCCGCCGGGTGTAGTCCTCCTTCGGCGACGCGAACAGCTCGCGCACCGGCGCCTCTTCGACGATCTCGCCCTGGTACATCACGATGACGCGGTCGGCCATGTCGGCGACGACGCCCATGTCGTGGGTGATCAGCACGATCGCGGTGTCGAGGGTGTCCCGCAGCTTGCGCAGCAGGCCGAGGATCTCCGCCTGGACCGTGACGTCGAGCGCCGTGGTCGGCTCGTCGGCGATGATGACCTTCGGGTCGCAGGCGATCGCCATGGCGATGACGACGCGCTGGCGCAGGCCGCCCGAGAGCTGGTGCGGGTACTGCTTGAACCGCAGCTCCGGGTTCGGGATGCCGACCATGTCGAGCAGCTCGACCGCGCGCTTGTCCGCGGCGTCCTTGGCCAGGTCGAGGTGCGAACGCAGGGCCTCGCGCAGCTGCCAGCCGACCGTGTAGACCGGGTTCAGCGCCGTCATCGGCTCCTGGAAGATCATCGCGACCTGGTTGCCGCGGATCTTCTGCATGTCCTTCTCTTTGAGATCCGCCAGGTTGCGCTCGCCGAGACGCAGCTCACCGGCGATCCGGCTGGTCTTGGGCAGCAGGCCCAGCACCGACATCGACGTGACGGACTTGCCGGACCCGGACTCCCCGACCACGGCGACGATCTCGCCGGGCTGCACGTCGAACCCGATGCCCTTGACGGCGTCCACGACGCCGTCCTCGGTCTGGAACGACACGCTGAGATCGGAGATGGACAAGACCGATCCGGACACGCCGGCGACGTTCGCCGAAGTTGCTTCAGTGCTCACCAAGATGCCCTTCGTGGGGGTACAGACGGTCACGACGCGGCGGTCGCGACTCGCGCGAGAATAACCGAGGGTGTCCCCGACGAAGGTCGGAGCACGGGAATTACGCTCAACCCGTGATCTCCCCGGTATCGCGCAGGCTGCTGTTCGTCCACGCCCATCCCGACGACGAAAGCATCACCACCGGCGCCTCGATCGCACGATACGCCGCCGAAGGCGCCGAGGTGACCGTGGTGACCTGCACGCTGGGTGAGGAGGGCGAGGTGATGGCCGGCCTCGGGGAACTGGCGGGCCTGCGCGCCCACGCCGCCGACCAGCTGGGCGGCTACCGCGTCACCGAGCTGACCGCCGCCTGCGCCGCGCTGGGGGTGTCGCGGCACCGTTACCTGGGCGGGCTCGGCCGGTGGCGCGATTCGGGCATGGCGGGCACGCCGTCGGCGTCGCACCCGCGGGCGTTCACCGGTGGGTCCGCCGACGAGCAGGCCGCGCAGCTGGCGGAGCTCCTCGACGAGGTCCGGCCCCAGGTCGTCGTCACCTACGACGCCTTCGGCGGCTACGGCCACCCCGACCACATCCGGGCCCACGAGATCACCATGGCGGCGGCGACCCGGGCCGGTTCGGTGGCGCGGGTGTTCCACACCGTGACGTCGGAGAGCGCGGTGCGTGCCGGGCTGGCCGCGCTGCGTGCCGGCGAGCCCCGCTACCGCGTCCCGGACGACGACGAGCTGCCCGCGACGCCCGACGCGGAGATCACCACGGTCCTCGACGTGGCCGCGTACGTCCCGGCGAAGCTGGCGGCACTGCGCGCGCACGCGACGCAGCTGGCCGTGGTCGACGGCGACGTCCCGTACTTCGCGCTGACCAACGAGATCGCCCAGCCGATCCCCGCGCAGGACTGCTACGTGCTGGCGCACGGGCCGGCCGAGGGCGCGGCGGACGACCTGTTCGGCGGGCTGTGAACGGGGAAGACCGGCTGACGCTCGAGCAGGGGCTGCTGCTCGCGCTGCTGGTCGTCGACACGGTGCTGCTGGCCCTGCTGGAGCTGTTCTTCCTGCCGCTGCGGATCGGGGTGGTCCCGGTGCCGGTGACGGTCCTGGTGGGCGCCGTCACCACACCGTGGCTGGTGTGGACCACGGCGAAGCTGGTGCGGCCCGCGCTTTCCTGGGTACCCCTGGCGGTGTGGGTGCTCGTCGTGTTCGGGGTCGGCCTGCTGGGACCGGGTGGTGACCTGGTGCTGATCCAGGACTGGCGGGCGTTGCTGTTGCTCGGCGCGAGCGCGCTGCCGGGTGCGATGGTGCTCGGCGGCACGCCGCGCCGGGCGGTGGGAAGGGGACCGGGACGTGGGTGAGGCGATCTCCGACCGGCAGGTCGTGGCCGTGCTGCGGCCGTTCGTGCGTGCGTGCGGGCCGATGCTGGACGCGCTGCGCGAGTCCGATCCGTTCGGCCTGCAGGCGCGGGCTTCGGAGGACTTGGCCGAGGTCGAATCGGGGCTGAAGGCGAAGCTGATCCACGGCGTCACGTCGGTGAAGGTGCCCGGCACGGCGGCGTGGGCGCGGATGACGGGCTACGACCGGTCGAGCTGGTGGATGAACCGCGTCGGCCGCTTCACGGCGCTGCTGACGTCGATCCCCGGGCTGGGTGGCGCGCTGGCCGACCGCCTGCCGGTGCAGGACGCCCTCGGCGCGGCGTCGCAGGGCCTGCTGCTGTGCGCGATCGCGGGCGAGTACGGGGTGACCGACGTCGGCACGCGGGTCCGGCTCATCGCGTGGGTGCTCTTCGAGCGCGACATCGACGCCGATCTCGCGGCGGGCAGGCACGCGGAGCACGACGAAGCCGCGGAGGCGGACGAAGCGGCGAAGCTGACCGAGGAACTGAGGGCGTCGGAGAAGAAGCACGGCAAGGCGACGGTGAAGGCGGCGGCCGGCACCCTGTGGCGGCTGGGCCGGGGGCTGCTGGCGATCACCGGGGAGCTGGAAAAGCGCCCGCGGGGGAACTTCCTGCATCGTGCGGTGGGGATGTTGCCGGTCGTCGGTGCGGCGGGGGACTACTTCGGTGAGCGGTCGGGGCTGCGGGTGGCGTGGAAGCGCGCGCACGTCTGGCTGACCGAGCACGCGCCCGCCTCGCGGTGATCTTCCCGCCCGCAGCCCCGGTCAAACCTCAGTTCCAGAACTGGAACACGCTGAAGCCGATCTGCGCGCCGTCCACGTAGCCGCCGAAGGCGTTGAAGATGGCGTAGGAGCCTTGCCAGAGCGCCGTGTTCGCCGGGCGGAAGAGGAAGAGGACGGCGAACAGGATGATCGGCGCCCATGGCCGGACCCGGGCGCCCAGCTCGCGCGCCTGCGGCGGCAGGTACGGCTCGATCGCGCCCCAGCCGTCGAGGCCCGGGATCGGGAGGATGTTCAAGACGAAGGTCACGATCTGCAGCAGCGCGAGGAAGGACATCGCGATCACCAGGCCGCCCGACATCGGGACCAGCGACACCACCAGCGCCAGCGCCGCGCCCACCGCGAGGTTGCTCAGCGGGCCGGCCAGCGACACCCACGACGACGTTCCGCGCGAACGCAGCGCGCCGCGGTTGATCCAGACCGCGCCGCCCGGGAGCGGGATGCCGCCGATGAACAGGAAGATCAGCGGCAGGATGATCGACAGGACGGGATCGGTGTACTTCCGGACGTCCAGCGTCAGGTAACCCTTGTGGGCGACGCTGTAGTCACCGCCGCGGTAGGCGACCATCGCGTGCCCGAACTCGTGCAGCGACAGCGACGCCACCCAGCCGGCGGCGACGAAGATCACCACACCCGCGATGAGCAGCGGATCGCGGTCGCGGACGAAAACGGTGGTGACGTCACCGAACGCGGCCATCGCGCCACCGGCGGCGGTGAGCGCGAGGATGCCGAGGAAGACGGGGCTGGGTCGCACTGCTGACTTCTGCACGTGCTCCAGTCTTCCGTATGCCCGGTGTGAAGTTACCGGCGTGTCCCCTTGCGCGATCGGGCCGGAACGTCCCCCGAACTCGCTACTCCGCTTGACCTGACCGCACTACACGGGTGTAATCACAGTGATGTCATTCGCCGCCGAGAGGGGACGGCGAGTGTCGTTTCACCACCGCCAGCCTGGGGAGTGCTAGGGAGCGAGGAGGCGGACGTGCGGTTGGAAGCCGATGGGAAGGAATGGGGGCACGTCATGGGTTGGGGCGAGATCCCGGAGCAGGCTCTGGGAGATCTCACCGAGCTCATCGATGCCACCGAAGAAGAGCAGGATTGGCAGGAACGCGCTCTGTGCGCGCAGACGGACCCGGAGGCGTTCTTCCCCGAGAAGGGCGGCTCCACCCGCGAAGCCAAGCGGATCTGCCTGGGCTGCGAGGTCAAGGACGAGTGCCTTGAGTACGCGCTGGCCCACGACGAACGCTTCGGCATCTGGGGCGGTCTGTCCGAGCGGGAGCGCCGCAAGCTGAAGAAACGAGCTATCTAGGGAGCGGGGAGTCGCGAGGGGAGAGTGTGTTCGCGGAACGCGCGAACCGCGCTCGTGCCTCCCGTGTCTTCTGGGGGTGCAACCCCCGGACCCCGCCCGGGGGCACGCCCCCGGACCCCCGCGCGTGGTCCAGTCCGCGTTGAACTCGCGCATGTGCCTTGGGTGAATCGCCGGTGATGCTTGCGTCACCGGCGATTTCCCTTTGGTGAAGTCTCGGCGTGGGTTCACCATCGGGTGATGGGTCGGGGCCGTAGGGTGGCCGCACCGACTGCCCGCCTGATCTGGAGCGTTCGTTGCCCCCCGTCTCGCGCACCGCGCCCGTTCTGGCCATTGTGGTCTGTCACGACGGCGAAAACTGGCTGCCACTGGCGCTTTCCGCGTTGCGCCGCAGCAGCGTCCGGCCCCGGCACGTGCTCGCCGTGGACACCGGCTCCACCGACGCGACCCCGCGGCTGCTCGCCGAAGCCGCCGAGGATCCCGGGCCGGATTCCGCTCCCGTGCTCTCGGGGGTCGTCACACTCTCGAGTGATACCGGCTTCGCCGCCGCGGTCGCCGAAGCCGTCAGGCACGCGACCGAACGCTGGGGCGATCCCGGCTCCTGGCTGTGGCTGCTGCACGACGACTGCGCGCCCGAACCCGACTGCCTCGAGCAGCTGCTCCAGACCGCCACGAAGGAACCGTCGGCCACCGTGCTCGGCTCGCTCGGCCTCGACTGGACCGATCCGCGGCTGATCGTCGAAGCGGGCCTGTCCACCGACGCCGCCGGGCACCGCCAGCAGGTCGCCACGACCGGCGAGGACCCGGTCGAGGTGCTCGCCGTGCCGAGCGCCGGCTCGCTCGTGCGCCGCGACGCCTGGGACTCCCTCGGCGGCTTCGACCCCGGTTTCCCCTTGCTGCGCGAGGATCTCGACTTCGGCTGGCGCGCGAACGCCGCCGGCGGCGTCGTCCTGTCCGTGCCGCTCGCGCGGGTGCGGCACGCCCGCGCCGTCACCACCGGACGGCGGACGGCGGACGCGCTCCCCAGCTCCCTGGCCGCCGCGAACCGTGCCCACGGGCTGCGCGTGTTCCTGGTGAACTGCTCGCCGTTTTCCTTCTGGCTCGGCATGATCCGGCTCCCGCTGCTCACGGTGCTGCGCGCGCTCGCTTTCGTCCTCCTGCGCCGCACCGGGCAGGCGCGGGCCGAGTTCGCCGCCCTCGCGTACCTCCTCAGTGGACGCGGCGGATTGCGCGCCGCACGCGCCCACCGGCGGCGGAATCCGCGGCCGGGCACGGTTCGCGGGCTCTTCACCGGACGCGGGACGCGGCTGCGCAACGCCGTCCGCGCCGGTGTCGTCGGCTTGGTGCGCCGCGGCGTCGAGAACGACGTCGCGCTCGGCCGGGTGCCCGAGACCGTCGAAACCGAGTCGGCGTGGGTGACGCCGGAAGCGCTGGACGCCCGCGAGAACCGGCCGGTCGGCCCCGACGCGCTGCCCGCGGGCGCGCTGCGCGGCGTCGGCTCGCGCGGGTCCGGGCTGCGGCGGCCGGGCACGCTCGTCGCCGTCGCGCTGCCGGAAACCCCGGCTGCCGTCCCCGAAGACACCGCTGAACACCCCCTGGAAGCCGAAGAGCCGGAACCCGAGTTCGTCTTCGTGGAGGTGAACCGCCGCCGGGTGCTGGCGGCGACGATCTTCGCGCCCCCGGTGGTCCTGCTCGTCGTGCTGACCGCGCTCGGCCTGGTCGTCAACCGCGCCCGGCTCGGCCTCGACCTCTTCGGTGGCAGGCTGCTCCCGGTCGGCGGGCTGGGGGAGCTCTGGACGTCGTACCTGACGCCGTGGCACGCGATCGCGGGCGGCACCGGCGCGCCCGCGTCGGCCACCCTGCCGGTGCTCGGCACGCTCGGCGCGGTGTTCGCGCCGATCGGCGGCCCGGCCGCGCTGGTGGCGATCCTTCTCATCGGCGACATCCCCCTGGCCGCACTGAGCGCGTACGCGGCGACGAGGCGGCTTCGCGTGCGGCGCTGGGTCCGTGCCGTCGTCGCCGCGACGTACGGGCTGCTGCCGGCCGCGACCGCCGGGGTGGCGCAGGGCCGGCTCGACGTCGTCGTGGTGCACCTGGTGTTGCCGCTGGTGGCCGCGGGCATCGCCGGGCTGCTCGTGCACGCGGACACGCGCTGGCTGCACGTGTCCGCGTTGTCGGCGTTCGGGGTGGCGCTGCTCGGCGCGTTTTCACCGCTGGCGCACGGCCTCGCGCTCGCCGGGCTGCTGATCGGGTTCGTCGTGCTCCCCGCGCCGACCGGGCTGGCACGCCGGATCGCGTCGGTCGGGATCGTGGTGCTGCTGCCGCTGGCGCTGCTGCTGCCGTGGCCGACGGTGCTGCTGAAGCACCCGGAGCTGCTCGTGCAGGGTCTCGGCGGCGCGGCGTTGCCGGTCTCCGGCACGGATCTCGCCGGGCTCGACCCGGGTGGGCCGGGCGCCTGGCCGATCGGCGTCGCGGTGATCGCGGCGGCGCTGGTGGCGGTGGTCGTCCGCCCGACGAAGCTCGCGGCCGGCGGGCTCGCGCTCGCGGCGCTGGGCGCGGGCGGGCTGGTGCTGGTGCGGCTGGTGGCGGCACCCCCGATGCAGGGCGGCGCGCCTTCACACGGCTACGCGGGCGTGCCGCTGCTGATCGTCGGCGCCGGGCTGCTGTGGGTGGTGCTCGGGTCGTGGCAGCGCGGCGGCGCGGCCGGTGTGCCGGCGACGTGGCTGCCGAAGGTGATGGCGGTGGCCGGGGTGGGGGTGTTCCTGGCGCTGGCGGCGGGCGCGGTGGTCGTCGGCGCGCAGGGGCCGCTGCGGGCCGGTTCTCGGCCGTCGCTCGCTCCGGAGGTCGCGGCGGAGCTGACGGCGTCCGGCCGGTCGGTGCTCGACCTGGCTCCGGAAGCGACCCGCCAGATCGGCGGCCGCCTCCCGCACTACGGCGACGACGAGCTGGCCCCGACGCCCGGTACCGCGGCCCGTCTGACGTCGTGGCGCATCGGCCTCGGCCAGGGCGACGCGGCGGCGGTCCAGGGCACGCTGGCGGCGGCCGCGGCCGCGGGTGTCCAGTTCGTGGTGCTCCCGCCCGGCGTGGACCCCCGCGCGTACCTGCCACTGGCGAAGGACCTGCTCTCGGTGGCGGCCCCGACGTCCGACGGCCGCGGAGTGCTGCGCCTGGTACCGCCGGCGGGCCAGGTGACCTTGATCTCGCCGGAACTGGCCAAGGCGGCGGTCACGGGCGGCGGCGCGCCGGGGAATTCCCCGGGCGTGGCGCCGGTCCGGGCGGACCTGCCGGACGTACGCGTCCGCGTGTCCGACGGCCCCACCGGGCGGTTGCTGGTCCTGGCGGCGGAGCAGGAACCGGGCTGGAAGGCGGCGGTGGGCGGCAAGCCGGTGCCGATCGTGCCGGCGTGGGGACACCAGGTGGCGGTGTCGGTGCCACCGACGTCCTCGGAGGTGACGGTGGAGTACCCGGGCACGGAACACAATCTTCTTCTGCTGGCCCAGCTGGCAGCGGCGCTGTTCACACTCCTGACGGCGGTCCCACCCCGAAGGCCCACGGGGGCCTTGCCCCAGTAGAGGAGCAGGGTGGTCATCCCGTCGCCTGAGGCCGTCAATCACTTTGAGCCGGGCCCGCAACCACCAGGTCAACGTGAGATGACAGCGCAGGCTTACGGGCCCGGCTCAAAGTGATAGGCCTCGTTCAGGCGACGGGATGACCACCCAGCGGCCCACCTCGGGAACGGGAGATGGCAGCGGAGGCCATCCCAGAGCCTGCCCGTCCGGCGAGGACATTCTTTTTTGCCGCGGTTAGAAGCGTCTGCCGCGGCAGAGCTTTGTGTGACTCTGCCGCGGCAGGGCGGGTTCGATCTCCCCCGCCCCTCCGGTGGGATTTTCAGCCGCCGTCCGGGTTTGTCAAGGCGGGAAAGCGTGCCTTGACAAACCCGGTCGTCGGCTGAAGGGAAGGCTGGGATGAGGGGCGGGGGAGGTCTGGTGATCTCGTGGTCTTCTGGCGTTGCCGGCCGGCGGTTTCGTTGTTGCCCGTGGCCTCTCGGCCGTGGTGGTGTTCGCCGCGAGCACTCCGCCCAGCCGGCGGTTCGCCCGCGCGCTCTCAGTGCCGGCCTCCGGTTCGCCGCGCGCTCTCCGCCCCGGCCCCGTGTTCGCCGCGCTCTCAGCTCCGGCCCCATGTTCGCCGCGTGCTCAGGCTCGCCTGCGTTCCCTAGCGATAACTGCCACAATCATGAGGCATTTATCGCTAGGGTCATTCAGGTCAAGCTGTGGCTGACCATTCAGCGCGCGCTCGGCCCGGCCGGTGTCGCGAATGAGCCATTGGGGACCTCCGGCGTCCCGAATGAGTCATTCGCGACACCGGTGCCCGGCCCCGAGCTACTCGCCTTCGATGACGTCCGGTTCCACGCCCAGGTACCCGGCCACCTGCTCCACCAGCACGTCGTGCACCAGCTCGGCCAGCTCCGACGGGTCCTTCGCCCGCGCCTCCAGCGGCCGCCGGTAGAGCACGATCCGGGCGCGCGTCGGGAGCCCCGCCCGGTCCACCCCCGCCGGGACCAGGCGCGACAGCGGTACCGCGCCGTCGTGCAGGACCCCGTCCGCCGGCGAGTGGCCGTTCTCACGGATCTCGGGCACGTCGTCGACCGCCACGTCGAGCTTCGTCAGCTCGTGGCGCCACCGGGCTTCGATCGGCTCCAGCGCGTCGAGCACCAGTGCGTCGAAGCGTTCCGCCCGGCTCGCGGCGGCGGGCAGGGTCGCCGGATACAGCGTCCCGCGCAGACCCCGGCCGTGCCGGTCCCGCCGCGAGCGCCGCCGCTGTCGGTAATCACGAGCCGTCGCCACGTCCCGAAGTCTATGCGACCGCGGTTCAGCGCGTGTCGCGCTGGAGACCTTGCGGCGACGCGCTATCGTTTCGTTTCGTGCGGAGCGTACGGAAGTGTTCGCGTACTGGCTGTCTCGAGCCAGCTGTGGCCACGCTGACGTATGCGTACAGCGACTCCACAGCCGTCGTCGGCCCGCTGGCCACCGCCTCCGAACCCCACTCGTACGACCTCTGCGAAGCCCACGCGCTGCGGCTGACCGTCCCCAAGGGCTGGGAAGTCGTCCGCCACGAAGGCGCCTTCGCCGCTCCGGACCCGTCGGCCGACGAACTGACCGCGCTGGCCGAGGCCGTGCGCGAGGCCGGCCGCTCCGACAAACCGGCTCCCGCGGCACCCGAGCCGGAGGGCCCGTCCGGGCGCCGCGGCCACCTGCGGGTCCTCCCCGGTCGCGCCTGAACGCGTAACCCTCTCACCCCGCCGGTAGGCTTTCCGGGCGGCGCAGCGGGCGCCGGGACGACTATTCGCGGGGAGACGGCGTGCCAGACCTTTCGGGCATCGTGAAGGCCTACGACATTCGCGGCGTGGTCGGCGAGCAGCTCGACGCGGACCTCGTCCGCGACTTCGGCGCCGCGTTCGCCCTGCTCATCAAGCCGGAAGCGCCCTCGGTGGTGATCGGCCACGACATGCGCGACTCCTCGCCGGCGCTGGCCGCCGCCTTCGCCGAGGGCGTCACCTCGCAGGGCCTGGACGTGGTCAGCATCGGGCTGGCCAGCACCGACCAGCTGTACTTCGCGTCGGGTTCGCTGAACATGCCGGGCGCGATGTTCACCGCGAGCCACAACCCGGCCAAGTACAACGGCATCAAGCTGTGCCGCGCCGGCGCCTCCCCGGTCGGCCAGGACACCGGGCTGGCCGAGATCCGCGACACCGTCGAGCAGGGCGTGCCCGGCTTCGAGGGCCAGCGCGGCTCGGTCACCGAGCGGGACGTCCTCGCCGGCTACGCCGCCTACCTGCGCAACCTGGTCGACCTGTCGGGCAGCCGGCCGCTGAAGATCGTGGTCGACGCCGGCAACGGCATGGGCGGGCACACCGTCCCGACCGTGTTCGATGGTCTTCCCATCGACATCGTGCCGATGTACTTCGAGCTCGACGGCACCTTCCCGAACCATGAGGCCAACCCGCTGGACCCGGCGAACATCGTCGACCTGCAGGCCAAGGTGCGCGAGGTCGGTGCCGACGCCGGTGTCGCCTTCGACGGCGACGCCGACCGCTGCTTCATCGTCGACGAGCGTGGCGAGCCGGTTTCGCCGAGCGCGATCACCGCGCTGGTCGCCGTCCGCGAGCTGGCCAAGGACCCGGGCGGCACGATCATCCACAACCTGATCACGTCCAAGGGCGTGCCGGAGATCGTCGCCGAGCACGGCGGCAAGCCGGTCCGCACCCGCGTCGGGCACTCGTTCATCAAGGCCGAGATGGCCAAGACCGGCGCCATCTTCGGCGGGGAGCACTCCGCGCACTACTACTTCCGCGACTTCTGGCGCGCCGACACCGGCATGCTGGCGGCGCTGCACGTCCTCGCCGCGCTCGGCGAGCAGACCGGTCCGCTGTCCGAGCTGACCAGCGCGTACTCGCGCTACGCGGCCTCGGGGGAGATCAACTCCACGGTCGACGACCAGGTCGCGAAGATGATGGCCGTCAAGGACGCCTTCGGCACCCGCTCCGGCGTCGAGCTCGACGAGCTGGACGGCCTGACCGTGCAGCTGCCCGGTGGCGCCTGGTTCAACCTGCGCCCGTCGAACACCGAACCGCTGCTCCGGCTGAACGTCGAGGCGGCGAACGCCGAGGCCGTGCAGGGGCTGGTGGACGAAGTACTCGCGATCATCCGCAACTGACCCGTCCCGACGAAGGGCGCGCCGGGGCCGAACTGTGTCCTGAAGTGCTCTTCACCACCGTCCCCCGCGTGGTATGGAGGAACCATGGCCATCACGCTCGACGCCCAGCTCCTCGAGATCCTGGCGTGCCCGTCGCCCGATCACGCCCCGCTCCGGCCGGGCGCCCCGGACGACCCCGAGGCCGACGCGTTGACGTGCACCGAATGCGGTCGCGTGTACCCGGTCCGTGACGGCATCCCGGTGCTGCTCCTGGACGAGGCGACCCTGCCGGGCAACAACGGAAACTCCGATGCCGACAGTGCTTGACGACACACTGCTCGACGACCCCGCGCGGCTGGCCGAGGCCGACAGCGCGGGGTTGCTCCGTGCGGCCGCGATGGCGGGCGCCCAGGTGCGGGCGACCGCCGAACTGGCCGCGGAGCTGGAGCTGTCCGAGCGGCTCGACCTGGGCCGCCCGCGCGCCGTCGTGCTCATCGACCGGCCCGGGGTGAGCCGCACCCTCACCCGGCTGCTGGCCGCCTTGCTGGCGCCGTCGTGCCCGGTTCCGGTGGTCGTCGCCGAGGTGGTGCCGAGCTGGATCGGCGCGCTCGACGTCGTCTTCGCGCACACCGACGACCCGGGTGACCGAGAACTCGCTGCTTCGCTGGAGCGCGCTGCTCGCTACGGCGCCTCGGTGGTGCTTTCGGCGCCGTCGGAAGGCCCGGTGGCGGCCGCCGTGGCTGGCAAGGGCCTGCTGCTGGCGCCGCGGATCCCGGTGCCGCCCGAGCTGGCGTTCCCGCGCGGCCTCGCCGCCGGGCTGCTCACCGCGAACGCGCTGGGCCTGCTGATTTCCGACGTCCAGGTGCTCGCCGACCAGCTGGACCTCGAAGCCGAAAAGGACTACCTGGCCCGGGAGTCGTTCGCGAACCCGGCCAAGGCGCTGGCGCTGCGCGTCGCCGACCGCGTGCCGCTGCTGTGGGGGCTGGACCCGGTCGCGGTCGCCGTCGGCGAACACGCTGCGCATGCGTTCGCCGCCCACGCCGCCACGGTGTGCGACGTCGAGGACTATCGTCAGGCCCTGGCGCGCCCCGCGCTGCGGCGGGCGGCGCAATCAGGTGGCGGAGAGCGTGACATCTTCGCCGATCCGGACGATCCCTCTGGTGACATCCCCACCCGGGTGCTGCTGCTCTCGGTGCGGACCGGTCCGGCGACGGACGCGGCGCGCTACCAGGCCGAGGATCTGCTGCCGGGTGCGGACGTCATCGCGCCGGCCGAGGAGATCGAGGCCGACGAAATCGTACGGGCCGCGGTGCTGGCACTGCGGTTCGAACTGGCGGCGGTCTATCTCGGGCTGGCGGCGGGCAGCATCGGCGGCGCGGGCCGCTTCGCGCCTGCGACGGCGTGAGACCCGCCTAGCACCGGCCTCCGGCCGGTGCCGAAGGAGTGGAGTTGAGGTGACAGTGGAGCTGCTGCGCAATGCGGTGCGGCCCTACGCCTGGGGATCGCGGACGGCGATCCCCGAGCTGCTGGGCCGGCCGGTACCCGCGCCGCACCCCGAGGCCGAGCTGTGGATGGGTGCCCACCCGGGTGACCCGTCGCACGTCATCGGCCCCGACGGGACCGAGCGGAGCCTGCTCGAGCTGGTGGACGCCGACCCGGTGACCCAGCTCGGCGAGCGCTGCGCGAAGCGGTGGGGCGGGCGGCTCCCGTTCCTGTTGAAGATCCTCGCGGCGGAGGAGCCCCTGTCGATGCAGGCGCACCCGTCGGCGGCCCAGGCCGCGGAGGGGCACGCCCGCGAGGAGCGGCTGGGCATCCCGCGCGACGCGGCCAACCGCAACTACCCGGATCCGACGGCGAAGCCGGAGCTGGTCTGCGCGCTGACGGAGTTCCACGCGCTGGCCGGGTTCCGCGCCCCGGACCGCACGGTGAAGCTGCTGAAGGCCATCGAGACGCCGGGGCTGGCGAAGTACACCGGGCTGCTGGAGGCCCAGCCGGACCCGTCCGGGCTGCGGGCGCTGTTCACGACGTGGATCACGCTGCCGCAGCCGTCGCTCGACGCGCTGCTGCCGGAGGTGCTCGACGCCTGCGTGGCGCACGTCCAGGAGCACGGCGAGTTCGCGGTCGAGTGCCGGACGATCCTGGAGCTCGGCGAGGCGCACCCCCGTGACGCGGGCGTGCTGGCGGCGTTGCTGCTGAACCGCCTGACGCTGCGCGCGGGCGAGGCGATCTACCTGCCGGCCGGCAACCTGCACCTGTACCTCCACGGCACGGCCGTGGAGATCCTGGCGAACTCGGACAACATCTTGAGGTGCGGTCTGACGCCGAAGCACGTCGACGTCCCGGAGCTGCTGCGGGTGGTCGACTTCGCGTGCGGCGAGATGCCGGTCCAGTGCGGCGAGTCCGGCGGCCGCGTGGCGGTGTACCGCACGGACGCGCCGGAGTTCGAACTGTCGCGGGTGGAGTGGTCCGCGGGCCAGGACGACGAGATCTCGGTCGACAGCGTCGGCCCGCAGATCCTGCTGTGCACGGCGGGTGACCTGTTGGTGACGGCGGACGACGGCGAGAAGGTCGAGCTGCGGCGGGGCCAGTCGGTGTGGCTGCCGGCCGCGGACCCGCCGGTCCGCGTGCGCGCGCTGGGCGGGGAACGAGCCCAGCTCTTCCGCGCCACGGCCGGCACCTGCGAGGACTGACACCGCACGTACCCGGCGAGTCGGCCCACGTACCTGGAGGGTCGGCCCGCGTACCTGGAGGGTCGGCCCGCGTACCTGGAGGGTCGGCCGCGAGCCGACTCCCTGGGTACGCAAGCCGACCGTCTGGGTACGCCGACCGACCGTCTGGGTACGCCGACCGACCGTCTGGGTACGCCGACCGACCGTCCGGGTACGCGAGCCGACTTCCTGGGTACGCCGACCGACCGTCCGGGTACGCGAGCCGACTTCCTGGGTACGCCGACCGACCGTCCGGGTACGCGAGCCGACTTCCTGGGTACGCCGACCTTACCGACCGTCTGGGTACGCGGGCCGACTGTTTGGTGCGGGCGAGTCCGGCGGGTTCTGTGTGCGTTCCGTGTGGCGGGGTCCGCCACGATCTACCCCAAGGGGGGACCCTGGTGCGCCGCTGCGCGCCGCCGGGTCCGCTGGGGGTGGCGCCGGTCGGGATCGCCCGGCGTCCGTGGGCGTGAGGTGGTGCCGCGAGGGGGCGGCACCACCTCGGTGGCCCCGGCCGGCCGAGGCGAGGCGGGTGGTGCGGTGAGGGGCGCACAATCCCGCCTCGCCGGGCCAAAGCCGTGGCGGCCCGGCCGGCGGCAGCTCGGCTCAGGTCTTGAAGGACTCGTTCAAGACCTGGTGCGCGCGCTGCCGGGGCCGTCAAGCCGGTTCGGTGAGGGCGAGCAACGCCCGGCGCAGGGCGGCCGCGCTGGCGTCGCGCGGATCGAGCAGCTCCGCGGCCTCGGCCGCCGCTTCCTCCGCCGACGGCGAATCTCCCGTCGCGAGGTACGCCCGGTGCAGCACCAGCCACGTCAACCCGGTCGCCGCTCTGCCGCCCATCTCGCGGAACTCGTCGAGGCACGCGCGGAGCACCGGGATCGCCTTCCGCGCGCGGCCTTCGCCGATCCAGCCCGCCGCCAGCGCCCGGGTGCACGACAGCTCACGCGGCCGCTCGTGCAGCTCCCGCGCCAGCTCCCGGGCCTCGCCGAACGACGCCGTCGCGTCGGCCCGCGCCCCCGTCGCCGCCGCGATCGCGCCCCTCGTGCGCAACGACTTCGCCAGCGCCGAACGCACCATCGTGCCGCGCAGCAGGTCGACCGACTCCGTGATCGCCGCCACCGCACCCGGATCGTCGCCCGTCAGCAGCGACGACCACGCGAACCCGTGCAGCGCCTCGCCGATCACCCGGGCGTCGCCGGTCGATCGGGCCGCCGACAGCGCCGTGCGGTCGATCTCCCGGGCGTCGTCGATCCGGCCGAGCCGCAGCAGCGCCGCCGACTCCGCCGCCCGGACCCACCCGAGCTCGGCCGCCGAACCGTCCACAGTGAACAGTTCGCGGGCGTGGGCCGCCGTCTGCAGGGCCTCTTCCGCGCGGCCCAGGCCGATCAGGCAGTGCGCCAGGTTCGCCGACACCCACGCGTGCGTGCGCCGGTCGCCGGAAGCTTCCAGCTCCTTGGCGCACGCGCGGTAGCGAACCGCGGCCTCCTCGTACTCGCCGCGCGCGTGCCGCAGCAGCGTCAGCGTGGCCTCGGCGACCGCCGCCAGCGGCGGGCCCGCGTCCAAGACCGCCTCGTACGCCGCGCGCATGTCGGCGTACTGCCCGTGCAGGTACAGGTAGCCGCCGAGGCGGTCGAGCAGCAGCAGGGCGTCCCGCGCACCCAGCGCGCCGATGAGTGCCAGGAGGTTCGCGCGCTCGGCCGCGAACCAGTCGTCCGGACGCGCCAGCAGCCGCTCCACCAGCTCGTCCGGCAACGGCTGCGCGGGCGGCTCGTGGGCCGGGGACGGCATCGGCACCGTGCGCGGCAGCCGGGCCGCCGCCGCGTCGGCGAGGGCGAGGGTGGCCGCCAGCACCGTCCGGAGGCCCTCGCCGGGCGCCGGGTCGTCGAGCTCTGCCGCATACAGCCGGACGAGGTCGTGCATCCGGTACCGGCCTTCGCCGGTCGCGTCCGCTCCGCGTGCCTCCAGCAGGCTGGCCTCGACGAGCTCCTCGACAGCCTCGTCCGGGTCGTCGACCAGGGTGGTGACCGCCCAGGCCGGCAGGTCGGCGAGGCGGCACCGCCCGAGCAGCCGGAACGCGCGCCGCGCGGGCGGCCGCAGGCCCTCGTAGCTCAGCGCGATGCTGCTCCGGACGGCGAGGTCGCTCACGGTCAGCTCGTCGAGCCGGCGGACCTCGTCCTCCAGCCGGCCGGCCAGCTCGCCGAGCCGCAGGTGCGGGCGGATGGCCAGCCTGCTGCCCGCGATCCGCAGCGCCAGCGGCAACCGCGCGCACGCCGTGATGATCCGCTCGGCGTCGGCGTGCTCCCGGGCCACCCGCGCCCCGGCGAGCCGGTGCAGCAGCTCGGCGGCGTCGGCACCGGACAGGGGACCGAGGGCCAGCCGGTGCGCCCCGGCGAGCCCGCTCAGCCGGCGCCGGCTCGTCACGAGCACCGCGCAGCCCGGCGTGCCCGGCAGCAGTGTGCGGACGTGCTCGGGGTCGACGGCGTCGTCGAGCACCACCAGCACCCGCCGGTCGGTGAGCCGGCCGCGGAACACCGCGGCGCGCGCCCGGACGTCGTCGGGCACCGCCGGACCGGGGACGCCCAGCGCGCGCAGCAGGTCGGCCAGCACCTCCCCGATGTCCCGCCCCGCCAGCGGCACGTACAGCTGGCCGTCCGGGAACCGCGCGCGCAGCCGGTGCGCGGCGCGCACGGCGAGGGTGCTCTTGCCCGCGCCCGGCTCGCCGCTGAGCACCGCGACCGGGACGCCGCTGCCGGCCCCGAGCACGCCGGCCAGCTCCGCCAGCTCGGCGTCGCGGCCGGTGAAGTCCCCGATGTCCGGCGGGAGCTGGCACACCGGCCACACCGGCGGCGGCAGCCGCGGCACCGGGTCTTCGCCGCGCAGGACCGCCGCGTGCACCCGCCGGGCCTCCGCCCCCGGTTCGACGCCCAGCTCCTCGATCAGGGTGGTCCGCAGCCGCCGGTAGACCTCCAGCGCGCCGCCCTGCTGCCCGGCCCGGTGCAGCGCGGTCATCAGCTGCGCGGCCGGCCGTTCGCGCAGCGGGTGCTCGGTGACCACGGCCTGCAGCTCGCCGATGAGCTCCCCGTGCCGCCCGGCGGCGAGCTCCGCGTCGACGCAGTCCTCGAACACGGCGAGCCGCTCGGACTCCAGCCGGGCGACGTCGGCATCGAGCCGCGGCACGTGCAGCCCGGCCAGCACCGGCCCCCGCCACAGCGCGAGCGCCCGCCGGTAGTGCCCCGCGGCGGCGGCCGGGTCCGCGGCCCGCCGCCCTTCGGCGACGGCGGACCGGAAGACGAGCAGGTCGAGCTCCGCCGGCTCGACGTGCAGGCGGTAGCCGGGCGGGCCGTGCTCGATCCGCAGGCCCTCGATCCGGTCGCGCAGCCGCGAGAGGTAGGTGTGCAGGTTGGACGTGGCCGACTTGGGCGGGCCATCCGGCCACAGCGCCTCGACGAGCACGTCGACGGGGACGGCCCGGCCGGCGTTGAGCAGCAGCACGGCCAGCAGCGTGCGCTGCCGCTCACCGCGCAGGACCGCCCACCGGCCCGGCGGGCTCTCGACGGCGAGCGGACCGAGCACGGCGAAGTGCGCCATGTCACCTTCCCGGGTGTGGTCGGCAGGGAAAACCACGGTAGCGAAGGGGTACGACAGAACCGGCGGCCGCGGTTCACGGCTGCGGGTGGATCGAGCAGCTGGACGACTCGAGGCATGCCAGGGTCGTCCAGGCGATCGATGCGTTGGCCGAAGGCGGCCCCGGCCTCGGTCGGCCGTTGGTGGACACGATCGTCGGTTCGAAGATCCAGAATCTCAAGGAACGAGCATGACCGGATATGCGCGCTGGAAGGACGTCCGCGCGGCACACGTCGAGCGAGCCGGTGGCGAGGCGGCGGTCGAGGCGGGCAAACAGGAGCTTCTTGCCACGGTCCAGGGGCACCGCCTCGCCGAAATCCGCCGGAGCCGCGGTCTGACCCAGCAGCAGCTGGCCGAGCGGATGGGCGTCACGAAGGGCCGGGTGTCCCAGATCGAGCAGGGCCGGATCTCCGGGGTCGAGGTGCTCGCCCGCTATGCCGCTGCTTTGGGAGGACGCCTGCACCAGGCGATCTACTTCGAGGACGGTGGCATCGCCGCCATCGCCTGAGCGGTTCACCCGGTCGGGACGGCCGCCGCCGCGCGCTCCCATTAGGCTCCACCCGGACATTTCAGGACCTACCCGGGGAGCGGTCGTGTCAGCTGGAGGCGGAACCAAGGCGATCCTCGCGGCACTGGGGGCGAACGCGGGGATCGCGGCGGCGAAGTTCGTCGGCTTCCTCGTCACGGGGTCGTCGTCGATGCTGGCCGAGTCGGTGCACTCGCTGGCCGACACCACGAACCAGGGCCTGCTGCTGCTCGGCCAGAAGACGTCGAAGCGGGAAGCGGACAAGGAGCACCCCTTCGGCTACGGCCGCGACCGGTACTTCTACTCCTTCATCGTCGCGCTGATGCTCTTCACGCTCGGCTCGGCCTTCGCGATCTACGAGGGCATCCACAAGATCGGGCACCCGGAGCCGCTCGAGTCGCCGATCGTCGCCGTGATCATCCTGGTGGTCGCGGTCGCGCTGGAGGGCTACAGCTTCTACACCGCCATCGGCGAGTCGAAGAAGATCAAGGGCAACGCGAGCTGGTGGGGCTTCATCCGCCAGGCCAAGGAGCCCGAGCTGCCCGTGGTGCTGCTTGAGGACGCCGGTGCGCTGCTCGGCCTCGTCTTCGCGTTGCTCGGCGTCGGGCTGTCCGTCGTCACCGGCAACCCCGTCTGGGACGGCGTCGGCACCCTCGCGATCGGTGCGTTGCTCGGCGTCATCGCGATCATCCTCATCATCGAGATGAAGAGCCTGCTCATCGGCGAAGGCGCGAACGAGGGCGTCCTCGCGACGATCGTCGACGAGCTCGCCGCGGGCAAGGTCGAGCGCGTCATCCACATCCGCACCCAGTACCTGGGCCCGGACGAGCTGCTCGTCGCGGCGAAGCTGGCGCTGGTGCCGGGACTCGACACCGCCGAGGTGGCGATGGCCATCGACGACGCCGAGGCCCGCGTCCGGGCCAAGGTGCCGGTGGCCAAGCTGATCTACCTCGAACCGGACCTGGACCGCAGCCTCGCGCGATAACCCAAGATCCACTTCGGTGTTTTCGGTGAGCCGTCACCGACCTGACCCGATAGGGTGACCTACTGCGATACATGCAGGCCAGCCGCAGGAGGTCAACGGTGCCCGGAACGGGATTGTGGCGCACTAAATCGATCGAACAGTCCATTAAGGACACCGACGAGCCGGACACGAAGCTCAGACGGAACCTGAGCGCCTGGGACCTCACGGTCTTCGGCGTCGCGGTCGTCATCGGCGCCGGTATCTTCACGCTGACCGCGCGTACGGCGGGTGACTACGCCGGGCCGTCGGTTTCGCTCGCCTTCGTGTTCGCCGCGATCGCCTGCGCGCTCGCGGCGCTGTGCTACGCCGAGTTCGCCTCGACCGTGCCGGTGGCGGGCAGCGCGTACACGTTCTCCTACGCCACCTTCGGCGAGTTCATGGCCTGGATCATCGGCTGGGACCTGATCCTCGAGCTCGCCGTCGGCGCGGCGGCGGTGTCCAAGGGCTGGTCGGTGTACCTGGAGACGGTGCTCGGCTACCTCTTCGGCAAGGGCACGAAGACGACGTTCGACATCGGGAGCGTGACCGTCGACTGGGGCGCCCTGCTCGTCGTGGCGGTCCTGACGACGCTGCTGGTCGTCGGCACCAAGCTGTCTTCGCGGGTGTCCATGGTGATCACCGGGATCAAGGTCGCGGTGGTGCTGTTCGTGATCATCCTCGGCCTCTTCTACATCAAGGGCGCCAACTACACGCCGTACATCCCGCCGGGCGAGACCGGCGGGGCCGGCCAGACCGGCGTCGACCAGTCGCTGTTCTCCCTGATCGCGGGCGGCGCGAGCAGCTCGTTCGGCGTCTTCGGCCTGCTGGCCGGCGCTTCGCTGGTGTTCTTCGCGTTCATCGGCTTCGACATCGTCGCGACCACCGCGGAGGAGACCAAGAACCCGCAGAAGGCCGTGCCGCGCGGGATCATGGGCTCGCTGGCCATCGTGACCGTGCTGTACGTCGCGGTGTCGCTGGTGGTCGTCGGCATGACGTCGTACAAGGACCTCGCGACCAAGGCCGGCGACGGCAGCCACAAGACCCTCGCCACGGCGTTCTCCGCGAACGGCATCGACTGGGCGGCCAACATCATTTCCTTCGGCGCGCTGGCCGGCCTGACCACCGTCGTCATGGTGCTCATGCTGGGCCAGGTCCGGATCATCTTCGCGATGTCCCGCGACGGCCTGATGCCGCGCGGCCTGGCGAAGACCGGGGAGCACGGCACGCCGAAGCGCGCGACGCTCATCGTGGGCGGGCTGGTCGCACTCGCGGCCGGGTTCTTCCCGGCGGACAAGCTCGAAGAAATGGTGAACGTCGGCACGCTCTTCGCGTTCGTGCTCGTCTCGGCCGGGGTCCTGGTGCTGCGCCGGACGCGGCCGGACCTGCCTCGCGCGTTCAAGGTGCCGCTGGTGCCGCTGATCCCGATCCTGGCCATCCTCGCCTGCCTGTGGCTGATGCTGAACCTGACCGTGCTCACCTGGCTGCGGTTCCTCGCCTGGATGGTGCTGGGCGTGGTGCTCTACTTCGGGTACAGCCGCCGGCACTCGCTGCTGGGCAGGCGGCAGGCCGAAGGGCTCGACGAACCGGTGAAGTCGCCCGACGCCTGACTTGCACCCGAAAAGCCCCGCCTTCCTGGACGCCCAGGTCGGCGGGGCTTTTTGCGTTTGGTTGCTTAATGCGAGGTTACGGCTTGATCAAGAGGATCTTGCGATTCGTGCGCAATGGGGGACCCCCTGTAAGCGGCCGGGTGACGTGCGATACCTTTCGATCCTTCGTGTGCCACTGACGGGTGAATTACAGCCGCGTGATTCCCACGGGCAGTGGCGCCACGTCCCCCGATTTTGCCGTTCATCCCCCGTTCGGTACTGGAGAACTCATGCGCAGACGTTCCTTCCGCGGCGCCGTTGCGGTCATGGCGCTCACCACCGCCGCCCTGATCGGGACCGCCGGTTCCGCTCTGGCCTGCTACAGCGACGACAACCGTCCCCACCCGACGCCGGGCAAGCCGACGCCCTGTGCCGACGGCCAGGTCCTCGACCAGAAGGACGTCGTCTCCGAGCTGACCAAGAACAACACCCGGCTGAACATCAAGTCGGTCAACGAGGGTGTCACGGTCACCCGCATCGTGGTCGTCGGCGGCGACGACGGCTTCAACGACTACACGCCGGGCAAGAAGCTCGACAAGAGCGCCCCGTGGAACGACCTGCGCGCGCCGTTCAACTACAACGGCAGCCAGCCGAAGATCGACAAGTGGTTCCTGTGCGGCACGAAGACCACCAAGCCGACGGCGCCGTCGACCACTCCGGCGACGACCAAGCCGTCGACGCCGACGACCACCACCACGACCGCGAAGCCGAGCACCCCGGCGACCGCGGACACTTCGGTCTCGCCGACCAGCTCGGCGCCGGCCGTCGTCCCGGCGGGCAACGAGTCGGGCACCGGTGGCGGCCTGGCCAACACCGGTTTCGACAACAGCTGGCTGATCTGGGTCGGCGCGCTGCTGCTCGTCGCCGGTGGCGGCCTGCTCGCGCTGCTGAAGTTCCGCCGCAAGGCTTCCGAGTGAAGCTGAGCTAGTTCCCGGTCGAAGGCCCCTCGCTCCGCGCGCGAGGGGCCTTCACCGTTTCGGGGGGAAGTCCCCGAACAGCGAGCCCTGCTCGCCCCAGGACGGCTTGCCGAGCCCCGCGGCCATCGCGACGGCGTGGTCCCATTCGGCGTCCACCACGTAGTCCTGGTGCTTGAGCACCCCGGGCGCCCAGCGGTGCCGCCCGGTCGGGCCGCGCAGCGGGTCCGGCAGCCAGTGGTCGCCGCCGAGGATCAGGACGCCGTTGCCGTCCGCCGTCGCCGACACCGGGCCGCAGCCGCCGCCGGCGAGGAAGCCGACGCCGTGCAGGCGCCGGTCGGCGACCGAGTGCCGCCAGGTCGTCACGCCGCCGCCGAAGATGTCGGTGCCGCGGCACAGGGCCCGCCAGCGGCCGTCGAGGTCCGCGAAGAGCCGTTCCAGCGCTTCCTGCGGCAGCAGCGCGGGGAAAGCGCGCTGGTAGCCCCACTGCAGCGGGGACCCGGCGGTCAGCACGCCGACGCGCTCGAGGTCCGCTTCCGGCAGCTCGGCCGCCAGCCGGGCGGCGGCCATGATCGTCAGCAGGCTGCCGAGGTTGTAGCCGGAGAGCACGACGCGCGTGCCGGGTTCGGCGAGGTGTTCGCGTGCCCGCGCCGCCAGCTCCGGGACGACCTTCAGCGCGTAGCAGGGCGGGACCGTCGGGTGCGCCGCCCGCGGCCAGAAGCAGACCAGGTCCGCCAGCGCGCCGAGGTGACGGCTGCGCTGCGGGGTGCGCGCGGCCGTGTAGACCACGCGCAGCAGGCCCGCGGCCAGCGCGCCGAGGGCGACGACGCCGATCGCGGACAGCGGGCCGAACCAGCCGGGGACCAGGCCGAACCCGAACCGCAGCACCAGCAGGGCCGCGCCGCCGGCCGACATCGCGCCCGCGACCGCCAGCGCCAGGTGGTGCAGGTGCCGCCGTTCCCACGCCGACCGCGCCCAGGCCGCCGCGGCCTGGGCCTCCTGCCGCTCGTCGTGCTCCATCAGCTCGACGATCTCGGGGATGCCGCGCCGCAGCCGTCGCAGCGGGACGGCGACCGCGAAGCCCAGCACGCCGAGCACCGCGGCCAGCGCCAGCCCGGCGCCCCACAGGACCGTGACCAGCACGTACGTGTCGGGCACCCGCAGGTGTTCCGCCCCGGAAAGACGCCGGAGCGCTTCGGCGAGCCCGGCCCCGAACCCGCCGCCGAGCAGCCCGGCCAGCGCGAGCACCGGCGCGGCCGCCCAGCCGCCCAGCCAGGGCCGCAGCCGCCGCGGCTTGTGCTTCCAGCCGGGTCGCGCCAGCAGCGCGGCCGGAGCGAGGAACAGCGCGAACAGCACGGTGACGGCGACCAGGGCCGCGCCGAGGCCTTCGACCACGCCGTTCGTGCCGGGCAGCGGACCCGCGCCCGGCTCGAGCCGGACCGCGGCCACGACGACGAGCACGGTCGCGAAGGCGAGCACGCCGGGCCGGGCGAACCGGCCGGTGTCGACGCAGATCGCCGCGGCGACGACGGTGGCGAGCACGACGGCCAGGGTGACGATCCAGACCACGAGGTCGAAGGTGCCGCCCGGCACCCGGAACGGCCCGCCGAGCAGCAGCAGTGCGACCGAGGCCAGCGCCGCGACGGTGTGCAGGCAGCGCAGGGCCGGCGTCTCCGGGTCGGCGCGCATCCGCAGCGGGCCGCCGGTGAGGTCGCCGTCGGCGTGCACCGCCCAGGTCGCGCTCGAAATCCGGTGCAGGACGAAGATCACGGCGAGCAGCGGCAGCACGCCGACGGCGATCCGCGCTCCCGCCGTGCGCACGACGTCGGGGACCGCGGGCAGGCAGCCCGAGCCGGGCGCGAGGCACTGGGCGGCGAAGAGGTCGAGCGCGATCGCCGCGAGCTGTCCCATCAGCAGCATCGTCAGCAGCAGGGCGCCGACGCGCAGCAGCCCGCGGCACACGGCGCCGAGGAGCCGGGGGAGGCGGCGGCCCGGGACGATCGGGGGCAGCATCCAGAAGCAGACGTTGGCCAGCGAGAACGGGAACAGCAGTGCCCAGGTGGCCTTCGCCGCGCCGCCCGAGGTCATGCCGTGCCAGAGGTAGCCCTCCAGGGTCCGCGGGATCGACCGGCCCAGCGCCGGTAGCACCGGTCCGGGCGCCGGGCGCCGCAGCCGGTCCGCCGGGCGGATCACGCGACCCAGCCCGTCACCGGCGACGTCGACGGTCGAAACCGCGTCGAGCAGCGTTTCCCCATTGGTGCCCACGAGCCCGGCGACGCGGATTTCCACGACGCGGGTGTCCGGGCCGGGCATGGGCACGGTAAGAGCTCCTCACGCTTCTAGGGACAGTCAAGCGGACAACGGTAGTGTTCGGGTGTCATCGAGTCTTGGAGGAACCGCCACTATGACCCCCGAAAGCGTTGCCAAGCGGCACGAGACCCGCAACGGCATCGAGTTCGCCGTCGCCGACCTCGAGGCCGCCGAGTTCGGCCGCAAGGAGATCCGCCTCGCCGAGCACGAGATGCCGGGACTGATGGCGCTGCGGCGCGAATACGCGGAGGTCTACCCGCTGCGCGGGGCGCGCGTGTCGGGCTCGCTGCACATGACCGTGCAGACCGCGGTGCTGATCGAGACGCTGGTGGCGCTGGGTGCCGAGGTGCGCTGGGCGTCCTGCAACATCTTCTCGACCCAGGACCACGCGGCCGCCGCGATCGTCGTCGGCCCACACGGCACGCCCGAGGAGCCCAAGGGCGTCCCGGTCTTCGCGTGGAAGGGCGAGTCGCTCGAGGAGTACTGGTGGTGCACCGAGCGGATGCTCACCTGGGACGGCGAGGGTCCCAACATGATCCTCGACGACGGCGGTGACGCGACGATGCTGGTGCACAAGGGCACCGAGTACGAGAAGTCGGGCGTGGTGCCGACCCCGGACGAGAACACCTCGGACGAGTTCCGCGTGTTCCTCGAGCTGCTGCGCACGTCGGTCGCGGCCGACACCGGCAAGTGGACCAAGATCGGCGAGGGCATCCGCGGCGTCACCGAGGAGACCACGACCGGCGTCCTGCGCCTCTACCAGCTGGCGGCGGCGGGCGAGCTGCTGTTCCCGGCGATCAACGTCAACGACGCGGTGACGAAGTCGAAGTTCGACAACCGCTACGGCATCCGCCACTCCCTGATCGACGGCATCAACCGCGGCACCGACGTCCTCATCGGCGGCAAGGTCGCGGTGGTCTGCGGCTACGGCGACGTCGGCAAGGGCGCGGCGGAGTCCCTGCGCGGCCAGGGCGCGCGGGTGATCGTCACCGAGATCGACCCGATCTGCGCGCTGCAGGCGGCGATGGACGGCTACCAGGTCCGCACGCTGGAGAACGCGCTGCCCGAGGCCGACATCGTCATCACGACGACCGGCAACAAGGACGTCGTGCTGGTCGAGCACATGGCGAAGATGAAGCACCAGGCGATCCTGGGCAACATCGGCCACTTCGACAACGAGCTCGACATGGCCGGGCTGGCGCGCTACCCGGGCATCCGCCGCGTGAACATCAAGCCCCAGGTCGACGAGTGGGTGTTCCCGAACGGCAACACGATCATCGTGCTGTCCGAGGGGCGCCTGCTGAACCTGGGCAACGCGACCGGGCACCCGTCGTTCGTGATGTCGAACAGCTTCTCCAACCAGGTGATCGCGCAGGTCGAGCTGTTCACCAAGCACGAGGAGTACGACAACGAGGTCTTCCGGCTGCCGAAGAAGCTCGACGAAAAGGTGGCGAAGATCCACCTCGACGCGCTCGGTGGCGAGCTGACCAAGCTCACCAAGGAGCAGGCGGAGTACATCGACGTGGACGTCGAGGGCCCGTTCAAGCCGGAGCACTACCGGTACTGAGGTATCGCTTTTTCGCTGGTCAGGGCCGCCCCGAACGTGTTCGGGGCGGCCCTTTGTTTTGCGCTTGTGACAGCCGAAGAAGCAGGCATGGACGATGCGGTCGGTGAAACGGTCGAAAGGCGGAACAGCCTGGTCGCCGAAGGTAGGCTGCTTGTCTTCGAGCCCGAGGGGCCGGTGCCGAGCCTCGACGAGCTCGAAGAGCTGTCCCGCGGCTGGGGCACCGCCGTCAGCGAGGCGCTGGACTGGACCCGGGGCAAATGGTGACGGTCCGTCAGGCCGATGCTGCGAAGGCCAACGGTTTCGAGGTGTTGTGATGGTCGATCTGATGGCAGGCATCGCCGTGCTCGACTACGAACGGGCGCTGGCCTGGTACGAGAAGCTCTTCGGCTCGCCGCCGACGTACGTGGTGAGCGAGACCGAGGCGTTGTGGGAGGTCACCGAGCACGGGGCCGTCTTCGTCGAGCGACGGCCGGAGCGGGCCACCGGGCACGCCATGCACGTCCTGTTCGTCGGCGATCTCGACGAGCGCGTCGCGGCGATCTCCGAGCGGGGGATCGAACCCGCCGACCAGGAGACCTACGACAACGGCGTGCGGAAGCTGCGGTACCGCGACCCCGAGGGAAACGAGATCGGCATCGGCGGCCTTCCCGCGTAGGCTGGTGCCGTTCTTGGCTTCACGAACCTCACGGCCCGGTGGGTAGTCCGGGCGGTCCGCTCAGGGCTCGTTGTCCCGTCCAGGGAAACCGGTGACGCCAGGCTGATCCGTCACGCCTGGAGGTTCCCGATGAGCGGGGTGTTCACGCTGTACCACGACGGCCGGTTCTGGGTCGGCGTCTACGAAATCCACGAAGACGGCCTGGTCCGGGCCGCCCGTCACCTCTTCGGTGCCGAGCCGACGAACGCCGAGCTGGCGGCCTTCGCCGCCGGCCACGGCTTCGCCCGCCTGGCCGACGAAGCCCGCGCGGCCCCGCCGGTCCCGGCCGAACAGCGGCCGACCGCCCGCCTCAACGCCAAACGTCTCGCGAAGCTGGCGAAGAAGGCCCAGGCCGACGAGGGCATCGGCACCGCCGCCCAGCGCGCCCTCCGCGACGCGGTCACCCACCGCGCGGCAGAGAACAAAGCGGCCCGCAAGCGCCGCGCGGCGACCGAAGCCGGCCGCCGCCGCGACCTCGCGAAAGCGAAGTCCCGCGCCAAACACCGCGGCCACTAGCGAGATGCCCGTCCAATCACGCGAGATGCCCGTCCAATCACGCGAGATGCCCGTCCAATCACGCGAGATGCCCCTCCAATCACGCGAGATGCCCGCCCAGTCACGCGAGATGCCCCTCCAGTCACGCGAGTGACGCCTCAATCACGCCAGCCGACTCCCTGGGCACGCCAGCCGACCCTCCGGGTACGCGGACCGACCCTCTTCGGTACGCGAGCCGACTGTGCGCAACCGGGCATCACACGTGTCTGGAGGGGCATCACGCGTGATCAGCGGGGCATCGAGCCGGGCGGGGCTAGTTCCACTCCACGGCGACGCCGGCCAGGCCGGGTCCGGCGTCGCTGAAGAACGCGCTGCTCACGCCGCCCATGTCGCAGGCCAGCTCCTCCGCCACCACCGGCAGGGCGTCGTCGCGGGCCCGGACCTGACGCGTGCAGCGGGCCGGCAGCGCGTTCCGGTCGAAGCGCAGCTGGACCAGGTAGCTCGCGCACCGGTCCCGCAGCATCCGGTAGTACCCCGGCGACGCCGATCCCGAGTCGTCCCGGACCTCGAAACAGAACACGTGGATGTCGCCCTCGGCGAGCTTGCGGTCGAACAGCAGCTCCGTCGCCATCGTGTCCGCGTCCGGGTTGCGGCGCATCCGGCCCACCCGGCAGCCCTCGTCCGTGATCAGCTCGACGTCGTCGATGCGGCAGCCCGGGTCGCCGTTGTACACCGTCAGGTACCGGTCCGGCCCGTGGCGACGCGCGCGCGTCACCAGCCGCGTGCGGAGGCTGACCTGGCGGTGCTCCGCGTCGAACGTGATCGTGTCGTGGACCGACAGCAGCTCCAGGTCGGCGTTGTAGTGGTTCGACGACGGGTACGCGCCCAGCTCGGCCAGGAGGTCCTCGACGATCGAGCCCATGTCGCCGGAACGCAGGTCGTGGAACGACGCCGCCGGCTGGTGCCCCCGGCGGACGAGCCGCGGCCCGATCAGCACCACCAGGGCGTCCGCGGGCAGCTGGAGGACCGACTCCAGCGCCCGGACGGCCGGCAGCGCCTTCGGCACCTCGGGCTGACGCAGCCCGCGTTGCCAGTAACTCAGCGTCGACTGTCCGATTTGGACGCCGCGGAGCGCGAGGTGGGCGCGCAGCCGGGCCAGCGACAGCCCGCGGTAGGCGATCGCCAGCCGGAGGGCGTGGTGGAACTCGCCGGTGCGAAGTGCCTCGGTCAGCTCTTTCGGCAGTTCGGCGACCGATGCCCGGGTCGTGCGGGCGCCATCGATGATCAGTGGGAGGTTCCCGTCTTGTGCCACCGCTCGTCCCTTCACCCGACCAGTGTGTGCGCTGGGCGTGAACACCGCGGAACGTTCACGGTAGCAGCGTAGAGTGGCCGTGCCGACCCCCGTTCAGGGTGGTTGGCCTCGTTGAGGTGAGCGTTCCGCGTTCCGGCTGTGCCCCGGAACGGTCCGTTCCTCCGGATGGCGTTCTTGCTCCTTGTGACCGCGTTGTTCACCGTTGTGACCACCGCTGGTTCGCCCACTCCTCCACAGGAGGCCATCTGTGCTGGTGAAGTCGAGCCAGGTCCACGCCGTCCTGGCCGTGAGCCTGCTGTTGTGCCTGGTCGCGCCGGCCTCTGCCGGAGCCGCGCCCGGAGTGCCGTCGACCTACCGGAACCAGATCGTCCTGCAGCTCCAGCAGAAGAACCAGTGGTGCTGGGCCGGCGCGGGCAACACCATCGCCGCCTTCTACGGCGCGGACGTCGGCCAGACGCGGTTCTGCCAGCTCGCCCACGGCGAAACCGGCACCGACTGCGCCAACCTCCCCGGCACCCTCGCCGACCCGCAGCGCGCCTTCGCCCGGCTCGGCTTCAGCTCGCCCGGTCGCTACCTCGACCGGCGGATCTCCTACGCCGACGTCCGGACGCAGACCGCGGCGGACCGGCCGGTCGAAACCCGGGTCGGCTACCGCTCGGGCGGCGGCCACACGCACGTCCTCTACGGCTACGACACCCGCGGCGACTGGGTGTTCTGGGGCGACCCCGGCCCCGCCAAGCGCTACAACTGGTCGACCTACGGCTACTACACGCAGAATGCGTCGTTCACCTGGACGCACACGCTCACCGGGATCGCCCGATGAGCAGGCGGGCGCTCGTGCTCGCCGTGCTGACCGGCGCGGCGCTGCTGATGACGGCTCCGGTGTCAGGCGCGGCCCAGGCCGCCGGCATCAGCAGCGCCGACGCCTCCGCGGCGCACGAGGCGGCCGCGGGGTTCCGGGACGTCCTGGTCCGGTTCTTCGCCCAGGCACCGGGCGCCCAGGGGCCGGTGAAGGTGCAGATCGCTCCGGACGCCTACCCGGTGTACGAGCTTTCGCCGGACTTCGTCGCGGGCAAGCCCGGTGCGACGCCGGGTGATTTCGCTTACTTCGCGATCCCCGCGCGCGCCTCCGACGGCCGGACCGCGACGCTCTGGTCGGTCCGCGGCGCAGACGGCGCCTGGCAGATCGGCAACATCGCTTCGGGTGACGTCGAGGGCGAGTACGCCCGGAAGCTGCCCGCGGGCGCCCAGCTGCTGCACGAACCGCAGATCGACGCCTGGTACGCGGTCCGCGACGGCTGGGTGACGTCGCTCACCGACGGCAAAGCGGTCGCCGGCTACCAGCAGACCGTCGAAGCGCGCTACGCCGACAAGCTCCCCGGCTCGGCCTACGCCCGCGACGGCGAAGCCGGCGGCTTCGACGCGACGTCCCAGGTGATGCCCCGCGGCGACGGCGGTCCGGCCCCGTCCGGCCACGACACCGGCTGGGTGCCGCTGCTGATCCTCGTCGGCGTCCTCGCCATCAGCGGCGCCGGCTACGTGCTCCACCTCCGGCGGCACCCCGCCTAGACGAACCGGCGGGCTCGGCGTCGATCCCCTTCCACCGAGCCCGCCGGTCCACCACCGTTACTGTTGCCCCCATGGGGCGACTGGTGGTCATCGAAGGGCTCGACGGCGCGGGCAAGCGCACGCTCGCCGACGGGCTGACGGCGGCGTTGCGCGCCGAGGGCGCGAGCGTGGCGTCGCTGGCGTTCCCGCGCTACGGCAAGAGCGTGCACGCCGACCTCGTCCGCGAGGCACTGCACCGCGGGCACGGCGACCTCGCCGACTCGGTGTACGGCATGGCGATGCTCTACGCGCTGGACCGCAGCGGCGCCGCGGACGAGATCCGCGCGCTGCGGGACGCGCACGACGTCGTCCTGCTCGACCGGTACGTCGCTTCCAATGCGGCGTACGCGGCCGCGCGCCTGCGGCAGGACGCGGCCGGCGAAGTCGTGAAGTGGGTGTGGGAGCTGGAGGTCGGCCGCTTCGGCCTGCCCCGCCCGGACGCGCACCTGCTGCTGCGCGTCGCTCCGGCGGTCGCCGCCGAACGTGCGGAGCGCCGTGCGGAGACCGAGACCGGCCGGGAGCGCGACGCCTTCGAGACCGACGACGGCCTGCAGCGGCGGTGCGCGGCCGTCTACGACGAGCTGGCCGCGTCGGGCTGGCTCGCGCCGTGGCACGTCCTGGACGGCGTCGCGGGCGTGGACCACGAAGCGCTGGCGAAAACCCTGCTAGGGGAGTAGCCGGGCCGGGTCGAACTGCTCGATCGGGTGCGTGGTGGCGCCGTCCACCACCAGTTCGGCGAGGATTTCGCCGATCACCGGCGCGAACTTGAAGCCGTGGCCGGAGAACCCGCAGGCGAGCACCACCCGCTCCTCGTCCGGGTGCGGGGCGAGCACGAAGCTTTCGTCGGCCGTGTCGGTGTACATGCACGTCGCGGCCCGGAGGAACGCGCCGGGCAGCGTCGGGAGGTGGCGCTTCAGCACCGACGCGATTTCGTGGACCTCGTCGCCCGACACCGCCCGGTCGATGCCGTCGGGCGTGCACGTCCGGCCGCCGCCGTGGAACGCGACCTTCACGCCGTCCGCGGGCGCGTTGTGCGCCGGGAAGCCGTAGAACGTGTAGCCGTCGCCTTCCCAGATGTAGACGGGGTGGTCCCGGAACGGTGCGATCCCGCCCGAGGGCGCGAACCAGTACTGCACCTGCCGCCGGACCGTGAAGGTGACGCCGAAGCCGCGCAGCAGCTCGCCGGCCCACGCACCGGGGCACAGCACCAGGCGATCGGCCGTGTAGTAGTTGTGCGACGTCCCGATCCGCACGCCGCCGGCCGTCGTGCTCCAGGTGAAGACCTTCTCCTCGTGGTGCAGTTCGGCGCCGCACCGCGCGGCGAGCTGCAGGTGCGCGGCGACGCAGCCTTCGGGCGACACCAGGCCGGCGCCCGGCTCGTACAGCGCGACCTCGTCCGGGGCCGGTGCCATGGTCGGGAACCGCCGCCGGATTTCCGGGGCGTCCAGGAGCTCGTGCGGGATGTCGAAAGCCCGGGCCGACGCCGTGCTGCCGGTGATCGTCCGCGACTCCGCCGTGCCGACCATGATCCCGCCGCAGCGGGTGAACAGCCGACGCCCGCTGTCGCGCTCGAGGCCGTCCCACAGTTCGTGGGCCCGCAGCAGCAGCGGCACGTACTCGGGACCTTCGAGGTACGCCTGGCGCGTGATCCGCGAACCGCCGTGGCTCGACCCGCGGTTGTGCACCGGCGCGAACTGGTCGACGCCGAGCACCCGCTGCCCGCGCTGCGCCAGCCGGTACGCCGCGGCGCTGCCCATCCCGCCGAGGCCGACGACGATCACGTCGTAGTGCGTCATGCCACCTCCCTTGCGGGGCGTGCTCGGCGGTGAAGCCGACATCGCGGTCCCGAAGCCTGCTCCGCAGACGGGGTCCGAAAACCGTCGTGTGTGCAGCTCTCGGCCCGGTTCGCCCACAGTGGACAGTCGAAGGGCGGCGACCGGGGCGACGTTGCGTCTTCAGCAACAACGTGCGTCATGAGAGACGCAGTGTCAAGCGCCCGAAACGGTGTCCCTAGTCCCGGAAATACCCGAGCTGCGCGGAAAGCTCCTCCGCGGCTTCGGTCATCGGCTTCACGATCTGCTTCACGCGTTGCTTCGAAAGCCGGTACGACGGCCCGGAAGCGCTCATCGCGGCGACGACCTCCCCGCCCGGGCCGTGGATCGGCACGGCGACCGCGTGCATGCCGAGCTCGAGTTCCTCGTAGCAGGCCGCGTACCCGTCTTCGACCACCCGCTCCAGCTCGGTCAGCAGCTCCTCCGGCTCGACCGTCGTGCGCGGGGTGTACTGCTCCAGCTTCCGCTTCAGCACCCGCTTGCGCTCGGTTTCGCCCATGTACGCCAGGAGGACCTTGCCGCTCGAAGTCGCGTGCAGCGGCGTCCGCTGGCCCGTCCAGTTCTGCGTGGTGATCGCGGCCGAGCCGCGGGCCTGGCTGATGTTGATGGCGACGCCGTCGTCGGCGATGGCGATGTTCACCGTCTCGCCCAGTTCGTCGGCCAGTGCCAGGCAGCTGGCCCGGCCCAGCTTCGCGAGGTCCATGCGGCCGGTCGCGGCGCCGGCCAAGCGGACGACGCCGAAGCCGATGGCGTACTTCCCGCGTTCGCCGAGCTGCTCGACCAGGCCCCTCGTCTCCAGGACGCTGAGCAGGCGCGACGCCGTCGACTTGTGGACGCCCAGCTCGCCCGCGATCTCGGTGATGCCGGTTTCGCCGTTGCGCGCGAGCAGTTCCAGCACGCTGATGGCCCGGTCGACCGATTGCACCTGGCTCTGAGTTGCGTTGCCCGAGTCCTGGTTCCGCATGGCGCAACAGTATCCGTTTCGCCGTGTTCCTATCGGCTGAGTGGGCGAATCTCTTGACGAGGACACGCCCGAAGCCGGATTGTTGCGCAAGAGGCACAGAGTCTCGCTATGCGCAACTTTCACGTACTGGCCGGGCATCCCGCCAGTCGTTGCCCGGAGCCCTCCTCGCAGGTCCGTGAAGGCCGCGCCGGCCCCCGGCGCGGCCTTCACGGACCGTCCAAAGCGGCCGCTACCGGCACCCGGATGGAGCAGGCGGGGACAGCGATCTTGATCTTTCTGGTGGTCAAACACGCGGGTCGTGCGTGCGGGCGCCGGAACTAGTGCGAATATGTGGGACATGAAGGCACGTGTTCTCGTGGTCGACGACGACCCCGCCCTCGCGGAGATGCTCACCATCGTGCTCCGTGGGGAGGGGTTCGACACGGCGGTGGTCGCCGACGGCTCACGCGCGCTGCCCGCGCTGCGCGAGCTGAAGCCCGACCTCGTCCTCCTCGACCTGATGCTGCCCGGGATGAACGGGATCGACGTCTGCAAGGCGATCCGCGCCGAG
Source organism: Streptomyces sp. MN03-5084-2B (assembly GCA_033793495.1). Taxonomy (GTDB): domain Bacteria; phylum Actinomycetota; class Actinomycetes; order Mycobacteriales; family Pseudonocardiaceae; genus Amycolatopsis. Next base: position 5,175 of record JARAWT010000066.1, on the reverse strand, counting down.
TCCGGGGTGCCGATCGTCATGCTCACCGCCAAGAGCGACACCGTCGACATAGTTCTCGGCCTGGAGTCCGGCGCCGACGACTACGTCGTCAAGCCGTTCAAGCCGAAGGAGCTGGTCGCGCGGGTCCGGGCCCGCATGCGCCGCACCGAGGCCGAGCCCGCGGAGTCGCTCACCATCGGCGACCTGGCGATCGACGTGCCGGGCCACGAGGTCACGCGCGAAGGCAAGGCCATCCCGCTGACCCCGCTGGAGTTCGACCTGCTGGTGGCGCTGGCCCGCAAGCCGCGCCAGGTGTTCACCCGCGAGGTGCTGCTCGAGCAGGTGTGGGGCTACCGGCACGCGGCCGACACCCGGCTGGTGAACGTGCACGTCCAGCGCCTGCGTTCGAAGGTGGAGAAGGACCCGGAACACCCCGAGGTGGTGTTGACCGTTCGCGGCGTCGGGTACAAGGCCGGCCCCCCGTGATGCGTCGATGACGGCCGAGACCGGCAGACGGCTCCCCGCGTACGCGCGTTCGACGGCACGCCTGGTGCGGCGTGTCGTCGTTTTCGCGCGCCGTCGCGCGGTCGCGTTCAACGAGCTGTGGAAGCACTCGCTGCAGTTCCGCGTCACCGTGTCGACGCTCGCGCTGTCCTCCGCCGTGGTCTTCGTGCTCGGCATGGTGCTGCAGAACCAGATCACCGAACGGCTGCTGGACACCAAGCGCGCGGCGGCGGTCGCGCAGACCCGCGCGGCGGCGGAGACGGCGGCCGGTGAGCTCGTCGGCCTCGGCACCGAGGGCGACGAAGCGCTGCGGAACCGGCTCGAGAACGCACTGAAGAAGATCGCGATCACCCCGACCAGCCAGGACGCGGCCGGGTCGGCGGCGGGCACGTTCGTCCCGGTCCTGGTCACCGGCGGGCACAACCAGCCCACCGGGAAGTCGAGCGCCGGCCCGTTCGACAACGTGCCGCCGCGGCTGCGCCAGTTCGTCGAAGCCGACCAGACGAGCTTCCTCGAGCACACCGTCCCCGACGCCGGGGGCGGCCGCACGACGTACCTGATCGTGGGCACCCCGCTGAGCACCGTGGCCACCCCGTTGCAGCTGTACTTGCTGTTCCCGCTGACGACCGAGCAGAACACCGTCTCGACGGTGCAGAACACGCTGCTGGTCGGCGGGCTCGTGCTGCTGCTCCTGCTGGCGGGCATCACGAACCTCGTGACGCGGCAGGTGGTCCGCCCGGTCCGGCAGGCCGCCGCGGCGGCCGAGCAGTTCGCCGGCGGCGACCTCGACCAGCGGCTCACCGTGCTCGGCGAGGACGACCTGGCGAAGCTCGCGGTGTCCTACAACGAGATGGCCGCGAGCATCCAGCGCCAGATCCGCCAGCTCGAGGACTTCGGCGGCCTGCAGCGCCGGTTCACCTCCGACGTCTCGCACGAGCTGCGCACCCCGCTGACCACCGTCCGGATGGCCGCGGACGTGCTGCACGCGTCCCGCGAGCAGTTCCCGGCCGGCCTCGCGCGGTCGACCGAGCTGCTGGTCGACGAGCTCGACCGCTTCGAAGCGCTGCTCGGCGACCTGCTGGAGATCAGCAGGCTCGACGCCGGTGTCGAAGACCTGTCCGCGGAGTTCATCGACGTCCGCCCGATCGCCACCCGCGCGGTCGAGCAGGTCCGGGTGATCGCCGGCAACGCGGGCAGCTCGGTGGAACTCGTGCTGCCCGACGAAGAGGTCATCGCCGAGGTCGACGCCCGGCGCGTCGAGCGGATCCTGCGCAACCTGCTCGCCAACGCCGTCGACCACAGCGAGGGCAAGCCGGTGGTGCTGACGGTCGGGGCGAACGAAACCGCCGTCGCCATCACGGTCCGGGACCACGGCGTCGGCCTGCGGCCGGGCGAGGCGGACCTGGTGTTCAACCGGTTCTGGCGCGCCGACCCGTCGCGCAACCGGCGCACCGGCGGTACCGGGCTGGGCCTGGCGATCAGCCAGGAGGACGCGCGCCTGCACGGCGGCGAGCTCGACGCGTGGGGCGAGCCCGGCAACGGCGCCTGCTTCCGGCTCCTGCTGCCGCGTCACCAGGACCTGCCCGTGGGTGACTCGCCGCTGGTCCTGCCACCGCCCGACCGCTTCGCCACGGAAGTGCCGCTCGGGGTCATCGACGTCACGCCGGCGCCCGAGGCGATCTTCGCGGAACGTGAGGGAATCGGTCAGTGAACCACCATGCAGTGCGGGGGGCCGGTCGGCGGCGTCCCCGATCCGGAGCGAAGCTCCGGCCGAACCGGCTCGTGCTCTTGCTGTTGTGCCTGGGGTTGCTCGCGGGCTGCGCGAACGTGCCGCTGGAATCGCAGCCCCAGGTGGTTCCCGGCGAGCGCCAGGGCCAGAGCCCCGGTGACGTGGTGCCGGAGCCGCAGCTGAACATCGACCCGCTGTCGCTGGTCCGCGCGTTCGTCGGGGCGACGCTCAAGCCGGGGCAGAACAACGCCGCCGCCCGGGCTTACCTGGACGAGCAGAGCCGGGCGAGCTGGCGGCCGAGCCGCAACCTGACGATCATCCAGGACACCTTCGGCACGGTCTACGACACCGGCCCGCCGCCGGACCCGAACACGCAGGTCGTCACCGTGCGCGGGATCGACGTCGGCACGCTGGACCAGAACAGCGCGTTCGTGCCGGACTACAGCCTGGCGCTCCTGCAGGTGAAGGTGCGCAAGCAGGCCAACAACCAGTGGCGGATCGTCGATCCGCCCGCCGACCTGTACGCGACCGAGTCCGACTTCAGCGACAACTACACGCCGGTGCCGGTGAACTTCTACTCGGAGTCGTCGGCCACCTTCGTCCCCGATCGCCGCTACGTGGTCGCGAAGCCGCAGTCCGGCCTGCCGGGCCGGGTGATGGACCTGCTGGTCAGCGGGCCTTCGGCGGCCCTGGCCGGCGCGGTGAAGAACCTGCTCGGCGAGCCCATCGAGATCGACACGAACGTCAAGAGCCTCGACGACGGGACGCTGGTGGTGCCTCTGACCGGGCTCACCGGAGTGCCCGACGACATCCGGAACCTGATCGCCGCGCAGATCGTGCTGTCGCTGCAGTACGTCACGTCGGCGCGGATCCGCATCCTCGCCGACGGCGCCCCGCTCGTGCCGAACCACCCGGACTGGCGGCAGAACGACCTGCCCAACTACGGCGCGGCGCTGTCGATCAGCCCGCAGCTGCTGGGCCTGATGACGGTCGGCGGCCGGGTTCGCTCCCTCAGCGACGGCGCCCTCGTGGCGGGCCCGGCGGGCAACGGCGGGTACGACGTCGTGAGCGCCGCCCAGTCGATCGACGGCAAGCGCCTGGCGGTGGTGGAGCGCAGCGGGGGCGGCGTGCGCCTGCGGATCGGCGACCTCGGCCACGACCTGGCGCTGACCACCCTCAACGGCAGTTTCCTGACCCGCCCGACCTGGCGCCCCGGCACCGGCGAGCTGTGGACGGTGGTCGACGGGCTGTCGGTGGGCCGGATGGTGCTCGACCAGAACGGCCACTGGACGGCGCTGAGCGTCAACGCCACGGACCTGACCCAGCAGGGCGCCGTCACGGAACTCCGGTTTTCCCGCGACGGCGCCCGTGTCGCGGCGGTGATCAAGGGCCAGCTGTGGGTAGCCTCGGTGGTCGTCAACGGCGACTCGGTGTCCCTGCGCGAACCGCGTCACCTCCAGCCGCACGACATCGAGGACGTCGTCGACGTCGACTGGATCGCCCAGGACAGCCTGGTGGCGGTGACGAAGTCGCCGTCCCAGCCGGTGGTCAAGGTGACGGTGGACGGCCAGCGCATGGACGCGTTCAACAGCAGCAACCTGACCCCGACGGTCCACGGCGTGACGGCGGCCACCGGCCTCCCGATCGTGGTGGCGGACGCCAACGGCCTGTGGACGGCGTCGGTGCTGGGCGAGGTGTGGCGCCCGCACAGCCACACGATGAAGGACGCGGACCCCTTCTACCCGGGCTGATCTTTTTCACTCCGGTGGGTGACGTCCGGGCCCCCGAAACTGTCGGTGCCGGTCGTGACACTGTCCGTGTGCTGAAGAGACTGCTCGATCTGCTGATCCCCAGCCGCTGCGCCGCGTGCGGAGCCCGGGGGAGGCCGTGCTGCGCCCGGTGCGAAGGCGTGTGGGGTGCGGCGCGGGAAGTGGTGCGCGGGCCCACGGCGGGGCTGGTGCGGGTGTTCGCGCTGGCCCGGTACCGCGGGGTGGGCCGGAGGTTGCTGATCGCGTACAAGGAGCGCGGTCGTCGTGACCTGGCGCCGTCGTTGGGGCGGGCGCTGGCGGACGCCGTGGCGGCGCTGCCGCTGGAGCCGGGTTCCGCGCCGCCGGCCGGCACTCGCGCGGCTGCGGCGCAGGTTGGGCTCGCGGTGCCGGTGCAGGCTGGGCCCGGCGCTTCGGGGCAGGTCGCACACCGGATGCGGGCCGCCTCCGCCGCCTCGGCGAAGGGGTCGCTCGCTGTGCCGGTGCGGGCTGGGCTTGCTGTGCCGGTGGAGGCTGGGCCTGCTGCATGGGGGGAGGCCGGGCTCGTGGTGCCGGTGCAGGCCGGACTCGCCGCCTCGGGGCAGGGCGCGCTCGCTGGGGCGGCGCAGGCTGGGCCTACCGCCTCGGCGAAGGGGTCGCTCGCTGTGCCGGTGCGGGCTGGGCTTGCTGTGCCGGTGGAGGCTGGGTCTGCTGCCTTGGGGGCGGTTGGGCTCGCGGTGTCGGCACAGGCCGAGCCCGCCGCCTCGGTGCGGGCTGGGCTTGCTGTGCCGGTGAAGGCTGGGTCTGCTGCCTCGGTGGAGGTTGGGCTTGCTGTGCCGGTGAAGGCTGAGCCCACCGCCTTGGTGCAGGGCGCGGTCGCCCCCTCGCCGCAGGTCGTCCCCACCGTCCCGGCGCTGGGCGCGGTCGCCGTCCCGGCCCAGACCGTCCCCGCAGCCCCGGCGCAGGCCGCACACCCGGCGCAGGCCGCCGCGGTGCTGGTCGGCGCTCGCGCGGCTCCGGTGCAGGCCGCACACCGGGCCGCACACCCGGCGCCGGCCGCCGCCGCGGTGCTGGTCGGCGCTCGCGCGGCTCCGGTGCAGGCCGCACACCAGGCCGCACACCGGGCTGCACACCCGGCGCAGGCCGCCGCCGCAGTGTCGGCCGGCGCTCGCGCGGCTCCGGTGCAGGCCGCCCCCGCCGCCCCGATGCGGGCCGTCC
>JARAWT010000065.1:0-59959 GCA_033793495.1 Streptomyces sp. MN03-5084-2B | reverse complement strand
GTCCGGGGCCGGGCGGTCGCCCCGGGAGGCGCGGTTGTCGCGGGCCGGGCCGCCGCCACGAGGGGCGCGCTCGCCGCGGGCCGGACGGTCGTCACCGGGAGGGCGGTCGCCGCGGGGTGCGCGGCCGTCCTGGGGCGGCTGCTCACCGCGGCGGGGACGGCCGTCTCGGGCCGGTGGGTCGTCGCGGACCGGGCGCTGGTCGCGGACCGTCGCGTCGTCCGGGGCCGGCATCGCGCGCGTCTGGCCGTTGCGGGGCGGCTGGCGGCGGCCGCGCTCCGGCGGCGGAGGCGGCGGCTGGCGGCGGACCGGCTGCGACGGCTGTGACGCTCGCGGGGGCCCGTCACCCCGTTGCGGTGGCGGGGGTCCTTCGCGCCGAGGACGACTCGCACGCTCGGGTGGTAAGCCCGGCTCTCTCTCCAACGCGTGCCCAATCCTCGGTGCTCTACTCCGGTGCCGCGGCCGGGTGCCGCGCACGTGCGGACCAAGGGTAATCGCGAACCGTCCGGAACACTCGAAGGCCGAGCGATCAGTCCACGACGTCGCGGCCCGCGCGGGCGTCCTTCACCCGCCGGTAGATGCGCCGGGAAGCGAGCAGAAGCAGGGCCACACCTGCGGCGACGGTCGCGATGATGGTGATCGCGCCGTACTCCGTGGACGTCAGCTCGAACCGCGCGGATGACCCGAGCGGGGTACCGGTCGGCGTGCGCAACGACACATCGACGCTGAACCGGCCGGCCCGCAGGGCCTCGACCGGGAGGAAGTAGTTCTTGCCGCCGCTGGCCGGGAAGAACCGGTCACCGGCCTCCTCCGGGCGCAGGCCGGTGTTGTTGTCGAGGGCGAACCGGGCGTTGATCCCGACCGGCAGGTCGTTGCTGACGTACACCGGCAACGGCGAGTTGCCGGACGCCAGCGCGATGGTCTGCTTCGGCTGCGAGACGGTCACCCGCCCGCTGATCGCCGTCAGCTCGGCCTGCGCGTTCGTGGTCGCCGCGTCCGCGGGCAGGCCCCGCCACGCGGTGGAGGCGCCTCGCAGCTCGGCCAGCCGGACCGGCTCGACGACGTCGTCCGGTTTCACCCGCTTGGTCGGGTCGATCTGCATCGCGGACGCCAACCCGGAGGCCTTGTCGTCGAGCCCGGCCAGCGTCGAGACGACGCCGGGGTCGGCACCCGTGGCCGAGGCCGGTCCGCCGTCGCCGACCGGGCCGGAGGTCGCCGGGACGGCGGCGAGCAGCGCCGGGAGCCCGGTCGCGGTGACCAGGCCCGCGTTCAGGAACTCGCCGACCTGCTGCAGGTAGGTGGTGAACTCCTCGGCCGAGGCGTCCCAGCGCCGCGGGGGCGCGACCAGCAGGTGGTCCGGCCGCTGGTTCCCCAAGACGCCCAGCCCGGCGCGGAAGGCGAGCGCGCCGAGACCGTTCTGGCTCGCGACCGCCCGCTCGGTCGTGGCGGGCACGGTGACCGACCCGGGCACGGTCGGGACGCCCGACATCGCGCCGGAGATCAGCGAGTCGGTCGGCTGCACGCGGATGGTGCTGCCCTGCACCGTGACGCCGCCGCCGGCCGCGGCAGGCGCGAGCTTGCCCGCGTCGGTGAGCAGGGTCCGCACGCCGGCGTCGGTCAGCGCGCCGAGCACCGACTCGCTGGGCGTGCCGTCCGGCCACAGCACGCCCGTCTGCGGGGTGACGTCGGTCAGCTCCTGGATGGTCGCGGCGCCGGAGGCCGCCCGGGCCACCAGGCCGGTGTCGCCGGGGCGGATGCGGGTGAGCGCGTCGAGGTCGGCGTCGGCGAACGGCAGCGCCACCACGCAGCGGCCGCCGACCAGCGCACGGACCGCGGACAGCCACGTCTTGGCGGCTTCGACGCCCTTGCCGTCGACGTTCCCCGTGTCCGTGTGGACGAGGTAGCCGCGGGTCATCGCGTCGACGGTGGCGAGCAGGTCCGGGTCGAGCGCGAAGCACATCGACTTCGTGAGGCCGGCGTTGCTCCGCACGGCCGCCTCCGCCGACGTGACCAGCGCGTTCAGCCGGCCGTCGCCGCTGATCTCGTCGGCCATCCGGTCGTCGGCCAGCACCATCGGGCTGCCGAACGGCGCCGCGTAGACGTGCGGGACGTTGCTGGTCAGCGGCCAGAGCAGGGTCATGCTCGGCGACGCACCGGACCGGCCGCCCGACTGCTTCCCCGGCCCGCCCAGCACCGGCATCAGCATGCTGACCGCGCCGAGCCGCGCGGGCCCGCCGAACTCGGGGGTGCCGTTGACGTTGACCAGCAGCGGGTAGACGCCGGGGAGGCCGAACCGGGCCGCCCGCGTCCCGGTCAGCGGCACGGTGATGTCCAGCGGGGCGCTCTGGCCCGGCTCCAGCACGTCGGCGACCGAGGTGAACTCGGTCAGCGGGGTGTCCTTGATGACGGCGCCGGACAGCACGTCGCCGACGCCGCGATCGGTCGTCACCCGGTCCCCGACCTGCAGCCGCACCTGCGGCTTGGCGATCCGGCGGTCGCCGGTGTTGGTCACCGTGCCGGTGACGGTCAGCGTCGTCGTCGAGCTCGTGATCACCCGCGGGCTGAGCCCGGCCAGGTCGACGCGCAGGCGCGCGCCCTCCTGCGCCTGGGCGACCGTGGCGCCGGCGAGGGCGGGGACCGCCAGGAAGAGGACGGACAGGAAGGTTGCGGCGAACCGCTTCACTCGGGGGCTCCCTCAGGGGCGTGCTCGTCTCGTCCGTGGACGTCCGGGCGCGCGAAAAGTTCCTTGTACATCTGACTGGCCTTCCGGACGAGCTTGCGCTCGTCGGAGTAGGCGAGTTTGGTCTCCAGCTCGGCCAGCGGGACCCAGGCCACCTCGGTGACCTCGACGTCTTCGTCGGAAAGCTCACCGCCGAGCGCTTCGAGCAGGAAGTGGTGCACGGTCTTGTGGATGCGCCGCTTCTCGGCCACGAACCAGTAGTCGATGGTGCCCAGTGGCTGCAGGACGCGCGCGGAGATGCCGGTTTCCTCCTTCACCTCGCGCACAGCCGTCTGTTCCACCGTCTCACCGTCCTCGATGTGGCCCTTGGGCAGCGACCACAGCAGTCTGCCGTGCCGGTCGAGCCGGCCGATCAGCACCGCCTGTTCGCGCTCCGCGTCCACCACGAGGCCACCGGCCGACGTCTCGTCGACCGTGGTCAGGCGCCTGCCGCGCTGACGCCTGCGCCGCCTGCGCGGCTTCGAGGCGCCGGGTCGGCCGGCTGATCCAGACATGCTGCGATGCTAGAGCAAACGGTTGCCCCGGTAGGCTGGCTCTCCGTGTCCGTGTCCGGCGGTGTCTGCAGCTATCGCACCTGGAACGTAGTGGGATTTTCGTGAACGACGTGGTCGACAAGCAGGTGGCAGGGCTGATGGAGCTCTCTCCCCTGGCGGAGGAGCTGGCGGAAAGGTTCGCCAGTGCGGGGCACCGCCTCTACCTCGTGGGCGGCAGCGTGCGCGACGCGCTGCTCGGCCGGCGGTCGGTCGACCTCGACTTCACCACCGACGCGCGCCCCGACCGGGTCCTGAAGATCGTCAGCGGCTGGGGCGACGCGGTCTGGGACGTCGGGATCGCCTTCGGCACGGTCGGCGTGACGAAGAAGGGCATGCAGCTCGAGATCACGACGTTCCGCGCCGACAGCTACGACCGCGTCGGCCGCAACCCCGAGGTCACCTTCGGCGACAGCATCGAGGGCGACCTGCTGCGCCGCGACTTCACGGTCAACGCGATGGCCGTCGAGCTGGCGTCGAAGACGTTCATCGACCCGCACGACGGGCTGGGCGCCCTGCGCGAGAAGGTGCTGGACACGCCGGCGACGCCGCAGGAGTCGTTCGCCGACGACCCGCTGCGGATGCTGCGCGCCGCCCGCTTCGCCGCCCAGCTGGACTTCACCGCCGCGCCGCGGGTGGTCGACGCGATGACGTCGATGGCGGAGGAGATCGACCGGATCACCGCCGAGCGGGTCCAGGCCGAGCTGTCGAAGCTGCTGCTGGCCGACGACCCGCGGCCGGGCCTGGAGCTGCTGGTCGAGACCGGGCTGGCCGATCGGGTGGTGCCCGAAGTGTCCGGGATGCGGCTGGCGATCGACGAGCACCACCAGCACAAGGACGTCTACCAGCACTCGCTGACCGTGCTCGCCCAGGCGATCGACCTGGAGAAGACGCACGAGCCGACGTCCGAGCCGGATCTGATCCTGCGGCTGGCAGCCCTGCTGCACGACGTCGGCAAGCCGGCGACCCGGGAGTTCCAGCCGGGCGGCGGCGTCAGCTTCCACCACCACGAGGTGGTCGGCGCGCGGATGGCCCGCAAACGTTTGCGGGCGCTGAAGTTCTCGAAGGAGATCGTCGACGACGTCTCCCAGCTCGTGTTCCTCCACCTGCGGTTCCACGGCTACGGCAAGGGCGAGTGGACGGACTCGGCGGTCCGCCGGTACGTCACCGACGCCGGGCCGCTGCTGACCCGGCTGCACAAGCTGGTCCGGGCCGACTGCACGACCCGGAACCGCCGGAAGGCGGCCGCGCTGCAGGCGACCTACGACGACCTCGAGGCCCGGATCGCCGCGCTCAAGGCCAAGGAGGACCTCGACCGGGTGCGGCCGGACCTCAACGGCGAGGAGATCATGGAGCTGCTCGGCCTCAAACCGGGGCCGGACGTCGGGAAGGCGTGGAAGTTCCTCAAGGAGCTGCGCCTGGACCGCGGGCCGCTGGAGCACGACGAGGCGGTCGCCGAACTGAAGAAGTGGGCCACGGAAAACGGCGTCGGGAACGCGTGAGCCGTGGCGGGCGGGGGCAGCTTCCTGGTGGCGCTGCTGAGGCGCGGCGCCCCCGCGATCGCCACCGCCACGAGTGAGCTGCCCGACGAGATCGCCGACCCGGCGCCGATGCACGCGCTGCGGCGCATCTCCCGGATGTCGGGCCCGATCGACCCCACCGAGCGCGACGGCCTGCTGCTGCGCGCGACCCGGTACGTCGTGCTCATCCCGCTGGCGTACCGGCTGCTCGCGGTGCCGGGCCAGTTCGGCGTGTACGTCCTGCAGCACGGCACGACCGGGTTGCTGCCGGTCGGGGTGTTCACCCTCCTGTCGGTGGCGCTGAACGTCATCGGGTTCCGCTGGATGTTCCGCTCGGCGCCGTTCCGCGGCCGGAACGCCGGGAAGCTGCTGGCCGTCGACCTGGCCTTCACCGTGCTTTCGCCGCTGGTCATCGCCATGACCGTGCCGGCACCAGGGTACTTCGACGCGCTCGCGGTCACCAGTGTCCACCTGTACGGCGAGATCGGGCTGCTGACGCTCGCGCTGGGCCTCCCGAGCGGTGTGGTGTTCGGGCTGCTGAGCTTCCCGCTGCGGATGCTGGCGAACTGGCTGAACACCGGCGAGTTCCGTGTCGGGGCCGCGTTCTCGACGTACTCCGTGCTGCTCGCCGAGCTGTTCCTGGCCACCGCCGCGCTGGTGCTGACCGGTCTCGGCACGCGCCTGGCCCTGGCCTACGGCACCCGCAACGGGCGGCTCGCCGAGCGTGCCCAGCAGCACCGGATGCTGCACGACACCGTGCTGCAGACGCTGGAGGCGATGGCGCTGTCCGGCCCCGGTGACGGCGAAGAACGGCTGGTGGAGATCCAGCGGCTGGCGCGGGCGCAGGCGATGGAGATCCGGCACACGATCGAGTCGGCCGCGTCCGAGCGCGCCGAGGCCGGCGCGCGGCCGCTGGGCGAGAAGCTCGCCGCGCTGGCCGCCGAGATGGCCCGCGACGGCCTGCGCGCCCAGCTCGTGGTGGCCGAGCTCGACGACGACACGCTGTCGGAGGTCCGCCAGATCGCCATCCGCGACGCCGTCCGCGAGGCGATGCGGAACACGATGAAGCACTCCGGCACCGACCGGGTCGTGGTCCGCGTCGAGGAGCGCGACGGCGGCATCGCGGTGATCACCCGCGACCACGGGAGCGGGTTCAGCGCGGCCGACCACCCGGCCGGGTTCGGCATCAGCGAGTCGATCACCGCGCGGCTGGCCGAGGTCGGCGGGACGTCGCTGGTCGAGTCCGGACTCGCCGGGGGTGGCACACGAGTGACGTTGTGGGTCCCGTTCTGATATCCCCTCACCATGACCTCGATCGAGCCGCTGGCCGACGCCCTTGCCGCCTACCGCTCCGGTGACCACGACCAAGCCGCCGAACTCGCCGCCCAGGCCGGGCGCGCCGGCTCCACGCTGGCGGACGAGCTGCGGGCCTACCTGGGCGGTGACGGCTCGGCGCCGGTGTACGACGCACCCGCCGCGTTCACGGCGTTCATCCGCGGCGGCGGCAACGTCGAGCTGTACCGGGCGCTGAGCGCCGAGCTGGCCGCCCGGTACGACGCCGGGAAGCCGGAATCGCTGCTCGACCTGGGCTGCGGCGACGGCCTCGCCGTGGTGCCCGCGCTGGAGCAGGCGTCGCACCTCCCCCCGCGGATCGACCTGGTCGAGCCGTCGGCCGCGCTGCTCGAAGGCGTCCACGAGCGGGTGCCGTCGGCCCAGTGCTGGCAGTCGACCGCCCAGGACTTCCTGGCCCGCGACGACCTCGGCTGGGACCTCGTCCAGTCGACGTTCGCGCTGCAGTCCATCGAGCCGGAGCAGCGCGCCGAGGTGCTGCGCGCGCTGCAGCCGCGCACCGGGACGCTGGTGCTCGCCGAGTTCGACGTCCCCGAGTTCGAGGAAGGCTCGCCGGAGCACCTCCGCTCGCTCGTCGAGCGCTACGAGCGCGGGGTGGCCGAGTACGGCGAAGACGCCACGCTGGTCGCCCAGGGCTTCCTGCTGCCGGTGCTGCTGGGGATCGTCTCCGGGCAGCAGCGGACGAACTGGGAGCACCCGGCCGCGGTCTGGGCCGAGCAGCTGCGGACGGCGGGCTTCACCGAGGTCGACGTCACCCCGCTCGCCGACTACTGGTGGTCGCCCGCCGTCCTGATCACTGCCTGCTGAGCGAGCCCGTCTCGACGTGCTGGGCGAGCGGCCGCGGCAGCAGGTGGGCGACCGCGCCGCCCGGCATCCCGCCCCACGGCGCCGCCACGGCGGTCAGCACGCGGATCGCGCGCTGTACCCGGTACAGCCGCTTCTCGCGTTCGCGTTCGAACGCCAGCGCCGTCTCGACGAACCGCGAGCCGTCGGCGTGCACCAGGTTGCCGGTCTCGTTGCCGAACCGGACGACCGTGGTGCCGGGCGCGAGCGTGATCAGGCGCTTGCCTCGGTAGAAGTTCAACGGCGGCTCGCCGCGCATCGGCAGGATCGGCCAGTCGGCGGGCTGGTCGGACTCCTCCGCCGGCCGCGGCGGCAGCATCAGCAGCACGCCGAGGAGGAACCGGGCCGCGTCGCCGAGCGAGCCGAACGCCACCGGCTCGTCGGACGGCGGCCGCGAGACCTCCCAGCCGTTCTCGGCGCGGCGCAGTGTCCAGACACCTTCGGACGGCACCTCGTTCGCGCCGATCCGGTAGGCCGCGGCCGGGACGCCGTGCTCGGCGAGCCGCTGCTGGAGCAGCTCCAGTGTCTCCGCGCCCTTCAGGTTCCGCACCTGCTCGCCACGGGCGACGCGGGTGAGCGCGCGCTCGTCAGGCAGGTCGGCGGCCGTCTGCGCGGGCCGCGGCTGCCCGAGCACCTCCGCTTCCGCCGTGGCGCGGACGAGCTCCCCCACGAACGGCGGGCGGAAGCCCGCGGCGCGCGCGTGCTCGACCAGCTCCGGCTCCGGCGGCACCCCATACTTGCGCAGGTAGTGCGGCACGGCGGCGGGCCAGATCCAGGTGCCGTCGGTGTGGAAGGCGTTCGGCACGTCCGGCTTCGCGCCCGGCCCGCCGAAGATGTCCGGCAGCGGCGCCGGCCGGTGCAGCGCCACCGGCGCCCGGAACAGGTAGTCGAGCAGGCCGCGGACCTGGTCCGGCGGCACCGGCGGCCGGTTGACCACCGGGCGCTCGCCCTCGACGTGGGAATCGGCGACCCGCGCGTGCCGGAACACGACGTCCAGCGGGAGCCCGGCCTTCGCCGTCAGCCAGGCCGGCAGGTGCTTCGGCGTCCGCGGGAAGGTCGCCAGCTCCAGCTCGTAGGCGGCGGTCGACGGGCGGCCGCCGTCGTTGGGCGGCACCCGCCAGTCCGGCTCGCGGTCGGCGTCGAAGTCGAAGTCGAACTGCGACTGCGCGTCCAGCGTGAACGTGCCCTGGAACCAGGTGCCGGCCTCGGGCTGGAACATCGACGCCCGCAGCCGCGCGAAGAGCCCGCCGAGCCGGGGCGCCGCGGGCAGCGACACCGACACCGGGCCGTCCTCGTCGCCGATCGCGCGGACCTCGATCTCGGCGTAGTCGCCGACCTGCCGGAACTGCGCGCCGACCTTCGCCCAGCCGCCGGGCACGGTGTGCAGCAGCGTCCGGCCGATGGCGCGCAGCAGCGCGTTCTGGTCGCCGTCGCCCGGCTGCGGCCGCGCCTCCGGCGTCTCGGTGAAGTCCAGCCGCGTCTGCCACAGCGCGGTGACCTGCTTGGCCGGCACGGTGACCGAGAAGTCGGTCAGGCCCAGCTGCGCCGCGCGGGCGGGGTCGTCGCGGACCCAGCGCAGGGTCAGCTCCGGCCGGTCGCCCGGCGCGACCTCGAAGACCTCGCCGTCGTACTCGGCGAAGGTCCGCAGCGTGAACGTCGACGGCACCTCGCTCGCCGGCACCACCCGCGCGGGCCGCCCGTCGTGCTCCTTGTCGAACCCTTCGGGCGCCTCTTCCTCCGGCAGCACCGACAGCAGCACCGTGCCGTCCGTGGTCGACCGTTGCGCGCGATAGGTCCCCTCGCCCCATGTCGCGTACAGGCCGTCCGGGCGTTCGGCCACTTCAACCCGGTAACGCACGTTTGTCCTCCCCGTCCCCCGTGAACCAAGAACCTAGTCGACCGGGTACCGAGCGAACCACCGGTCGTCGCCCGGCGCATCCGGGCCGAACTCGGTGAGCGCGTCGTCCGCCAGGCCGACGATGACTTCGCGGAGCTCCAGCCGGTCGAGCCAGCTTCGCCGCAGGGCCTCCTCGCCGTACATCGCGCCGACGAGGTTGCCGCAGACCGAACCGGTCGAGTCGCTGTCGCCGCTGTGGTTGACCGCCGCGAGCAGCGCCGAGTCGGCGTCCGTGGTGGTCAGCGCGACGTACACCGACATCGACAACGCCGTCTCGCCGACGTTGCCCTGCCCGAGCCGCTCGAGCTTTTCCGGTGTCGGCGGCCCCTCCATCGCCAAAGCCGCGTCGAGCGCCTCGCTCTGCTCTTCGTGCCCGGGGTGCTCGACGAGTTCGGTGCGCGCGGTCGCGACCGCGTCGAGCAGCGGCTTTCCGTGCAGCAGCTCGTGCACGATCACCGCGAAACAGCCTGACGACAGGTACCCGCTCGGGTGACCGTGGGTCAGCGCCGCGCTCTCGGCCCCGAGCCGGAACACCTCGGCGAGGTCGTCCGACCACAGCGCGATCGGTGCCGCGCGCATCACGCCGCCGCAGCCCTTCGAGTTGTTCACCGGCCGGTCGACGGTGCCCCGGACACCCGAGCGGCCGTACGCCTCCAGCTCGCCGAAGCAGGTCAGCCCGGGTGCGCGCCGGCTGAACAGCTCCTGGTGGGTGATCAGCCAGCCGTCCGGCTCCTCGACGTCCGACTGCGGTCCGCGGGCCCGGTCCCAGGTGACGCCCTGGGTGTGCAGCCAGCGCTGGTAGGCCAGCTGCAGCGAGTGGACGACGTCCGCGGACCCGGTCTTCCGCAGCTGGGCGTGCGCCCTGATCAGCGCTTCGAGCGTGAAGAGCGTCATCTGCGTGTCGTCGGTGATCCGGCCGACGCCGCCGTACGCGGGGATGAAGTCGGTGATGCCGTCCGGCCCGGCGATCTCGCGGATCCGGTCGATCGAGTCGAACTCCGTCTTCGCGCCCAGCGCGTCGCCGATCGCCCCGGCCAGCAGGCTGCCCCGCAACCGCGATCGCAAGCCGGGTCCCTGCGGTTGCGCGGTGGGCTTCGGGGTGAACCGGCCGCTCGGGTACCGGCGCTCCCAGCGGGCGTGTTCGGCGGTCTCCGTCTGGAGGCCGTTGCGGTTGAAGTACCAGAAGACGTCGCCGGCGACGTCCTCGAGCAGACCCAGGTCGGGCAGGTTCGCCACCCAGGGCAGGCCGGGTACGCCGACCCGGGCGCCGACCAGCGCACCGGCGATCGCCCCGGCCACCGGGCCGGACCGGGCGGCGAGCCTGATCGCCGCTTCCGGGTCGTAGCCGCGCTTGGCCGCGGCGAACAAGGCGCGGCCGAGCACCGAGCGGACACTCCGGCCGTCGCCGATGGCCGCCAGCTGCGTGCCGTCGTCGGCGTCGCGGTCCGCGCGCAGGGCCAGCGTCGACGCGGCCAGGTCGCCACCCACCTCGTGCAGGCAGACGTGCACCGGCAGCGCGAACGGCTCCCGCGTCAGCAGCGCCCGGAACAGCGGAACCAGCAGCTCGACGCCCTCGGTGACCTCGGCGCCGGCCGCGCTGCCGGTCAGCTCGCGGGCGATGTCCTTCGCGTACTGCTCGCCGTCGACGTCCGCGAGGTCGACCGCGCTCGCCGGGGTCGCGGCCAGTGCCGTGGCCAGCAGCGCGGAGAACTCGGCGGGCGCGGGTCCGGCGTGCCGGGTCGCGACGGCGAGCCAGCCGGCCGGGTCCGGTTCGGGCAGCGTCGCCGGCACCTCGCCGGTCGGCAC
This sequence comes from Streptomyces sp. MN03-5084-2B, assembly GCA_033793495.1. Classification (GTDB taxonomy): domain Bacteria; phylum Actinomycetota; class Actinomycetes; order Mycobacteriales; family Pseudonocardiaceae; genus Amycolatopsis. The sequence goes on along the minus strand of JARAWT010000065.1, from coordinate 49,276 downwards.
CGGCGGCAGGCCGCGCAGCACGATGCCGGTGTGGAAGAGCAGGTTCCGCGTCAGGCCGCCCAACGGCAGCGGACCGGCCGGGTCGGCACCGCCGCCGAGAGCGTCACCGATCGCGAAGCCGACGTACGCGCCGACGATCCGGTGCCACGCGAAGCGCCCGGCCAGCGTCCCGAAGGCGGAGAACTTCCCGAACGTCCACGGCACCGGCCGCGGGCGGGCCTCTTCGTCGACGTGCGCGATCAGGCCGTTCGCGTCCAGGTCGGCGGGCCATTCCGGGGTCTGGCCCGCCCGACGGCGGACGCCGTTGCGGTACTGCCAGGCGAACCCGCGCAGGTACCGGACGCACTCGTCCGGCGTCAGCTCGAAGTGGTGGTCGCGGGCGTGGTCCAGGGCGTACCGCAGGTGCCGTTCGAGCAGGTCGGGTGGCTCGACGCCGAACTCGGCGACCAGGGCGGGCAGCGCCGCGGCGACCTCAGGCCCGGCTTCCGGCGCGGGCTCCGCCACGATGGGCCGGCGCTCGCCGGTCGTCCCCAGTTCGGCCGCGGTGAGGCTGCGGACCAGGCCGGTACCGGGGTCGAGCGTCAGTCCCGACGACGGCGGCAGGTCCCGGACCAGGACGCGCCACCGGCGCGGGTACCGCCCGGGCACCTTCGCCGACGAGCTGTAGGCGATGACCTCGCGTTCGCCCTTGCCGGGGACCGGCCGCAGCAGCGGCTCGCCGGTTTCGAGGAGCGGCACGAGAACTTCGCAGTCCAAGAGCGCGCGGACGAACTCCGCGCGGCTGATCCAGTTCGCGGCCAGGTAGTTCAGCAGCTTCTCGGCGTCGGTCGCGGGCACCGGGAACCCGCGCCAGACCGGGCCCGGCGTGTACTGCTCGTTGACCCGGTGCTCACCGTTCGCCCGCGTCCAGCCGCGGACGGCCCGCACCGGGAGGTCCAGCTCGGGGAACGCCTTCTCGTCGAACTCGGGGTCGACGTCCGGCCGCCACTCGGCCTCGGCGGGCGTGCTCGCCATCGCCGCCTGGTCGAGCGTGATTTCGCCCTCGTCCGGCACGAACACCACCGGGCCGGGGAACAGGCCCGCCCCGATGTCGGTGCCGTCCAGGTAGGCGGCGGCGTTGACCGTGAAGCGCCAGCCGTCCGGGCGGCGCGCGGTGAACTCCGGCCGGATCCGCAGCCGGTCGCCGCCGGGCCGCGTGCGCAACCACTCCCGCGCGCGAGCGGCGGCTTCCTCTTCGTCCATTCTCCCCATCCTCGCGCTAATGCCGCGGGTACCGCTCGATCCAGGCGTCGCCGAGCGCGCTCAGCGCCGAGCGCCGGTCGAAGTGCCAGTAGGCGTCCGAAGCGACGTTCTCGACCAGGTACCGCAGCTCCAGCTGGTCGACCCACTTCTGCGGCAGGCCCGGGATCCCGGTGCGCGCGCCGAGCAGGGCACCGGCGATCGCCCCGGTGAGCGCGCTGCGGCCGGAGTGGTTGACCGCGCGAAGCAGCGCCTGTTCCGGGTAGTTCTCGAAGCCCGACAACGCGGCGAAGGCGCGTCCGAGCACCGACAGCGTCGTCTTCCCGTCGCCGATCAGCTCGGGCATCCGCAGGTCGGGCAGCCCGTGCTCGCCGAAGAACGGCACCGACTCGGCGACCATGTCCTGGATCGCCGTCCACTCCGGGCCCTGCTGGAACTGGCTGTCCGGGTTGAGCACCTCGCGGCTGGTGTTCCAGATCGGGAAGCTGAACGCGTCCTTGGTCAGCGCGTGCTCGAACAGCCAGGTCAGGTAGGTCGAAGCAGCCAGGTCGGTCTCGTCCGGGTGCGTCACGCCGGCCAGTTCGCGCACCGCCTGCCGCGCCCCGCCGCTGAACCCGCTGCCGGGGCCGGCCATGGTCAGCGCGGCGGGCAACGCGGGGATCAGCGCGGCCGGGCCGGTCATCGGCGGCGCGTCGGCGGCCCCGGTCGCGAGCTGGTGGTAGGCGTTGAGCTCCGCGTCGTCGATGTCACGCCGGGCATGCAGGTCCGGGACCTGCACGAGCCAGCCGTCCGGGGCGTCCATCGGCGCGCCCTGGGTCCGCAGCCAGCGCTGCAGCGCCCCGCGGACGACGTCGGGGAACAGCGCCTCGGCCTCGCGCGATTCCGGCTGCTCGCGGTGCGGGCTGCGGATCACGGCCTCGGTGTAGAAGAGCAGCCGCTGCGTCAGCGAGCCGATCCGGCCCGGCTGGTCGAACGCCGGGACCAGGTCGGTGACGCCTTCGATGCCGAACTTCGCGTGGATGTCGTGCAGCATCATCCGGTCGACGGCCGCGCCCAGAGCCTCTCCGAGCGCGAAGCCGACGTACGCGCCCGTGACGCGCTGCCAGCCGTAGCGGAAGCCGTCGAGGTCCCGCTCGAAGTACTTGCCGAACGTGTCGAGCCGCGGCACCGTGCGGCCGGCGTTGTCGTAGGCCGGGGCCAGGCCGTTCGCGCGCAGGTCGTTGGGCTTGCTGCGCGGCGGCTCCGGCATGTTCAGCCGCTTGAGCCACGACTCGCCGAGCACGGTCTTCGCGCACTCTTCGGCCGTCAGCTCGAAGCCGCGCCGCCGGGCCTTCTCGGCGGCCTTGAGCGGCGGTTTCACCGGATCCGGCAGCCCCATCCGGGACGCGGTCTCGGCGGCGACCCGGTTCAGGTCCTCCTCCGCCTCCGGGCAGCGGCCGTGCACGTCGATGCGCGGCTCGTGCCGCGGGAACCGCTTGACGATCTCCGCGAGCTCGCCGCTGGAGACGTCCTCGATGGTCGTCGGGCCGCCGTTGATCACCAGGTTCGGCGGGTGCTCGAACTCGGCCAGCGTGGCGACGTCGACCTTCCACCAGCCGTGCTCGCGCGAGGGCAGGTGCCGGGTCGAGCTGAACACCTTGAGCTCGTTGCGCTCCTCGGCGAAGTAGAACCGGTCGGTCTTGCCGGTCTCCAGGTCGAGCGGGACGTACACCTCGCACCGGATCAGCCCGATGAGCAGCAGCTCCCGGGTCAGCCAGCCGACGCTGCCGAAGGACAGCAGCGTCTCCAGGGTGTTATCCGGCTTCGGGTAGCCGCGGCGGATCGGCCCGGCCTTGTACTCCGGGTTCTCCCGCTCTTCGCCGGTCTGGTTGCCCTCGGCGTCGACCTTCACCCAGCCCGCGACGGCCTGCAGCGGCACGCCCAGCTCGCCGAGCCCGGCCTTCACGTACTCGGGGTCGACGACCTCGCGCCAGTTCTCCTGGCCGGGGAACGCCACCGGCACCGACAGCCCGCCGGGGTGCGGGTGCGCCTGCCGCAGCTCGCCGTCCGGCTCGCGGACGACGACCGACGGCGGCGGGAAGATCTCCTTCTCCGGCCGGCCCTCGTCGAGGAACGCGATGGTGTTGTAGGGCACCGACCAGCCCTCGGGGATGCGCAGCACCTTTTCGGTGTCCACCCGCAGGCCCGCGGGGCCGGAGACGTCCGGACCGTGCACCGCGCGCAGCCACTGGCCGACCTTGGCAATCGCTTCCGCCGCTTCCACCTACTCGATCCTCTCCAGGCTTCCGTCGGACTCGTGCTCGGCGATCGTCTTCGGCAGCACGAAGGCCACCGCGCCACCCGGCAGGTTCGCCCACGGAACCGTGATGCCGGTGATCACGTGCAGAGGGCGTCTGAGCCGGTAGCTCCGCCGCACCCGCTCGCGTTCGAGCGGCAGCGACGTCGTGGCGAACCGTACCTCCCCGTGGTGGACGAGGTTGCCCGGTTCCTCGCCGAAGCGCAGGACGACCGTACCCGCCACCAGCCTGGTGATGCGCTTGTTGCGGAGCAGGGTGAGGGGAGGCTCACCCGGCGCCGGGTGCACCGGCCAGTCGTCGAGCTCCTTGGCGGTTTCCCGCGGGGTTTCGTGCCCGGCGGTCATCCGGGCCGGGTGCAGCAGCAACGCGCCCAGCAGCTGCTGCGCGGCGTCTTCGAGGCGGGCGAAGTGCTTCGGGGCGCGAGGTTTCCCGCCCGCGTAGGCAGCGACTTCCCAGCCGTCGTGGGTGTGGTTGAGGCACCACGCGCCGTCCGCGCGTTCGCCGACCCGGTACGCCTCGGGCCACACCCCGTGCTCGCCGAGCCGCTGCACCAGCACGATCAGCAGCTCCTCGTCGCCGAGCTGCGGGTCCGGCGTGGTCTCCAGCTCGGCAACGACGTCTCCGGCGGTCTTCTTCACGTCGGCGCGGCCCGGCTTCGGCCGCGGCTTGCCCAGCAGGTCCGCTTCGGCCGTCCGCCGGACGAGCGGCTCGACGTACGGCGGCTGGAAGTGGTGGCGGCGGATGTGCGCGACCAGGTCCGGTTCCGGTGGCACGCCGTGCTTCGCGAGCAGCAGCGGCACGGCGTCGGACCAGATCCACGTGCCGTCGGTGAGGAAGCGCTCGTCGTCGGTCTCGTGCACGACGGCCTCGCGCTCGAGGTACTGCAGCACCAACGGCACTTCGGTGTCGGTCAGCGGCGGCCGTTCGACGTCCGGGCCACCGACGTCCGCGTGCCGGAACACCACGCCGAGTGGTAGCTGCGCGCGCAGCCGCCACCAGTCCGGGATGTGCTCGTCGGCGCGTGGGAACGCGGCGAGCTCCTCCGGGTAGGCGGCGGGCTCGGGGGCGTCGGTCCACACCGGATCGTCGTCGAGCGCGAAGTCGAAGTCGAAGCTGCCGTCCGGGTTCAGGGCGAACCGCGCCTGCAGCCAGGTGCCGCGGCCTTCGGTGTACATGCCGGCGCGCAGCTCGGCGAAGATGGCGGCCAGCTCGTCCGGCACCGCCGTGTTGTGGCCCGCGGTCTCGGTGTGCTTCCCGACCTGCCGGAAGTCGGCGACGGCGGGCACGCCGGCGTTGACGCGGTGCTCGCGCACGAGCTTTCCCAGCCGCACCAGGAGAGTGCGCTGCTCGTCGGCCGAAAGTCGATGTTCCACGTGAATCATCGCGCCAGCGTCGAGGTGTAGCTGAAGGTCGGCGCCTGCCCGGCGTCGAGGCGCGCGAACTCGTCGTCCCACATCTTGAAGGTGCGCCGGTACAGCGAGTCGATCAGCGCGCGCTCCTCTTTCGTGATCCGCCTGTTCTCCTCTTTCGCTACGTCCCAGATCGCGTCGATCGTCTGGTAGAGCGCGAAGATCGGGCCGTCGCCGCGGAGGTAGTGCTTCCGCTCTTCTTCGGTCCGGATGACGAACCGCTCCCGGGTAAGCGCCGAGATCTCCGCTTCGTGGCCGAGAAGCACATCCGGAACGTGGTCCGGCTTCTCTTCGAACCTGCCGGTGCTCCAATTGAGGATGCGACCGGTCAGCCCACCGTCGGGTGTGCTGTCGACCACGTACGTGTGGTCGTAGTACTCGAAGTAGGACGGCGTCTGAACCACCTAGAGACTCCCCTGCAGCGCATCCCAGAACAGTTCCCGCTCGCGCTTGATCAGCCCGTCGATCAGCGCCTGTTCCTCGGTCGTGTATTCCGCCCGGCCTTCGGCTTTCCGGAGTGCTTTGAGATCGCGCCGGACCTCGTAGAGCGCGTGCTCGTACGCTGCCACGTCGTCGAGGGCCTTGACGTGCAGGCGCAGCTCGGCGACGTGCCCGTCGATGCGAACGCTCATCTGCAGGTCGCGGTACCCGGCTTCAGCGGGGTTCGCGAACCGGTCCTCGAACTTCACGATCTCCAGCTCGGGGTGCGCGGCGACGCGTTCGAGCGCCGCGTAGGCGTCCTGAACCCGCTCGAACTGGATCATCGCGCCGGCCAGATCGACCAGCCTCGACGCGTCGCCTCCGTAGTCGGCGATCTTGTCCATGGCACGGCCGATCGACTTCGGACCGGGCCGGAACCCCGGGGTCCCGTTCGTCTCCTCCGCCAGCGGTGGCAGGGTCCGTTTGAGCACGTCTTGCGCGTGGGCTGCCTCTTCGTAACGGTGCCGGAGGTACTCCCGGGTTAAGGCTTCGTCACCGTGCATCTCCGGCGGGAACGGTGCCTGCAGCCGGTGCTCGGGCGGGTTCTGCCGGACCTCTTCGGTCACCTCCCCGGCGACTTCCTGCTGCTCAGGCGTCAGCGGAGTCGGCTCCGCGTGCGGTCCCACCGGTTCCGCGTCCGGGTCCGGGTGGTGCACCTCGTGCACGGCGTCGTGGAGGATCGGGATGGCCTCGTCGTGCACCAGCAAGCTGGCGATCGTCTCCGGTTTGCGCAGCAACGACCGCGTCAGGAACTCGTTGGCCGGGTCGTGGAGCAGGTTCACCAGCTCCGGTTGCCCGGCGAGCCGGGTCCGGACGAAATCGCCGATCGGACCCAGGTTGTGCGCGACGCCGTCGTGGTCCTTGACGACCAGGTCCGCGGTCGCACCCGCGAGTGCCTCGGCAACGCGAGGCTGGGCGAGCAGCTCGTCCAGCCGGGCCCTGACCTCGGGCGTCACGTTCTCCGGCTCGTGGTACCAGTGCCGAGGCGGCTCGTCGTGGCTCGGCGTGGCGGTGCCGTAGCCGCCGTGTTCGGCGTCGGCTCCGTGTCCGGGCTGGACGTGCACCTCGTCCGGCGTGCCGAGGTGCATCAGCTTGATGCTGTTCGCCGGCTGCGGCAGGCGCATCAGGTCGCCCGACTGAGGGTCGATGAACGCGACGCCCTCGCGGGTGTGCACGACCATCGCCACGTGCCCGTACTCGACGCCGTTCGGGCCCGGGTACTTCACCGCGACCACGGCGTGGTGGTCGACCGGCATCCCGCGCATCTCGCGGATGACGTCGTCGTAGCTGCCGCGCGCGGAGAACGTCTCCCCGAACTCGCCCTCGAGGTGTTCGAGCGTGCCGCGGCTGCCCATCTCGTGCGGCAGGATCGGCTCGGCCGTCGAGTCGACACCGCGCAGCTGGTCCATGTAGGCCCGGGGACCGCGCGTGCAGTTCGTCATGTAGCCGTTTTCGAAGGCGCCGGGCTCGCGGAAGCCCGGGTTGACGTCGCGCAGGTGCGGGTGGCGGTCGTGCACGTAGGCCGCGCGCTCGGACGGCGTCGTCCCGTCGGCGTGGATGGCGGGCTCGGCGGGCGGGTTCGTCGCCCGGGCCAGCCGCGAGTAGTCGTGCACCGAAGCGGGCGGCGGCTGGACTTCCGGGCTTTCCTGGACGGCGTCGTGGACCGTCGGCTGCTCCGGCGGCTCCGCGACGTGCTGCGTCTCCGCGCCGCCGCCGAGCCGGTCCGCGATCTCGGCCTGCATGCGCCGCTCGAACTCGGGTGCGTTGCGCTCGTTCTCGGCCCGCCGCTCGGCCATCTTCTGCTTCGCGGTCTCGGGGTCGAGGTAGCGGGGGTGGCCGGGGCCGATCTCCTCGGCCACGATGATCCACTTGCGCCGGCCGTCGGGCCCGAGCTCCAGCCGTTTCTCGTGGACCAGCAGCTGGGTGCCGGGCGGTGACAGCGATTCGTTCTCACCGAGGTTCTCGGCGAGCTTCGAGATGTCGCGCAGGTTGTTCGACCGGACGTGCAGCTCGACGTCGTCGCCGAACTTCGACGTCGAGAACTCGTCCGTCTTGATCGTCGCGCTGGAGAACGCGGGCTCGACCACCACCGAGCCCGGTTCGTACGGCTTGGCGACCAGATCGGCCAGGTGCGCGTTGCCGCGGAGGTTGTGCGCGCGGATCGTCTCGCCGGACTCGGGCGCGATCTGGTTGAGGCCGTCCATGATCGCGCGGGCGTTCTGCTGCGCGAGGTCGAAGCCGGGGTGGTCGGGACCGCGGCGCAGGGCTTCGTTGACGTCGTAGGCGTACTCGCCGCGCGTGTAGCCGTGCAGGGCGACGGCACCTTCGTCGGTCAGGTGCGCCAGGTTCCCCGCTGCGTCGCGCTTGGCCAGCGCGTGGTCGTGGATCTCCTGGTAGATGTCGTCGTCGCCGACCGCGCGGCGGATGCTCTCGTGGTCGGCCGGCGTGCCGCGGTGCTCGCCGTCGAAGAGGTAGTTCTCGTCGTGCGGTACGCGCTCGTGCGTCGGGTTGAGCCGGTCGCCGATCGTGTCGGTTTCGGCGATGTGGTGCGTGGGTGCGTCCCCGCCGCCGAGCGGCATGGTGTGGATGCCGGTGGCGTCGTGCGGCAGTTCGGCGAGCCGCCCGGTGACGGGATCGGCGAACAGGACCCCGTGCTCGGTGTGCACGCCGGCCACCAGCCGCGACTCCCCGGTGGGCGTCTCGAAGGCGACGGCGGTCCGCGCACCGACCGGACGTTCGCCGAGTTCACGGGCGACGTCGTCGAAGCTCCCGCGGCCGCTCCACTGCCCACCGACCTGCTCGCCGAGGCTCTGCTGCCGGGCCGGCCCGGCGACGACGTCCTCGCCGTTCATCCGCCGGTCGAAGGCGGCCATCGATTCGGCGGCGTTGGTCCGGTAGCCGCCTTCGAGGCCGTTCGGGCCGTAGTGGTTGCGGGTGTTGACTCCGGCCAGCTCGGGAACGGCGTCGCGCAGCAGACGCGCGTGCTGCTGCGGCGTCTCGACGGACCCGGCGTGCAGCACGGGCGGGCCACCGGGAGCGAGCGGCTCGGCGAGCTGCGCCCAGCCACCCGCCGGCTGCCCGGTCGCGGGCGGCGGCCGTTCGGGCAGCGGCTCCGCTCCCGGCGGGTCGAAGGGGTTGATCTTCGACGCCAGGTCGTTGCTCGGCGCGTGTTCGGGGTACTGCTCGTAGAACTTCGCGAGCTCTTCGTCGGCTTCGCGCTGGAAGCGGTCCTCGTCGGCCCGCTCACCGGCACGGCGCTGCTCGATCGCGTCGTGCGCGTCGGCCCCGCCGAGGTGCCCCGGTTCCCCGGGCGCGATCTCTTCGGCGTGCACGACGTAGTGCGGCTCACCGCGCACCGGTGCCGGCTTGTGGTTGGGGTGGCCGGGTCCCTCTTTGATGCCGGTGATCTTGAACTGCGTCCCGGCCTTGAAGAGAACTTCGCGTTCGTGCCCGATGCTGGCCAGCTTTTCGACGTCCCGACCGGTCTTCGACTGGATCCGCATCTCGACTTCGCCGGGGAAGTTGCTGCGCGGGTGCTGTGCGTCGACCTTCGAGGAGCTCAGGAACGACGGTTCGGTGATGTGCGCGCCATCGTGGAACCGGGCGAGGAAGGCCTGCAGCCGCCCGAGATCGCCCTTGAAGTCGACCCGCCGCGAGACGACGCCTTCGTGCGGCGGAAGTTCGTTCAAGCCCGAGACCAGCGCGGCGGCCTGCGGAGCGAGGTGGACGAGTTCGGGGCTGCCCATGCGCAGGGCGTGGTTGAGCGGCCCGACCATCTCGGTCCGGGTGTAGGCGTGCACGGCGACGGCCCCGGCGTCGGACATGCCGGGGTGCGACGCGTCGCGCTTTTCGAGCGCTTCGCGGTGGAGTTGCTCGTGCCGCCACTCCCCGGCCTGGTCGCTCGTCTTCCCGGAGTCCATGAACGTGTCTTCGATCCGCCGGATGCCGGCGGGATCGTCGGTGTGGAAGCGCGGATCGCTGAGGTAGGGCTCGTCGGGGCCGGGCTGCGTGTGTTCGTGCGCCGCGGGCGGCTCCTGGTCGCCCAGGGGGCTTTCGTCCGCGGGGTGTTCATCGCCGGAGTGCTCTTGGGAAGGCTCCCGCTCGCTGGTGGCGGAGTTGTCGTCGGTGGGTGGCTCGTGGTCGGACGTACCTTGCTCGGCCGGGTGTTCTTGGGGGCGCTCGTGCTCGGCCGTGGCCGGGTCTTGGACTGCAGGGCTTTCGTCGGTGGGCGTTTGCCGTTCGGTTCCGGGGGTGGGCTGTTCGGCCGGGCGGTCGTGGGCCGGCGCCTGCTCGCTGGTCCGGTCTTGCTCAGGCGCGTGCTGGTCCGGCCGCTCGGCGGCGGCGGGTTCCTCCACCGGGCGTTCTCGGGTGCGGTCGACGGCAGGCTGCTCCTGCACGGCAGCGGGCTGCTCGACCGGCCTTTCGCGCACCGGCGACTGCTCGGCCGCCGGCTGCTGCGCGGGCTCGGCCGGAGCGGGCTGTTCGGCCGGTCGCTGCGTCCGCGGCTGCTCCGGCGCCCGGTCCACCGGCCGAGGCGGCTCGGACGGTCCCCGCGGCGGCAAGTGCTCCTGCGGCGGCCCGAACCGCGGCGGCGGAACCTGCGACGGCCCGGCAGGCCAGGACGTCCCCGCCCGAGGGTCGAGCGGCGGCCGTCCACCAGGCGGCATCGGCGGCCGTCCACCGGGGTGCGGCCCAGGTCCCTGCGGACCACGAGGCTGGTTCGGATATCCGGCCGGACGCTGCCCACCGGACATCGGCGGACGTTGCCCACCCTGCGGCGGCATCCCCGAATGCGGCGGCATCCGCCGCGGATCCTGCGGAGGCAACCCGCCCTGAGGCGGCTGCCCCGGCAGGTGCGGCTGTCCCCCAGCCGCCATCCCGCCCTGAGGCGGCCGCACCCCCGGCGGCAGAGGCGGCTGCCCACCCTGCGCCCCGGGCGGCATCGAAGGCGCACCGTGTGGAGGCACCGCACCGGGCTGCGCCGCCTGCCCACCAAGCGGCGCCTGTCCACCGTGCGGCGGCTGCACCGCCTGCGGCGGCTGCGCTGTGTGTGGCGGCTGGCCACCGGGCGGCACCGACGGCGCACCGTGCGGCGGCTGCCCAGTCTGTGGAGGCTGTCCGGCCGACACCCCATGAGGCGGTTGCCCACCAGGGTGAACCCCTTGGCCGCCAAGCGGCGGCTGGCCGGCCTGCGGCGGCTGCCCGTTGAACGGCGGCTGCCCGCCCGGGTGCGCTGGTTGTCCTCCATGGAGCGGTTGGCCGCCGGGCGGTGTTGCCTGGCCGGCGTGCGGTGGCTGGCCGCCCGGTTGGGTTCCCTGTCCGGCGTGGGGCGGCAGACCACCCTGGCCGGCGTGCGGCGGCTGGCCGCCGAGTTGCGCACCGTGGGCAGGCTGCCCGCCGTGCGTAGCCGCCTGGCCGATGTGCGGTGGCTGGCCGCCGGGCGGTGTGGCCTGGCTGACGTGCGGCGGTTGGCCGCCGGGTTGTCCCCCGTGTAGCGGCTGGCCACCGGGCTGCGCTGCCTGGCCGCCGTGCGGGTGGCCGACCGGCTGCCCACCAGGCTGCGCGCCGTGCGGAGGCCGTCCACCTGGTGGGGGCTGGCCGCCCGGGCGGTACCCGCTCGGGGGCATCGGCGGCTGACCGCCCTGCAGCATCCGGCGAGGGTCCTGCGACGGGACCCGACGCGGCGGTTCACCGGCGGCCGGTGGCCCGGCCGGTCGCGGACCGGGGCTTCCCGCGCGTCCCGGGCCGCCGCCGTTGGGCAGTCCGCCCGGTGGCGGTGGGGGCGTGAACCCGCCCGGCGGTGGTGCCTGCTGCGGTGCAGGTCCGTTCTGGAACGGCGCCGGCCCACTGTCCGCCGCGAACGGCTGACTCTGGCCGCCGGCGAAGCCCGCCGCTCCGACGTTGTCCTGGGGACGGCCGCCGCTCTGGCGGCCCGGTTCCGGGCCCGCTCCCGGCGGTGGGGCCATTCCGTAGCCGCCCTGGGAGGCGCTGCTGCCGCCCGAAGGCTGGGCCGGTGCCGAAGCCGGTGCCTCGCGCTGCTCCGCGATCGGACGTTCCGGCTGGTCCGTGCCGGCTGGTGCCGCCTCGGCCCGGTGCTCGGCGACCGGTTGCGGCGCGGCCGGCTGACCCTGCGGCCCGTTCTCCGCACGCTGCTGCGGTTCGGCTGCCGTCCGCGGTTCTTCGGGACGCGGTTCCGGCGCGGACTCGGGGCGTGGTCCCTCGCTCCGCGGTTCCGGACCGGATGGTTGTTCGCCATGGGGCGCGGGTTGCGACGAGGCTTCATGACGAGGTGTCTCGCCGCGCGATTCCGGTGCGGAGGAAGCCTCGTGACGCGGCTCTTCACCTCGTGACTCGGGTGCGGAGGCTGCCTCGCGGCGAGGCTCCTCACCACGAGACTCCGGCTCGGCGGAGCCCGCACGACGAGACTCTTCGCCCCGAGACTCCGGTTCTGACGAAGTCTCGCCCCGCGACTCCGGTTCCGATGAAGACTCGCCCCGCGACTCCGGTTCCGATGAAGACTCGCCCCGCGACTCCGGTTCCGACGAGGACTCACCCCGCGACTCCGGTTCCGACGAGGACTCACCTCGAGACTCCGGCTCCGAAGCCGAACGTGACTCCCCAGAATTCCCCGATTCGCCCGACCCACCGGCGTCACCGTCGGAATCCGATCGCGGGATGTTCGCCTCGTGGACCGAGTGCAGCTGCTCCTTCGCGCCCCCGACCGCACCCCCGACGGCCCCGCTGGACGCGCCCATCAGCAGCTGCTCCGGCGTCAACGACCCCAGGTCCCCGGTCACCGCCGCCTGGCCGACGGTCTGCGCGACCCCCTCGACCGCACCTCGTGCACCGGCCCGCATGGCCGCGTCCGCGACCTGTCCGCCTGCGCTGTGCGAAAGCCCCTCGGTCGCGCCGCGGCCGATCGATCCCGACGCCGCCCCCACGACGCCGCCGACCGCGCCCGAGATCGCCGCGTCCGACGTCTTCGACCAGTCCCAGTCCTTGCGGTCGCCCTTCGCCATCTGCAGGCCCTGGATGCCCGCGTCCATGCCGAGGTTGATCGCCTCGTTCTTGAGGATCTCCATGCCGATCTTCTTGAGACCCTGCTTGAGCAGCTTCTCCAGCAGCTCCTTCGCGACCTGCTTGAACCCCTGCTGAGCCAGCTTCTCGAGGAGCTGCCGGAACAGCATCTGCACGGTCATCCGGGTCGCGATCTGGGCCGGCGCGATCCCCGCCGTCGATCCGCCGAACGTCACCGCGGCCGCCGCGATCATCGCGGCGATCTGGGCCGCCAGCACGATCAGCGAGATGATGATCATGTACTTCGTGTACTCGACGTCCAGCGCCGTCTGGTCGCACGAATCCCCGAGGGCCTTCGCCGCGTCGGCCAGCTGCTTGAAGTACGCCTCGTCGCCCTCGACGAACTTCTTCCACTGCTCCGCGAAGGCGTCGGCGCCGTCACCCGTCCAGTTGTCGCGGATGCCGGACGCCGCCTGGGTGCCCGTCTCCGACACCGGCCCGATCGCCGACGACGCCGTGTGCCACGCGTCCCGCAGCGCGCGCAGCTTGGTCTCGTCGCCCTCCGGCCAGCTCTCCCCGACGACGATCGGCAGCAGCCACTTGACCGCGTCGGGCATCTCCATACCCACGCGTCATTGCCCCTTGCCGAGCTGGGACGTCACGTCTTCGTCGGCGCCCGACAGCGCCTTCATCGACTTGCTGACGTTCTGCTGCATCCCCCGCAACCCCGCGACGAGGTTGGTGAAGCCTTCGACGGCGCCCTGCGCGCCCGGCACGTAGTCCTTGGCGAACTCCTTGCCGGAGTCGTCGCCACCCCAGCACTCGCCCTGCGCGGCGAGGGCGGACTGCAGCGCCTTCGCCGCGTTGTCGAGCGCGTCGGCCGCCGTCACCAGGCCGTTCGACGCGCGCAGGACCGCGTCCGGCTCCGCGGTGAACCCGGAACCCCCGTCCGGCATCAGTCGCCCCTCGTCATCCACGACGACGGCGGCTCTTCGTCCTCGTCACGCGGCGGGCGGACGCGCTTGGGGGCGGGCTTCGGGGCCGGCATCGGCGGCGCTTGCTCGTTGCGCAGGATCGACCCGCCGTCTTCGAACGATTCGGGCCGCGGTGCCGGCGGCTCCTCGGCGACCTCGTCGAAGTCGGGGATCGGCGGCACCAGCCCGGCCAGCGACGGCGCGCCCTCGACCAGGTCGGCGAGGTCGGGCAGGCCTTCGGTGATCGGCGCCATCAGGTTCGCGATCTTCTGCTTGACCTGCAGCGATCCCTGCCGGACCAGTGCCTGGACGGTGTTGGCGAGCTGCGCGGGCGTCGTGCGCTCGAAGGTGTTCGGCGCGAATTCGAGTTTCGCGAGGCTGCCGCCGGCGTCGATGGTGGCGCGGACCAGCCCGTCGGGGGAACTCACCTGGGCGGTGGTCTCGGCGGCCGCGGCCTGGGCGTCACGCAGCTGCGCTGTCTGCCGCTCGAAGTTCTCCAGGAGGGTGTCCATCTGGTCCTTCATCGCGGCATTGCGTGCTTCGAGCCGTGCACGGTCGTCGCCCGCGGTGGTCACAGGTGCCCCCGGTGTCCCTCGAACCTACTAATGACTTGCCTGTCACCCTAATGCCAATGGAGCAGTCGTCGTGACCGGTTCGAGTGTTTGCGTCAGCGAATCGCACGTCGCCGGGCGAGGACGTACCCCGCTCCGCCGACGAGGTAGCAGACCGTCGCCGCGATGAGCAGGCCCGGCGAACGGCCGTCGTCGGGCACGAACAGGGCGGCCACCGAGACCGCGGCGACCTGCGTGATGTTGAACAGCGTGTCGTACAGCGCGAACACCCGGCCGCGGGCTTCGTCGGCGACGTCGAGCTGGATCGACGAGTCGACGCAGAGCTTGAGCACCTGCCCGGCCCCGCTGATGAAGAACGACGCGAGCAGCGCCAGCGGCAGCACCATCGGCAACCCCAGCGCGGACTGCGCGATCGCGGCGAGCAGCAGCGCACCGAGCACCGCGCGCAACCGGCCGAACCGGCGGATCAGCCGTGCGGTCAGCAGCCCCGCGACCAGCAGGCCGGCCCCGAAAAGCGCGGCGATCTGCCCGAGCCCCGGCAGTCCGGCCCGGAGGAGGCCGTGGTCGGTGAAGTAGTTGCGCATCAGCAGCACGGTGACCAGCAGCGATACCCCGAACGCCGCCCGGTGCGCGAACAGCGCGATGAACCCGGCGGTCACGCTGGGCGCGCGCCACGCGTGCCGGGCGCCGTCCGCCAGCCCCCGCGCGACCGCCAGCACCGGGTTCGGCGGCTCGTCCACCACCGTCGGCCCGAGCACGCCCCGGGCGAAGCCGCGCGCGATCAATGCCGAGACCAGCGTGCCGAGCACCGCGAACGCCGTGGTCTCCGCCGATCCGACGTCGTTGCTGCCGAAGAGCGCGCGTAAGCCGATCGCGCAGCCGCCGCCGATGACGGCGACCACCGAGCCGAGCGTCGTCGCGAAGGCGTTCGCCGTCACGACGCTCTCTTCTTCCACCACGTGCGGCAGTGACGCCGAGAGCCCAGAGCCGATGAAGCGGGAGATGCCTTCCGCGGTCAGGGCCAGCGAAAACAGGCCGAGTCCACCGAACCCGAGCCCGACCGCGGCGGACGCGCAGACGATCGCCAGCCCGCGCAGGAGGTTCGCGAAGATCAGGACCTTCCGGCGGTCCCAGCGGTCCAGCAGCGCACCGGCGAACGGCCCGACGACGGAGTACGGCAGCAGCAGCGCGGCGAACCCGCCCGCGATGGCCAGTGGATCGGCACCTCGCTCGGGGTTGAACAGCACGGCTCCGGCAAGGCCCGCGCGGAAGACGCCGTCGCCCCAGCTGGCGGCGAAGCGCGTGAAGAGCAGGCGCCGGAAGTCGGGGTCTTTGAGCAGCTCCCGAGGGCCTCTGCGCGCGGTCGTCGACTGGGAGCTGATCACGGGAGCCAGGGTAGTGGGTGGCCGACGCACTGAGGTCGCCTCTCGGCGGCTATGCGCAGTGTGGCTCCAGCCGGACGGTATTCCACAAAGGCGGTTCTTCAGTGAGCCCGGGGGACACGGAGTGCGCCGGCCACATGTTTCAAACGAGGCTGTTGGGGCGATTGTTCCCGAGCCGAAGTCATTCGCCGGGCCAAGGGTGGGATCATGGGTCTGTGCCAGCGGACGCCGAGGTTGAACCGGGAACGCTCCTGGTCGCCGCCCCCACGATGGTCGACCCCAACTTCCGCCGGACCGTGGTGTTCGTCATCGATCACCGCGAAGAGGGCACGCTGGGCGTGGTCCTGAACCGGCCGAGCGACGTCGCCGTGCACGACGTGCTGCCGAACTGGGGCGGGCACGTCGCCGAGCCGCAGGCCGTCTTCGTCGGCGGACCGGTCGAGAAGAAGACCGCGTTGTGCCTGGCCGCGCTGCGCACCGGCGAGACGGCGGCGAGCGTGCCGGGGGTGATCGCGGTCCGCGGCCCGGTCGCGCTGGTCGACCTGGACACCGATCCCGAAGTGCTGGTGCCGAAGGTCCGTGGCGTGCGCGTCTTCGCCGGGTATGCGGGCTGGGACGCGGGTCAGCTGGCCGGCGAGATCGAGCGCGACGACTGGGTCATCGTGCCCGCGCTGCCGAGCGACATCCTGGCTTCACCGGACGGCGACCTGTGGAGCCAGGTCCTGCGCCGTCAGGGCATCCCGCTGGCGTTGCTGGCCACCCATCCGGGCGACCTCCAGCGGAACTGAGTCACTCAAAAACTAGGCTTCGTCCTTCTTGAAGACGCCGCAGCCGCCGGCGCCGCACGCGCAGCCGCTGCAGCCGGCCGGCGCCGCCGGAGCCGGGGCGGGCACGGTCAGCGCGGCCCGGTTGCCGAGCACGCCACCGCCCATGACCAGCAGCAGCATCGCGAGCACGCCCGCGAGCGCGGCGGAGATCAGGCCGCCGGTCGTCGGCATGGCCAGCCCGGCCAGCCCGGTGAGCACGGAGATCGCACCCCCGGCCATGGTCGGCAGGCCCGCGACGCGGTTGGCCAGCTTGAACGCCTCTTCACTGCGCAGCGACGCCTGGGTGCGCACCCCGGTGCCGCCTTCGCGCGTCAAGCGCTCGCGGAAACCGAGGAACCCACCAAAGCCGACGAGCAGACCCAGCACGATCGGAACCAGCGCGATAGCGAACACGGGGTCAAGGATAAGCGTGACGTCCCGGCAACCTGCCGGATACCCTGATCGACTGTGCTACAGGCCATGTCACCGCGTGTACTCCCCACTGTCCTGACCGCCGCCCTGATCGGGGGAATCCTCGCCGCAACACCGGCGAGCGCCACCGAGAGTCACCAGCGGCCCATCCGGCTGCTCGGCGAGCGGATCGTCCCCAACGCCCTGCCGTTCCAGGGCACCACGGTCGGCGGCCTGTCCAGCATCGACTACGACTCGCGGACCGGCGGCTACGCGCTGATCTGCGACGACCGGTCGGCCATCAACCCGGCCCGCTTCTACACCGCGACCTTCCCCGTCTCGGCGGCCGGCGTGGGCCCGGTCACCCTGACCGGCACGAAGCCGCTCCTGCGTCCCGACGGCACGCCGTACCCGCCGCTCGCGCAGAACGACCCGTCGAAGCCGCAGAACGAGCAGACGATCGACCCTGAAGAGCTGCGCGTCGACCCGTGGACCGGCGACTACTACTGGTCGCAGGAAGGCGAGCGGACGGCGACGACGTTGATCGACCCGTCGATCCGCGAGGCCCGCCGCGACGGCGAATACGTCCGCGACCTGCCGATCCCCGCGAACGAGAAGATGACGCCGACGGCGGGCCCGCGGCAGAACCTGGTGCTCGAGGGCATCACGTTCACCGGGTACGGCTCGCTGCTGGCGAGCGAGGTCGAAGGCCCGCTGCTGCAGGACGGTCCCGAGCCGACCACGACGGCCGGCGCCCTGTCGCGGATCACCCTGCAGTCGCGGTTCGGGCCGGTCCTGGCCCAGTACGCCTACCCGCAGGAGCCGCTGTTCGCCGCGCCGGTGCCGTCGACGGCGTTCGCCACCACCGGCGTCTCCTCGATGTTGGCCGTGGACCAGGCCGACCCGACGAAGTTCCTCATGATGGAGCGCTCGTTCAGCACCGGCGTCGGCAACAAGGTCCGCGTCTACGAGATCGACACGAGCGGCGCGACGAACGTCCTGAATGTGAAGTCTCTCGCCGACGCGAAGCACGTCAAGCCGGTGAAGAAGCGGTTCCTCTTCGACGCGGCCGACCTCGGCTTGTCCACTGTGGACAACCTCGAGGGCATGACCTGGGGGCCGAAGCTGCCGAACGGCGAGCGCAGCTTGATCTTGGTCAGCGACAACAACTTCTCCGCGACCCAGGTCACCCAGTTCGTCGCACTGGCGGTCCCCTCCGAACGGCTTTGACCAGCAAGTTAAGATGAAGGTATGAACACGGCTCGGCTGCTCCTTAGCCTGCCGCGCTGACCGGGCCCGGCCCGGCCGGCGCGGCGACCCCTCATGCCCTGGTGGCTGAGGGGTCGAGTTGTTTCTGGAGTGGCTCGAAACCAAAGGATGACGGCGATGACTGAGGCGACAGGGACTGACGTCCCGGCGCACCGCTACACGGCTGCGCTGGCCGGGCAGATCGAGCAGCGCTGGCAGGACCACTGGGCCGACCAGGGCACCTTCCACGCGCCCAACCCCGTCGGGCCGCTCGCCGTCGAGGGGCAGTCCGTGCCCAGCGACAAGCTGTTCGTCCAGGACATGTTCCCGTACCCGTCGGGTGCGGGCCTGCACGTCGGGCACCCGCTGGGCTTCATCAGCACCGACGTCTTCGCCCGGTACCACCGGATGATCGGGCGCAACGTGCTGCACACGATGGGCTTCGACGCGTTCGGCCTGCCGGCCGAGCAGTACGCGGTCCAGACCGGGCAGCACCCGCGGAAGACGACCGAGGAGAACATCCGGACCTACCTGCGCCAGATCCGGCGCCTGGGCCTGGGCCACGACGAACGCCGTCGCATCTCCACGATCGACCCCGAGTACTACCGCTGGACGCAGTGGATCTTCCTGCAGATCTTCAACAGCTGGTACGACACCGACGCGGGCAAGGCGCGCCCGATCGCCGAGCTGGAGGCCGCCTTCGCCGACGGCTCCCGGCCGACGCCGGACGGCCGTGACTGGGCGGCGCTGAGCGCGTCCGAGCGGAAGAGGGTGATCGACGACAACCGGCTGGTGTACATCTCCGAAGCGCCGGTCAACTGGTGCCCGGGCCTGGGCACCGTGCTGTCGAACGAAGAGGTCACCGCCGACGGCCGCAGCGAGCGCGGCAACTTCCCCGTCTTCCGCCGCAACCTGCGGCAGTGGATGATGCGGATCACCGCGTACGCCGATCGCCTGGTCGACGACCTGGACCTGCTGGACTGGCCGGAGAAGGTCAAGTCCATGCAGCGGAACTGGATCGGCCGCTCGCACGGCGCCCGCGTCACCTTCAAGTCCGGTGACGACGCGATCGAGGTCTTCACGACCCGGCCGGACACCCTGTTCGGCGCCACCTACATGGTGCTGGCGCCGGAACACCCGCTGGTCGACAAGCTGGTCACGCCGGCGTGGCCCGAGGACGTCGACGAGCGCTGGACCGGTGGCGCGGCGACGCCCGCCGACGCCATCAAGGCGTACCGCGTCGCCGCTTCGCGGAAGTCCGAGCTGGACCGGCAGGAGAACAAGGAGAAGACCGGCGTCTTCACCGGCGCATACGCGACGAACCCGGTCAACGACAAGCAGATCCCGATCTTCGTCGCCGACTACGTGCTGATGGGCTACGGCACCGGCGCGATCATGGCCGTCCCCGGCCAGGACGTCCGCGACTGGGAGTTCGCGGAGAAGTTCGGGCTGGACATCATCCGGACCGTGCAGCCGTCGGAAGGCTTCGACGGCAAGGCGTTCACCGGCGACGGCCCGGCGATCAACTCGAGCTTCCTGGACGGCATGGACGTCGCCGAGGCCAAGAAGACGATCATCGACTGGCTGGCCGAAAAGGGTGCCGGCACCGGGACCGTGCAGTACAAGCTGCGTGACTGGCTGTTCTCGCGCCAGCGCTACTGGGGCGAGCCGTTCCCGGTCGTCTACGACGAGAACGGTGAAGTCCACGCCGTTCCGGAGTCGATGCTGCCGATCGAGCTGCCCGAGGTCGCCGACTACTCGCCGGTGACGTTCGACCCCGAGGACCGCGACTCGATGCCGTCGTCGCCGCTGGCCCGCGCGACCGACTGGGTCGAGGTCGAACTGGACCTGGGCGACGGCCCGAAGACCTACCGCCGCGACATCAACACGATGCCTAACTGGGCGGGTTCGTGCTGGTACCAGCTGCGCTACCTGGACCCGACCAACTCCGAGACGTTCTGCGCGCCGGAAAACGAGCAGTACTGGATGGGCCCGCGCCCCGGCGAGTACGGCGCGGACGACACCGGCGGCGTCGACCTGTACGTCGGCGGCGTCGAGCACGCGGTGCTGCACCTGCTGTACTCGCGGTTCTGGCACAAGGTGCTGTTCGACCTGGGCCACGTGACGTCCAAGGAGCCGTACCGGAAGCTGTTCAACCAGGGCTACATCGAGGCGTACGCGTACACGGACGCCCGCGGCGTCTACGTCCCGGCCGAGCAGGTCGAGGAGCGCGACGGGAAGTACTTCTTCAACGACGAAGAGGTCACCCAGGAGTACGGCAAGATGGGCAAGAGCCTGAAGAACGTCGTCACGCCGGACGAGATGGCCGAGAACTACGGCGCCGACACGTTCCGGTTCTACGAGATGGCGATGGGCCCGCTGGCCATGTCGCGCCCGTGGGCGACGAAGGACGTCGTCGGTGCGCACCGGTTCCTGCAGCGGCTGTGGCGCCTGGTCGTCGACGAGACGACCGGCGAGCTGCGGGTGTCCACTGAGGACGCTTCCGAGGCGGACCGCAAGGTGCTGCACCGCACGATTTCCGGCGTCCGCGAGGACTACGCGGAGATGCGGTTCAACACGGCAGGCGCCAAGCTGATCGAGCTGAACAACCACGTCACCAAGGTGTACGGCGGAGCCGCGTCGACGCCGCGTGAGCTGGCCGAGCCGCTGGTGCTGATGCTGGCGCCGCTGGCCCCGCACCTGGCCGAGGAGCTGTGGCACCGGCTGGGCCACGCGGACTCGCTGGTGCAGGGCCCGTTCCCGGTGGTGGACGAGAAGTACCTGGTGGAGGACTCGGTCGAGTACCCGATCCAGGTCAACGGCAAGGTCCGCTCCCGGGTGACGGTCGCGGCTTCGGCTTCGACCGACGAGGTCCAGGCGGCGGCGCTGGCGGACGAGAAGGTCGCGGCCATGGTCGGCGACGGCTCGCCGCGCAAGGTGATCGTGGTGCCGGGGCGACTGGTCAACATCGTCCTGTAACGCACTGTCCGAAAGCTGCCGGTGGTTTCCCCGGGTTCTCGATTTGATTGAGCTGTCAACGAAAACGGCTCGATCGAAGGAGAACCGGGGATGACCCTCGACGGCAAGGTGGCACTGGTGACGGGCGGCAGCCGCGGCATCGGCGCGGCCACCGCACTACGGCTGGCCGAGGACGGCGCGGACGTCGCGCTCACGTACCAGCACAACGCCGCGTCGGCGGCCGAGGTGGTCGAGCAGATCAAGCACCTCGGCCGCCGGGCGCTGGCGATCCAGGCGGATTCGGCGGATGCCGCGGCGGTTTCGTCCGCGGTCCAAGCGACGGTTGCGGAGTTCGGGCGGCTCGACGTCCTGGTGAACAACGCGGGCGTCGGCTTCGTCGGCGCGTTCACCGAGACCGCCCTCGAGGACGTCGACCGCGTGCTGGCGGTGAACGTCCGCGGCGTGTTCGCGGCGACCCAGGCCGCGGCCGGTGTCCTGGCCGACGGCGGGCGCGTGATCACGATCGGCAGCTGCGTCACCGACCGCGTGCCCGGCCCGGGCATGGCGCTGTACGCGACCAGCAAGGCGGCGATGGTCGGCCTGACCAAGGCGCTGGCGCGTGAGCTGGGTCCGCGCGGCATCACGGTCAACCTCGTCCACCCGGGCCCGACGGACACGGACATGAACCCGGCCGACGGCCCGTACGCGGCCGATCAGCGCGCTCTCACGGCGTTCGACCGCTACGGAAGGCCGTCCGAGGTGGCCGCGGCGGTCGCTTACCTCGCATCACCCGGCGCCGAGTACGTGACGGCGGCCGTGCTGTCCGTGGACGGCGGCCACGCGGCCTAACCGGAGTAGAGCCCGATCTCCCGCGCCAGGTCCGCGAGCATCGATTCGAACAGGACGTCCGGCTTCGACATCGGGATCGGGTAGTTGCCGAAGACCTCGAGCGTGACGTGCCCGTAGAGCCGGGCCCAGAACTGGATCATCAGGTACGTCACGCCGAGGTCGATCTTCTCGACGGGCACGCCCTGGTCGGACTCGACGAGCACGGCGACCAGCGACTCCTGGAAGGTCTTCAGGTCGTCCCGCAGCTCGTCGGGCACGCTGCTGGCCGACGGCAGCACGATGTCGTGGCGGGCGAGCACCCGGCCGGCGGCGGCGAGGAAGATCCGCCCGAACGGCTCGTCGACCCGGCTCAGCGCACTCCCCGACGTCGACCCGACGCCGCCGGTCGGCGACGCGAAGACCAGCGTGAATTCCTTCGTGTGGGTGAGCGCCCAGCGCCGGAAACCCTTGCAGATGGCGAACAGCTGCAGCACGCCGTCGTCCGGCAGTTCGGCGATTTCCTCGGCGAGGTCGTCGGCCAGGTCGGCGCAGACGTCCAATCGCAGGTTCTCGACGAGGTCGTCACGCGACTCGTAGTACCGGTAGAGCGCGGGCGCGGTGATCCCCAGCTCCCGCGCGATGGCGCGCAGGGTGACCGCCTCCGGCCCCTGCTCGACGAGCAGCTTCCGGGCGGTCCGCCGGATGTCCTGTTCGGTAGCCGCACGCGCGCGACCCCTCCGCGTGGGGTGGCTCATCCGAACAGTCTAGGCGGTTGGTACGACAGATTTTGCATTGACGCGATGTCCGCCGTAACGAAAAGGTGCAGCTCAGGCCCGGGCCTTGAGGTTGGTCAGCACCGTGTCGGCGACGCCCCGCCCGAGCTGGCAAGCGTCTTTCCCCGCCTGGACCGCCGAGTCGCCGAGGCTCAGCGAGACGGAGTAGGAGAGATTGTCCGCTACACCGACGACTATCACGCAGGCCCGGTTGTCCGTGGTTCCGGCGTCCGCGTAGCCGACCGCCGGATAACCCTGGATCGGTTCCAGGTCGTCCACCCAGCGTTTCGCCTTCGGCTTGACGTTCTTGTAGGGGAGGCTGAGTCCTTGCCCGGACTTGGTGTCGTAGCCGACCAGGATCCCGGCGGACGATCCCGAGGTGCTGGACCAGTCGCACGTGAGGCCCAGTTCGGTGTCGCTCGCCTTCGGGGCCTTCGTTTGCCCGAGGTAGCCCGTAATTTGCTCGGCCGTAAGCGCCGAGTCACACGGGCTGCCATCCAACGCGGCCGCCGGGAGGGGGTTGTCCACCTTCGGTGCTCCGCTGTTCGGCAGTGCCACACCCCCGGTCGATTCACTGGTGGTCGGAGCGGGGCTCGCCGTGCCGTTCGTCGGGTTCTTTCCCGTGCACGACGTCACCAAAGCCGCACCCAAAACGACTGCGGTGGCGGCCAGGAGAACTTGACGGCTCATTCGAGCGACCCCTTGATCGTCTTGGTCGAGTCTGCTGCTTGCTGGTCCGCGGCCTCGGTGATGCCGAGGGCTTGTTGCAACCTCCGGATCAACTCCGTGAGGTAGTTGAACTGGTAGTGCAGGTGCCCCTCGTAGTAAGCGCCCGCTTCGTTGACCCCGTTCGGCCCGTTCACCGCCGCTTGACTGACTGGCTCCTCCGCTGGTGGCGTCGCCATCAGCAAATAGCGTGCCTTTCGCAACTGTTCGGAGAGTGCGTCACGTTGATTTTTTGCTTTTTCGAGCATCGCCCGCATCTCGTCCGAGCTCATTGCGAACCCTTGCCCACCGGCCGACGGCGCCCCGGCACTGGGCACGTCCGTCGCCCAGAAGCCGATCCCGCTGAAAAACGAGCCCGTCATCGTCCTCCCCCTAACCCGTTCAGGGTGGCGTACAGCACCTCGGTCAGCGCACCCCGGGTCCCCGGCTGAAAACCGACCATCCGCTCGCGCCCCGGGTACACGTACGTCAGCACCCGTCCGGTCCCGGCGACGTCCACCGCCGTGATCGGTGCGCTGCGGATCCCCCGGTTCACGGCGTAGCACTGGTGCAGCCCCGTCCGCCGGGCCGCCATCAGCCGGCGCGCCCAGGGCAACGGGTCCCGCCCGCGGTCGACGGTCGGGTCTTCGAGGTCGTACGACTCCTCGACCGCACGGCCTGAGAACCGCGCTTCCGGGATCGAGACCGCCGAAATCCGGGCGGGCGGCACCGGTGGCAGGACGTCCACCAGCGACTCCGCGAGCCGCGCCGGTTCCACGACGTCGATCCGGACCACGTCGTCCTTGCGGATCAGCCGGAACGCGTCCGGGCCGGCGGCGGAAACCAGCACCGCACCCGACTCGTCCGCTTCGATGTCGCCGAGCCATGCCGTGAACTGGTGGGCACCCTTCGCCAGGACGCGCAGGACGTTGCGGAATTCGCGCGTCAGCGTGCCGCCCGCGGCGAGCCGGAGCGACGCCAGGACGTCGAGGACCTGCGCGTCGAGCCGCTTGCGGGTCTCGTCGCCCAGCCAGAGGTTGTCGGCGCCGAGGACCGCGGGCGGCGGGCCGTGCCGTTCCCACGCCCACGCGGTGAGCAGGGCGGCCTTGGGCAGGAAGATCACAGCCCGATCACCGGGGGCACCGTCCGCTCGTCGGGGCCACCGAAGATGCTCTCCGGATCCGCCTCCACCAGGTACGACGCACGCTGGTGCTCCGCGTCCTCCTCGCCCTTGCCGCCCTTGGCGCCGTGGCCCATGCCGCCCATCCCCGGTGAGCCCGGCTTGCCCGCCGCGCCGCCGCGGATGCCGCCGGCCGGGCCGGGACGCCCTTCACCCGGGACGCCGGCTCCGGTGGCCGAACCGGGGCCGCGAGCACCCGATCCAGGGCCGCTGCCCGCTCCGGACGACGAGCCCGGCCCGAAGCCGCCGCCACCAGGCCCGAAGCCGGGACCGAAGCCACCTCCGGGACCCGAGCCGGGGCCGAACCCGGGCACCGTGCCCGGTGGCTGGTAGCCCGGCGGGTACTGCGTCGGCGGCGGCACGTAACTCTGAGCCCGGACGCTGTCGTCCACCCCGGTCGGGAAAGAACCTGGCGGTGTGACCTGCCCCGGCGGTGTGACGTGCCCGGGCGGCGTGACCTGACCCGGCGGTGGTGGCTGGACGCCCGGCGGGTGGACGGCCGGCGGTGGCTGCACCTGGGACCCGATCGACCGGTCATCGTCGCCACCGGTCCGGGTCCGCTTGCGAGGTGGCGGCTCGACCGGCTTCTTCGGATCCTGCACCGTGAAGTCGCCGCCGGTGTACTCGCCGAGCTGGCCGTAGTCGATCGTCCGGGCCGCGGTGTTCGAGCTGGACTGCTGCGAATACGCGGTGTACCGCTCGACGTTCTCCTGGGCCTTCCGGTTGTACTGGTTGATCTTGTCTTCGGTGTCGGTGTCCCACGGTGTCGCGACGTCCCAGGCGCTGCGCGTCGGCGGCTGGTCGGTGACGTCCGGGTGCAGCGAGTTCTTCAGCTGGTGGAACTGGTCGATCTGCGCCTGGGCCAGCGTGGAGTTGCGGTCCAGGGTCGTGGACGCCGAGGTCGCCGACGCCGTCAACGGCTGGAGCCGCTCCCGGGCCGCGTCCGACGCGCCGCCCGTCCACGCGGATTCGAGACCGGACGTCAGTTCGTGCGTGTCCTGTTCGAGCTGTCGCTGGTAAACCGCCTGGTCGACGCCGGCCTGGCGCACCTTCTGCAGCGATTCGGTCCCGGGCCCGTGCAGGACGGCCTGGACCAGCTGGCCGGGTGACAGCCCGGAAGCCTGCGGGTTCGCCGCTCCGGTGCCGGTCTGCGAGCCGATGTACGCGCCCGCGACCGCTCCGGGCAGCCCGCCCGCGAGCAGGCCGACGCCCGCGCCCGTCAAGACGTTGCCGAGCCGGTCGCCTCCCGAGTCGACTGCGTGCGCGATCTCCGACCCGACGTGCTTGGCAGCGTCGAGCATGTCGCCGAACAACCCCACCGAACCGCGCTCCCCTCGCGTTCGATCTCCCCTCTTGCGTCACGGACAATACTCCATCGGTTACCCGCTGTGCGATGAATCGACCAGGTCGGGCGCTCGCACCTGCCACCGGGTCAGCGGCCGAAGCACCCACATGACCACCACGGACATGCCGAGCGCGCCGAAGAAGTGCACCGCCCACGCGCCGATCAGCGAGGGGCCGCCCCACGACCCGGCGGCGCCCGCCTCGGTCCAGAAGAACCCGAAGGTCGCGATCCGGCCGACGAGGTACCAGATCAGCAGTGCGAGCGGGAAGGCCGCGAGGGCGGCGAAGAAGGCGTACCCGCCGCGAGGCTCGGCGTCGAGCCAGCGTCGCGCGAGCCGCCCCCGCGCTTTCGGGCCGGCCAGGTATGCGGGCAGTGCGAGGGTCGCGTAGATCGTCCGTCTCCAGTCGGATTGGGTCATGAAAGCAGGCTATGAGGCGCTGACCAGTACCGACACCCGGTTTGCCGCACCCGAGAGGTGGGGAAAACCGGAACTCCCCCGAAACTGTCGGACCGCTGTGCCACACTCGGTCGCGATACGGTTACTGACGTGAACAGGGGAGGTTCGCGTGTCGAATCCTGAGCAGCTGATCGCGGACTTCGAGGCCCGGATGGCGGAGTCGCAGCGCAAAGCCGACCGGATGGTCGGCGAGATCGAAGCGGTCTCGGTGTCCGAGCGCAGCAAGGACGGCCAGATCGGTGTGAAGGTCGACCACGCCGGCAACCTCGTCGGCCTGGAGATCGGCATGGGCGTGCGCGACAAGCCGGACCTCGCCGAGGCGATCCTCCGCACCGTCAAGTCCGCTCAGAGCAAGCTCGCCGGGGCGATGCGGGCCGGGGTCACCGACCCGGTCGGGCCCGAAGTGATGAACCAGCTGGTCAGCCGCCTCGAGCAGGCGTTCCCGGCGCCCGCCCCGGAAGGGTTCGCCGTGCCGTCGGCCGCACTTCGCGACGAAGGCGACCGGTTCGTGCCGGACGAGGAGCGGCAACCGCCTCCCGCGCCGAAACCGCCGGAACCGCCGCGCGCACCGCGTCCGTCGTCCGACGACGGCCGCGACGACGACTACTTCAGCGACGGCGACTACCTGCGCTGAGCCGCGGGACCAGGAGGGGGAACCATGGCCGGACCAGGCGGCCCGGGCTTCGCGGTCGATCCGCAGGAGCTGAAGGCGCACCGCGAGCACATCGAAGCGATCACCGATCGGATCGACAAGTGCAAGGAAGCTGCGCGCGCGACCGAGCACCCCGAGGCGTTCGGCCTGCTCGGCATCCCGCTCGCGGCGATCTGCGCCCTCGCCCAGCAGGTGGCGGAGATCGCGATCGAATCGGCGTCGACGTCGTCGTACGACCATTCCGCCCGCATCCAGCTCTGGCAGCAGCTGAAGGAAGCCGACGAGGCGGAGTTCAAGGACCTCTTCAAGGTGGAGGACTGAGGCGTGGCCGAAAACCCGTTGATCAAGACGGACGCGGCGGACGACCGCAGCGCTTGGGAGGGCGCCGGCCTCTTCCAGGACTTCTGGGACGCGGGCACCGCCGTCGCCGACGGAAATTGGACCGAAGGCCTGCTGAACGCCGCGTTCGGTGTCGGCGGCCTCGTGGAATTCGTCGCGGATCCGATCGCAACGTTCGCCTCGGCCGCCGTCGGCTGGGCGATGGAGTTCTTCCCCTGGCTGCGCGAGCCGCTCGACTGGCTCACCGGTGATCAGGTCGCCCTCGAAAACATGGTCGGGACCTGGGAGAATGTCGGCAAGGAACTGGGGAAGATCAGTACCGACCTCCAGGACACCGTCAAGAAGGACAGCGCCGCCTGGGAAGGCGCCTCGGCGGACGCTTACCGCGCCTTCGCCGAAGATCGTGCGGCGACGTACGCGGGGGTGGCGACCGGGGCCAACGCGATCTCCAAGCTGGTCGACATCTGCAAAACCATCTTGGCCGTGGTGCGCTCGATCGTGCGTGACCTGATCTCCGACTGCGTCGGCAAGCTGATCAGCATCGCCTGCCGGTATCCCGGCCCGGCGCTGCCGGCGGGCATGGCCGGCGAGGGCACCGCGGAAGCGGTCAAGACCGGCAGCAAGTGCATGGGGTGGATCAAGAAGCTGCTGAAGGCCTTCAAGAAGGCGCAGGAGCTGTTCCACCGCATCGGTGACATCTTCCGGCGGGTCAAGGGCGCGCTGAAGCGCGGCGCGGAAAACCTGCCCGGCCCGCTGAAGAAGGTCGGCGGGCTGATCAAGAACGAACCACGCGACACCCGGACGTTCCTCGAGAAGGTCCGCGACGAACGCCCTGTTCGGGAGAAGCTGAGGGACACCGTCTCGTCGGACAAGTCCCTTGGCGAGAACCTCAAGGACCTCGGCACGGAAATCCGGAAAGACACCCGGAAGGAGTTCGGCGAGAAGTTCGGGGAGGACTTCCGCAAGGACCTGTGGGACGACGCCAAGAAGGAGTGGCGCAAGGAGTCCCGGAAGAAGAAGGCCGAAGGCTTCGACGACTGGGTGGGCGGGGACGACGAAGACGAACCGGCCGATCGGCCGCCGGTGTTCGAACAGCCGGGTTCGCAGCGGATTTCCGGGTCGATCGAGTGACCGGGCCGCAGGGCGATCGATTCGTCGTTTCGCGGACCGACGGGTCGCACTGGATCCTGGCCGGCTTTCTGCTGTGCGTGGCCGGCGGATTCGTCTGGATGGCGTTGGCGGCCACGCAGGAGAGTCCGCGCATGATGGGATGGGTCTTCGGCGGCGGCTTCGGGCTGCTGGGGTTGAACCTGGTCGTGCGCTCGCTGCGAAAGCCGGTCCGCAACGAGCTCGTCATCGAGCCCGCCGGGCTGACGCGGGTGATCGGCGGCGTCGCGTGGGCGTTCGGCTGGGATGAGCTCCGGGCGGCCTCGGTCGTCCAGGGCAAACAGAAGAACGCCCAGCACCAGATCGTGCTCTGGCCGGCCGACGACCGGTTCGAAAGCCCGGGCCGGAGCCTCGTCCGCATCGGCGACGGCTTCCTGGTGGCTTGGCTGGAGCTGTACGAAAGGGAAGTCCCGCGCGTGCGGGAGCTGCTGGAGAAGCACGTCGAAGTCATGCCTGACCGGGTCGCCGAAACGCCGGTTCCCGGCCCACCGCCGCCGGTCCGGCCGGCGGTGCCGGAGGGGGTGCGGCTGCCGGTCGAGTCGTCGGGGTCCGTCACGATCCACGTCAACGGCTGGAACCGGGTGCTGGTCCGCTGGATGTGGTTCTTCGCCCTCATGATCGAGGTGGGGCTCGGCGCCGCGATCGAGTTCGGTCCGCGCCACGGCGTGATCCGCACCGCGTGCATCGTCGTGTTCATCGCCGTCTTCGTCGGCACGTCCTGGGTCTCGGTCTTCGAACAGCAAAGCCGCTCCCGGAAGTCGCGGGTCCTCCTGGAGCTTTCGGCCGAGGGCCTCCGCTGGCGGACCTACACCCGGAAGTTCACCGTTTCCTGGCCGGAGATCGCGGAGCTGAGGGTGGCGTCCGGGCGCCTCGAGTTCCGGCCGGCCGCCGACCGCTTCCCGCTCGACCGTCCGGAGCTCGGCGAACTGCGGCTGGATGATGGCTGGTACCGGATGCCATGCCCACTGAGCCCGACGGCGGCGAGGGAGTTCGAAACGCACATCCGGAGCGTCCTGCCGGCGAGGGTGCCCCTGGCCGTCGGCAGGGGGTGAAGAGGGCGCCGCCGACGCCGATCACTCGGGGGGCTACGTGATCGGCGCCGGCGACCCGATGCCCTGCCCGGCTCGCGCCGGTTGGGGCAACGTCACCACGTCTCCGCGATGACGGACCAGGAGAGCGGGACCGGGGCCACGAAGTGACGGCCGGAGGACGGACATCCCCCGATCGAGTGACAGGCTTCCGCTGCTCGCATGATTGTCGCACTCAGCCCCGGATAAGTTACAAAAACCTTCACTTTCCCCTTGTTCGCCCGTGCTGACCTGGTCCGGACCGGTTTCTGGCACAGTGCGGGTATGAACTCCGACGTCCTCGTTGTGGGATCCGCCAACGCCGACCTCGTCGTCGCGGTCGATCGGCGGCCCGCCGGCGGGGAGACGGTCCTCGGCGGCGACACCGTGCTTTCGCCGGGCGGCAAGGGGGCCAACACGGCGGTCGCGGCGGGCCGGCTCGGAGCGGACGTCGCGCTGCTCGGCGCCGTCGGCGACGACCCCTACGGCAGGCTGCTGCTCGATTCGCTCCGGGCCGCCGGCGTCGACACCGGTCTCGTGCGGACCAGCGAGCGGCCGACCGGCATCGCCTACATCACCGTCACGCCGGACGGCGAGAACTCGATCCTCGTCTCCCCCGGCGCCAACTCCGGCCTGGAGCCCGCCGACGTCGACGCCGTCTTCGACGGGGTGGAAGTCATGGTCGTCTCGCTGGAAGTGCCGCTGCCGACGGTCGAGCACGCCGTCGCGCGGGCCGCCGAGCGGGGCGTGCGCGTGCTGCTGAACCTGTCACCGGCGGCGAAGCTCTCTTCGGAGACGCTGGCCAGGCTCGACGTCCTGCTGGTCAACGAGCACGAGGCCGCCTGGCTCACCGGCCCTGGCACCGATTTCCGGAAGCTCCTGGAACTCGGGCCGCGAGCCGCCGTCGTCACGCTCGGCGCGGCGGGAGCGGTCGTCGTGGAACGGGACCGCACGACCGAGGTGGAGTCGCCGAAGGTCGAGGCCGTCGACACCACCGGAGCCGGGGACGCCTTCGCGGGTGCGCTCGCCGCCTCGCTCGCCGACGGCGCCGACCTGGTCTCCGCGGCGAAGCGAGCCGTGCGCGTCGCGGCGTTCAGCGTGACGAGGCCCGGGGCGCAGCCGTCCTACCCCACCGCCGCCGACCTGGGGGAATGATCACGCGGGCGGTCGTGTTGCAGGTCACATGGGCGACTCGTTCGGCTCGGCCTGGTGGCGCGGCTACGCCGCCCAGCTGCGGGCGATCGCGGACGCGCGCCGTCCCGACCGGCTCGCGATCATGCCGCTCGACGAAACCCTCAAGGCCCTCGGCAAGCAGACCGAACTCGACGAAGGCGTCTACGACGTGCCGCTGGAGGGGGTCGTCGGCACGGTCGCGCGCGCAGGCGACTTCGACCGCGAGTTCCGGCCGCGCAACCGCGCGCTGCGCGACCGCTGGGAGCAGCTGACGCGGACGTCGGCGGACCTGCCGCCGGTGCGGCTCGTGCGGCTCTCCGACATGTTCTTCGTCGAGGACGGCCACCACCGCGTCGGCATCGCACGGGCACGCGGCGCCCGGACCATCCGCGCGCGGGTCCGCTGGATCAGCACGGTTGCCTGCGCGTTGCGCTGCCTGACGCTCGCCGACCTGCCGTCGAAGACCGCCGAACGGATGTTCCTCGAGCGTGTGCCGCTGCCGGACGACGTCCGCCTCGGGTTGTGGCTCGACGACCCGGCCGACTGGTTCCGGCTCGCCGACTCGGCCGAGGCCTGGGGTTTCCGCCGTATGCTGGCCGGACGGCCCGTGCGCAGCCGCGACGAACTGGCCGGCTCCTGGTGGAACGAGGAGGTCCGGCCGGTGCTCGACCAGGTACGGCAACGGGGTTTGTGCCCGCCACCACGAGATATCCAGGCCTACCTGCGTTATGGTCTAGACCATGCCTGAGTTTGCTGCCGCTTCCGGTGCGGCCCTGTCGGGGGTCGCCGTCAGCCCCGGCCGCGCGAGTGGTCCCGTCGTCCGTGTCGCGGAGCCGCTCGGCGAGCCCGCCGCCGCCCCCGCCCCCGCCGATCCGGCCGCCGAGGCCGCCCGGATCGCGCCCGCGGCCGCGACCGTCGCCGGCCGGCTGGAGAAGCAGGCCGAGACCGCCACCGGCGAGGCCGCGACGATCCTCATCACCACCGCGGCGATGGCGGCCGACCCGGCGCTCGCGTCCCAGGCCGAAACGCTGGTCAAGACCCAGGGGCTGCCCGCCGCACGCGCCGTCTACCAGGCCGCCGAGGGCTTCGCCGAAGCACTGGCCGCCGCCGGCGGGTACATGGCCGAGCGCGTCCGAGACGTCCGCGACGTCCGCGACCGGCTGATCGCCGAGCTGCTCGGCATCGCACCGCCCGGGGTGCCCGAGCTGGCGTCGCCGAGCGTCCTGGTCGCCCGCGACCTCGCCCCGGCCGACACTGCCGGCCTCGACCCGGCGCAGGTCCTCGCCCTGGTCACCGAGGAGGGCGGGCCCACGAGCCACACCGCGATCCTCGCGCGGGCCCTGGGTATCCCGGCCGTCGTCGCGGTGCGCGGGCTGCTGGCCCTGGACGCGCAAGCGCTTGCGGTCGACGGCGACACGGGCACGGTCGAGGTCGCGGACCCGGAGGCGCCGGTGGTCACGGCGACGGTGGCCCAGCTCGCCGAGTGGAACGGCACCGGCGCGACGGCCGACGGCCACGGCGTGAAGGTCTACGGCAACGTCGGCTCCCCGGCCGACGCGCAGGCGGCGGCGGACGCGGGCGCCGAAGGGGTCGGCCTGTTCCGCACCGAGTTCTGCTACCTGGACGCCGCCGACGAGCCGTCGGTCGCCGACCAGCGCGCGGCGTACACGGCGGTGCTTTCGCCGTTCCGCGGCAAGCCCGTGATCGTGCGGACCCTCGACGCGGGCGCCGACAAGCCGCTGGCGTTCCTGTCCCCGGAAGCCGAGCCCAACCCGGCGCTCGGCGTCCGCGGCCTGCGCGTGGCGTTCGACCGGCCCGAGGTGCTGGACCGCCAGCTCGAGGCCATCGCGGGCGCGGCGGAGGATTCGGGCGCCGAGGTGTCGGTGATGGCCCCGATGGTCGCCACGGTCGAGGAAGCGGCCTGGTTCGCCTCGCGGGTACGGGCGGCGGGCATCGCCCGTGCGGGCGTGATGATCGAGATCCCGGCGGCGGCGCTGAGCGCCCGCGAGATCCTCGAGGCGGTGGACTTCGTCTCGGTGGGCACGAACGACCTGGCCCAGTACACTTTCGCGGCGGACCGCCAGCTGGGCGCGGTGGCCAAGCTGAACGACCCGTGGCAGCCGGCCCTCCTCCGGCTCCTGAAGCTGATCGGCGACGCGGCCAAGGCCACCGGCAAGCCTGCGGGTGTCTGCGGCGAAGCGGCCGCCGACCCGCGCTTGGCCCTGGTCCTGGCGGGCTTGGGCCTGACGAGCCTGTCGATGAACGCCCCGGCGATCCGAGCGGTGGGAGCAAGCCTGGCGGCGGCGACCCTCGCGGAGTGCGAAGCCCTGGCAGAGGCCACCCTGGCCACCGCGGACCCGACGGCAGCCCGCACGGCGGCGCGCCCCTGAGGGGAGCCCGGACGGGGCGGTCCGATGAGGAGGCCGCCCCGGCGGGCGCGGTGCCGAGGAGCTCTGCGGTGGCGGTCCCCCGGGAGGAGCCCGCACGGTCCGGTGAGGAAGCCGCCCCGGCGGCGCGACGGCAAGGAGCTCCCCCGGCGGCGCGTCCAGAAGAAGCCCGCCCCCGGAAAGCTTGCACTGCGGCGCCCCCGGATGGGGGCGCACTGGTTTCGTCGCAGCGCGAATCATGCCGCAGCCCGTGGGGTCCCCCCCCACTTTCAGTCTATTGGTCATCACCGACAGTGCTGAGCTGTGCGAACCTGAAGCAGCGTGGTTGTCCACATTGATCGAGGGGTGTGGGCAACCCGCCTCGAACTCGCCGCAAAAAGATGCCGGCGCGTTGTCGATCCTGGAAGCGGCCGCTCGACGAAGAGGTGAGAAGCGAAGCACCCGCGTCGAGAGGACTCACCATGACCGCCACCATCTCCGGCCCGGCCGAAGCCGGCCCGGCCGAAGCCGGCCTTGCCGAAGCCGGCCCGGCGGCGGCCGCCCCAGCCGATGCCGCCAGGGCCGGGCGCCGGGAGTGGATCGGGCTGGCCGTGCTGGCGCTGCCCACCCTGCTCGTCTCGCTGGACGTCTTCGTCCTCGTGCTCGCCCTTCCGAAGCTCGCCGCCGTCCTGCACGCCGATGGCACCGAACAGCTCTGGATCATGGACACCTACGGCTTCATGGTCGCCGGGTTCATGGTGACCATGGGCACGCTCGGGGACCGGATCGGACGGCGGAAGCTGCTGCTCATCGGGGCCGCCGCGTTCGGGGCCGCCTCCGTCGTCGCCGCCTTCTCCACCAGTGCCGGGATGCTCATCGCCGCGCGGGCCGCGCTCGGGATCGCCGGGGCCACGCTCGCTCCCTCGACCCTCTCGCTCATCGGCACCATGTTCGTGAACCCGCGGCAGCGGGCCGAAGCCATCGGGATCTGGGCCGGCTGCTTCACCGTCGGCGCCATCGTCGGGCCGATGGTCGGCGGCTTCCTGCTCGAGCACTTCTGGTGGGGCTCGGTCTTCCTGCTCGGCGTCCCGGCCATGGTCCTGCTGCTCGTCATCGGCCCGAAGCTGCTGCCGGAATACCGCGACGAGACCGCCGGGCGCCTCGACCTGCCGAGCGTCGCCCTTTCCCTCGGCGCCATCCTGCCCGTCGTCTACGGCGTCAAGGAACTCGCTCGTGACGGCGTCCACCTCACCGCGGTGCTCGCCCTCGGGATCGGCCTGATCGTCGGGTACGTCTTCGTGCAGCGGCAGCGCACGCTCGTCGACCCGCTCGTCGACTTCAGCCTGTTCGCCGCCAAGGCGTTCCGGACCATCCTCGGCGGAGCGCTGCTGTTCAGCATGCTCGGCGGCACCACCATGCTGTTCACCGCCCAGTTCTTCCAGCTCGCGCAGCACCTGTCGCCGGTCGGGGCCGCGCTGGGGCTGCTGCCGGGGATGGCCGCCTCGACCGTCAGCTTCGTAGTCGCTCCCGTCCTCGCCCGCCGGGTCCGGCCGGTCGTGCTGATCGCCGGCGGGGTGGCCCTCGCCGCGTGCGGCATGGCGATCCTCGCCCTCGTGGACCCCGCGGGCGGCCCGCTGTGGCCGGCCCTCGGGTTCGCCGTGACGTCGCTGGGTGTCGGGCCGATGGTCGCGCTCGGTACCGACCTCGTCGTCGGCTCGGTTCCGGTGCGCAAGGCGGGCGCCGCAGCTTCGCTGGCCCAGACCGTCAACGAGTTCGGCTACGCCTTCGGCCTCGCCACCGTCGGCACGCTGGGCAACGCCGTCGTCCGCGCGCACGGCTTCGCCGCCGGGCTGCACGTCGTCGCCGGGCTCGCCGCCGTCGCGTTCGCCACCCTCGTCTGGTTCGTGGCGCGGAACCTGCGGGCCGCCTGAACGGCGAAGGCCTCCCCACCCGATGCCTGGGTGGGGAGGCCTTCTTGACGCCGGGGGCAGAGGGGCCCCGGCTAGCCGAAGAGGCCGCGCCGCGGGTGCCGGACGACCAGCGAACCGCCGTGGACGCGGCCGCTCAGCACGTACCGGGGGTTGCCCTGCCGGCCGTTGCTGCGCGTCTTGTCCTCCATCGAGCCGAACTTGACGTCACCGATCGCGTTGAGGTCCACCGCGGCGTGCTCGGGGATGATGATCTCGACCGAGCCCCACTTGGCGTCCAGCTCGATGTACACCACCGGCGACTGCACCTGGGCCTCGGTGAAGTCCAGCTTCGTCGAGCCG
This sequence comes from Streptomyces sp. MN03-5084-2B, assembly GCA_033793495.1. Lineage (GTDB taxonomy): Bacteria > Actinomycetota > Actinomycetes > Mycobacteriales > Pseudonocardiaceae > Amycolatopsis. The sequence continues at coordinate 14,161 of JARAWT010000065.1, read as the reverse complement.
TACTTGTTGCGCACGACCAGCTGGGACGGCACCACCCACGGTCCGCCGCGGACGAGCGACGAGTACTTCGCGTTCAGCTCGAAGCGCTGCCCGGTCGCGTAACCGGGATACCCCACCGGAGGCGCGTACGCCGGAGCGGCGGCAAGGGCCGCGGCCGGGTGGTACAGGCCGGCGAGGTCGGCCAGCACGGCGTTCAGCTCACCGCGCGTCCTCGACGCCAGCGCGCGGTCGGTTCGCTCGGTGAACTCGTCGAGGTCGATCATGCCGCGGCCGATCGCCTTCTGCAGCACGCCGACGACGTGTTCGCGCTCGTCGTCCGACACCCGGAGATCGCGCTCGCTCAACGGCTTGGTTTCGGTCACCGGTGCCGCCGCCGTGGTCTCTTCCTCGCCCATGTCCACGATGGTAGAACTGGATTCCACCAGGGAGATCGGGGGAAAACCCTGAACGGACCCGTAATCCGCGCCGCTGCCGTCGTCGCGGCGGCCGTCCTGCTGGCCGGGTGCACCAACGCCGTCGAACCCCCGCCACCGCCACCGGGGCCGCTGACGGAGCTGTCCGGCATCCTGGCGAGCGGCGGCATCGGCGTCACCGCGCTGCTGCCGACCGCCGGGCCCACCCTGTTCGACGCCGACCACGGCCCCACCGCCACCCCGCCCGGCTATCCCGGCGGTGACGCCCAGCCGGCCGTCGTGCGGGTCGGGAAGCACATCGTCCTGACGGTTCGCCCGCCGAACCCCCAGGACACCGAACCCGCCGAAATCCTCGAGTACACCGGGCCGTCGAGCCCGCCGCGATCCCTCGGCCGCGCCTGGTCGGCGGGGCCGGATGCCGGTGGTGAAGGCGTGTGGCTGATCCGGCAGGACGCGCCGGACGACTGCCGCCTCCAGCACGTCTCGTTCGCCGAGGGCGAGCTCGGCCGCGGCCAGTCCGCCAGCTGCCGCACCCAGGTGCGGACCGAGACCCCGCACGGCCTGCTGATCAGCATCAACGGCGGTACCGCCGAGTCGACCGACACGCTGATCGAACCGGCGACCGGCCGCACGATCCGGCAGGCACCGCGCATCCTCGGTGCCGCCGGCGACTGGATGCTGCTCGACGGCCTGACCGACCTGACCCTGGTCGACCTGCGGGACAACAGCAGCAAGAAGCTCAGCCGGCCGTCGATCGGCGGGGTACCCACCGTGGTGCCGTCGCGGGAAGGAGCCGTCTGGGCCGTCGACTTCGCGAACCCCGCCTACCGCAGCACCAGCACGCAGACGCGGGACATCTGGCTGCTGCGCCCGAGCGGACCGACCTGGGACCACGCGCCGGGGATGCCGTTCGTCACCGAGCACCTCAACCGCGGCGGCGGTCTCGACTGGTCGGACGCCGGTGACCTCGTGCTCGCCGACCGCGTCCTGGCCGCCTGGCACCCCGGCGAACCGCAGTGGCGGCTGAGCCGGGCCGCCTTGCCCGGCGGCACCTGGTCCGGCTTCGCCGTGCTGCCGTGACTATTCCTCGTCGAGGCCGTGCTCGATCGCGTACCGGGCCAGCTCGACGCGGTTGTGCAGCTGCAGCTTCCGCAGCGTCGACTGCACGTGGTTCTCCACCGTGCGGTGCGACAGCACGAGCCGCTCGGCGATCTGCCGTGCGGTCAGCCCCTTCGCGACCAGGCGCAGGACGTCGGTTTCGCGCTCGGTCAGCCGCGGCGGCTCGGCACCCGCGGCGTCCTCGATCGACGCGTCGGCCATCCGCCGGTACTCGCCGAGCACCAGGCCGGCCAGGCCCGCGGTGAACACCGGGTCGCCGGCGGCGGTGCGGTGGACGGCGTCGACCAGCTCCACCGCGGACGCCGACTTCACCAGGTAGCCGGACGCTCCGGCCTTCACCGCCTCCAGGACGTCCTTGTGCTCGCCGCTGGCCGAGAGCACCAGTACCTTCGTCGACGGCAGCGCGGCGGTGATCTCGCGGGTCGCGTCCACCCCCGACGTGCTGCCGAGGTTGAGGTCCATCAGGACGACATCCGGCTGCACGGTCCGGGCGATCCGCAGCGCCGCCTCGGCGTCCGGCGCGGTCGCCCGCACGTCGAAGCCGTGTTCGGTCAGGTCGCGGGCCACCCCGTCCCGCCAGATCGGGTGGTCGTCGACCACCATCACGGATATCCGCGGTTCGTCGCTCATTTCGCACCCCTCGTGCTCGGCACCCTGACCTCCCACTCCGTGCCCCGGCCGGGCCCGGTGTCGAGAGTCGCGCTCCCCCCGAGGTCGCGGACCCGCCCCCGGATGGATTCCACCACGCCGAGGTGCCCGTCGGCGGCGGCTTGCTCGAGAACGCCGTCCGGAATGCCCGGTCCGTCGTCGCGGATGCTGACCACGACCTCGTCGCCGAGGTCCTCCAGCAGCACCCACGCGTGCGCCTCCGGGCCCGCGTGCTTCTCGACGTTCGACAGCGCTTCGCGAGTCACGGCGACCAGCTCACCGGTGACGTGCGCCGGCAGCTCGACGTCGTCCGCCGGGGCCGAGACCTGCACCGACGAGGTCGCGAGGACCTGCAACGCGGCGCGCAGGCTCATCGTGCCGCTGTCGGTCAGCTGCACCGGCTCGGTCGTCACCAGCGACCGCAGCGCGATCTCCTGCTCGCCGGCCAGCCGGGCCAGCTCGGCCGCTTCGCCGCCGACCTCGTTGCCGCGCTTGCGGACCCGGGCGAGCACCTGCAGCACGCTGTCGTGGATCGAGCGCGCCAGCCGCTCCCGCTCGGCCGTCGCGGCTTCCTTCCGCAGCGCCTGCTCCAGCCGCGCCGCCGACCGGCGGGCCATCGTCGAAGCCATGCCGACCAGCAGACCGGCGGCGGCGAGCAGGACGCCGTCGCGGGCGACGTCGAGGTCGAACTTCTCCCGCGCCAGCGCGGTCGCCACGCCGACGACCAGCCCGGCGAGGATCCCGCCGGCCGCGCCGAACCGCGCGCCCGCGGCGACCGGCGGCACGGCCGCCCACACCGTGGTGATGAGCGGGACGTTGAGCGCGAACTGCACGTCGCTGAGCACCCACGGCGAGGTCAGCAGCAGCCCGGTGGTGAACACGAGGTCGAAGACGACCAGTGCCGGCGGCCGCGTCCGCTCGCGCAGGTACAAGAAGCTGCTGACGACCGACCACACGGCCATCACGCCGAGGATCGTCCACGCCAGCCACTCGCGCCGGTAGGCGCCGCTCTGGACGATCACCGTGCCGCAGGCGAACGCCCAGGTGAGGACGCGGAAGGCGAGCACGCCCCGCCACATGGGCGTGACCGGGTCGGGCATCCGCCGGACGGTCACTTTTCGTCGTCGTCTTCGCCGCGGGTGGCCACGGAGGCACCCGGGGACCCGGGCGGCGCGTCGTTCGGCTGCGCGGCCTGGTCCGCGAGGACGTTCACCTCGGCCGGGTCCGGGTTCTCCTCGTGCAGCAGGGACCGGACGCCCGCGTTGAGCACGGCCAGGATCGGGACCGCCATCAGCGCGCCCGCGATCCCGCCCACGACGAGGCCGACGGTGATGGCGAGGACGACGGAGAGCGGGTGCAGCTTCACCGCGCGCCCGAGCAGCAGCGGCTGCAGCACGTGGCTTTCCAGCTGCATCACGCCGATCACGATGGCCAGCACGATCACCGCGCCGATGAAACCGTTGGTGACCAGCGCGATCAGCACCGCGACACCGCCGGTGATGACCGCACCGATGATCGGGATGAACGCGCCGAGGAACACCAGCGTGGCCAGCGGGATCACCAGCGGCACGCCGACGATCCACAGCCCGACGCCGATGCCGACGGCGTCGACGACCGCCACGGCCGCCGTCGCCCGCACATAGCTGACCAGCGACGCGAACCCGCGGCGCCCGGCGACGTCCACGCGGTTGCGGACCCGGCCGGGCGCGACGCGGACCAGGAACGTCCAGATGCCGTCGCCGCCGCTGAGGAAGAAGATGGTGATGAAGAGCGTGAGCAGGAAGCCGGTGACGATCTCGCCGACCGTGCCCGCCGTGGTCAGCGCCGTGTCGGTGAGCCAGCTCTGGTTGTTCTGCAGGAACCCGAAGACCTGGTTGATGAACTGCTGGATCTGCTCCTGGCGCAGGTGCACCGGGCCGTTGATCAGCCAGTCCTTGATCTGGTTGAGGCTCTCGTTGAGCTGCCGCTGCAGCTGGGGCAGGCCGCTCGAGAACTGCGTGACGACGAAGGTCAGCAGCCCGCCCAGCACGGCCAGCCCGGCGATCAGCACGATCGCCGTCGCGAGCCCCCGCGGGAACCGGACCGCCACCAGCTTCTGCACGGCCGGCGCGAGCAGCGCCGAGAGGAGCAGGGCGATGCCCAGCGGGATCACGACGACGGACAGGCGGCCGACCACCCATCCCACGACGTACAACGCCGCGGCCACCACGATCAACCGCCACGCGAGTGCGGCACTTATGCGTAGGCCCCGGGGGATGAGCCCGGTGACGTCCTCGTGCTCCGGCAGGAACGGGTCATCGCGTCGCGCGTGGGTCACCGGCTCACCGTAGCGGCTGGACCGCCCGATTCGGCCGCTTTCCCGCTGCCGCGTCCGACACGCAGAGCGGCCAGGCATGATCACCGAACGTCAAATCGACTTACACGGTGTGTCTTTCACACGATGGGGGCATCAAGTCGTGTCAAGGGTGCGCGCCGCGGCCCCGATTTGATTAGGTCGCTTCCGCAACAGCCGGATCACGAAACAGGAGACGACGAGTGACGAGCACCGCGACGAACGAGGGGCAGGGCGCCAAGCGCGTCGGCCGTCTCGTGTCGCGTGCGCTGCTCGTGCTCGGCGGCGCGGTGGCGGGTACTGCCGCCGCGTGGCTCGTCTCCGGTGCGACCGCCTCCGCGGACACCGTCGAGGTCGGCACCGCTTCTGTCACCGAGGCCGCCGACGGCAGCCTCGCCGACGCGGACCACGGTGCCGCGCACTTCGCGGGCGACCTCGCCGGCGCGAGCTGCCACCAGGAAGCGACGACGTGGAGCGAGCCGCAGACCGCGTGCGGCCGCACCCTCCGGCACGAGGTTTCCGAGCGCGTCAGCGACTCGGTGTCCGACCTCGCCGATGACGCGGTGCTGAGCCCGGCCGAGCGCACCCTGGGTGCCGCCGAGCACATCGTCCGCAACCCGTCGGACACCCGCCAGGCCATCGAGCAGGCCATCGCCCCCGAGCCGGCCAAGGACTTCGGCCACCAGGTGTGGCAGCTGCTCGACCCGGCCGCGCACGGCGACCTGCTCCCGGGCCTCGCCCCGGCCGGGCACGAGCCGTCGAACCCGGGGGCCGGACAGCAGGCCGGTACGGCCGCTGCCACCCCGGCCGAGCTTCCCGCCCCGTCGCGAGCCGCGCTCGTGATGCCGACGGGTTCGCACCACGACGACGTCACCGGTGCCGCGGGTCACTCCCGCGACGGGCACCGTGACCTGCCGTCGCCGCTGACTCCGGCGCAGCTTCCGATCGCGCCGGCCGTCCCCACCGCCCCGGGTGGCACCACGGCCCCCGGTGGACACCTCGACGGCTTCAACTTCGGCGTCCCCTTCTGGACGACCGAAGCCGCCGACTCCGCTGTCGCGGCGATGAGCCGCGCCGGCCTGCGCCACTCGCTGCGCACCCCGGGCGAACAGCCCGGCGTCACTCCTGACTGAACACCTCCCTTCACGGGTCGCTGACGCACCCACGTCCGTCCTTCTCTGACGGCTTGGCGTCCGCGCAATACCCGTGACACGGCGGTGCGCTTTTTCGCGCCCGCAAAAAGTTCCACCTCCCCCTGGTGTGGCTCGGACACGTTCCGATTCGACGAGCGCACCCCCATGAACCCGCAAGGGAACCCGAAATAAAGGAGAAAAACCCCATGCAGACGTGGGCAAAGCGCGGACTCCAGACCGCATTTGTCACGGGTGGGTTGCTGATGCTGGGCACCGGCATCGCCTCGGCTGACGAGAACGTCAACCCTGACACCCCTGCCTCGCCGCTCGACCTGAACGCGACGGTTCCGCTCCAGGAAGCCAACAACGCGGTCGGCACCCCCTTCGGCCAGCTGGACCTGCCCGCCGGGCAGACGGAGCTGAGCACCAAGCCCGTCACCGGCGCCGCAAACCAGGCTGCCCAGCAGCTCGACGACGCGAGCCCGATCAGCGAGAGCACCCTCGGCGGCAGCGTCGCCCGGGCCGGCGGCGGGGGCGGCTTCACCCCGAGCCACAACACCCTCAAGGGCAACAAGGTCGTGGGCGACGTCGTCGTCCCGATCCAGATCGTGGACAACGCGATCGGCGTCATCGGCGACGCGAACGTCGCGGGCACCGACCACTCGCAGACCTGGAGCCACGACCAGGACGTCAACACGACGGGCCGTGACTCCAGCCTCGCGGGCAACGCCGTCGTCCTCGACTGGGCGCTCCCCGTCCAGATCGCCGGCAACGGCGGCGGGGTCGCCGGCGGCACCGGCCGCGTGACCGGCGGGTCGGCCAGCCAGAGCACCACCGAGACCGGGGACGTCGCCACCAACGGCGACGGCTCCGCGCTCTCCGGCAACGTGGTGGCGGGCCAGTTCGCCACCCCGGTGCAGGTGACCGGCAACGCCGCTTCCTACCTGCTCGGCAACGGGCAGAGCCACGGCTACTCCGCCGACACCGTCGCCACCTCCGGTGGCTCGCTGCTGAGCTCCGGCGACCAGGCCTCCGGGTCGGGCAACGTGGTCGGTGCGCCGATCGCCCTGCCGGTCAAGTTCAACTGCAACTCCGGTGCGGTGTGGGGCTCGCTGTCGAACTCCGACGGCTGCAACACCTCCGCCGACGCCACGGCCGGGAAGGACCGCGAGGTTCGCGGCGGCTCCCCGACCTACCTCGCGACCAGTGGCAACGACTCGTTCCTGTCCGGCAACGCCGGGGCGGCCGCGCTGTCCCCGATCGCGAACGTCGCGGGTGTCGCGGGCTCCTGGATCGGCAACGCCTCGGCGGGCGTCCCCTGCGCCGGCAGTTCCTCCAGCACTGCCGACTCGGGTGGCCAGGTCACGACCGCCGGTGACAACTCGAGCGGGTCGGGCAACGTCCTGAACCCGTCGGTCGCGCTGCCGGTCGAGGCCTTCGGTGTCGGTGGCACCTACATCGGCCAGGCGAACGCCGCGCACGACAACACGACCGACGCCAACGCGGGCGAAGGCAGCTTCACCCGCGGCAACGGCGCCGTTCTCGGCGGCAACACCGTCAACACCCAGGCCGCGGGCGCGCCCGAGGTCTTCGGTGTCGGCGGCAGCCACATCGGCAACGCGACCGGCTCGGCGACCGAGGACAAGACGGTCACCGCCGGCGGGTACGACGGCACGCTGGGCAACAACTCGTCCGGCTCGGGCAACATCGTCCAGGTGCCGGTCGCCCTCCCCGCCGAGGTCTTCGGCATCGGCGGCTCGTTCATCGGCCAGGGCTCCGGCGCGGCCGACGAGACCAAGGTCCTCCACGCCGGCGACGGTGGCAACACCAACGACGACAACGGCTTCCTGAGCTCGAACCTGGGCGCGGCTCCGCTGTCGACCCCGGTGCAGGTCGCCAACATCGGTGGCGCCTTCATCGGCCAGGGCCACGGCAAGGGCTCGACCGACACGACGTCCATCGCGGGCGGCAAGCTCAAGGCCACCGGCCCGGGCGGCGCCGGCGCGGGCAACATCATCGAGGCCCCGGTCGCGCTGCCGCTGCAGGCGATGGGCGTCGGTGGCGCCCTCGGCGGCATCGGCACCGGCGAGAACGACAACATCACCGACGCGAAGGCGGGCGGCGACGCCCTGACCGACGGTCGCGACGGTGCGCTGACCGGCAACATCGTGAAGGCCCCGATCGCGGGCGCCGGCTCGGTCTTCGGCGACGGGATCGCCGGGGCCGCGCTGGGCACCGGCAAGGGCACCAACGACGTCGAGTCGGAGGCGGGCGGCAACGCCACCACCAACGGCGACCGCGGCAGCGTGGCCGGCAACATCGTCGGCGTCGACCCGCTGGCGGTGGCGCAGGTCTTCGGTGACGCCGTCAGCGTCGCGGGTGTCGCCAAGGGCGCCGGCGTCAACATGACCGAGGTCGAGAACGCGGGCGACGACACCACCTCCGGTGTCGAAGGCGCGATCTCCGGCAACATCCTCGACCTGCCGGTGACCGCGATCGCGCAGCTGTTCGGCGACGCGGTGACCGTGGGTGGCGTGGCGGACGCCGTCGGCGACAACACGCTGACCACGCAGAACGGCGGCAAGGCCGTCACCGCGGGCGACCAGTCCAGCCTGTCGGGCATCAACGGGTACCACGCGTTCGCGCTCCCGGTGCAGATCTTCGGCGTCCCGCTCGAGCTGCTCGGGGCCGCCACGGCCCACGCGACCGACATGACGAGCATCGACGAGGAGGCCGCGGACCCGATCGCGTTCCCGGCCGAGGGTTCGGAGCTGGCGGCCGACGAGCTGCCGTCGCTGGCCGCGCTCCGCAGCGGCCTGCCCACCCGGGGCGGCCTGCCCACCCGGGGCGGCCTGCCCACCGCGGGCGGCGTGCCGTCCGTGGACGGGCTCATGGGCAAGCTGCCGGTCGGCGCGCTCCTCGGCGGGCTGCCGTCGCTGGACGGGCTGACCGGCGCGGTGCAGGCGAGCGAGCTGCCCGCCGGCAGCCTGCCCACCCAGCGCGTGTCCTCGCTGACCGGTCTCGCCGGCAACCTGCCGGCCGCCGGGCTGCCGGTGGCGGCTCCGCTGGCCACCGAGCGCGCCGACGTGCCGTCGGTGGGTGGGTTCACGAAGCTGCTGCCGGCCACGGGCACCCCGGCGCTGCCGGCCCTGCCCACCGCCTCGGTGCTGCCCGCGGTGAGCGGCCTGGCCGCGCTGGGTGAGGCCCTGCCGGGCAACACCGGGCGTGCGGACGTGCCGGCCGCCGGCCTGCCCGTCGCGGTCCCGGCCCTGGGTGGCGTTCCGGCGCTGCCGAAGCCGGCCATGCCGGCGCTGCCCACCGCTTCGGCGCTGCCCGCGGTGAACGGCCTGTCCACGCTGGGCTCCTCCCTCGGGGGCCACGGCACCGAGCGTGCGGACGTGCCGGCCCTGCCGGCGCTGCCGACCGCTTCGGCGCTGCCGACGCTGCCGACGGCCTCGGCCCTGCCGACGCTGCCGACCGCTTCGGCCCTGCCGACCACCTCGGCGCTGTCCGCCCTCGGTGGCGCCCTGCCGGGTCACACCCAGCGTGCGGACCTGCCCGTCGCGCTGCCGGCCGCCCCGGCCGTCCCGGTGAACGCCAAGCTGCCGGTGCTGGACAGCACCCCGCAGGTTCCGGCGATGTCGGGCCTCGACTCCACCGGCTTCCTCGCGAAGCTGATGGGTCTGGTCAAGCGCAAGTAGTGCGGTGAAGCCGGCGGGTTCTCACAGAACCGGGGAGCCCGCCGGCCCACGATCCCCGCGGTCACGCCGCAGGCGCTCCACCGCGCCGCGAGGGCGACCTCGCACGGAGCGTCAGGCGACGGACCGCGGATGCGGGGCCTCCCGCGAACACCGATAGCCCTCCTTCCCTGGAGACGACGAGCCCCAGGAGCCACCCGGCTCCTGGGGCTCGTTCGCGTCCGCGGGGCGGTCAGGAGAACTGGAGGGAACGCTTCGCCAGGCCGTGCCAGAAGCCGTCGATCACCGTGCGCCCGGATCCCTCGTCCGAGGTCGCGCCGAGCGAGACGAACAGCGGGGCGAAGTGCTCGATCCGCGGGTGCGCGAGCGCCGCCGCCGGCGCCTTGTGCCGGAAGTCCAGCAGCGTGTCGACGTCACCGTCGCGCAGGACCTCGTCGCCCCAGTGGTCGAACTCGGCCGACCACGCCGGTGGCGTCCCGTCGGTGGCGCGGGCCATGCCGCTGAGGTTGTGGGTGAAGAAGCCGCTGCCGATGATCAGCACGCCTTCGTCGCGCAACGGCGCGAGCTTGCGGCCGAGGTCGAACAGCTCCCGCGGGTCGAGCGAGGGCATCGAAACCTGCAGCACCGGGATGTCGGCGTCCGGGAACATCTCGACCAGCGGCACGTAGGCGCCGTGGTCGAGGCCGCGCTCCGGGGCGTCGTGCACCGGCGTCTCGGCCGAGCGAAGCAGCTTCCGGACCTTCGCCGCCAGCTCCGGCGCGCCGGGAGCCGCGTACTTCACCTGGTAGTAGCGCTCGGGGAAGCCCCAGAAGTCGTACACGAGCGGCACGGTCGTGGTCGCCCCGATGGTCAACGGTGCTTCCTCCCAGTGCGCCGACACGATCAGGATCGCGCGGGGCTTCGGCAGGTCGGCCGACCAGGTGGCGAGCTGGCTGGTCCACGTGGCGTCGTCGGCGAGCGGCGGCGCTCCGTGGCTGAGGTAGAGGACCGGGGTGCGGGTCATCGACGGCTCCAGTGATTGAAACTTCAACTACTAGAGTACCTGACGCCCGCGGGGGCCGGGATATTCCTCAGGCGGCTTCGAGGTTCGCGGCGCACCGTTCCAGGGTTCGGAGCGTGACGTGGTAGTCGTCGTCGCTGATGCCTGCCATGGACATCGCGCGGAACTCCTTGATGCACGCTTCGACGCGGGCGTGGGCCTCGCGGCCGCCGGCGGTCAAGGCGCCGTCTTCGGTGACCCAGCCGCGGGCGCGCAGGTCGCCGATCTTCGGTGTCATCGAGCCTTCGCCGGCGACGAACGGCGCCATCGCCGTGTCGACCTGCTCCGGCGTGCGGGCGCCGAGGGCGATCGTGTTGAGTACCTGCCAGTGCCGGCGGGACAGCGACTCCGCGTCGAGGACCTGGGCCATGGAGGATTCGAGGAGCTCGTGGAGGTGGCGAAGCCACCAGCCGAGGGGTTTCATGAGGACTCCGATATGTCAATGGACAACTACATGTAAAAGTACATGTAGTTCGGAGGTGGAGCAACCATGACGGACGCGGTGGCCGACGTCGAGCGCGCCATGATCGCGATCCGCCGCAGCCAGCAGCGGCGAGCCCTCAGCCGGATCGGCAAGGCGAGAGGCCGCGGCGCGCACGATCCGGTGTTCGAGCTGCTCGACGTCGTCGAGGAGCTCGCCGAACGCGGCGAGGCCGGCACGGTGACGGCGTTGAGCGCGGCACTGGGCGTCGACCAGCCCCGCGCCAGCCGGCTCGTGGCGCGCGCGGTCGAGCAGGGGCTGCTTCGCCGCGAAGCCGATCAGCGCGACGGACGGCGTGCGGTGCTCGTGCCGACGCCGGCCGGCCAGGCGCACCTCGAGGAGATGCACGCCTTCCGCCGCGGGGTGTTCGCCGAGGTCATGGCGGACTGGCCGGAGGAGGACCGCGAGACGTTCGGCAGGCTCCTCACGGCGTTCGTCCGCGGGTACAGCGCGCTCGGTTAGTCGTGCGAGAGGTCGACGAAACGGCTGTAGTGCAGCTGGTGGGCGACGGTGATCGTCGCCGTCGGCCCGGCGCGGTGCTTCGCGATGATCAGGTCCGCCTCGCCAGCGCGCGGGTCGTCCCGCTCCCAGGCGTCCGGGCGGTTGACCAGGATGACGAGGTCGGCGTCCTGCTCCAGTGAGCCGGACTCACGCAGGTCGGACAGCATCGGGCGCTTGTCGGTGCGCTGTTCCGGACCACGGTTCAGCTGGCTGATCGCGATCACCGGGACCTCGATCTCCTTCGCCAGCAGCTTCATCTGCCGGGAGAACTCCGAGACTTCCTGCTGCCGCGACTCGACGCGCTTGCCGGAGGTCATCAGCTGGAGGTAGTCGAGGACGACGAGCTTCAGGTCGTTGCGCTGCTTCAGCCGGCGCGCCTTCGCGCGGATCTCCATCATCGTCATGTTCGGCGAGTCGTCGACGAACAGGGGAGCCTCGGAGACCTCGCTCATCCGGCGGGCCAGCCGGGTCCAGTCGTCGTCGGACATCTTGCCGCCGCGCATGTCGGCGAGGCGGATCTTGGCTTCGGCCGAGAGCATGCGCATGACGATCTCGGTCTTGCTCATTTCCAGCGAGAAGATGACGCTGGTCAGGCCGTGCCGGATGGACGCCGACCGCGCGAAGTCCAGTCCCAGTGTCGACTTGCCGACACCGGGGCGCGCGGCGACGATGATCATCTGGCCCGGGTGCAGCCCGTTGGTCAGCTCGTCGAAGTCGGTGAACCCGGTCGGGATGCCCTGGGACTGGCCGCCGCGCGAGGCGATGGCGTCGATCTCGTCCATCGTCGGCTGCAGCAGCTCTTCCAGCGCGACGTAGTCCTCGCTGGTCCGGCGCTCGGTGACGTCGTAGATCGCGGCCTGCGCGCGGTCGACGACCTCGTCGATGTTCGCGCCGTCGGCCGCGGCCGCGCCGTAGCCGTACTGCACGATCCGGGTGCCCGCCTCGACCAGCCGGCGCAGCACCGCCTTCTCGGCGACGATCTCCGCGTAGTAACCCGCGTTCGCCGCCGTCGGCACCGTCGCGATCAGCGTGTGCAGGTACGGTGCGCCGCCGATGCGGCCCAGCTCCCCGCGTCGTTCCAGCTCCGCCGAAATGGTGATCGGGTCGGCGGGCTCGCCGCGGCCGTAGAGGTCGAGGATGCAGTCGTAGATCGCCTGGTGCGCGGGTTTGTAGAAATCGTCGGGGCCGAGGGCCTCGATGACGTCGGCGACCGCGTCCTTGGACAGCAGCATGCCGCCGAGCACGGACTGCTCGGCCGCGATGTCCTGCGGCGGCTGGCGGTCGAACCCCCCGCCGCCACCCCCAGGTCCGGGGTCGCTCGGCCCCGGGTCGGACTCCGCGTACATCGGACCGCGATCGTCGGTCACCGCCACCGCCCCGGACACCTCCTCATCGTGTCGAACACCCGTTCGATTATGCCGGATCTTCGCTCTCGAAGCACGGGGCGATGCGCCCGCCGCTTTCGTCAACTCCGTCGTCCACCGGACCTCGCCTCCCGATGATCGGCGACAACGCCGACCGGCTGCCGCAGACACGCGGAGCGCCACCGTGAGTACAGGCCCGAGCGGGCACGCTAGATCCCCCGGAAGGCCGATGGCAATTCAGGGTGGGGACCCTTCTGTGGACAACCTGGGGATGAACGGGGGTAACCAATCACAGGTGCCGCGAGAGCTGTGGACAAGTTGGGGACAAGCGTGATCGGCTTTGGTGAATTCGCAGGTCAAGTGCTGTGTACAAGGTGTGGAGAACTGGCGGAAAACTCGTCCGGCGTGTCGCGGGAAGTCCGTTCTTCGGCGTGTCGTGGACCAGGTCGAGCCCATTGGACCGGCCGGCCTGTGGATGAATATCACGGAGGGTAGACGCGTGACCCGGTGGGCTGAACGGCCCGTTCGTCAGGCCGCGGTGAGCCGGCCCTGTGCGCTGCGTAACCGGTCGGCGAGAACGCGCTGGTCGGCCGGGGTGAAGGCGATCCGGTTCTCGCCGCGCCCCGGAATCTCCTCGGTCAGCCACCGGCCTTCCGACGTATCGATGTAGTTCACCGGTCGTTCGATCCGGTGCCGCGCACCGGTGCGGCTGCGGGCCGCGACGTAGAGGCTGCCGCTCCCCATCCGGCGCAACGCGAGGATCCGGCGGAGCTCTTCGACCTCCTGCGAACCCTCGGCCGGGCGGTCGCTGCGGAGCACCGCGAACCCGGCGTTGTCGTTGCCGCGGGCGGTCCCCTCGAGCTGGCTCTTCGGCACGGCGAGCGGCGTCCCGCGGCCGGGCGCCAGCTTCGGGATCTGGCCGAGGAAGTCGTCGAGCAGCTCGCCCGGACGCGAGGACTCCAGCACGACGACGTCCAGCTCCTCGTGCTTGGCCAGCACGAACGCCTCGCCCCCGGCGCTGCCGGCGAGCAGCCGGTAGCTCACCGCTTTGCCCTGGAAGCCGCCGTCGACCCAGCCGTAGTACTCCAGCTGCGGCCGGGCGATCGCTTCGATCGTCGCGACGAACCCGGGGTGCATGCCGCGCGGGCCGAACAGCCCGGCCTTGGCGAGCTCGGCGTTCGTGCGCTCGTCCTCGGCGCGCTGGGCCTCGTCGCTGTACCAGGTCGGCGTCTCGGACAGCACCGTGTGCGGCTCGCCGCCCCGGCGCCGGACCAGGTTGATCAGGGTGCCGGTCGAAATGGTGACCTGCCTGTCCAGCACCGCTCTTCCCCCATTGAGATCGAACTCGGTGAACCCGTCAGACGCCGGGCGCGCCCATCTTGGCACGCGCCCGGCGGTCCCGCGTGCGCTACTCGCCGATGACCGGCGGCGCG